>JBITAJ010000033.1:0-7630 GCA_044440125.1 Sedimentisphaeraceae bacterium JB056 | reverse complement strand
GCGACTATAGCGTTAAAAAGAATCCGGCGGAAGGAATATTTTAACGCAGACGACGCAAATTGACGCTAAAGCCGCTATTTTCTATATTAATTTCAAACTTGCGTCTATTGCGACATTTGCGACTATAGCGTTAAAAAAATCCGCCGGAAGGAATATTCTAACGCAGGCGACGCAAATTGACGCTGAAGTAGCTATTTTTTATATTAATTTCAACCTTTGCGTCCATTGCGGCTCTTGCGACTATAGCGTTAAAGAATCTCTGGTGGTAGGAATATTCTAACGCAGACGACGCAAGTTCTACGAACAACGAACTATTAACTACGAACTCACCATCTCTTTGCGTTAAAGAAAATCCGGCAGAAAGAGAGGACATTTATCAGTTATCGGCTCTCGCGATAAGACAGACTTAACCCTACTTTTAAACTAATGCATATTGCCTATGCCTTGTGGTTATTTATAATTCATTTTGTGTTTTTCTCGCAATTCGAGGTTAAGAATTAAAATTCCTTGAATTTACAGCTTCCTTGAGTTAAAATTCAATGGCTTACAGTAAGTAGTTCGTCGAAATACGGCTGACGCCGCTACTCAGTTAACATATGGCGAAAGCCTGATAATTGATAACTGTTAATTGTTAACTGAATCGCGTCCCGGCGTTAAAATATCTTACAGTGAGGTAAAATTTTACAAGAGTCACATGTGCCTGTCGCCTTGTGCCTTATGCCTATTATTAATGGAGAAAAAAATGAAGAAATTGTTAGCAGTATCAGTAGTTGCGTTATCAATGGTAATCGGTGGCTGTAATGAAAGTCAGACTGTTACTCAGTTGAAACTCGAAAAGGCTCAGATCGTCAAGGAATTTGGTGAAACAAAGGCCAAAATGCAGCAGCAGATAGATCAGCAGACAGAAAAGATCACAACTCTGGAAGCTAAAGTAGAAGAACAGAAAAACACAATCGATGGGTATAATAAACTCTTGTTTGAACTTATCCCAGAAAACGAAAAGCTGAAAAAAGAGACTGAAGAACTGAAAAAGAAGCTAAGTCAGGATACACAAACCGCACCGGCTGTAACCGGTGAAGAGGCTCAGAAAAAGCTTGAACAGCTCAAAGCCCTGCAGGAAAAAGCTAAAAATCAGTGATCAGTTATCGGCTATCTGTTATCAGTTATCGGCTAGCGCCAATACTAAAGCTTCTCCTGGCGTTAGCCCCATTAAACAGTGTGAGCACAGCGAACTCCTCTTAATGATAACTGTTCATTGATAATTGGTAACTGATTATTGACTATTTCTCAGCCGCTTTTTGCATTGCTTCTGCCATTTCAGCATTCTTCATCATTTCCTGCATCTTCTGCATCGCCTCTGTAAGCTCTTTATCCCCTTCTTCCGATCCGCTTTTCATCTGAGACATCAATTTAAGAGAATCTTCTATGGTTTCTTTTTGCTGGGTTGGATCAATCGGCGCTGGTCTTGGGGCAACGGCCGTTGGCTGCGGACGCCGTGTTACCGTTCGCCTTGCCGGAGGAACTGAAGGGCTGGTTACGGCTGCGGGCGAAGGCCCATCTCTATCTGCCGGAGCGGGGGCAAGCTGCTCTGCTGCTTGCGTACCGGCATCAGTAACCTCTGATTTCAAAAGCGACTTAACCTCTGACATCTGCTCCAGCATCGGCAGTTCATTTTCGACCCCTCCGTCCGAGTAGATCACCGAACCTGCCTTTACTTCATCTATTTTCAACCTGCCGACCATCTGGCCCTGATAAACCCATTTCCTGCCTTCGCCGGGAACGTTTATATATATCATCGAAAGCTCCGGCCGGTCTGTATTGACGCATGTACCAAGCAGGTCAAATTTCGCGATCACGGGCTTTTGGGGCCTGAGGGTCTGTTGAGGCGGCAGATTTCGCGGCGTAGAATCGCCCAGCCTTGATGGCCGCTGCAATTTCGGAGCAGGCGGATTGAGCCGCAGGCTGAGGGCTTCCGCTTCAGCAACAAGCGGAGCCTTTGCACCATCATTATTAGCATTAGAAGGCAAGTTACCTTTGTAAGTCTCTGCCGTAAGGGGGCTTTCCAGAAACTCATCTACGCCAGCACCCTGATTGTCATGATCAAGCAATACCCATGCTCCCACCGCAATGCTCACGGCAAGAAGAACAAAACTCGTTATTTGAAATAGTCGTAACATATTCAGTTATCAGTTTCCAATTAAGAATTATCAATTAGGATTTAGGAATTATCAGTATTTTAACGCAAGGACGCGATTCAGTTAACAATTAACAGTTATCAATTATCAGTTGGCTTTCGCCATGTGTTAACTGAGTAGCGGCGTCAGCCGTATTTAAGCAAGCGATTCACACTGTAAACCGTTAAATTTTAACTCAAGGGGTCTGCAAATTCAAGAAATTTAAGTTCTTAACTACAAATTCCGAGAAAAGTACATAATTAATTAGAAACAGCCAATAAACACTTGTCGCTAATGACGTTTCGCACTTTTGAACTTTTTAAACTTCGACGTTCGCTTTGTCTATATTTTTGACAAATAAACAAGCTAAAGGTTTCATTTTTCAACGCAAAGAAATGGGAAGTTCGTAGTTAATAGTTCGTTGTTCGTAGAACTTGCGCCTATAGCGTCAATTTGCGTCGTCTGCGTTAGAATATTCCTACCGCCAGATTTTTTTAACGCTATAGTCGCAAGGGCCGCAATAGACGCAAGTTTGAAAAATAAATATAGAAAATAGCGGCTTTAGCGTTGATTAGCGTCGCCTGCGTTAAAATATTACCTCCGCCAGTCTTTTTTTAACTCTATAGTCGCAAGGGTCGCAATAGACGCAAGTTTGAAATTAATATAGAAAATAGCGGCTTTAGCGTTGATTAGCGTCGTCTGCGTTAGAATATTCCCTTCGTTAGATTTTTTTAACGCTATAGTCGCAAGGGCCGCAATAGACGCAAGTTTGAAATTAATATAGAAAATAGCGGCTTTAGCGTTGATTAGCGTCGCCTGCGTTAGAATGTTCCTTCCGCCAGATTTCTTTAACGCAATGTCGCAAGAGCCGCAATGGGCGCAAAGGTTTAAATTATCAAACAATCGGCAACCACAAATCAATCATAAATAGGTACAAGGCATTAGTGACTTGGCATTAGCATAAAAATACAGTTAAAGTTAATGTTAAGATATACTTACGGCGAGAGCCGATAACTGTTAACTGATAACTGTTAATTGTTCACTGATAACTGAAAAAGGCGAATCACCCGAAGATGATTCGCCTTTGATAAGTCAAACTATCGTTATCACACGATTATGCGCGACGACGATGGATGAACAGGCCACCAAGACCCAGAAGTGCCATAGTCATCGGCTCGGGAATGATAAAAATTTCATCTATTCCAAGCTCTGAAAAGCTCTGCTGCCCTCCCGACTGAGTTGACACATAAGAACTCATTCCAAATGCAGGTAAATCTGAAATAGTTACAATATCGCCAACTACAAACGTCATATTAATGGTAATCAATGTACCCGTTGTATAAACACCAGGGGATGTTATATTCGCTGTGGCCGCTCCATAACCTTCAGAGCCAAAGCCACTCAAGTCCAATACCGGTTGAGTTGATGTAAAAGCTGGATTCCACGAACTTGAATCTACAGAGAAAAAAGGGCTATCACTTGTCATCAGTGCAATAGATACAGCATTAACCTGCTCATCAGTCAGAAGTGACGCAGTAAACTTATCCGCATCAGTCATGATGACATTCCAACTCATGGCTGCTAAGGAAAATCGGCAGGCAACAAGCAAAGCTGCAAAAATCAGTTTTTTCATTTCAACTCTCTCCTTACAAAGAATAATAATATAATAATTAAAAACCTTGATATTGATAGTAACATATTAATGTATTTAAATCAAGAAACTAATCATTGAAACTTATTAAATCAGCAGTAATTTAAAAAAGAAAAAGGCGAACCATCGTAAGATGATTCGCCTTTGATAAGTCAAACTATCGTTATCACACGATTATGCGCGACGACGACGGATGAACAAACCACCAAGGCCAAGAAGAGCCATAGTCATTGGTTCTGGAACAAGTGTAAATGAATCTGCTCCAACTGAAGCCAAACTCTGCTGGCCACCAGCTTGTGTTGATACATAAGCAGTCATTCCAAATGCAGCAAGGTCACCAATAGTGATAACATCACCAGCTTCACCTGTAACTGTCATAGCAATAAGAGTACCGGTTGTGTAAGTACCAGCAGCTGTAATGTTTGCTGTAGCACCACCATAACCAGAAACACCAAAACCACTGAGGTCAAGGATAGGCTGAGTTGAAGTAAAAGCAGGACTCCATGCACCTGAATCTACAGCAAATACACCACCAGTAGAAACCATCTGTGGCAATGACACAGCATTAACTTGCTCATCAGTTACAAGAGAAACAGCAAAAGTACCATTACCATTGTCTGCTACATCCCAACTGATAGCTGCTGAAGCAAACTGAGCAACAGCCAAAACGAGAACTAAAGCGAGTAACTTTTTCATTTAAAATCTCCTTTTAAATATTTTTAATAAACTTTACAGTAAAAACTCAATTAATGATTACGGACAAGCAATTGACCAGAATGGTGCAGCGCCATTAGCATTGATGTAGTTAACCAGTGCTGTTATATCGCCAGCATTGATAAAGTTATTACTATCAACATCATAGCCACCATTTGTAGCGTCAACAGCAACTGACCAGAATGGTGCAGCACCGTTAGCGTTGATATAGTTAACTAATGCTGTTATATCGCCAGCATTAACAAATGCGTTACCATCAACATCACCATAACATGCAGTTGGTTCATCAGGAATATTGATAGTGATAGGAAGGTTAGTAGTCATAGCACCATCATAATCAACTACGCCACCACGAAGAGTGTTTTCGCTGATAACGATATCGCCAGAACCATCAACAGTCAGTACTATTTCGCTTGTAGCAGGAACTGTATCCGCAGCATCATCCTCAAGACCGCCTGCACTGATGCAGAATGCCATTGAAGGAAGAGTTGCAACGCCGGCAGCATCCTGTGCAGCTATAGCAGAACCTTCGCCGTAAACATAGCTTGCGCCCTGATCGTATGCATAATCCATGAATACGTCAAAGAATGAATCAACAGCTACAGCTGTTACATCCATATCAGCGTCTACGTCAAGAGCCAAACCTACTACAGGAGCATCAGCAGTGATAGTTACAGTACCGTCACCATTGTCAACGCCTGAGAAACTAACAGTACCAGCCATTACTGATACAGCCATTACTAATACTAAAGCTAAAATCTTTTTCATCATTTTACCTTTCAACATTTTCTAAAATCTTCTTTTTTCTTCTTCGCCGGCATAAACCGGCACACATTCTTCTTTTCGGTTAAGTCTTTGCCGCCTCAAACACTTTGGCCTTTTCATTTCCCAGCGACGCGAAAATAAAAAGTTATAGCCGTCATATGGTTAGTTTACTTTGTCGAGCGTCCCCTTTCTGCCATAAGGCACTGAATTCTTAAAATTAAAATCATGAAATCTCAGTCAATCGACCTTCGACTTCAATCTTACAATTACTTTATTATAGGATGTCGCAAACGCATACCGAAAAAGGATATAATAGTATGGTATTTCGGCATAAGCCTTAAGCCCATTCATTTTTCAGCGATTTTCCATGCCCGAAAACACATAGATCATACACTGTCGAAATCACACGCTAAAGCCTTATTAAAGCTTGCTTTACACTCTGTATTTAATTTTAAAAATACTATAGGGAATACCCAAAGATATTACCACTCATTTAATTTACCATATAACAGCAAAAATGACAAGATAAAAATGGAAAAAATAAACAAAAACAGACAGAATATCCGAAACGTTAAATTTCTGTAAACCACCTGTTAGAAGAAGGTTAAGGCTGTCGCGAAATCGTAGGGGCGAAACAAAGTTTTCGCCCGTTGACTCGTACCCTGAATATCATGCCATAAGAGTCGTTTTCACCAGTTTTTTTTAATGCAAGGGGATGGCAAGTTCGTAGTTCGCAGCGAGAAGTTCGTAGAAGTTATAGCGGCTTTAGCGTCAATTTGCATCGTCTGCGTTAGAATATTTCTTCCGCCGGATTCCATTTAACGCTATAGACGCAAGGGTCGCAATAGACGCAAAGTTTAAATTATCAAACAATCGGCAACCACAAATCAATCATAATAGGCACAAGGAATTAGTAACTTGGCATTAGTATAAAAATACAGCTAAAGTCAATATTAAGAGAGACTTACGGCAAGAGCCGATAACTGTTAACTGAAAAATCGGCTTTAGCGTCAATTAACGTCGTCTGCGTTAGAATATTTCTTCCGCCAGTTTTTTTTAACGCTATAGTCGCAATGGCCGCAATAGACGCAAGTTTAAAACAGCTTATACCAATGTAAGCTTATTCATCCAAACCATTTACAACCCTATGTATGCCTCTTCTAAGTATTTTTTCACCAAAATTAACAACAAGCCCAAGTTTTAACCCCGTCAACCTAAGATAAGTCAACAACTGAGCTTCAAATATTTTGTTATAAACAGTTGCTGCCTTACATTCAACTATCAACTTATCGGCTACTATCAAATCAATTCTTAGCGGCGAAGCCAATGTAACTTCTTTATAAACTATAGGCAGGCAAACTTGCCTTTTGACGTGCAAACCCTGAATTGATAATTCATAGGCCAAGGCCTCTTCATAAACGCTTTCAAGCAAACCAGTTCCACCAAGAGTGCGATGTACTTCAATCGCAGACCGATAGACAATACGGCTGATATCATTCTCCTTCATATGAACCTCCTGATAACGAAAACTTAATTGAAATTATTTGTTGATTTTCACATTTTCCCCAACAACAATCAATAAAAATATCAAAAAAACAGCAGTAAGCTATATAAATTTCGTTGAAAACCGCTTCCGCCGGATTTTCTTTAACGCAATAGACGCAAGTTTGAAATGAATATAGAAAAAATAGCGGCTTTAGCGTCGATTTGCATCGTCTGCATTAAAATATTCCCTCCGCCGGAGATTCTTTAACGCAATAGCCGCAAAGGGCGCAAGGATTTTAAGTTATCATGCTTTCGCAGCACTATTGCCTTGTGCCTATTGCCTAACGCCTTGTGTTTTGTCTTTAAAAAAGGAGAAGGCCGCTGAGGTTTCCCTTAGCGGCCTTCATAATGCCGGCGTTAATCTACTTTCGCCTTTCGACTATCATCGACTTGTTGGGCTTAGCTTCTGAGTTCGGAATGGGATCAGGCGTTTCCCCAACAATATGGACACCGGCAAACTTGTTTACATAAGCGGTTTGACCCGCGTTGTATTCAAAAATATAGTGAGTAGGGGTTCGGCATGCCGAACCCTTGCCTGCAATTTAACTTGCAAACAAAGAACATTCTCATTTTGTAAGACTTTAACTTCAATTACAATCGAACGTCAACTTTACTCAGTTTTAAGTTCTAAGTTTTAAGTTTTAAGTACTTACGACTTATCACTTATTACTTATGACTTATTACTAATATATCAGTCATTGATTGATATGGTCAAGTAATCACCCGTTAGTACCGGTCAGCTAAATGCATTTCTGCACTTACACACCCGGCCTATCAACCT
>JBITAJ010000032.1:0-62015 GCA_044440125.1 Sedimentisphaeraceae bacterium JB056 | reverse complement strand
TTTTTTGGGAGAAAATCAATAAAACTTCACCTTATTTCAACATAAAATAAAGACTTACAGCAATATTTTGGGGTAAAGTTTTTGAGCCACCACCATAACTTATTTAAAGTAAAGAACTTCAAGACAAACGGAATGGCTCGCTATCTGAAGAGACCAAAACAGCCTTTAAAACAGAGATGGCCGAAACACCTGCGTAAAGCAAGTGTTCCGGCCTTTAGACTGATAGTGTGGTTACTATAGCGGGCTTTGGAGGACCCAAAACCCATAAAAGGGACTTGTTTTTATATTATCCGATCGCAGCGGCACCTTTTTCACCCGTCCTGATCCTGATACATTCCTCCAGGTTCACAACGAATATTTTACCGTCACCGATCTCGCCATCTCCCGTTTTTGCACCCTTGATGATAGCATCAATGGTAGTTTCGAGAAACTCTTCATTGACTGCTATCTCAAGGCGTACTTTTTTAAGGAGGTTTACTTCAAATCCTACACCTCTGTAGCTTTCATGATATCCTTTTTGAGCACCGCAACCAAGAGAATTGGTTACACTCATTTTTGCGACATTCTTTTCTGAAAGTGATTCCTTTACAGCGTCGAGCTTATGAGGCTTGATATATGCTATTATTAATTTCATTTTTTATTCTCCATACTTTGTTTAAGCTTTTTTCAGATTGACTTAGCGGTAATTTCCGCCTCCGTTTAGCTGTTAGTAAAGATCTGGAATCCAGAGTATGCTTCCATACCATGTTCTCCAACATCAAGACCTTTGAGCTCTTCTTCTGCAGATACTCTCAATCCGATAGTTGTCTTTATCAGCAAGAACATTACCAGACCTATTCCGAATGCCCATGCAAATGCTGCTCCGACACCCATAGCCTGTATTCCAAGCTGTTTAACTCCGCCACCGTAGAAAATTCCGCTTTCAGTATGGAACAATCCGATAGCCAGTGTACCCCATGCACCACATACGCCGTGAACACTTACCGCACCAACCGGATCATCAATCTTGAGAACCTTGTCGATAAAGAGAACACTGTAAACTACCAGTGCACCAGCTACGATACCGATGATGATTGCACCCATTGGGCTTACACAATCGCAACCGGCAGTGATACCTACCAGACCAGCCAAAGCACCGTTAAGAGCCATTGAACCGTCAGCCTTCTTGAAGATAACCCATGAAACGATCATAGCTACTACTGCACCGGCTGCTGCTGCGAGGTTTGTTGTTACAGCAATGTAACCCATGAAACCGTCGCCTGTTGTTGTACTACCTGGGTTGAAACCGAACCATCCGAACCAGAGGATAAATACACCCAATGCTGCCAGAGGAAGGTTGTGACCAGGGATAGCGTTTGGTGAGCCATCTGGAGAATATTTTCCAATACGTGGGCCAAGTACTATAGCACCGGCCAGAGCAAGCCATCCACCTACAGAGTGTACTACAGTTGAACCTGCAAAGTCGAGGAAGCCAGCGTTTTCAAGCCATCCGCCACCATCGAGAAGTCCGCCCCATGCCCATGAACCGAATATCGGGTAGATAAGCATTGAGATAAAGAAACTGTATACAAGATAGCTTACAAATTTTGTTCTTTCAGCCATTGCACCTGAGACGATTGTCGCAGCTGTTGCAGCAAACACAGTCTGGAAGATAAGGAAAGTCCAGTTCCAGTCTGTTGTAGAATCAACGCCTGCAAGGCCGAATAATGTTGTACCGCAGAAACCGTTTGTTTCACCAAACATAAGGCCAAAACCTACGAAGAAGAATACCAGAGTACCTACAGAGAAGTCCATAAGGTTCTTCATAAGAATGTTAACGGCGTTTTTAGCACGTGTGAAACCTGTTTCGACCATAGCAAAGCCGGCCTGCATAAAGAATACGAGGAACGCGGCGATACATGTCCATACGATATTTATGTTTGTTTGTAATTCCTCTTTCGCTGCTTCTACGGCACTGAGATCTTCAGCCATAGCCGGAGAGACGAGAGAGAGTATTGATATTAGCAATAAGGCAATAAGGAGTAACTTGTTTTTCATTTTACTGTCCTTTCGTTTTCCAATTGGTTTGGTTTAGAAAACTCAATTATGTCTTTCTTTAATGCGTGGCGGATTAACCCAGTAGCAATACCGCCACGCAAGGAGCTTTTAGGTTAGATTAAAACTCTGTTGATAGTCCAATACCAGCATAGAAATAATCGCTCTTGTCATTGTCTGAGTTTGTAGCGTAAGCATTGCTTGCTCTAAGATCGCTGTCCATCAGACTTACATAGTTTACACTTGGAGTAAGTGTCCAGTCGCCCATAGCGATAGGAAGAGCAACAGATACTGACAGATCATTAGCAGCATCATCAGCTACACCCCAATAGAAGGTGTTGTAATCCTCATCACCCCAACCAAGAGCAGCACTTATGTCGAGAGCCATTGTGTCTGAAAGATCAATGCTGTGACCTACACCAAAGCTGACGTATACACCATCTGCTTCATCGATATCGTAATAAACCGTTACTGAAGGGCTTAATACAGTATCAAGACTCAGACCAGCATATATTTCCGTTGTTGCATCAAAACCTGTGTTAGGGAAATCATAACGGATCGCACCGATAGAATAGCCGAGTACATCCGTGATTGCATCTGAGTAATCAATGGTGTAATCAACTTCATTGAATTCACCTGAATTACCACTGTACTCAGTCGTACCCATGTTTCCCCAGATATTCAGGTATAGGTTACCAATCCCAAACCCAATACCAGGTTGTAAAACCGGGTCATCGCTAAGCAACTGGCCGCGCCAGATATACTTGCCGTTGTAATCCACTGAAATATCGCCAGCGATATCAGCTTCAAATGCTTGACCCATTCCGGCAAATGAAACGATCATTGCCACTACCACTACCATCATTTTCTTAAGCATCTTCATACTCCTGAAAAAAAGTTATAAAAAAATTAAAACACCAAATCGTAAATTTCGAACTTTAATCGATTCGAATATCTAAAAAGCAATGAACGTGCCAGAAAAGAATAAAACTCCAAAAAAAAGGGAAAAGCCTGTTTAGAACTCTGAAAAAGCTGTTTTTGATAAACATCAAAAAAACAGAACAGTTTACAAAAAAGTGAAAACACAGGCCATTGCGCACAAAATTGTAACAAAACCCATACGGGCGCACATTTTTGTAACAAGATTATAAATTGATAACAACAAGAACCTCCATCGCTCAACTCTCTTTCTCTTAAAATACAAACCAATTTATTGCAAAAAAACAAAAATTATGATATCGTATATTTCTAACTATATAATATAATGATTATATAGTGAAGAAAAAAATAAAATTCTCCGCTACCAACAAAACAGCGGTTAGTTAAACACACGGGAATAAACGGGAGAAGTTTATGGAAGAGTTTGACAAAAAAGACTGGCGAATAATGATCGTCGACGATACACCTCAGAACTTAAAGCTTCTTGAAAATATGCTCAGCAAAAGAGGCTATCAGGTATTCGCATTGCCAAATGGTGAGATGGGACTTAAAGCGGCTCAAAAAAGCCCCCCCGACCTGATGTTGCTTGACATAAACATGCCGGGAATGGATGGATATGAAGTTTGCCGTAGAATGAAAGAAGACCCCAAACTCAAGAATTTGCCCGTCGTTTTCCTAAGCGCACTGAATGAAATATCCGACAAGATAGACGCTTTTAAGGTAGGCGGTGTTGATTATATCACAAAACCATTTCAGTTTGAGGAAGTGAACGCAAGGGTTCAGACACACCTAAAAATACATTTTTTACAGAAAGCCCTTGAGCAAAGCAATCAGGACCTCGAAGAGAAAGTTGCAGAAAGAACTGCTCAATTGGCACAGGCCAATGAACACCTTAAAAGCCTTGATAATGTAAAAAGTGACTTTTTAAGCATGATATGCCATGAAATGAGAACTCCGGTCAACGGACTACTGGGGTTAGCCGCAGTTGCTTTTGATATGTGCCCTGAATCAGACAGAACCAATCAACTGAAAGAAACTTATAACAAAAGTCGTAAACGCATGGAAGTACTCCTTGACGATGCACTGCTTCTGGGCTCATTGGAAACCGGTGACCTCAAAAATGACACAAATCACATACCTCTCCCCGAATTATTTGAAAATGCATCAAAAAATCAGGGATGGAATTTGGAAATAGACTGTTCAACAATAGAAAAAGCCGCTGCTATTCCAGGCGGAGATCTGGTAACAAGAGCCATGAAAACATTGTTGAAGCTTGCTGTATGTTTTACCAAATCAGAAAACACGGTAAATGGAGACATTTTTGAAAAAGATGGAAACATACACATTAAATTTAATTTAGACGACTTGCACCTTTCTATAGAGGAGGCTGCAAACTTTTTTGATATTACATCATCGATAAGAGCATCATCATACGCAGAAGACCTTGGATTGGCACCTGTTGTGGCACAAAGAATCATATCCCTTCTTGGTGGAGATGTTAACCTCATTAACACCTATCAGGATGTAGGATATCTCGAAATCGTAATGCCTTTAGCCTAAAACGCACGACATTAGCTCTGTAATTATTTATATTAAAATATTGATAATTGCTATTAATTTTAATATTATCATAGAGTATTGTTTGGTTTTCGGCACTTTGAGGCAAAATTATAGGTATGTGGAATGTCAGAGAATAAAAACAGCGACAATTGGCGTGTCATGATTGTGGATGACACCCCGCAGAACCTAAAACTCCTTCAAAACATGCTTTTAAGGCGTGGCTATGATGTATACGCTATTCCAAACGGACGAATGGCTCTTAATGCTATAGAAAAGATAGAGCCAGACATTATCCTGCTCGACATAAACATGCCCGACATAGATGGTTACGAAGTTTGCAGGTCAATAAAACAAACCAAGAAATATTCAACTGTTCCCATAATTTTTGTGAGCGTAATCGGAGAAACCACTAATAAAATTGAAGGTTTCAAGGCTGGCGGCGTTGATTACATAACAAAGCCGTTCCAGTTTGAAGAAGTTGACGCAAGAATTAAAAATCATCTGAAAATATATCAACTGAGCCGTCAACTCGAACATCAAAATAAGACCTTGAATGAAAATGTTCGGAGCCGCACAAGTGAGCTTGCAGAAGTCAACGAGAAACTAAGAGCCCTTGACCGCGTAAAAAGCGATTTCCTTAATATGATCTCTTATCAAATGCGTTCACAGGCAGGCGGGCTTCTCAATATACTCGATGAGCTTTTTACGATTTGCCCGAAAATAGGGCCATGGTCGCAGATTTTTGAGCTTTACGTTAATGGACGCAAGAGGATGACCAGCCTTCTGGATGATGCAGTCTTTTTAAACTCATACCTTTACGATTATCTTCAACGCGATAACCTGCCTGTATTTATTGTAGGTCTGCTCGAAAAGATAGCTCTGGACAACGGAGTAACATTAGCTTTAGATACTGAGGACGAAATCCCGTTGATTAACGGCCTTGGCAGTGATTTGGTAGAAAAAGCGATTGATATAATATTCAGGCTTGCTTTATGCTTTAATTTCAACAAAGAATACTTGCGGGTAGCAGCCAATGTGAGCTCAAAGAAAGTAAGACTTTCTTTCAAACTTGATAATGTCTGTGTAGACCCGATAAAGGCAAAAGAGTTTTTCAATATCGAATCTTCAGTAAGAGCCTCCACAATTGCCGAGGACATGGGATTATCACCGGTTGTAGCCCATAGAATAATTTCTCTTTTAGGAGGAGATGTATTCTTTGGATACGAAAGACCAGGCGATTGCTCAATTGAGGTCAGCGTACCTGTCGGCATACCTCCAATGCAGGTTTACGGTGATCAGGATTCCAGCACCAGCTATTACACAGAAGAACCTTTCTGAAGAATATAGCACCCTTTCACAAACCTATCCCAGCCATCCTTCCCTCCAACAAAAATGGCATAAGCATTTCCTTGCTTGCACAATACCAATACGTTATAATGCGGCTTCATTTTTGACATATTATTAGCGGGATTGGTGTAGTTTTTGAAAGTTTTAGAGATGAATATAAAAAGAGCGTTGACTTCTTGTTTCGGCTTAGGTTTTTCCCCGATAGCTTCCGGCACATGCGGATCTGTCTTACCTGTAGCCCTTTTCGTTGCCTGTGTTTACGGTAATTTGAGCACAACTGTCATGGCCGCAATAATGATAGTTACCGGCCTTGTTTTTTCATTTGCCTGCTTGAAATTCACTTCAGAAATATCTAAACTCGCCGGCAAAGAAGATCCTTCTGAGATTGTAGCCGATGAATATGCCGGCCAGGCCGTCACCCTTCTGATTGCACTTTTCGCTTCTTCAACTGTCAGTATGCCGCTTACCGCAGGATTTTTCTGCTTTTTGTTATTTAGAATCTTTGACATATTCAAACCATGGCCGGTTTGTGCACTGGAAAAACTTCACGGCGGCCTTGGTGTGCTTGCTGACGACCTCTTTGCCGGTGTTTATGCTGGAATATGTTATTTGCTTGCAGACAAAATGGGCTGGATTGAGCAAGTCAATTCATTCCTGTTTGATCTTGAAGGGCTTTCAACCGGATACGCAATAATACTTGGAACAGTACAGGGATTGACGGAATTTCTGCCGGTTTCTTCTTCCGGACACCTTGTCCTGTTTGAAAGTTTCATGCACGGCCTTGATCCCGACACTCCGGAAATGCTGCTTTTTGACCTTTCCATCCACGTTGGAACTGTTGCCGCAATTCTCGGAATCTATATAAAGGACATCCCTGCATTCAGCCGTACTCTGATTGATGTAAAAAAATACTCATACAATCCGCTGACTGTTTACCGGCGCAATCCGGCATGGCGGATACTGGTCTGTGCAGGCATCACAACAATTGTAACCGTAGTACTTTACAAAACATTTGAAGACCCGCTAAAGTCAGCAAGACAGCTTCCGGTTGTAGCATTTATGTGGCTTATTACCGGTACACTGCTGCTTATTACCGACGGCAAGAAGCGTACAAAGCTGGGCCTGCGTGATTTCGGCATACTCGGAGCAATAATCATAGGTGTTGCGCAGGCCGGAGCGATAATGCCCGGCATCTCCCGAAGCGGAGCCACGATATGTGCCGCAATACTTTGGGGACTTCATCGCAGATGGGCAGTTGAATACAGCTTCCTCATCGCACTTCCCGCTATAATAGGCGGCACGGTTCTTGAACTCATAGACAATCCCGGAATTGTAGGAAGTGCGTCACTGCCGATATCATCAATAATAGCAGGTATGATATCATCCTGTTTGGTTGGAATGGCGGCCCTTCGATTACTGATATACATAAGCCAGAAAAGAAAACTCAAGATATTTGCCGTTTATTGCTACGCCCTGGCGACAGTTAGTATTATTTATATCATTGTCAAATAAATACTTAAGCCTAATACAAACAGAGTTGGAGAATGAGAATGAAAGAGATATCGAAATTTTATTTCGGAGACACCGTTGTCAAATATATAACTGATTCCAGCGGCGCGGTCGGGCTTATGCTTTTGCCGGCTGATATGGAATCAGAAATTGTGGACTACAGACAAAACCTTGATCAGATGCGTGAACTCGCTGTAATACCGGAAATAGACAGCGTTCCGGCAAGACCTGTAGACTCACTTGTCCAGCTCAAATGCGTAGGAGATGACTATCCGGGCGGCTTTGCACAGGGCCGCACAATGCGCAACAGCGGTTCTGTTCGGGCATTGAAATTTCTCTCACAGGATGTCAGCAAAAGCGAGGATGCCACAATTATCACAACTACGCTAATCAGAGAAGGTTGTTATCTTTGTCATCATACTTTAAAAAATTACACCGGTTACAGTGATGTTGAAGTCTATACGGTTTTTGAGAATATATCCAAAGAGGATATTTCGCTCGAAATGCTCAGCAGCTTTTCCATTTGCGGCATAACTCCGTTTGATTCGGAAGATGCCTCTGAAAAACTGTATATGCACCGTTTCAGGGCCAGTTGGAGCGCAGAAGGAAGACACGAATGCCGCAGTCTTGAACAAATGCAGCTCGAAAGATCATGGTCAGGAGCAGGTACCAACTGTGAAAGATTCGGCCACAACGGCTCAAAGGCAACAATCGGATTTTTCCCATTCCTTGCGGTTGAAGACAGGCAAGCCGGTGTTTTCTGGGGATCGCAATTAGCATGGAGCGGATCGTGGCAGATGGAATTATACCGTAAAGATGATGCGGCCGCCATATCCGGTGGACTTGCAGACAGGGAACAGGGACATTGGCTTAAAAAAATGGCCCCCGGTGAAAGCTTCACAACACCGGTCGCCACAATCGCAACAGCCCGCAATAATATAGATGCAATCTGTCAAAAACTTACCGAAGCTCAAAAGAGACACTTGGCCGGCAACCCCGAAGTGGAAAACGACCTTCCCATAATATTCAATGAGTGGTGCACTACCTGGGGCACGCCTGAGCATTCGATGCTCGAAAAAATAGCTGACCGTCTCAAGGATACTGACACAAAATATCTTGTCATTGATGCGGGATGGTACAAACCCGATGATGGCGACTGGAATAATGCTCAAGGCGACTGGGAAGTCAACAAACAGCTTTTCCCCAATGGGCTTAAAGCCGCCGCCGATGCTATACGCCAGCGCGGCTTGATTCCGGGCATCTGGTTCGAGATGGAAACAGCCGGACCGCTGTCAACAGCTAACGAAAAATACGACCACCTCTTCCTTAAACGAGACGGAAGGACCATAGTATCCGGAGAACGTAAATTCTGGGACTTCAGAAAACCAGAAGTCATAGAATATATGAACAGAAAAGTCATAGATTTGCTTGAGGAATGCGGTTTCGGCTATCTTAAAATAGACTATAACGAAACAATAGGCATAGGAGCCGATGGTGCTGAATCTCTTGGCGAAGGTTTGCGGCAGCATATAGAAGGATTCTACCACTTTATAGACCTCGTAAAGAAGCGTATCCCTGAGATAGTCATAGAAAATTGCTCCTCGGGCGGCCAGAGACTCGACACCGCAATGATCGCAAAGACAAGCATGAGTTCATTCTCCGACGCTCACGAGACTAAAGAAATACCACTCATAGCTGCAAATGTTCAGAGACTGATGCTGCCTGCTCAAAGCCAGATATGGGCGGTGTTGCGCAGCGACGACACAATGGCACGTCTGCATTACTCTCTTGCGGCAACTTTCCTTGGCAGAATGTGTATTTCGGGCGAATTACTTTCACTAAACCGGCAGCAGTTTGATCTTATGAAGCAATATCAAACATTTTACGGACAAGTCAAAGACATCATTAATAATGGACAAACCCTGCGATACGGCCCTGAGCCGGAAACATTCAGACACCCCAAGGGCTGGCAGGCAATCCTAAGGAAACTTCCAGATGACAGCCGTGCATTACTTGTTATACATTCATTTGATGAGCCTGTTGCTGATGAAGTGAGGATAAAACTGCCAATTAGCGGCTGGAAAATTGAAAAGATGATTGCTGATGAAAATGTCCATGTGGAAATCCAGAAAGATATCTTGGACATAGAATTCAGCTCAACATTCACTTCCGCAGTTGTAGAGCTTAAACTTTAACAATCTTTTTAACAAGTATTTACATAAGTATATAAGGGCAGCCGAATTTGTATTGGCTGTCTTTTTTTCGTTTAAAAATCACGGTGGTTTTTGAAATTATTTTAAAATGTCTTGACGAATTGCTTTTTGTATTGCATAATGTATTAGTTCAATTAATACAATTTGTATGAAAGGTAGTCGTTATGACATTATGGATACAAATCGCATCGGGTTCCAAAGAACCCATTTACAAGCAGGTGGTCGATCAGATCACAGAGGCTATCGCAAGGGGACAGCTCTCGCCGGGAGACAAATTACCGGCGGTTCGTAATCTTGCCGCCGAGCTTGTAGTCAATCCCAACACTATTGCACGAAGCTACACAATTCTTGAGCAGAACGGGCTTGTCGCTACTAAAACCGGCTCGGGAACCTTCGTAACAGATCCGAAATCAAGAAATTATGACACCGCACAGCTCAATATAATAAACGAGCGAATGGATAATATCATATCGCAGTTGATAAATTCCGGATTAAACGAAGAACAGATACTGGAACTTTTCAAAACGAGGCTCAATAAATTTGGAGAAACTAAAAATGGATAAGAAGATAAGCATCAATATTGAAGGTTTGACGAAATATTTCGGTCAGAAAAAGGCGGTTGATCATCTAAATCTGCAGATTCCGGCCGGATGTGTTTATGGGCTTCTCGGCAGAAACGGTGCGGGCAAGAGTACTACAATACGAATACTTCTTGGGCTTGCGTCCGCTGATTTTGGCAAAGCAGAGGTTTTAGGTTGCCAGAGCAGCAGTCTTACGCCTGAGATACGCAGCCGTATCGGCTATGTGAATGAGGGACACAACCTATATAAGTTCATGAAAATCAAAGAATTGCGTAACTACCAGAGATCGTTCTATCCTGAGAAATGGAATGCTGAGCTTTTCGAGCAGATGCTTGATTTCTTCGAGCTGCCGCTCAATAGCAAGATAAAGAAGCTTTCCAACGGGCAGCGCGCTCAAGTGTCTTTGGCTCTTGCACTTGCACCCGAACCGGAGCTTTTGATAATGGACGACCCGACTCTTGGACTCGATGTTGTGATAAGACGGCAGTTTCTTGAGGAGATGGTGCGGCTGATACAGCATCAGGGGCGTACGATACTTTTTTCAAGTCATATTCTCAGTGATGTTGAGAGGGTTGCCGACAGAATCGGCGTTATTGATAAAGGCAGGCTCAAGGCAGATTGCAGTCTGGATAGATTCCGTGATTCGATAAGAAAGATAATGCTCGAGTTTAAGGAAATCGCTCCGCAGTCGCCTGATATTCCCGGCCTGCTTCACTTACGGCACGGCGAAAACAGGATCGAAGCGGTTGTTGTCAATACTTCAGATGAAGATATCGACGGGTGGGGCAAGGACAATTCGCTCGTAAGCTGGAGCGAGATTGATATGAATCTCGAAGATCAGTTCATTGAATATACCGCCGGCAACAAAAGCAAGCGGCTCTTTCAGTGAAAAGTGAGCAGTAAAACAGGGAACAGTTATCATTTGGAGAATAATCATGGTATGGCAGATAATTAAAAAAGAGATTATACATAACAAACACTGGATGGGACTTGCGTTGGGATTTTTATTGTTCTTTACAACCGTCATATATGTTGAGCAAGTAAAGATGGAACAAAGAAACACTCCGCAAAATTATGCTGTAAATTCAGAAATATCTCTCTGGAGTATTTATGGTTCAGGAAGTTACACAATCCATATAAGATCTTTTTCTGCACTTTATTTCTTTTCGGCGGCCGGATTAGGCATCCTTGTTGGAGTAAGCCAGTTTTGGGTTCCGTTTTTTACCAATACGTGGAAATTTACACTGCACAGACCGATCAAACGATCTGCCGCATTAACATTAATGTTACTGTCAGCGGCTTTTATAATTGCTCTGATCGCAGGCGGCAGCTGGACTATTCTGTGGCTTAAGGCAAAATCTCAATTCACTTTGCCGCCGACAACAGGAGCTTTGGCAGAAGGATGGTTGTTCGTACTTGAAGGCTTTGTTGCATATCTTGCGGTTGCTCTTGCCGCACTTAATCAGCATCGATGGTATACTGCAAAATTTCTGCCACTATTGTTTGCTTTTTTAACCTGGATAGTTATGTGGACAACGGTAAGTTTTACAGGTGCGATTATGGCTGCCGGCATTTATATACTGATTGTCATGCCTTTAATCTATCGCAAGTTTGAAACAAGAGAGTTTTGATCAGGAGGAATTAAAATGAAGAAAATTAATGATTTATATATAAAATCAGCAAGCTTGCTTTACTGTTTCATCTGCATTTTTATGGTGCTGTTTGCTATAAGCATAATATTGAAAGAAGCTGTATTTTATCATCGTCCCCAGTCTTCATCGTGTTCTCAGTATTCTGTTGATGCGACTGAAAAAGAAAAGAAAATCAGTTCTGCCGGAAAAGAGTTTACTCCCGATGGAAGGTTGCTGCTGATAGAAACAACTAAAGTTGATGATAATCACAAAAAATTAAAAATCTACGATAGAGATTACAACTTTTTATGGGAAGGTGATGCCGAAGATGTGCCGACGGAATATTCTACGATTAAATATGATGGTAAAAGTGCTAATAATAGACCCTATATCAGTTCTTCAGCAAGATCTCTCACACCGGATATGAGACGAGATATGATTGTTTATAATCGAACAGAAGATGTAATAGAATGCTGGCGATATAATGACAGGGGTTATTTTGAAGGTTTTATCGATGGTGAGCCAATAGGTTATATTGGAGTGAAGGGTTTTGGAGATGAATTAGGAGCCCTTGAAAAATTTAATAATCTGGAATGTATGTATGCATATACTGAAGAGGAGGATTATTCTGCGCCGGTTCTTTTATGTAGCGGTAACAATAATCTTTATTTCGTGGATATCAAAAATCGACAGTTTAATCTGCTGTACGAAAATATCGGAACTATGAATGATTCTCGTGTTTCATTGTATGACTGGTTTACTAAAAATAATGATGGTGAGCCTGTCGGTACAATATTGATTGTGAATAAAGATAGAAAACCTGTTGTTATCTTCAAAAAGGATCTGAATATAATAACGCTTGAAGGATTTGAAAAAGGTCAAGCCGGAATTGGTATTGCCTTTAATGATAATCCTGAAAATAAGTATGATTTTTTTATTACTTCAACTCATACTGTAGATTCTCCGGGGCATTTTGCACCAAGAGCAGCCATAGAGAAGTGGTTTGCTAATCGTCATAAATCAAAACATAAGGTAGAACACAAACTTTATGGTCTCGGTAATGATAGGCAGATTCAGCTTATAAGTGAGTTTGATTCATTTATTATTGCTAAAAGATATTCTTTAAACGAGGAAATGATTGCTTATGAAAGCAAGGTAGGATATCTTCTGGATGTAGCTCCCGTTATTTCATACTATATTTTAAATAGTGATTTTGCAGTCAATGCTGAGCCTAAGATTAAGGTGTTCAGGGAGACAATGGAAATGCTGCGACTATTCAAGCCGTATCATGTTTGGATTGCGTGGACGTTGGGCGGTATTTGTGCGGCGGTTGTTTATCTTCATGGTCGAAATAGGATACCAAGCAAGGCGGCTCTTATCGGCTGGATACTGTTTGCCCTTCTATTTAATGTTGCCGGTATGCTGACATGTCTTGCACTTACACATTACAATCTTGTCAAATGTGAAAACTGCGGCAAGAAACGTCACCTGCTGAGAGAAAAATGTCTGCATTGCAAAAAAGAAATGCCGGCTCCGGCACCGTCAGCAACCGATATAATTTGCGGATAAGGATTGGTAGGGAAATATTATGATATGGCAGATAATAAAAAAAGAGATATGGCATAATAGATATTGGACGTGTCTTGCATTGGGATTTGTGTTGTTTTTTACAATAGTAATCTATATGGATTATCACTTAGATGTTCAACGCAATGTACTCTCCAATACAAAACCACAATATTATACAAACTCCTACTCTGCATACTCTGAAATTACGGGTTGGGATATTTGGCGAACTAATTACATAAATCGTGTGATGTCGTCATTTAGTCTGTTTTATTTTTTGGCAGCAATTGGACTGGGGATATTGATTGCTGTAAATCAGTTCTGGGTTCCGTTTTTTACGAATACATGGAAGTTTACTTTGCATCGCCCTATAAAGCGGTGGAAGATATTGACGACAATGATATTTTCTGCTGTTTCAATGCTTACGCTAATCGGCTGTTGTTGGACTGTACTTGTATTTAAGATACAGTCAGAACTTGCGCAAGCAGTAACACCGACATCGTTGGCTGAAGGATGGATGTTTGTTCTTGAAGGTTTTTTGGTGTATCTGGCTGTAGCGTTAACTGCATTTCTTGGGGGAAAATGGTATACGAGCAGGCCATATCCTGTTTTATTACTGTTATTATGTTTGATGATGATATGGCAGTGTGTGTCTCTTGTTTGTGCAAGTATTATTGCTATGGTTTATATTGTATTGATCATTAGTGTTATTTACAGCAAATTTGAAACAAGAGAATTTTAGGAAAAAGGAGTAAGCTCGTGCAGACAAAAAATCTATACGTAAAAGCTGTTACAATATTGTCGGTTTTCTTGTGCATGCTGTTTGTTGTTATATTTATTGAGGGCGCTTTAGATTCTTTATTCTTTTCCGATAAACAACAGCCGATAGTTAAGACAGAATGGCTATGTCCAGTAGAAACAAGTGAGATAGAGAAAAAACTTAATAGAGCAAGAAAAGCATTTAAGCATGATGGCAGTTTCTTTTTTATTCAGGAAACAGGGAACCCTCCTAATGAAAAGTTAGAACAAGAAATTTATGATGAGAATTACAATCTGCTGTGGGAAGGCAATCGCGATGAAGTTCCACTGCAATACCAGACTCTTAGATATGACAAAAAAAATCTTGGTCTCAATAATAGCAATATTTATTCAAATTTAGATATAGGTATGAAACGTTACCGAAATCTTGACTTGAAATCTAATGACGGCAGTTATGAATACTGGAGATATTGGGATGGATATTTTGAAATATTCAAAAATGGGGATAGAGAAGGTTTTTTTGCAGTAAATGGATTCAAAAAGAATAAAAATGAGCTTGTCAAATTTGATGATCCTCGCTGGTTGTATACTTATACGAAAAATGATCCTGGCATAGTTTATTCGTTCTGGCAATCCAATAATAATCTTTATTTCATAGATACTGCGAATAGAAGCTGCAGGTTGGTTTATCAAAACATCGGCAAAAATGTGTCGATATATTTACAGGCAAGATCTGAAAAATACCAAAATGTAGCAGGTGCCGGTTTTATATCTTTCGAATGGTCAGAGCGAAATCCTGTAATAATATCACTTGAAAATTTTGAAGCAACAGAAATTCAAGGTATTGATATTGATGCTTATTGGCATTACTGGTATATATCATCCGCAGCAGATTCAAGTATTGAATCGGAATATAAAAATTATATTGTTGCAACGTATACAAAGGAGGCTCCAAAAAGATCTGCTTCACAGGAAACAATAAATCAGTGGTTAGAAGAAATAAGATCGAAACCAACCACATCAATATATAGGTTGTATGGATTGAGAGAAAGTGGACATGCAGTGCTGGTTCGCGAAAAACAAATAACGCATTTCCCATGGCAAATCAAAAAAGCGGATCAACCTAAGATGGGATATTTTGAGAGAATGAAGAGCCATATAACTGATTTTTCTCCGGTTGTTCTTAGTTACCTATATAAACATTTAAGGTTTAACGTCAGACCTGAATCTCAATTGGAAATGAATTTAAGGAGTGCTGCCACTCATTTCATGCCGTATCATGTTTGGGTTGCGTGGGTATTGGGTGGTATTTGTGCGGCGGTTGTTTATCTTCATGGTCGAAACCGCATACCAAGCACGGCGGCTATTATCGGCTGGATGCTGTTTGCCCTTCTCTTTAATGTTGCCGGTATGCTGACATGTCTTGCTCTTACACATTACAATCTTGTCAAATGTGAAAACTGCGGCAAGAAACGTCACCTGCTGAGAGAAAAATGCCTGCATTGCAAAAAAGAAATGCCGGTTCCTGCCTCTTTGGCAACGGATATTGTATGCGGAAATGGATAAAAACGGCAAATTTTGAACTTTTTTACAAAAAACCAAAAAAATCTGTCACATATTATTGATATCGGAGTCTTTATATATAGAAAGAGACATAAATAGTAACAAAAAGGTAACAATACATAGTAATATTATAGAAGCGAAATCAAAATACTCTGAAAAAGGAGTCAAAAGGGAAGTGGTTGATTTGGAGGAGGAGTTTGAATATGATTTTTCAACAACAGTTTGGAAATAATAATAGAACTCATGGTCCATTTTGGTTAAGGCTGTTGATATTTAACATCAGCAGCCTTTCAGTAAATATTAATTATTTTATTTGATTAACATTAAAATATAGATACAATATAAAATTAAATACTATAAATTTCTCGAAGTGAAATATTTAGAGTTTTTTAAACAGAAAAAAATCATTAATTACAAGGAGGATTTATGAGAATTTCCAGAATCATCACAGTGTGTTCAATAGCACTTATTCTTGCAGGCTGCGCATGTTTCAACACTGTAAATTCCACCTCAAACCGCACCACAACGGTTGGTCAGGAGCTTATCGATTTGCAGAAAGCAAAGGAAAGCGGCGTAATAAACGAGAAAGAATATAAACAGGCAAAAGAAAAATTGCTCGAAATGGCTGAAACAAACACTGTAAAATTTGAGTCAGAAACCTCCTGCAGCAAAAAACAATAATCAAGTCTCCTTGAAAAAAGCCTGTGGGAAATTAAAACCTCCGGCAGGCTTTTTATTACCATAATGCCATAAAGATATTTTAACCCGTTGTAATAAAACGAGTTAAAATTTGAAAAATAGACAATAAAGGATTACAGCTCCTTGGAAAAGTTTGCCGGAATGTGTAGTTCCGGCAGCTTTTTTTATTTACAATATTTTGGACTTTATAATATGTGCAAAATTGCAGGAGGTGGTATATGTCGATAAAAAAATCTTGTCGTGGCTTCACATTAGTAGAACTACTGGTTGTGATCAGTATTATTTCGCTGCTTATGGCGATAATGGCTCCATCACTCAGGCAGGCTAAGGAAGCTTCGCGTGGGTTGCATTGTCTTAACAATCTACGGCAGCTTACTATTTGCTGGTCTGGTTACGCCATGGATAATGGCGGCAGGTTATGTGGTTCTCATCCCGTTGTTTCTAAATATCCCTGGGTTGATCAGTTTCAGAATGGGACTCTTGATCCAGATTGGAATACACCAGAGAATCTTCAAACGGGAGTTTTGTGGCCGTATCATCAGTCTATAAAGGTTTACAGATGCACTAATGATATTAAGAGGCAGTTGCGGTCGTATTCGCTTTCAGCGTTGGTGGGAGGATATGGACGTAGATATCATGGGTTTGAAGAAATCAGGTCTCCAAATGAAAAAATTGTTTTCGCGGATGATAGAAGATATTGGGATGAATCCCATTTTGGTTTTGATTATGATACGCGATTTTATCAGGCGACGCGACTTTATGACCATTATTGGCTTGGTGGATCAGATTGGCAATTTGCTCATGCTGACGGTTTTAATGGTAATCGCCCAACTATTCGTCATAATATTGGGAGCAATTATTCGTTTGCCGATGGGCATTGTGAAAGGTGGGGTTGGAATGATCCGTTGTTTATAAAAAGCTCCACAAAAGGATTAACTGATCAAGAAATCGATAAAATAACAAACGAAAGTGAAGATTATGATCGTCTTCGCAAGGCTATGACGAAATGAGGTGTTTGGATGTTTAAAGATAAATGGCGAAGTTTTGGTTATAGAATTTATGATAAGCGAGAACGCGTTAAGCAATCGTTAGCACAGTTGCTTAAAGTTGATAATTACGGCGAGTATGGCGATGGTATTTTAGGCGTGTTCCGTTCCTGGCTTAAGCAGCATAAATTTGCCGGTGGTGTTATATTTTCTATCCTGACAATCGGTTTTCTTTTATTTACGTTAAATCAGTTAATGCCGCAAGCGTTATGTTTGAGCAGCAGGGAGCTTGATGAAAAAGTGTGGTTCTATGACATTAATACCGATGAACTTTTTACTGCCCCTATAAGCAGTATACCGCCTATTGATGCACCAAGCGGTCCATTGCCAAACGGCGAAGCGGCGGGTGCGAGGGCTTATGTTTATAAATATGTAAGTGAGCAAGGTCCGGAGGAGCAGTTTATTGCATATATAGAGATGTTTACGCCGCAGGCAAAGAAGCTGATGGAGAGTAAAAACCGTGCTGATCGCCAAAAAGCCTGGAATCAGGGGAGATTAATCCGTAAGACAGACAATACAATATGGGTTGAAGCATCCAGTGCTGCGGGCAAAGAGATAACGAAGTTTGAGAAAAGAGAGCAGGATGATCGGTTTCTTATGATTTGTTTTCCGGAATGATTTTTGGTTATTCTTCGAAAGACAATCGGAACCGGGATTTGAGATAATATAATTGAACCTTCCTTAAAAAGCCTGTCTGGAAAATAAAACTTCCCGGCAGGCTTTTTGTCATGGCAGTTTCTAATTCTAAAACAATCTGGTGTGAAACACCTATTTTAAGATATTAAAAAACCTTTGCTTCTTGGTATTAATTTGGTAGAATCAGGCTTGGAGTTTTACTTGCTATGATAATACGAATAAAAAATTTGCATCTTCATACCGTTATTGGTTTTAAGGATTGGGAACGCCTTGAAAAACAGGAAGTTATCGTAAATATTGAAGCGGAAATTCCCGACGAAACTGCCGTGGTCAGCGATAACGTTGCCGACAGTGTTGATTATAAGGAGCTTAAGTGCAAAATACTCAGCCGTGCGGAGAAAACAAGCTTCCTTCTGATCGAAAGACTTGCCGGCTTCATCATGGATATCGTAATGTCTTATGAAAAGATAACTGCTGCAACGGTGGAGGTTGATAAACCGGGAGCGTTGCGATTTTCTGATTCAGTTTCCGTATCTCTGACCCAGAAAAAGGAGGAAAAGGATGAATAAAGCGATAATATCAGTTGGCTCGAATATTGATCCAATACAAAATATCGAAGCCGCCGAACAAATACTAAGGCAGGAGCAGGAGTTTGTCACTAAGTCCGCATTCGTAAAAACATTGCCGCAAGGCTTTACCGCTCAGGCAGAATTTGTTAACGGGGCATTTTTCATAAAGACAGAATGTGAGTTTCAGGAACTGAAAGATTACCTTAAGGATGTCGAATCAAGGCTTGGCAGGGTAAGAACTCACAACAAGAACGGACCAAGAACTATCGACCTTGATGTAGTAGTATTCAATGGCGAAGTGCTTGATGAGGATTTCCATAAGTATGATTTCGTGCGTGATGCTGTGCTTGAAATAATGGAAGAATAACCCGATATCAGACCATACCGAAAATTGACCGATTAATATTGATGGAGACAGGAAATTGAAGCGAACTAAAACAGCAATCTTTGCGGGGCTTGGCAGACTTGGTACTGCCTCAGCTGAGCATCTGCTGGAAAAAGGATGGCAGGTATCGGTTAGCTGTCGAAGAGGGAGGCCCAGCGAACGGGCGGCCAAAGAACTTGTCAGCAAATTCGGTATTGGTAAGGTGCTGTCATTTGACACCGGTCTTGAAAAAAGAGAACAAGCAGACGATTTCATAAAAGCTTCTCTCGACAGATACGGCAATATTGATGCATTAGTCAACATCGCATCAGATTATCCAAATGAAAAAGACCACTGGCAAAGGTGGCAAAACGGCGGCCAAATCACAAACGCTGACTGGCAATTCTATGACACAAATTTTCTTGTCGCAAGAAACCCAATACTTGCCCTGCTCGAAAATTTGGGCCGTCAGGAAAATCTCAATATAATAAATTTCGCTGACGCGAGAAGTCTGCTGTATATAAACAACGACATATTAGACCCTTACACTGATTTTGGCGGACTAACAGGTGTTAGCACAGATCATGTGCAGAGCAGCGAGGCCTTGCAGCGGCTTAGTAAGGTTGCCCCCAAACGGCATGCAAATCCATATACTATTGCCAAAATTGATGTTGTGCATTTGACACGTCTGCTGGCACTGGAGTATGGACCAAAGGTGAGGGTTAACGCGATTGCTCCCGGCCCCATGGTTCCCCCGCCGGATACAGACGCCGATGAGAGCGATATTGCTGTGCAGAGAACCATACTTAAAAGATGGGGAGGCTGCGAGCCGATAGTGAAAACCATCGATTTTCTAATCGAAAACGACTTTTTCACCGGGCAAATCCTCAAACCTGATGGCGGAATGCATCTGTATTTGAAATTCGGCGATTTCTGATGCTCTACTTTGATTATCTGTTCAGGTCGAGCTATCAAGACCCAAGTACTAAATATATATGGATGGCGATAGCGGCTATTGTTATCGGATATCTGCCGAAACTCATAAAGGATGTAATAGTATTTTACGGCAATTTCACGGGCAGAAAATTCACCAGAACAATACGTGTTTTGAATGTAAGTATCGTACTTGCTGTAGTTTGTGCTTCAGCAGTGATAATCTATGCAGTATTAAGTGCTTTTAGAGAAATGAGATGGAGTTAAAGTGTTTGAAATTTTGATGTATATAAGACGCAGACATAGATACAGTCCTCTTCAGAATAAATATATGATTTTGATAGGCCTGGCAATTTTCGTTGTTTACATACCCATATTCCTGAAAAAGGCGATTAATCATTACGGCACTCTCACAGATAAACAGTTCACCAAAACGGCATTTATACTAAATGTAATAGCGGTTATATTGGGTATCGCTGTCGCTTCGGCGGTCGGCTATGTAGCATACGGCGACCTACACAAAGCCGGATACCTTTAAATATAAGAGAAAAGAGATGCGGTGAAATTAGAATATGTAATTTTCTGGACGCTGTTTTTATTGCCTACTTGTTTTGCCAGCTGGGCTATAAAAAAACGCTTAAAACATTCAAAAATAACCGTTTATATTGTTGGTATCTGGTCAATAGTACTGGGTTTCTTTTTTTGTAGAAACTATTCTCCGGCTGCTTGTACTCTGAGTTTTGATAACTGGCTTACAGGAATTATCTTGTTTGCGTGTCTTGAATCAGTCCAGCTGATATTGATAAACCCTAAATTTTCAAAGAGAGAAAGTTTTACGGTTTGTATTCGACAGATTATTTTTTATCTTGTGATAATCGGTTTTGTTGAAGAGTTTTGGTTTCGAGGTATTTGGTTTGCGATGTTCAGTGATTATAACGCCGTATGGGCAATAATCATCGGAAGTCTATTATTTGCTCTGATTCATTATATTAATGGCGGGGTTAATGCCGTAGTGCTGACTTTTTTCATCGGTATTGCATTTTCAACAGCTCGATATTACGGTACATCAATACTTGTGCTTACAGTCGTTCATGGATGGATTGATTATCTTAATTGTAAAGCGTTTTCTGGCTCAAACCTGAGATATTCGACTTTAAAATCGAATTCAATAGCAGTGGCAGGAATATTATTAACAGTACTTTTGGTAGTACTGATCAATTTATGAATAGACAAAATTGTAGAGACGCGATTAATCGCGTCTCTACTTTGCGTTTTACCGGTTGGTATTACCTGAAATTTTCAATAAGCAAAATAACTGCTGCATGCAAAATCCCCTTGTTGAAATGAATATTTATGATAATATTGTAAAATATTCTTATGATAGCGTCATAGGAATGCGATAAATACCGGTTGGATTTAGGTTAGCTTGAAGATAAAGAGGGAATTTGTAAAACAGGAAGGCGATTGATATGAATTCGAGAGAAAGAGTTTTGGCGGTGTTCGAACATGAGATACCCGACAGGGTGCCTTGTTGGTGCGGAGCTTCCGTTGAATTCTGGGAAAAAGCCAAGAATGAGCTTAAATTGGACGATGAGTCGCTGCAGCAGCGGTTTCACAATGACTTCAGGCGTGTTTTCCCCAAATATACAGGCCCTGAATTCCCCCTTGAAGATCCAAAAGCAACTTGCCATACGCCCTTCCGAGTTGAACGTGAAGGCTATGGCTATGGTCAGCCTCTCAGCCATCCGTTGGCCAATGCAGATATTTCGGATGTTCATGATTATCCATGGCCGAATTCAGAATGGATGGATGTTTCCAGCATAAAAGATGAGGCACAAAGCTACGAGGGGAATTTTGCAATTCTCGGAGGCGAATGGTCTCCATTCTGGCACGATGCGATTGATCTTTTCGGAATGGAAGATCTGTATATTAAGATGTATAATCAGCCGGAAGTTGTTGATGCCGTTCTCGAACATATAGTAGATTATTATTTTGAGGTGAGTAAGAATATCTTTGACGCAGCGGGCGACTCCATCGATATCTTCTTTATTGGCAACGACTTCGGCAGTCAGACCGGACCTCTGATGAGCCCTGGAATGTTTCAGCGATTCATCGTGCCGCATTTGAGAAGATTATGTAATTTGGGACATTCCTATAACATCAAGACGCAAATGCACTGCTGCGGCGGAATATATGAGCTTATTCCATCAATGATAGCTGCCGGCGTTGATGCGCTGCATGCCGTTCAAAGCTCATGCAGAGGAATGGACCTTGGTACGCTAAAACAGGAGTTTGGAAGCAGAATCGTGTTTAATGGCGCTATCGATTCACACCATACGCTTATAGACAAGGAGCCGGCCGGAGTCAAAGAAGATACCTGCCGAGTACTTGAGATTATGATGGGTGGCGGCGGCTATATTGCCGGAGCAAGCCATGACACCATACTGGAAGATACGTCCGTACAAAACGTTCTGACTATGTTTGACACTGTAGTTGAATTTGGAAATTATCATTAAAGGAAAAAATATGCAAAGACATGGATGGGTTATAAAGGTCAAACCGGAAAAACTTGACGAATACAAAGAACTTCACGCCAATGTATGGCCGAGGGTAGCACAAATAATCAGCGAGTGCAACATTCAAAACTATTCGATATATTATCGCGACGGCTTGCTTTTCAGTTATCTGGAGTATGTCGGAGATGATTTTGATGCCGATATGGAGAAAATGGCTGCCGATCCAATGACTCAAAAATGGTGGGATGCCTGCAAGCCCTGCCAAGAGCCGGTCGAGACAGCCGAAGAAGGCCAGTGGTGGGCAACAATGGAAGAAGTGTTCCACCAGGACTGACTCGATTTGATATTCACAAACTGTAGAGACGCGATTAATCGCGTCTCTACAGGGGATGTTTCTTAAATTCAGTCGCTTAGTTACTTATGCTTAAAATCCTCTGCCATAAGTACAAAGTCTTCAAGGTTTACTTCGCCATCCATGTTAATATCGGCTAATAATCTTATGCCAGTTTGCTCTTCCGATAACCATTGAAATATTCCCACTGCCATATCATCATAGTCAACATCGCTATCATAGTCAACATCACCTGCTGGTTGCCACTGCCAGAATAATTTGGGGAGTTGTCCGGATTGCTGATACCAAAGATCAAGCATACCATTATTGTTGTTATTTATTGTATCCCATCCAAGCGTAGCAAAATCAGGTATGATATTGGTATTGGTGAGATCAATACAGTTTGCAATATAACCATAGTTTGCGGGAGTGATTCCCTGTGCATTATATGACATTGAGCATTGTATTTGTCCTTTAGCATAGCATCCAATAATATCTGCACTGTTTTCTCCGACTAAACCACCAACGTAAAACTGACCATTGCAATCAGCAAGGCTGTAAGAATTACTAATTGAACCTGCATTATATCCCACCAGACCGCCAGTTATATAATGACCAATAACTGAACCATCACCGTAGCAATTGCTTATTGTACCGAAGTTTTGCCCTGCAATCAGACCAGTATCACCATTTGCTCTGCTTATAGCGACTATTTCCGCAATAATTCCAAAGTTTTTAACTAAGGCATTTTTACCAATTATACCAAATAAACCTACTGCCATCTGATCAAAATCCCTTATAGCAAGATTTTCGATAATATAGCCGCAACCATTGAGAGTACCGTTAAATGGCGATTCAATACTTCCGATCGGAGTTATTACGACTTGAGAGCAGTCAATATCTGCTTTAAGCTCTACATCACGACCCCAAAGGTTACTATTATTGCTAAAATATTTAAGCTCGTCTGCAAAAACAATCTCTAATGGTTCGCTTATGCCATCTTTGCCATTAAACCGCTGGCGATAAATTGCATTAACAATAATATCATTGTCTATATGGTCAAAATCATAATCCCAACCCATAAAATACCAACCGTCAATAGACGCGACTATCGGAGCAATTGCAAAGTTACCATAATTGACCGTCTGCATAGTATCACCATAAATTATGTTGCCATTATCACCAGCGTTAAAGGTTACTGTAAAGATTGGAAATGATACTAAAACCGGACACCTTGCACCTGTTGGTATTGCCCAAATACCATCAGAGCCAAAATCCCAACCAGCATCAGTAAAAGTGCTTTGTGTTCGCATCTGTGCGGTGGTTTTACCAACAACATTGATTATAGTCCCCGAAGATGAACTGTCAACATTATAACCAACTGCCATACCAGAAGATACAATATCCCAGAAACAATTAGTCATATCTCCATAACGCTTGTATCCAACCAAACCGCCAGCATCGTTAGCAGCATAAACTGTTCCGGTCGAATAACAATTGGAGAGTGTTCCTCCACTCCGTCCAATCAAACCACCAACCTGAGTTTCAGCTGAAATCTTTCCGGTTGCATAACAATTAATTATCTCGTCAAAATGAGCTCCTGCCAAACCACCAGACGAATAACCCCAAGCCGTAATATTCCCGGTTGCATAACAATTTGTCATTTTGCCATAACTACATCCAATCAAACCGCCGGTATAATTAGTTGCCGCCAAAATGTCTCCAGTAGCATAGCAATTGGTTATTGAACTAGAATCATTATATCCAACCAGACCACCAACATAATCATAAATTGCCCAAATATCTCCAGTCGCATGACAATTGGTTATTTTGCCTTCATTATACCCAACCAAACCGCCAGAACGACTAGTTGCTTCCAAAATATCTCCGGTTGCAAAACAATTAGTTACCTCACCCCGATTAAATCCAATCAAACCGCCAGCAGAAAGTTCACCCGCTGAAATATTTCCGTTGGCATAACAATTGGTTATTTTGCCAAGATTAAATCCAATTAAGCCGCCTGTACTACCAGAATAAGGTGTCAAGACTTCTTCGTTAGCATGACAATCGATAATCTCCCCAGAATCATTATATCCAACCAAACCGCCAGTATAACGATCAGCCGCCAAAATATCTCCGCTTACATAACAATTAGTTATCAAACCAGAATTATTATACCCAACCAAGCCACCAGTATAAGAGACAGCTTCAATATTATTATTTTTAACACTTAGATTGCTTATAGAACCATCTAAGATTTTTCCAAACAAGCCACAATAATTGCCCCCAGCAATAGTTAAATTATAAATGGAATATCCATTACCATCAAATATACCGTGGAAAATAGGTATAACAGCATCCGTATAAGTAGTATTAGCCAAATCTATATCATTGGTTAATACATAGTAAGCAAACAAATCGTAGTAATTGATAGCTCCTATGTCTTCTGGACTACCAATTTGATAAGGATTGTCAACGGTTCCATTGCCTAAAAGAATTGGAGGTGAATAATTTGTGAAAGCAGTTAATTGAGGATATTGTCCAGAGGCTATTTGCCATGTCTGACTATAACCATTAGCCGTTTCATTAACAAAATCCCAGCCGGCATTTATAAACGTATTTATATCCTGCATCTGTGCTGTAGTTTTACCAACAACATTGGTTATAGCACCCGAATCTGGTCTACCAAGATTGCAGCCAACCGTCATGCCAGAAGATTCAGTATCCCAGAAGCAATTAGCTATGTAGCAATAATAGTTACATCCAACCAAGCCGCCAGCGTAATTGGTTGCAGAAATGTTTCCGGTCGCATAGCAATTAGTTATTGAACCAGAATAACTACTTCCGACCAAGCCACCAGCATACTGATTAGCCGAAACATCTCCGGTCGCATAGCAATTGTTTATACTATTGCTATTATATCCAACCAAACCACCAGCTGACTTTTCAACAACCGAAACGTTTCCGGTCGCATAGCAATTAATTATACTACCATAAAAACTATTATCACCAACCAAGCCACCAGTAAATGAATCAGCAGAAATGTTTCCGGTCGCATAGCAATTGATTATATCGCCATGATTATATCCAACCAAGCCACCAGTATAACTATTAGCTATGATGTTACAATTTTCAATACCAAGGTTTGAAATTTGTGCTCCATAAATAATGTAGCCAAATAATCCTTTGTAATGGTCATAAGTTACAGAAGTGTTTTCAGTAATTGTAAGATTTTTCACGGCAAAGCCATTACCATCAAAATTGCCCGAAAAAAAATCACCGACAAAAAACCTATCACTCCCATCATGTGGAGCAATCACGGCAGCGTTAAAGCTCTCACCAGCCAGATCAATATTTGATGTCATTAAAAAATGTTTATCATAATCTCCGGTAGTAGCTCCAAGAGTAAGTAAATCCGCTTTAGTTGCTATTATATATGGATTAGTCGAAGTACCCGAACCACCACTATAATTCGCTGCAAAAGTTGGAGAAAAGACACTTAATAAAGCTAAAACAAAAATAACAGCAATTTGTTTCATAATGTCACCTCGCAAATAAGAAAACCCACTTCACTAATATTAATACTTATAATCTTAGAAAAACCTATACTACACCTAAACAAAATCACTTGCAAGTAAAATTAGCATATATTAAGGCATTCTTAGTCACTTTACTCAATGTTCCTTTTATTTAAAGTTGAAAATATGCGTCTATTGTTGATAATGGCTACTATGTGTAATATTTTAGTCTTATGGCTGTAAGCCGTAATTTTCTACTTATAACTTAATACTTATAACTTAATACTTAAAATGATAGTAGTAATAGATTATTGCGTGGGTAATGTGAGCAGTGTTTGCAATGCCCTTGAGAAAATAGGTTGTGAGAGCGTACTCTCCAACGATCCCGAAGTCATTGCCAAAGCTGACGGCTTGATACTTCCCGGAGTCGCGGCGTTTGGGTTTGCGATGAATGCCCTTGGCGATACTGCCGAGTATGTAAAGGCGTTTGCGGCATCAGGAAAGCCGCTTATCGGTATTTGCGTGGGGTATCAGCTCTTGTTTGAGAGTAGCACAGAGCTTGGCGAACATACCGGACTTGGCCTTATAAAGGGAAGCGTTGGCCCATTGCCGACAGATTTGACTGTGCCGCACATGGGCTGGAACAGCGTCCGGCTGCCAGAGGACATGAACCTTTTTGACGGTATGAAAGAAAAGGAATACTTCTATTTCGCACACTCTTTCCATGCCAATGTAACCGATGCCGATGCCAAGATAGCCTATACCGATTACGGAATCGATGTTGTTGCATCGGTGCAGAAGGGCAACATCTACGGCGTGCAGTTCCATCCAGAAAAGAGCGCGACTGTAGGCCTGCAAGTGCTTGAGAATTTCATCAAAATATGCAATAAGGACAGGCACCGGGCAAATCAAACTGATAACTGATAACTGTTTATTGATAACTGATAAAATGCTTACAAAAAGAATAATCCCTTGTTTGGATGTCAAAGATAATCGTGTTGTAAAAGGCGTCAACTTCCTGAATCTCCGTGATGCGGGCGATCCGGTAGAGCTTGGTGCTAAATACAGTGATGAGGGAGCCGATGAGCTGGTTTTTCTCGATATAACCGCCACTATCAGGCGAAAAAAGACTATCGTGGAACTTGTAGAGCGAGTTGCGAAGAATGTCTTCATTCCGTTTACGGTCGGCGGCGGCGTTACGAGTGCAGACGAGATTGATGTACTGCTGAGAAGCGGAGCCGAAAAGGTATCGCTAAATACCGCGGCGGTTGTCAATCCTTCGATAATCTCTGATTCGGCGATTCGGTTCGGTGCGCAATGTGTTGTGCTTGCGATAGATGCAAAGCGTGATGTCAACGACCCTTCACACTGGCTTGTCCACCTAAAAGGCGGCACTGAGCCGACCGATATTGATGTTATTGAATGGGCAATCAAGGCCGAGAAACTTGGAGCCGGCGAGATTTTGCTTACATCAATGGACGCTGACGGTACAAAAAAGGGCTATGATATTGAGCTTACCGCGGCGGTTGCTGATGCGGTGAATATTCCGGTGATAGCTTCGGGCGGTGCGGGCGATCTCGACACATTTCGTGAGGCTCTCGATGAGGGCAAAGCCGATGCGGTGCTTGCGGCTTCAGTATTCCATTATGGTGAATATACGATAAAGGAGACAAAAGAGTATCTGGCGGAAAAAGGTTTGCCGGTAAGGCTATAACAAAAGTTATCAGTTATCAGTAAACAGTTATCGGCTATCGCCAATGCGTAAGTTTCTTACGGCGTCAGCCAACTGATAATTGATGATTATAATTGAAGACTGATAATATGCGTAACTTTTCAAATATAAAACGAGTTGTCGTTAAAATCGGCACCAATACGCTGAGCAAAGACGGGCATATTGATATCGAGTATATCGCGAATATCGCCAGCCAGATAAAACAGCTCCATGATAAGGGGCTTGAAGTTTTACTGGTGAGTTCGGGCGCTATCGGTATGGGAGCCGGTGAACTTGGGCTTAAGGACAAGGTTCAGGGTATCAAGATGCGACAGGCTTGTGCGGCGATAGGCCAGCCGCTGCTTATGCACGAATATCACAAGGCTTTCAAGAATGAGGGAATTACCATTGCTCAAGTTCTTGTGACGGCATGGATTATGGATAACCGCACTTCATACCTCAACTTACGTAATTCTATCGAAACCCTTCTGCGGCTTGGCTGCGTGCCGATACTCAACGAAAATGACAGCATCAGCACAGCCGAAATCGGCAGCGCTTTTGGCGATAACGATACGCTTTCAGCCCTTATCGCAAGCAAGGTTGATGCGGATTTGCTGGTACTGCTTACAGATATTGACAGGCTTTACACCGCCGACCCCAAGGTAGATCCCAGCGCCACACCTATAAGCGCGGTAACGGAATTGACTGCCGAAATAGAGAATGGAGCCGGTGAAAACGGCTCTACGCACTCAACAGGCGGTATGAAAACTAAGATAGCGGCGGTAAAAATAGCCTCAAATCTGGGCTGTAGAGTTGTGCTGGCAAACGGCAGGGAAACATCAATCCTGCCCAGAATAATAAATGGCGAAGACATCGGAACTGTGTTTATGCCCTCAAGGCGACTGAGCAACCGGCATCGCTGGATACTCAACAGCAAACCCGCCGGCACAATACATATCGATGATGGAGCTGTAAAGGCAATAATGCAAAACAAAAGCCTGCTCCCAAGCGGTATAACCAAAATAGACGGCGTTTTCAAGGCAGGAAGCGTGGTTAAGCTCTCCGATGCGGCAAAAGCGGTTACCGCGTTCAGCAGCGATCAGCTCAAAACGATTGCGGGAAAACACACAAGCGAAATACAAAAGCAGCTTGGCGATGTGCAGCGGGATGTAGTGGCCATACCGGAAGATATCGTAATACTCGAAAAATAGAAGCGGAATATTGCGAAAGCAAACGGTATTTGCGGTTTTTTAACTTTCCATTTCGCCTTGTTCTTGTTATATCTTGACTTATCGCCATTTTAAGGGTAAACTATTTATATTGTAGTTTTGATTTCTTAGCCTTTTATGGCATTTATATTTCGTTGTGATGTACGGGTTGAAGAGTTTAATCTTTCGCCCTTGAAAATAGGAATTTGTAAGTATCGAAGGAGAATAATAATGGAAAAGCATCTGATTCTTGGCGTACACATTACTAACAGATTGATTCATGCGGGAGAGATACAGGATATTCTTACGAAGTTCGGCGGCATTATACGTACCCGCCTTGGACTTCACGAAGTTGAAACCGGAAGTTCACCAAACGGCGTGCTTCTGCTCGAATGCACTGGTGATGAGACGAAATTCCACGACCTGGCCGAAGCTCTCAGCGGTGTTGAAGGTGTTGAAATTAAAAAGATGGTATTTGATCATCCTTAATATACAAAGAATGATTAGATAGTGTGGTTGGTGTTTGGGTTCTTAACAGTTCCCAGACACCTTTTTTATTTACCCGTTTTCAGGATATACATGGAAAAAGATCTTAAATCACTGTTAATAAAAGACCTGCAGGATATTGTCGTTGCCTGCGGCGGCAAAAAATTTCATGCAGGCTATGTTTTTGATTTTATCCATCAGAAAGATGCCGAAGATTTCGAGCAAATCACCCCTATCGCTAAATCTTTACGCGAAAAATTAGCCGAAGAAGGATGGGTAATAGGTTCACTGAAACCGGTAGAAAGCTATAAGGACGATGACGGCACAGCGAAGTATGTCTTTGAGACATTTGACGGCTACCACATTGAGACGGTTCTGCTTACCGATGAGGGCAGACACACATTGTGTATATCCTCTCAAGTTGGCTGCCGCATGGGTTGCGGATTTTGCGCAACGGCAAAGCTTGGCTTCAGACGCAATCTTTCGGCAAGCGAAATCCTTGACCAGGTATACAAGGTATGGCAGGAAGCGGGCAAGATAAACAATGTCGTATACATGGGCATGGGTGAACCGTTCGATAATTATGAGAACGTGATAAATTCCGCACGTATACTTAATCATCCAAGAGGCCGCAACATAGGCGCAAGACACATAACTATAAGCACTTGCGGAATTCCTGAACGCATACGCGACTTCACCTCGGTTGATGAGCAATTCAGGCTCGCGGTAAGTCTGCATTCCGCTGTGGATCAGGAAAGATCGAAAATAATGCCGGTTAACAACAAGTATCCGGTTAAGGAAGTAGTCGCGGCAGTAAGGACTTACAATCACGTAACACAAAGACGGGTTACATTCGAATATTGCATGATAAAAGATCTCAATGACTCGGTTCATGATGCCGTTGAGCTTAGTCGGCTTTTGAAGGGAATTAAATGCAATATCAACCTTATTGAATACAACGAACATCCCGGAAGCGATTTTGAGGCTTCCAGCCATAAAACTATACTTGAATTCCAGAAGTCGCTTACAGACAAGGGTTTCGAGACTCATACAAGATTCAAACGCGGCAAAAATATCAAAGCCGCATGCGGCCAATTAGGATTGCTTGGGAGCTGAAAAGACGGCATCTCAAATTAATTTGCAGGAAGAACAACGGGATTAAGCGGATTGGAAACAACAAGCTCAATCCCGTTTTTTTACTGTCAAATCCCGATATCATATTCTACTGGCTATCTGCTTCTCCAGCACTGCTCAAACAAAATCATCTTTGACTCAAAATAATATTTGAGATTTCCCTCTCACGGTAACGTAAAGGTAACAAAAATAAAGTATTTTTTCTTTCTGGATGGTGAATTTTTGTTAATATCTTATAGTGGTGTCTATATTCAGAAAGGAATTCTTATGAAAAGTAGATTGGTTAGAGAGACATTGGTAATTGTTGGTATTTTGTTTTTTTTCAACGGATTGGCATTTGCAAGCCCTAAATTGGTGGAGATGGTACCGTCAAATGGAGAGAAAGATGTTGACCCATCGCTGAAAACCGTCAGGCTCGTTTTTGATGAGGATATGACAGTCGGCAGGCATTATTCCATCTGCGGCGGAGGCGATGCTTATCCCGGAGGTAAAGGCTCCCCACAATGGGTTAACAGCCGTACGCTGGAATGGCCGGTTGAGCTCAAAGCCAATCATGAGTATCATTTTTCTATAAACTGCCCATCAAGCTCCAAAGGTTTCAGAAACAAACAGGGACAACCGGCAGACTACACTCCTCTGAGCTTTACAACCGGAGAGGAAAGGGAGAGTTCTGAGGAAGAAGCAAGCCCTGCAAGTGTAGCCGCTCTTTTCCAGCAGGCTCTTTACGCGGAACGAACAGAAGGAGATCTGGAAAAAGCGATATCCATTTATCAACAGGTGCTTGATCAGGCGGCGGATGTGGAAAGAGTAGCCGCAAGGGCCCTTCTTCAAATGGCAGGATGCTATGAGAAAAAAGGCGAAGACACCGAAGCCGCAGAGTGCTATAAAAAAATCATAGACTACTGCAAGTCGCAAAAATCGGCACTGAAAAAAGCCCAGTCAAAGCTCAAAGAGCTTGCTCCCGCCCCGCAGGAAATAAGTACCGTCAGAGAAATTGCCCCACACATTTGGGATTATATAGGAAGCGAATTTTATTCTAATTACATTCAGGCAACTGCTAAAGGGATTGGTAATAACACGCATGTTTACAGCATGACCCCCGATGGCACATTCTATCGCGGGGGAATAGTTTTGTATCAAAACAACACAACCCGTAAAATCACACCTGATGAGGAAATACATATCGGAAATTTCAGTCCTGCCGAAATAGTAGTCATGAATCAGCTCGGACAAAAACTCGAATCAAGAATGACAGACGATCCATTCAGCAAAGACAGGCGCAAGCTTTTGGCCAAACCACTTAACCCAATCGCACCAGGAGATATGCGAGGGTTTGGGTGGATGTACGCAAAGGGCAGCAAGCCGGATAAAAACAGCGATGGAGAGATGACTATAAAAATGCAGAATTTTTATGGCAGCGAAGTTCTCGAACTCTTCACGCTCGCCCTGCCGAATAATATGAGCATAAGTGATATGACTCAAAATTTCACAAAGAAACAAGTATTTGACGAACTTACCGTATATTCATGGCAAAAGCAAGTACCGGCAAACACAAACAATCAGGTTATTGTGACGGTAAAAGAATCAAAAGATGATAGTAACATGGTTAAAAACACCTTCATTCCGGATACGAGCTATATGCGGAATAATGAATTTATGAAATTTTCGATTACACAACCAAACGGTGTGGAAATCGGTAAACAGTTATGGCTGGCGAGAGCAAAAGAAGACAACTGGTCAATTGAAAGTTTTACGACAATTGCTGCAGGCGGCGCCTCAATGCAGCAATATAGTTTCGTAGAAGCAGACAAAACAACCCTTAAACCTGATAATGCAATTACGGATAATTGGAGTGGGAAATTTGAGATTACTTACGGGGATGATGCCGTAATATCAAATATTAACGGCACTTCAAAAACGATAGAGATCAAAGGAAATATATTCGATAACGAGCAGGCGTTTTATGTAATTCGTTCGATGCCGCTGAGAGAAGGATACAACCAATCGTTCACTATCTATCCACCGCAATGCGGCGTTATCAGTGAATGCAATATTAAAGTCGAGAGCATTGACAAGGTGGATTTAAGCGGGAATCCAACAGATTGTTTTAAGACAAATGTAACCTGCACTGCAAACGGGCAAATATTGCTTGCGCATACGCTCTGGATAACGACCGATTCAAAACACTGGATAGCAAAGTATGATGCAGGTACGGCGGTGATTGAACTTACAGAATATGGCGTACGAGAATTCCCTGCCGGAAAAGAAGATGTTTTTGAAACGCTGAAAAATGATTCCGGCAAAAGTGTTGCAGGCAATATTGATATTCCCACAGATATAGACATTAACAAGGTTCCAACTGACGAAGAGAAAAAGGCAGCGGAAAATTTTAGAGCTGCAGACTGGCGTCTTTTTCTGCAGGGCAAACCGGCGGAAGCAGAAATAGAATTTAAAAAAGCACTGGCTCTTTATCCTCAAATGGAAAACGGCTGGCAGGGACTCGGGTGGTCACAACGAAACCAAATGAAGAATCTTCAGGCTAAAGAGTCATTTGAAAAATGTCTCGAATTCAATCCAAAGAATGCCGCCGCACTCAACGGTATGGGACAAATAGCAAAAGCAGAAGGTGACCTTGAAAAAGCGGAAATGTACTGGAAAAAAGGTGTTGCTGCAGATAGAAATGCGACAGGACCGATGCTTGGATTGGCACAAATGTATGAAGAACAGGAAGAGTATAGAAATTCACTGAAATACTACAATATGTGGTTGAAATTTGAACCAAACAATCAAATGGCAAAAGATGGTGTGGAAAGAGTCAAAGAAGAATTGCAAAAATAGCCCAGTCTTGACCGGTCGCGGAACTATAATACCGCGACCGGTAGGGAACGGGTTCTCTCACGGTAAGATTAACCTTGCCGTGCTGCTGCTGATAGTAGCAGTAACTCTCTCGAGCTGCTGTCTGTTATGGTTCATGAATCAGGCGGTGCAGAGTGAGAGGCTTGCGGTGCGTCAACGGCTCATTGATACGTATCGTGAGAGCATAAGTTCGCTAATCGAAAAATCAAAATCAGATTGGCAGCAAACACTTACCAACTTAAAATCGTTGACTGACACTTCAAACGATGATTTAATAAATTTTTGTTTGTTTGATACCGACAAAGAACAACCGATGATTTTTGCAAGCGGACTTTTAATATATGATGACAATCGAGAAATCTTATGGCCTGTAGATGAAGAAATAGACGAAGAGTCAGAAACAAATGACGATACTTTTGAACAGGCTCATAATTTTGAATTCAGACAGAATGACTATACTGCCGCGATAAAAGAGTATGCCGGAATCATCGCTCTCAGTGATAACGATAAAATCAAGACTGAAGCAATGATCGGTGAAGCTCGATGCCTTCAAAAAAACGGATTGAGTGATAAAGCTATAGAAATATGCAGACAGGCAATAACTCTTTCATCAGAAGATGATGATTTGCAGAATGAAATATTTTTAGGCAGACTTTTAGTTGAAAGTAACGATGCCAATGCGAAAGACTATGTAGACAATCTCCTGCAGAAAGGCTGTGAGAAAAACAGCAGTCTCTCTTTATCAAAAAGAATCTTACTCCTTACAGAGGCAATTAACTTATCAAAGGAAATAGCGAATAAAAAAGGGAACACATTTTACAATCCTTACCCAATAAGCTTGCTTGCGGCACTGGAAAAATCTTTAGAATTTTCAGAGAGAGAAGATGCTTGGAATTTTGATAACGAGCAGATTACTCAAATTAATGAAGAGCTTTACGGATTGAAAATTAAAAACAAACGTAGCGAAACAGCTGTCATTCTTTTCGATAAATCTAAAATAATAAACCATACCTTTGCGAAAAAATATTCAGACGAAATACCTACCGCAATTTTTTGTAAGCTTTATGATGGAAAAGGAAAGTATGCAGGTTTCTGCCAGAAACAACCTGAAGGAAATTCCTTAATATATTTGAGTGATGAAAATGACGGCATAAAACTATTGGAATTAAGCGGAGTAACAAATTTAGATAACTGGAGAGTTGATATCTTTCTTGGGAATGATAAATTATTTGCTGCAGCAGCAAAACAGAGAACTTTGCTTTATCTATATCTTGGATTATTTACTGTTATCACATTTGGAATTTTAGCTTCCAGCGTTATTATAGCAATAAACAGGCAAACCAAGGCGAATAAACTTAAAAACAATTTTATCGCTACTGTAACCCACGAACTCAAAACTCCACTCGCTTCAACAAGAATGCTGATTGACACAATACTTGAAGGCAGAGTGAAAGATGCACAAACACAAACAGAATATCTTGAAATAATCAGCCGTGAAAATATCAGGCTCACAAGATTGATAGACAACTTCCTCGCCTTCAGCAGAATGGAAAGAAATCGAAACGCCTTTTCAATACAGCCTGTTCAACCTGACAAAATAGCGCAAAGAGGAGCGGAAGTTCTTAAGACAAAATTTGAACAAACAAATTGCAAGTTTACACTCAACATTCAGGACAACCTGCCATTGATTGACGCTGACTTTGATGCAATGGTAACAGTAATAACCAATCTTCTGGATAACGCCTGCAAATATTCAAAAGTTGGCGAAGGGGAAAAGAGAATCGAGCTAAGCGTTTACGCTGATTCAAAACATGTATATTTCAAAGTTGAAGATAACGGAATCGGCATGAGTGCCAAACAGACGAAAAAAATATTTGAACGATTTTATCAGGTCGATCAAAAATTAAATCGTAAAGCAGAAGGCTGCGGACTTGGGCTCAGCATTGTAAAATTTATACTCAATGCTCACAACGCAACAATTGAAGTTGAGAGTAAACCAAATATCGGAAGCTGTTTCATCGTTAAATTTTAACAAGGTGAATTAAAATGATTTTAGAAAACACAACACTACTCGCACAGATAGAGTCAGGAAAACTCTACAATGATCTAATGAATGCGGCACCTGTAATATGCTGGATTTTTTTAGGAATGGGAATATTATTTATAATCATAGCATTGCCGCTTGCTTTGAAAAAAATAGGTCCAAACAACTGGTACGGTTTTCGAACAAAGAAAGCAATGTCAAGTCTGGATGCATGGTATGCTCTGAACAGCATCACCGGCAAAGGCATCGCAATAGTTGGGATAGTGCAAATAATCATTAATATAATCTCTATATATTTTGTTCATGCCCAACAATGGACTCCTGAACTTTCAATCGCTTTGTTGATCTCGAATATAGTGATTACAGATGGTGGGTTGATTGCTACAATTGTAATCGCCTTTCTAAAACAGGATCAATTTACAAACGGAAAAGATGATTGGGCATAACAGGGAAAAATACATTATGCAGCAAAGAAAAAATGAAACAGTACTGATTGTTGAAGATGATCCGGCGATGCTTCGCGGCCTTAAAGACAATTTTGAATTTGCCGGTTACAATGTAGTCACGGCGTCTGATGGCGAAGCCGGACTCGAAGCGGCATTCGATAATGCGCCAAACCTCATAATATTAGACATTATGCTGCCGAAGATAAACGGCTACGAAATATGCAGACTCATCCGAAAAGAAAAACTCGAAACTCCGATAATAATGCTGACAGCCAAGGGACAGGAAGAAGATATTATTTTCGGCCTTAAAACAGGTGCTGATGATTATGTTACAAAACCTTTCAGCATAAAGGAGCTTCTTGCCCGCAGCGAAGTTATGCTTCGCAGACAGAAAAAAGAAAAAGAAACGGTATACGAATTTGGAGACTACAAACTCAAACCGGCAGCAGGGATACTTGAAAAAAACAATGCAGCGATAGAGCTAACCCCGAAAGAATTTAGGCTTTTAGAATTTTTCGTGAAGAATCAAGGCCGTGTTCTCACACGTGATTCAATCCTGAACACGGTCTGGGGATTCAACGTTTTTGTAACGGCAAGAAGCGTAGACAGATGCGTAACCACACTGCGAAACAAAATAGAAAACGATCCGCACAATCCTTGTTTTATAAGCACTGTCCGAGGAATTGGATACCGTTTTAAGTAGAGATATTAAAGCCTTATAGCCTTGCCTGTCGAAACAGCTTCTTTCATCGCCTGAGTGATTTTAATGCCGTTAGGAATTATATCTTCAGCGAGTTCAGGCTGCTTGCGTTCCTTAAACCCTTCGTAAAATTCCTTCCACATATAGCAGCCGCTGACGTTTGTATTTTCAACAGTCGCTGTTTCGGTTATCATTCTGCCGTTGGCAGATGTTACCAATTGAAGCTGCGTTGATTTAACCACATCTATTGACAAATCGAAGTTCTTTTGTATCGTGCCGTGTTCAAAATTCAGCACAAGCTTATTTACGTATGGCTTGTTGTCACGTATGCAAAACGAGGCAAAAAAAGTAGCGATCTCCCCTTCTTCAAACGAAACAGCCAAAAGCGCATTATCACTTGTATTACGCTGAGTAAAAATCTGCGTCTCCAAAGCCTGCACCAGAACAGGTTTTGAAGTAAACCGCAGCACATCATTTATCCCATAAATTCCTAAGCGGAAAACAGGCGCGACCGGACATTTCTCAGGATCATCATACCAACTGCCGTCATACTGTTCACGATAATTGCACCAGGTTTCAAAACGTACAGATATCAAACGGCCAAGATCATAATTCTTTTGCCAGTCCATAATCTGCGCAATGTCTGCCGGCGGAACAGGATTGGGAGAATTCAGATAGATTAATCTGCCAAGCGACTTTGCTTTTTCAAAAATTTCGCGAGCTGCCTGCACATCACTTTCAAAAGGCTTGGTAGTAATTACATCACGACCAGAGGAAATTATCTTATCAATCAGCTTCGCCCTGCCGTTTGGCCCGGTAAACAAAGCAACAACTTCAGCATCTGTTTTATTTAACAGCTCATCTATATCACTGTAAGATTCAAGGCCATATTTATTGCCATAGTTTTCAGATTTTTCTTTATCAAGGTCACAGCATGCAACAAGATCAAAATATTTTTCAGCCTTACCTGCACCTGCAAAATATTCAATTTCAAAAAGCTTGAGTCCAAACTCAAGACCAACTATGGCCAACTTTATCTTTTTCATAATATAATTTATATCTATTCAATCTTAATTATTTAAGCATGGAAGGTTTTATCTCACGAACTCCCTGTCGCGGCAGTTGTTGTAAATTTTTCTCGTCATAAAACCCTATACGACCATCAGTAGCCAAAAACATACATTGCCCATCATGCCTGTAACTTGCACGGCCTATTCTGTCAAGAGTAGCCCCAGCCTCAATGGTCTGCTGTTGTGAACATCTATTACCCCAATTGTCTAATTCAAAAATGCCATCTCCAATAAAAATACCCATCCAGCTGTCGCCCGCTGAATATTTCTGAATCCTGGAAAGTTTGTACTGCATTTCCTTTGTATTGTCAGGAAATTGAGCACTTGAAGCAATATATTCATTCATTGTATAATTGAGTATATTAAGTTTTGAACTGTCTGTTTCTTGATCTTTTATAAAAGTAGTAAGAGAAGTTCCAAATAAATCTTGTTCTTGCCTAGTAAAGGACGGGCATGAAAAAATTTGAGAATCAGAAGCGTACTCGTAATATCTGGAATACCACTTTTTATTGCGGTTATTATCAAATCTCTGAGGTCGATCATATTTCCAGTGACCGATAGAGACCTTGTCATCCCAGTCGGCAGCATACATATTTGTTGCCGTCCAGATGGTCTTGAGATTCGTCGCGCATATAGTACGCCTGGCAATCCCCCTGGCCTTACTAAGTGCAGGCATCATAATCGACATAAGCAATGCGATTATGGAGATAACCACTAAAAGTTCAATTAATGTAAATCCATTTCTTTTCATACGCTACATGCTTCCAAACGTCAAAAATCACACATAAATGTTTACAACAGCGTACACTATGATAATTTTACGCTAAAAACGTCCAAATTACAACATTTCATTTCACCGAGAACAATAATTAATACCTCTGAAATATTTACCTCTTTCAGATAAATACTGTTTTTTCGGAGTGTATCAATCAAAAACTGCCTCAACTATATTATTTATCGCGCTTCTGGTCTTCCAATTGGCATTGTTCGTTATTATTGAGAAAATGTACACACCATTTTTGGTATAACAATAGCCGCTTAAAGCCTTTACGCCACTTATCGTACCACTTTTTGCAAAAATTTTCGCCTTGCAGACAGGGTCCTTAAAATATCTGCTTACCGGCGAGGAGCCTTCAACTCCGCCAACGGCTAAAGTATCAATAAAAAATTGCTTGTCATCAGATTGATACACATCAAGCAATAATTTCGAAATCATTTCTGCAGTAACTTTATTTTTTCTGCTTAATCCGCAGCCGTCATCAAACACAAAACCGGAAGTGTCGATTCTGCCGCCCTGCATGTGCTGTTCAATGACCTCTCCGGCATGTTTCCACTGCCCCCCAATGTTTCCGATTGTCTTAGCAGCCGAAATTTTCTTCGCCAGACATTCCGCTGCAAGATTAAAGCTGTCTTTATTGCATCTGGTCATTACCTCGCTCAGAGGAGAAACAAACTCAGTAAGTTTTATCGGATCCCCTTCAATGTCCTCACGCCTCTCAATAATACTGCCATTGAACTCCAGACCTGATTCAATAAGATTTTCCGCCAAAATGTAACCAAAGTATACCGCCGGACGATGAATCGTAACCTGAAACGGTGCTGTCCTGTTGTGACATTTTCCATAAAGTGTCATGCTGTTGGATTCGGGCAAACGCGACATCCAGGTCGTATTTTTCCTTGCACTGGTTACCGAAGCCCGATTATTCACTGTAATATATTTTGTGTCAGGCATTTTAGTGAAAGCAACGCGACCGCCAGATGGGAAGGCTACAATATCAACGCAATTGCCGTTATAGTTTATTCCACTAACTTCCGCAGAATAATCACGATTCAATTCATTCGCAGGCCACGATGGATTGACAAGCTGATCATCAAAAACACTACTGTCGACAATAATATTATCAACCGCTGTTATCTGTTTTTGTTTTAACGCTTCAATTATATTTCGAAACTCCCAGCCAAAGGTCTTACCATTTTTTTTGAGAGTAGCTTGGTCGCCAAGCAAAGGGTCCCCACTTCCCTTTATCACAATATCATTATCTACGAAATAGACTTCCGTCCGAAATTTATAATCAGCACCTAAAACCTTGAGTGCTGTTGCGGAAGTAAAAATTTTCATATTCGAAGCAGGAATCAACGGCTCATCTTCTTTATGGGAATAAACAACGGAACCGTTTTTTGCGTCAACTATTTCTACACCATAAACAACTTTGCTCTGCGAAGAATCATTTATGACAGCGTTTATTTTTGAGCGGAGACTCCCAAAGCAAATTCCACTCAAAAACAATAAGATCGATATTTTAATTCGTATATTAAAATCCATTTTAATCTTCAAATTACTCCCGGCATCCAATGCCTTCTTTTCAAACCCAAACCTGATTTTCAAAAAATATCCGGTGAGGTAATCTTTGTGAATTTTGATTCATAAAAAAGACCTCACCGAAATTAAACCATCAACTCTTGCTGTCAAGAAAACCTTCAAGCTTTCTGGCACGTACAGGATGCTGAAGCTTGCGTATGGCCTTGGCCTCAACCTGTCTTACACGTTCACGAGTAACCTTGAATATTTTTCCAACTTCTTCAAGAGTGTAAGTATAGCCGTCACCGATTCCGTAACGAAGTTTAATGATCTCCTTTTCTCTGTATGTAAGAGTTGAGAGAACATCTTCGATTCGTTCCTTGAGCATTTCACGAGCTGCGGACTGAACGGGAGAATCAACACCTTCATCTTCGATGAAGTCACCAAAGTAACTGTCTTCACTATCGCCAATAGGTCTGTCAAGACTTATTGGGTGCTTGGAAATTTTCATTACCCTGCGAGCCTCGTTCAAACTGATGCTCAGCTCTTCCGCAATTTCCTCAATGGTGGGTTCACGTCCCAGCTTCTGCAGCAGGTTCTTGCTCGCCGTACGAAGTTTGCTCATCGTTTCAATCATATGAACCGGTATCCTGATGGTACGGGCATGATCCGCAATCGCGCGTGTAATTGCCTGGCGAATCCACCATGTAGCATACGTACTGAATTTATAACCGCGGCGATATTCATATTTATCAACTGCTCTCATCAAGCCGGTGTTGCCTTCCTGAATAATATCAAGAAAACTCAGTCCGCGGTTACGATATTTTTTGGCAATCGAAACTACAAGCCTCAGGTTACCACCGGAAAGATCACGCTTGGCATTTTCATATTCTGTATAGACGTGATCTATAGCTTTGAGCCTTTTATCAAGCTGCTCAGGTGTTTCCATTACAAGCTCGATAAGCCCTGAAAGCTCCTGTTTCATTGCCTGGATGTCTTCCTCAAAATAATCTTCGGTAGGACCGGCATCTACTATTGCCTGAACCTGCCTCATCTTTCTGAGGAAACTTTCAAGTTTCTTACGCAGCGGCTGAATACGGCTTGTACGAAGACTTAGCTCTTCAAGCAAGGTGGCGATTTTACGCCGGTTACGCAGCAACTGCTTCTGCAATTTTTTCGTCTTCTCTACTTGACCGGCTTGAATACTCGCAAAAAGATCTTTATTGCATTCAAGTAACTGCTCAATTGTTGATAGGTTTTGAGGCAGCCTTTTCTTGACCACTGCCCTAACAAGATTTTCCGCGGTACTCATCTTCATAGTACGGTCAAACGGAAGCTCTCCGCTTTCAACCTGACGCAATATCTCAACCGCTTTGTTCGCGCAATAATCACTTTCAAGAACCTTACGCCTGAAAGCCATGCGTGTAAGCTCAATCTTACGGGCAAGCGTAATCTCCTGGTCACGAGAAAGCAATGGTATCTCACCCATCTGAGAAAGATACATACGAACAGGATCTTCAATTCGCTTGTTATCAGAATCAAGAAGCGCCTGCTCAAAAAGCAGTTCCTCATCAACTTCTTCTTCCTCCTCGATGTCTTCGTCTTCTTCGAAAACATCATCAGCAACTTCAAGCGAACCGGCCGCTGCGTCAGGTGGAAGATCAGCATCATCAAGTATCTGTATGCCAAGCTCATCAAGTGTCATAAGAAGACTGTCAAGTCGGTTTGGAGAAATCGCCTGATCAGGCAACTCTTCATTCATCTCTTCATAGGTGATGTAACCTTTTTTCTTGCCCTTCTCAATTATCTCTTTTATCTTTTCTTCTATCAAACCTTCGTCAGGTGTAAGGCCGGCCCTTGCCTGCTGACTGCTGCCCGCATTGCCTTCAAGAATCTCAAGAGCTTTTTCAATGCCTTCCAATTCTTCAGATGTAACTTTTTTCTTTTTACCGGCAGACTTCTTACTCTTAGGTTCTGCCTTCTCAAGAAAAGCATCCGCTGCGGCTGATAATTCTTCAGCCGACATTTCAGATGACACCGTATCCAAATCAACTTCCACTTTTTTCTTTTTTGCCATTATTTAACCTGCAAAAATTCCTGAACGTAAATTACTACGGCTTTGGCTCGAATGCCTTGCACGTACTTTTTCTAAATATTTATTCAAATCTTCATCGGAGTTTATTTGTTCGGTTCCGAGTTGATTCATTTTTTCATTTTCTTCAAGCACAGAAATTGCCTGTCGCAACTGCCGTACATAATCTATCTTTTTAGTATCATCATCATCTGTTTCAATCATATCAACTATAAATGATGATACTGCCGGATTGGAAACACGACCAAGCAACATTGATGCTGTAAAATCTTCCTCGCTTTCAAAAATAGAAAGCATGTTTTCTATAATCTTTCGAAGCACAGGAATTGTAAAAAAATCAAGAGCTATTCGTGTCTCTATAGTTGGAAATAATTCCGGCTTATTAATAAGCGACTGAATAATTTCCTTTTGCGCTCTCTCAAGATATCCATCTCCAATTTCTATCTTCGTTATTTCCTGATTCTCGTTATGCGTCACATGAGAATTTTTACCGGACGCTTTTTTTAATGACCGATTAATCTGGTGAACTTCTATTCCTGTCAAACTTGAAAGTCGTTTCAGCAGCAAACCTTTTGATACACCATCAACTGCTCCGGAATTTATTGCAGTTGCCATCGTATCTATAAAATCTCTTATCGCTTCTTTTTTTTGCGGAATGGTTGTGTCCGAATCAAAACGGGCAATGAATTTATCCCATTTATAACTCATCGCATCTTTAGCATTTTCAATTATATCAGAAAACGCATCGGCTCCCGATGCAAGTAAAAAGTCACACGGGTCTTTGCCTTCACTAACCATGGCAAGTCTAACTTCAAGATTTTCGTTAAGACAAATATCAAGTGCCCTGTCCGATGCTGCCTGCCCTGCCACATCACTGTCAAGAACGATTATTATTTCTCTGGCAAACCTGCGTATCATAAGTGCATGGCCGGAGGTAAAACTTGTACCAAGAGCAGCCACCACATTCTTTACACCAAACTGATGACACATCATTACATCTGTATAGCCTTCAACAACAATCGCTTTAGCCTTGTTGACTATTTCAAAACGCGCTTTGTCAAGTCCATAAAGAGATCGGCTTTTATCAAAGAGTGATGTTGCCGGAGAATTCATATATTTAGCAGGATCATCTCCAAGGGTCCGCCCACCAAAAGCAATTACTCGCGAGCTTGTGTCGAGTATTGGAAACATAAGACGATTTCTGAACTTATCATAGACACGGCCACTGTCTTCACGCCTTACCAGAAGTCCTGAAGCAACAAGCAGTTCTTCATTAAAACCGGCCCCTTTAGCTGCTTTAGAAAAAGCATCCCAACTTTCAGGAGCAAAACCAAGATTCCAGTCGGTTGCCATCTGTTCCGAAATTCCTCTTGCCTTCACATAATCTCTGGCTTTTTGACCTTCAGAACCGTTATACATATCTTTCCAGAACTGCATGGCCCATTGATTAACCGATGCAACATCTGCCGGTTCGGCATAAGGAAGTCCATTGATGCTTTGAGGCTTGGGCCTGTTTTCTTTGCGAACATCCAGCACAATTCCTGCACGCTTGGCAAGCATCTCAACCGCCTGCGGAAAACTTAACCCCTCTCTAAGCTGCAAAAACTTGAATACATCTCCGCCTGCTCCGCACGCAAAACATTTGAATATGCCCTTTGAAGGGCTGACATACATACTCGGACGATTATCGCTGTGAAATGGACAAAGACCAACATAGTCCTTGCCTTTGCGATCAAGGCGCAGATGCTCCGCAATCACCTCCTCAATCGAGTTGCGGGGTGAACTTCTGACCTGTTCAAGTATTTTGTCATCAAAATATGCCGGCATCTATAAATGTCTTACGCTGAAATAACGTAACGAAATATAATCAAATCACAAAATTAAAAGATCTGGCCAATTAAAAAATCCTGTGGATACGATAAACGACAGGTTTTATCAAAAAATAACCTTTTGCCGATATCACCAAATCTTCAGACAATTTGACCGCTGCCTGAAACACAGCAGACATGTCAATAAAAGGCACGTGTTACTGTATAATTATATGACACTTCTACAAATTCACAACTTAGATTCTAAAACCCTCTTTTTTAATGGTTTAAGCACGCATTTATACTATACAAAGCCAAAATAGACACTTAGCTTGTGGTACATTTTCTCCACAAAAAGATCAGGTTTTCCACCATAGCAGAAAATATAACTCGCCAACATTTAATTAGCATTCAAGTTTTCCACTTTTCAACGTTGAAAACTATCAGGTTATCCACATATCAAGACTGTTACATTCTTTGTGGATAACTTGTGAGATTACTGTTAGTTTTTGCTCGTTTACTAACAGGCAATTGATAGTATTCCGGAAACTAACAATTTTCTGTTACATTTCTCAACATTTCTATCAGATTAAGTAACAAGTTGTCCACAAAAATTCGGGATAACTTTTTGATTGTAATATTATTCGTTATAACATGTTATAAAATCAAGCTCCACATAATCTCACAAACTCACAAGCCCTATTACTATTACTACTTTATTTAAATATTATATATAAGAATATAATAAACATCCAACAACACGCAAAGTGAAACAATAAAGTAGACATTTTGGGTCTTGAAACATTTCCACAATTTATCTTCTTTTTGCACAAATTAAGTATTTAAAATGAAAAAGTGCTGACTTGTATAACAAATCAGCACTTGAGAAGTGTATATTTGAAAGAAATTTACTTATATTCAGGTAAGTATGCAGCATGTGCATCGAATAATTCATCACATAGCTTTACAATTTCATCTAAACTGAGCTCTGAAGCGGTGTGAGGGTCAAGCATTGCTGCTTGGTACACCTTTTCCCTATCAAGAGTCAGAGCGGCTTCAATGGCAAGCAGTTGGACGTTTACGTTAGTCATATTAAGAGCAGCACATTGAGTAGGCAATTTGCCTGTTTTGATTCCATTGATTCCGCTTTTATCGGCATAACATGGAATCTCAACAATCGCTTCACTGGGTAAGTTTTCAATAAAATTATCGTTAATAACATTTCCCCAGAATTTATATGGCTGGTCTGTTTCAATAGCGTTAATAATCCTTGACCCGTATTCCTTACTCATTTCATGCGTAAGTGATTTATCGCCAATTATTTCCTGCTTGTCTTTATCCCATCCCTCTATTTGAATTCTACACCTGCGAGGATATTCATCAAGAGGGATATTAAATTCTTCAATAAGATGAGGATGTGTTGTTTTTATCCAATAAGGCAGATATTCGGCGAAATGCTCACTTGACTCGGCAATGTAGTAGCCGAAATGTCTCATCATTTCAAGCCTGATCATGTCAGAATGCTTTTCATTGCCTTTTATTCTTGCCTGGCTTACTATTTTAGCTGCTTTTTCCTTGATTTCAGGATAAAGATCACGGCCATTTTCTGTGATACTCAAAAGCCAGCACATATGGTTTATACCGGCATTGAAATATTCAATATTACGACCTTCTAAGTCCATTTCAAGACTTTCAAAGAGGTTCTTCACACAATCCTGTACGGAATGGCATAGACCTATCGTTTTCATGCCGGTTCCCTTTAACAGAGCTCCCGTTATGATCGCCATTGGGTTTACGTAGTTCAAGAACCATGCATCAGGACAAACGTTCATTATTTCTTCTGCGAATTCAAGGACAACGGGGATTGTTCTCAGGCTGCGGAATATTCCACCTATACCGAGTGTGTCTGCGATCGTTTGACGGAGACCGTATTTCTTTGGAATTTCAAAATCCGTAACAGTTGCCGGTTCATACCCCCCTACCTGTATAGCGTTAATGACGTATTGAGAATCCTTCAACGCATCTTTTATATTTTCCTTACCAAGATACGACTTTATGCAGGCTTTTCCTGCATTCACATTGGTATTGATGTTGTCAAGCATCAGTTTCGATTCTTCCAACCTTACCGGGTCGATGTCGTATAGAGCTATCTCAGAATCAGAAAGAGCAGGATGCAGCATACAGTCGCCCAGAACATTCTTGGCGAATATAGTGCTGCCGGCTCCCATAAATGTAATTTTTGCCATTTTTTATCTCCATGCTGAATATTGTTTTCTTCAAACTATGTTTTATACTTTTTGTGCTTGCTTTGCAAGTGTTAAAAAGATTATAATAAGACTTTATGGCATTAAAAATAGGAAAAATTTGATATTGATATACATTTTGTGATATGATAGAGTGGTATAGCAAAATAGATACTATTCAAAGCGAGTCTTTTTTGCCTCGTCTTTTATTGGTTGCTTCCGAGATTATCGATTCTCCGGACTACTACTACGACAATTCTAATCGTGGTGATGTACACCATATTGTATTGAAATACACGCTAAGCGGTTTTGGCGTACTTGAAGTCAATGGGAAAGTGAATATAGTTGGTCCCGGCCAGCTTTTTTTGATGGATATACCATCAAATGAGACTAAGTATTATTATCCTTCAGATGCAGACGAGAATTGGAGATTCATCTATTGCTGTTTTAACGGAGATGTCGCATTTCGGCTTTATGAAGAAATCACATCAAAATATGGACACATTTTTTCTATTGATTCGCAGGATCCAACTCTCAGAGAACTTTTTGCTTTTGAAAAGAACAACGGCAAAATGGTTAGTGCGGCATTTGGTGCCGAATTGATATTTCGACTTCTGATGACAATCATTGAATGCTGTAACAGTGAACGTCTGGATTCAAGTAATGACATTTTGATTAATAAATCTACACGGTTTATTGCAGCTAATCTGCACCATCAGATCAACGTAAGTGAAGTTTCACACGCTGTTGATGTTTCCAGAGAACATCTTACACGTGTCTTCAATGAATATCTTAATATAACTCCACGCAAATATATAGAAAAGCAGCGAATCTATCAGGCATTGAAATTACTCCGGAATACGGATCTGAGTGTAAAGAAGGTTGCATTTGATTGCGGTTTTGCCTCGGCAAGCCAGTTTGGACGTGTTTTTAAGCGACTAATGAATGATACGCCGGAATCATACCGAAGAAAAAAGAGTGTATCTACCCTGCCTATTTAGTCTTAAAATCCTTCACTACAAGGTTTTACGATTGCTTGCTGCCCGAGTATATTTCATATTTAAGTAAACGGCATTCTATATCCGCATTAAAAAAGACGAATCTTCTTGATGCTTTAAGGCCGACTTTTTTAGCGAGGCTGATATTTCCGGTGAAAATATATCCATTATATCCAGAACATTTCTTTTTCATGAAATCACCAATTCTTTTATAAGTGACTTCTAATTCCTTCTCTTCACCAAGTCGTTGTCCATATTCTGGATTCATTATCAATATGCCGCCCTCTTCCGGTATCTCTGTCTTTGCGAAATCACAAACCTCAAATTTGATTAGATGATCCACGCCGGCTGTTTGAGCATTCTTTTTAGAGGCTTCAACTGCAAATTCATCAATATCTGATGCTATTATTGGGTAACTTAGCTCTTTTTTAGTTCTTTTTCGTATTTCAGAGCGTATTTTTGTCCATTGATCCTTTTCAAACCCTTTTATATGCATGAAAGAGTAATTGCTTCTTAATAATCCCGGAGCTCTGTTTTGAGCAATTAATGCAGCTTCTATCGCAAATGTGCCGCTGCCACACATAGGGGCTACTAAAGGTTGGTTGCCGTCATAACCTGTTGTTTTGAGCAATGCGGCGGCCAGACTCTCCTGTACTGGTGCCAAATGAGGTAACTTGCGATAACCTCTGTCTGATAGCTTGACTCCGGTAGTGTTTAGATAAACCCAGCATTTTTCGCCATACCAGTATACATTTACTACTATTTTATCACGTGAAGGACCCGAATTAGGCCTTTTTCCTGTTTGCTGAACCATTCTATCAACAATACCGTCCTTAATCTTCTGATTTGCGAACATTGTATTCTTGATAGTTGGAGTTTTACAACGACATATTACACTCACGTAGCCGTCTATAGGCAATATATCCTCCCATGCTATCGACAGCAGAGTCTTGTACAGCTGGTCTGGATGTGTGCATTTGAACTCCTTCAGTAAGAGCAATATACAAAACCCTGTCCTTAATTCCAGATTAAGACGCATTATATCTTCCCAGGTAGCCGAAAGCTCGATACCAGTGTCTCTTTTGGCTGTAACCTTATATCCGAGTGATTCCACTTCTGCTTTGAGGCATTCCCCCAGACCGGTAGCACATGTAATCATTACTCTATGTTTATTGCTGTCAGTTGTTTTCATGGCAAGAGTATAACAGAAAGGAAACGCGTTTGCAATCTATTTGTTCCACGTGGAACAAAATTATTTACTCGCTACCCAGGATGTTTCACGTGAAACATTTCGTCGGCCGTCTTTCGCGTTTCTGTTTCACGTGGAACAATGTTTGACTTTAAAGATGTTCTCTGATACAATGGGCAGGTTGATTTCAGTGTATATATTGAACTGTTGTTATCTATAAAGGAATTGGAAAATGGCAAAGAAAACGGTTAAGAAAAAAACTGCACCTAAGGCGAAACCTCAGGTCAAAAAGCCTGCTGCGAAAAAGACGGTTAAGCATCTTGGAAAAGGGCTGCAGGCTCTCATGGGAGACATGAACAATACTGCGGCTGCTCCTGAGCAGGAAAGTTCTGTTGGTACAAGATTACAGGAGATTGACCTGAATCTTATAACCCCAAACCCTTATCAACCTCGAACAGAGTGGGATGAACAGGAATTAACAGAATTAGTTGATTCTATAAGGGCTAACGGTATTGTGCAGCCTATCGTTTTAAGACAAAATGGCGAAACATATCAGCTTATTGCGGGTGAAAGACGTTGGAGGGCATCAAAAATAGCCGGTTCAAAGAGTATTCCGGCATTAATTCGCGATGTTACTGAAGAACAAATGCTTGAATTGGCCCTGGTTGAGAATATTCATCGAAGTGATCTGAATCCTATTGAAAGGGCAAAAGCTTATCATGAATATCTGCAAAAATTCAAGTTAACACAGGCAGAAGCAGCCGAAAAACTTGGTGAAAATCGTTCTGTAATTGCAAATCACATAAGATTACTTGATTTACCTCATGAGGTAAAGGATATGCTGGTTAATAAAGCTTTATCAATGGGGCATGCAAGAGCGATTTTAGGCCTGCCTGGTGATGAGCTGCGAAAAAAGCTTGCATATAGGGCTTTGACAGGCCGTCTCAGTGTACGTGAGGTTGAAAAACTTGTGAAAAAGCAGCTGGACGCAATGAATAAACAAGACAAAGAAGGTCCAGAAAAACCTGAAAAGCCGGCTAATATTCTTGATCTTGAAACAAGGATGCGTGACAGGCTTGGAACCAAAGTGCTTATACGTACAAATAAAAGCGGCAGGAAAGGGAAGATTGTTATAGATTTTTACTCGCTCGAGGAGTTTGATCGCCTTTCTGAGATCATGGGCGTTTCGATGATAGATGATTAGTTTGATAACTTGACTAAATAGCTTAAAAGTATTTATGAATATGAGATTTGAGAGAACGACTCTTATGCTCGGTGATTCAGGGATGAAGTCACTTAATGAGAGTTTTGTTGTAGTAGCTGGTCTTGGTGCTGTAGGCGGTTATGCGGTAGAGGCGCTTGCAAGGGCTGGTGTTGGAAGAATGCGTCTTGTAGACTTTGATGTAGTTTGCCCAACCAATATAAACAGGCAGATATATGCTCTGGAATCAACAATAGGGCGTAAAAAGACAGAGCTTGCAGCAGAAAGAGTACGCCAAATAAATCCTGAGTGTAAGGTTGAATTGCTTGACAGCTTCATTCATACTGACACAATGGATGCCGTGCTTTCTGGCCAGCCGGATATAGTTATTGATGCTATTGATTCACTTACTCCCAAGGTAGAGCTTATTATTGCTCTTAAAGAGAGGGCGATACCCTCTGTTTCAAGTATGGGAGCAGCACTTCGTGACGATCCTTCGCTCATACGCAGCGGACTGTTGAAAAAGGTTAATTATTGCCCCTTGGCAGCCGCTATTCGCAAAAGATTACGAAGAAGGGGGGTAAGCCTTGATGTTCGCTGCGTGTACTCTATACAGCAGCCGATTAGACAGGCCCTCGCTGAGCCGCAAAGCACTGATGAGAACATAATGCGCGGTCACCTTAGAGGAAGGCCCAGGAAAACACTTGGTTCGCTACCTACCATTACAGCTATATTTGGAATGACTATTGCCAATGATGTCATAAAGATGCTTATAGACATGAAAATTAAGGAAGACAAAGGGAAATAGGCTTTGTGTTTTCGTGGTGTGAATTATTGTTCAATACTGTTCGATTTACATCTTTAATAACGGGGTCTGTGACAATATAATTAATACTAATTAGCACGAAATGTTATCACTATAAATTATCAAAAATTGTTAGACTTTACCTTACTAAGGCATATAATTCAATTTCTACAGCCAGAAATTCTGGCTTGCAAGCGTGTCCAAAAACTTGTAATTCTACATAAGTCCTGCTTAATCAACATATGTCCTGTTTTTTCAATAATAATCCGGTTGAAAAAAATAGCATATCTGCCTATGATATATTTTAATGATTGAATGAGTTTCCGTTATGCTTGGGAATTTCGTTCGGTTATTATGTAACTCATTTGTGCTTTTTTAGAATTGGTGCCCTGTACACAGCATCTGCCCTTACCTTTGGTTTTGGGCAGACTGTGTGCAACCAAAGGATGGCTTGGATTTTCGACTTACACACTTGATTTGAGGCACTTTAACCTGACAAAGCCCGATAAAGTTGATATCAGCAGATTTGTTGTTAGTGATATAGGGAAGAGATAGATCCAATGTGTTGTGGTGAATCTGCGGAGGAGAAGGATTAAAATTATCGCAGGCAGCACACCAATTACCCAGTCAACGAATTTTGAGTTTTTTGACAACAATCCCAACAGAAACATTGCCAGTACAGGTGCTGCGAATAATCCCATGAAATTGCTCCATACCTCTACTATATGTCCTATTCTGCTTGCCAGAAATGCCATTGCCGTGGAGCATATACCTAATCCAAGTGTAATGAGCCGTCCATTTGAGATTGTCTTGGCTTCTGAGATTGTGCTGCTTGATATCGGCTTGATGAAATCGTTTATCACAACCGTGCTTACTGAGTTGAGCCCGGAGTCCATACTTGACATTGCCGCGGCAAATATACCGGTTATGATAAGCCCGCTTATACCATCAGGCAGCGATGTCACGATGTAGAAGGGCAGCAGTGCGATATCCTCAAGCTCTCCGCTTAGAACGGTGCCGCTGTATTTAAGGAAAAGCCCTAAGCCGATGAACAGCAAAATACCGTTTATTATTACGTCCATGAATGAATTGAACACTATTGATTTTGCCAGACCTCGAAAGCTTTTTACCGATATAAGCCGCTGTACGCTTATTTGATCGGTGCCGTAATCCTGCATGAAAATGAAGAAATAGGATACCATTGCGGCAGTGGCGGTCATTTTACTGAGATCGATGCCCCATTCAAAAATATCAAGTTTTCCCGCTTCATTGGCTGATTGAATGATATTGGATATTCCCAATTCGTTTCCAAGGCTCAGGGCTATCCATACTGCTCCGCCTGCCAGCACCACAAACTGCAGTACGTCAGTCCATAAGACTGCCTTGAGGCCGCCGAGCAGGGTGTAAAGCGTTGCTCCGGTGCCCATGAGTGCTATCGACATGTTGAGCGGGATTCCCGTGGCGGTGTGGAGTGCCATTGCCGGTGCATAGATCACTGTTCCCAGCCAGCCGAGTCTTGCCAGTACAAACAGGCTCGATACGCAGTAACGGGCATTGTTGCCGAATCGGATTGCAATATAATCATAACTGGTAGTTACTTTATATCGCCAGTAGACAGGGTAGAACAGTGTTATCAGTACCGGTGCTACCAGGGGGCTTATAATTACCCCCATGAATATGGAGACATTATCAACATATGCCAGATGCGGAATACCCATAAATGTTACCGCGCTTGTCAGCGAGGCAAACATGCTCATTGCAACTACAAGCCACGGCATATTGCGTCCGGCAAGGAAATACTGCTCAGCAGTCTCGTTTTTTCTGGCAAAAATAATGCCAACGCTCAGCATAATCAAAAGATAAATGCTTAATATAGCGTAGTTTAAGGCTGAAAAGTGTATTTCCATTTTTAATTAATTATTAGCGATTAGTTCGCAGTTCGCAGCGAGTAGAGAATACGGCTTCGCCAACACTTTTAAATTGCTGATAGCTTATCGCTGACAGCTGATTTTTACCAGCTTTCGAGAGTTAGAAGTCCGTTTACTGGTTGATTCCACCAGGATTTGTCACGGAGATAGTTCTTCATCATTAATGAGCATACTATTCCGTCAGAGATTGCTGTTGCAAGCTGCATTGCCGCGCCTACTCTGCAATCACCGGCCACGAATACGCCCGGAATGCCGGTTCTTAGGCATGAAGGCTCACATTTAATGAATCCGGCATTGTCGAGCTCTACGAAATCCTTGAGAAAGCCTGTATTGGGTACCATGCCTACAAATACGAATACGCCGTCGCACTCAAAGTCTTCATGTTCGCCGGTCTTGACGTTTTCCAGTACCGCACGCTCTACCTTGCCGTCGCCATGGATTGATTTTAGTACGGTATCATACTTGACGTTTATATTGGAACCCTCTTGGGCCATTTTTTCTTTCAATTCGTCAGCGAGAACTTTTGTAGCCCTGAATTCATCCCTGCGGTGAACCAGAGTGATTTCGCTGGCGAATTTTGCGAGGTGCAATGTCTCTTCGATTGCCGTGTTGCCGCCGCCTACCGCCAAGACCTTTTTGTCTTTGAAGAAAGGTGCATCGCATGTGCCGCAGTAGCTTACGCCTGCGCCAGCATTTCTGAATTCATCTTCTCCGGGAACGCCGAGTTTTCTGTAACCGCTTCCGGGGGCAAGTATTATGCATTTTCCGATATGGCTTGTTTTTCTCGTATTGACCTGAAAGTTGCCGTCTTCGAGTTTTTCGATACTCTCGACTCCTCTGCCCATCTGCATATCAGGGCCGAAGCTCTGAACCTGCTCAAGCATCTTGCCTACAAGTTCCTGACCTCCGATGCCTGGCATGCCTGGATAGTTGTCGATGCGTTCTGTGTTGTTGATCTGTCCGCCGGGGAAGAATTTTTCTATAACAAGAGTTGAAAATTTGTCTCTTGCCGCGTACAGTGCTGCTCCAAGACCGGCAGGGCCGGCTCCGATTATAATACAATCATAAATTTTGTTTGCCATCGTAAATCCTGATAATATCTTATAATATTGCTTAAATAACTTTTCCTGCCTACCAAACTAAACATAGTATATCCGCAGAAAAACGTAAATCAACAGACAATTTTTGCTTGATGTTTTATTGACTGGGTATATTATTGATGGTTGATAAATTGAGTTAACAGTTATCCTTGGAGGAATGATACTCAGGAAGGTTTATTGTAATGGTTAGAGAGATGGAAAATGGAGCTTACAGAGGATTAGTTGAGCATATCGGTGATCTTCTTGCTTTGGGCAGAAAAAGAGCAGGGCGTGCCGTAAATAATATTCTTCTTGAAACTTATTGGGAGATAGGTAAATATATTGTTGAATTTGAGCAGGGCGGCAGTGAAAAATCTCAATACGGCAGTGAGCTGTTGGATAGATTATCTAAAGATCTCACATTAAGATTTGGGAAGGGTTTCAGTCGTTCTAACTTAATTTACATAAGGAAGTTATATCTTTTATTTCCAATTAGTGAGACACTGTCTCACCATTTGAGTTGGAGTCATTATTTTGAGATACTCAAAGCTGATGATGAATTAGAGATAAGTTTTTACGTAAAACAATGCGAGAAGGAAAACTGGAGCGTGCGTGAGCTTAAACGTCAGATGAAAAGCATGCTTTTTCACCGTTTAGCTCTGAGCAAAGATAGAAAGGGTGTTTTGGAATTGTCTGAAAATGGCAGCAATATTCAAGATGCTCAAGATATACTAAAAGACCCTTATGTGTTTGAGTTTTTGGGTATTCCGCTTCAGCAGAAATATGCAGAAAGCGAACTTGAAGAAAAGCTGATTCAAAATCTTGAAAAATTCCTTCTTGAACTTGGCAAGGGCTTCGCCTTTATCGGACGTCAATATAAAATCAGTCTTGCCAATAGACATTTTTATGTGGATTTAGTATTTTACCATAGAATACTAAAATGTTTTGTGCTTATTGATCTTAAACAGGGCGAAATAGAGCATAATGATATTGGTCAAATGAATCTTTATCTGAATTATTTTTCAAAAGAAGAAAATATGCCCGATGATAATCCGCCTATAGGTATTGTTTTAGGTGCATATAAAGATCACATTTTAGTAGAATACGCAACGGATAATATCAGTAATCAGTTGTTTGTGAGTAAGTATCAACTTTACATGCCAGATAAAGAACAATTGCAAAAAGAACTATATAAATTGCTTGAGGAGAATTGATTATTTCAGTTATTAGTTGTAATGCCCCGTTCCTGACAATTCAGAAATTGGGGCGTTTTTTTATACCTCGCAGGGGTAGGTTAGGTTCCATTGGGTGCGGGTTTTGTCTAATGTCCGCATTATTTGGAGGGTTTCGTCCAAGGGCATAATTTTGCTTTCTTTTTTTCCAGCTTTAATGCATTCACATACGTGCTGGATCTGGCAGCAGTAGCCTTCGCCGCGTGTGGGTATCTCATAAATACTTACATTATCGCCGTTTCTGACTTCGATTTTTTCCGAGCAGTAAAACGGTCGGCAAAGTTTTATGTAGCCCTCTGTGCCGCTGACAGTTGCTTCGACCGGCATCATTGATGAGCAGCTAATCTGTATTGAAGCGAGCCGGTTGTCGCCGTAATCGAATGTTATCGAGTCGTTTATATCTACGCCGGTTTTGTGCATAATTGCTTTGCTTGTAATGCTTTGCGGTTGTGATTTAAATATCAGTGACGCCATTGATGCCGCATATATGCCGATATCGAGCAGGGCACCGCCGCCGAGGTCGGGGTTGAAGATGCGGTGAGTGTCGGGGACGTCTAAGAAGAACCCGAAATTGATATTTGCGCTTACAACTTTGCCTATCGCTCCATCTTCAATGAGCTTTGTGAATTTCTGAGTTGCCGGCACGAATCTGGTCCACATTGCTTCCATGAGGAACACATTCTTTTCGCGGGCGGCGGCTATTATTTCTGCGGCCTGGGTGCTGTTGACGGTGAGCGGTTTTTCACATAATACGGCTTTGCCTGCCTCTATGCACATCAGAGCATCTTCAAGGTGCATTGGGTGGGGTGTTGCGATATAGACGGCATCAATATCGGGGTCGTTTATGCCTTCGGCGTAGCTGCCGTAATGTTTTTCAATCGAATACTCGGCGGCAAAGGCGGCTGCCTTTTCAGTGGTGCGGGAGGCAACAGCGTTTACGATACCATCTTTGACAAACGGCATATCCGATATAAACTTGCGTGCAATGCCGCCGCAACCGAGAACGAGCCATCTAATTTTACTACTCATAATATTTACTCCTAACGTGGGTTTTGCCACAAGCTAAGAATTACGAATTAGGAATTGCGAATTAAGAATGATGGAGTTTGCTATGCTCACCATTTTAACGGACTCTCCCAGTCCACTCACTAATTCTTCTAATTTCTAAATCCCTGTCCTTTATTGCTGTTTTAGTGCTAACATCTATGAGTATAATGGAATGGTGATTAAATAGCAATTTTAAACAGGGATTAGGCATTAGGTGTAAGTTGGGTTGATAATTATCGGTTGTCTGCGGCGGAATATTATAAAAATTTATAATTTTTGGAGAAATTGTCGCTCCGGCGCGCACAAGTGACGTATATGTATAAGTTTGTCGTTGACATCATTGGCATAGAATGCTAAACTTTCCACAGCGATGTAAACATCAACTATTATTGTTATTATAAATATAGACTATATTGATTTGAGGTAATAAATGAAGAAGATTATCTGCATATTGGCTGTTGCTATGACTGTTGTATTAAGCGGTTGCGGAGCCGGCACCGGTCAGACCAGTGCGGAAGTTAACAGGCAGCAACGGAATGTTGCTGAAGTTGGAACTAAGCAGCTTAATGACGATCTTAATACTCTGTTCCATTCGGACAGACCTTCACGTCTTAGCGAAAAATACACTCGCTAAGGACAACGGGGTATATTGCCGCAGTTAACGATCGGTTTTGAGCTGGTCTTGCGGTATGGTTTTAAGGGGAAACAGGACATAGAAGATGGATTTTAGCCCGATAGTTTTTTATTTTGAGCGAATTCTGTCAAACAACCCTCTGAAAGTAGCAATAGAGCTTTTCATGATAGGTATGGTTGTTTGGTGGGTTATAAATTTCCTTGAGGGAACCCGCGGGGCAAGGCTGTTTCGCGGCGTGTTCTTCATTCTTGTCATTGGTTTCCTTGTCCTTAAACTTGTTGTCGAGCAATTCAATTTTGAGCGAATCGAATATCTGTACAACGGTTTCCTTTTAGCCGTTTTGATAATGGCAGTTGCCGCCTTTCAGCCTGAGTTGCGACGTGCGTTGATACGTATCGGGCAGACCGGCTTTGTCGGCAGTTCGAACCGCCGTCTTGCGATGGCGGTTGATCAGATCGTTGATTCTGTTGAACATATGTCTCTTGGCCGTGTTGGCGCGATCATTGTGATCGAAGAGCAAATCGGCCTTAAAGAGTATATCGAGACCGGCGTTAAAATCGATGCGGAGATTACGAGCCAGCTTCTTGAAACAATCTTCTATGAGGGGACCCCGCTTCACGATATGGCGGTTGTTATCCGTGGCGACAGAATAGTCGCTGCCGGTGTTCAGCTTCCTTTGGCAGAAAGGGGATCGGTGGAGCTTGTTGAGCTTGGTTCCAGGCACAGGGCGGCTATCGGTATTTCGTTGACCACTGACGCGACAGTTATTGTTGTAAGTGAAGAAACAGGAATAATTTCCGTTGCTACTGACGGCAAGCTCAACAGAAAAATCTCGCCTCAAATGTTACGTGCTTTCCTTTCGAAAGCGGTCAAAGACACTCCGAGTATGGGTAAGATTCAGCAGGATCATGCTGATATGAAAGATGAGAAGGAGGAGTGATGGCGACAAAGATAAAGAAAACACTGATCATATTCATTCTTACGGCTCTTATCTGGGTGTGGGCCGATCTCTCAGGCGACAGCATGCTTAACAACAAGCTTGCCACGCTGCGGATTTCTCCCGGACTGAGCAAGGATACCCTCGTTTCTCTCAATGGTGGGGAATCAGTTGAGATATACCTTGATATTAAGGGGCCATCGACTCGAATAGAGGATCTTAGGCGTGATAACGAGCCTTTAGAGATATTTTTCTCGCCGCCGGAGAATATGGATAAACAAGAGTATCAATATCCTCTTATGTCGCTTCTGGATAAGTATGACAAGCTCAAAAAACTTGGTCTGACGGTTGAAAACTGCCGTCCTGCAACAGTTGAGGTTCTCGAAGAAAAGCTTGTGAATAAACAAGTTAAGGTTATCTGCATAGATGAGCACAACCTTATTATTGATAATGTGAGCATTGAGCCGTCGTTTGTTGATATGCCGGTTCGGGATTACTGGAGCGGCGACAGGCTCACGGCGTTCGTGAAACTTAGCCCTAACCAAATCGCAGAGCTTGGCACTAAGGCGGTAACTGCGACTCCGTATGTCGAGATCGATCCTCAGAGGTTCATCTATAGCGAAAAACCTGTTACTGTTACCGGTTCCGACGAGAGTGCGGCCAAGACGGCCTGTGCGTTATCGGGTCCGAGAATCGGGTTTGTGTATAATCAGAATATCGCGGATAAATACCAGGTTAAGATAATAGAGAAAAGCGACAGCCTCAATACTCTGCAATTCATGGCAACAGAGGATGCTTTCAAGGCCTATAAAGAGTCGAATTATCATATTCTGGTTGAGTTGCAGGAGACGGATGTTAAAACCGACTCTCAAGGTAAGCCGCTGCCGGTTACGAAGGAGATAATCTATAATTTCCCAAGCCAGGCAGTGCGTCAGAATAAGATTGAGCCGCTTCGTGACAAGGAATGGCCTAAGGTTACATTCGAGCTTTTGCCTAAAAACGGATCGTAAAATCCTGTATCTACAACATTAGAAAGACTTTATACTTCCGGATAGTCGAGCGGTTCTCTGCCGCAAAGCGGGCGTATTTCCGACTGCATCTGACGCAATATATTTGTCAGTTTCTCAGAGAAATCCCTGTCACCGAGAGCTTTGATCTCTTCGGGGGTGATAGGCTTACCTACTTTGACGATAAGTTTCATTCCCAGCTTCGGGAATTTTCTCGTCTTAGGCCACGCTTCATACATACCATCGATAACCACCGGTACTACAGGTGCATTGCCGCGGCGACTTAGAAGGCTGAAGCCCGGTTTGACGTGTGCGATATGACCGTTGGGTGTTCTTGTGCCTTCGGGATACAGGCAGATGCCGTAGCCTTTTTTGAGTCGTTCGAGTATTGCACGCATGGCGGTTATGTCGCTTTCGCCTCTTTTAAGCGGTATCGCGTTCAAAGAGGTGATCATTGAGCCAAAGTGTTTGTTTTTGAAAAGCGTGTCTCTTGCCATAAAGCAGAGCTCGCGTTTGGTACTCATTGTAGAAAGAACCGGGTCGAAGTAGCTCTGGTGGTTGGATAACAAGAGGAATGGGCCCTCTTTGGGATAATTTTCCGAACCTATTACCTTTACCCTGAAACATAATCTTGTTCCAAGAGTCGTTACGAATTTTACTACTCTATACAGTTTGTTTGTCTTATGATTCAATCTTTATGCTCCCCGGCAATACTTTACTTTATTGAGTATCTATGCCGTTTTTTGACGACTGACAACTTCAAGTAATTTTCTTACAACGCCTTCAATATCCAGTCCGGTTGTGTCGACTTCAAAGGCATCTTCGGCTTTACGCAATGGGGCGATCTTGCGTTCCATGTCGTTTTTGTCCCGCTGCTCTATGTCCTTTTTGATATCTTCAATGTCGACATCGATGCCTTTTTCTGTCATTTCCTTGTGCCTTCGCTGTGCGCGTTCGCCAACGTCTGCTGTCAGGAAAATTTTAACCATTGCATCCGGGAATACGACCGTGCCCTGATCGCGGCCTTCTGTCACTACCTTTTCGGCTTTTTCAGCAAAATCTCGCTGCATCGCGACCAATTTATCGCGAACGAAGCCAAGCGGAGCTATTTTGCTTACATTGTTTGTGACGTTTCTCTGACGTATCTGCGATGTTATGTCTTTTCCGTTTAAAGTTGCGGACAAGGTTCCATCGTTGTCTGAAAATTCAAAACTGCTTTCGCTTAGTATCTCTTTGAGTGATGTTTCGTCATCAAAATCGATGTTTTTATCCATTGCGGCAAATGTTACCGCACGATACATTGCTCCGGTATCAAGAAAGCTGTATCCCAGTTTCTCCGCTAATATTTTTGCAACGGTGCTCTTGCCGCTTCCGGCAGGGCCGTCGATGGTTATGATCTTTTTCAAGCTCGTCTATTCCTGCTTTAAGTCTCTTGTCATCAAGTCTTTAAGTGCTTCATCCACACTTTTGATGCCTTCAATGATATCGTAAACAGCCTGGGCTATCGGCATTTCCACTTTCTCTTTTTTCGCAAGTTCAATAACGGAACGGCAGGTGGTTACGCCTTCAACAACGCTGTTGGTTTTGCCAATCGCGGTTTTAGTATCCATACCTTTGCCTATGTTTTCACCAAAACTTCTGTTTCGGCCGGTTGGTGAGATGCAGGTTGTTACCAGATCGCCCAGGCCGGTTAGTCCGGCGAAGGTATGTTCATTGGCACCCATAACGCCGCCAAGACGTGCGATTTCTGCCAGTCCTCGTGCAAGAAGGGCGGCCTTGGCGTTGTCTCCGGCGCCGATGCCGTCAATGATTCCGGCGGCGATTGCGATTACGTTTTTCAAAGCTCCCGCGAGCTGAACGCCGATTATATCATCAGTGGAATATACCCTGAACCATGATGTGTTGAAGGTATGCTGCAGTTTTTCGGCCAGCTCTATGTTTTCGCATGCTACGCAGGCGGTCGCCGGAAGCTTGCGTATAAGCTCATCGGAGATATTCGGCCCTGAAAGGGTTGCGTATTCCCTGCTATCCTGAAGCACGGAGTCGATTATCTGGGTCGGCAGCTTGAGCGTATCGTTTTCAATGCCCTTTGTGATAGATACGATTGGGATGCCTGCGGGTACAAAAGGTTTGAGTCTTTGCCACACTCTGCGGACAAATTGGCATGGTACGGCGGAAACGATTAAGTCGGCCTGTGACATGCAATCGTCATCAGAAGTGAACTTGATTGCCTTGTCAAGCTTGTAGCCGGGAAGATAACGAGTGTTTTCGCCGGCACTTATGAATTCTTGGATCTCTTTTGGGTCGTATCCCCAGATCTTGACATTCAACCCGTTTGAGTTGAACAGAACTCCGCAGACGGTACCCATTGCACCGTCGCCTATTATTGTTATGTTGTTGAAACCTTTGCTCATTGGAAAATACCTTAAAAGTCTTAAAAAGACGAAAAATTTTGCCTGCCGTTAAAGATGCTACTATATTAATATTATCGATTCCGTTTTCAAGCACCATTTGAAAGAATTAAAGGGGTCAGGTCTTTTTTTTGTTGACTTAGCTTGCCTCTTGTTGTATATTGGTTTATTATGCCACGTACTAAACGCAAAACACTTGGCGGATATTATTATCACGTCATTAACCGCAGCAATGGTCGGCTTCGTATTTTCAAGAAGCGTGATGATTTTCTTGCCTTTGAAAAAATACTTGGCGAAGCTCAGGAACGTATTGCGATGCGGATTTTCGGCTATTGCATCATGAGCAATCATTGGCATCTGCTGCTCCGGCCGTATGAGGATGGCGATTTGTCGGCGTTTATGCAGTGGCTCACTGTAACTCATACGATGCGGCACCACTATTCCCACGGCACAGCTGGCACCGGGCATTTGTATCAAGGCAGGTTCAAGAGTTTTCCAGTGCAGGCTGATTACCATTTGATAAAGGTGCTTAAATACATAGAAGCCAATCCGCTGGCGGCGGAGATTGTCGATAACGCGGGAGATTATCCGTGGAGCAGCTACGACTACCATGTGGGCAATAAGCGAGAGGACAGGCCATTTGAGCTGACTGATTTACCGGAAATGTCGTCGCCACGGCGGTGGGCAAAAATCGTGCATTCGGATATGCCGCAAGCGGATATCGATGCGATAAATCAATCATTAAAACGCGGCACGCCATTGGGAGATGAGGAATGGAAAAAGGCAACGGCAAAAGCTTTAGACTTGCAGTCAACGATAAACAAACGGGGAAGGCCGAGAAATGAGAGCAAAAAAGAGACCTGACCCCTTTAATTACCGCCTTTAATTACCTTTGACCCCTTTAATTACCTTAGTTGCATCTGGTATTGTCGCTATCGCTTGTTGTTTGGCGTTTTGATTTTAGACGGCGGTCTGATAAATTTTAATGGGGAAGTTTTGTAATTTTAAATGGAATTTCGTGTTGTGAATATGATTAGAAAAATTTGCTGCTATTTTACTGGAGCATATTTTGTAATTCCTGTTTGTTTGTCGATGACCAGTATATTGCTATTGTTTTTTATTTATTATGCACATGG
>JBITAJ010000031.1:0-92224 GCA_044440125.1 Sedimentisphaeraceae bacterium JB056 | reverse complement strand
TGATAACTGATAACTGATAACTGATAACTGATAACTGATAACTGATAACTGATAACTGATAACTGATAACTGATAACTGATAACTGATAACTGATAACTGATAACTGATAACTGATAACTGATAACTGATAATGGGACTTTTTGATAAAAAAGAAGAAGAAAAGATACTCGCCAACGCACCTTTGGCGGTCCGCATGCGTCCTCGGATGCTTGATGAGTTTGCCGGACAGAGCCATTTTGTTGGTGAAGGTAAGCTTTTGCGGCGAATGCTTGATGCTGACAGGCTTACCAGTGTGATCTTTTACGGCCCGCCCGGAGTGGGTAAGACTTCCCTTGCAAGAGTCATTGCCAATACGATCAGTGCTGATTTTCGCTATCTTAACGCCACAAGTGCCGGAGTCAAGGATATCAGGAGTGTGACTCAAAATGCCAAAGACAGGCTTGTTGTCAGCGGCTCCAAAACGATTCTTTTCCTTGATGAGATACATCGCTTTAATCGTGCCCAGCAGGATTCTCTGCTTTCTGATGTTGAGCATGGAATAATAATCCTTATCGGTGCCACAACGGAGAACCCTTATTTTTCGGTCAATGGGCCTCTTATCAGCCGCAGTACTGTATTTGAGTTCAAACCTCTTGGCGAAGATGATGTCGTATGGCTCATGGAGAAGGCTATAGAGGACAAGGAACGCGGCTTTGGAGAAATGAAGATAAAGGCCGATCCCGCGGCACTTAAATTTATTGCTGAAATCTGTGATGGTGATGGCCGCAGAAGTCTCAATGCACTTGAGATAACGGTATTGAGTCAGGCTAAGAACAGTAAGGACGGGGTTGTGGTTATTGATGTTGATTCCGCTAAGGAGTCTGTTCAGAAGAAAAGCATCAAATACGACAGCAGCGGCGACAATCATTACGATATAGCGAGCGCTTTGCAGAAAAGCATACGCGGCTCAGACCCTGATGCCGCTGTTTACTGGCTTGGCAGAATGATAGCCGGTGGTGAGAATGTTCGCTTTATTGCAAGGCGATTGGCGGTATGCGCAGCCGAGGATATTGGCAATGCCGATCCTTTTGCTACGGTGCTTGCCGCTTCAGTGTGCCAGATTGCTGATTTTATCGGTTTCCCAGAGGCGAAGATACCGCTTTCTCAACTTGCCACTTATCTTGCCTGTGCACCGAAGTCAAATGCCGCTTGCATGGCAGTGGCGAACGCTATCGGTGATATTGAAAACGGACGGATCTTAGAGGTTCCGCCGCACTTGCAGGATGCTCATTATAAATCCGCCGCGAAGCTCGGCCGTGGTCAGGGCTACAAATATCCGCATGATTATCCGGGCGGTTATGTTGCTCAGGATTATCTTGGTTCTGAAAAAGAATTAAGGTATTATGAGCCCAAGGATATCGGCCGTGAGAAGCATATCAAGGAACATTTGCAGAGATTACGCGAATATAAGGCCGCTAACCTTAAAAGCAGGACTGATAAAAAGACTTGACAAAAAGTATATCGTAGGCTATACTTTAAGTATGCCGAGTGAGGTTAAATTTAGCAAAGTTAAGAAGATGCTTGAAGGTAAGGGATATACTCTGGCGAGGGTATCGGGGTCGCATCACATTTTTGTTAAACCCAAAGCCTTACCGGTGAGTATTCCTGTACACAACAGAAAGGTAAAGCCATACTATGTCCGACAAATCGAAAAACTCTGATGAACTTATTCGCCCATTCGATAAGAATGTCGAAGGAACCGCAAAAAAACTTGCGGATAAGTACCAAATTGTCTTGACTCAGGAAGACGGTATTTGGTTTGGTCATGGTCTTGAGATGCCGAATGTCTTTGGCGAGGGTAAAACTTCAAATCAGTGTGTAAAAAACACCTTCGAAGCTTTGAGGGCATCTATAGCAGTGATGCTTGAGGCGGGGCAGATGCCGCCAATGCCGGCAAATCACGGTCAAAGGAGTGAACAGGTAAATATCCGTCTTTCTGCGGTTGAAAAAGCGGTGATTGAAGCCTTTGCTAAATCTAAAGGTTATCGTGGTATTGGAGATTATATGAGAGCCGGAGCTTTGGCTTTTTCGTAAGGATTGATTTTGATTGGCAAAAAACAGCAGCGGATGATTGTTAAAGAAGCTCTTAAAGCTCTTGGCGGCAAGAGTGTTGAGCAGTTGAGCCGCCGTGTTTGTGAAAGATTTCTTGACAGCAGTTTATTTGCAAATTCAAGTGTTATAATGGGTTATATGGCTATGAGGCTTGAGGCCAGCCCCAATCTTATTATGCAGCGAGCATTGGATGAGGGCAAACAGGTGGTTGTGCCTGTAGTTGATTTTGAGAGAAAAGAGATCGTGCCTGCAAGGCTGAAAAGCCTTACTGAAGGGCTCATAAAAGATAATTACGGCATCTGGCAGCCTGAGATAATTGACCCGATTGATGTTGAGTTGATTGATGTTGTGATTGTTCCCGCCCTTGGTTACGACACCAGCGGCAGAAGGCTCGGCCGCGGCGGAGGATATTATGATAAGTTCTTGGCAAAAAAAGGACTGAACGCTAAAAAATGCGGCTTTTGTCTGTCATGCCAGATACTCGAAGAAATAGCAACCGATACACACGACCAGCCGGTAGATTATCTTGTTACGGAAGATACTTTTAATAAAACACTATAACAGCTTAGTATGGGTTTTGTTTTTTAAAATGTTTTTCTTAGCTATTTGTTGACAATGAAAAAGTATTTAACTACTATATAATAGTAATAATGCTTTTTGCAGAAACATTGAGAGAATAAAAAACTTTAGTTCTGGCTTTTGTAAAATATTAATTTTATGATATTCTAGATTGTTTAAACAGGTTGCAAGCGTAATTAACTGGGTTATATCTGCAAGGTATAAATTTGTTTGGGAATAACATGTTAAAATCTTTTAATTTTGATAAGGAATTGTTGACTAATAGTGAAGCCTGTTTTAATAACTGTATTTTGGATTCCTTATTAGATTCAATATCGGACTGCGTTTTTTTAAAAAACAAAGAAGGGGTGTATTCGGGTTGTAATAAGAAATTTGAAAATCTTGTCGGCAGAAAACATTATCAGATTATAGGAAAGACTGATTATGAAATTTTTGACAAAGATATGGCGGATTTATTCAGAAAAAAAGATGAATTTGTAATGGAGTCTGGAGAGATAGCTATATGTGAGGAATATCTTAAGTGTCCAGACGGCAAAATGCTGACTTTTGAAACTTCTAAGACCACTTTGCAAGATGCTGCTGGCGATGTGATTGGTGTAATGGGGGTTGCAAGGAATGTTACTGAATACAAATATTGCAAGAATCTTTTGAATCTTAAGGCATCAGCTCTTGATCAGATTGAGGATATGGTTACAATAACTGACCTTGATGGCATTATTACTTATGTTAATGATGCCCAATGCAAACGACATGGAAAAGTCAGAGAAGATTTGATTGGTAAATCTGTAGGTGTTTTTAATGATTCTCAAGAAAACGATGTTTTTCAGAAACAAATAATTGAAAACACAATAAAGCAAGGGCGTTGGAGTGGTGAAATTGTCAATTCAGATAAAGCCGGTAACTGTTTTTTTGTTGACTGTCGTACTTTTTTAATTAAAGATGAAGATAACCAGCCCAATGCTCTTATCGGAATCGCTCATGATGTTACAAAACAAAAGAGACACAAAAATTTGATTGCTGCTTTAGAAGTTTGCAATCTGCTACTGTCTGAAAAAGATTTGAGGTTGTCGATAAATGAGTCGATAAATGTTATCGGGAATGTTTGCCAGCAAGACAGAGTCTATATTTTTGAGAACCATAAAGATGAACAGGGCAATTTGCTTACAAGTCAGCGTTATGAGTGGGTTGCTCCCGGTGTTTCTGCCGAGATTGACAATCCTGAATTGCAGAATGTATCTTATCAAAATTTTGTCCCGCGATGGTACAGTGAGCTTAGTTGTGGTAGAACAATTGAAGGGCTCATTAAGGATTTTCCCGAACAAGAGCGTTCTGTTCTTCAAAATCAAGGAATAGTTTCTATTCTTGTAGTACCAATAATGGTCGATAATCAATTCTATGGTTTCTTAGGTTTTGATAATTGCCACTATGAATATGAATGGTCAGATAGTGAGCGATCTATTCTTAAGTTGTTTGCATCATCTATTGGAACCGCCTTAAGTCGCAAGAGAAAAGAAGATCAGTTGAGAATTTCTAATGCGGCTAAAAATCAATTTCTGGCCAATATGAGCCATGAGCTTCGTACACCTCTGAATTCAATTATTGGTTTCAGTCAGATGCTTAATGATGAACATTTTGAGAGAAATCAGAAAGAGTTTATAGATATAATAAATACACAGGGACGTATTTTACTGCATTTGGTTAACGACATTCTAGACTTTTCAACGATTGAAGCGGACAGTTTAAAGATTTATATTCAGGAGTGCAGTGTTGATGAAGTTTTGTCGCAGATAGAATCCATATTCAGCCCTATGGCTCAGATGAAAAAAATTGGGATTGAGTTTGAAAAAGATATTAATATTCCGCCTCTGATAAAAACTGATGCCGTACGACTAAACCAGTGCCTTATTAATTTGATTAATAACGCCTTGAAATTTACTGATAAAGGCGGGGTTTCCGTAAAAGTATATTCTGAAAAAAATAATGATAAATTGTACATAAAATTTGAGATTGCCGACACCGGGATAGGAATACCAAATGATAAAAAGACCGATATATTTGATTCTTTCTTTCAGGTTGATTATGGACACTCCAGAAAATATGGTGGGGCCGGTCTTGGGCTTGCGATTACAAAGAAACTTGCCCAATTGCTTGGCGGTGACCTTACGTTTATAAGTGAGCCGAATAAAGGTTCGGTGTTTACCCTAAAAATATATGCAGGAGATGATATATATGAACCCGATATTAATTTATCTTTTAGCTCGGCAAAAACCTTGAGATATACTCCCTGTTTTACAGGTTTGGTTTTAGTTGTTGAGGATTCAGTTATGAACCAGAAGCTGTTAAAACTTATGCTTGAGAAGATGGGGCTTACGGTATTTATCGCCGGTGATGGTCTGGAAGCTTTGGAGAAGGTAAGAGAAAATTCGTTTGATTTGATCTTTATGGATATTCAAATGCCAAGAATGAACGGATATGATGCTACAAGACAAATCCGGAAAGCAGGAATAAATACACCTATTATCTCAATTACTGCCAATGCGATGCAATCGGATCGTAAAGATTGTTTCAATGCTGGTTGTGATGAGTATCTATCAAAACCTGTAAATTACTTGGAACTTGCTGATAAAATACGTGAATTTCTATAACAGAGCTACTATCAATACCGTTGGGCATCCTAATTTGCTTCATATATTTTTAAGATGTTATGTTGGCGGCTAAAATTAAACCCAAGAGGATTTAGAACTTCAAAATTGTTTGAAATTCATTAAGCAGGCTTCTGGAATCATGAACATAAACGCCACACTCTCAAAAAACAGCCACAAACGGAATGGTACGAATGACACACTCTGGAAGCTTAGTCGCTCTTAAAAGAAGAAAGTCTAACTGATCAGGGTTACTGTCAGAATAAAAGTAATCAAAATTTGACAAAAAATATCAAGGACATTTCAGATAATGAAATGTCCTTTTTTTGAGTATTGAGTTTTAGAAGTATTTGTATCTGATAATGCTTATCGCCCAGCCTATTAATATTATTGCTGCTATAAGCGTTATGATATGAAGCAGACGAATTCGATTTATGCGTTCATCGATTGATTTGATCTTAATTCCAAGCAGTTTTATGATGCAATACATCAGATAAAGTGAAGCTATAATCGAGAAAATAGCGGCTGCAGGCTGAGCTTCAAAAGCCCCCGCTATATCACCTCTTGCAAACAGACATACAGCTGTTGTCATGCCGCAGAAAGGGCAAGGTATATTGTGTGATTGTTCAAAGGCACAAATTCCGAAGAGTTTTGTACTGTCGATTTTACCTTTGCCAATCAATACTGCCAATATTGCTATCGCTAAAATTGTACCGGCTATTATTGCAGCCTTTGTCCTTTCGTTGTTTTTACTCATATAATAATGATACTTTAATTGTTCTTTAAAGGCAAATGCAGAAGAGGCTTGTTTAAAAAATCTGATTTTAATGTTGTTTCAGTTTTTGCAGTGTGTACAATTGATTTCTACTTTTGTACTGTTTTGTTGGTTAAAAATGCTAATATCTGTTGCTATTTATTAATATTTAATTATTATTAAGGCGAATTGGGTAATAGTAATTGGGTTAAAATGAATAAACAAGTTTTAAAAGTACTTTTTATAAGTGTGCTGGCTTGTATTTCATGCGTGAACGGAGGGTATATTGATTTATGTCCTTATTCAAATTTTTGTTACAAAGATTTGCCGGGAATCGCTGATTTAGATGTTCCATGCTTCAATCTCAATGAGGTTCCTTCGTTTTCTATATTCACTATTTATATATGCGGTGGATTTGAAACCGAAAACTGTAAGGATTTTGATTCTCCGTTTGTTGAATCTCTTGGCAAGTTTTCGTTAACGGGATGTTGTCATCAGGCTCAGTTGAGCAGAGAAGCTGTTTTCTGTCAATTCGATTATATTTTACCCAGTGTTATGGAGCTTGAGGCTGAGGATGTATTGAAGTCGCAGTGGCAGCGGCAATCAGATATGTATTAGCAGATTCATACGCCTTCTTTGAATTATCATAAAATATTGGAATTTTTCTCCGGGCTTGATATAATCCTTGCAGGTGTATAGAATTATTGGTCTTATTGTAAAATTCAAGGTTAAAAAATGAAGATACTCGTAACAGGAACAGCAGGTTTTATCGGTTTTCATCTTGCAAAATATCTGCTTGATCGTGGTGATGAAGTGGTTGGTCTTGATAATGTAAATGACTATTACGATATCAGGGTTAAATACGGCAGATTAAGTGAAACGGGTATTGATCATAACCAGATAGAATATAATAAGCTCATTGACAGTACAAAATACTCCAACTACAGCTTTATCAAGCTTAATCTTGAAGATAAAGAGAATATAGACAAGCTATTCGAACGCGAAAAATTCGACAGAGTTTGTAATCTGGCAGCTCAGGCCGGAGTTCGTTACAGTCTTATAAATCCAGGTGCATATGCACAGGCCAATATTGTCGGTTTTATCAATATTCTTGAAGCGTGCCGTCACAACAATGTCGAGCATCTTGCCTATGCGAGTTCTTCAAGTGTTTATGGTGCAAATGAATCTATGCCTTTCTCTACGAGCGATAACGTAGATCATCCTGTAAGTCTTTATGCAGCAAGTAAGAAGAGTAATGAACTTATGGCTCATTGCTACAGTCACTTGTTTAAGCTTCCAACAACGGGACTTCGTTTCTTTACTGTCTATGGTCCGTGGGGCAGGCCGGATATGGCTCTGTTCCTGTTTACCAAGGCTATACTTGAGAATAAACCAATCGATGTATTCAACTTTGGTGAGATGAAGCGAGATTTTACTTATGTTGATGATATTGTTGAGGGCATTGTTCGCGTGATTGATAATCCGCCGGCAGGAAATCCTGACTGGAGCGGTGAAAAGCCTGATCCATCATGCTCTAAAGCTCCTTACAAGGTTTACAATATCGGTAATTCAAGCCCTGTGAGGCTGATGGATTTCATAGAGGCGATTGAGCAGAGTATTGGCCGTGAAGCAGAAAAGAATATGCTTCCGATACAGCCGGGAGATGTACCAGCTACATGGGCGGATACTACTGATCTTGAACGTGACCTTGGCTATAGACCTGATACACCTATAAAAGTTGGTGTAGAGAGATTCGTTAAGTGGTACAAAGACTTCTATAAAGTGTAACTTTACGCTATTACAGGCCTATGTTAAGGCAGGAAGCCTTATGAGATTCCTGTTCTTGCGGCAGAAGCTGCGGTATTATTGTCTTGCAGTGCTGGGTTGCTTTTGGACATCTTGGATGAAAAGGGCAGCCGCTTGGAGGATTCATAGGACTGGGCACCTCTCCTTTGAGTACGATTCTCTGGTGCTTTCTTTGCGGCTGAGGTACTGGGATTGCGCTCATGAGTGCTTGCGTGTAAGGATGAAGCGGGTTTTCGTAGAGAGTTGAAGCATCTGCTATTTCGACTATTTTCCCAAGGTACATCACTGCGACAATGTCACTTATATGTTCTACTACCGCGAGGTCGTGAGCGATAAATATAAAGGTTAGTCCCATTTCTTTTTGTAAATCCTGAAGCAGATTTATGATTTGAGACTGTATAGATACATCAAGTGCGCTTACAGGTTCATCACATATTATGAGATCAGGCTCTAAGGCGAGGGCTCTTGCTATTCCAACTCTTTGTCTTTGCCCGCCGGAAAATTCGTGCGGATACCTGTTCATATAGTCAGGGCTGAGCCCCGATTTTTCAAGTAATTGGGCTATTTTTTCTCTTCTTTGGTTTCCAGAGGCAATTTTGTGTGCTGTGAGTGCTTCACCCACTATATTTGCTACAGTCATACGCGGATTCAGCGAACCGTAAGGATCCTGGAAGATTGTCTGCATTTGTTTACGCAGCTTTCGCATTCTTTTCTCAGACGCTGAGAAAACATCTTCACCTCTGAATACAAAGCTACCGTCTGTCGGCTGGATAAGCCTCAGCATGGTTCGGCCGACAGTTGTCTTGCCGCAACCGCTTTCTCCAACCAAGCCAAGCGTCTTTCCGGCAGGTATCTCAAAGCTTACCCCGTCAACCGCCTTGACGTGACCTATGGTTCTGGAAAACAATCCCTTTTTGACCGGAAACCAGGTCTTTAAATTGCTGACTTTTACAAGTGGATTATTTTCCATTAGTTTAATGCCGATCTAACTTTAGAACTTTCGTGATCTTTCAAGAGTGTCTTGAAGTTTCTCGACAAGTTCGTTGACTTCCGGTTCAGAAAGTGTAAGTATGTCTCTGAGAGCTTCTCCTATATGCGGCAGATATGTTTTTATATAGCCACGTTTTACGAGCTCTTGTTTGATTCTTTTCTGGCGTTTCAGGTGTATGCCGAGCTTACGACCGCATTCTTGTGCGGCCAGTTTGATCTCTTTGATTATCTCAGGGTAGTGAGCGACAGCTTCCTTACTCTCAGAGGTAAAAGGAACCCATACAGAGCCTATGTGAACCATAAGCAGAAGCGAGCCGGCAGGAAGGGCTCCACGGCTCTGGCTCAGTCCGTAATTACGCCAGTTTATATCCAGTACCGCTTTATGTGTCGCACAGGCAGATTGCTGATACAACAGCGGTACACGATTGGCAATTCTTTTCAACTGCATAAGCGGCTGGCGATCGTCATCGTCGCTTCCCTTGCCGTCAGGGTCTTTGAATCCATAAGCCAGTGCGGCTTCGACAAGGAAAGGATTACCACGGTAAACGCTTGGCTTTCTGCTGCATGTGGCGTAGAAACTTGCATCAGGGACAATACGTCGCAATCCCTCTTCGAGTCTCTCCTCACCTATCGGCCCGATACAATCAGTTGAGGGGGCCATTATTTTAGTGTCGTTTATGACCTTGTGCAAGGTTTCGATTTCAGGTAGAGTTGCCTTTGAGGGCTTCAATGACAGACTTAGCCCCGCATCCTTGCATATTGTTTTTGCAAGATTCGTACTTACACGTGAAAATTCCTTATGTAAGAATTCGGGTACCTTTTTAGTCGCGGTATCCTGTGCCATCTTGAAGAGCATACCTATTTCAACACCGTAAGGGTGAGGTTTGATTTCTACAGGTATGAAAGGCATGTCGCTGTTCTGACGCTCATATTCGTAGTGATTGCCATCAGGTGCATCATAGATTATGGTTGCGTGTGGGTTTGCCATCGCTGTCTGGATGATATATTCGTCTACAGACTGCTTACCTTTTTGGTATCGTCCTTCAAGAGTGATTGTTACTTGAGTTCCTGTTGGCTGCGGGAATGGTTTATCATCATCTTCGCTGACGATTACAGGTCTGTTCTTTCCTGTATCAATCTTAACTTCACAGCTGTATGCCGGTCTTGTCTTGCTGGTCTTCGATATTACCTCTACCGGCTCACCGGTTGTTATCAGACCATACATACCGGCCGCACTGATACCAATACCCTGCTGACCACGGCTCATTTTCAGAGAGTGGAACTTACTGCCGTACAATAGACGGGCAAAGATATTCGGAACCTGCCTTTTAATGATACCAGGGCCGTTATCTCTAACGATAATCTGGAATTTATTGTCTGAAACCTGTTTGATTGCTATATACAAATCAGGCAGGATATGTGCCTCTTCGCAGGCGTCAAGGGCGTTGTCGACAGCTTCCTTGATAGTTGTAAGCAATGCCTTTCGAGGGTTGTCAAAGCCTAAAAGGTGACGGTTCTTAGCGAAAAACTCACTAATACTGATGTCTCTTTGCTTGGTAGCCATTGTCTCGGCTGTAGCCGCGGTTTGAGACTTACCTTTTCTTTTTCTTTTTGCCGGAGCCTGGGCTTCCGATTTACTATCAAATAAAGGCTGCTCTTTGCTTGCCATATACAATCCCTATAAGTTATGCTTTTTGAATTAACTGTTTCAGTGATAAATGCCAGCGGCAGACCAGGAAATATTACTTTTCGAGGTTCCAACGTTAATATATCACCTGCTTATGATAGTTAATATTCGCGTATTTTCAAGAATAAATTATCCTTGCCGCTTCAGTTGTACCGCTTTATGTTAAAAGCATTGCAAAATGGTATCAGGCCGATATAATTGTGGTTGTTGTAACTAATAGGATGTATTTATGCTCGAACGATTTGCATTAGATTTTGACCTCCAGATTCTCAATACCGATCTGATACGCGTCGGGCGAGGATGGAACTGGAAGAACGTTAACAGTCCCTTCACTCGGCTATATTATGCGGTTGATGGCGGGGGTGCAGTTGAGTTTGGCGGTGTGAGATATGATATCAGGCCTGGTAATATGTATCTTATACCTTGTTTCGAGTTTCATGATTATTATTGCAAAGATTTTCTTGAACATTATTTTGTGCATTTCACCAGTCGACTTCTGTGCGGGCTTGATCTTTTTACGATACAGAATTGCCAGTATCAGCTCAAGGCAGAGAACGAACATAAACAGCTTTTCGAGCGTTTGATAGAGTTGAATCCCGATAAAAAACTTTATGATATTGATCCCAAGAGGTCGGTATCTCTTCCTGAAAATATAGGCTCTATCGATATAAAGATGCTTTCTGATGACCCGGCAAAAGCCGGTGATTTTATCTCGCGTGCAGTCGAAAGCAGGGGTATACTTAACCAGTTGATCGCTCCTTTTTTGAAGACGGCTACGGGATTTACTGAACCAGGCAAGCTTGCTGCGGCGGGAAGGTTTGCTGAAGTACTGCATTTTATTGACGAAAACCTTCAAAAACCGATAACTTTAAGCGATATGGCGGAGGTCATACATTTGAATCCGACATATTTTTCGAATCTTTTCGCTGATTTTATGGGTGAGAGGCCGGTGGAGTATTTGAGTCGCAAGCGTATAGAGAGGGCTCAACTGCTTTTGCTGAGTACAAATATGACATTAAAGGAAATATCAGGATCGGTTGGTTTCAGTGAGGCAAACTATTTTTCAAGGGTTTTCAGTAAACATATAGGCATGCCGCCACAGAAATACCGGTATCAGGAAAGGGAGAGGTGATATGGCAGTTAGATTTGTAATGGGGCCTGCGGGAAGCGGTAAGACGCATTATTGCATAGAGCAGATAAAGGAGGCTCTCCTTGAACGCAATCGCAAGGAGAAGCTGGTGTTTCTTGTTCCTGAGCAGGCCACTTATCAGATTGAGAGTGCGATACTGCGTGATGAGCGGATTGGCGGCTATAGTGATGCCTACATTGTATCTTTCAATAGATTGGGGTTCTGGGTTTCTCAAACTGATATTTTGTTGGAACCGCTTACTAAAACTGCGAAGTTCTTGATTATTTCACGTATTCTGCGAGAAAATGCAAGTCGCCTTAAAGTGTTCCACACTATGGCTGATCAGCCTGGAATGGTTGACAAGGTGGCATCGATGATAACCGAGTTGTATCAATGCGGCAAAACGAGCATTGATCTTATGGATGTGATAAGACGCCATGAGCAGCTCAGCTTGAGCGAGAAGATGACGCTTGAGAAGCTTGCTGATATCGCACTGATATATGATGAATATGTTGATTATCTTACGGGACGATTTGAAAACCCAGATCAGCAGCTTGCGATTATAAAGCGTGAAATTGCATCGAGTGAATTGTTCAAGGGTGCACGTTTATGGGTTGACGGCTTCTCGAGTTTTACGCAGGCAGAATATGATGTGCTTACCGAGCTTTTCAAGGTTTGTTCACAGGCAAATATTACTCTGTGTATGGAAAATCAGTCACAACGGCCTGATGTTTTCAAGCCGATAATTGAGACAAAGAACAAGCTTGAGAATGTGATTCTGAAAAACGGTATTGAGCTGGAGTCGCCTGTTGAGTTTGATGAGATTAGAAGGTTTAGGAGCGATGAACTCAAGTGGGTTGAGAAGAATATATTCAGTGAGTCAGAGGCCGGTGCTACGGTTTCAACCAATGGCAATCTTTTAATAGCCAACCCGCTCAATGTCAATAACGAGGTGGAGTATATCGTTGACAAGATCAACAGTCTGGTTTTTAATGATGGTTATCGCTATCGAGATATCGCTGTAATACTTAACGACATGGATGCTTATGAAGTCTACTTAAGGCAGATATTCGGAGATTTCAAGATTCCATTCTTTCTTGATAAGCGAAGAAGCTGTCTTCAGCATCCGCTTGTGCACCTGCTGATATCTGCCATGCGTGTGATAACCGGTGGTTTTGAGCGTGTTGATATATTCAGCTTTCTCAAGAATTCTCTTGTTATGATTGATAAGACAAAAGTGCAGATGCTTGAGAACTACTGTCTTTCCGAAGGAATCGAGAAGAAGCATTGGCTTGGCGATGAAGCGTGGAAAAGCCATGCTGCTTACGGCTTGGATTCTGTATCGCTCAATGAATTGAAGCAAAAGGCTTCTGCTGATTTACGTTGGCTTAATCATCAGCTTTCTGAGGAAATAGAAGCAGGGGTGTTCTCGCAGGTTATGCAGGATTTTCTTGGTCGTCTCAATGTCAGTGAAACACTGAACAGCTGGCTTGAAAAGAGTCAGGAGTTTGATGCAGGAGAGATTGACCATGCTCAGGTTTATTCTCAGGTTAATCAGGTGCTGAGTGAGATAGCGGTCGTCTTTGCCGGAGACAAAATGCCGGCTGAAATCTTTATCGGATGTTTTTGTGATTCGCTTTCGGCGATAACATCATCACTGATTCCTCCGGGACAGGATCAGGTTATAATCAGTGAGATAGACAGAAGCCGTCTTCCTGATGTCAAGGCTGTTTTTATTGCGGGTGCAGTTGCGAAGAAGTTTCCGTTGACGATAACAGATGCTTCTCTTTTGACGGATTATGACAGGCAATTTTCCTGTGATGAAGGGTGCGAACTTGAGCAGGGCAGGGAGGTGAAGTTGCGAAAGAAAAATTACCTTGCTTATATTGCTTTGACACGAGCATCGGAGAAGCTTTTTATCAGTTGGCCCAAGCTTGATAAAGGTGGAAAAAAGCAGCAGAGAAGCGATGTTATTTCTGATGTGATATCTATGTTTGATGGGCTTGAGGTTAGTGCCGGCATAAACCTCGATGATATAAATAGACTTACCAAAAGCTGGCAGTTGAAGGATTATCTGTGCATCAACGGCGGCCGTAATAATTTCGCTAAGTTCAGTGGTGTGGATATAGAGCCTGTTCAGAATGAAATTAAAAAAGTAGATATACTTTCAGATTGCATTGAGCCTCTTCGCAGGGCAAGTGTTTTTGATAACGGTTCAGAGCTTGATGATAAAGTGAAAGAGTTGCTGGGATCAGAAATCTTTGAAACATCTGTTACCAAACTTCAGACTTACTCAGGATGTCCGTATAAATATTTTGCGAGATATGTTCTAGGCCTCAAACCTCGTGAACAGTTTGTTTACGATCCTTTGAAGAAAGGGGTGTTCTATCACGATTTGTTTGATATGGTGTCAAAACATCTGATAGCGGCATCTCTTGGGTTTAATGATATTGATGAAGCTGAGCTGGTCAGTATTGCCCGAGATAAGATAGAACAAATCAGAAGCAAGGATGAACATCTTGATTCGATAATACGTTCATCACGGCATAATATGTTTATATTCGAGTCAATGGTCGAAGAAGCGATGGAGCTATTGCGGTCGTTGCGGTTGATGGCTGAGATAAGCAGTTTCAAGCTTGCTGTAAGTGAGATGGATTTTGGGTTTGGTAAAAATAGCGGCTTTGAGATAGTCAATAGCCGCGGCAGAAAAATATTACTCAAAGGTAAGATTGACAGAGTTGATATTCATAACAATACGGCTGTTGTCTATGATTACAAATCACAAAGTAAACCGAGTCTTGATTGGCTCAAACTTTATCATGGGCTTGAACTTCAGCTCCCTGTTTATATGCTTGCAATCAATGCATCAATGAACGGGGCATCTAAAGATACCAAGGCCGTTGCTTCATTTTACATACCTATCAGGTCGCAGGCAGGAAGTGGCAGAAGCTCAGATAAACTTGGCTCAGTGTCTGTAAGAAAACCGAGAGGTATTTATAACGGTGATTATTACAACTTAATTGACAGCGAACTTGATTGCGGACAAAAGAGCAAGTTCTATGCTATGGCTCTGAAAAATGATGGCGGTTTCAATAAGAATTCAAGCGGCGATATGCTGGACAGTTCACAGGTTGATCAATTGCTTGCTTTTACTGTGGATAAAATATCGGATATATGCGAGTCGATTATTTCGGGAGATATATCAATTCGCCCGTTCAATCTCAATGGTGCTCTTGTTTGTGAGTATTGTGATTATAAACCGGTGTGCCGATTTGACAGGCAATTGAATGAATCGAAAGCAGCTGATGATATGGGGCGTGATAAGAAAAAAGGCTTCTTTGAACTTGTAGGTGTAGAGGAGAATAGTGATGAGTGAGATTAAATGGACTGATTCTCAAAGACGTGCGATAAAAAGCCGCGGTGATGTGCAGGTAGCTGCTTCTGCCGGCACGGGCAAGACCGCTGTTTTGTCGCATCGCTGTATCGATTTGCTTCTTGATGATCAGCGGCCTGCTGATATTGACAAGATTCTTGTCTTGACTTTTACAGAAGATGCCGCGGCGGAGATGAAGGAGCGTATTGCCAGAACATTGGCGAAAGAAGCCAAAGGGGCTAATCGGGCGAGGCTGAAATCTCAACTGCTCAAAATCGATATTGCCGATATAAGTACGATCCACTCTTTCTGCCGTAAGATTATTGCGGATAATTTTTACAGGCTTGGCATAGACCCTTCGTTTACGATTATTGAAGGAGACGAACAGCGACTGCTTCGTCAGGAAATACTTGCTGATATTGTTGAGCTGGCTTGGGAGAGCGAAACGCTTACGAATGATCTGAGGGCGATGTTTGAAGGTAGAGATCCTGACTTGAAGAAGGGTGTGCTTAAAAATATATACAGCATTGATGAGTTTCTCAATTCACTTGTCGATCCAGAGCGATGGATGGCAATGTGTTATGAAGATAATTCTGAAAAACTATGGGATTCTCTCAGTCAGATATTGATGCAGGAAGTTGATATATGCCGCAGTCTTTGCAGGCATGCGATAAGCCTTGATGAGTCTCTTACTGATGGGCATTATCAACAAAACTTTTTAGATTTCGAGAATGGGCTTTCAGGTATTGAAGAGTCTATTAAGGCTAACGACAGAGCGGAAATAGAATCAAAAATCGATGAACTGGTTTCAATGCGGTTTAAGTCGAGGCCAAGAGGTTCAGACGAAACACTTTATAACAGCGTGCGATATCCAGTTGCGGAAATTGCAAAGAAAAAGATTCTGACGAAAATCAAAAACGAACTTGCTCCAGCCGATGTTTTTGATTTGATAGAAAACAGTACGCGTCAGGATACTGCTGCGATAATCGGTATAACGAAGATGTTTCGTGAGGAATACCGGAAAAGAAAGCAGCAGCTTAAGTGCCTTGATTTTGGAGATCTTGAAAGGCTCGCTTTGCAGCTTCTTACTAATGAAGACGGCAGTCCGTCTGATGTTGCTAAAGAGCTTAGAGAGCATTATCAGTATGTGTTCGTTGATGAGTATCAGGATGTTAATAAACTGCAGGATAGGATTGTTGAACTTGTCAGCCGCGGCGGAAATCTCTTCATAGTTGGCGATGTCAAGCAAAGCATATATTCATGGCGACAGGCACGGCCTGAGCTGTTTTTGAATCGCATTAAGAATTCGTCTCAAAGTGGTGCTGATAATATTTATCTTAATGATAATTTCAGGTGTAGAAAAGGTGTTGTTGATTTTGTCAATTTAACATTCAGTGAACTGATGACGTCTGATGTAGCGGGGATGGATTATGATGAAAACGCGGCTTTGGGGTTTGGTGCGAAATGGTATTTGCCGCTTGAGGATGTTTGCAGAGATCAGACGCCATGCTGCAATGAACTGCATATCATAACTTCTGAGGACAGTGGCGTTGATGAAGAAGATGATGATAGCGATATGTCATTGCAAAGCACCAACCAGAAGCAGGCTATGGTTATTGCAAAACGCATTCAGCAGCTTGTAGGTGGTAATGATGGTTGTGGTGAGATGCGGATTGCCGGTAGAGATGGATTGCTTCGCGATGTGCAGTATGGTGATATTGTTATTCTGCTTCGATCGCTCAAGGGTCGCGTCAACGATTATGTTGATGTGCTCAGGCAGTTTAATATTCCCGTTGAGGCATCGGTTACCGGTAATTATTTTGAGTCGCCTGAGGTTAATGACTGCCTTGCAATACTCAAGGTGCTTGATAACCCGATGCGTGATATTGAGCTTGCCGCGGCTATGCGGTCTCCGGTGTTCGGTTTTAGCGATTCGGAGCTTTATGAAATTAGGAAGAATGCCGATAATGATATAAAAGTCTTCTATAATTGTGTTCTTGATTATACGCTTCGAGGCGGGGATGATATTCTCGTTTGCAAGCTTAAAGAAATGCTTGAGGTGTTGGAGTCGTGGCGTGAGCTTGCGTCAAGAAGTTATCTGGCTCAGGTGATATGGCAGATTTTAAGGCATAATGATTACCTTTCGTTTGTGTCGGCATTACCGGGCGGTCTGCAGCGGCGCGGCGATCTTTTAAAACTGCACGAACGAGGAATACAGTTTGAAGGATTTGTCAGTACTCAGGGCAATCCATCTCTGAGCAGGTTTGTTGATTTTATTGAACGTCTTCGCGAAAGTGAAGGAGACTGGTCGCAGGCAGAAACTGACACCGGTCAAAGCAGCAGTGTGAGGATAATGAGTATCCATAAAAGCAAGGGACTTGAATTTCCTGTTGTGTTTATGCCGGCGATGGAGAAGAGCTTTAATTTGATGGATGTCAGCGAGACATGTCTGCTTGATGAAGAGCTGCCGCTTGGGCTGAAAGTTTATTTAGGCCAGAGGGGTGATAAGTATAATACTGACAGCTTTAATATTATCAAGCGCAATAAGCTTGCGTCTAATATTGCCGAAGAGATGCGGACGCTGTATGTTGCTATGACCAGAGCTCGCGAGAAATTGATAATGGTCGCCGATACTTCAAAGAAAGACAATGGGCAGGCCGGCTATTACCTTTCGCAAAAACTTGAAGAGCTTGCGAACCTTGGAGAGCGTAAGGTTTTGAACTGGTGGCTTTCGGATTCTAATAACCGCAGTTACCTTGATTGGATAGTAGCGGCTAACAGAGATGATGTCGCTGTCAAGGGGGCTGTGCTTAAAGGCGGAAAGCTTGAAAATCTGAGGCTGTTTGTTACAAAGGCAGATGAGTTGAGTTTTGAAGATAGTGCTTCGCAGAATTTATCCGTTTCTGATGCGGCGACTGATTCGGCAGAAGTTGTCAGTCAACTCTGCAAACGATTTGAAGCTCGGTATCGTTATGAAGAAGTATTGAGCTTGCCGGTGAAAAATTCGGTTTCGAGCATTACGCACCGTGATGATGAATTTAAGGTTGATTATTCAGCTAAGAGTATTGATACAGTTGATATGCGGTTTACCGGAAGTGAATCAGAAAAAACAGATCCAAGACTTATTGGTACGGCTACGCACCTTGTTTTTGAGCATCTTGATTTGATGAAAAAGCCTACAGAGCAAGATGTAGCAAAGCTTATTGAACGATTTGTGAATACGGGAGCTATCTCCGCCGCCATTGCCCAGAGGATTGATGCGGGGCAGATACTTGCATTTTTCGATACAGAGCCGGGCAGACTACTCTTTGATACTGATGTAACCGTACATAGAGAATATCCGTTCACTATCGCACTGACGCCGCAGGAGTGCGGCTATCAATTATCGCAGCAGGAAATAGGAGATGATATAATCGTTCAGGGTATTATTGATTTACTGATGATAACTCCCGAGGGGATGGTTATTGTAGATTTCAAGACTGATAACGTAACAGCCCATAATATTGAAAGCCGTGCGGAAATATACAAAAAGCAGTTGAGGCTTTACGCCTGTGCCGTGAGCAAAATCCTAAAATCAAGCGTCGCCGCTCAATGGCTCTACTTCCTGAAACCATCATTAGCTCGCAGGTGTGATGAGTAAGATGTAGGCTACTTAGAAAATTAGAACTATATGAATAATATTGTTTAAGATAGAGTCTTTTAATTTCTATGCACAGCTATCCAAGAGAAAGTAAAATACATACAGAAATAAAAATTCAAAGAGCCCAAAATAAAAGCCATCAAAATGGATAAGTTTTTATTAAGCTTATTCTCTCTGCAAAAGAAGTCTATCTTTAATATTTCGGTCAGGATTAGGATAACCAGCATCTGCAGGAGTATTGGGATAGCTGAAAAGTTCCAATCTATATTGATTATTTTTAATTTGAATACATCATTAGAGATTACGAGAAACAGTACGATAGATGGAATAGTAATCCATCTGACCAGCCAGTCTAATATTGTCAAAGGTTTGTTTAGCTTGACGCATTTTACATATTCATTTAGTAAATTCCATGATGCCAGCAGGATAGTTAAGTTGAAAAATAATTTCGATTTAAATTGTATGCCTATTGCTATTGCTTCGTCTGGTGAACCAGCAGGGTAGACTCCAGATTGTGCAAATCCTATTGCAAACAGCCATGCTACACTTGCAAATATATTTGGCAGCCAAATTAAGATTGGGTAATTTCTGATCATTTTGAATATGTACACTAAACTGTGTAAATGTTTGTTTTCTTTTTGGCAATACTCATTTTTCGTCTCCCCATTTCCATTTAGTTGTCTTCTTCTTTTTCTTAGAAGACGCCCGTTGAGGTTGCTGTGCTATCTTTGTTTTAAGCAGTTCCTTAGAAGCAGGTTTGATTTCGGGAACCAATACGCCTAAATTCTCCGCAAGCCCTAATGCTCTTAGGAGACGGATCAAGGTTGAAAGCTGGGTGTCATTGCCTGCTTCAATTCTTTCGATGGTTCTTTTGCCGATACCGGAAATCTTGCTTGCTTGCGATTGAGTAATCCCTGATTTGATTCGCATATGCGCAAGCCGTTTTCCAAGCTCATGCAAGATTGTCTGGTCTGTATTATTGGAACTTATCTTCATATATCGTAATATATTACGATATAAAGCCGAAGTTAAGTTTTAATTCGCAATATATTGCGAATTGTATGTGTTTTTGCTTTAATTCGCCAAGTATTACGAATTAGATGGCTTTTTATGTCTTAAATCGTAATACTTGACGATTTAAGATACTGCTAAGAGGTCGGTTAAAAGAATTTTCAGGCCTATGAGTATAAGCAGGATTCCGCCGGCTATTTCAATCTTGTTTTCGAAGATATGTCCGAATTTCATGCCTATTTTGACACCTATGAGCGAAAGAATAAAAGTTACGAGACCTATAATCGCTACTGTTTCGATTATGTCTATCTTCAGTAATGAAAGTGTTATTCCTACCGCAAGAGCATCTATGCTCGTGGCTACCGATAGCACCAGAAGTGTGAAAATTGTCATTTCGAGATTTTTTTTGTCGGCATCTTCCAGGCTGAAAGCTTCGTATATCATCTTGCCGCCGACTACAAGAAGTATTCCGAATGCTATCCAATGGTCGAATGCCTGTATGTAATCCTTGAATGCGGATGCTCCAAGCCAGCCTAATATCGGCATGAACATCTGGAAAAAGCCGAAGAAGAATGCCATTCTGAATATATGCTTTATGTGCATTTTTTTGTAAACAGCTCCGGTTGCTACAGATACGGAAAATGCATCCATCGCCAGGCCTACGGCAATACATAAAATTGTGATTAAACCCATAGATATCTCAACATGCTTAGTTTTGTAATATTAAGCGGATATTCTACCAAATAAGGCGATTTCGGCAAGGCCGCTGTATTATTTTCTTGAAATTGCAGGTGCAAAAGCTACATTTACATTCATATGACGAATTAATTTGCGAAATCTAATACCCATCGGCAATATATATGGAAAAACGAATTTATACAGTAACTCAGGTTAACAATATGGTCAAGGTGGCGATTGAATCCAATCTGCCCGGAAGGCTTTCTGTCGCGGGGGAGATATCCAGCTACCGGCCTAACGCCAGCGGTCATAAATATTTCACGATAAAAGATGAGAACTGTCAGATTCCCGCTGTCATGTGGCGAAGCGCGGCGGCTAAAAGTAAGTTTGAGTTTGCCAATGGAGTGGCGGTTATTGCCGGCGGTTATGTCGATGTTTATGCTCCTTATGGAAAGTATCAATTTATTGTCGACTCAATACACCAGGCGGGGATAGGTGATTTAAGGCTGATGTTTGAAAAGCTTGTCGCAAAGTTGGAGGCAGAAGGGCTGTTTGATGCTGCGCACAAAAAGGAGCTTCCGAAATATCCTATGCGGATAGCGGTTGTTACAAGTGCTACCGGAGCGGCTGTTGAGGATATTGCTGACAGCATTAAAAAGCGTTTTCCGTGTGCAAAACTGCTGCTTTACCCCGTGCCTGTCCAGGGCAAGGGAGCTGAGGGAAAAATCGCGGCGGCAATCAGGGATATAAACAGACGAAATGAGCAGTTATGTCTTGATCTTATGATTGTTGGGCGAGGCGGCGGGAGCCTTGAGGATTTGTGGTGTTTCAATGAAGAGGTTGTTGCAAGGGCAATATTTGATTCTGAGATTCCTGTCATAAGTGCTGTTGGCCATGAGATTGACACAACTATTGCCGACCTTGTCGCCGATGCAAGGGCATCTACTCCTACGCGTGCGGGAGTCATAGCAGTGCCTGATATGGCAGAGCTTAATGACCAGATAGATGCAATTGAGAGGCGATTGAAGCTTGATATAGCAAATAAGATCAAATTTTCGAGACAGCATCTTTCTACTGTTATGGCCAGTTCTGTGTTTAGGAATCCGGCATACGTTGTAGGAGTCAGATCGCAAAAAATCGATGAGCTTCAATGGCGACTCAAAGATAGTTTCAGCGGCCGTCTTAGCGCAAGCAGAAATCTTCTTGATAATTATTCAGTAAAGGTATCGGCTATAGAGCCTCATCAGCTGATTTCAAGGAAAAATCTTGATCTTCAGCGTTTTGAAAGCCGCTTGACTGCGGCATTCAGTTCCAAGTTAAATAAAGCAAGGCTGTCGCTCACGGAGAGTAAGAGCCGTCTTGAAAGTCTTGATCCTCGATCTGTTTTGAGCCGCGGATATTCAATAACAAGAAATGCTGAAGACGGCAGTATTGTTACTGATCCGAAATCTCTGAGACCCGATGATATTATAAAGACAGAGTTTGCTGAAGGTAAAGAAATAAAGAGCCGTGTTGAAGGTTGAGTCAATGCGATTATGGCGGTTGATTTGTTACGTAATTGTTTGGTTAAGCCTTGGTGATACAATTTTGTATAAAAAGCATGTTTTTTGTGTCACCCAATCGATTTGGTGTTGTGTTTTAGTTGTTGCGGAGTGAACAAATTTGTATTTCAAAAAACCCAATCTACAAAACTGTAGATTGGGTTTTTGATTAGGGCTCGAAATCAATGAAAAAACCTATAATTATCCCCTTTTAAGACCTTTTTGCCTTAATGGCATACCATTTGTTTGTCGAAAAGCAGACTGATGTGGTTATCTGTCCTAAGAAATGTGGTTAGATTGGATAGTTTCACACAACGTTAACTGAATTCCCCAACTGCGCCAAAGGTGCGCGCTGAAATCCGGTTAACGTTCGTGTGCATGCCTTCATTTTAAAGCATTAAAGACAGGGATTTATTTTTTATTAAAAGGGACTGTATAGTGAAGAAATTATTTTTTGTTGCGGCTCTATTGCTGCTTGGTTGTTGCACGAATATTTACGCATTTGATGCAAAGTTTGATGATATTACCGACACCGGTTCAACAGCCTGGATGTTGACATCAACTGCTCTTGTTCTTTTAATGGTACCGGGGCTTGCCATGTTCTACGGCGGCCTGGTTCGAACAAAGAACACTTTGGGAACAATGATGCACAGCTTTGTTTCAATTGCAATAATCGGTGTTCTCTGGGCTGTCTGTGGATATGCTCTTTGTTTTGGTAAAGGCATATGGGGCGGCTTCCTGGGTTGGGATAGCGACCTTTTCATGCTGAAATCACTGGATGAGTCTATTGTGGATGGCGTACCTGAATATGTTTTAGCGATGTTTCAGGGCAAATTTGCTATAATTACTCCGGCACTCATTGCAGGTGCATTGGCAGAAAGAGTCTATTTCAGAGGCTACTGTCTTTTTATTACTCTTTGGTTTTTAGCGATATACTGTCCTCTTTGTCACTGGATATGGGCTTCGGACGGTTGGCTTTTCAACACAGGGGCCGGTGGCGTTATAGATCTTGCCGGCGGGCTTGTGATTCATGTCTCTGCGGGTACCAGTGCTTTGATCGTTGCCTTATTCCTTGGAGTAAGAAAAGGCTACCCCAAGACCGCTATGCATCCGAACAATCTCGTTATGACAATGATGGGTGCGGGACTTCTCTGGGTTGGATGGTTCGGTTTTAATGCCGGCTCTACGATTCACAGCGGACTTGATACGGCAAGGGCTCTTACAATGACCCAGATATCAGCAGCAAGCGGCGCGCTTGCGTGGCTTGTTATTGAAGCCTGTGAATTCCGAAAAGCAACTTCACTCGGCTTCGTGTCAGGTATTCTTGCGGGTCTTGTAGTTATTACTCCTGCAGCCGGTGTTGTCAAACCTGGCGGAGCTTTGATTCTTGGTGCGGCATCTTCAGTAGCTTGCTACATGGCATTGAAAGCAAAAGCTAAGTTCGGTTATGATGACAGCCTCGACTGCTTTGGAATTCATGGCGTGGGAAGCGGTCTTGGAGTATTGTTGCTGTCATTCTTTGTAAGGCAAAGCTGGCTTGATGAAGCTGCTGCCTCAGCAGGGCTTGAGAAATGGACTCACTTAAATCAATTCGTTGTACAGGCCAAAGGAATGCTTTTCACTATCTTGCTTTCGGCAGTTGGTACGATAATAATATGCTACATAGTACAGAAAACGACTGGCTTCAGGCTTAATGAAAAGGATGAAATGGCCGGTTTGGATAACTCGCTTCACGGTGAGCAGGCTTATGGAATGCTTAATCCTTAATAATGGAAAGGGAATGAAATGAAACTTATAACAGCTATTGTAAGAGAACATAAATTGGATCAGGTGCGTGAGGCACTTCTAGCGGCTGATATCACAAGAATTACTGTAACACGCGTTTCTGGTCACGGCAGGCAGGTTGAAGAAAACCTTTATCGTGGTGAGGTCGTTGTGCCTAACCTGATACCGAAGATCAGAATAGATATCGCAGTTAATGACGAGTTTGTAAAGACGGCTTGTGACGCTATTATCTCATCAGCGAAAAGTGATGGTGACGGAGAACTTGGCGACGGAAAGATATTTATATCGCCACTTGAGGAGTGTATAAGGATAAGAACCTCGGAAACTGGTTCTTCAGCAATCTGATTCCATTAATTGACAGTTGTAGTTATAAACAGCGGCATAACATTTGAGTTGTGCCGCTGTTTTTTGTTTCGGGATTATTTTCAGGACTAACATATCAACATGCTCTCTATATATCGGGAAAAGGTTTGAATTTATTCTTTTGCGATGGTATTATGATTAACAGAATCAGAATGAGAGAATATTTTAAGAGAAATTTAGAAGAATTAGGTATGAATTCAAAGATACAGCAGATATATGATTTACTTTTTGAGGCTTTTGGCCCTCAAGAGTGGTGGCCTGGTGAGAGTCGTTTTGAGATAATGCTTGGCGCTGTTTTGACTCAAAACACCAATTGGAAAAATGTCGAAAAGGCAATAAATAACATAAAAAATGCAGGTTTAATGAATCCAGTTTCGCTTTATAAGCTTTCCCACGAAGAATTGGCGGAGCTTATAAAGCCTGCGGGTTATTTTAATGTCAAAACGAAACGGCTTAAAAATCTGCTTGGCTGGTTGTTTGATGATTTTGGCGGTTCGCTCGAACAGGTAGATCGATTAAGCGATTATGCCTTGCGTGAGCAGCTTCTTGCTGTAAAGGGAGTTGGTCCAGAGACTGCCGACTCAATAATGCTTTACGCTTTTGAAAGACCTGTGTTTGTAGTGGATACATATACCGCAAGGGTTATGATAAGGCATGGGATGATTGATGAGTATTGTGATTATGAACAGTTGCGGGAGTTTCTTGAGGGTTGCCTTGTTTCTGATGTCAGATTGTTTAATGAATATCATGCGCTTCTGGTACGGGTAGGCAAAGATTATTGCCGTCCAAAACCCAAATGTGAAAATTGCCCATTGAATGTTATACCTAAAGTAGAGTTTGAATAGGATGTCTGATGGAAAAAATCAAAGAAGATTTCATAAATAACTCCAGACGTAATTTTGGAGATGATACATATGAGGCTTTTAACCGCAGCAGTGTCGCTGTTGCCGGTCTTGGCGGTCTTGGCAGTTGTGTTGCGGCTTCACTTGCGCGAGCGGCTGTGGGCAAGCTCGTTATTGTTGATTTTGATATTGTTGAGATGAGCAATATGAATCGCCAGCAATATTTTCTTGACCAGATAGGTATGAACAAGACCGATGCTCTTACCGATAACCTTAGACGGATTAATCCATGCCTTGAGATAGAGAGTCATTGTCTGAGGCTTACGCCTGATAATATAGTTGATATTTTAGGTCAGTGCGATGTGGTCTGTGAATGTTTTGATCTGCCGGATCAAAAGCAGATGCTTGTTGAGACTGTTTTGACAAAATTGCCTGATAAGCCTATAGTAGCAGCCAGCGGCATGGCGGCATTTGGCAAGAGCAACGATATTACCACCAGGCATATTAATGATAACTTTCATCTGGTCGGTGATGGCGTCTCAGCTATTGGCGGGGGCGTTGGCCTCTATGCCGCAAGAGTAGGAATTGCGGCGAATCATCAGGCAAATATGGTTCTTTCCATATTGGATAAAAAAACAAAGTCAGCGGAATGATATCTTTTATTCTGCTGGTTGGTTTTTAGCCTTTTCAGTTGCAAGTTTGCTGCGGAGCTGAGAATATGCGTATATCAATACTGCAAGTGACAATGGCTGTATCAGAAATGTCGTTGCGATGTAAAGTATACCTGTGGCCAGCCTGAAATTCTGAGTTACTTGATCCGGAGCATTGTAGCCTATGAAGAAAAGTACTTCAAGGCCTGAAGCTAATGTTGAGAGCAGAATTACCAAAAACAATGGTATGCGTTTGCCTTGGGTTATCATCTTGCTGTAGATAAAAGCGTCTTGTATTCTTATGTCAAATTCAAGCATGAGGTATTGGAAAAACATGAAGCTCGTCATTACTATGATACCGGGTATTATGAAAAGTATCATACCTAAAAAAGCCAGAGTTATGAATACCGCAGTAGCAATGAGTAGTTCAGGTATTATACTGAAAAAATGATTCCAGTATGACATATCCAACGAGCCGGTTATGCTTAGTCTGTAGAGGCCGTAATACAGTGCCGACACGAAGACGAGGCCTGCTACGTTTATCATCATAATGATCAACGGGTTTTCTGTTGTTACAAATAACTGCAGAAGCCAATTTATGGCTGTGCAGATAACCGCGACCAGTAGATACCATTTGTAGTATTTCTTAAGGAAGCCAATTCCGCCGTTGAACCATTCTTTGAATGTATCTATCATATTTTAGTCTATTTTTCTTCCGTTATAAGTTTTATAAAACGTTTGTCTTTATACAGACATTTCAGGTCGCTGTCATTTCTGACATATGACCGTGAAAAGCCGCTGTCGACCGCTTGCTTGATATATTTGATTGCCTTGTCTTTATCACCTTCAAGAGCACATATGCAACCGAGGTTGTATATGCCTTCTGATGTTATGTTTTCTTCACATACAAGACTTGCCAGGTAACGATACAGTCTTTTTGCCCTGCTCATATCTTTTTCCGCAAGGTAGCAATTGGCAAGATTTTCAATATGTACGGGAATTGCATATTGAAGATCGAAGTTTTTCAGATAAACTTCTTTTGCTCGTTCGTAATCAGAGTGTTTCATATAATATTGACCTTCAAGCACTGTGAGCATTTCCGCTATAGCCTTTTCTTTTTCAAGAGCTTTGAACTTATGCAACTCATCAATTCCAACCTTGCCGCTTTTTTGCCGTTTTGCATAAAGGCACAAGAATTCAAGTTTGTATGGCTGATTACTTATGTCTTTCGCAAACTCCGATGCCTTTTCATTGTCAAGGTTATAGTAAACATCAAATGCTTCCCAGAAAAATTCTTTGAATGATAAATTAGGGTGTTCAAAATTTTCCCGAATTTTTTTATAGCATATAATTTCGTTTATGAAATCGTCAGACCAAGCTGATTTTTGATTCATCCAGTCTTCTCTTATCAGGTTTTTCTTGCCGCCGGATCTTAATGAACGATCTGTGACTATTCTTTTCTTGAAAACTCCAAATATATAATTCTGCAGATCTTTGTCTATCTTATTTTCAATTGATATCATTGTTTCAATTGAGATCTCTGGAGAGATTGGATAGAAGGACAGTGCGTTGAAAGCAGCGTTTTCATAATCGCCTCTTTCAATGAAAAACTTTATTGTGTTTGTCGGATAATAAGCCGTCTGTTTCCTGAGAAACTCTGAGTCGTATCGGTTTGCCGCTTCTGTTACTGCCGCTGCCAATAAACAGAGCATTAATAGAATGAACCGCATCGATAACTCCTTGCTAAAATGTTATTAAGAAATCAGCGTTTTAAGATGCTCTCTCAAAACGCTGATATGAATTTTGCTTATTCTGATTGCTTAAAGTTTATCAAGGGAATCTTTAAGCTCTTTGCATACCAGTTCTATATCTTCGGTAGTTATCCTGTTGTAGAATGGCAGGGCGGCGGTGTGATCACAGGTATATTCGGTTGTCGGGAACATACCTCTCTTGTAGCCGAATTTTTCAACCATGAAAGGCTGAAGGTGAACAGGAGGGAAGTAGTTGCTTACCTGTATACCTTTGCTTATCATATCCTGAAGCAGTGAGTTTCTCTGCTCAAGGGTGTAGTCTTCCGTGAGCCTGACCACAAACACAAACCAGCTCATATCACAATCTTCAGGCTCGGTCGGGAGTATGATTCTGTCTTCATCAGCAAGTATTTCGCAATATGTGTCGGCTGCTTTCTTTCTTAATTTCTTGAATTCTTCCAATCTTGAAAGCTGGGTAATTCCCAATGCACAATTAATATCGCACATGCGGAAATTGTATCCCATTCTCTCGTGTGCCAGCCAACCGCCGCCAGCTCCGCGGCCTTGATTGCGAAGTGAAATGCACATTTCAGCTATCTTGTCACTGTCGGTAATTATAATACCGCCTTCACCGGTTGTTATCTGTTTATTAGGATAGAACGCGTAAAGACCTACATCACCAAAGGTGCCTGATTTTTTACCTTTATAAACAGTTCCCAGTGCTTCGCAACTGTCTTCTATGACGGCAAGATTATGTTTCTTAGCTATATCGCATACAGTATCGATTCCCCAAGGATTGCCGAATACATAGACAGGCTCTATCGCTTTGGTTTTCGGTGTGATTTTTTCTTCTATCTTTGACGGATCGATATTCATAGAAACAGGGTCGATGTCAACGAAGACAGGTTTTGCGCCAACTTGAAGTATGGAGTTTACCGTAGCTATAAATGTAAACGGTGTTGTTATGACTTCGTCGCCGGGTCCTATGCCAAGCGACTCCATACAGAGAAACAAGCCGCTTGTTCCGCTGTTTACGGCAATACCGTGTTTACAACCGGAATAACGTGCCATTGCTTCTTCAAACTCAGTAAGCTTTGGTCCAAGTGACAGTTGATTGCTTCTCAGTACCTCGACAACAGCATTGACTTCAAGTTCGGTGATGTCGGGGCGTGAAAGATTCACCTTCATAAATAATCCTTTATTTTTGTATAAACCATCTATTTTCTCAGATATGCAAGGCGTGGCGGTAATGGGATGTTGTTTCCGAAATTATCTTCACCATAGCCGAAATGAGCAAGTAATTTAATGTCTTCAAGTACGCGTTTGTCGCCGTGAAATTTAATCTTCAGGTCGGTGACAATGTCTATCTTGCCTATTGCGAGCAATCTTGCAACCTCAGAGCGTACTTGTTCAACGACTGTAAGGTCGCTTTTCGTCTCACAGTCAGATATCTCAAGCGGCTGTTCATATATCATCAATTTGCCTTTATCGGCAAGTTTCAGGAGGACATTATGGACAACTCGTCTTATGTCTTCATTACCGCTGTAATTTTTTATAGCGTCTATTTTCAGGATTTCCTGTGACAGTCCTTTTCGCTTCTCGGCGTTTATCAGCTCATTAGCGCGGAAAAGATCGAGAGGTATAGCCGCGTTGTATTTCTGATCCTTAAGGTACATTACCAGCTCGCTGCCGTAGTGATTCGCGATAAGAGCAATAAGAGTTGAAGGCCTTACATGGAAGCCTCTGTATCTTGGCACGGGAACAGTTATCTCGCTCATTTCAGAATAACGCTTAAGCATGTCGTGGCAGAGCTTCTTGGCACTTTCGATATAAAGCTTCATATATTCGATGCAGTAATCGATGATGAATGCAAGAAGAGTGACCGGATGAACCATCTGCTGTTTGAATCTTTCATCTTCCTCGGTTACAGCGCCCAAATGCCTCTCGTAATAGTGGCTCAAGGATGTTGCAACGGTCAGAATGTGGAATACGGCACTTATATGGCCTCGCAAGATAGAAAGATCTTTGTCGAGTATCTCTGTATCTGTTTTGGATACATAGGTGTCGTATAGAGATTGCAGGTTATGGAATTTGAGTTCAAGGGTACGAAGATTTTCTTCGCTTATAGCTGACATCATATAAGAGGCATAGTCGAAGGGCTTTTCTGCCTTGATTATGTTTTTAAGTGTTGTGTCAGCTGTGATATTAAGAAACGAGGTGGAAAGAGTTGTTACGATCTTACCCACATCGGTTACGTGTCTTGTAGCCTGATCGGTAGGAAGCCTTCCAATAGGAAGATCTTCGATAAGATTTCTGTCGCTTAATTCTGTATACTGGCATTTAATTCCAAGCAATGAGCAGTGGCTTACAAAATTAGCGGCGGCTCTGTGAACAGTACGGCGTGTGAACTCAAGAATCGTTTGGGTGGAAGAGTTGAAGTCTTGTCCTACATCAAGCAATCGATAACCCGGTATGCCGTAACCTATATGCAGCAGTTCGTAGCTTATGTCGCTGAAACGCTTTATTGTTGCAACCAGTGAACGGAATTTGGACCATTGCTGGTTATTGGACGCTCCATAAGCATCAAGTAATTCTTCGAGCTGCACAGATTGGGAAAGGGTGATTCCAAAGAAGGGCCTGTTCATTATCTTATCAGGGTTCTCATGCTCTACCAGATAACGACAATAATTATACAATATCCTTGTTCTGGTCGATATTAAATCTATAAAATCTTTCTGACAGACAAATGAAGATGTCATTCAATTACCACTCTAAGAAAGCAAATATTTCTCTATTATACAGTACTCACTATAATGAAAGATTATAGTGAGAGCACGGTTCAAAACAAGTCCAAACCTTATTTTTAATATACTTTTAACTTAATATTGCCTCTTGGTGGCGGTTCTTACCTTTTGATTCATATCAACGAATCTATTTTGGCCGCCAACATGGTGTTGATAAGCATGAGATAGTCAAGGTCAACTATTGTATAGTGTTCATGTTCTCTTGTGTTATCTATATAAGCAGCACCCTTTAACCCGTTCTTTAGCTTGAAAGAGGTTATGATAGCTGACCTGAGATTCTTGTTCTGACCTACCGGCTGAAGTATTCTTGGCACTAATATGTGCTCTTCTTCAGTGACGGCGGTGCTTATCTGACCTTTGAGGCTTATATTCTCGAATTCCAGCCTTGTTGTGTCCAGATTTCTGCCGTAGCTTTTGGTTACAAGCATGTTTTCGTCAAAAATACCGATCCAACAGTGGGCGGCATGCATCTGACGAAGCAGTTGTTTGGCACCGTATTCAAGGAGTTTATCGAGATCGCTAAATGATATTATCTCACTAAGATTTTTTCGAAGCTGCTCTACTCTCTGATGTGATATTCGTACCAGAGGAGAGTCGTCATTCGATAGTCTTCTGGTTATTGTTTTAAGTTCATAATGAGCATGTGCTATAGTATCATCAAGATGTATAGACGGCTCGCGTTTTTTGTCTTTTTCTATCTCAACGGTAAGTGTAAAATCGCATATCTTTATTACATCGCCACTTACAAGGCGGCATTTGGTTATTTCATCATCATTGACGAAGGTTTTGTTGGCCGAATCGAGATCCTCAACAAACCACTCATCCTGGCCGGCATTGTATAAAACTGCGTGTTGGCGTGATATTCCAAGATCGGGAAGGAAAATTTTAGATCCTATCTGCCTGCCTATATATACAGGGCCGTTGTCAAAGGTAAATTCCTCTTGTCGCTGACCGTTCTTTTCTATAACGATATGCATAGTATGTGCCCCTTGAGAAAATCAAAACAACTTTAAAAAGTATTCAATTGAATTATCACAAAAAAAGTCAAAAAAGTCAAGAAAAATGCACTTAACTGATTCTGAGCACTAACTTGTCACCGTTTTATAGTAGTTATATTTATGTATAGGTTTTTAATTTGTTGATAATTGCAGCAAGTGTCTGCTGGTGGTTTTGCCAGGAGCAATTGATTGTAACCTGAGCATATTGCTCGTAGAGAGGTTGTCGTTGGGCATAAAGGTTTTCAAGTGTCTGGTGCTTTCCCATAACCACGCCGCGGCTGCTGAGATTTGTCAGTCGCTCTCTTACCTGCTCAAGCGGGAGATCTAAATGCACGATTACCGAGTCAGATGCAAGCTTTTTCATTGCCGCATCACTGTAAACAACGCTTCCACCGGTAGCTATTACCGCGTTTGATGCATCAATTTTGAGGATATGCTCCTGCTCAACTTTGCGGAAATACTCGAGTCCATCGGTATCGATTATTTCCTGAAGCGGTTTGCCTTCCATATATTGGATGCAAACGTCAGTATCAATAAACCACCTGGAAAGCTCTTTAGCCAGTAAGACGCCTATAGTACTCTTGCCGCTTGCCGGCATGCCTATCAGGACAATGTTTTTGTTTTCAATCATAAGTTGCTGCTAAAGCTCAAGTTGAGAGAGGTCTTCTTCCAGTTGAGTAAGGAATATGCTTATTGTTTTGTCAGTCGCTTTTACAACAGCTTTTGCGGTGTCATCTTCGATTGGATAAGCTGTATTGTATTCTTTCCAGAATACAGGCTTGCGGTCTGTATTTGATACAAGAAATACTTTAACCTCCAAAACAGCTTGTTTATTTTCGCTGTTCTGCATATCTGCATAAATCTTCTTTATAACACCTTTAAGCCTCAAAGAGCCGCTGATTCCCGTGTTGTTTGTTGCTGTTATTGTGAAAATCCTACTGTCTGAAAGCCAGTCAGCAGTGAGGTCGCTCAACATTTGTCCTTTATCAGACAGATAACGGCGATACGGATCAGTTTCTATTTTACCCTGGCTATTAAAATAGATTAGAGAGTTACTGTCAAACCCTTTCGCAACCTCAAATCTGTCTACTATCAATATCTGGTCAATCGCAACTTCTCTGGTGTTGCTGTTGTCTCTTGCCGCATCAAACATATAGTAATCTTTTATGTTTTTTCGTGAAGAGTTTCCCATGCAGCCTGTTAAGATGCATATAAGAGCCGATAACGCCAAAAATTTCATTGTGAATCTCATTTTACTACCTCCGATGGTTCCGGGCGTTCTGTAAACAGTAAAATTCCAGGATCGTTCTTAATGTCTTGTGAAAAAATCATCAAGTTAGATGATATGTCATCCAGCTTACGTATTATATCCTCTATATTTGACTGGTTTCCTTGTATCATGTTATCTATATCGTTTATGAGCTGGTTGACTGATTTCGTAAGTTCAGGGATTGTTGTTTGATCTTCTGAAGCGGGTTTGAGTATTTCCTGAACAAGCTGATTTGTATCCTTTATATCAGATATCATGCTGTTTGCGTTTGTGGTGGTGCTGTCAACATTGTCCAGAAGATTACCTATCTTTTGGCTTAACAGCTCGATATCGAAATTGCTTAACGCCGAATCAGTCTTGTATATTACATCTTTGAGGTCGGTGTTGGTGTCTCTGAGTTCTTCAATGAGAAGCAGCAGATTAGTGCTTAAATTGCCTGCGTTGAGGTCTTTGAGTGTTTTGTCTGCCGTTACAATAAGACTGTTAAAATTTTCCGATATTTTTGCAAGGTCGATATTTTCAAGTTTTTTAAGGGTTTGGTCGATTGATTGAGTAAAAGTATTAAATACACTTTGTGCGGAAGGGAGATATTTGTACTTCGGGTCCCAGGGGAATTCCAAAGGAGGATATTCATTTGGAGCAAAATAATCCACTTCCAAATATGAGATGCCGGTAAGGGCCTGAGTTGTTAGTCTTACCCTAAGTCCTTTCTGTATAAGCTGATCCAGCATATCGTTGTTTTTGTCATACCCGTTCGAGACGAATTTCTCACTGTCGACAGCGATAACGACCATTACATATCTGCTGTAATTGAGAAATTGCTGATCCAGATCGTATTCGCTTGTAACGAAAGTAATGTCTTCCACGCTTCCTATCTGAACACCTCTGTTTTTGACTGGTGAGCCAATATTAAGGCCCTGAACGGACTCATCGATATATGTTTCGAATCGAATCTGCTTTTTCCCCCAGCTGCCTAAACCAAGAGCTATCGTAAATGCTACTATGATCGTAACAGTGCCTATTACGAAAAGGCCTATTTTGAAATAGTTTGCTTTCGATGCCATTACGCTTCTCTCATAAAACCAATAAATATCTTGAACATTATCTGTGTATTCTGCAGAATACCCGTGAAATACTATTTTAAGTACACCTTAACCGTTGATTATATACTTTAATAGAAAAAATAAAAGGGAGTTAGTTATTTTTTGTTGGGTAATAAATGGCAATGCCTGGGATGGTATCTCTTAAACTTCAACGGCTACCATTAGCGTCAGCGGATTAGAATGCTTTTAGATATAGAGATTATTTTCCAAGATATAGGCATATACCTTTTCGTTGAGAGAGTCGTCTGGTTTGATTTTGTTCTTTAGCATGCTTCTTATTTCTGTGCTGCTTATCTCTATTTCCGGGGTCTGAATCATGTTTTTTTGGAGCATTTCTACGATTATGGGAGAGAAATGCTCTTTTAGGGGCGAAGTGTCCGGCAGTGGATAGCCGCCGCGGCAGACAAGAATCATTTTGCACAGAGCGAGCATGTCGTTGATTTTGTACCAATGATGCAGGTCGCTGATTACATCGGCTCCGCTTAGCCAGTATAATTCTACATCATCTCCATAAAGCGATTTGAAATAGCATACAGTATGATATGAGAAGCTTGGCTCAGGCATATCGAATTCCACGTCACTGATCTCTATGTCTGGATTATCTTTGGTTGCAAGGTCAAGCATTTCAAGACGCTGGCTGTTTGTTGCAACTGGCCCATGTTTTTTAAGCGGTGATCGCCTTGTGGGGATTATTATTGATTTATCAGCACAAATATGGTCGTGAACATATTTAAGTATTTCAATATGCCCTTTATGAACAGGATCGAACGAGCCGCCAAACAGTATTATCTTCTTTTCATCACTCATTACTGATGCCTGATTCCCTCAATAATCTTGATGATTGCTGCAGCAGTGATGTTTTTTGTCGTTGTGGGAATTGTCTGCCAATCCTCACTGGCGATTTTAATGTGAACCTGAGAGCTGTCGGCACTTATTGCGGCAGGGCTGTTTGCCACTATCATATCCATCTTTTTTGCAGTCATCTTGCTTTGCGCATTCTCTAAAAGGTTCGTGTCCTCTAATGCAAAGCCGACTATTATCTGCTTTCTTTTATGCTCGCCTACCCACTTGAGAATATCTGTTGTAGGTTCCAGTTCTATGGTTAATTCGGCCTGTTCTTTTTTGATTTTCTTATCTGAAGATATCTTGGGGCGATAATCACTTACCGCAGCAGCCATTATAAGGCAATCGAAGTTGTTGATGTTTGCCTTTACCGCCTCGAACATATCTTCACTGGTTATCACATCTATGACGTCAGCTCCTTGCGGGACGGCCAAAGATACCGGGGCTGATATCAGTGTAACATCATGCCCAGCTTCCAGTGCCGCCTGAGCAATAGCGTAGCCCATCTTACCGGTACTGGCATTTGATATAAACCGTACCGGATCGATGTATTCCCGAGTTCCACCAGCTGTTACTAAAATTCTCATTAAATCAGCACCTGTCCGATACCTCAAAACCAATTGCTTCCAGTATATCAGCGTTTTTTTCACTCGCATCGGTAATTATCGTATTGTGGAATTCACGACGGCGAGGATAATTTTTGCGTAATAAATCAAAAAAAGCACCTTGTTCAGTGTTCTGTTTCTCAATCAATTTTCGCATATCTGCATCGTCAGATGTTATGTCATAAACCTTGGATACAGTATCCAGAATACTTATTTTTGATGCATCTATCAATTTAACTTCCGGTTCCGGCAGAAACTCCTCAATCTTTCGCTTTATTGGAATATCAAAGTGTCTGCACATGGCCTCGTAGATCATTATCATTCCCTTGATCTTTCCATCATAGGAATAACCTGCGATATGAGGTGTGGCAATGTCTGCCAACTCAAGAAGTTCGGTGTCTATATTGGGCTCATTTTCCCATACGTCAAGTACGCATCCGATGATTCTTCCGCTTCTGACTGCCGCTTTCAGATCATCATTATTGTTCACACTGCCTCTTGAGGAGTTGAGGAAGCTTATACCCGTTTTACACATAGCAAAAAAGCTTTTGTCTGCCAGATGCAGGGTCTTGTCTTCTCCGGTTTTTGTAAGCGGTGTGTGCATAGTTATGAAGTCGCAATCGAAAAGCTCTTCAAGCGGTCTGTATTTGGGGTCGCCTGTTTTCCTTGCAAGCGGCGGATCGTTAAGGACTACTTCCATTCCGAGCCCAAGGCATTTTTTCTCGACCCTTGAGCCTACATTACCTACGCCAACAATACCTATCGATGAGTTTTCGAGCTTTTTCCCGTATCTCTTTTCGAGATTCAGCAGGGCACATGTGATATATTCCGCCACGCTGTTTGCATTGGAACCTGGGGCGGAAGCGAACCCAATATTATTGGCGGCCAGATAGTCGGTATCAATATGGTCAATCCCGATTGTTGCCGTGGCTACGAATTTCACGCTGCTACCTTCCAGAAGCTCGCGGTTTACCTTTGTTATGCTTCTGACAAGCAGAGCATCTGCATCCCTGACAATATCTGCGTTTATCTCACGGCCAGAGACAATAACTGTCTGGCCGATACCTTCAAGGCACTGACCGATGAAAGGGATATTCGTATCTGCTACTATTTTCATGTCTATCTTATCTTCCGTCTAACATATCACCTAATGAGCCCAGTACCGAGCCTTCACCTTTTCTTGCTCCTCCGGTTTGCGGCATTGCCCTGTATATTCGATCTGCCAGTTTTGAGAACGGCATACTTTGCAGGTAGACAACGCCCGTGCCTCTGAGTGTGGCAAGGAACATTCCTTCGCCGCCGAATACCATTGATTTGAGGCCGCCTGAGAACTCAATATCATAATCGATTCCCGGTCCAAAGGCAACGATACAGCCGGTGTCTACTCTCAGCGTTTCGTTCTTGAGCTTTTTTCTTACGATTGTGCCGCCGGCATGCACGAAAGCCAGTCCATCACCGCTGATTCGCTGCAATATAAAGCCTTCACGACCAAAGAAGCCTGCTCCAATCTTTCTTGTCAGAGCAACTCCTATTTTAGTTCCTAACGCAGCACAGAGAAATGCATCCTTCTGACAGATTAAATCTCCTGATACCTTTTTCATATCTATAGGAATTATTTTTCCTGGATATGGAGCAGAAAATGCTACGCGCTTCTTTCCGTATCCTCTATTTGTGAAATGAGTCAGGAAGATAGATTCTCCGGTAAAAGCTCTCTTGCCGGCATCAAACACCTTGCCGAAAAAGCCTTGCTCGGGATTGGAGCCGTCTCCCATTTTAGCTTCAAAAGTGATTCCTTCTTCCATATAGTTCATTGCGCCGGCTTCGGCAATAACTGTCTCGCTCGGATCAAGCTCTATTTCAACTATCTGTATATCATCCCCTAAAATTTCGTAATCCACTTCATGGCATCTCATGTAATTCTCCTAAAATCATTTTTCCTGATTATTCTGATCTTCCTTTATTACAGCCTCTTTGGGCAGTGTAAAAAAGAATTTTGTTCCTTCGTCATTATCTGATTCAACCCATATCTCTCCACCATGGCGTTCTACGATCCTTTTGCAAATCGAAAGTCCAAGGCCGTAGCCTTTTATTGTTGTTCGTCCGTGGAGTCTCTGGAATATCTGGAATATCCTCTCGTAATACTGCTTTTCGATGCCTATACCATTGTCTGCGATGCAAAATTGCCACTTATCATTATCGTCTTCACATGAGATTACTATTTTAGGAGTAATTTCGGGTTTGGCATATTTAATTGAGTTACCTATCAGGTTACTGAACAATTGGATTAGTTGAGATCTGTCGGCCATTATTTTTTCGGGCAAATTTTTCTCAGAAATCACAGCTTGGGCTTCATCTATCTGAAGCATAAGATTATTCTTGGCATCTTTGATTATCTCATTGCAGTTGCATTCAGCAGGTATCTTGCCTCTTGTACCTACTCTTGAATATTGGAGCAATCCGTCAATCAGGTCATTCATTCTTTTAGCACCATCAAAAGCTATAGCCATGAATTCCTTTGATTCTTCATCGAATTTATCGCTATTTTCCATGTCCAATAACTGTAGGTAGCTTGCTATCATACGTAAAGGTTCACGTAGATCATGCGAGACCGCATATGCAAATTGTTCCAGATCTTTGTTTGATCTTTTGAACTCTTTGTTTAGAGCACTTAGTTTTTTTTCTACATCAGTAAGATTTTTTATTATTTCAATTCGTTTAATAATGAATTTTATCTGGTCATTTTCAATTACAGGATCGGCTTTGATACGCCAGAAAACACCTGGTGAGCTTTGTATCACATTTGATGTGCTCTTTTTGGAAGATATTGCTGCCTTGACAGGGCACTCCTTGCATTCTTCCGATCTACCGAATAAAATTTCAAAGCATCTACCATTGGGCGGTTGTTTGCTGGCAAATTGAGGAAACGTATCTATAGCTTTTTTGTTGACAGAACATATATTCATGTCAGTATCCATTATTAGAATTAACTCTGAGATACTGTCCAGAACCTCTAAATCAAAATTTTTGTCCGTAATATTCTTCAATTCACTTCTCATAAATTAATGATATAAATGGTTTTAGTCAACAAAATAGGTTGTGTCAGACTTTTAATTCCACAAGTTCAAACCTAAGTAACAAACAATAAGATAGGTATATTTACCCTGCTGCAGATTTAGGGCTGAATGTTGTTGCAGTAACTCAGTCTTCTTTCTAGTCCAGACTATTGCACTAAAACTAACGAAATTATACCTTTACGTTGTTAAAAATCAAATAAACTATGTCAAAATAATCTTTTGAGACGACCTTGCGGCCTTTTAAAACGTATATAGTCGAACTGTTTCCTTTGACAAAATGCTTCAATGACTTAAAATATGAATTATCTAATAAATTAAATTATCTTTGATATGAGGAAAATATGCTGAAAAAATTGAGTGTCGTGCCACTTTTAATTTTTGTTACGGTTAATATTGTGTTTGCTTTTAGCGGTGGAGACGGTTCGCTCCAGTCACCTTACCAAATATCTAACTTAACTGATATTACAACCTTGATGAATAATTCTTCATATTGGACAGATAATTATGTAGTAACTAATGATATAGACATAACCGGCCTTGCATTTAAGCCTATAGGTAACTATTCAAACGACTTTTCCGGCAGCTTTGATGGCGGTGGGTATAATATAGTAGGCATGAAAGTAGTGAGCACCTCGTACAGTTATGTTGGTTTTTTTGGAGTAATAGGAGAAAACGGGGTTGTACAGAACGTAAATTTTGTTAGTTCCAATGTTTCTGTAAATTATTCTTCATGGCTCTATGCCGGAGTTGTTGCCGGTATTAATAAGGGGTTTATCTCTGATTGCAGCATAGACGGCAGGGTTGTTGCTTCATCTCAGACAACTTACAGCGGATTGGTTGCAGGATATAATACTGTTACAGGCTATGTTGGATATTGTGCCGTAAACGGCAATTTAACAACAAGTTATTGTGGGGGAGGAATAATAGGTTACAATAGTGGGGCGGTTTCTGATTGCTATATAAACGGTAATGTTGTTGTAAACAAAGCGTCTTCTTCGCTGAACGCTTCCGGCTGGGCAGGTGGAATTGCCGGTATAGCGGCTGAAGATTCTATTCTTATACATTCAAGCAGTTCGGGCATTGTGAGTATAAATATAAATGAGCCGGCAATGCAAGTGTCTCTAAGGGCCGGTGGAATTGCCGGTACATCTAAGTCTAATGCGATAATTGATTTATGTTCATCTTCAAGTGATATTCTTGCGACTGCAACGGGGGCTCCGGCAGAATCATACTCAGGTGGGCTTGTAGGCAGAAATGAACAGTCAATAATCAGCAAATCCTTTGCTTCTGGAAATGTAGAGGCTTCATCGCAGGCAAATAATAATTCCGCCAGTGCTTATGCCGGTGGTGCTTTGGGTTCTAATTTAGGTAGTGTAAGTAACTGTTATGCAAGGGGCGATGCGGACGCTTATTCTGTTGGAAGCCCTAATAATGCATTTTCAGGTGGTTTTTGTGGGCGACAGTCAGAAAATGGTTATATTTCAAAATCTTATTCAACAGGTATTGCAACAAGTACGCAAAATAAAGGGGCGTTCTTAGGCGAATTAGTATCGGGGCAGATTTTAGCGTCTTTCTGGAACTGGCAGACGACGGGTTTTGATCCTGATATTCATAGCGGAATAGGTAAAAAATCAGGCGGCAGTTTTGAGTTGTATGCTGTAGATGATTCACAAATGCAATTAGCTTCCACATTTAGCAGTGTAGGTTGGGATATGACTGATGTGTGGTATATGGGTGTAGTTACTGGATACCCTGAAATAACTGGTGTAATGCTTCCGGTGTCTGTTAAATCTGATCTTACAGTTCTTTCGAGTAGTTCCGATAAGGCAGTAATTGCGTCTAATGAAGTTATAAATATCACAGCTTCAATAAAAAATATAGGCTCTACAATAACTCCAACTTATTTTGTTGTGAGTGTTTATGGCTCAGAAGCTTCGGAAGTTGACTGGGATTCTCTTGGTGATGAGGCTGTTTTGGCGAGTGTTTCCTGTTTGCCGCTTTCGGTGGAGTCAGTTGTTGAGAAGATTCTTGAGGTATCAATTCCTGATGATGCAAGTGTGTATTATTTAAGAGTAAAAGTTGACACATTCAACAGTATTGATGAGGTTGATGAAACAAATAACTGGGGAGAAGTCCTTTCAGTTGAGACTCTCGCTTATGCCGACGGCAGTGGTACAGTAGCCGATCCATACGTAATTGAGACATCTGAACAATTTAACTCTATAGGTGCAAGGCAGGGCGATTGGGATGCAAGTTTTGTTCTTGCGGCAGACATAGATATGTCGGGTGTTGACTTCAATATCATCGGAATCAATGGTCAGGCAGGTTTTGGCGGCAATTTTGATGGGGCAGGGCATACTATAAGCAACATAATGATTGATGATACCGGAATTACTGAATATGCCGGTGTTTTCGGCTCGCTGGATGAAGGAGCTCAGGTTACAGGTCTTGGTATTGTTGATATAACTATAAATACGCCTAACGCATATTATGTTGGTCCAATAGCGGGGTGGTGTGATGGTGTTATCAACGAATGTTTTGCTACTGGGCAGGTTAGCGGTGATTTTATTGTAGGAGGCATATGCGGGGGGCTCAGCGGTGTCGGGGCAACTGTTAGTGATTGCTATTCTATGGTGGATGTGGCAGCTGTGAATTTTCCTGCTGGAATAACAGCTTATGCATTAACACAAACTATGATAAAGAACTGTTATTTTGCAGGCACATTGAATAGTGGAGGTTATTCAGGAGGCGTAACATCATTTTCAGATGGAGCAACTGTAGAGAACTGCTATTTTGATTTGGATAGAGCCGGTACTTTATGGACTGACCAGGGTGAAGGTGTGAGTACTGACTGGCTGACGATTGAAGATAATCTTGCCGGAAATGGTTGGGATTATATTTCAACATGGCATCAGGTAGAAGGGCAGTACCCTGTTCTGAAATGGCAGGAGTTGATTATTCTTGCTGACTTTACTGGTGATTCTATGGTTGATGATGCAGATATTATAATACTTGCTCAGCAGTGGCTTGATTCCGGTGAAAATCTACAATGTGATATAAAGCCTCTTGGCGGTGATGGGGTCGTGAATTTGATTGATTTTGCGTTCTTTGCTGATGCATGGCTGCGATAAGAAATGTAATGTTATATGGACAAGAGTATATTAAAATATCGGGAAATTATTAAAGGGTGTGATTGTATTTCAGAGAGACTGGCTCGTTTGCATGAAAAGCATATGGTCTGTAGACGGGGGTGCAGTGATTGTTGCGTGAATTTAAGTGTCTTTCCTGTCGAATTTTATTCTATACTTGATTATGTAGGCAGGGAAAAGATTGCTTTAGAGTTTTCTCATGAGAGGGCGTGCGGCTTTCTTGACCAGCATGGAGCCTGTTCCATTTATTCTTACAGGCCGATAATTTGCAGGACTCATGGCTTGCCTATTGTATTTCATGAGGAGCAGAATGGAGAGATGGTAGGGAACGTTTCATTTTGTGAATTGAATTTTAAGGATATTGATGAGACTTTTATATTTGATAAATTCAATACTCTGAATATAGATTCTCTTAACGATGAACTTTTTGCCGTTAATCTTGAGTTTATAAAGAATAATAGTGAGTTGGGCTTTGATCTAACAAGCAGAATCCCATTGGCTGCAATAACTGATTTTGCTTGACAGATAGGTTTCAATGTCGTTTTGATTTAATCTTCAATGGTATAAACCATTTTATAATCGTCCATTATAAAACCTTCGCCTATATCGCATTTTATTTTCCCTTCATTCTTGAAGCCCAGTTTTTCATATATCTTTATTGAATCTGTATTGTGTCTGTTTACAGTAAGCCAAAGTGTATTGAGTTTTGATTCCATGCATTTATCTATAATGAAGTTCATGGCTTTTTTTCCGTAACCCTTGCCGCGATATTTACTGTCAATATAATATTTGCTTAGGTGCATTGATTTCTTTTGAGGTTCAGCAAGCAGGGCTATATAGCCGACCCAATTATGCTGATCGCAAACGAGGTAATAATCCCAGCCTTTGCTGATTTGTTCAGATATTGCCTTGCTGCTTTGGAATTTCTGAAGCATATACTCAACCTGCTGTTTTCCGATTATAGGTTCATAGTGTTCTTGCCATATACCTGCTGCCAGTTTTGAAGTTTCTTCTACCAGCGGATCGTTATTGACTTTTATGAACTTCATTTTAAGTCCTTTTTTTGATTAAATTGATTATATTGTTGGTCTATTTTTTCATCCATCTCTCAAGCACCATAGAAAGTGAATTTGGTGTAAATGGCTTAGAGATATAGTCGTCCATACCTGCATCAAGACATTCCTTACGATCCTTATCCATTGCATTTGCCGTCATTGCGATGATAGGTAATTGCGGGTTGTCGATCTTGCAGTCGCCCGATCTTATTATCTCAGTGGCTTTTATTCCATCCATTACGCTCATTTGAACGTCCATGAGTACGAGGTCATAAGTTTTGTTTTCAAGGGCTTTTATCGCTTCATGGCCATTTTCGGCTACATCAGCTTTGATTCCCAGTTTTTCTAAAATACCTACTGCCACTTTCTGGTTTATCGGGTTGTCTTCAGCTACCAATATATGACATTCAGAGAAAGTTATATTCATAGGTTGATTGTCCTCAGGGGCATCTTTTCGTGATTGATTATCCTGATTGACAATTTTCTCGAATTTTGAAGTGAACCAGAATTTTGAACCTTTTCCAATTTGACTCTCTACGCCTATATCTCCTCCCAGTATTTCAACAAGTTTTTTGGAGATTACAAGACCAAGCCCTGTACCTCCAAATTGTCTTGTGTTTGAGTTATCTATCTGTTGGAATGCATTGAACAGGAGATGTATTTTGTCTTCTTCTATTCCTATACCGGTATCATTTATTTCAAATTTCAGCTCCACAAAACTATCTGATTTTTTGATTTTGGATATTTTAATTTCAACCTTACCTTTATTGGTAAATTTTACTGCATTGCCGCTGAGGTTCATCAGTATCTGTCGTAATTTTTTACTGTCGCCTTGAAGCTCATTGGGTATATCATCTTCAATATTGCAGATAATTTCAATACCCTTCTTTGATGCTTCAGGGGAAAGTATGTTAATGATGTCCTCTGTGATGGCAGAAAGTTTGAAATTGTTGATTTCAAGCTCAGTTTTACCTGCTTCAATTTTTGAAAAATCAAGAATGTCGTTTATAAGTTCTACAAGTGCAATCCCGCTTGATCTTGCTATGTTTGCGTAATTAAGTTGGTCTTCTGTAAGCGGAGTGTCTATTAGAAGTTCAAGCATTCCTATAACGCCATTCATTGGAGTACGTATTTCATGACTCATGTTAGCAAGGAAATGGCTTTTGGCTTTTGTGGCAGCCTGAGCTTCTTTGGCAAGAGCCTGCATCCTTTCAGCCGATTCGAGCAGTCTCTTGTTCGCTCTTTCAATTTCATCATTTGCCTGTTTTCTCTCCAGAAGAAGTCCGATAAGCCTTGCAGTATTTACAAGCCGGTTTTTAGCCATTTGGATTATATATTTAGGCCTGGTTTGATAGCAGTTACTTTCTGCTAAGAGTTTGTCTGGATCAACCTCATATCTTTCGGCAATCTCTCTGATTTTTTCTATTTCTTTTGGCGGGTCTCCATACGCAAGATTTATTGCACCTACTGTTTTGTTTGAAGCCACTATTGGAACCGAGTGGATTCTTAGCCCGCCGTTGCATTCGGAGTCAACAGGTTTGCCGCTTTCAACAGCTTTTTGTGCACAATTCTTTCCTGATTGATGACAATGCCATTTACTGCATTCTGACAGCTCATTACTATCGGCGTTACAAAGTTTTCTTGATGCATCATCTAAGGTTTTACACCAGCCGGATGAAAAAATTCCGAGGGTATAGTTGCCGTCTCTCTCATAGATAGCGGAGGATGTGCCCATTAGATCCATATAATCAGTTGTTATATTGGAGAGCATTTCCTTACCGATAGCGTTTAATATTATACTGTTTGCTTCGATTCCTGAGAATTTTTTGCAGATTTCCTTACTATTGCTTCTGCTGCTTTTCTCTTCTGTGGAGCTTATTACTTCCTTGGAAAGCATCCATTCTATTTGTTCAAGTTTTGCGACTGCTTTTTTGCGGTCGGTTATATCGAATATCACGCCGTCAAGAGATACAGGAATGCCGTTTTCTACAATAGCCTGACCTCTTTCGCTAACCCATACGATTTGACCATTAGAGCATATGAGACGATACTCAAGCTTGAATTTGTTGCCATGACTGACGGCATCTTCAATTATTTCCCATACCATCTGCCTGTCTTGGGGGTGTATTATGCTTTCAAACGTTCTCACCGAATTGTCTATGAAATCAGACACCGGATAGCCGGTTAGGCGAGATATTTCCTCGCTTATGAAATTCATTTTCCAGGTTTTGTCAAAATTACAGTGATACGAAATACCCTGTATGTTGTCTATCAGGTATTTGTACTTTTCCTGGCTTTCAATGAGTGCATCTTCTGCTAATTTCTTTTCTGTTATGTTTTGGAAAATTGTAGCAAATAAGTCTTTTCCTGTTTTATAGGCCTTGACACTGTAATATCTGTCAGACTCTTTAAAATAGAGATCGAATATAGCCGGTTTGCCAGTTTTAATTACTTCGCCATATTTTTCTATAAGTTCTTTTGTCTGTGGGCCGGGATGAAGCTCAGTTACGCGTTTACCTATTGCATCTGCAATTTTTATACCGGTATGTTTCTCGAAAGCCGGGTTCGCTTCAAGAAAGATATAGTCAGTAGGATTGCCATCAGCATCAAAGATCATTCGATGAAGTGCAACAGCATTTATGGAATGATTGAATATAGACAAGAATCTTCTTCGGCTCTCTTCCGCTTTCTGGCGAATTTCATATTGCTCACTTACATCGTGGAATACTATAACGGCTCCCTTGATTTGTCCGGACTCATCTTTAATTGGAGCGGCACTATCCGCTATTTGGTATTCCTTACCGTCTTTTGATATTAGAGAAGTATGGTTCGAGAGGTTTGATGTTATACCGAGACCAAGAACTTTTCTGACCACATCTACAGCAGGTTTTCTTGTTGAAGTATTTATTATGTTAAAAACTTTACTGACATCTTGTCCCTTTGCATCTGCGCTGCTCCAGCCTGTAAGCTTGTTTGCTACCGGGTTCATTCTTGTTATTTTGGAATTGATATCGGTCGTTATTACTGCATCCCCAATAGAGCTTAATGTGGTAGAAAGGTCTTTCTCCTGCTCGCTGAGTTCCTTGGTTCTCATGGCAACAAGATACTCGAGAGCAGATTTCTTTGAACTAAGGATACCTACGAAAATGCTAATCATTGCAGTTATTATTAATCCAACTATAAAAGAAGCCCAGCTCAAATGCGTAGGCGAGTTTGTATAGAATTCTTCTGTTGGATGCGACAGTGCCACAAAAGTTCTGTCGAAAAGGAACAGTGGCGTCAGTTTGTAGTTTGATGATTCCTGGTCCTTTGTCCATTTTGCGTTGATTACACCTTTATGTTCAGAGCATTTACGGGTGTAAATAAATTCCGCTTCATCGCCGACTAATTCAATAATCCCTGAACTCGTATAGTTATTCCTTGAACGCATGAAAAATGTCTCATTCTCTATGAGTTCATCAGGAGAAAAATCAATAATTATGATTCCATAAGCAGATTTGCTGTCTTGATCTTGTTTTTTTGAGAATACCGGACAGATTATCGAAAAACTTTTATCAAGAGAGTCCGATATTAGAGAGCTGTCAATTATATTAGGGTAGGAGGTGTTTATTGCCTTTTCAATGGCTAATTTGACTTCGGGTATTGTTGATATGTCAAATCCTTCCAAATCCTTTTTGTTATCGGGTTTGGCTTCATAGCATATCGGATAGTAAAAGTCTTTCTCTTGAGGAGCCGCTTTTTTGCCGGTCGCATAATACCATATATTAAAATTTGGAGCATCATCCTGTCGAGTGTACTCAATAAAAACATCCTTTTTATCATTTGAAACAATTGGAACCCACTTTAAGCTTTTTACTGCCGGTGAATTAATTGCAGATGATGCATAAGTTGAAAATTCATTCCGAAAAACGAAATCACTTCCGTCGAAGTAGTTTTTTATCAGTTTTACATCTTTTTTAAGATCGTCTAAAGAGTCTCTGGTTAATTCAACATCATTATATGCATACTTGTTGAATTTCTCCTTTACATGGAATATCTCATATTCGTAAACTACTATTGTTGTGCATATAGTGAGAATTATGCCTGCCAGTAAAACAGAGTATGTTTCTAAGGATTTGAGTTTATTGCTCTGGTTTACTTGGCGTTTCTTTATTAATGAAGCAATCGAGATACTTATGATAGCGAATAATATAAGCGAAGTTATTATAAGCGTGTCTTTATATGCATCAACAGTTATCTTGTTCCAGTCTTTGCCAAGTATATCAACTCCTATTACTATCAGAGTTTTGCCTGTTTCAGGATCATGAAGTGGCGTTAATGCTGTTACGAATTCACCGTATTCATCAGTATAAAGATCTTTGATAAAAGGTTTTGCGCCGGAAAACAGCTCGATATATTCCTTTGGATAGTTTTTGTAGATATCTCCAGGATGACTGCCAAGTTCGCTTTCCAGATCATAGCTTTCGGGGCCGAACACCAGCTTCCCGTCTACCATGGTGAAGCTGAATATTCCTTCAAAATCTGATATACTACTGTATTTCTTGAAATGTTTGCATATATCAATATAAGCCGGGTTGTTGATATCTGCTTTTGAAAAGGTAAGCTGCTTAACAAGTTCTATGTCAAGCGATAGAGATATGTCAATAGAATTAGATAATATATTCTCTTTTTTCAAATCACGGGCTATCTGTGCGCGGTTATCAGCTATTCTAAGCCCAAGTGTAAGCACTAAGATTATAAGTAGAATAAGAATGAGCCTCTTATCGTACAATATTATGCCTCAAATAAAACCCAATAGCTAAACATAACACAAAGAACAATTGTCAATAATACGATATAATAGTATTAAAATCAAGGGTTTATATTTTTTAATTTCACTGTATTTGAAGGTTGTTCGATTGATCAGTAATGTCGACTGTATATGTTGACAATGTACAGATTAATTAAGGTTCTTGAAGGTATTTACATTAGAGCTTTGTTTGTTCAAAAGTTTATTTTCGTCTCTAATGCATTTATTTTAAGTTTTATTCTGGTTCAGACAGTACTTTCAGTCTTTTAAGTTCTCTGCTAATCAGTATTACTGCAGCAATAAATGCTCCGCAATCGGAAGCTGGTCCACTGTACCATATGCCATTGACGCCAAGAAATAAAGGCATTATCAGAACAGCCGGAACTAATATCAGCACTTGTCGTATCATTGACAAGAGTATGGAAATTTTAGGCCTGGCTATTGCCTGAAAGTAATTTGTTGTCACGAAAATAGTACCTATCATGGGCATGAGCAACATGAATTTACGCAGGGCTGCCGCTCCTGTATTTATGAAATCGCTATTGCTGCTGAACGGCATAAACAGTAATTGAGGTATTAAATTTATTACCAGATACATTAATAAGCATATACCAGTTGATATGATTAATGTGAGTATGGCTGTATGTCTTACTCGCTGATAATTCTTTGCACCATAATTGAAGCCGATTATTGGTTGTGTGCCGTGATTTAGGCCAATCATGGGCATGAAAGTCAGCATGAGAAGTGTGAATATTACTCCCATTACTGCTATTTCGGTGTCTCCGCCGTAGTGACCAAGACTGTTGTAGATTATTGCTTGAGTGATGCAGGCAGTGGAATTCATCAGAAATGGTGGACAGCCGGTTGCTATAACCTGTCTTGCGAGAGTTGGATATATCTTTATGTTTTTGAATTGAAGCCTGAGGAAGCTTTTATTGCTCAGGTAATAATACATAACCCAGCTTGCTGATATTATTTGCGAGATCACTGTCGCAATTGCGGCCCCTCGTATCCCCATGTCGAGTACAAACAGGAATATGGGGTCCAATATCATATTCAGGACAGCTCCGAGTATCATTGTGACCATGGATGCTTTTATATTGCCTTCACCCCTTATCAGGCTGTTTATGCCGAAGGATATTTCATGCGCAAAAATCCCCCAAAGTATTACTCGAGCGTAAGTTACAGCCAGAGGTAATATGTTTGGACTTGCTCCGAAAAGTGTCAGGAGAGGTTCGATGAAAATTAGGCCGAAAAAAGTGAAGCAAACCGAAAGGATTGCGAATAATGCAAATGATTGGCCGAGTATCTTTTCTGCCTCAGGTTTGTTTCCCTGACCAAGTCGTATTGATATCAAGGCGCAGGAACCATGTCCGAACATCATTCCGAAAGCTATTATTATCATCATCATCGGAAAAGATATGGTTGCCGCGGCAAGCCCGTCTTCGCCGATAGCCCTTCCAATGAATATTCGGTCTGTTATGTTGTAAGTGGCATTGAGCACAGTGCCGATAGTCGCAGGCAGTGAGAATTTTATAAGCAGAGGAAATATCTTGTCTCCTGCAAGCCTGTGAGTGTTGTCATTAGGGACTTTTTCTATAGATTCTGGCAAAATTTGAAACTTTCGTAGGAAATCTGCATAATATTTAAAACAAATCAACCAGATTTTAGTCTAATAAATTGTAAATGCAATAATAACGCCCGAAATATCGTTAATAACTTTGTGAATATTACTTTATGAGTTTGACGTTTATGCCATAAATTGTTAATATATAGGTAATTGAATGGTGCAATTATTCCGAATATTTGAGTGTTTTGGGTTAGTCTGTACTATTCGGTTTAATATTTAATGATTCAAGGATCGAATTATTTAAGATTGATTTTACCAGATGAAAACAAAAGCTGCCGAAACATCTATAATATATTTACTAATAGCGATTATCTGCTTTGCTCAGGTTGTTTACTCCGCTGATGAGCCGGCGGTGAATGATCAGTTGGTCATAAATCGTGCTATGCTTTCAAGCGGATCGGATGATCAGATCAGAGCCGTTGCAGCAAAGCAATTACTGATTGATTCTGATAATGAGGCCAAAAAGATAGTAATAAATGTATTGAACGATACTGAAAATATCAAAGCCATAGAAGCTGTATGTAATGCAATAAGTCAGAGTCAGCAGTGGGAAAACGAAATTCAATATCCTGAGGCGTACATAAAGCCTCTTATACAGATTCTTGACACGACCGCTCCAGAAATAGCACATCAGGCCGCTGCCGCATTGTCAAATTATGAATACAAACAGATTAAGTCTGGAATTGAGGGTATTCTTTACGGCAAAGAGAGTTCGCAGCAATCCAGAATGAATGCGATTTTCGCTGTAGGGTTGAGGCTTTCAGAAAAAGATGCTATAGCCGAGATGATATCGTTGCTTGATGATAAGGATCCTGCCATAGCCGAACAGGCCGGTAAGACACTTCAAGGCTGGGTTCCAATGGGGACCAATAAGGACCTCTGGAATTATGTCAGAAATGAGCTGAAGCAGAAAAGTCCTGATGAGATCGTTAGGGACAGACTTGCTGCTCAGGAAACAAAAGTGCAAAAGCTAAGCCAGGAAAAGCAGGTTCTTACTTCAGAAATAGTAAGCCTTTATGAACAGCTTTATCAGACAAAAAATGAACCTGCCGCAAGAAGTGAATTTCTTATCGAGGCTTTGAAGAAGAAGGTTCCCCAGGTAAGACGTTGGGCAGTTGAAAAGATTGGTTTATGGCGCAACAGCAGTGATTTGCCGGAACAGTTGACCTCTGCTATAGTAAGTGTAGTTAGTGATGATGATTCAGCGGTTCGGCTTGCAGCAGCCAAGCTCATGGTATACATGGCAGATGCCAATCCTACAGACAAACTTTTAGCCCAACTCAAGGCTGAAGAGGTTGCAGAAGTTCAGACCGCCTTGCTTGAAGCTCTTGCTGAGAGCTGTTATTATGCGCTGCTGCCTTCTTCGGGATTGAAACTTGATCCGCAGACAAGGATTTATGTTCTTGACAAGGCAAGTGAATTTCTCGCAGAGAGTAATCCAGAGAGGGTTGTTGTAGGTGCCGAGGTTGTACGTAAATTGCTTGAGAAGAATGGGCTTGAAGATGCTGTTGCTTCAAAATATATAACGAATGTTAATAATCGGTATCTTAAAGCACTCCAGCAAAATAATTCACTTGCAGCCAAATTGCTGAATGTGATGAATCGTTTTTGTCTTGCAGATTTCCATTACAGAGCCATCGCGAGGAAAATATTTGAGCCGGAATTTACTAAGGCACTATCTTCAACTCAGCCGGAAATAAGAACCGCTGCGGTTGAGGGATTTATTAATATTGACAAAGCCGTTGCTCTTAAGGTGTTAGTTGAGAAACAAATATATAATGATTCTGATGCTTCGATTGTAAAAATGGTGATAGATCTTGCCAAGGAAGTTGGCGGCGGTAAAGATTATTCCTGGCTCGCTGAGAAAGTACGCCAAGGTGTCGATGGAGCTTGGGCAGCGGTTATCGCAATACTGCAGCGTGAGGATGCCTCTGTTGTGGATAAGGCTGTGACGACTATTGACAGTATAGATATTGATGATGCCAAGAAGATTGAAATTTTTGAGATAGGTCGCAAAAAAGCCGGTATCCAGTACAAATCTACCGTGCTTCTTGCCCATTTCTATATCTCCCGTACAAAGATGGCAGAGGCTGCAGAACTTTATGTGTGGCTGATCTCTGATGCTACGGGTAAATCTGAAGCTGTTAACGATGCTAAAAATGCAATCGAAGCTTTGACTGCGGTTGATAATAATGAGGCAGTGATTAAACTTGTTACTATGCTCCTTAACAGTGGTGATATTGATCCGGCAGGATCGATAGCCGCAGTTCTCAAAAAGGCAGTTGAAAAAGAGGGAGCCGCTTTAAAGACCGGTCTTATAAAAATAGCGATTCCTGATTCAAGACCAGGTTGGCAGAAGCTTGTTGCCGAGTGGAAGCCTGCTCCTAAACCTGTTGCTGCTGAACCTAAGTCACCAGAAGCTAATGCCAAACCGGCAGTTCAGGCTGCTACACCTCCGGCAACAGAAGAAGCACAAAAGCAAAGTTAGTCAAAGTCTTTTCTAACGAAACCTTAAACAATTAAACGATTTTATGATAAAAAGACAACTTATAGCAGTCTTTTCATTTTTGATATTCAGTACTTTTGTTCTTGCTGATAAAAAAGCCGTTGTTTGCGGCATTTCAGATTATCAAAATGTTTCAGACAATTATTGCAGTGCAGATGCTAAAGCCGTAGCCAAACATTTGGCATCTCTCTCAGACTGGAACAGTTCGAATGTTCAGCTTCTAACGGATAGCTCCGCAACAAAATCCGCTGTAATCAATGCTATAAGTAATATGGTTGATAATGCCACTTCCCAAGATACCTGCCTGTTCTTTTTCTTTGGCTCGTCTGCTACGAGTGCGATAAATACCTGGGATTCCAGAATAACCTTCAGTGAGTTATCATCAGCTTTTGGTTACATGCCTTACGGCACTTATGGGATATTTATCGATATGGGATTGCCGGAGACCAGCAATTTGGAGGTTTCGCTCGTGCCGGTTCAATATGCCGGCAGCAATGCCGAGGGGTTTACTGTCGTATCTTACTATGAATATCTTGATGATCCTGCATATCAATACGCTAAAAACAGTCCGTTTGCCTACCTGACGCTTGAGGCTTTAAGCGGTTATGGAGATGCCAACAATAATGGCACAATAACGGCTCAGGAGTGTGCTGACTATGCGGATCCTTACGGGAATTATTCGAAGAGAGTAGATAATACATCCGGCGTATCCATAACATCAATGAGCATGAGTTACAATGATATTTATGAGTCAGACTCTTTGTATTCGAATATCACTCAGATCACAGCAGACGGGACGCCTGTCATAAGAGCTATCAATCCTGCCGGTGAAAATGATTATATAACATTTACGCTTTACCAAGAGGAATACGTGGAAATAGAAACGAATTCCACAGAGATAGGAAGCGATACTGATACTATAATTACTCTTTATGATTCGAATAAAACGATGATTGATTCTAATGATGATAATCCTGATTCCGGAGTATCAGGGTATTATCTCTCAAAGATTGCCACAACTTTGCCTGCTGGTACTTATACAGTAGGTGTTGAGTGTTACTATGGCAACAGTTCTATTCTGTCGTATTCCGTCAGGGTTTCAATCGGGAGTATAGATATTTTTGCCGTTGGCCCTGATTTTGTTTATGAAGATTCTATTGCAGAATTTATATGTCTGGCAGGCAGTTATTACAAGAATATGATTGTGGATGCTGATTGGCAGAGCAGTGGGTCTTGGGGATGGTTTGATAGTGTTGATACGTTTTATTCCGGTCAGGTTGATGCTGATACTACGCTGACTGTTACCGCTTCTTACGAAGATAAAACAGATGACAAAGAAGTAGTTGTCAGGAATATGACGGCTCCTGAAACAACAGTTGAATATTATGCGGTTATTTGTGGTATTGCAGATTATTCCGGTACTCTAAACGATTTGAGCTATACGGTTAATGATGCGGTTGGGCTTAGAAATCAACTGCTCAAAGATCCGTTATGGAAAGAAGAAAATATCACGATGCTACTTGATGATGAGGCTACTTATGATGCCATCCGTAATTCGATACTGGCGATGGCTGCTGCAAGCGACAGCGATGATGTATGTTTGTTCTTCTATTCCGGCCACGGAACAACTCGTAACGACTCATATCCATACGATGAGACTGATGGAGAAGATGAATGCCTGGTTGCTTATAATACCAATATCAGTGATGATGATTTTGGTAACTGGATTAATCAACTGCCTACGGATAATTACATCGTGCTTATTGACAGTTGTTTTTCTGGCGGCATGATAAAGTCTTCAGATACCTCTTACAGCGTCAAAGGTATTGGTAAATCTCTGACGTTAAAAGGCGATGGTTTTGCCGATGATATATATAAGTCTGTGATTTCAACAAAAGACCTTGACGATAACGGCAGAGGAATAGTACTTACCGCCAGTGACTATGATGAGCTTAGCTGGGAATCTGCCGCTTTTGCTCATGGAACTTTCACATACTATCTGCTCGAGGCTCTTAAAGGCGCTGGCGACACTGATGGTGACGGGTTTGTCTCTGCGGAAGAATGTTATCAATACGTATACCCATTAGCATTGGCAAGCGATGAACAAACTACGCAGGTCTATGATCCCGGCAGGCTTGAGATGCCGGTGATGCAATACAACAGCAATTCTTATATCAAGTCATTAAGCATTAGCGGACAGGCAGATATTACGCTTGATTCTCAAACTTCCTTTACTTGCAATGCCGTCTTTTCTGATGGTTCTCAATCAGATATTACGGATAAAGTGAAGTGGTCTGCCGATAGCAGTTATGCAGTTGTATCAACAGATGGAGTGGTGACTACAGGCAGCGATGGGGTTGGTACACAATTCAACTTAAATGCCGTTTACAACAATATATTTTCTGTCTCTATTTTATTAAGTATTGGTTCCGGTAAATACAGCGGAGGCATCGGAACTGTTGAATCGCCTTATGTTATTGAAGTTGCGGGCGATTTGGTTGCCCTTTCAGAGACGCCTGATGATTGGGACAGCTTTTTCTTTCTGTCGAATCATATTGATATGTCCGGTACGGCAATGTCACCAATAGGTACTTCCGCCAACGAGCCTTTTAATGGTAAGTTTGATGGCAATGGCAAAGAGATACGCAATCTGAATATAATGACCAATGGCGGTGATTATGCAGGATTGTTTGGTGCTATCGGTTCCGGAGCTGTAGTGCAGAATCTCGGTTTGTATAATATTGATGTTGACAGCTCCGGCGGTAATTTTGCGGGCTCTTTTTCAGGGTGGTGCTTTGGGACAATCAGCGGCTGCTTTGCGACAGGCTCTGTCAGCGGTGCTTCACAGGTCGGTGGAATCGCTGGAGGTCTCAGCGGTCCGGCAGCCGTTATTGAGGACTGCTATTCTCTGTGTGATGTTAACGCTTCAGTAGTTGGGGGAGGTCTGGTTGGGATTGTCGCAGACAGTGCGGTGATTAACCGATGCCTTGTCTCAGGTGATATTAAAGGCGAAGGGGACCTTGCTCCTTTTGTTTACTACGATTATTCCAGTAATATTTCGAATTGTTTCTACGATGCCTCAGTCGATTTGACCGGCAGCGGAGTGGCTTGGGCTTTAAATAATGATCAGTTGAAAAGCTCTGATGTATACATTGCGGCTGGGTGGGATTTCTCCGCTCAGGGCATGTGGAAGATAAAAGATGGGTACAGCCCTATGCTTAGTTGGCAAGAAGATTTTCTGCCTGGTGATTTTAATGAAAGCGGAGCAGTCGATACTGACGATCTTATGCTTTTCGCTGTTAACTGGCTTGCCGGTGGGGTAGGTAATTCCTGTGATATCTCAAAATATGGAGGTGACGGTATTGTTGATCTGGAGGATCTTACGATATTAAGTCTTTATTATTCTCAAGAATAGTGAAAGGGATAGTGATTATGAGATGGCTGATTGTTGGTTTGTTTTCTTTTCTCATTGGTTTCAATCATTGTGTTTACGGTCAAGATATTATCGTCAGTGATGATGGTAGAGACTTCGTTAATAAAGCAACAGGAGAGCGGTTTGTTGTTTGGGGAGTGAATTACGACCATGATGTGAAAGGAAGGCTTCTTGAGGACTATTGGGTTGAAGAATGGGATACAGTCTGCGGTGATTTTGCTGAAATGAAAGAGCTGGGAGCCAACGTTGTACGCATCCACCTGCAGACAGGAAAGTTTCTTGATAGTCCTACCCAACCCAATTCTAAATCTCTTACCCAATTATCGAAGCTGCTCAAGCTTGCTGAGGAAAACGGATTGTATTTGAATATAACCGGTCTTGGCTGTTATCATAAGCAGGATATTCCCCAGTGGTATGATCAGTTAAGTGAGAGTGATAGATGGGATGCTCAATGCATATTCTGGGAGGCAGTTGCCAAGACTGCGGCCAAAAGCAGTGCGGTGTTTTGTTATGATTTGATGAACGAACCGGCAATACCCACAAGAGGAAAGCAAACGGAATGGCTGGTAGGTAAGCCGCTTGGGGATAAATATTTTGTTCAGAGAATAACGCTTTGTACTGAAGGCAGAAAAGGAAAGGACATTGCCAGAGCATGGATTAACAAACTTGTATCTGCGATAAGGAAACACGACAGTCAGAATATGGTGACGGTTGGAGTGATACCGTGGGCTCATGTGTGGCCAAATGCAAAGCCGTTCTTTTATGATAAGTCAGTTTCTGCTGAGCTTGATTTTGTCAGTGTTCACTTCTATCCCGAAGCAGGTAAGATTGATAAAGCAGTAGATGCGTTGAAAGTCTACGATATCGGTAAGCCGTTGGTTGTGGAGGAGATGTTTGGTTTAAAATGCGGGATCGATCAGATCGATGAGTTTATTGATCGTTCAAGCGAGGTATGTGACGGTTGGATCAGTTTTTATTGGGGACAAAGCTTTGAAGAATACAAGTCTAATGAGAATAAAACTATTTCTGCTGCAGTCATAAATGGCTGGCTTGGATACTTCAAGGAAAAAGGGGAAACTATTCATTGAGACTGCTGAAAATTCCACAGCGAATTAAGTTAGGATATTTTGAGTATAGTTTGTAACGCTTTATTATAGAAACGTGAAAATAGGAGAGATGAGCATGAAGCTTCGCACATTGGTGTTGGTTATATTTGTATTCCTTCTGATATTTAAAATTGATTTAAATGCCGAGATACTTAACCCTATTAATATTGATGGACTGAGGCATCCTTACATTCTCTTCGATCATGATGATATCGAAGAATTAAGAGATAGAAGTGTTAATCAACCGTGGAAGGGAATATGGGACAATATAAACGCATCGGCCGCTAAAGATACCGATGGTGTTGCCAACGCCTTTATATATGCTGTTACCGGTGATATTAAACGTGGTGAGGCTGCCAAAAAGGAGCTGATGGAATTATGTGCTCTCAAAAGCTGGAGCGAGAATAAACCGCCCAAGCTGCAGGTGTCTGAAAAATGCAGGCCTGCCGGTCTGATGTATGACATGATCTATGATCTTCTTACAGATCAAGAGCGGGATGCCATTTCCAGAAAAATAGTTGATGCCGGAATCTTACCGCTTTACAAGCACAGCTTTATTGCCTGGTGGTCGCAGCGCAGACAGCATAATTATTCGCCGACTTTTGCCAGCGGCTGGGGAATTGCCGCAATGGCAGTCTTGAAAGAAAGGCCGGATGCCGTCGAATGGATAGATCGGGCGGCAATGCGGGTAAAACTATTCATGAACTCACAAGGTGAGAGCGGGGGATATGGTGAAGGTGTTAATTATTGCAACATGTCACTGAGAAGTATTATGCCGTTCATGGATGGAGTTGATAATGTTTTTGGAGTTGATCTTTATGAGAACAATTGGCTTCGTGAGCAAGTTCCATTATTCCTTATATATTGCCTTTCGCCAGATCGTCGCAGCACATTGAATTTTAATGATGCCGGTATAAATCGAATCTACGATCCTCACGTTATGTTAAGACTTGCCGGAAGAGGTGCCCACCAGCAGATTGCATGGATAGTCAGTCAAGACATAATAGGCGGCCAGTCTACCAAGGCAACCGTCTCATTTGATTGGCCGGGTTTCGGCGGTAATAACGATAATCGTGCGTCCATGAAGGGCCCGGGCGATATCTTTTCATTCTTATGGCTTGAGCCTGATGCGGGAAAGGCGTCGTTGACTGAATTGGAAAGATCGAAGTTTTTCAAGAATACAGGCTGGTCGGTTTTCCGCAGTGGATGGCAACGGCAGGATTTGCAGTTAGGTGTCATAAGCTCTCCTAAGTTTTTCGGCAATCACGGACACGCCGACCGCGGGAGCTTTATTTTTAATGCCTATGGTGAGCGTTTGATAGCTGACTCTGGAAAACCGACCGGTTATGATGATCCGATCACTGTTGAATGGTTTAGAGAAAGTATATCACACAATGTGATGCTTGTTAACGGACAGGGGCAGCAAAAGCAGGATAAGCTGCCTCATGGGGGACGAATGAAAAGTTTTATTTCTACGCCTGCGTTCGATTATGTTGTTACTGAAAATGCCGGTCCTTACGGTGAGATGGTTGATAAGTGGAACCGCCATGTGATATTTGCTATGCCTGAGTTTGCGATTTTGCTCGATGATGTAGAACTCCCGCAGGCAGGAGATGTTGAGTTCCGTTTTCATTCACCCAGTTCGCATAAAATTAAGCTTCAAGGCGATGCCGCATATTTCCCCGGCGATAATGGCCGAAAAATACCCACTATACCAGATGCCCGAAAGAGTATTGAGATGTTCATGAATGAAAAATATCCTCAATGGTGGCAGAGCGGCAAACCGATGCACGAGATGGTTGACTGGACAGGGGAAGATGAAGATACTACAGATCTTGAGTTGAGAACATTTTCAAAATCTGAATGCAAGAGAAGTGTTGTTTGCGGCTATCAGGATTATCGGTTCCCATCAACTTATTTGTCACAGACTTATGAAGATATTACGGCAGGGCAGTTTGTTACTGTTATGTATCCGCGTTCAAGCGAGATGAAAAGTGATGATCAGTTACCGGTAATTGAAGAGCCGAATATAAATACTATAAAAATCCAAAGGGATAATAAAAACTGGAATATTCTTCGTGGACAGACAAAACAGAAATTCTCTACCGGTGATATAAAACAGAATGCTACGCTATCAGTCGTTGCCTATGAGGACGAGCTTTTCAAGGGCTTTATGATCATTGACGGCACATTGCTTCGAATTGCTGAGAGCTATGAATTTGTATCGGATATGCCGGTTACCGTTGCCGCAGCCAAAGCCAGGCAGTCGATGAGTTTCAGTTGTGAGGTGGAAAATCCCAACGGTACTGATTTACGTATAAAATTCCCAGACAAACCCCGTAAAATAATGTTGAACGGTTCAGACGTGTGGGGTTGTGTGACCGATACTCTTCTGGAAATTCATGTTGCTCAGGGGCAGAACACTTTAAGCGTAGAATTTTGAACTGAATATTGAATTTACATATGGTTACGATAAGAAGCTTATTCTATCCGGACTTAGTTTTGGATATGCCTTCACTAAGTCCGGACAGAATATTCGTATCTGATTGAAATCGTAGATTTATCAGCCCGTCAGACTCATGACAGAGCCGTAGCGATATTTAACATCCTTTTGTCATCAGGTCGAGATCTTCAAGCAGCGATTGGAGGTCTTCCTCATGCTCAACTTCCTGCTCGATTATCTGCAGGGCAATATTGTACGTTACAGGATCTGCCTGCATGGTTGTTTTCATCAGGTCATTGTATACGGATATCGCACATTGTTCTCCGCTGATATTCTGCTCCAGTATCTTCCTTACGTACGGATCGGTCGGGTCTTCATAATTACAATTGGTGAGTTTGAACCAGTCTTGTGGGTTAGTTACCGGCGTTCCGCCAAGCTGTACTATTCTGCCTGAGAGCAGGAGTGCGTGGCTTAGCTCTTCAGCAGCGTGTTGTTCCAGTTCTGCAATGACTGCATCTTTCATTGGTCCTTTAACGATTTTTGCACCAAGCCAGTATTGATAATAGGCCAGCCATTCATCACTAAAAGCCTTGTTTAAAAGCATCAGCAGTTCATTAACGTCCATACCTACAATTTCGATTCCTCTTGAACCCATAGTATTTCTCCATTTCCTATCTGAATAATAAATTCAATGCGAAGGGGGGAATGAAAAAAACTTACTCTACCCCTCGCAGACATTTTTACTTCTTCCTAAATACTAATACTCATTGTATTGTCTGGAAAAGCAAAAATCAACAGGAAATCTCAGTTTTTCGGTTTCGATTGGGTCAGACTTATGATTTGTCGGTGTTTTATTGAAGTGAAGCGTTGTAAACGGTATTGCCGTAACTGTCGTAAGCTACAACAACTGGAAAGTCAACAACCGTCAGTTTTCTGATTGCTTCTGTACCGAGATCTTCATACGCTACAATCTCAGAAGCTTTTATTGCCTTGCTCAGAAGGGCGCCTGCACCTCCTATGGCACTGAAATGCACACCTTTATTCTTCTTTAGCGAATCGATTACCTTTTGGCCTCTGAGTCCTTTACCTATCATGGCCGCCAGACCATGCTCAAGGAGGATCGGAGAAAATGGGTCCATTCTTGAAGATGTTGTCGGTCCGGCTGAGCCAATCGCTCTTCCTTGCGGGGCAGGGGACGGGCCTACGAAATATATGACTGCATCTTCAATGTCGAACGGAAGTGGTTCGTTTCGTGAGATTGATTCGCAGAGACGTTTATGGGCGATATCCCTTGCGGTGTATATAGTTCCCGTTATCAAGACTTCATCGCCTGCTCTGAGATCTTCAATAGCGGCTTTGTTAATCGGTGCTGTTATTTTCTTTACATTAGACATATAAATACAAGATTGTGTCAGATTTCAGTTTATCAGAACCAGTAAGCGAGCTTGCCGTCGATGAAGTAATAACTGCATTTATCGAACATGCCTTCGATGAATACCTCGGCTTTGCCCTGGTCTGTATCAACGATTTTCTTTTCTGTAGGCTCTCCGTGGCTTGCTATGAATTCCTCTTTTGTCATGCCAATAACGACATTGCCGGACAGTATGGTTTCTTTCATTTCATCGTCAAGAAAATGTTTTTTTACGTATTTTATCCTTCTTTGAGACTGCTCGGCGATGTAGTCATCACGGTCACAATAATCGCGAGGCTCATTTGATAGCTCAACGCCCTGAAGTTCCTCTATTTTCTTCTCGATCTTTTCCCTGTCCTCAAGATCAGCTGCTTCACTCAGCATTGGATAAAGCTGTTGTGGTGAATTTGCTGTTTTTAATGCTTTGCTCAAAGGCATATCTACTATGCCTTCTTCCGTGAGTATGGAATACTGTCTTTCACAACCTATGCATATTACTGACAGTACAACAAAAATAACAACAAAATTCAATCTCATAATACTCCTCTTTTCAATGAAATTTTAATTAGATACCACTTATAAATTGTTCGTAGCTTACCTGTTCTTGCTCCGATGTTTTCATATCCTTTACTACCAGCATTTCTGACTCAATGAATTCACGACCCAGTATTATACATTTTGCGGCCTTTAGTTCATCGGCTTGCTTCAATAGTTTTTTCATTTTCAATTTTTTATACGCAAACTCGGCCTTTTTGCCGTTACATCTCAGTTTTGCGGCAAGTTCTGCGATGGGTTTGGTCATGCCTTCATCGAGAGACGCTATATAGAAATCAACCGGTTCACGCTGCATCTGATCCGTTATTATACCTTTTTCTCGAAGCAGAATTTCAAGCACACAGTCTCCCATGCCCATTCCTGTTGCCGACATTGCCGGGCCGCCGAAATCCTTGAGCAGATTGTCGTATCTTCCACCTCCGCAAACTGCCCGAAGTTCTCCGCAGCGGTCATGTATCTCAAATACAACGCCTGTATAATAGGCAAGCCCGCGAACGATACTGATATCGAATTTGCAGTAATCTGCTATACCCATCGCGTCAAGAAGCTCAAAAAGTTCTTTCATTTCTGCGATAGCGGCAGCGGCTTCGTCAGGGAGTTCGATTATTTTCTCAAGATCGCCAAAATTCTCAGCGTTCATCATTTGCGTGACAAGTTCTCTTTGTTTGCTGTCCTGAAGCTTCTTGGCCAACATCTCCTCGAATGCCTCATCGGAAAGCTTCGCCCTTTTATCAAGGACGGCATAAACACCTACAAGGTCATCCTCTGCTACGCCTATAGCCTCAAGCATTGCCGCAAGCATTTTTCTTGAAGATACCTTGGCTACAACATCCTTGCTGCCAAGCCCGCATTGACGAAGGTAGTCGATTGCGCAGAATATGACTTCCGCATCGGCTATTATCTCATCAACGCCGACAATATCGATGTTCCACTGGAAGAACTCACGCAGGCGTCCCTTTTGCGGTCTTTCAGCACGGCAAACACGAGGCACTGAGAACCATTTTACCGGTTTTGGCAAAGTATTGATCTGCTGATTAACCATTCTCGCAAACGTAGGGGTGATTTCCGGACGGATTGCCAGGGCACGTCCGCCGCGATCCTCGAACGAGAAGAGCTGCTCGGCGATTTCCTCGCCGCTTTTCTGCTGATACATCTTCAGGTACTCGAATATCGGCCCATCGTATTCTTCAAAACCATTGCGAAGCGAGACCTCTTTCCAACCGTCAATGATCCAGTTGCGAAGACGCATTTGTTCGGGATAAAAATCACGGGTTCCTTTTACTGCCGGTATCTTCATATATTCAAAACTTGTACTTAAAACCAATCAAATTTTCAAACTTATTACACAGAGTGTCAAACCGTATTTTAATAGAATTAAACGCAAAAACCAGTATTTTTGTTGTTTTTACATAAAAAAACAGCGTGGTTTTGATTTCCACGCTGTTGTTGCTGTTTTTTGTCGTTTATCAGCCGTAAATGACCGGTTTTTTCAATAATCCCTGCTCTATGAGCATATAGTCATCCGACCACAAATCTCCAGTAGTCTCAAACTCATCTGGACCGAACCATTTCCTGAACCCGAAGCCGTCGGTTGAATCCGGCCTGTCAAGGTGGAGCGGACCGAATGTGTTTCTGCGTCCTAATACAAGCTCGATTGCCAAGCCGCTGCCAATATCAAGGTCGTCAAGCGTTGTTGAGTACGGCTTGAATACCATGAGCTTTTCGGCATCTTTAGCATCAGTTATCTTAGCACATGCAGCACCGATTTGCGGCAGAGATATACAACTGTCTTTGCTTAGCTGTGAGGCGATTTCTTCGGGGATGATATATTTGATCTTGCCGGAATAGAAAGGCAGAGCCTGAGCTGTTATGTCGCCTATTTCGAGTGTTTGCGGCAGGGAGATAAGAGCTTTCTCTGTGCCGTCAATCTCAACGCCGAATTGTCCTAAAAGATAGAGCGATTCGATATCGCGGCTGTTGGAGTAGTCTGTTTCAATGCGTATCGTGTTGCTGCCGTTTTTGAGCATGCTGAGCGGCAGGGAAAGTTTGGAGAAACAGATATCGAGCCAGAAGCCTTCAAGCGGTTTGCTTTCAAGCTTATCGTTGTTGAGATATATGTCGAATTTGTGAGGTTCTTCGATAACGAGAATCAAATCTTCAGTCGGCATTGTATTTATACTGAAACCGAACTCAAGGGCTATATGCTCTGTTGTGTCGAGTGATTTGTCGCGACACCAAGGCTGAATCATTTGTCCGCTTCGTTTATCAAGACCCATATATTCTCTTATCTTGCGGTCGATCTTGAGTACTTCAAGTTCATCCTGCCAATCGCCATCGTTTATCTTGAATTTTGCCGTATCAAGAACGCACACATTAGGCTCGTTGAGAGAATAAGCGAACGGACCTGATAATTCTTTCTGGCTGATTTCGCAGCAGCATAATTCCTCAGGCTGCGAGGAGTTGTCGTCAAGCTTTTCGTCTGATACAACTATTACCATCTCACGAGCCGGATCGAAGTCTGCGGTTATTTCGATAAATTCGCCGTCTCTTTCAAATTCGGCACCGCTTATATCGCCGGTTCTGCAATCCCAGATTTGCGGCGAACCTGTGTGTTTGACTCTCACAACAACATCTTCGAAGCTCTCGGTTACTGATACGTTCATCAGTGTGATGATGAGCTTGCTGCCGTCTTTTCTAATCTGGCTGAATATTTGGTCGCAACTGCCGTTTGTTTTAAGTTCGACAGGAATATCAATACTGCCGAGTATTTCAGAAACCAGCGGTTCTTTTTCGAACTTGCATTGCGGGCAGCTTTCAGCAAGGAGAAGAGCGTTTTGAGACGGCAGTGCATCGATATACGGAGCCGGAGTTCCGGCGAAAATAACTTTGCCGCCGGCTGCCGCGAATTTGTTGAGCATTTCAAGAGTTGAGCTTCGCATTGTTGTAAGCGGAGGCACTACAACGGTTGAATATGACGCCTGACCAACTTTGAGTGAGCTTCCGTTTTCAACAGATGCCATTTCCGCGAGCATGGCTTCATCGCCATAATCGAAATCTATGCCGCTTGAGGCCAGCCAGCCAAACAGGGCAGCGTGCGATTTCTCTATTTTTATTATTTCTTCATCCTTTGGACTGAAAGCACTTGTCCAGCCCGGATATATACGGCACCATACACTTTCGACAGGATTGATTACAAGAACTTCGCATTCCTGCTCGCCCTGCATCAGCATAAGCTGGAGTCTTGAGAAATACGTTTCAACCGCTTCGAACTCTTTATACCAGCCGCTTTGATGCATGATGCTTGCCGGATAGTCGCGTTTGGCCTGTCCCTTCATTGTGTACCATGATAGGTGAGGACAGCGAAGATTGATGCCGAAAAGACTTTGCCAGTCGCCTGTTTCCTTGTAGTTCTGGAGAGTCATTTGCCAGCCGCTGCATCCGTAAAGCTCAGAGAGCAGCCACTTCTTGCCGAGCTGTCTTGCCGCAGATGTGAGCTGTTTGACTATCCAGTAATTGCGGTTGGTTTCTGTGAGTAAATCTATCCCGGGATAGTCCATATACTCATAGTATCTCATCACTGAACCGCAAGGTATGGTTTGCGTGGTAAGTGTGTCCTCATGGAGAATATGGCCGGTTAGCAACAGGTCGTTGTCGCGGCACCAGTCATAAGTTAGTTTTGCGAAATTGGCAAGAAAGAGCCTTTCCACGATTTCTATGTAATGCCACTTAACCTGAGACACCTTTTCGCCGTCTTTTAGCAGAAATAGTTCTGGGAGTCTTTCAATCAGGTCGTAGCCAAAGGCTGCCTTGAACTCATCAAAAAGGGCTGGAGTATACGGGACGACCCATTCCGGTGAATCACCGTTATAAACCGTACTCATTATCATACCACGATGCGGCTCGTCGGTGAACATTCCCTTGATGCTTTTTCCGAATTTGTCGCCGCAGTGTGTCTTGTATTTTTCGTGGGTCAGCTCGATAAAATGATTTACCGCATCTGCGTTCATCGTATCGAGATAGGTCTGACCGTTATAAAAACTGTCGCACTTCATTTCCTCGATATTGAAGGCAAGTATGTCTTCTTCTACGGCTTTGGCGAGTTCTGTTTCATCAGCAATACGGCGGCAATTGCTGAACGCTAAATCATCAAGTTTGCATGCGAAAACAGCTATATCATCGGAATCCCATTTGTATTGGCCGTTCTTATAAGTTCTGCAGCGTATATATTTCATGCGGTACTTGCCTTCTTTTGTAGCAAGTCCGCCGGCACTGCCGCTTGGCCAGCGATCTTCATCATAAAGCCATGCTTCCATGCCTTCTTTCTCTCCCTCATCAGCACAGGCATTGATAAGCTCGAACCATTTTTCGCCGAGATATTCTGTTCCAAGGCCGCTGCGGGAGTGCATAAAGAAGCCGCCGAATCCCATTTCCTTCATTATTTTGATCTGTCGCAACAGCTCATCTTTTTCAAGGTCACCGTTCCATGACCAGAAAAGTTTGCCGCGAAGAGCCGCATCTGGACAAGTGAATTTTTCTCTAACCAACGAATTCTGCATATAAACTCCAATTTAAGTTTGAAATATCAAATCTATTGATAAGTATTTAACCATAAATGACAAGAAATGCAACAATGCAGTTTACTGGAAAAACAGAGCAGGAGTAATATTGAACACAAATGAACAAAAATGTTGATGTCGAGAGCTATATGCATTAAATCAAAAAAGGCAGGTTTGAGCCTGCCTTTTAAGGTATCTTAGTCGAATTTTGTATATTCTTTGAGAAGTTTCATATATATATGATAGTTTTCAAGCGGTACATCCGGCGGGGTCTGGTGGTCTACGCTTGGAATAAAACCGCCTTTTTGGATAAGCGGGGTTAGTCGCTCGAATTCCTGCCTCATTGCTTCTTCGCCGTTTTTCATTACCATTTTGTCGAAATGGCCTACAAGACAGAAGTCAGGAAATTGTTCTCGCAGCTTGTTGCCGTCAACTCCAGCCTGTCTTTCAAGCGGCAGTACACCGTGAGCTCCAGCTCGTTTGAGCCATGGCACCATCAAGGTCACATCGCCGTCAGTATCGATTATGCGGAGTATATTCATCTCGTCAAGTTCGGCAAAAAGCTTTTTGTAATACGGCTCAATGAATTCGGAGAAAACTGATTCTGATATCATAGGACCAAGATTATAGCTCATGTCCTCTGCTATGGTCATGAATGTCGGCACGCATTTCTTTTTCATTTCCCGAAGCAGATGCAGGTTGAACTCAAGCAAATCCGAGTTCATCTGATGGATAAGCTCTGCCTGGTCGTAATAGGCGTAACTGAGTTTTTCTACATTCATGAGAGTACGCGGAAACCAGAAGAAGCCTTCGAATGTTGTCCATACGACTGCGTTTCCTTCATCCTGTCTTTTAGCCCATGGCAGCATTATATCCAATGACTTGGTATGATCGGGGAATATGTGCGGTTTGAGTGCGAGGTAATCGTCCATGTTATTGACAGATCCTGCTGTGTGGTGTTGTGATGCTTCTATGCCTGCTTCACTTGCACTGAACCAGAATTGGATGTAGGGGTCGAGGCTGAGGTATTCGGTGATTCCAAAAATATCTGTTTCGGCAAGGCTTTTTGGAAGGCCTTCACCATGCCATCTTCTTATGGTCTCATCCCACCACATTGCCCATTCCCATCGCGGCAGACGGTCTACCGGCTCAAAATTCATGACAGCTCTGAAACGTTCAGTATGATTCATTATAAAGCTCCTTAGCTTGCTGTTAATTGTAATTCAAACAAACTTGCATTGACTTATTTGTCTTATTTGGTATTATAATATACTGTTTTATTTATTAAAATGTTTAATATGGCATTTTTATTTGTATATTATGGCAAAAAGGGTAGAAACTTCATTCAGGTATTTTCCATGCAATCCCGCAATGGAACGCTGGGGGATTAACGTTATAAGTTGTGGTTACGGCAAGATACCGCCGAATCATAAATATCCGCCGGTGATTCATCCTGAGGATCATAATTTTTCCTGGGAGAAAGGACGCATTCTGAACTCTTACTGCTTTGTGTATATAGCTAATGGCAGTGGGGTGTTCGAATCGTTCACAACCGACCCCGTAAAAATAGAGGGCGGGTCTATAATACTTCTGCGTCCGGGTTTGTGGCATAGATATAAGCCCGATAAATCAAGTGGCTGGGAAGAGTATTGGCTTGAGTTTTCTGGTGATGTAGCTGAGCGGCTTATTCGGCAAAGCCCTTTGAGTGAACGGCGGGGTGTTATCAGGGTGAAGAATATTTCAAGGCTGACAGATGCTTTTATTGAGTCGATGCATATAGCGGATAATGAGCCGGGCGGTTTTGAGTATTTTTTATCCCGGCAGGCTATTGATATCATTGTTACCCTTATCTCCGAACTTGATCCCGTGAATCTCGATACTGATAAAGCCGGAGCCATCCGCAATGCCAAACAGATACTTATAAGCAACCCATCAGCATCAATAGACCTGAATCAGCTTGCTGCTGATGTTGGAATGAGTTATTCGTCATTCCGTAAGACTTTCAAAAGTGTTACAGGTCTGACGCCATATCAGTACCGGCTGAATTTTGTATTGCATTTATGCCAGAAACTTTTGGTTTCCAGTGATTTGAAGGTGGGTCAGATATCGGATAGAATGGGATTTAGTTCTGTTTATTATTTCTCAAAACTTTTTAGAAAGAAAACGGGTTTAAGCCCCATTGAATATAGAAACAGGCAAGTATCGGAGTAAATTAAGAAGTTGGTTTGTTTTGAATAAATCTAAAATTGACATAGCTTTTATAATTGTGGCAGTTACTTTCTTTTTGTGGCTGCCGCTGCTTTTCAAATTTATATTATTTTTGAAAAGGATACTTACTTAGCATTATAGTGTTGGCAAGAAATCTTACGCTGCTACTTGAAGTTATTTTTTGAACAGTCCTAACGTGGTGACTTCTATCTTGGGATTTGCTACATTTCCGGTTATGTTGACTTTGGCTATCGTTTTCCCGATGGCTTTTAGGAATGACAGTTCGGAGAGAAAACTATTGTCGATTATTTTTGTACCTTGTGCGCTGAGCTGGAGTTTGATTTGGAGACTTTCGATATCAATGTCTCCAGTTCCGCGAAGCAGCATTAGAGGCAAAGACACAGAAACATCGTCAAGAAATATTGTGTTTCCTTTCAGGTATGAGTCTACTTTTAATTTCTGCATAGTATGAGCCGAGCTTCTTGACAGTATGGCATCCAGTACTTCATCGGCCAGGGTTCTGTCTGTAACTTTTACGTTTCTTACTTCAAAGTTGAATCTTCCGAATCGAGATTCTGGGTCTCCAAGTATACCTTTCATATACATCTGACCTGAGATTCTGCCGTCAAGGTCAAACTGTTCCTTGAGAAGTTCCTCAGAACCGGCGTTAAGGAGTTTGTCTGCATCTATATCAAAAATATTGAGTGTTATTTCATAATTGCCTATACCGTTTTCTGGTTTGAATTTCAGTATTCCGCTTATATCACCATCGCATAATTTTGCTGTCATATTATTGCTGACGCTGAATCCGCCTTGAGGATTGAACCTGAATCTTGCTATTGCCCTCTCGATTTTTCTATCAAATACATCTACGCTCTGCATATTTATAATGCCTTCTGGCACATGAAGTCCGTTTGGTTCGCTGAAGACAGATTTGCACTTAATAGTGCCGCTGGCATTTGTTATTACATCACCTTCAAAATCGATGTCGGCAAATGAGAGCTGAGTGTTTTCGCAGCTCAATACCCCGTTTGTCAATTGTGCCTGCGGCAGTTGGAGTTTCAAATTTCCCTCACCGGCAAGCGAGAGATCGGACGGTATCAAAGGGTCTGTAGGTTTGATTCCATCAATTTCAACAGATAGCATTCCATTATGAGGTTCCAATATATTAAGCACCCCGGTCGAGATGATGCTGCAGTCGTTACGTTCGGCAAGTTTACCCTTTATGTCATAATTAAGTTTGGATTCAGCAATATCTATGCTGCCGCTGGCATTTTCTATTTTGATATTTTTCCCCATATCTATAGAGGCATCACGGCATAATAATGACAGTATATAAGACGAATCTTTTTCTGATCCCTTAATGTGGCCGTTAACATCAACTGCTCCTGTAATATTTGGTTTACCGTCTGGATCGTCTGTCAGGATTGCTGCAAGTTTTTCAAAATTTTCGCTCTCGCTGCTGAATTGAAAGTCGTAGTTCATGTGTTTTGCTTCTCCGATATTTATCCAGCCGCTGATGTTCAGTGGCTGTTCATTAAGTGAAGCGTTGAAACTTTCAATATTCAGTCTGTCGTTAATAAATCTTGCCTCGACTTTGGCCTTGTCGAACGTAATGTCTTGCGGTATATATCGCAAAACATCTGCCTGAGCAGATGCTTCGACTTTATATATAAGCTTACCGTTGTTATTAGTTACTTTTACAGAAGTATCTGCCGTGGCATTTTCAAAGTCAAGCAGCTCTATCTTTTCACGGATCTTCTCCGGAAGAAGGTCAACCAATGTTTCTTTTATCGCTATATTGGTACATTCAAAATTAAGGTCTACATCTGCATCCGGTTGCCCAAGTCCTGTTATGCTTCCATTAGCGATCACTTTGCCGTTATCATTATGTCCTGATACGTTGGCAAGCTCAACTTCCCTGTGCCTTAGTGTTATTCTGCCGCCGAGGTCCTTGAGCGGATATGCGAAATCATTATAACAGACTTCTCCTGAAATTGGGTAGATGTCAAGCTCGTATTCAAGCCTGTCACTCTCGTTGTCGTACAGATGATAATCGATTTTGGCTTTGCCTTTGGGTGCGAATGACAGCCATGCCATCTTGCTTGGCTGACCGAGTGCTTCATAAAGATCATTATCTACAGATAAAGACTCACTCTTTATTTTTAGATCGAGGCCGTGCCTTTCTCCTTCTGAATCATCGAGCACAGCTTTTGCAGATATCTCTATAATGTCGTCCTTTGTAGTCTTAAGGTTAATGTCGAGGTCTTTGTTTATGACTATTACTTGTCCCTCAATGCCTTTAAGAGAGTATGGGAATCTGCCGTAAGTGAGGTCGAAGTCTTTCAATTTGATTCTTAAGTTCAGGTCATGATCTTCTACTTCAGGCATAAATGTAATGACCGTATTTGTGTCAAAAGTACCTGTTATATGGTTTTCTCTGAAAGCCCTGCTCATATTTTCTCCAAGCACATCAAGCAGTTCATCGCTTAGGTAAAGTTCATTTTCTGCAGGGATTCTGGTTATTTTAATATTATCAGTATTTACTTCAAGGGTGGTGATATCCTGTTCAAAGATATTGGTTACGAAATTTACATTGATGCTTGCCTTGTCTCCGGCATCTGCGGCCATATTAAACATAAATATGCCGTCAAGTTGCCAGTCGCAGTCTATATTAATATCGTTCCATAGCCATCTGTTGCCCAGTAGCACCGTCTTAATGCTTGCGTTTGCTTTGAAGTAGCCTGGTAACGAAGGCTCAAATATGCCGGTGATACGGCTTTCAGGCATAAGACCATTATGCTTTGTTACAAGCTCAAAGTTGAGCGAACTTTCAGGCGAATTACTTGAAAGGGATGCCTTTTCTATTTCTATAGTATACTCTTTGCTTTGACTTTCAAAGATGATTCGGCCTGTTTGGATGTTCAATGTGCAGTTGAATCTGCTGAGAATGTCGTTGATTATCCTGCGATGATATTTTTTTGAACCAGAATCTTCTAATTCTTTTTTCTTAATATCGTCAATGTCATCCTTGATTCGAAGCGTGAAATTATTTAAGTTTACATTCTTTAAATAGGCAAGTTTGTGTTTGCGGAATATTATGCTTTTGTCATATTTTAGTTTTAGTGTCTTTATGCTTAGCAGATAGTCTTCTGATTCAATTTCTACATTTCTTGCTGAAAGAGCGGAGAAGTCTGCTTCTAATTTGTCATAGGTGATTTGAGTGTTGCTTTTGTGTTCAATTCTGTTGATTGCAATTCCGCAAACAAAGGAGTCTATCCTGTGTCTGTATATCCAGCCGGTGATGAGTATTGCAGGCAGTACTATCACTGCTATGGTCAGTGCTTTTCGGAGTTTCGGCCTCAAATTATATTCCTTCATCTGCTTTTACAGGTGTTGTAAACCTGAACTGTACTTGGAACAATCTGTATGTCCAGTGGAAGTGATGGGCCCGGGTCGCCATCTATCTGTGTTAGTATCTGGTTATTTAGAGGTTCAACCTGAAGTTTACGGCATTTCTTGTAGACAACTTCCGCAGCACGAGTATGTATCTGGAGCATTGTCATGGAAAAATATTTCAGAATATCCTGTTTGCCTTTACATGGAAATATGCAAACATCAAGCAAACCATCACCGAAGTCGGCTTCTTTTAAGATGCGAAGTCCTGTAGCGTATCTCGAAATATTGCCGGCGAACATCATACCGCTGCCTCTGAAGATCTCCTTGCCATCAGCGATTACCACGAATTCGGGCATCTCGTGTGCCCAGAATGCACGCCATATAGGCCATATATAGTCGGTATGTGTTATATTACCGCTGCGTTTCTTTGACAAAAGCTCAACTATTTCGGCATCAAATCCAATTCCCAAAACAGATGTAAAGCAGCAGCCGTTGACTGTAGCCACATCGAGGGGACTTATCATTTGCTGATTGTACATCATTTTGTAGGTGTCGAGTTCCTTGTCGCATCCAAGCTCGTGGGCCAGAAGATTCTCGGTGCCGCCGGGAAGTATCATTAAAGGTTTTTCACTGCCTCGAAGGCATTGTATGACTTCACGTATGGTCCCATCACCTCCGCATGCGACAACAAGTTTACAATCAGGACTGCTTGAGGCAATGTCAACGAAAGTGCTGATATCGCTGAACTCTTCTATAACGTCAAGTCTGACGTTCATGCTCTGTTCTTTCAGGAAATCCTTGATTCGGTTGGTTATCGAGGACGCAAAACCGCTTCCGGAAGAAGGGTTTATAATAATATGAGCGATTCCATTAAGATTTTTATCAGTTGGTTTTGATGAAGTCTGTGTGATACCGGCATCTTTTTTACTGCTTTGATCGGTATCAAGATAAATCTCTCGTCTTTCAGGCTGTTTTTCTCTTAAAAAGCTTCCGACAAGATTGGCGTAGCTTTTTTGTTCCTGTTCATTTATGTTGAGATCTAAAAGTTCTGCGGTAGCGATGACTTTTTCTTCGCTTGGCCCTTCTATTTCTACGTAAGCGCCTAAGGCAGGCAGTAGGTCAAGGCAGACTTCGCAGTCGTTGAGCAGCCATGTTGTTCGTTTTTTATTAAAGCTTAGTGATATGCTATAGCCAAGTGCGGTTAGTATATCTTCGGTATTGCCCGGTTCACTTACAAGGGTTTCCAGTTCGGTGCGTGATTTAATCTTTGCTGCTATTTTGCGACCTTTATAGCACAATATTGATTTGAGCAGGTTGCCGTGTACATCGCTTTCACTGCGAAGCCTCAGACAGCATCCCAGTGTTATCATGTCTGCCGCTGAATTGTCGAAATAGCAATCTTTTTGGTATATGGTTCCCTCGAAATGCGAGTCAAGGGTCTTGAGTTTTTCCAAAATTGATGCATGGTTGTCAACTTTGATCTTTATTTCATTTTCAATTGCCATTGTTGCGAATATCCAGTAAATCTTTGAGTTTTTTTATCTCGAATTCTGCCGGCTGACTATTTTCAGGTATTTCATTATGGTAAATGCCTGCTTGTCTTTTCAGCCATACACTTCTCCAGCCAAGTTTGGATGGACCTGAGAAATCTTTTAAGGGATTGTCTGCTATATAGATATATTCAGAAGGCAAAAAATCATCCTCTTCCATTATGATTTCAAATCCGGCAGATGAGGGTTTCCAATTCTCCCTGCCTAAAAGTTCCGTATAAACTATTCTATCAAAATAATTCTCTATGCCAAGGCTCTTTACCTTAAGTTCTTGAGCCGGCATGTATCCGTCAGTCAGAAGCCCAAGTTTGCATGCACCTTTAAGCTTGTTGAGGACGAAAAGGCTTTCTTCTGGTAAGTTAATGTCTGGAAAGTGGTTGCGGTAAATTTTGACGAGTGAGACGATGTCGTCTTGGTTGTATTTTATATTAAATTCTTCGAACATGCCGTTGAAAACTTTTCGTTTGTCACCATTGCTGAAAAGATTCCAAAGGCACCCAAAAACAAGCTCTTTTTTAAGCCCGTGAAGATAGGAAACCTTTTCAGAAATGGCCATAAAGCCGCTTTTGCAGTAATCCAACTCTGGATAAAGTGTGTCATCCAGATCAAAAACTATATATTTGACATCGTCTATCAATCTTGCGGCCATAATCTTTTTGTCCGGTAGGAGCGTTTTTATGTTTAAAAAATGAATTCTATTACTACAATATAAACAAATTCGTACAATTTGCAATGAAGATTAGCTTTTGGGTCATACTTAAAACAATAAACATTGTTGCTTTAAAAAACGAGAAATATTTTATAGATTATTTATGTACGAATGAATGCAATTAAGGAAAAAAGACTTGGCAAATGAAATTAATATACTGTTTACCTGTGTTGGCAGACGTGTTTCATTGATAAACAGCTTCAGGAATGCTGCGGCATCTCTTGGCAAGGATTGTAAAATATGCGGGACCGATGTTACTGAATTAGCAGCGGGAATGCAGGTGTGTGAGTCATATTACATTGTAAGCAGTACCCAAAGCAGTGACTATATCAATCAGTTGCTTGATATTGTCAAAAGAGAAGAAATAGACTTGCTTATTCCTACTACCGATCACGACCTTCTTGCACTTGCAGTGAACAGGGGACTTTTTGAAGAGCTGGGTTGTTTTGTTCTCATAGCAGAGCCCCAGGTGGTTGAGCTGTGTCAGGACAAGAGGTTGACCTATAAATTTTTATCTGAAAATGGGTTTAATACACCCAAGACGAGTTTGCCTTCGGAGCTTGATCCGGAAAAGATTGCCTATCCTTGTTTTCTAAAGCCGTGGGACGGTTATGCAAGTCGTGGAGCTACGATTGCAAATGATGCTGCGGAGTTTGAGTTTTACAGCAAAAGAATACCTAACTGTATATCTCAGCAATACATAAAGGGTGATGAGATAACTTGTGATGTATTTACTGATAGAGATGGCCAGGTGCGAAGTGTTGTGCCTCGAAAGCGTCTTGAAGTCAGGGCTGGTGAGGTCAATAAGGCGGTGATTGTGAAAGACCGTGATGTCATGGACCAGGTAGCTAAGCTGGCAGGTGTGCTTGATACGAAATTCTGTATATTGACAATACAGCTTCTGCTTTCTGAAGACAGGCAGGTGTATTTTATTGAGATTAATCCGCGATTCGGAGGTGGAATGCCGCTTTCGATAAAAGCTGGAGCAAATTTTCCGCTATGGCTTCTTGAGAAGCATTTGGGGCTTAAGTGCAGTGCAGGTAATAACTATCAGGATGGACTGACAATGCTCCGTTATGATGCAGAGGTTTGGTTGTAAGGTTGTGATTGAAATGTGTATGTTTGAGAAAAATAGATACGGGGTTGCATATGAATATAATTGATTCTGTTATAGGCAAAGAAAAATCTATATTTTGGGTCTTGAATTTTTGGCCAGTCTTAGTGACCGCTGTTGTTACCGGTCTTTTGGCTACATTTTTGTGCAAAAAAATTGCGATAAAATTCGGAATAACGGATAAACCGGATAATACTGTCAAAACCCATAAAGAGCCAGTGGCATATCTTGGTGGAATTGGTATTCTTTTTGGTTTTGGTGCAGGTGTGTTAGCGGGCATTATGATGCTTACTAAGCAGGGGGCTCCTTTTGAGTCTGTGAAATGGCTGCTTGGCGTACTTGCCGGTAGTGTTATAGCTTGTGTTGTCGGTGTAGTTGATGATCTGCTTGATATCAAGCCATGGCAGAAACTTCTGGGACAGTTTGTTGCGGCAATGGCGATTGTGGTTGCCGGGATAAGTCCGTGTCTTTCTTATTTTACTATGCATACGGTAGGGCTGTCTCTGCCTGCTGGGATAAGTCAGGTACTTAGTTTTTTTGTAATTGTCGTATTTGTTCTTGGAGCGACAAACTCACTTAATTTACTTGATGGTCTTGATGGTCTTTGCGGTGGTGTTACAGCCATAATTGCTATAGCAATGCTTCTGCTTGCTGCCCATCTTGCAACCTGGAATACCAGTGAAACAGGTGATCCGGTGAGGATTATCCTGTGTTTGTGCTTGGTAGGCGGCGTATTTGGATTCTTACCGTTTAACAGGCACCCTGCAAAGATATTTATGGGGGACGCGGGAAGCTTGCTGCTTGGTTTTGTAATTGCTTCTCTTATGATACTTTACGGCGAAGCGATTCCACGCTGGTGGATGGCTTCTATAGTTGTTTTTGGTCTTCCCATACTTGATACCGCTACAGCGCTTGTACGTCGCAAACTCAATGGCATGCCTCTGATGCAGTCCGATCGCGGTCATATATATGACCAGATGATGGACAGGGGGATGGGGCTTAGGAAAACAGTTACGATTTGCTATTTGCTAACGGCGGTTTATGCCGTGATAGGATTGCTTATGAGCCAGATATCAACGCGGTATGCTCTTGTTGTTTACATACTTGTGTTCATTGTTTCCGGATTTATCATATGGAAAAAAGGGTTTCTTAAAATGGACGGGCTTCGCGGTGCTAAACGAAGCTGATTGTTCAATGGTTTTAGTGCGCATCAATACAAATAATGAAAGTTTGAATTCTAATGGCATTACTTGGTAAATTAATAGGCGGCTTTGTTGGTTTTCAGTTTGCTGGTCCTATTGGTGCTATACTTGGGGCTGTTCTTGGACATAATGTATTTGATAAAGAACATAAAAGTGTAGTAGGCAGCTCTATACCGACTCCTAATCAGCATAAACAGCTTATATACTTTACTGCAGTATTCTCTTGCATGGCCAAAATGGCTAAAGCTGACGGCGTAGTTGATAAACGTGAGATAGAAGCCATAGAAAATTTTATGGTTCAAAATCTCAGACTTGATCAGCGGACAAGGCAGTTTGCTATTTCAATTTTTGATAAGGCTAAAGATGATGATGTTGATGTTAGCCGTTATTTAGATCAGCTTGCCAAGTGTGTCAACTATGACCATGAGTTGTGTCTCAGTTTTGTATATATTTTGCATAAAATAGCTATGGCAGATGGGAGATTGCATCCTGCTGAGGCTGTTATATTAAGAAAAGCAGAAGGTGTATTCCGTCTTAGGCCTGGAACTGTCGATGCCCTGATTGGTGAGGGTGTTGATGATTTGAAGAAATGCTATGAGCTTCTTGAATGTTCTCCTGAAATGACAGATGCTCAAATAAAGACAGCTTACAGAAAGAAATGCAAAGAAAACCATCCAGACCATCTCGCATCCAAGGGATTGCCTGAGGAATTTATAAAACTTGCAAATGAAAAAATGGCAAAAATTAATGAGGCTTACGATAAAATCGTAAAAAATCGGAAAAGTTAAGACTAATTATTACTTTTTGTTCTTATTTTGTAAGTTCTTTTTTAATAATATTTTAGGGTTTTAAGTGATTGCCTTTGAGGATGGTTATTTATGGGGTTTTACTTTTTTTGAGATATTTTTTATAAAATTCATGAACAAGAATTAGGAACCCCCGTATATTACATTGAAGCCAGTGATTCAGAGCTTTTAAGAGATAAACAAAATCTTGAAAATTCTGAAAAAGATGTTGACAGAAAAACGAAAAAACGTATTATCTGTCACTCTCCGCTCGCGGATGTGGCGGAACTGGCAGACGCGCTAGCTTCAGGTGCTAGTGAGCATTAAGCTCGTGGAGGTTCGAATCCTCTCATCCGCATTTTCTCCTTAAAAAAACACAAAACAACAACCAACACAAAGCCTCCTTAAAAAACGCGAGGGCAGGTCGCAACGGCCTGCCCAAACGCGTTTAAACGGCTTGTGTTTTTTTTTGCATTTTTTTCCTGAAAATTCACCGCTTTCATTTTTTAGTTCCAGCCGATATATAATCTAAAGCCTTGGCTATAAATCCATACCAGCAAATCTCAAGACTGAACGTTTTTACTAAGACTAAAAAAACATACATCAATATTTGGAGCATTGAGAAACTTTTGCTTGTTTATTTCTGGTTTTGCTATTATAATCCAAACGCGGGGAACGATTTTGAGGTTTTAGATGGGTAAGATTATAAAAAAGAACTTTTCACGATATGATTGCGCAAGTTTATTGTGCGTGTGTGCTGTATTAGTAGGACTCTATCTTACAAGTTTGCATAATTATTTGCTTTTTCATACTCTAACTGAATTTTTCAGCATAGCGGTTGCTTTTGCAATATTTCTTATTGCACTCAATGGTAAAAAATTATCTGTAGATAATTATATGCTTTTTATAGGGCTCTCCTGTTTGTTCCTTGGGACATTCGATATGCTTCATACCTTATCTTACAGAGGTATGGGGATAATCGTAAATGATAATTCCGATATCCCTACGCAGTTATGGATATCAGCCAGGTATTTTCAGGCTACAGTATTTTTAGTCGCTCCCTTTTTAATAAATCGTAAATTCAGTCCGGCAGTTTTGATTTCTGTTCTTACGGCAGTTTCTTCCCTCATTCTCTTTTCTATATTCAGTTGGAAGATATTTCCCAGTTGTTTTGTTGAAGGAGTTGGGCTTACTGATTTCAAAAAGACAAGTGAATATATAATATCGTTTATGTTTCTTTTTGGCATTATCCTGCTATACTTAAAGAAGGAGTCATTCCCTCAAAAAGTTTTCTTTCCCATAGTGGCAAGCCTTGTTATGGCCATATTATCTGAGATATGTTTTACAAATTATATATCTTCATACGGAAATATTAATCTTGCAGGACACTACTTCAAGATATTTTCTTTTGCCTTTCTTTATATTGCCCTTGTAAAGAGCTATATAACAGATCCTTTCGACACTATGTTCAGGGATCTTAAAAACAAGCAAATTATTCAGGATAAGGCTCTCAACGCAGCCAGACTTAGGACTACTGAAGTATCTTCTTTGCTCGATATTACTAAAAGCATGATAATCAATGATGATTTCGAGAAGACAGCCGCGGATATAATATCAAGCAGTCGCAAACAGTGCAAAGCATTATCTGGTTATATTATAATTTTTGATGATGAGGATTCTGGTAAGTTTAGTGTATCACTCTGTAAGGGGATGCGGCTTTTTAGCTCAAATAAATTATTATTGGAATTCCTTGAAAAACGTTATGGCGATTTAAAGCTGTTTGAGAGAAGTTTTTTTGATAATGATATTGATGAAAAAACAAATCTGTCAAATATAAATAACTTAATATTTTCTCCATTGAAGACTGAGGCAGAAAATTACGGTTTTTTAGTATTGTTGAACAAGGAAAGTGATTTTGATAAAAATGATTTGCGAATGGTCCGCTCTTTTGGTGAGCTAAGTCTAATATCATTTAAATCTTGCAAATCAAGAGAGTTGTTCAAAGAAAGTGAAGAGCGTTTCTCTTTATTTATGGATAATTTGCCTGCTTATGCTTATATCAAGAATAAAGACAATAAATATCTTTTTGCCAATAAATATACTCGTGAACATTTGCTAAAAGAGGAAGCCGTTACAGGCGAAATGGTTATTGACGGTATCTCAAAGTCTGAAGCAGAAGATATATTAAGAACAGACGAGCAAATCATATCGCAGAAGACTTCAATGGAAAATATCCGTACGCTTTTTAAGGGTAGCAGTAAAGAGAGAATTTATTTGTCTCGTAAGTTTCCTCTTATAAATCAGAGTGGCGAAGTAATGGTAGCAGGTATTGCCTTCGACATTACAGAAAAACAGAAATATGAACAGAGCCTGAGGGATGAGCAGCAGAAACTGCAGAGGATATTGAGTACGATAGTTCATGGAATAACAATTGTTGATAAGGATTACAACATAAGATATGTAAATCCGGCGATGGAGAAAGAGTTTGGTCCTGTAAATTCCAGAAAATGCTATGAATACGTTTGTGAGAACGAGAGGCCCTGCAGTTGGTGTAAATTTGAACAAATAAAAGAAGGTCGAAGTGTTCATTGGGAATACCGAGATTCAAGGACTGGTAAGATATATGAGTCTATTGAGGTTCCTTATATTGATACCTTGGATGGTGAGCTTTGTAAACTCAAAATGCTTTGGGATGTAACCGAAATTAAACAATCCGCTGAAAAAATACGCAGCTTAGCGCTTTTCCCATCTGAAAATCCCAATCCGGTATTGCGTATTTCAAGAGAAGGCGAGCTTTTGTACGCTAATGAATCAAGCGCAATGTTCCTTGAGCATTTTGGTTTCAAGGAAAAACAGAATGTTCCGCAACAGTGGCTTGATCTTGTTGTCAGGTCTTTCGAAAAAGGCACAACTACCGATCATGATATGAAAATCGACGGACGATTCTTTCTTTTTTCCATAACACCTCTTGTCTCTGAGAATTACGTAAATATCTACGGGCGTGATATCTCTGACTATAAAAATGCTGAAGCCGAACTGATAAGGGCAAAAAGTGAACTTGAGTTCAGAGTTCGCCAAAGGACGAAACAGCTTCAGAAAACTGTAGAGTTGCTTAAAAAAGAGGTTACTGAACGTCTTATGACGCAGGATAAGCTCCTTCATAACCAGAAACGGCTTCGTTTGCTTTCACAGAAACTTATACTTACAGAAGAAAGAGAGCGACGTAAGTTTGCCGTGCAGCTTCATGATTCCGTTGGTCAGCTTCTTGCATTTTCGAAAAGAGAGCTTGGTGTTCTTGTTGACTCAAGCCCGGAGTCTCAGAAGGATAAGATACGGAAAGTCTGGGATATAATAAAGCAGTCTATTGATTTGACAAGGAAAGTAACATTTGACCTTAGTTCTCCAACTTTGTATACTCTTGGACTCAAAACAGCTGTTGAAGAAGTGACTGAGCAAATCACATCAGAGTATGGAATTAATTGCACTATGAGAGATTGTGAACTCTCAGATGATATCTCTGAAGATATTGAAGTATTCCTTTTCCGCTCTATAAGAGAGCTTCTTTTGAATTCAGCAAAGCACTCTAAGGCAGAGAATGTTTACGTGGATATTTACTCTAAGGATAATATCATTGAAGTGGTGATTGAGGATAATGGCGTTGGTTTCGATGTTGAGAAACTCAATAGCCATACTGAGAGTATCAAGAGCTATGGCTTGTTTAGTATTCGTGAGAATCTTGATAATCTTGGAGGTGAGTTGAGGATAAAATCAACTATTGATGTTGGGACCGAAATTACTATATGTGTACCTTGCAACGAATCTTGAGGGAATTGAATTGAGTATAAGAATATTACTTGCAGATGATCATAAAATTATGCAGTATGGCCTCAACGAGGCTATAAAATCAGAGAAAGATATGGAAATTGTTGCTGCGGCAGAAGATGGCACTCAAGTTGTTGAGCTTGCCCGTAAGCTTTCTCCTGATGTTGTTGTGATGGATATTACCATGCCTAATATGAATGGTATTGAAGCTACCCGACTCATAGTCAGGGATTTTCCTGATATAAAGGTGCTTGGGCTCTCAATGCATTCAGCAGTCAAAATAATAAGTGAAATGTTCAGGGCCGGCTGCAAGGGTTTTGTTCTGAAGGATTGTGAATATTCTGAGTTGGTATCAGCTATAAGACTGGTTCTTAATAACGAGATATATCTTACGCCGTCACTTGGAGAAGAAACCATCGAAGTTATTACCAAAGGACTCCATCTTGATGATGCTACGCTTTTTGCCGTACTTTCGGGACGTGAGAGGCAGGTTGCCCAACTCTTTGCTGAAGGGAAGACTACCCGACAAGTTGCTGCGGTGCTTTGCATAAGTCCTAAAACAGTTGAGGGGCATCGATCAAAGATATTCAATAAACTGAATATTGACAATATTGCTGATTTGACCAGATATGCAATTCGGGAAGGTTTGACATCCTCTGACATATAGGGTTTACCTCATATGACATGTGTTTAAGCAAGGAATTTCCCTATTTTTTTTCACTCAATTTCATGTTACTATCTAATAAAGATAATGCTTTTATATTTTTAAGGCATTTCTTTATAAGTTATAGGCTATGTAATCTGGTTTTGGATTTGGTTAAAATATTATATTATCATGGTAATGGAAAAAATCAAAATTGAAATAAACGAGCAAAAATGTCTTGGATGTGAAATATGCACTACAATTTGTCCTGAGATGTTTACCCAGGCAATTGACGGTGTAGTGAAAGTCAAGCACGAATTTGTATTGTCTGATCTCCTGCAACTCTGCTATCATGCGGAAGAATGTTGCCCTTCCCAGGCGATACGCCTTGTATCGCCTAACGTGTGGGATTCGGAGCTTAGTTTATCTTAGTTGGTCGCTAAATCAGGAATTTCCTTATTGCTATTTTCTTTGTAAGGTATTATAGTATTCTTGTGATACTATAAAGAATTGAACCGGTAGACGCTCGCCCGCTTTGAAGCGAGGTTATTTGGGAAAGAGGTTTATTTATAATCATTTCACTTTATAATCTAATTATGTAAGTTAGTAGAGTGAAATTTTATTACCGGTTGTTTTTTTAAGTGCATTGGAAAATTATTGGGTTGACTAAAATAGAATACCCCCTGACTCGCAAAAGAACCAAGGGGTATTTTATTTGTTAAATTAGGCTAATTTGGTTATTTAGCTTCGAATTCGGCATCGATTACATCATCTCCGCCTTTTTTATCATCTTCTGCTTGTTCTGAAGATGCCTGACCGCCAGCTTCTTGTTGAGCCTGCTGCGCTTTACTTGCTTCTTCGTAAAGAATCTTACCGAGTTCTTGTGAAGCTTCTGCAAGTTTTTCTGTAGCATTTTTAATAGCATCAGCATCATCGCCTTTAGCAGCTTCTTTCAAAGTATTCATGGCATTTTCGATGTTGCTTCGTGTTTCAGCAGATACCTTTTCGCCATGCTCCTTCAAGGTTTTTTCTGTAGAGTAGATGAGTTGGTCAGCCTGGTTCTTCTGGTCTACCAGTTCCTTCTTCTTCTTATCCTCTTCTGCGTGCTCTTCGGCATCACGTTTCATTTTTTCAATCTCATCTTCGCTGATTCCAGAGCTTGATTTGATCTCAATAGATTGCTGCTTGCCTGTTGCCACGTCCTTTGCATTAACATTCAGGATGCCGTTAGCATCAATATCAAAGGATACTTCAATCTGAGGAACGCCTCTTGGAGCCGGAGGTATATCAGTAAGCTGGAAACGTCCGAGAGTTCTGTTGTCTCTTGCGAACTCTCTTTCACCCTGCAATACATGAATATCTACAGCAGTCTGGCTGTCTGTTGCAGTTGAGAACACTTCCTTTTTGCTTGTAGGAATAGTTGTATTCTTTTCGATGAGCTTTGTCATTACGCCGCCCATTGTCTCAACACCAAGAGAAAGTGGTGTAACGTCGAGAAGAAGTATATCTTTGACGCCTTCGTCACCGGCGAGAACCGCACCTTGAATAGCTGCTCCAAGTGCCACAACTTCATCAGGGTTGATACTCTTGTTTGAATCTTTTCCGAATATCTCTTTTGCTATTTCCTGTACCTTAGGTACGCGGGTTGAACCACCTACAAGCAGTACTTCAGCAATGTCGCTCTGGCTAAGACCGGCATCTTTTATTGCCTGATGGCAAGGCGATTTGAGCTTTTCGAATACATTTTCAGCCAACGCTTCAAATTTGCTTCTTGTCATGCTCATCTGAAGGTGTTTTGGTCCGCTTGCATCTGCTGTGATAAACGGCAGGTTGATATTAGTTTCAACTTGTGTAGAGAGCTCGCATTTTGCCTTCTCAGCGGCTTCTTTAAGTCTCTGATGTGCCATTGCATCCTGACGCAGGTCAATACCGTTTTCCTTGCGGAATTCTTCAGCGATGTAGTTGATCAGTACTTCATCAAGGTCGTCACCACCGAGATGACCGTCACCGTTTGTGCTGAGTACTTCAACGACATTTTCGCCGATATCAAGGATTGATATATCAAATGTACCACCGCCGAAGTCGAATACAGCGACTTTTTCTTCTTTTTTCTTCTCAAGTCCGTACGCAAGAGCAGCAGCAGTAGGCTCATTAATTATACGCTCTACTTTAAGACCGGCAATTGTACCGGCGTCTTTTGTTGCCTGACGCTGTGAATCATTGAAATAAGCAGGTACTGTAATAACTGCCTGATCAACCTTCTCACCAAGATATTCTTCAGCAGTCTTTTTGAGATCCTGAAGAATCATTGCTGAAATCTCAGGTGGAGTATATTCTTTACCTCTTACACCAATCTTAACGAGGTCATCAGCGTTGCCGGTAATCTTATACGGCACAGTTTTCTCTTCTGAACTTACCTCTTTGTGCTTACGACCCATGAAACGCTTTACTGAGAAAACTGTATTCTCAGGGTTCGTTACCTGCTGGTGACGAGCGATTTGGCCCACAAGTCTTTCGTTTTTATCAGTAAAACCAACTACAGATGGTGTGAGTCGTGATCCAGAACTGTTTACAAGCACTTTCGGGCTTGAACCTTCCATCACGGCTACTACTGAGTTAGTTGTACCAAGGTCTATACCAATGATTTTACCCATAATTATATCTCCTGTTTATAGTCATTTATAAATCGGTTCTTACCGTATTTAACGGAAATTTACTACATATGCAAGAGATATAAGCAAAAGACGTGCCAATTATCAGAAAGTGTGTTTAAGTCTTTTCTAATAAAGCTTTGAGTATATTGTGACAGTTATGTCAGGTGCCAGTTTGACAGTTTGGCTGCTTGTTAATTCAATATGGCAGTTACTGCTTGACGGCCTGGTCTGCATCAAGTAATTTCTTTTTGTGATGGCTTAGTATTGCTATTCCATATCCTATTAGGACTCCAAGTGTACCGAATGCTATCATTTGTACAGGCAGAATAGCTGATATTGGATGAAGAAATATTGATGTCGGAATATTTTTAGAGAATTCTAAGATTGAATCACGACCGGAAAATATGGCTGCACCCAGACTTACCAGAACTGTTGAAATTACCGGTATCTCTATTCTGACATTCATGTATCTTTTGACAAGGTATCCGGCAACACCAAATGCTGCTAAAAGAGCGAATGCTATTTGTGCCTGTCGCGGCTGAGCATGAATAATGCCGTTGCCTGTTGTCATTATCTTTGGGGATTGCGCAAGAATATTTGTCAGTAGCCAGGCTATTGCAGCGGTGATAACCAGCGGAAGTGCGAGATCACCGGCCGGCTGCTTCTTTTTTGCTGGTTCTTCGGATTTTGCTGTGTCTTTGCAGAGTATAGCTGCTGTTTTAACCCCTGCGTAGCCGGCAGCAATAACGAGAAACCAGAAAATACCTTCCCATCTAAGACTCATATAGACAAGACGGTGTTGTTCTGGAGAATTGTTGTATGTTAGGAGGTTGGAGATTGTTCCGCTTCTAAGAGCCCATATGCCTACACCCATAGGTACTGCCGCAAGTGCGGTGTATCTTCCATTGGGGTAGCCCAGGAAGTAGGCTGCGGCTCCAGTTGCAAACGCACCCAGAATGACTATCAGGGCATCTGTTACGGAAATGCAGGAACAAAAGAAGCTGACAGTTTCCCTTTCAGCATGAGGAGCTATAAGAGGCCAGCAGAATATACCCATGACTACAGCGCCAATGGTGAGTACTATGCCAAGGCGGATTTTGTCAGTCCAATGCTGTTCTATCGGAAGAGGCATAAAGATAAGCAGTAAATATGCTGTCGTTATTGCTGAGAGGGCAGATCCGAATTTATTAAAGAAACTCGTGTCAAAGCTATTCTCAACGGTTGCGGAATAGCCAAAGTAGCTGCACCAGACACAAATTATAGCTGCAATTATAAAGAACCACAGACCTGACCGTATATTTACTGCTTTATCCATATTGTCTTTACCTTCTCAATAAGATCATAGAATCTTTAGCTTTGCTTCTTAGTTACATCGTTAACCATTTCAACTACATCAGGAAGATTCGAATCCGGATATTTGTGTTTCATGGCTGCTGCTACAAGGCCGAGGAACATCGGGCTTGTGTCGAGAGGTCTTGAGGTGAGGCACGGATGAGCCTGTGTTCCCATAAAGAAGGGATGATCCTCAAGCTCGAGAATCTGCATAATCGGGTGATTCGGAGCTTTACCGGAGAATATAAGTCCGGCATTTTCAAGCTGTTCGATGTATTTCGGGTCAACTTCGTATCTATGCCTGAATCTCATTCTTGCAGATTCTTTGTTACCGAATATCTTGTAAGCGAGAGTGTCTTTCTTAACTTCCACATCATGCCCACCCAGACGCATGTTGCCTCCGAGTCCTTCAATTTTTTTCTGCTCAGGAAGTATGTCAATGACGGCATTAGGGCAATTTGGGATAATCTCTGTACTGTTTGCATCTTTTATGCCGCAAACATTCCTTGCGTATTCAATAACGGCCATCTGGAAACCAAGACAGAGGCCAAGGTAGGGCAGCTTGTTTTCTCTCGCATATTTTATGCATTCTATCTTGCCTTCAGTACCTCTTGTACCAAAACCGCCAGGAACAATTATACCGTCTACATCCTGCATGTTTTCAGTGATATTGTCCTTTGTAATCTCGGTAACTTCTATCCATTTTATGTTGACTTTGCATCCAAGCCATATATCGCAATGTTCCAAGGCGTTTATGATTGATGCATAACTGTCACGTACAGAAGTGTATTTTCCTGTAATACCGATAGTTACTTCTTTATTTTTCTCTTTTTTGATCTTGTCCGTGAAGTTGCACCAGCGTTCCCATTCACGTCTTTCGGTTCTCAGATCAACCTTTTCTTCAAGACCAAGCATTCTTATTACGCTGAAATCCAGACCGCTTTCTCTGAGCATCATCGGTATCGTATATATACTGTCTGAATCATGCATGCTGAAGACGTTTTCGTAAGGTACGTTACTGAAAACACTTATCTTCTGCTGTACTGTCTTGGTTACCGGCTGTTCACTTCTGCATGCGATGATATTGGGTTGGATACCTTTTTCCATCAGTTCGCGAATGCCGAGCTGGGCTGCCTTTGATTTCTGCTCTCCAAGTGTCTTAGGAGCGAGAATGTAGGTTAATGCTACAAAACAGCAGTTTCCGGCCCCTTCTTCGTATGCCATCTCTCGCATTGCTTCGATATAGAAGGCGTTTTCAAGGTCACCGACTGTGCCGCCTATTTCAACGAAGACTACATCTGACTTGCTTTGCATGGCCAGTCTGCGAAGTTTAAGTTTTACCTCACCTGTGATATGCGGGATCATCTGCACATCGCGGCCAAGATAGTCGCCGTGACGTTCTTTGTGAAGCACAGAGTGGAAAATTTGTCCGCTTGTGCTGAAATTTGATCTGCTCAGATCCTGGTTGAGCATACGTTCGTAAGTTCCCAGGTCCATGTCGCATTCCATGCCGTCATCGAGGACAAACACCTCTCCGTGTCTGAAGGGGTTGAGTGTGCCCGAGTCCATATTCATATAACCTTCAAGCTTTATCGGTGATACGCTGAGGCCTTTATCCTGCATGAGTTTTGCCATACAGGATGAAAATATTCCTTTTCCAAGACCGCTCATAACGGTGCCAAGCACTATTACATATTTGGTCTTTCCTTTTACATATCCCTCTGGAATAGGGGAAAAGTATTCTGTATCTGTTGATACCGAGCTAACGCTTGCTAAGAGTTCTTCGTTTTTATCTGTCATTTTGGTTGTCTAAGTGTTTTTTTAATATTTATAAATTACTTGTTTTTCATTCGTTCTACAAAATCCTCGTATTGCGGCTGGGTGTCTATCCCCTCAGGGCTTGCATCAACTTTTGCTGTGATTATGGGATATCCGTTTTCTATAACCCGTAATTGCTCAAGTGATTCGCATTTCTCAAGCGGAGTTTGAGGCATCTTTGTTATTTGGAGCAGAAACTCCTTTTGGTAGGCATATATTCCAAGATGCCGGTACGCAAGCTCGCAGCTTCCGCATCCCTTGTCACGATTGTGAGGTATAGGGGCTCTTGAGAAATATATTGCTCTTCCCTTTGTATCAAGAATGGCTTTTACCACATTGGTGTTGTCAAGCCATTGAGGGTCTGATATCTTTGTTACGAGTGTTCCCATTGGAACTTCCGGATTTTGCTCCATTGTCTGAGCGAGCATGTCAATGTCGTCAGGTGATATTTCCGGTTCATCAGCCTGCACATTTATGATCATGTCCGTTTCAATGTTGGCCGCTGCTTCTGCTATTCGGTCGGTTCCGCTTTTGTGCTGGTCGCTGGTCATAATACAGTTGCCGCCAAACTCTCGGCACGCTTCAAAAACCTTGTTGCTGTCGGTCGCGATATAGACATCGCTGACACTTTGCGCTTTTAATACCTGTTCATAAGTATGTTGCAGAAGGTATTTTCCGGTTTCTTTGGCGAGAACTTTCCCGTGGAAACGAGTTGAATCGTATCGGGCAGGTATTATAACTATGTTTTTCAATGCTTACCTCGCAGTTGCCTTTAAAATTTATAGTAACGTCTTAGCCATTAAAGATGCAAAGGTCTTTCATAATTATACCCAATATCACCAACATCAATATAAACCTCAAGCGAAGTTTGTGATTAGGTTAAACCAGGCTGCATAAATGAAGTTGCACGTGGCTAAAGTCTTGTTAATTCATCAAAACCACTGCCAGAATAGTTTAAAAGGAACCCCCTCAAAAGTCAATCCTTATGTTCCATTTTGGACACTTTTTATTCGGTTTGCTTGCTTAAATCTGAAGGTTTTATACATAAAGGTTGACCTTCTGTAAAATTAACAGCTATTTCATCAAATTTCTCGTTTGATCCGGAGAAGCTGTTAGTGTTTATGGATGTTATTTGTCTCGAATTGTTTTTCAACATGATTATCGCAGGTTCTGCATAACCGCGGCGGAATATCTTAACCGTATAATTACCGTTTCCATCTGCTTTTTCACTTACTGCAGCTATTTCATCCCCCTTATCCGGCAGGAAATTACCGGCAGCTATGAATTTCCACTTGTCTTTGCTTCTTCCGCAGCGGTTTATCTCCATTCCTCGCTGGTCATAAATGGTTATAGTGTAAAATTTATGGCTGAAGGGTCCGAATGTATTGATCTCCGATATCGGTTTATCCCATATGAAGGCAATCTCGTTTCCAGCAAGATTTTCGTAGAAATCTCCTTCTACTTTTTGTATTGCCTTGTCCTTAACGAGATTGGATATATTGAAAGGCTCTTTTCGGTTGGATATTATAACCTTTGCCTCTCCTTCATACCCAATATTGCCATCAAGCCCATCGGCGTTTATCTGCACAAGCTTCTCGCTCTTATCTATTGCGTTGCTTAGATCTGACTGATCTGGGAATATCCACTTATATTTTTCATAGTCTTTTTCCGTCAACCAGAGCCTGATGTCATTGGCTTTTTGATTTGATATGGTGTTTTGTATAAGATTATAAAAAACGCAGTGCAGAACAATCGGCTCTTTAACATCTTCGAATATGTTGCTGGAAACGGTATTGAAACCGGTGTTGAGCTTGATTCCCACTGTAACGTTCTTAAAGCTGTTGTTTAATATAATGTTATCGAAAGCGTAATCTCTTCCTTCAAGCGATACGTCATTTTTTGTCTTTTTTCCCATCCGCGCGCCTATCTGAATACCCACTTCTCGGCCGCATATTTTGTTATTGCGTATTGTGTTGTTATGCGGGGCATCCTCTCTGAGCCTGCCGTTCTCGCCCATATTTCGGTACATCGAGACTGCTGCGCTGAAATGCTGCTGTTCTATTTCCGAATTGATGAAGAGATTATCTTCTACGACCATATTGTATGCCGTATCGAATACTATATCTGCATATGAAACTTCTTTTACATATCCGTTGTCACGGTAGGTATTACCTCTTATGATATTGTCGTGATTTCCCGATCCGCAATACATTCCTCCACCGGCATTTTCGATGAACTGATTGTTCTTAACCGTAGTATTCTGCCCGCTGAGGTAAACGCCCCATTTATTGCGGTTGAAAACACATTTTTCTATTACAAGTTTTGTTTTTTGTCTGCTTGATGTTCTTATAGCCTGCTCGAAACCTCTGATGGTAAAATTCCTTATCCCGGAAGGGCGGTTGTTCTTATTTGCAATGGAAAAAACAAAACCGTAATTTTTTCTCAGCGACAGGTTGCGACCCAGCCATCCGCCCATGTAAGCTTTTTTCAGTGTCCAGTCTCTGCTGCCGGGATTTCTGACATCTATGACTATTCCGTTGCCGTCAATATCAATTGCTTGCTTCGGTGATATCACGAACAAAGCCTTGCTCTCAAGCTTGCTTATATCCGGCTGCCAGTTCTCTCCGCGCTTTGCAAAAGTAACGGACTCACTTATCTCAAACGGCTTGACTACTTTGTTACCCTCATACCACTCTTTCCATCGCTGTTGATTCCACGGGTCGAACCCTTCCCCGCCGTCCTTTAATACACTCATAATATCGAGAGCAAATGAGCTTGTCGAAAAAATTAAAAGTAGAATAAGCGTTGCTTTTTTTAACATAGTGTCTTCTCTGCAAAAAGTTTTAGATATTGATAATTAAATTATCAAATTCGCTGTAGGAAGTCAAAGAACTAATAGTTAAATATTTCGATGTACGTTATTTATGTATTGATTGATGCTTGTAATGTGGATTTTTGAGTATATAATCATAAACGATGTTTTAATATGCATGTTTTTGATATTTATAAACTTCATGGGGAAGCAATGAGCAGAAAGATACAAGATAATGTTTATTCGGTAGGCGTTGACGACAGAACAAGTCATACTTTTGAAGCTTTATGGCCTATTCCTGAAGGCATTTCGTATAATTCATATTTGCTTGATGATAGCAAGGTTGTTCTTTTTGATACAGTTAAAGATATAAAGTTCAGCCAATTTCTCGGCAATATTACTGAAGCTATAGGTGATAAGAAGATAGACTATCTCGTTGTTCATCACCTTGAACCCGATCATTGCGGCTCAATCGAGATGCTCAAAAAATACTATCCTGAAATGAAGGTTATTGGAAATTCAAAGACTGTCGAGTTTCTCGAACATATTTTTCCGGGCCTTGAAGATGTTGAACAGGTTGAAGATGGTCAGGAGCTTAGCACCGGCAGTCATACCCTGATTTTCTATAAGACGCCGATGATACACTGGCCCGAAACCATGATGACTTATGAGGCTAAAACGGGATGTCTGTTCTCAGGTGATGCGTTTGGTTCTTTCAGGGCTAATAATGGTGCTTTGTTTGACGGCAGAAATGATCTGGACAAATATGAGGATGATCTGCTGAGGTATTACTCGAATATTGTCGGCAAGTACTCATCAATGGTCAGTAAGGCACTTGGTAAGCTTGGCGAGTTGGAAATAAACACAATTTGCCCGGCTCATGGTACGATTTGGAAGGATAATCCTGAATGGATAATCAATAAATATAAGAAGTGGAGCAGTCAGGAAGGCGAGAAGGGCGTTGTGATTGCTTACGGTTCGATGTACGGCAATACCGAAAGGATGATATCGCTACTCAGTGAGATGCTTTATGAGAAAGGTGTTGAGGCAGTGAAAGTCCACAATATTTCCGAAACACACAGTTCCTACATTGTCCGTGATATCTGGCGATATAAAGGTTTGGTACTTGCCGCACCTACTTATGATACGAAGGTATTTCCATTGATGGCGAACCTGCTCAATCTTCTTACCGGTAAGATGGTCAAGAATAAGGTTGTAGGTATTATGGGTACATACGGCTGGAGCGGCGGCGGCGTTGATGGTATAAAAGATTTCGTTGAGCAGGCAAGGCTTGAGCTGGCCGAGCCTGTGATTGAGGCGAGGTTCAATGCCAAGGCCGAGCAGATCGAACAGTGCAGAGAGCTTGCGGCGAACTTGGCATCCAAACTTGGCTGATTTTTATGGCAGGAATATTCTACAATCTTGGTAAGATGCTTGGTCCAAAAGTCCGCAAGGGCAAGTGGGTTTGGAAGTCGCTGACTGCAGATGCGGATGAGGCGATAACCGCGGAACGTGAAGTAGGGCTTGATATTGCTTCAGCTGTAATGAATGAGATGGCCATGGCTGCATCGGCAAGGCAGAAATTCGTCTCTGCTTACGGGTCGAAACTTGCAAGACGCGTGGCAAATAAAAAAATAAAATTCAACTTTTTCGTATATCTCGATACCACGCCGAATGCTTTTGCCGTGCCGGGTGGATTTATTTTTGTGTCATCTTCTTTGCTTGATCTTTATGGTGAGGATCCTGATATGTCGGCATTTGTCATAGCACATGAAATGGGGCATGTTGTACGTAAGCATGCGGTCAACAGGCTTGTGAATTCTGCGGCTCTTGGAGCTGTTACGCGAGCTTTGCCGGTTAAAGGAAAGATTTCTGCTATGCTCAAGAGTACAGGCTTGAAATTTTTCCAGAGCGCCTATTCTCAATCGCAGGAATTTGAGGCAGACGAATTTGGCGTGAAGTTGACCAGAGCCGCTGGTTTCAAAGCTGACGCCGCAGTAAAGGCACTGAAAAAACTTGCTGAGTGCCATAAAAACGAATCAAGAAACGCGACCGATGAGTATTTCTCAACCCATCCGGCAACAATAAAACGAATCTCAGCAATAAAGCAATTGCTGTTGAACTTAAAGAAGTGATACTATGGTTTTCAACGCAAGGCCGCAAGTTAAAATTGAAGATTCAATTATTCTTCAATTTTTTTATCCGATTTTCCTGTTTTAGTTTTTAGTGAAGCCCGAAATGTATGGGTTGCGGCTAAAGTCGCTAATATAAAACCTATTAGCCCTGCTATATTTGTACTCAAGGCGCCAATTGTAACTTCTGTGCGTGAATACTCCCAGATTAGAGCAACCAGTATGCCCGAAATCAGCCATGTTGCAATGAACATAAATAGTGCACCTATAACAGCAACTGCCTTTTTCATGATTTCCATCCTTCCTTGAGCGATTTTTGAATACTTTAATATAAATATACTATAGGTATATAGGAAAGTATTATATTATCTTGGCATGTTTGTGCAAGCAGTAAATGCAGGTTTGTTATGGTGAGTAATATTTTGTTTCTTCAACACAGGGCAGCAAATTCGCAATTGATTTACATATCAGGTATTTTAAAAGTCGGGTATTGTCTCTGGATAAAGGTTGCCTGAGCTGTTAACTTTAAATATGTATACAAGGCCGGGTTTTAGCCGTTTATATACGACATTTCCGAAAATCGCTTTTACGCCAAGCGGTTCGAGTTTTTTAGGGTCATTGGAGAGATTCCAGAGCTGCGACCAGAAAAGCTCGTTGTCTTCGATTGAGAGTTTACGGCAGAGGCTCTCGTATCTTACTGAGGGCAGCCCTTCCGTTTCAATCGGCAGGCCTTGTTCGGGGCTCATGCTCTCTCCGTACACCCTTCGCCACATATACAAGGCTCTTTCTTTGCCGTCGGTTACAAGCGGACCTGAGAATTTGACAATAATAGCATCGAAATGAACCACATCGCCCTCAATCTCAAATTCCTTCCGCAGTACCTGAGAGGAGGGGTCGCCCGGGACTGTCTCTACAAACAATAGCTTCGTATAAAGTTTGTCATCTCTCTGGTATTGTGCCAACACTTTAGCGTAGCCGATTTGTTCTTCGTATTCGAGGTTTGATATAGCTTCTTTAAGCTCGGTATTTTCGCTAAGCAGCTCTTCTATGGTTTTGTTTGTTGTTAAATTGTTGTAAATTATTGCTGCTGCTATTATTACGACAACAGTCGGCAGGATAAGAAAGAATGATTTAATTACTTTCATTATAGTCCTTTATTGTTAAGACAATTCCGTTTTATCTGAATTTGCATTTAATATTACCCGTATGAGTATCTATACGAAGCGATTTATCCGCTGTTCGAGAGATATTTCAAGGCATAGAGCCATTCCGTTTGTCTTGAAGTTCTTTACTTTAAATAAGTTATGGTGGTGGCTCAAAAACTTTACCCCAAAATATTGCTGTAAGTCTTTATTTTATGTTGAAATAAGGTGAAGTTTTATTGATTTTCTCCCAAAAAAA
>JBITAJ010000030.1:0-6644 GCA_044440125.1 Sedimentisphaeraceae bacterium JB056 | reverse complement strand
CAACAGCGGCAAGCAGAGAGTTCCAGATGGCACGAATGGGATAATCGTTACGTCCGTTTCCGCGATGCTTCTCAAGGGTACGCATTAGCTTCTCATCAGGAATATAACTGAGTAAAAGCTTAAATCTTTCTAAATCTCCGAGATTATCGAAGTTTTTCCATGAAAATATGTTTTTGTTCTGTATAATAGCCATATGGGTAGTTTGGGTACAAGTTGTTGTATTTTAAGTGTTTACATTATACTTGAATCCGCTAAAACTACCCTCTTTTTTTGGGAGAAAATCAATAAAAATTCACCTTATTTCAACATAGAATAAAGACTTATAGCAATATTTTGGGGTAAAGTTTTTTGACCATCATCATAACTTCTTTAAAGTAAAGAACTTCAAGACAAACGGAATGGCTCTAGCACTCTTGGTGAAAATATCTAAGTCTTTTAAACTACAGTTTTTATCGGTTAAACTGGCGTATTGATGATTTTATATCCCGGGTAATTCACAATATCTGACTACTTAACTCCAAGTTCCTCAGCAATTTTACACCCGAGTTCTTTTGTTGCCTCAACTGCAACAGGCTGTTTTTCGAGTAGCTCAATACCTATCGAATCGGAAGCCGCACTTGGTCCGTATATCATTCTAATGCCTGACATTTTACATTCATCGGATGAGGAACACCCAACACACGGCACATTACCTTGGATTGTTACTGCACCTATAAAGTTCATCCCCTCTTCCAACATATAGAACTGAATAGCATTGATACCCATCTGAGCTGCCGGCGGCATGGCTTTGTGTCCTTTAGGAACGGCACATGTAACTACCGCAGCACCTGGCTTACCCGTCATAAAGCCATGAATATGACGCAATGGGTAGAGACGTTCAATAAATGCTTTGGTTCGAGCATCAATCGTCGAGTAAGGGGTAAAGCCGCCTATTACCAAGGCATCGGCCGCCTTAGCCTTTTCTGCCAATTCAATACCATCATCTTTAATGACGCATCTATTTGTCTTGACGCATCCCAAACAGGCTCGGCAGGGCTCTATGGTATAGTCGATTAGTTTTACGAATTCAGTTTCGCAGCCGGTTGCTTCCAGTACGGCTTTAACTGTGCGGTCGGTGTTACTATTTTTAATTGGTGATCCGGATATTCCTAATACTTTCATATTCGTGTTCCTTTTTATTGTGTTGTTAATTTTGTTTGCGGAACGTCTTTAGTTTAGCGGTGATTTCAGACGGTTCGGCTCGCTTTTGGTAGTCGGTATCCAAGAAGGCATAAATAATTTCACCCTTCTGATTTATAATATAAGTTGCGGCCAGTGGCAGTTCATTCGAGTCGTTTCCGTTGTATGTGGAGAGTCCAAATTTTTCTTCATATATAGCGGCGACTTCATCGGTGAGTTTGTAGACAATGCCGTATTCACGTGCGACATTGTTGTTGATATCACTCAGCACCTCAAACTGAAGCTCATTCTTTTCGGCAGTGGACATCGATTGGTCGGGAAGTTCTGGTGTTAGCGCAAGCAGACTGGCTCCCTGCATTTGGATATTTGGTAGTTCTTCTTGTAGTGCATGTAATGTCAGGTTGCAGTATGGACACCATCCGCCACGGTACCAAGTTAGAACCACTGGTCCTTTCTTTAGCATCTTACTTAAGCGAACGGCTTTCCCGCTGGCATTGGTGAGTTCAAAATCAGGTGCAATCTGACCAAGTTGTTTCGCTCCGACAATCATGCCGCTTTCATCTACAGCCTGTAAACCCTTTGAATAGGTTGTCTTGATACTTTCAGGAGCTTCTGCATTAAATGTATTCTTTCTTTCATCGAGCTTTGTTTGCAAAGAAGAATCAGGTTTCTGAGTGGTTGGTTTTGCTACGCGGTATACAATAATCGCGATAGCCAGTATGATAGCCGCTCCAAGTACATATAGATATTTACTTTCAATCGTCATGGTACTCTTTCCTTTCGGTTAACTTTCGCAGGAATTTACCTGCGGTTTTCTACTTCTTTTAATCATCATTCCCTCTACTAAATCTTTCAGATTGCAGTTTGGCATAATCCTCAATATTTTATCTGATTGGTATTAATGTACTCCATTAATTTTGTAGATATGATTTTCCTCATTTTAATTTAATAAAGTTTCAAGTTTGTTTTTTTATAACAGAATTTATGCAACAAATTCAATGCCGAACGCCTTAAAATTTGCCTTGTCTTCTGTTCCAACTGAAGGACCTTTCCAAAGGCTCATGGGCACTCCAGCCTTGGCAGAGGGGCCGGGTTTATAATCTTCACATCCCTTCTGAGCCATTAGTTCGCCCAGGTGCTTTACTGTTGTCTGTCCACCTTTCTTAGCGTACACGGAGATTCCACCACATCGTTTACCTTTGAGACGATTTTCTGGCAACGAATTTATCACACGAACAATTGGTTTGGCGACACCACTTGATGTGATACTTCCAGCCCAACAAGGACTCCCAATAATTATTCCATCGTAATCTGTCAGCATTGAGACTTCAAAGTTATTTACCGCAACGATATCTACCTCAGACCCAGCCAAGCGTATTCCTTCGGCCGTTGCATTTGCGGCTTCAAGAGTATGCCCCGACTTTGAGTAATACAGAATAAGTACTTTCATTTCTATTTCCTTTCTGTACAAAATAAACTTACCATTTTGTACTCTCGTGCCTGTTGTTACATGCCTTGATGCCTACTCAAGCTGAGCACCTGTTAGTTCTTTTTATTTCCAGCTTGCAGTTTTAATATTTGCGGAGCCTCGCTCAACTGTACGGTGGTACTGGACAGCTGGTTTGCCAAATATCATAACATAGCCAATTAGATGTTCCTCTGGAATGCCCAGGCGGCTTGGAATATCCGAAAAGCTGGTAAGTGCCATCTTCAGCATACCATTCCAAAGTGTGCCCAGTCCCATTGATTGAGCCATGAGTTCAAAATAGGCAAGTGCAATATGCGTATCTGCTTCCGGGCACGGCGTGGCTTTAGGTGATGAAGTAACCACAAGATGTGGCGCACCACGAAGGATGATATCGCTTCCGTTTTCATTCCGTTGCTTCACTGCAAAATTTAGGAATTTCATAATATGATCATCATCCGGCGTTGTTTCTGAAAGCATTTTTTCTAAGCGTTCATAAACCTCATTACGAAATGCATCCATCGTATCTTTATTGTCAATAACTGTAAACTGAACGGAGCAGGCATTTACGCCGGTTGGCGCATGCGAAGCAATATCGACAAGCTCACGAATTGTTTCAGACGCCACATTTTTATCGCTATATTGACGAACAGAACGACGGCCTTTGATTAATATTTCCATCTGTTTTGCACTTGGTAGGTTTCCCTTAAGCAGCGTACTACCAGCCGGTTTTTTACCTAAAATAGAAAGTGCCGCCTTTGGGCATACGGCCAAACAGTGACTGCATTTTATACAGGCATCTGAATTTAACACAGGGAATGTATCCATTACAATTGCACCGGTCGGGCAATCCTTTACACATAAGCCACACTTAATACACCGTTCTGTATCAATCACAAAATCATTCATCATGTAATCCTTATTTGTAATATTTTCAATAACGATAAAAACCTATTTAAGCAGGTCTTCGTTTAGTACTGTATAAAAGGCATTTAAAATAGTTTGGTCATTAGTTACCTTTGTTCTGAGCAGGGTGCCTTGCCAACTATTCACGATAAAACTCGCCAAAACTTTTAGGTCAAGTTCTTTTTTCAATGTTTTATTTTCGTATGCTTCTATCAGATTGTTATAAATCATAGTTTCTAATTCACTATGGATTTTAGCAACAGTATCTGATATTAATTCGCTGGTATTTCCCATTTCCTGAGTGATGTTTCCAATAAAACATCCGAGTTTTAAGTCTTGTTTCTCAAGCAAAGATATTAAACTCTTAAAGAACTTATTGATTCTCTCTAAAGGTTTAAGGTTCTTATCAATCAATATTGATGTGTAGTTGTTAAATAACTCAAAAAAAAAGTAATTCAGTGCGTCTACGGCATAATGCTCTTTGTCTTTGAAGTAATTATAAAAAGACCCCTTAGGAATACCTGCTATATCAGTTATGTCTTTTACACTGGTACCATTGTAGCCCCTCAAATGCATTAAGCCTATTGAAGCGTTTATTATATCATTTTTCTTGTTTTGTTTTCTATCCATGAACAAATTATATGACCGGTCGTCTTGAAAGTCAAGTTTCTTTTCAAAACCTGTAAAATATCACAGAAGAATTAAAACTTAATTTTAGGTAATATTTAGCGAATAGGTGATATGTAATACTGTTTTGAAACACCTTCAATATTATTGTAGAAGAAAAATGCCGACTTATCCGCTTTCTCTATGATTTGTATGATGTCTGAGAGTTCTTCTTGGGTTACAATTGTTCGAAGGATGTTCACATTATCTTTTGAATAACCACCAATTCCTTTTTCTGTTGTAAATGTCCTATGAGGTAGAACAGTCCTTATATCTTCACCAATCTTGTCTGGAACTTTTGTTATAATATTTATAAGTACTAATTTGAATTTACGATAAAAATTATTCAGCGTTTCTGCACTCATAAAGATGTAAATTGTTGTGTACATTAATGTATTGATCACAGGTTCTATCTGATAAGTTTTGACAAACGCTAAAGTCAAGCCAAAAACTGTGGATATGACAGCGGCAATAACTGCAATATTACCTACCGGTTTTAAATACTTCATTGATAAATACGCAGCGGGAATATCTTCATCGCCTGTTGAAGCGCTATATCTAAAGGCAATTGCTTTGGCTAAGCCGGCAAGAATACCACCAAATATAACCAATATGATTCGTTCGTTCTGAGGTTCGGGACTGGCAAACTGATATTCTGGTAAAACAGCTAATAGTCCTACAACTGACCCAATAACAAGCATTGTTCTAACAGCAAATCGCCTGCCAATTTTATGAAAGGCAAAAATAATAAATAATGACTGAAATGTAAGGTACAACAGTGTGAACAGGTTTTGACTTTCAAAAAAATAAGCTGTAGCGATAGATATTCCTTCTGTTCCGGTCATAATTACTTTAGAAGGAAATATAAAATATTTTATCGCTACAGCATATATTACTCCTGCTAAAACACAGAATATGTACGCACTCATATTTTTAATGATTGAATATAATATCTTACGGAAGCTCATAACTTCAGCCTTTAATTTAATGTAAATAACTACTCAAATCTGAGTTTTTGTGAATCAGTTAATATAAATTACAATAGGAGCTGTCTCAACATAAGTCAAGACAGCTCCTCAAATCATCCTAACTTAAGGTTCGCCAAAAGGATATTCAATTTTAATTGGTTTGTCGTAAGGCAATAATCCCATAGTTGCCGATAAACGTCCCCAAAAGGAAAGTGATTCTTTCCATTTTTTGTAAGCGTTGACGAGTTTTATTTTATGTTCACTTTGTTCGTTGATACTGTCTAATAAGCTTTTTGCTCCTGCTATATTCCCTGCCAAAAACATACCTTCAACCAAATTAAGTCTGATCTTGACAGGTACGCTGATATCGGCGACAATAGCGTTTTTTGGGAAAACAATTGGTATAAGAATTTTTAAGGCGGCTTCCATATAGCCTGACCTCATATAACAAACTGCACGTAAATTCTGATGCCAGATAGTTTTGTCTTTTATACGATTAAGCTTTTCAATTGCCTTTTCAATCTGGTTCTCAAGAATCATATCTTTTATATGATCTAAATTAGATCGATAATTCATGATAAACTCCATGTATTAATCACAATAAATTAAGGATATTATCATTGCAATCTTGCAATGATAATGTTTCTGATCTTTAATTTTTTAAATAGAAATAAAGTGATTAAATTGTTAGCAGAGTTTTCTGAAGAAAAAGACTTGAGGATCTCAAACAGTTTATATTATTGTCATTAATATAAACGATATTAGTAACTTGGTTTTTACAGAAAAAGTATATACGAAAATTAGCATCGCAATAAAGCTGGCAACGATTTTTCTGTAGTCTTTCCGGCTCAAAAGGTCGAGGTAAGACAACATCAGATTGTTCACCAAGGAGGGAATGCTGTATCAATGGCGAAGAATCCACATCCCATGATGGCACAAATAACCCTATTAAAAATAAGCTCAGCAGAGCAAATAAAATGATACTTTTGATACAATTAAACATGCAGAAAGTATAATCTGAAAAAAACAATAAATCAAGTTTTATTACTGATGTTCAAATTAAGGCTTAGCCGTGCCATTCCGTTTGTGGTGGTTTTTGAGGAGTTTGGTGTTTATGTCCACGATGCCAGAAGCCTGCTTAATGAATTTCAAACGATTTTGAATTTCTAAATCCTCTTCGGTTTAATCTTAAGCGGTCAATTTGCCCTCAATCGCTAAATATAGGCGCAGCGGTGCCCTGGTTTTGATAAAAAGCCCAGATTTTATGCAGTTTTAGAATAGATCAGTGATCTGGAATTTTCAAGGTCATCGTCTTTAACTCTGCCGTAAGCAATCGTAAGCATTATTATCAGGCTGATAAGACATCTTGCCTTCATCTTATCCATGCCACGGATATAGTGTTTTTCAAAACCGAAGTCTCTGTCTATTCTTGCAAAAGTTCTCTCAACGGCACTTCTCTG
>JBITAJ010000029.1:0-407317 GCA_044440125.1 Sedimentisphaeraceae bacterium JB056 | reverse complement strand
ATCAGTTATCAGTTATCAGTTATCAGTTATCAGTTATCAGTTATCAGTTATCAGTTATCAGTTATCAGTTATCAGTTATCAGTTATCAGTTATCAGTTATCAGTTATCAGTTATCAGTTATCAGTTATCAGTTATCGGCTTACGCCGATAATTAAAGTTACTTGTGGCGATAGCCATATTCTCTACTCTCTACTCGCTGCGAACTACGAACTTTTTCACCAGCATCAGCGAACTCCTCTACTGATTACTGACTGCTGATAGCTGATTACTACCTTTACTCTTTCGCTTCCAGTTCCTGCCATCTATCATACATTATTTCAAGCCCCGATTCAAGCTCTTCCAGCTTTGCGGCTGCATTAGCTATATCCTGAGCCTCGCTTTTATAAAATTCCGGCGATGCCATTTTTTCATGCAGGTCGCCAATCTGTTCTTCTGCTTCTTCTATTTGACGCGGCAATGCCTCAAGTTCCTTCTTTTCCTTGAATGAGAGCTTCTTTTTACCGGCTGGTTTTACACGCTGCTGTTTCTGCTGCTTGGGCTGTTCATTTTTCTTTTCCTTTTCTGCCGCCTGAACAACTCTGAGATAATCATCATAACCGCCGACATACTCTTTTATCCGACCCTCTCCCTCGAATACAAGCATACTTGTTGCCGCATTATTGAGAAACTCCCTGTCGTGACTTACAGTAAGAATAGTACCTTTGTACTCGGCAAGAAGCTCTTCGAGAAGTTCAAGAGTTTCCATGTCGAGATTATTTGTAGGCTCATCAAGAACAAGAACATTTGATGGTTTTACAAAAAGTTTGGCGAGCAGCAACCTGCTTCTTTCACCGCCGGAAAGCGATGATACAAGACTTTTCGATCTTTCCGGAAGAAACAGGAAGTCCTTAAGATAGCCGATAATATTTCTTGGTTTGCCGTCGATCTGAATATTCTTATAGCCATCAGCAACATTATCAGCCACCGATTTATTCTCATCAAGTTGGTTATGAAGCTGATCAAAATAAGAAATCTCAAGATTAGTCCCCTGCCTGAGAGTACCAGAATCGGGCTTCAACTTCCCAAGAAGCAGATTCAGAAGTGTTGTCTTTCCGACACCATTTGGCCCGAGCACGCCTATCCTGTCGCCTCGCATTATGGTTGTAGTCAGATCTTTAACAAGCAGCTTGCCGTCCTCATAGCTGAAACTCAGCCCTTTGGCCTCAGCTATAAGTTCACCGCTTCTTCCTGCCTGCTGGAGTGTCATTTTAGCTGTTCCGGGGAGATTCTTACGGTTCTGACGCTGCAAACGCATATCTTTCAAGGCTCTGACTCTACCCTCATTCCTCGTGCGCCTGCCCTGAATACCCTTTCGAATCCAGACCTCTTCCTCGGCAAGTTTCTTTTCAAAATGTTCCCACTGAGCGGCTTCAGCTTCGAGCAGTTGTTCTTTTCGCTTGAGATACTGATCGTAATCACAATCAAAGTTCAAAAGCCGTCCTCTGTCTATCTCGATTATCCTGTTACTCAACCTTCGCAAGAAAGAACGGTCGTGAGTGACGAACAGAAGCGTAACGCCGCTGCCGATCAGATAATCCTCAAGCCAGCGAATGGAATCTATATCAAGATGGTTTGTCGGCTCATCAAGTAGAAGCAAATCCGGCATATCAACAATTGACCTTGCAAGCATGACACGCCTTTTAAGGCCTGCTGAAAGATTCGCGAAAGAATCGTTGGGATCAAGCGACATCATGGAAAGCACGGTATCTATTTTCTGATTGATCTGCCATGCTCCCGTTGCCTCTATCTTGCCTGAAAGTTCGCTGAGCTTCTCAACGAGCACCTCTGAATGATCTTTTTCTATTTGATGACTTAAAGCATGATACTCTCTGAGCATAACGCCCTGCTCCCCTAAGCCATCGGCCACTACATCGAATACCTCGTCTTCGATAGACACAGGAACTTCCTGCATAAGTCCGCCGACCTTAAGATTTCTCTGAAACTCAATAACACCGGAAATAGGCTCAAGCTCACCGGTAAGCAGCTTCAGCAAAGTAGATTTACCGGTTCCGTTCCGTCCTAAAAGGCATATTCTTTCGCCGCGTTCAATATTCAGATCTGAATTTTCAAGCAGAAGCGGGCCGCCATAACCGGCACAGACCTCACGAAAACTTACTATAGCCATAATGAAAGATATTCTAAAAATGTTAGTATAAAAAACCCCTTTTCCTCAGGACGACATCCAAAGGTTAAAAGGGGTTTGATCTATTTCAACAATGTGGCAATTATCTTGGAACAAGTATCATTATCATACGCCTGCCTTGCATCAGCGGCGTACGATCGACCTTTGAAATATCTTCAAGTGTCTCGTAGATACCATCCATCAGTTCACGCCCGTGACTGGCATGCATCATTTCACGGCCCCTGAACCTTATAGTAAACTGAACCTTGTCGCCTTTTTCAAGGAATTTTCTCGCGTGATTGACCTTGACATTAAGATCATTCTCGCCAATTTCAGGTCGCAGACGTATTTCCTTTGTAGTTACTACGTGCTGCTTTTTCTTCGAAAGTTTCGCTTTTCTCTTCTGATCGTAGAGCCATTTACCATAATCCATGATTCTACATACAGGAGGCTCTGTATTAGGCGAAACCTCTACAACATCCATTCCTACTTCGTTTGCCATTTCAATTGCTTGAACCAAACGCACAACGCCAACTTGATTGTTGTCCTGGTCGATAAGTCTTACATCTCTTGATCGGATACGACCATTTACCCTTAATGCTTTTTGCTTACTAATAGTTTTACGTCCTAAAAATAATATTAAACTGATAAACTAACCGGAACCATATCCGGCATACTTTCAAATAAACACAATCCTGCAACTCAGAAATCAAGATCCAGACTTCTGCTTGCTGCTTTATCTTTAACCATTTTCATGAATTCATCTATATTCACGGTCACGCTCTCCTTGAAGCCTCTGCGGCGAAGACTTACAACGCCCTGCTCAGCTTCTTTGGGTCCGACCACCACCATAAACGGTAATTTGTCAGCATGTCCGCGAACTATCTTTGCACCGATTTTGTCATCGGATGTATCAATACTGCTTCTTATGCCTTCTGCCTTGAACTTTTCAACTAAAGACGCGGCAAAATCATTTGTCTTTTCACTTATCGGAAGCACGCGAACCTGCTCAGGAGCAAGCCATACCGGCATTGAACCGGCGTAATGCTCAATCAGGATTCCCATGAACCTTTCCATAGAACCAAGTATTGCCCTGTGAAGCATAACAGGAGCCTTATCGGTATTATCAGAATCTGTATATGTCAGATCGAATCGCTCAGGCATTGAGAAATCAAGCTGTATTGTACCAAGCTGCCAGCTTCTGCCAATACAATCCTCAATGTGGAAATCAATCTTAGGACCATAGAAAGCTCCATCGCCCTCATTGATCTGATACTTCATTTCTTTATGCTCAAGAGCACCGCGAAGTGCTTCTGTTGCCTTATCCCATATTTCATCAGAACCGATATGTTTTTCAGGTTTCGTAGAAAGCTCAACGTGGAAATCCTTAAAGCCGAAAGCTTCATACATCTCATGTATGAGATTGATAACACCCACAACTTCCTGCTCAATCTGATCTGGCACACAGTAAATATGAGCATCATCCTGAGTAAACTGACGAACTCTCACCAATCCGTGAAGAGCACCGCTTGCCTCAAATCGATGGACAAGTCCAAGCTCGGCATACCTGATAGGCAGTTCTTTATAAGAATGCTTATTTGTTTTGTAAACAAGACAGCAGCCGGGGCAATTCATAGGCTTGACAGCGTAATTCACCTCATCAACAGTAGTGAAATACATGTTTTCCTTATAGTTATCCCAGTGACCGGACTTGTGCCAAAGTTGCTCATTGAGCATTATAGGCGTCTTGATCTCTTCATAACGGTATTTATCGTGAAGTTCCTTCCAGAAACTTATAAGACTGTTCCAGATAACCATTCCCTTTGGATGAAGGAACGCAAATCCCGGGCCTTCATCATGGAAGCTGAAAAGATCAAGCTTCTTGCCGAGTACTCGGTGATCTCTTTTCTTTGCTTCCTCAAGTCTTGTCAGATATGCTTTGAGGTCTTTTTTGTTTGCCCAGCATGTTCCGTAAACTCTCTGTAGCACTTTCTGAGTAGAATCGCCGTGCCAGTAAGCTCCGGCAATACTCATAACCTTAAAACTTCCTACCTTGGAAGTCAATGGGATATGAGGACCGCGGCAAAGATCCTTGAATCCATCACCCTGCTTATAGAAGCTCAAAACATCTCCGGCAGCTCTTTCGATATTATCGGTCTTATACTTATCGCCGGCAACCTCTTTAAGAGCTTCTTCGCGAGTCATTTCTATACGCTCAAACGGCTTATCCGCCTCAACAATCTGCTTCATTTCCTTTTCAATCTTTGGAAAATCATCAGGAGTTATGGCAGTATCGAGATCTATATCATAATAGAACCCGTCCTTGACAGTCGGCCCGTAAACAAGTTTGGCTTCAGGCCATATATTAACAATTGCTTCAGCCATTATATGAGCACAGCTATGCCGCATTATCTCTAAACCAAGCTCATCACGGCTTGTCACTATCTCAAGAGATACTTCACCGCTAACCGGCGTGCTCAAATCAACTAATTCTCCGTCAACTTTAGCAGCAATCGCAGCCTTGGCAAGTCCAGGACCTATCTGCATTACTATATCTGTAAGAGTCGCACCATCAGCGGCTTCTATTATTTTTCCATCAGGCAAGCTGATCTTAGCCATCTTTATTCCTATTTACGTTCCAATTAATAATTAAAATAAAGGTTTCAATATACCCTAATGAGCCAAAAAGTCAAGTTTGCTTTTCAATAACGGTGATTTTTGTGCACAAGATAACCATTAGATATCGGCACAAATCGAAGATTTCCCGCAATAAGCTCGAAAAAATTCAAGAATTGATATATAAACGAACCGACTACCAATAATTTTGGTTCCAATTCGAAGCTAATCTGGCAAAATCCAGCATATTTACGGCTGTATCTGCATCAATATCAGCCCTTGCTCTTGCTGGACTGGATGAAGGCTCACTCACCCACCAACTCGCCAACCCCATAAGGTCATCAGTATTTACCATGCAATCCTCAGTAATATCCTCCGCCATGCTGCCGCAATTGGCCAATTTTGAGACCGTGGTATTTATCCAGTCGGCGTATTCACTGACTCTATGTGCAAAAAAGTTATCAGGAGGCAGGAACCACGCTTCATCTGCATGGCTCGTAGCATAAGTAAGGCCGGCAAGCTGCCACTGACTGCCATTGTCAATAAACCAGCCGCCGCCGGAATCGTACCCGGCAATCACAGTCTCATAATCTGTCGCAAAAAAATTGGAATCATCGAAATCCGCCTTCAAACAAACAAAACCATTAACATTTGCATCCGCATCATCCACCTTATTCGTTCCCCAGCGAAGTACAGTATTTCCTGACGAAGCCCAGGCGTAACCATAAGCAATTCCGAGTTCATTAGTTAGTTCATCACCTCTGCCTTTGCCGTAGCCCCCTATAACAATCTCTTTATTCTGTTCTGATGAACCTGTATATAAAGAGGCGTATTCGCTCAGATCGGCAAGTCGCAATTTGGCAACTCTCACATCTGAAGTACCGTAACGTTCGACACGAGCAACATAGTAAGTTTGCCCGCCGATAACAACTTCAGTACCAACGCCGCCTCCCTGATGATTCGTCGTAGCTACGCAATCAGGTGACACTGCAACGCATGAGGCATTAGTTCTCCATCTGCCAAGAAGATTTGAAGATGGCCTGCCGCTCCAACTGACCGGCGGCTCCCTATCCTCATGAAGCACAAGAGCGTTGGAGGTAGAGCTTAAAATCAAGACAAACAGGATTGCATGGGCAAACACACAAAGAGAAAGACTTTTTTGATGTTTATTTAAATTCCTCATTTGCAATAATCCCGTCATTTATATTGACCACTCGCTGCACTCTTGAAGCAACATCCTGCCCGTGAGTAACAGCAATTATTGTCTTTCCCGACTCATGGAGTTTGTCGAGAAGATCGAGAATATCATTTCCACTGCCAGAGTCAAGATTTCCTGTCGGCTCATCGGCAAGTATTATAAGTGGATCATTCGCTAAAGACCTTGCAATAGCAACCCTCTGCTGCTGACCTCCGCTAAGTTCAAAAGGACGGTGTTTGACTCTGTCGCCAAGTCCAACCATCTCAGCAAGCTCTATTGCCCTGTGCCTGCTTTTCTCTTCGGAAAATCCCTGATAAAACATCGGAACTTCAATATTCTCAAGCACATTAAGCTGAGGTATAAGATTGAACGACTGAAATATGAAACCAATACGCAATCCTCTTATTCTGCTGAGCTGATCGTCATCAAGTTTAGAGACATCATCATCATGCAAATAGTAAGAACCGCTCGTAGGCTTATCAAGACAGCCCAATATATTGAGCAGAGTGGACTTACCGGAACCACTGGGCCCCATAATGGCAGAATACTCACCTTCATAAAAGCAAAGATCTATACCTTTGAGAACTTCTACTTTAACAGCCCCAAGATCATAGGTCTTTGTTATTCCCTTAAAATTAACAACCGGCTTACGATCATTTGCCATCAGGCCTTCTCCCTTTTTTTGGAGGCATCGCAGCTCCGCCTTCACCCGGTTTATGTTTGGGCTTCTCTTTGATATCCTTGCTCTTATTGTCCGTCTCATAGAGCTTAGGAGGAGTAAGAAGCACCTCCATGCCGGGCTCAAGCCCCTGCTCAATCTGAACAAAGCTCTTGTTGTAAGAACCGGTTTCTACATCAACCATTTCCGGATTGCCGTTTCTCATGACATAGCAGACTTTCCTGCCCGACCTTGAAGCAACGCACTGCAGCGGCACAACAATAACATCATCAAGCGTCTTTATAAGTATCGTAACCTTAGCACTCATTCCCGGACGTATCCCCTTGAATTCTCCATCGATTGACACTTCCGTAGAATAAACCTTCATGTCAGGATTAGCAAGAAAGTTTTGAGGGTCTGGCAATGGTGCTATTTTAGTAACGGTACCGCTGTAAGATTTATCAGGCATAGCATCGATCTTGATAACTGCCTTCTGTCCAAGCTTTACTTTATCAATAGAAGACTCATGTATCTTGATATTCACGGCCATCTTTGTTGAATCAGGTATAGTTAATATCTCCTGGCGCTCACGGACCGCCTCACCAACATCAATATTGGTTCTGGAACCACCCCACCTGTTATTAGTGGAAGCATACACAACCATACCAGGTACTTCTGCATAGATAACGCAAGCCTCTATCTGTTCCTGGAGTTTTTCAAAACGTTCTTTTTGAAGATTGAATGTAGCTTCCTGGCTTTTCAGCTTCGCCTCAGATTGGGCAAGTTTCGAACGAGATCTGGCCTCAATCCTTTCAAGCTCTCTTTGGGCTTCATTATAATCACTTATGAGTTTTCTGGCCTGCTTAACGAATTCATATCTTTCAAAAAGACCAAGGCTTGTCTGCGCACGTTCAACATCAACCTCAAGACGTTTTACTTTCAACTCATCTGCTTTAAGGTCTGAGCCTGCAACATAGTCCTTTTCTGCAAGCTGTTTTGTCCAGTAAAGGTCGTATTTAGCTCTTTCAAGATCTTCGATTTTCAAATCGATATCGGAATTAAGCTGACGCTTTTTCTGAAGAGCTTCACCGCCTATATCATCGTGATTGACAAGCTTCACTATCTCAAGCGGGTCCTTTTCATAAACCTCACTGGATATCACCTCATCGGCAAGCTTTTCACCGAAATATTTTTGCAAATCCATCAACGCAAACTGTACGGTGAGTTTACCTTGCTGTATGTCAGAATCATTCTGATTCTTTTGTATATCAAGAGACTCTTTCGCTTCCGTTAGACTGGCCATAGCAGAGTTATATGTAATCTCCTGCTGTGATATTTTTTCACGCAAGCCTGAGGAATCGAGTTCGACAAGTATACGTTTGTTTTTAACATCCTCGTCGCTCACGGTCTCGCCTTCAGGAATAATGCTTATTATAGTGGTACTGCCTTCTACCTTGGACTTAACGACATAAGCATCAACAGACTCAATAGTACCATTCTCTACAACATCAACAGTCATGTCGCCTCTGGCAACAGTATACGTCATAACATCAGAATCAGTAGAAGAACTATTATTGCCTCCCTTGACGAACATAACGATACCGCTTAAAACGGCAATAACCACTAACGCTGCTATTATTTTTTTTCCTGAAATCATAATACTGATCCGATCTCAAAACATATTTCGTTCACAAAACAAGACCACATCTTAAGAAGTAAGGCAGGTCAGTTTTCTATCAAACATTTTAGTATTCTTTTTTATCCCACATACCATCAGGTTTTACAGTAAGTAAACCTACATCACGAAGAAACTGAAGCTTATTTATGGTATAGTCTACCATAGCCGATGTTCTCGCATTTTGAGCACTCAGCAATGAATCCTGAGCATCAAGCAAATCTCTTGATGCTGCACGTCCTGCCCTCACAAGCATATCAGTACTTTCAACACGAGCCTTCGCAAGTTCAAGACTAAGCTGCTGAATATCAAATCTCTTGGCTGCTTCAATTAATCGCCTGTTAGCATCAATAACACTCAACTCAACGGAGTCGGAAAGCTCTTCGTAATTTCTTTTACTTTGCTGATAACTCAACAATGTTCTTCTATAGGCATTTCGCTCTGCCTTCCTGTCTAATGGCAGATCAATTTTCAAACCAACCGAATAATCCCCGCCGGCTAAATTATAACTTGTTGCATCAGTATCTCCCCGAGAGCCGACATTGGCACTCCCTATCAATGACACGTCTGCAAGAAGATTGTTCTCTGCAACCTTTATCTTACGCTCACTGTCAATAAGTCTATCTGCACCGTTAGCAAGATCAAGCCTGAAAAGTTTTGCGGCTTCAATGGCCTTTTCAAGTGAATAATCTGGCAATTGTATTCCCTGACCGATAAGAATCGACAACTCACGGCTATCGAGAGTTATATCTGACTCGATACTTATACCGAGGAACAATTTGAAATCATCAAGCGATTGCTGATATCGTCTTCTGGCTTGAGTAAGATTATCCTCCGCTCTGAGCATATTTTGTTTTGTCTGAGCAGCCTGAAACGGTGGAAGCCTTCCTGAATCAGCCATCATCTTTGCTCTGTCATAAGACTCCACAAGATTTTTGTAGTTATTTTCTGCATTATCAACACTATCAAGATTCTGCAAAACGTCATAATAATTACTTATGACATCAATAACGAATTCCTTGCGGTATCTGTTGAAAGAACGTATCTCGTAAAGAACATTACGCTCAGCCTGAGTAAGATCTTCAAGAACAATATCCTTGCCGGCTCCTCTTAAAAGAGGTTTTGATACCGTAGCGCTTATAACCGATTTCAGGGAAGTGTCAGCATCGCCGGTCAAAAAACTCAGCCAGTCAGCGGCAATGCTTGAGGTAAGAGTTGTGCCGTCATCAAAAAGTTTACGGAAGCCTACATCACCACTGCTGGAAACTTTTTCATCACCATCATTATTATCGTATGATTCATCAAGAGTAGCAAACCATCTGAAAGCAAATTCGTGACGTACGAAAGTAAGATCAAGAGCCTCACGATAAAGATTCTCTTTTTGTGTTTGATATCTTCTGTTTTGTGCAGTAGCAATCGAAACGGCCTTTGCAAGAGATACCAGCCCAGTAACATTTTGATAAGGACTTATTTCGATATCGTTTGGATCTGTCTCAGAATCAGAAACCTTGTAGTTGTACTTTCCGCCGATATCATCGCCCCATTTGCTGCTTATGATATCGTATACCTCATCATCGGCTTCTTTTTTGTATTCTTCGGGAGTTTTACAGCCGCTAATCAAAAGCGAAAAAACCAACAATAAAAATGGCAAATTCAATACTAAAAGTTTTCTGATTTTCAATTTCCCACTACTATGTACAAACATATTGCTGCCTGTTTCAAATTTTAACTTCAACGGCAAATTGCTATTTTGAAAGCGGCCTGTTAAAACAGACCGCCTTATATTTCAGAAATATTACATACCCATACCAGGCATGCCCATTCCCGGCATACCCATGCCAGGCATACCCATTCCTTCACCGCCCATTCCGCCAGTACTTCTGCCGGTAGAATTACGGTCTGTAGATATCTCAACAATTTTTTCAGAGCTGCTGTTTATCATCTTCTGAGCATCGACAAGAGTTTGAGGCCAGAAACGGTCTTTTGTTGGCAGAGAAAGTATATTATTGTCCTCTGAATAAACCATTGACTGATAAGTACGCTCTTTTACAACGCCGGCAAGCTCCCAATCTTTAACATCAACAAGATCAAGGAATACAATACCGGTGTAATAGTCAACAGTCTCTGTCTCTGTTTCGTTATCCTTAAGATCACGATTGTATCTGGTTGTTGTTGCAACCTTCTTCTCCTGCTCAACTTCATAACCTATGAACTCGCCCGGATTAACAAAGAAGTCATGAGTTTGCCAGTTACCAAGATTCAGCTTTGCAACCTTGACAACAACACCATTGGCCTTTACACCTGTCGGGAAAATATACTGACGCAGATCTATATGGAAAGGATCGGTTACATCTGTAAACTGACTCCACAATACTATCTGATCATTATATTCGCTGTATTCATCAGGATACCATCCTTTTCCAGCAACAGGATTGAAGACACCGTAACGCAGTCTGTAACGATAAGTTTTGCCTGGCTCGACAGTATCATCATGAGCCCACACAACAACATCATCACGAAGACGGCTGAGATCTTCATTTTCACCTATCAACAGATCATTGTATTCTCTATCGAAATCACGGCTTTGCTGAACTCTTGAAGGAGTCTCTTCTCTTGTTGTCCGTCTGGTATCGCGTGTTCTTCTTTCTCGGGTATTTCCAGTATCCATACCGGGCATCCCTCCGCCCATTCCACCCATACCAGGCATTCCCATTCCACCCATATCACCACCGCCGACATTAGGAGTAGTGGTTCTTCTGTCTCTTGTGTCACGACGGTCACGAGTAGAAGTTCTTGATGCTTCTCTTTCCGCTCTCTGACGTTCCTTCTCCAGATTTTCTAATTCCTTCTGATAGTCTCCAAGCAATGCAGGAGGATACCAGTTGAAATCAAGCTGTGCCACATCGTACATTGGAGGCTGCAGTGAGTCTTTCCACAATTCAGGAATTATAAACTGCGGCATAAGTATCTCGGCAGAAGAAGGGTCATCCGATCCGTAGACTTCGGAAAAAGTGTTGCTGTACTTGTCAATCTTTGTTCTCGGCACAACTTGCCAATCAGTCCATTGCCCTGCCACAAGTTCCTGCCTCTGAAGCTGAACACCAGCGAATATAACTTTTGCAAGTGCAGGATCACGCCACTGGGCTTTCAGGCTTCTGCCGGCAAATGTTCTTTCAAAGCTCTCATAAAGAGAAGTCATATCTACTGTGGCCTGAACAGTAACAACATCAACATCTTCAACATTCGTAGCTATCGTATCATAACTGTCTTCTATCTGAAGCTGAACAACAGGTACATGAGCAACCGTTCTCAAATCATCTGCAACCATATCCTTTGGTGAAGGAAGCTCAGGTACGGCATATTCTCTCAAGCTTTCTGTAGCCGCCGAATCCTCACCGGGGAACGTGAAGTAAGAAAGCTCTATACCTTCCAGAGAATTATCGAGAAGACTCTCAAACTTAGGAGCCTTAGAGGCATACCTGCCTTTAGGTTCCGGATCACTTTGAAGACCGCTCTCTATTCGTCTGGAATAATCTTTAACTGTCTCGTCAACATTTGAAGGTGTAACCGTCTGCCCCATAAAATCGTCAGAGTTGGGACTCATTATCACAAACTTAAATAACAAGGCCGCCGCGACTAATCCGGCAACGCCCAAAATTATAAAATGTGCATACTGCTCTAATATATTTTCCTTGCTTCTGCTCATTATGTTTCTCGCCTAAAATTACGATGATCTCTATTATATGCTTAGTCCGGTCGAATTTTAACGATCGTCTTCCTGACCGCTTATCTTTTCTTTAATACTTTCAGGCATCACTGATTCGTAAGCCTCACGTGAAAAGACATATTCACAAACACCTGTCCATTGAACAACTGCATTCTTACCATAACGATAATATTTATGCTGATCGCTGTCACGCTCAACCGGCACAGTGTCAAATTTCAATATGGTTATCTGATTTCTCTCACATTCTTTAGGCTGTGCCTGTCCATCCCATCCCATGAAAGTATGAGTTTTAGAACTGCAGAGAGCCTCCATAAACTGAGGCATTTCATCAACTGCTACAATAACGGAAAGGCTGAAATGTATTACATCAACATTCTCATCACATCTTCTGTTTGTCCATGTTTCCGCGACAAAAATAGATGGTGTCTCTTCCGTTATGTATATAGGCTGGTCAATAGTAGAAGTCTTTGCTCCCCTCTGCACTTGGCCGTCAGCACTCTGAGTAAAGCTTACACCTACAATTCTTTTAAGAGGAGCATCAACTATTGATCGTGAAGATTCATTAAGCTGATTTACTGTCTCAACCACATCCTCATAAATCCAGTACGCCACCTGTGAATTCCAGCAGTCAATAACTGCTATATTTTGTGAAACAAACTTATACTTATACCAAAAATCAAACCATGAAAGTATGTTTGGCGAAGCATATACTTTGGCTTTCAAAGCTCTGTCTTTGCAGTAAGCCTCAACTATAAGGTTATTTTCTTCTGCTCTTGCTCTCTGCCCTGTACCGGCCAGCAGTGCAGATATCTCACTGTCACTTGGAGCATCAACAGCATTCATACTTGCCACAAGCTCTTCTATCTTTGCGCGATAGTCATTACCATAATTAGTAAAAAGCTGACGTGATGTATCAACTGGCTCTGGGAAGATATCATAGCTGATAAGCTGACGTGTTGTAGTTTCAGTGAAAAGCTGTTTGATTCTTTGAGCGTCTTCCTCATGCTTATCCTGATATTGTTTCTCTATTGCAGGCTGCTGTTCAGAAGGCACCTGAGAGGCAAGAGAAGAAACTCTTCTGCCTGTCGAAATACTTTTCTCCATCTCACTGGCAACTCCGCCATTTACAATGAACGTAAGCGCTATGAAAACTACGGCAACCAACAGTATTGCTGCCGGTATTATTATTGATAAATATCTTTTGATAAAATTCATTTATGAACCTCTTAATCTCTTTCGTAATCTAAAGCAATTATTCCTCTTCGCTATCAGGTGCGTCTTTCCACAGGAATTTTGCTTTTATCCTGAACCAGTGATCACGAGTTATTGTTATCTCTTCGCCGTAATCATCAAACTGCTTTACTCCGTTTTCGTCAAGTTTGAATGTCTTACTCATCTCTTCGCCAGTCATTGGATCAATAAGAACGACTTCCTTTTCAACAACCTTACTGCCATCGCGACGAACAGTAACAGCCCTTCTCCTATTGTCTGTGCTTTCTGTATCAACACGGACTTTAGTAACCTCTTTACCAATACCGGCAGGCATCTTATTATCAGCGACATCAACTGCACCGTATTCATAAACAAAATGATTTGAAGAATCTTTTTCGAAAAGTGTCAGTTCATTTTTAGTATACACATCGCTGAAATTCTCAAGGAAAGTAATAAGACCCCATTTGAGCCTGTCATCACCAACGCCAGGAGGATCCATGAGTTCACCAAAGTTCTCATAAGGTATATAGCCTTCGAGTATAACAAGAAATCCGGGACCGTCACTATCTGCAGCATCTTCATCGGTACGTCCGAAATCCATACCGCCCGGCATACCCATGCCCATGTCCATACCGCCGCCCGGCATACCCATGCCCGGCATTCCCATACCTGGCATACCCATTCCCGGCATTCCCATGCCCATGTCCATACCCATGCCCATATCACCGCCTGTGCTCTTGGCACTTCGAGTCTTAGTCTGACCGAATACGGCTCCTGCGACGCTTGGTGCATAGTCTACGGAGACACTGGTTACGAATATGAGTTTTCTATCGCCGCGATCAATACTCTTGACTGTCTTGATATCACCCTGCGCAATAGCATCATAAAGCTCTGCCTGTTCAGGTGTATTAGCTGCGTTAGGAAGGCAGGAAACAAGTCCGTTTATGAATGAAGGAACCACTTCCCTATAATCGAAATAACCAAAATAAGTTTCAATTTGATCTTCAAGTCTGTCTTGCCTGCTCTCCTGCTCAGAAAGATCGGACTGCACCGACTGTGCTTCAGATATAACAGACTGTATCGACCTTCTCGTTGAACTGTTTGATCCATAGGCAATCTTGTCTTTCATTGCACGTCCAAATGAAAGTACAGCCGCCACGAGAAGAATAGCTGCAGCAATATTGAAGAACTTCGACTTCTGCTTCCAGGACATAACGCGTGCAAGCTTACGAGGAAGCAGATTGGTACCTATTTGTGCCATCCCAAGGCCCTGAACGCCAAGACCGTAGGCAACACCCATATCCAAAACCGACTCATGGAATTTAGCCGCATTGACGCTTTCACCGAGAGTTATTTTCTTGAACTCAGTCGGCAATACCATCTTAATCCCCAGACTTTGCTGGAGGAATTTAGCAACACCTTGCAATTTGAAACCGCCGCCTATAGCTATTACCTTGCTGAATTCAACATTACTTGTTGAGAGATAATAACCGATAGATCTTTGTATTTCCTCAGAGAGCTTGGTATACACAGGTCGCATAGCCTGAAATACCTGCTTGGCATACTTACTGGCCTGAGCACCTCGCTTAAGTTTCTCAGCCTTTTCGAAGCTTATGTTAAATGAACTTGATATCGCCTGAGTAAATGAATTACCGCCCATAGGGATACATCTTTGCCATACATTCTTACCCGAACAAATGACAAGGTTCGTATTATCGGTTCCTATATCAAGCAATATAGAGGCCTTCTTGGCGTTATCAGTTATGCCGTCATACTCTTTGCAGGCATAATTGTATATTGCGATAGGTGCCATCTGAACCGCACCAACCCTAACACTGTGCTCTGTATAGTGGGAAAGAATAGAGGCTACAAGCTCATTTTTGATTGCAAATATACCAACTGATGCATCAGGACTGTCAGAGTCGGTCATCAATTGATAATCCCACTCAACCTCATGAATATCAAAAGGTATCTGCTGCTGAGCTTCGAATTGGATCATCTTAGGGATCTTCTTCTTCTCAACAGGAGGAAGCTTGATAAAACGAGAGAAACTAGTCTGACCTGCCACAGAGATTATGATCTCCTGATTACGAAGGTCCCTCTGCTCGGCAAGCTTACCGATCGATTCTGATATTGCCTGCTCGCGTCTGGCCTCATCTACATCGGGGCCGCTCAACACAAGATCATGCTCTATTATTATATTATCGATAACTTCTATCGAATCGCCATTTTGACGTAAGCACATCGCTTTTAGTGAGCTGTTACCCACATCGATCGCCCAGACACTCTTGGATGCTGATGCCATATTATCTTAATCTCCTGTTTATTGTCCACATTAAACAATAGACTTGAATTATTCTTTTTTTCGTTTATTCTTTTACGCCATGAAAACGTTTTGTATAACTTCACTGGGTTGTAAAGTCAACCAGTACGAAAGCCACCAAATAGCAAAAATGCTAACTGGCTTTGGTCTCGTTCAAGTTGCAGCAGCAAGCGATGCCGACTTGGCTATCGTCCATACTTGCTGTGTAACCCATACTGCATCTTCAAAAAGCAGACAAATGCTGCGTAAACAGCTTGGTGCCGGCTCAGACTGTAAAGTCGTCGCTACGGGTTGTTTACCCGACGCAGGCAAAAAAGAAATCAACGGTCTTGACAATGAAGTACTATTCATAAGCAAGTCCGATGACCTCAGGGCCGCTTTAATTGAGATAATAAATACCTCAAAAACCAATAGTCAAAACGAGCCCCAAACAGGTTTCGACCATAGTCCTATTAGTAAAACCGGAAACGCCTCTAAAATCAAGGATAAAAACGGGTTATCTTGCACTAAAAGCAAGAAAAATTCAAATACTGCCATATTACAGGACAATACGGATACATTTTATAGCCAATCAAGGGCGTTTCTAAAAATACAAGACGGCTGTGACGGATTCTGCAGTTACTGCATAATCCCAAAAATAAGGACTAAAATATCCTCACGCAGCAGCGAAGATATTATCAATGAAGCCCGCCAGATAATTGCCGATGGGCACAAAGAAATAGTACTCACCGGCATCTTTCTCGGCGCTTACGGCCAAAGCACAGTAAAACGCCGACACTGGGATTCGGAAAAACAAAACAGCTTTATAGCTCTTGTAGACCGCATAGCCCAACTGGAAGGCCTCAAAAGATTACGTCTAAGCTCTCTGGAGCCTGGAGATGTTACGGATGAACTGCTTGAATTGTTCAAAAAACACGATAACCTCGCTCCACATCTACACCTGTCTCTTCAATCCGGCTCATCAACGATATTGAAAAAAATGAACCGTCAATACAGCGCAGAGCAATTCAGAGACTGTATAGCAAAGATTAAGCAAGTAATCGACAGGCCGGCAATTACTACAGATATTATCGTTGGTTTCCCCGGTGAAACAGAAGATGATTTCCAGCAGTCAATGGATATGGCACGCTTTGCAGGATTCGCAAAGATTCACGTATTCAGCTTTTCCAAGAGAAAAGGAACCGCTGCTGAGAAAATGAAAAACCAGATTGATCCTAAGATCATCAAGCAACGTTCAGCCGACCTTTCTCAGCTCGACAAACAGTTGCAAGATGAGTTCAGAAAACAATTTGCAGGCGAGAAAGTTTCGTTGATAATTGAAAATGAAAAGAAACAGACCGGACGTTGCGGCAGGTACTTTGAGGTGAAGCTGAAAGGCACAAACCTGAAAAAAGGAACCTTTACTTACGCAATGCTTGAAAACGACTGCTATCACGCAAAAATAATCGGATAATCCCCCTCGTAGCTATTTGGCTTTCAGCTTAAGCTAACATTTGCAAGCCCCACTCTTGCGGATACGCGATTCATCGCGTATCCGCAGAAAACAACAAAAAAAGGCCGGTCGCCATTTGGCAACCGACCTTTTTATTTATAATTATCTTAAGCAGTGAATCAGTCGTCACACTTAATATCAGCAAGCTTCTGAAGCAGACAGAATTTCTTCGCTGCATCATCACCGGCAGAATTAATGAGAGACTCAGCCGCAGCCGGATCCATCTTCTGCAGGATTTTCCAACGACCTTCGCCGCCGGCAAAGTCGCCATAAGCAGTTGTTGGAGCCTTGGAGTCAAGCTGAAGCGGATTCTTGCCTTCAGCAGCAAGCTCAGGATTGTACCTGTAAAGCGGCCAGTGACCACAGCTTACAGCCTTCTTCTGCTCTTCCAGACCAGTCATCATGTTAATGCCGTGAGCAATACAGTGTGAGTAGGCCAGGATAATACTTGGACCATCATACTTCTCAGCCTCAACGAACGCCTTAACAACCTGATTAGGATTAGCACCGATTGATACCTTGGCAACATAGATTCCGCCGTATGTCATTGAGATCATACCGAAATCCTTCTTAGGCATCTGCTTACCGCCGGCAGCAAACTTGGCAACAGCACCAAGCGGAGTAGACTTAGACATCTGTCCACCTGTATTAGAGTAAACTTCTGTATCAAGTACAAGTACGTTTACATTCTTGCCGCTTGCAAGTACGTGATCGAGTCCGCCGTAACCGATGTCATAAGCCCATCCGTCACCACCAACGATCCAAACACTCTTCGGTACCAGATAATCCGCTACGCTGAGCATTTCCTTCGCTGTCTCGCCGTCACAGCCTTCAACAGCCGCTTTAAGCTTACCAACGCGTACTCTCTGCTCTTCGATTTCAGCCTGCTCTTTAACATTGATACCGGCCTTGATCTCGGCAGCAGCATCCGCATCGAAGCAGCCTTTTTCAACTACTGTATCAAGAAGCTCAAGAGCATACTCCTGGAACTTATCGACTGTAAGTCTCATACCCATACCAAACTCAGCATTATCTTCGAACAAGCTGTTACTCCATGCAGGTCCGCGACCGTCAGCTCTCTGAGCATATGGAGTAGTTGGCAAGTTACCGCCGTAGATTGAAGAACAACCTGTAGCGTTAGCTATAAGTGCCCTATCGCCGAACAACTGGCTGAGAAGCTTAACATAAGCAGTCTCGCCGCAACCTGCACACGCTCCACTGAACTCAAACAGCGGATCGATGAACTGGCTGCCCTTGATAGAAGCAATCTTGAATTTTGAAGGATCAGTAGCAGGCAGTGAAAGGAAGTAATCCCAGTTCTTAGCCTCAGCATCACGCAGTGGCTCCTGAACGGTCATATTAATAGCCTTCTTACCTTCTTCTGTCTTGCTCTTTGCTGGGCAGTTTACAACACATGCACCGCAACCGGTACAATCTTCAGGAGCAACCTGAACTGTAAACTTCATACCCTTGAGATCTTTACCCTTGGCTTCAGCACTCTTGAATGTCTCAGGAGCATCCTTGAGGCAATCAGGATCATAAGCCTTGATACGGATAGCAGCGTGTGGACAAACCAGCGAACACTGACCGCACTGGATACAGATATCAGGCTCCCATGCAGGGATATTAACAGCGATATTACGCTTTTCATATTTTGTAGTAGCTGTTGGGAATTTACCGTCAACAGGCATTTTGCTGACCGGAAGGTCGTCACCATTACCTGAAAGGATAGGAGCGGTAACTTCCTTAACGAAATCAGGAGCATCAGCAGGTACAGCTTCAGCCATATGAGTAGAGCTTGTAACTTCTGCTGGTACAGTAACTTCGTAAATTTTCTCAAGAGCGGCATCAACGGCGGCGTTGTTCATATTGACAATCTTATCGCCCTTCTTGCCGTAACTCTTCTTGATTGCACCCTTAATAGCATCAACAGCCTTATCGATTTCAATAACGCCTGAGATCTTGAAGAACGCTGTCTGCATGATAACGTTGATTCTTGCACCAAGACCAAGCTCTTCAGCAATGCTGATAGCATCGATCACGTAGAACTTAAGCTTCTTGTCGATAATCTGCTTTTGTACTTCACAAGGCAGTGTACTCCAAACTTCGTCAGCACTGTGAGAACTTGTAAGAAGGAATGTCGCACCTTCTTTAGCATTCTTGAGCATATCATACTTCTCGAGGAAGCTTGGATTATGACATGCAACGAAATCAGCCTGACTGATAAGGTATGGTTTCCTCAGAACTTCTTTACCAAATCTCAAGTGAGATACGGTAATCGCACCGGCCTTCTTGGAGTCATATACAAAGTAACCCTGTGCATAGTTATCCGTAAGAGAACCGATAATCTTGATACTGTTCTTGTTAGCACCAACTGTACCGTCTGAACCGAGGCCGTAGAACATAGCCTGGTAGGCATCTGTCTCAAGCTGGAACGAAGGATCATAGTCGATACTTGAATTTGTAACATCATCAACGATACCGACTGTAAAGAGATTCTTAGGCTCAGAAGCGTCAAGGTTGTCAAATACACCCTTAACCATTGCCGGTGTGAATTCTTTTGAACCAAGACCGTAACGACCGCCAACGATTGTTGGATAAGTCTCGAATGGTGCCTTGCCCGCGCCCATTGCTTCGCCGATAGCTGTACGAACGTCAACATAAAGAGGCTCGCCAACAGCACCTGGCTCTTTTGTTCTGTCGAGAACGGCAATCTTCTTGACTGTCTTAGGCAGAGCATTGATAAAATGTTCAACGCTGAAAGGCCTGTAGAGACGTACCTTAAGAACACCGACCTTCTCACCCTTTGCAGCCATCGCAGCTACGGTCTCATCAGCGGTATCAGCGCCTGAACCCATAAGCATGATGACTTTCTCTGCATCAGGAGCACCTACATAATCGAACAGTTTGTACTGACGACCTGTGATAGATGCGAATTTGTCCATTGCATTCTGAACGATATCAGGAGTAGCAAGATAGAACTTGTTAACTGTCTCACGACCCTGGAAATAAACATCAGGATTCTGAGCAGTACCGCTTATCATTGGATGATCAGGAGAAAGAGCTCTTGCCTTGTGGGCACGAACCAGATCATTATTGATCATAGCTTTCATGTCATCGAATGTAAGTTCTTCAACCTTCTTGATTTCGTGACTTGTACGGAAACCATCGAAGAAGTGAAGGAAAGGAACTCTTGATTCAAGAGTAGCGGCCTGAGCGATAAGTGCAAAGTCCATTACTTCCTGAACTGAGTTTGAACACAACATCGCAAAACCTGTCTGACGACAAGCCATTACGTCTGAGTGGTCACCAAAAATTGAAAGTGCCTGGCATGCAAGAGACCTTGCTGTAACGTGGAAAACTGTAGGTGTAAGCTCACCGGCAATCTTGTACATATTCGGGATCATGAGAAGCAGACCCTGAGAAGCTGTAAAAGTTGTGGTAAGAGCACCGGCAGCCAACGCACCGTGAACCGCACCTGAAGCACCGCCCTCAGACTGCATTTCTGTTACTGATGGTATTGTACCCCAGATATTCTTTTCATGGACCGCGGTTTTCGCATCCGAGATCTCACCCATCGGACTTGATGGGGTGATCGGATAGATCGCGATCACTTCGTTGGTAGCATGTGCTGAATGTGCAGCGGCCATGTTACCGTCAATTGTCACCATTTTTCTTGACATATTTACTCCTATTTATTGTAAAACGGAACGCATCCTAAAGCTACAGGTCGGCTCTAAGACACTGATTATTTACGTATTATCTTTGAACATCAAGCCTGAAAATAATCAGAAGCTGATGAATAGATCATAACAAACCGCAAAAATCACTTATGAAATCATTGAAGTTTCATAAAACTGCAATTTTCAGATTGGACTTTAATCGAAGGATACTTTTTAACTATTAAAGTACAAACGCGCCTAATTATATGGTTTTTGTTCTATGTATCAATGTTTTTTGTGAAATGTTTTACAAAAAAGAGACCCTTTTTGAGCCGTTTTGTAATCAGCAAGAAAGGCGGTATTACAGCTAAAGTGATAACAAGCCTCTCATTAGGCGAAATAGAAGATATTATACACAACAAAAACCCAGCCAAAACAAAACCGCCTCCCATCAACAACAGAAGGCGGTAAATAACTATCAAAAATCAACTTATAAGAAACAAGTTAAGGTTATAAAGTTCGAATACTTCATTGCTTAAGCAAATATTAAACCGATTATAATAAATTTCACATTATTACTCTCTCTATCCCTATTATAACCTCAGCAACACTTTCTCCTGCGGGCAACCGCAATCCCGCCAAGCCCAAGCAGAAGCATACTCGCCGGTTCGGGGACGATGATAACGTTGGTATAATACGACCCAGAAACTCCAAACTCTACATAGCGAACATAGTCAAAATCTACTTCCGTTAATCCGCTTGATATCTGCCCCCAAGCAGCCAGTCCACCTGTATAACTGGGATTACCAAACATATCTTCAACTTGCCCGTATACGTTTTCTCCAACATCACCTGCTTTCCATCCAACAACATCTATGGGACCTCCCCAGGGCTCAAATAGTGGATTGTCTTCAGAATTATCGAAAAAGCCATTATTCGCGTAACCACCCAAGTCTTCTCGATATTTGAAGGCTATTGAAACTGTACCCATTTCCCATCCGTTAGTATCATACAGTAACAATCCTGTGTCCTTATAGTAATAGACTAATGGAGCATCAGTATCGACTGCAATTGCTCCCAAGCAGACATTAAACACAGATATTAGACCGGTTATAATAAAAATTTGTTTTTTCATCTTTCTATTCCTTTACTAAAATATCAGCCTTTTCGCCTGCGGGCAACCGCAATCCCGCCAAGACCAAGCAAAAGCATCGTAGCCGGTTCGGGAACGATGATAACGTTGGTATATTCAGAATCATCGCCTCCTTCTTTTATTGCAGAAAACCAAACTTGCTGAAAATCTTCTTGTACTAAACCAGCTGATATTTGCCCCCATGCACCAATTCCTTGGTAAAGAGGATTGAGTGCACTTTGCCCTCCTAAATTTTCTACTTGCCCATATACCTCCTCTCCAACATCATCCGCTTTCCATCCAGCTACAGATATAGGACCTCCCCACGGCTCAAACAGAGGATTGCTCTCGGAATTATCAAAGAAACCATTATTTGCATAACCACCCAACTCTACCCTGTAATTGAAACTCACTGAAACAGTACTAATTTCCCAGCCATTTGTATCCAGTAATAACAGCCCCGTATCCTGATAGTAATAAACTAGCGGCGCATCAGGGTCGAATGCAACAGATGCAAAACAATAGTTACATACAAAAATCAGTCCAATTATAAAGAGTACTTTATTCTTCATTTTACTGTCCCTTCTATATACAATATTAAAGTTAAAAATTAGCTTCAATTTGAGAACTTATACGATTAATCCATAATTCATCTTTCCACTCATAGGCATCTGTTATATCATTCTTATCCTCTATGACAGTAAGCCCTTGCTGACCGCTTCCTGTACCTTCAAGCCAAGCAATAAAATCACTATAAGCAGATGATCCGGTAAGGTTAACACTCATTGAACCGGTAGCATCAACTATTAAAATAATCTTTTCAAGATTATGATTATAGCCAAATATATTGTAAAAATCGGTCTTCATATCGTTAAAATCGACATTAGGGAAAATATCCATATAGATTTCATCGGGCGCAGAGTAACCAGTCGGTAACACTTGATTTATAGTATGAGGGCTACCATAAGGAGGTACCAGACACCCGGCTGTTACAGGGTAAAGAGGCAAAATTTCATCATTGAAATATTCCAAATGCGTATCATAAATCCCGTTAATATTCGCTTGATATTTATCAGACTCATTTATCCAGCAGATAACACCTACGCGTATATAATCATAAATCTCATAAGCTCTCCTATCAACTTGATATGACCTCTTATTCATATCAATATCATATAATATCTTCTCCAGAGAATCGCCGTCTTGATCAATATCTGTTATATCTTTAGGTAGATATGCAGGACTGCCGGAATCAATGCATGGTGAAGTCCAGAACATACGGAAATTATCATCAGCGGTGCCGTATTGATTATCAACTCCCGCACCATCGTTAGCCGCAACGAATTGCGGATTTACGGCAATATTATCAACACCGCCGAGAGTGCCTGTCAGGTTTTGAACGCAACTATAATTGATGTCAATATTCGCGTTATTAAGATAAACCTGCGATGTTTCCAGCGTGCCGCTGACATCAGAGTTTGCCCACAAAATACTATTAGCTATATCAAGGCTCTGGTTTTGCAATTGAGTATCAACATAAACACCCCCACCATTACCAGTCGCCGAATTACCTGCGATAGTACAGTTAGTCATAGTAGGACAGCTCCCACCTGCGGACAACCGCAATCCCGCCAAGACCAAGCAGAAAACATATTGATCCTCCTGAAAATTTTTATTCGTTTGGCTTAATATAGATGCTAAATCAACAAGCTGAATTCCCCTGCATATTACTCCACCGGTACCTGTACGATATTTTAAAAGATAACGTAAACCACTAATACCTTTGTTCAGCTTAACATAATCAATAAAGAATTAAAACACAAAAACATGCTTTAATAAAAAAAACAAGATATTTAAATAGCAATATTAGGACTTTTGTTGAAACTCAAGCACTTTTCTCGGAAAGCCTTTACGAACATCAAAAATCAGAACTTATCTTTGCCCGCCCTTCCAGTTGCTCGCCATGACGGCAAAATCTATATATGTTACATATCCATCGCCGCCGAGAGGATAAATATCGCACATATAGTCATAGCTCTGGGAAAGCCATGCTTCGGCAAAGATGAAAATATCAACCTCATTGACAAACTTATCGCGATTTACATCACCCACGGCATAACTCGCGTCCCAATTGAATATCGGATATTCGTAAGTTTGCCGATACCATATATCGTCCGTGCCATTGGCTGTTTCGCTAACAAAATCCCATCCGGCATCAATCAATGCCTGCGCATCCTTGAGCTGGACGGTCGTAAGCTTTTCGGGCATAGGACATGAAGTATTAACCTCACCGGTAGCAGGGTCTATCACGGCAGGATTGGTACTGATACCCGAAGACTGATAATCCCAGAAACAGTTTTCAATAAAACCATCCATATTGTCGCCATAGAAGCCGCCGGCATAATCGCTGTTCCATGGTTTTGTCAAGATTACGGCTCCGGTTGAGTAACAATTATTTATAGACCCCATCGCATTAAGACCGCAAAAACCACCAAGATAGCTTTCCGCCTCTACATCACCCCATGAGTAACAATTCGCTATTGTTCCCATATTCTGACCGCAAAAACCGCCTACAAAAGAGGTTTCATCATAGGAATACTCAAACAAACCAAGTACCGATGTTGTGGTATAACATTTCTCAATTGTTCCGCTATTCAATCCGCAAAGACCGCCCAGATTAACTTTACCCCTCACATTACCATCTGTATAACAATTTGACATAGTTGCACCATACTCTACTCGTCCGCAAAGCACTCCAATACTGTCGTAGCCGCAGACTTGATTACTGTGGATTATGCCAAGATCGTAAACCTTTGCCCCAAAACCTGATATTGTACCGAAGAAGCCAAGGTTTGTCCCCGAATCGCCGCCATCAATATTTATCCTTGAGATAAATTTACCATTACCATTGAATGTTCCGGTAAATTTTGAGGAGCCGGGGGCAATAATCGCCTGCGAATAACTCTCAGACTGCATGTATATATCTTCCATAAGGATATAATTCGAGGAAAGATTGTCATTAATGAAAGAAAAATGCCTCAAATCTATTATTTGGTAAGGGTCGTTCAAAGTGCCGGTGCCGGCAGGTATCTCTATAGCATCCATACCTATGGCCCTGCTATAATCTATATTCGTATAGCCATCCTCCCATCCTTCAACAATCCAGCCATCATTAGCCTCAATTACCGGCGGGACGGCATCACTGCCATGGGGAACCTGCTGAACAAGATCACCTGATATAACCTCAACACATTCATAAGGCAAAAATGTAACGGTATAAGTTCTAACCTCAAATTGAGCCGTTATCGTCATATCGCCGGTAACTGCAGAAGGCTCATTATCCCAACCGGTAAATAACCAACCATAATCTGGTGTTACTTCAGGATAATCAGGCGTGCTGCCATACTGAACATTCTGAGATAAATTCTCAGTCGCAATATTGCCATGTTCGCCGGAGTCAAAGGTAACAGTATAAGCCTCAAGCTCATATTGAGCGGTTACAGTCATATCTTCAGTTACCTGATAATGCAACAAGCCTCCCCAATTATAAGGCGGCTCGACATCCCAACCGGCAAACAACCATCCTGTATCCGGTGTTACAACCGGTGCTGTTACGAACTGCCCGCTAAAGACAGTCTGTGAACATTCACCCTCTGCAATTGTGCCGTGATTGCCTGCATCAAAAGTAATAGTAACCTCTCTTCCATCTATAGAGAATACATCACTCTCCACTGAACGCCTTGCACTGCACGGTCTGAATCCTGTCTTTGAATCACTCCCAAGATATGGAGGAGACGATATAGCCATCACCGTACAGTTGAAATGTTCACTGTCCCAACTTCCACCAGCCGCTATTGTGCCTGAAGTATAAAACGTCTCCACCCATTCGGCAACATTACCCGACATATTGTAAAGACCATAACCAAACGGCTCGAATAATGTAACCGGTTCAATATACGGCGGGTCTTTTAAGGGATGCCAGGAACTGACACTGCCATAGTTCATCGGCATCCCGCTATAAGTAAACCTGTTACCAAAAGCATACTGATATACGCCGCCGTAAGACTCGCCGTCATAGTCGGCAACACTGCTCCATTGATCTGAGGTTGGCAGATAATAACCGTAATAATCGCAAAAAGCCTCAGCACCAAGAAATGAAACCTCAACAACCGGATACAAACTCATATCCACAGATTCATAATGAAGCCCATTATCATAATCAAATTTCAGCATTCCTTCCCGCTGGCAAACACTGAAAACACCATCAGAGTAAGTAATCTGGCTCGTTGTTTTGACATTTCTCGTTACAAAAAGATATTTTTCGCTGTCCGTCTGCCCTGTCGAAAAAACAAATCCCCCTTCAACAAAAATATCACCGCTTGATAAAGCAGAATTAAGATAATCGCAATACTGCTGATTAGTTACCTCATATTTGCTCATCCAGCCGTCAAAACCGCCAAGATACCAGTAAATATCATAATACTGGGAGTCAGTTGGAGTTATGTGCATTCTCCCGCTGTCATAAATATCAACCCACTCAAGACTATCCTCACTACCATGATAACTGTCTTTCTGCACAATGACCTTTGCCCTGTAATCATCGCCATATGCACCGGGAAGATCGGCGCTGTGATCCCATGAAATTTTGTGAAAACCGGGCGTAATACCGGAACCGAAATCACCCGCCAATGCCGCAGGGATTATGCCATAGCTCTGACCGCCGTCATCGCTTACTTCCAAACTGACAGTGAACCTGTCACTATCGGAGCCCTGTAAACTGTATGACACCGTACAAACGCCATTATAGGATGATGCGCTGACCCAACTTGATAATTGAGCAACGGGTGTATCAGAAGCAGCAAAACAAAATGAAGAAAACAAACACAACAACAACACAAATATATTTTTCATATCTAACTCACAAAATAATTTCCAAAAACCTTGAAAAGCTAAATCCAATCCAATACTGACTTTCCAGCAATACAACCCTCATAGGAAAATTAATTATACGATTAGAAACACTTAAAAGTCAAGAACAAAACAATTTAAGTATTACAATGACTCAGTTTAATCCAGACCGCCCTTTTATATGATCAATAGAAACATATTCTTGCAATTTACAGCTTATTTGCTACTATACGTTTCTATTCATAGTAACACCTAAGTGTTGTATAGGTATTATTAACTGATAAAGTGGTATTGAAAGGGTAGGTTAATGTTTGGAATTAACAGTGTTGGCGTTGTATTAGCATACGGGCTTGCTGTCATAAGCACTCTATTATGCGTTATTTACGGCATAATAAACTGGAACAAAGGTTCTGACGAAGTAGAGCCGGGTGATATCAAATGGGCAAATGAAGAGAAGGAAATCGAAGAGGTTCTCTAACTCTCGGCATTTGATAAAACTGCAAATCCTCAAATTCATCTAATCCAAAATCTTAACGGAGATTAATTTATGACATTGGCACAAGTAAGTCTAAGCGACACAATATTCGTCTTGATGTATTTATTGATAACATTTTACCTCGGCTGGCTGGGATTCAGAAAAACTCGAAACAGCGTCGATTACCTCATCGCAGGCCGTGAAGTACACCCCTTTCTAATGGCAATGAGCTACGGAGCCACATTTATATCGACAAGTGCGATCGTAGGCTTTGGCGGCGTAGCAGGCATGTTCGGAATGAGCCTTCTGTGGCTGACATTCCTGACGGTCTTTGTCGGAATCTTTATAGCCTTCGTATTCTTAGGCGGCCCCACAAGAAGACTCGGCCACCATCTCGGTGCTCACACATTCCCCGAACTTTTAGGCAGAAGATTCTCAAGCAAGTTCATTCAGGTTTTCTGCGGGCTTATAATCTTCATATTCATCCCGCTTTACGCGGCAGCCGTTCTTATCGGCGGATGTGAATTCATCGCGGCAAAATTTGCCGTCAACTATCATGCCGCACTATTGGTATTCAGCGTCATAATCGCTGCTTACGTAGTAATGGGCGGGCTCAAGGGCGTTATATACAGCGATGCTCTGCAGGGTACGGTAATGTTCGCAGGCATGATAATACTATTCGTATGCACATACATGAAACTTGGCGGAGTAACCAAGGCACACACAGACCTTACCGAAATGAGTGCCCTGCCCTCACTCTTTGGCGGCATCGGCTTCAAGGGCTGGACGCAAATGCCCGAATTCGGCTGGGGAGAACAAAAGCACAATCTATGGTGGATCATAATCTCAACGATAACCATGGGTGTCGGTATCGGCGTACTGGCTCAGCCTCAGCTTGCGGTAAGATTCATGACAGTTAAAAGCAAACGCGAGCTCAACCGCGCGGTACTTATCGGCGGCTGCTTCATACTCGTTATGACAGGCGTAGCATTCGTAGTAGGCTCACTCAGCAACCTCTACTTCTATAAATATGAGACCATAACAGGCAAGGTCGTCGCAACTACCGAACGCACAAACGTAATCGCCAAGAAAGAGAAAGACCTTGTAAAAAGCATACCTTGCCGACTTCTCCACATCGACACGGTCGGAGACGGCGAAGCTGATGTCAATATTATCGCCAACGGCTATGATGTTGAGGCAGGCGGAAAAGTAATACCATTCTCAAAACTAATGCCCCAAGCCGACATCAAGGACCTCGGCGACGGCATGGTTGAGGTATCGCCAAGAGCCACATCGTACACAAGAGCAATCGTAAAGACAAAAACCGGCGAATGGATGATGAACTCAGGCAGTATCATACCTACTTACGTCATCAGTGCTATGCCGCGTTGGTTTGGCCTCATATACCTGCTGACACTGCTTTCGGCCGCAATGAGTACGCTCTCAAGCCAGTTCCACGCGGTAGGAACAAGCATCGGACGTGATGTATACGAGCAGTTTGTACACAAGAAAAATCAGAACACCGTCACAATCACACGTATCGGCATCATAATCGGAATAACCATCGCGGTTATATTCAGCCACTACGCAAGAGGCGGCTACATCATCGCACGTATCACAGCGATATTCTTCGGCCTGTGTGCCGCAGTATTCCTGCCTTCATACGTCGGTGCACTATTCTGCAAGAGAATGACAAGAGCGGCGTCAAAAGCATCTATGTTTACCGGACTGATCGTAGTAGCTTTCTGGCTGCTGTTCATAAAGGATAAGGAAGCAAGAGCAATCGGCCTCTGCTACGCACTCTTCGAGAAACACTCACTGCTTCTCGACAAACCAAACTGGTCGGTAGTCGACCCGGTGATAATCGCCCTGCCGCTCTCGGCACTGGTTGCGATAATAGTCACTTTCCTTACAAAACCGTCAAACGAAAAAATAGTAGACTGACAACACTGCCGCAAACGTAAGTAAGCGGGCAATTCTAAACGCAAAACAAAAAAGCCTTCAGGGAATAAAGTAAGATAAAGTTAAATCCCTGAAGGCTTTCTTAATTCATAGTTGCTGATATATAAAACCTACAATCAACAACCGGCAACAGACAATTACCCCCGCTACTCCAAAAAAATCAAAACTTTCCATTGTCAATAGTTTCAAGCCAGTTTATGATCTTGTCCCGCAATGAATACATATTCGCGAATGTTATATTCATATGACCCTTACCCTCAATTATTTCAAGAGTACCCAAGTGACACGCCTGCGACATCGCTATGCTATGCATGCATGGCACGTGTTTATCTTCACTGCCATGTATGAATAAAACAGGAATCTCGAGCTCCTCAACTGCATCCAACGGCGTGTTAGCATCTGGGGAAAAACCACCAATATCACCGGCTTCATCAATTACCCTGTCAATTCCATCTTGACCAAGCATCATGTTTAAAAAGCTGAAACGTTGTTTTGAAAAGTGAGGTGCAGCATCCCTTATAGTCACAAAAGGTGATATAGCAATCACACCAGTAACCCTATCATCTATCGCGGCAGTCTCAATCGCAACGGCTGCCCCCAAAGATTCACCAAACAAGATCAACTGCCCCTCAAGCAGACACGACTTTTCAAGAGAATCTATAAGGCTGACAATATCATCAGATTCCTTACTGCCAAAAGTAATATAGTCCCCGGTGGAACGGCCATGTCCACGTAAGTCAACCAAGATAACACGGTATCCATAAACGGATAAAATCTGCCCCCAACTGAAGGCATAAAGAGTCTTATCCATCCACAAACCATGGACAAGAATTACTGTACCCCTTATCTGCTGCCACAACACCTCTTCTTCAGGAACACTGGTAAACGAAAGCCCCTCAGTATAGGCACCTACATCAGGGCATCTTTCCCAATACATCTTATCCGGTATTTTTTGATTACTGGGGAATGAAAAATATTCAAACCATTCGCATTCAGCAGTAACCTCCCATTTACTTTTAGGCTCTATCACACCAACATCAAGAAAAATTCCCTCCTCGCTTGCCGCCACCTTAAAATGGTCATCAATCTGCAATTTCTCAAACTGCCATGAATCATAAGTTTCAACTTCTTCAAGTGTCTTGCCGTAATTAGGAGCTTTAATCATCTTCTCAGCAATACCGCGATAACAACCGCTCAGAGATAACATAAATAAACAACATATTATAACATACAGTTTTGAAATCATACGCAAATCTTGTATCACAAAATCCCTCCCAAGAATCTGACTTTCATAGTTTATTAATTCTCTAACTCTTTTAAGCTTGGATTCAATTATTTGAAATATCTGATTGCCTATCCCTATGTTCATTGAAATATTTTTCTAATAATTCCAAGTGCTTTTCTGCTAACATATCAAACTCTTTCTGATTCTTCTTAATGACTTTACTTAATTTTTTCCCACAAAATATACAATAATTAATTCCTACTTCCATACTCATATTCCAAAATTGAACTATTTCATTTGGTGTTTTGATTTCAGAAAACCTTGTTAAACCAGTTTGCGGATTAATTTTACTTAATTCAGAAACGACTTTTTTTTCAAAAGGACAAGCTTGTAAATAGAAATGCCTCTCTCCATATTCCTTGCTTGCAAATACTGAAAGTCCTTTGTCGATATCATTATCAATAAGAAACCCAAAGCCTTCGCAACACCATGACATAATATATCTCCTAATTTATTATTAAATTGATTAAAACTACTATCCGCATCACCAGTTAAACGAAACTCTATTGCACTTGAATTTGTTCCAGTACACTGGTGTTTATAAGACAGAAGAGTCCCATAAGGAAGTTGCTTCGGGAAATAGAAGACAATCCCCTATTTTCATAAAAAAAACATCAGCAATTAATCATCCCAAAATCTTGAAAGTCATTTTACACCCTCTGCTTTAATTTACAATAAATTTCTTTCCATTCTGAACGACCAACTGTACAGGAATTCCCCACTGCTAATCGCTAACAGCTTAAATCAACTTCATGTCCTTAAATAGCTTCATGGTAAAATAATTTACTTTGCGTCTATTGCGTCTTTGCGTTAAATCCAGCAACATAGTGTTAAAACCCTCGATTTTTCCGAGCCCGATGAGACTTTTCCCTTTTTTACCCTGAAATTGATCAAAAACCGTTGAAAAGTGAGCAAAAAGCGCGCGTTTGGTCGCATTTGAGACCAGTTTTGGTTAAATTCAGGTCAAAAAAGTTATACTATCTTGCTATTAGAGACAAACCAAGTGTCCAAGTTGCTTGCATTTTCGCACAAAACCGCAACCATATTCCAGTAATTACCAAAAAAATAAAAAAAATCCCACGCTCCCCACTACCAACAGTACCGCGCCCGAAAGGAAGCGGGCACATTACCCCGTAACTAACTTATTCCCAACAACTTAATCTAATCACTTATCGCTGACAACTTATTGCTAATTACTAAACTAATGCCTTTCACCTCCTGCCCAATGCCTATTAGTAAAACACAAACGCGCAAGCTCATATAAAAACGAGGCGGCAGGCCATATATACACCTAACGCTTGATAAAACCCGCCCGCCCTGCTATAATCTGATCTATTAACTTAAACTACAGGAAACAACTTAAGATGCAAAATACACCTAAAGGTTTACGTCTTCATATAGGAATATTTGGCCGCAGAAACGCGGGAAAAAGTTCACTTTTGAACATCCTAACCGGCCAATCGGTTTCGATTGTCTCCGACTTTGCCGGCACGACCACCGATCCGGTAGAAAAGCCAATGGAGCTTCTGCCGCTCGGTCCGGTACTCTTCATCGATACTGCCGGTATTGATGACACCGGAGCTCTCGGCGAAAAACGAATCGAAAAGAGCTTACAGGCAATCAAACGAACCGATGTGGCAATCATAGTAACTGAAGCCGGCGGCTGGGGGAGCTTCGAAATCGAACTTGCAGAGAAATTCAAGGCTCTTGAGATACCTGTAATAATCGCAGTTAATAAATCCGACATCAAGCAGCCGCAAAACACAGAGCTTGAGGAATTGAAGTCTCATTGCGAAAAGATATGTGTCATAAGTGCATCTGAAAACAAAGGCATAACCGAACTCCGCAAAGCGATAATAGATACCGCCCCGGAAGAATTTTTCAAATCGCCCGCAATCGTAAGCGACCTTGTAAAACCCGGTGGCGCGGCAATGCTTGTTGTGCCTATCGACAAAGAAGCACCTAAAGGCAGACTCATCCTGCCGCAGGTACAGACCATCCGCGATTTGCTTGACGGCGATGCGGCAGCGATCGTCTGCAAGGAACGTGAGCTTCGCAGCATGCTCGACAAACTCGGCTTCAGACCCGACATTGTCGTGACTGACTCGCAGGCATTTTTGAAAGTAGCCGCCGATACCCCGAACGATATCCCTATGACAAGCTTCAGTATCCTGTTCGCAAGGCTCAAGGCTAACCTTGTTGAGATGGTACGCGGAGCAATGGTAATCGAAGACCTCATGCCGGGCGACAAGGTTTTGATCTGTGAATCGTGCACGCACCACCCGATAACAGAGGATATCGGAACAGTTAAAATCCCCCGCTGGTTAAATCAGTTCGTGGGCGGCAAGCTCCAGATAGAACACCGCCGCGGCGCGGACTGGCCGGACGACTTGGCAACTTACAAACTGATCATCCATTGCGGCGGCTGCATGTGGAACAGACGCCAAATGCTCTCAAGAACGATGGAAGCAAAAGCCGCAGGCGTTGCCATGACTAACTACGGACTTACAATAGCATACACACTCGGCATCTTTGAAAGGGCTCTGCGTCCATTCCCAGCGGCATGGCAGGTATATGAAGAAAGCAAGAAAAGTTAGCTGTCAGCAGTAAGCGATTAGTGGCATTGCCGTATTTGAGCTAACCGCTAATTGCTTATTGCTAATAGCTCTTAACCTGAATTATGAGAGGAGAAAAAATGAAGGGAACCAGAATATTACTTGCAGCATTACTAACGATTACATTAATGCTTAACCCAATCATTGCGCAGGAGAAGAAACAGGAAAGCTGCACGCGGCAATACGGCGATGCAAAAGTTTCGAAATTTGTTTCTTGCGGCAACGGCCTTGAATTTGTTTGCTGTATTGACAGTTGGCCTGAGATCATAGGCCGTGATATAACTGTTAAGATCGCAGGAATCACTGAGCCGCAAAACATAACCGGCGACAAAGAATTCTATCACGAACAGCTTGCCATCTTTCTTGAGAAAAAACTCAAAGATTCAAAAATAACGCTCTGCAATATCTGTCGCGATAGTGAAAGCTTTGCGATAATAGCAGATGTTAAAGTTGATGGTCTCTACATCGCACCAGAGCTGATAAAACATAAGCTCGCCGAGCTTAAAACTCCTAAACCTCTGACAGCCTCACCACCTGCTAAAACAGAAGAAAAACCTCAGGCAAAACAGCAGTTAAAAGAACAAGCAGAACAAACCACAGAAACCGCAGAAGAAACAAATTTCATCTGCTCCAAGAACAGTAAAATATTCCACAAAAAAGACTGCACATGGATAGATAGAATTAAACCGGAGAACAGAGTAACCTACGAAACCCGCGAAGAGGCAGTAGAAGCAGGCAAACGCCCCTGCTCAAAATGCAAACCGTAAAAGGCTAAACTCTCCGTTAAAACAATCGGACAAATACAGACCAACACGGACAACAACCCTCGCAGTACCGCGACTATAAAGGAGCGGGTAATTCTGAAGGATAAAGCTAAAAGTCAAAATAATCTATTGCCCCCACATTGAGCTCATGTATGTCCAGTCGAAATAGTTTACGATACTGTCGTTGTTCATATCACAGCTAAGAGCCGCACCTTCACTCATCCATTGAGAGGCAAAATCGGCTATTCGCTGGAGTTCTTCGGTGGTATTTATAGGCTGCCAATCAAGTATTGGATAGTCACCTTCCCTTATTCTCCACGCACCTGTGCGGGAGAAATCCCAACCTGCGTCAGTAAAAGTTGACAACTGCTGCATCTGCGGCGTTGTTTTACCCGGACACCACACTTCCCAGTAAGCCGAAGTGCTTCCGAATACATCAGAATCATAGAGCAATCCCGACACGTTTGCTTCCTCGAAATGACCAAATATAGGGCCGACATTACATGTGCCGCGGAAATAGCAGTTTGTAAGCGTTGCATATAGCCCAGAACCAATATAATAGCCCGAGCACAACCCGACAATACCGCCAACATCATAACTGCCTGTAACAGAAGCCGCAGAATAACAATTCGTAATCACCGCGTACTGATTATACTCATACCCGGCAATACCGCCAACTTCCTGACCACCCTGAATTGTACCCTCTGTAAAGCATTTTTCAATCTGCCCTGTTAATTTACCCGCAATACCGCCACCTGCTTCAGACGATACCGTAAGATTTACATTAGCGTAACAACCGCTTATACCGCCTGAAGAGCTTTGATTGCCGGCAATACCACCAACATATCTTCTGCCTGTTACCGTGCCGTTAAAACTGCAAAACTGCAAGTCTGCCTTTGAGGTGCCAATGATGCCTCCGATATATTCATCACCGCTGACACTACCGCTTACGCTGCAATTAATGATACTTCCACTATTGGCAAAACCGCAAATTACACCACAAGTATCCTGCCCACCGGTACTGACATAGGCATTAGTAAAATTAAGGTTCTTTACAGTTCCGCCATCAATATAACTAAAAAAACCGGAATACTTGATTGCACCATCATATTCAAAGTTATCAATAGTAAAACCGTTGCCGTCAAAACTACCGGTAAAACCGTAAGAATTGGGATAGTTATAATAACCGATTTCATGAAATGATGTACCTGTATAAGCCGACAGATCAATATCGTTTATAAGGATATAATGTTTGTCAAAATTGGCGGTTGAAGTACCAATATAATCAAGCTGAGCGGCAGTGCTTATTTGGTAAGGGTCTGATTCTGCACCACTGCCACCACTAAAAACCGCAGAAAAAGTAACAGAAGCAACCAATAATAATAAAATACACACCAATTTCATAATTATCTCCTAAATAATGTACAACACAAAATAACAAAAGGTAATAATACAACCCGATTATTAGAATTTAATTAGCTACAGACAAAACTAAACAAAAACAAGTTTATCATAAACATTTAACATGCCTATTCAATATAAAACTTGCTATTTGCCCTAAAACAAGCAAATTGGAGAATGTTTTTACAAGCAAACTTGAAGTATTAGCTTTTTTTTGTTAGTCTATAGTTAAACTAACAACTCTATCATCAAATAAAATCTGGAGAAATAGCGAGAATTATGTAAGGGAGAAAGAGATGTTTTATTCTATAAAACTTGTTGTGGTATGCAGTATAATTGGATTTATGTTTGTGTCGACATCACTTGCGACAGAAAGACATTTTGACGCAGAGAAAACTATTGAGGTCAATATAGAGCAATCAAAAGAAAACTTGCTGCATGAGGAAGATACTGATAATGACAAGAAAATAACTGTCGATGATTACTTTCTCGAGGGTAAGCGAGGCGATAAAAAATTCATACTCACCGACACAAAAAGCTTCACCTACGAGATAAATGGAACATATTATCTCTCCAACCTGCTTCAGGAATTAACGCTTGCCGGCAATCAAGGTAAACTCACAGCCTCAATCAAAAGCTCACACATTTTTGAGCCGCCCCTCAATCGCATAGACAGACAAATAAAAGAGCTATACTGGGACGGACTGACTCGCCGCATCGATGAAGCAAACTTATCGAGAATTTTCACCGACAGCAAAACAAACACTGTTGACGGATTCAATTATATATACGTTCCGCATCAAGACAGCGATGCCTACAGCTATTTCAGCGAGATAGCAAAGCGTAGACAAAAGCTAAAAATACAGGTAGTGAAACTGCCTGAAAAAATCACAGCCGAATGGGTAAAAAAACTTGAAGGCAAACATGGCATCCTGAGCCTTGCTCTCGAGCAAAACAATGATGGTAAAATCGAAGCAGTCCCGTTTGTTGTACCAGGCGGAAGATTCAACGAAATGTATGGATGGGACAGCTATTTCGAATCACTCGGACTCCTCATAGACGGCAGAGTAGACCTCGCAAAAGCAATGGTAGACAACTTCGTTTATGAAATCAACAACTACGGCAAAATACTCAACGCCAACCGCAGCTACTACCTCACACGTTCCCAGCCGCCGTTTCTCACCTCAATGACAAGAAGCGTGTGCTCTCAAATGCCTGAAACTGAAAACACGAAACAATGGCTGAAAATATCACTCAAAGCCGCCATAAAAGAATACAGAGAAGTCTGGACATCTCCGCCAAGGCTGACAGCAACAGGCCTTAGTCGTTACTACGGAGAAGGTATTGGAACGCCGCCGGAAGTAGAACCGGGGCATTTTGATTACATATTCGAAAAGTACGCTCAAAAATACAACATGGAAATGAGCGTTTTTGAACAAGGGTATAAAAACGGTAAGATAGAAGATGGCGAGCTTGACAACTTCTTTTTCCACGACAGAAGTATGCGGGAATCAGGACACGACAAGACATACCGTTGGGATGACCGCTGCGGTGATTTTGTAACAGTTGACCTAAACTGCCTGCTATATAAAGCTGAAAAAGACATCGCTTTTATACTCAACAAATATTTCGAATCATCGTTGGAAATCGACGGCAAAATCGAAACAGAACAAGCATGGCTTTCACTTGCGGAAAAACGAAAAAAACTTCTGAACGAATATTGCTGGTCAGAATCTCACGGCACTTTCCTTGACTACGATATCAAAAATAAAAAGCAGAAATATTACATAACTCCTGTAGCTTTTTATCCGCTATGGTCGCAGGTTGCAACAGAGAATCAGGCACAACTGATCGTCAAAAACATTCTGCCTATGCTGGAATGTGCCGGCGGACTTGCTTCGAGTACCTTAGCAGACCGCGGCAGGTTATCAGAAATACGTCAGCAGCGGCAATGGGATTATCCTTTCGGATGGGCTCCGCACCAAATCATAGCATGGAAGGGGCTGGAAAATTACGGCTACAACACCGATGTCCAAAGGCTGATGTATCGCTGGCTTTACACAATAGTATCCAATGCCGCGGCATACAATGGTACCGTGCCGGAGAAATTCAACGTTGTTACGCGTTCACACAAAGTATTCGCTGAATACGGCAACGTAGGTACTGACTTCAGCTATATCACACAGGAAGGCTTTGGATGGATGAACGCAAGCTTTAAAATCGGAGTTCAAGGCATTGAAATCGAACAAAAAGAAATGCTGAATCGTAGAATCCCACCTGAATGGGTATGGAAATAAGAATTACCAGAACCACAACCGATATTAATTTCAATATAGCTGGGCATTTATAACATCCTCTAACCTTAATATATTGAAAACAAACGGTTTTCTGGTATACTTTTATGATTAAGTGTACTTGGTTACAATTATTGAAATAAGCCCTAACGAAATATTAAGACATCATAAGTTGAGCTGAACTCGTTAAGGATAGAAATAGATCAGATGCAAAAGAACGGATTAACAGTATTAATAGTTTCAGAGATTGACGGCCACAACGCAATGGCCGGCGAACTCATAGAAAAGCTTTGCAGCAAAGTTGTTTATGCTTCAAGCGGCAGGGAAGCCCTTCGTAAAATGGACAAGACAAGCTTCGATCTGGTCCTTACAGAACTCAATCTTGGAGGCGAGTTCAATGGACTCGAACTGCTTGAGCAGATAAAAATCAATCATAACTACGCTGAAGTAGTAATCGTAGCTACGTCTCCGACTATTGATGCGTGCAAGCAGGCCCTGCGAGGCGGAGCATATGATTTTCTAAACCGCCCTATAGACAAACAGCAGCTTGAACATCTTATAGGTCAGATAAGCCGCAAATTCTCTTTCGTGGAAAACTCTGCGGCAGTAAGTGTATCAGTCAAACCCAAAGCTCGACAAAACCAGACTCATGAGGTGTTCTACGAGGGCGTAAGGGGCCGTTCTGCTGCATTCAAACATATATTGAAAGTTATCGGAAAGGTTTCACCAACCGACATAAGTATACTTATACAAGGCGAATCGGGCAGCGGCAAGGAACTCATTGCACGTGCGATACACCTGAATTCCAATCGCAAATCAAATATATTCCGGCCTGTAAATTGTGCCGGGCTTAGCGAAACATTGCTTGAAAGTGAACTCTTCGGACACGCCAAGGGTGCATTCACCGGAGCGGCAACAGACCGCAAAGGCCTCTTCGAAACCTCCGATCACGGTACATTGTTTCTTGATGAGATAGGCGACATGCCGCTTCATATGCAGGCCAAACTGCTTAGGGTTCTTGAAGATGGGGTAGTGCTGCCTGTTGGCTCCAATAAACCGGTTAAGGTTGATGTACGAGTAATAAGCGCAACAAACTGCGATCTTGCCAAACTTGTTGAAGAAAAAAAATTCAGGCAAGACCTGTATTTTCGTATAAAAGGTGTCAGTATCACCCTGCCTCCTCTCCGCAGCAGACGGGAAGACATGCCGGAACTTGTATATCATTTTCTTGAGGAAAGCTGCCTTGAACTTGGCATCGAAATCAAGAACATATCTGAAAGAGCAATGGCAGCCTTGATCAATTACCATTGGCCGGGCAACATAAGGCAACTGCAGAACATTATACGAATGATGGTAGTCATAAGTGACGGCGAGATGATAGACACACATGACCTCCCGCCCGAAATCTACAGCCAGCCTCAGCTTGGAGCCGGCCCGGAGGTTGTTGACTCGAATTCCAATCTTGCCGGTAAGCCTCTTGGGGCGATAGAAAAAGAAGCCATAATGAGCACGCTTGAGATGGTTGACGGCAACCGTGAAAAGGCCGCCAAGATACTCGGTATCGGTTCAAGAACTCTTTATCGCAAGCTTAAGGATTACGACAATAATAATCAGTAACCCAATACAGAATACATCAAAATTCCTGCTTTGGTACAATCATATAAGGAGAACTTGACACCATCGCTCTTTCATTTTCAGCATTGAAGAAATACGCTGTTGTACCATCGGGCAACTTTGCACTGACATTTTCAGCAAACTTGTCAATCTCAGCAGGAATGCTATTCCACTTCCTGTCTTTCCAGGGGCCACTGTCAAGAGTATAGAGCATTACTGCCTTTTCAGGATGAACCAATGTCCAGTATCCGGCAAAGGCAACTCCATCATTAATATTCTGATCAGAATAAGTCACAAAACTTTTTTTACCGTCACAGACACTGCCGGCAAACTCATATGCCTCTTCAATATCAAAAGCTATTGCATGGCTATGTCCCAAATCTGGTTTAATGCAAAACTGAGATTCATAAACCAAGGAAGCAGAACGCTTCAATGAATCCATTGGGAAAAACTTATCATTAACATCTGAAACCCAAAGGACTGGAATTTCACACCTTCTAAGATACGCTGAGGGATCCCAGAGCCGAACCCACTTCTGGGTCTTTTCCTTGCCCATGCTTTTGAATACAGTTGATGACCAAGCAGAATTTCTATGCAAAAATCCACATCCGTAAATAGGTACCGCAAAACTGAAGCGGTTATCTATTGAAGCGGCAATACTTGTAAGATACCCACCCCATGAGACGCCTACCACTCCAATGTTATGATTATTTGCGTCAAATTCCTCAGCAAGAAGCGAATTAGCAAGCATAATAGCAGCAACTGCATGGTAAGTCCACTGGTCGGTAATCGGTTCATCTATCTGGTCGAATCCCCCCCAGCCATCAGGACCTCCGTTTTGATGCTTTTTATGCGAGGGGAACTTGCCGTCTGGAATTGATCCGGTAGTATCAATAGACATAGCAACATAGCCTTTGTCTGTCCAGCGTTTTACCCATTCAACACTTGCGGTACCACCGCCGCCATGAACAAGTACCACACCCGGCGCAGGCATTGTAACATCTGAAGGTTTGCCGACATAAGCAAATATCTGAGTCTTGCTGCCTTTGTAATCCGGACCATCGAAAAAGAGTGCATCTACTCCATCTTTGCTGTATTCATGGGCAATGTAATACTCAGGAGCATTTTGAAGCTCGGTAACATTCCATGGAATATCTACAGCAAAAACATAGCTGCATAAAGCCATCGAAAAAGCCAAAATACTGAATACGGATTTTTTATTCAGACAAAATTTATAATAACACATAAGGTAATCCTCAACCTAATCACAAAACAATCAATCTTCAAGAAAACCTGCCTAAGTATAACAGAATCTTGCATGTATATCAAAAAAAACGTCAAAATCAGGCTTCACCGTAAAGGTTTTATAAATTTAAGCCCTTGCTATTTATTATACATCAATTAAAATTGGCGCATTATGAAAAAATGTCCATTTTGCGCAGAAGAGATACAGGATGAAGCCATTAAATGCAAACATTGCGGCGAATTCCTGAATAAAAAAAGAAGTATATCAGAAAAAAAGTGGTATCACTCTACTTCAATGATTATACTGGCAATACTCATTGCCGGTCCGTTTGCACTTCCGCTTGTATTGACCAATCCAAAATTCAACCTCGTAACCAAGATAATCATAACCATTATAGTTATAATCATCACAGTATGGGCATGTATGCTGACTGCTGAGCTTTACGAGAAGTTAATGGATCGAATCAAGGACATGCAGCTATATTACTGAGCCTTCGCCTTCCAATGGGGGCTGTTTATCTGGCTTTGGCGAAGCATTTCTCTTATCCCTAAGAGCCGGCCAATCTGAAAATGCCAAGACAAACAGCATAACAATATTGGCTACCGGAAGCAGCATTAAGAGAGCAAGAGGACCTGCAAATCCCGCTTTCTTAAATATCAACCAAAACGGTATGATTACAAACAGTATATTCATAATTGCAGCAAAGAAGAATATCACAATTGGAATTATTAATACTTCAATACCCGGAGTGTAATTTGGACACATATATGTCTCCTTTCCATAAAAGCGATTGAATTTTAATCAGATTGACTCTAACGCTAATTTATAACATCAGCTTTACAATGGGCCAACTGAACCACTTCTTTAATAAAATCATTCTTTGCTTTGGTGTAAGCCTCCCTGTCATCCTTATACTCCTGAGCAAGCCTTTGCTTAAGCTCAAGATATCTTGCGGCGTATTCAGGATTGGCAATCAGATAGTCACGGAACACGACCCCGTCCCAGAGCCTGTGGCCTGTTGGCGCAATATGAATGTGATGCGTGCGTTTGCCAAAGGGTTTGTCTCTTTTAATGAATATCATGTGGTCATCATACCACCAATATTCATATTCAGGCAGATTAAATGTTTTTATCAGCCTCTCAGCAGCCAATTCAAAAGAAGGTACTTCTATCAGAATATCTATTATGGGCTTTGCAGCCATACCAGGTATTGCCGTGCTGCCGTAATGAACTATTGATGTAGCAACATCGCCAAGCTCTTCTTCAAGCTTCTGCTGCATTACGGTAAAATCGCTGCTCCAATCAGGATTGTATTCTACAAGTTCAACAGTATCATTGCCATATACTCCATTTAGGGATACAGGGGCATTTGTAGTAAGATGCCAGCTCAATTCTTTTTCCTGGACATCCATTCCTACCATTGAAGCAGACTCAAATTCGCCGACAAACGCAGCGGACAAATCTTCCCACAACCATTTTATAGGAAGTTTCTTATGAAGCTTTGTTGTTATGACATCAAGCGAGTCTTGCTCTAAATCCCAGCCAACCATACCCTGTGGTACGGTAACTGCCCTGTCAGCCTCAATCCCAAAAAACTGGGATATCTTGCCATCAACGACATCAATCTCAGAGCGATACCCAACAAGTCGCGAATCTTTCCTGTCATCACTTAGAACAGCCTTGAGCTTCGGCATAAGCGAAATATAAAACTTCTCAACAGCATCAGACCCACTGTCAAGTATTTCCAAACAACCAATAAGATACATCTTACCCCCTGTAAACAATTCAAATCTTAAAAGCTAATTCAACACAAAAAATTAATAACCATCCCTCTTTTGTTCAGCTTCGGTGGCTCGCCTCAGCGTCTTTTTCTCGGCTTCTGTAAGACTATGCAAGCCATGTTCGTGCACTTTTTTCAGTATTCTATCAACTTCCATGGTGTCAACTTTATGCGACCCCGAATGCGTCTGCTTAAAATGCGAAGTAAAATCGACCGGTCCGCGACCATTAAAACCCAGACGATTCTTGTACTTTGGCCATAGCAGGTATATCGCCCCTGCAGCCATACCGCCAAGGTGCGCAGCTTCACCGCCCGAATTCGGCCCGCCTGTCAGGATTGTCATTAGATATATTATCGGCAATATTATCGCGGCAGTACGTATAGGAATTGGGAAGAAGTATAGGAATACAACGAAATGCGGGAAAAGTATTGCACATGCCGCCAATAATCCCAATACAGAACCAGAAGCACCTACCAGAATCGCAGGGCCAATGAATTTCAATGCAGTGAACAGGAAGAAGAACAATCCTCCGGCCACTCCACAGCTTAGATAAAAAATCGTAAATTTCTTCGTACCCCAATGTCTCTCCAGCGTATTACCGAGGAAATAAAGTCCAAGCATATTCAGTAATATATGCATAATACTGGCATGAAGGAACTGATAACCAACCAATCTCCATATCTGCCAGACATATCCGCCACCATTTGCAAGGGCAAATAGTTGGGTCAGCATATTACCTGAAATATTATCGAAAATAAAGAAAGCAACATTTATTATCAGTAATATTTTTACCGCAGGAGTCAACCCCGGCATCATACTGCTTCTTTGATTATAAGATGGTCTGTAGTTATATTTTGTATAGTCTCTGTCGTATAAACCCATTATTTTTAAGTTCTAAGTTTTAAGTTTTAAGTTGAAAGTAAGACATGTAACAATTATGTCTTATTTTATCTTGAAGCTTTTTTTTGGCTCAGTCCGGCAAAAAGCATTATACCGCAAATAAACATTCCCGCACTGATCAACTGGGAAACAGTCATTGTCCCTACCTCATAAGGGTTGTCACCGCGGAGATTCTCCACCATAAAGCGGAAAACAGAATACAGAACAAGCATAAGTGCGGCAGTAGTGCCCGCCTTGAACTTGCGTTTACGCATCTCTATCTGTCCGGCCCCAAACTTCCACCAAAACATGGCAAGAATACCGCAATTCAAAAAAGCAGCCAAGCTTGAGTATAGCTGGGTAGGGTGAACCGCATGGCAGCTATATTTGCCGCCTTTGGAAACATCTGCACGCTGCGTCTCGCTCAAAGAGCTTAGAGGTTTAAGCATATATCTGTATTTGTCGTATTCAGGAGCAGCAACCCATTGATCATCGGAATTGAAATATCCATAATAATCATTCGGCAGTTCTATTATGACATCCCTGTTTCGTTCGTAATCAGGATACGCCTGAGCCTTATAGGGAATCGAATCGTAAGGAAAAGATATACCAAATGCCAAATCTGTAGGCTGCCCAAAACAGCAGCCGTTCAATAAGCAACCTATTCTTCCAAAAGCGACACCTATCATCAAAGCAGCAGAAAATATATCCAAAGACAAAAGAACGTCGATCTTTTTAAACTTCAGATAAAGTATAAGGAACAATATCGCCGGCAAAACTCCGCCAAGCAGCTCAAGACCGCCCCTCCATATTGCAAGCATCTCTCCGATACTATGAAAACTGTCATAGTAATGTATTACATGGAAAATTCTTGCGCCTATTATTCCCACTATGAAAGAATAAAAAGCACCGTTGATAAGCTCATTGTGGTCAAGCCCGACTCGTTTGCATAACTTTTTTATAATTATCACGGCAAAAAAGAATCCGAGTACAACCATTACACCATAACTCTTTACAGTCAGATCCGTAAATGGCAACTTAAACAGTTCGGGATGCATCTTTGGCTGTTCCTCCGCTTATTTTCGCAAATCTAATCTCAAAAACCTTCTTACTGGACCTCTTTTATCTTGTTATCAGAATCAGGTATAACTACAACAGGCTTGTGTCCCTCAAACTCTTCGGGCTTGTAGTAAGCAAAATTAAGAATAATTACTACATCACCCGGCTCGAATTTCCTTGCCGCAGCCCCTAAAACAGTGACTTTTCCGCTACCGGGCTCAGCCGGCACGACATATGTTTCAACTCGTTCGCCATTATTAGCATTAGCAACAAGAACGGTCTCGTAATGTTTCATTCCGGCAGCATCGAGAAGTTCCTTATCAATGCCGATACTTCCCGGATATTCAAGCTCTGAACCGGTTACTGTTGCTCTGTGTATTTTAGATTTCAATGCCTTTATATACATTATTTCAAAATCCTGCTAAATCATATAAGTAAAACTGGCAGTCTCAAGGCAAAAGCCGCAAGACTGCCAGTGTATTTATGTCTAAACTTTAGACCTTTACCACAATATTATAACAAATAATGAGTACTTTGTTCAAGGAGTTTTTGATTTCAGCCAGAATTTGAAGTGTTTTATCAACAAAAAACACTTCAAAAGCAAAAAAAACATAAAAAACAGTAAAAAACCGTTGACATATTAGCCATAGCTTATACTATAAGGCAAGACTAACAAATACGTAAAACAGTTATTTTTTAGGCTTATAAAGAAAGGTGAGGAAATGGAAACATTAATTGTGATCACAATAGTAGCAACGGCGACATGCTACCTGGCCGTCATATTCATAAAAAAAGCTAATGGAAAAGGAAAGTTCAAGTGCGGAGGCCACTGCAGCAACTGCGTCTCGCAACACAAGAATCAAAACAGTGGTAATAAATGTAAAACAATCAATATATAGGAAATTAGAAATCCCCAAAAAATGAAAAACACAATAACTAACACTCTCATAGCAGCTACACTAATCGCAATTAGCAATCTAACCGCTCTGGCGGCTCAGGACGAAGAGGTCATAAAGGAGTTGAGCAAAGACATTGAAGGAAGCCAGACAATTGAAATAGGAGGCGGAGTAACAAGCGTCTATCAAAGGAATGTCAAAGGCGGACTAAGCACTGATTCACGAAAAGGAGAATTTTCCGGCAGCTATGACGTTGAAATGCTGATAGACACAGGTAAGCTTTTTGGAATTGATGGGCAATTCTTCATTCATGGTGAAGGCGGCTGGACAGACAGCGAAGGAATAGACGGTGAATCTGTAGGCAGCTTCTTTGGAACAAATGCCGATGCCGGAGGAAACAGAACGTTAGATATCGTAGAGGCATTTTACCAAACCGGAATCAATGACCAATTCGACATCGCAGTTGGTAAGATAGATTTCACAGGATTTTTTGATGCAAGTGAATACGCAAACGATGAAACAATGCAATTTCTCAACGGCTCACTTGTCAACAACTCAGCAATCCCCTTCCCTGACTACAGCCTTGGTGCTATCGCAACATTTAATTTCAATAACTGCTACCTGATGGCTGGTGTTGCTGATGCCGAAGCTGACGGAAGAGAAACTGGATTCAATACAGCATTTGACGGCGATAAATATTTCTTCTATATTGCGGAAGCCGGTTTATCAACCGCAATCAACTCACAAAATGGCGAACTTGGCGGCAATTACCGTATCGGCGTATGGAACGACCCGCAACCAAAAGCAAATTCTGATATTAGCGATGAAAGCAGAGACGATACCGGCTTCTATGCTAGCTTTGATCAAATGGTTGCCAAGGAAAACGACAACCCGCAAGATGACCAGGGACTTGGCGTATTTTTCAGATACGGATATGCCGATCTCAAACGTAACGACATGAGCAGCTTCTGCAGTATCGGCTGTCAGTACAAAGGTCTTCTGGACGGCCGCGACAATGATGTTTTCGGCATGGGCTATTCAAACGGAAGCTTCAGCAACTATGCAGAAACAACTTATCCCGATGGATATGAATCTGCATTCGAAGCATACTATAATATAGAAATAACACCGGATTTAAGTTTGTGTCCGGATCTGCAATACATAACAAACCCTGGAGGAGCAAATCCAGACGCGGTAGTTCTGGCAATGAGGGTACAATACAGTTTCTAAGTAAAACGGGAAATGGTTTTGGCACAGACCAGGGAATGGAGCAATCTGTTCTCTGGTCATTTTTATTAAAGAAAAAAGAGATAAAAAGATTGTGACTTTAATCCGTTTTGAAATATAATCAGTATCCGTAAATTCTTTTGAAAGCAGGACACGATTATGGACGAGCAAAAACTACATATAAGAAAAGCTGAACTTGCGGATGTTGAAAAACTGTCATCACTTCTGACTGAACTTTTTTCTATCGAACAGGATTTTGAACCTGATGATGCAAAACAAACAGCAGGACTCAGTATGCTTATAGAATCACCCGAACAAGGCGTCATACTTATCGCAACTTACGACAATGATATTATAGGAATGGTTTCACTTCAGATCCTCATATCAACCGCCCAAGGTTCCAAAGTCGGCTTGATAGAAGATATGGTAATCAGCAGTAGATACAGGAAAATGGGAATAGGGGAAAAGCTTCTGAACGAAATGGAGAACTGGGCAAAAAACAATTCGCTCACAAGACTCCAGCTCCTTGCAGACGTTGACAATCACCCTGCTCTGAAATTCTACGCAAAGAACAACTGGCAATCTACAAAACTGATCGCTCTGAGAAAAATGATCTAATCAGAATTCAACATCCGAATAGACACCTCTTCGCTTCGCTGCAAAAAAGAATGTACCTACAAGAGCGATAATACCCGCAGCAAAAATATAAAGATATGTACTCATATAGTCATACGTCCCATCTGCTGCAAAAAAATGAGAGTACAGCTTCACAACGCCGCCCATCAAATTTATATTCATAAAACTTACCAATCCCGCAACTACAAGAACACCTGAATTGACAAACCCTTTTTTCAGCGGGTCTGTATAATCAAAGACAATAGGCCACAGCACAAGAAAAGCAGTTCTATCGAAAACAGAATCAGCAATATTGAAAAATATTATCGCCGACTGAGACGGTATCTGCATAGGCGCGAAAAACTTTACATATGACCAATAAACTATTGGATGCAGAGTAGAGAGGCACAGACAAATCATAAACAGCTTGAACTTATCAATCTTATCGATGACACACATGATTATCGGCAAGATAACAAGAGTATTTGTAAGCATAGTAAAAGCATGAATATTTCCAAGCACCTGTTTTGAGTAGCCGAACTGTTCGGTTATCAGCAGCGGCCTGAGAGTCATGAGCCTTGTGCTCATAAGAGTGTAGCAAATCATCAGCAGACAAATCATTCCAGCCTGCTTATTAGTGAAGAAATACTTAACATATTCAGATATCTTTACACGTACCTTATCCTGCGGCTGAGACTTTTTATCTTTAACGAAAAACATCACAACAAACAGCGAAACTACAACACCTAATGCGCCGAGATAATATATCAGCTGCTCACCGGTAATTGAAGATACGATATTTTTGCCAAGCACTTTTTTAGGCATACCGCCGCCCATCTTCATGTCAAAATTTCCAAGCAGGAAAAACATGAAAACAAAACGCAGAGCTATCGAGGAATATCTATTGACAACCATCGACTTACCGCGTTGCTTCTTCGGCACAATGTCAAAAAACATAGGCTTCCATGGACCGGTATAACCAAAGTCAACGGAAGCCTGAAGCAGAATAACTATTACTACTGTCGCCAGCAGAGAATTGCAGTTGGGCAGCATAACCATTGAAACCGCCACAGCCGCAAAACCAATTATTATAAGACCTTTGCGGCGACCAAAACGACTGCTGAAAAAATCGCTTTTGTAAGCCGCATAAGGAGCTATTACAACACCAAATATTTTATTGATACTTCCGACAAAAGCTATCAGTGCCGGATCCGATGTATATTTCTGCAAAGTAAAGGTAAGTGCCGTACCGCTGCATTTTTCAATATAGGCAAAAACTGCTACCGGTATACTGAGCAGGAATATCCAGCTCCATGGCACCGTCTTTTTATCTGTAGTTATACTCAACATATATTTCAGTTTTTTGAATTATTCTACGACTGTTGTATCGGCAAGCCAGTTGGCGGCGAGCAATGACAAATCGCTTATATTAACCGAACAGTCTTTATTGATATCACCTATTGGAAGTGAACAATAATCAACGACAAGCTTTGGACCGGTATATCTGTAAACAGGATCGGAACCGTCAACATTCTGTATATATCCCATATAGTTGAAAGACACATCACTGTCCTCTGATGCGATAAGCATTAATGTCACAACATCACCATCTTCTGAGAGATCAACAAACTGCTCGAAAAGAGTTTCTGAAACAGTAAAATCAAAATCATACCATACAGCTCCAATATCATGGTGATATGCGGCATCGTAATAGAAGCTCTCAAGAAATACCGGCGATGTCTCAGTATTCAACTCCGCAAGAGAATTATACGTAACACCGACTCCCGTTGTGTCATCACTTTCTGGCCCACCGTTGCCCTGCTTCCAGTCGTTACTCACAATATAAACATCAAACATGCCAGCCGAACCTCTGACGTTAAACATGCCGAATGCTTTTTCGTTACCGTTTATAATATTGAGCTGCAAAGTCATACCTAATACTTTAGTATCTTCAAGCAGCTTGGTATCAAATTGTATAAGTGTAACAAATTCACCTTTAGGATCATCATCAATAGACTCATCAGGACTGTAAGCCCTGCTTGTTGCAGATGCAACCGACTGCGAACCAGACCCGCCAAAATTCATATCATTCGCATCAGCAAATATTGTATCATCAAGAGCAACTCCCGGCTCAAGCACAAAAGTATCTGCCACCGGACGCAATGTCAATACCTCCGCAGAAACAAATGTTGTCATCACTATCAATATCGCAATTAGTACACTCAAAATTCTCATTTCTATTACTCCAAATTACAAATTACACAGATATTATTTCTTAACTCTCGCATCACCTTTAAGGCTGTAAATCTTCTTGCCCCACTGAAAATCTTCGAGCGTATCATAAATGCTCGTACTCTCAACACGCCCATCAAGATACAGAAAGCTGCTCGCTGATTCATTAACACCATTACCATCGTACGAAGGACCATGATTGCGGCCGACAAAATTCAGGCGTGCGGGATTTTTTCGTCCAGATTTAGGATTGTCCATAAGATCGCGATCTGTAATTCTTGAGAAGGGGCCACTCTTGAAACAAGGAAGTGTTGAACCGCCGCTCACCATATTGAGGTCATATTGGTCATCACTCTTAGACCCTATACAAACAAAACCATGCACAGGTAAAAATGATCTACAATACCCACCATTATAATCAGCAAGCATCTTCCAGTCTTTATTATATTCAGTTGCAAGTATAGTGTTTGCCGGATCAGAAACCACCTGAGCTTTGACCTGCCTGCTTGGCCTGACCGCTCCCTCAAACCCTACTTCAAATCTGTTGCGAGGGCAAAGCGATTCATTAAGCACATACGCACATCGCCTTGCCTGCATATCGATCACTCCCTCAGTCATGACAGTTTGACCTGCCTCAAGGTTGTCTTCATAAGTATTCGCCGGAGGCAGCCCGCCATTTTTGACAGCCGGGCAACTGAAAACTTTTGAACTCTCAAATTCATGCGGCATAATCAATGATGACCAATGCCTTATTCCAACTCCTTCAGAGCTATTGAAATATCTATACGAAACAGGAAGCAAGTTATCGTTAGAACTGCTGTAAGAAAGAATCGCCACACCAACATTTCTGAGGTTGCTCCTGCAAACAACTGACTTAGCCTGAATCCTTACTCTATTCAATGCCGGAACAACAAGAGCAAGGAGCATAGATATTACAGATATCACAACTAATAGTTCTATTAAAGTATATCCATTGTAAGAATGTTTCTTCATATTTCTGCAAAACCAAATAACAAACATAATTTTATTAATACAGATATACTTACTGCAACAGCCGTGCCAAAACAGAAATAAACTCTTCAATAATTTACGATTGAGAATTATAATGTTTTTTCCGCTTGCTCTTAAAGCTTATTCTAAACGATATGAAAGAAAACGAACAAAAAAGATTTAAATAAGTGATGACCAAACTGTTTTCAGAGTCTACATTATTGGCATGTAAGCTGAGAGAATCCGACTTAAACAGAAATAAATTTCACAATATTTTATGACTACAAACACATCACAAAAAATATTAAACATAAAAACATAGTAAATAAACACTTATGCAAAATGAAAAATTTTTCACCAATTTCAAGGTGCTACAAAAACGTAAGATGCGGTTTAAGCCAGAGATAAATACAGTGAAACGGAGATGAGAGTGAACAACAATACGGTGTGCTTTAAAATATTTGAAGCCGCAGAATTAGATTCCGCGGCTTCAAAATTGGAGAGTATATGTGTTTATCGTTAACTATAGAGCAGGTAATCTTCAACAGGTTCGCCTTCTTCCAAGGCATCAAGAATTTCTTCGAGCCTGTCCTCATCGACTTTGGCATACCACCATCCCTGAGGATATATAACCATAACAGGTCCTTCTTCGCATGCTTTAAGACAACCTGTACTCGTAACAAGAGCACTGATATCTCTTTCAAGAACTCCTTCTTCAGTCATCTGTAAGAGTTCAATAGCATCTTTCTTATTACATACGCCTTGGGGTTGGCCATTTAGTCTGTAACTGTTACAGATAAGAATATGGCATTCTGGTTTTGGCATTTTAGTTCTCCTTTAAACTACTTTGATTATTTTATTAATTCACGCCGTTAGCATCCGCTGCATGTACTGCAATCTAACGGAGTACAAGTTTTCTTTTTGATTTTAACATCACTGTATAAAGTAGATATTGCCTTGTAGACATTCTCTTCAGTCCTGATAACTTTGATACCGTGCCGGGTAAGTTCTTTGGTCGGACTGGCTCCGGCATCTGTAACAAAAATAGCAGAGCAATCGGAAAGTATATCAGCAAGTTTTGCCCAACGTTTTTCACCGCCCCCTGAAGGTGGAGCCTTTCTTACATCAACAAGCTCGCAGCAATCCGATTTATATCTATACACATTAAATTCTTTAGCTTGCCCCAAATGGCGATTAACATTCAACCCATCAAGCGTACCGACTGCATAATAAGGTCGTTTCTGAATAGGATCAAGAGGTCCTGATGCAATCGACAGAAGCAAATTAACATCAATCTCAGATTCTACATCAACACCATTGCCAACGCATTTCAGTGATATCAATTTCGAGCATTGTTTCTTTATTACCTGAAGCTGCTGGCTGTCTTGTTTCTTTCCGTCAATTTCGCTGCAACTGAAACTCTGCAAATTCATTTCAGCTGTTTTTCTCGCAATTTCTACAATATTCAAATCATTAATACATGGAATATACAAGGAATGAACTCTGGTATCAAAACCTTTCTCACGACATACTCTCATCGCTTTTGTCTGATACTTTATGATAAGCTCTGCCGCATCTTTTCCCCTGTATATATTCTTCCCAATCCTGACCCATGAATACATCTTTGTCGCGATATCTTTGTTCAGTGCATTGATGTTCATGATAATTTTATCGACTCCAAGATCAGAGAGTACATCTGCACATTCCTCCATCAGGATGCCGTTGGTCTGAACACAAACTGAAATATCAGGATGCTTTCTCTTTATAGTGCTGACTATTTGCTGGATTTTATCAATCTCAAGAAGCACCTCACCTGGGCCGGATAAATTCACAGCCTTGAGATCAGGTTTGACTTCAAGTTTCTTCTCCAGATAGTACAAAGCCTGCTGTGCTGACAAGGCAGGAATTTCTGTCTTACTGGAACTTAAAGATCTGCAATAGCCCTCTCTATCACAAAAAACACATTGTATATTACATACAGACGAAATAGGCAAATATAATAGGCTACAGTCATCGCCACAGGCGCAATTATTTGAAACACACATAAAATTCTCCATTCTATAAAGCAGTGGATGGCCGATCTGACTGGAACCATCCACCGCCGGTATTAAAATCATACCCGATCAAAAAAGGCTACGCCGCATACAAATGTCCTTCGATTATAATACAAGTTCGAAACTCTCTTCAGGACAATCACGATCCTTACGATCGAGGAATAATTCAAGCATCTTCTCGACAAGACGCATCGCTCCAGCATATCCGACTGTCGGGAAGTAACTGTGTCCAACGCGATCATAGATAGGGAAGCCATGTCTTAGCAGCGGTATATCCTCATCACGAGAAATGTACTTACCATAAGTATTACCTATAAGCAGGTCAACAGATTCCTGTTTGATCCACTGGTGCATTAAGTGCATATCAGCACAAGCACCCTGCTTGACTTTCGCCTCTGGAACCTGGCCTCTAAGTGCTTTCTCAATACGAGTAAGGAACTTCTTGCCCGGAGTACCCGTTACGATATAGACCGGACGCATACCCAAATCTACAAGAAACTCAGTAAGAGAAACAAGCTGATCAGGATCACCCCAAAGAGCAACTCTCTTGCCCTGGAAGTACTGCTGGGTATCACCCATGAAATCAAGCAAACGTCCTCGTTCATCATTGATAGATTCCGGTACTTCAACCTTGGCAACCTTTCTCAATGTATTTATAAAGTTATCCGTAGCAGTAAGACCTATAGGAAGATCCAATATATCACAAGGAACTTTACACTGTGTATCAAGAGCTTTAGCTGCAGGCGCGGCTGCATATTTACCCAAAGCTATTGTTGCCTGACTGGCACCTGAGGCTGCCATCTGCTCAACAGTGGCCCCGCCTTTGGGGAACATCTCATAATGGCCTGTCTGAGGTGTATCAAGCACACCTGAAGTATCAGGATACATTATAATCTCAGTACCAAGTTCGCTGCAGATGCGTTTGATTTCACGCATATCTGAAGGCTCGATCCATCCCGGTATAATATTGACCGTGCGAAGTTTATCTTCAGCAGGCTCAGCAAAAGAGGTTACAAGCGACTTAACCATATTCGCATAACCTGTCACATGTGAACCTACGTAACTTGGCGTACTTGCATATATCACATGCTTGCCTTCAGGAATCAGACCCTTGTCTCTTGCACGTTCCCGGATCTGGTTAACATCATCACCAATTGTCTCAGAAAGACATGTTGTGTGAACCGCAATCACTTCTGGATCATATACAGTGAAGATATTATTAATAGCCTGCATGAGGTTGGCCTGACCGCCAAACACACTGGCACCTTCAGTAAACGAACTGGTTGTACCAACTACCGGTTCTTTATAGTGACGGGTAAGTGCACTTCTATGGTATGCACAGCAACCTTGTGAGCCGTGACTGTGCGGCATACAGCTGTGAACACCAAGTGCCGCATACAAAGCACCTACAGGCTGGCATGTTTTAGCCGGGTTTACGGTCAGAGATGACCTCTCGGCAACTTTTTCGGTTGTATGTCTCAATAGCATATTTAGTCTCCGTTTTTCTCAATTATTCGGCGTTGAATGATGCTTCCAGAACCGGCTTGCCTACCTTGGCCCATGGGGCCTGGATATGCTTCCAGAACTCTGCACCAACCATCCTGTCAACTGTCTTATAGAAATTGATAGCACCCTGAAATCCGGCAAAAGGTCCGCCATAGTCATAACTATGAAGCTGCAGACAAGGAGTACCGGATTTCTGAATACTGTACTTTTCTTTAATACCTGCACAAAGGATATCAGGCTTATAGATATCGATAAGCATTTCGGTTTCATACTGAGTGATGTCGTCAATAATGAGTGTATCATCCTTCATTTGGATCATCATACCTTCATAATCCTTGACAGGCATACCTTTTGATATAAGCTCTTCAATCTCTTCAGTTTTCTTACGCGGCTTATATCTTTCAGGATCGGCCTCGACCGTAAGCTCTTCAATATTACGACTGTCAGCATCAATCTTGATCTTAGGCAGTACTTTACGGCCTTCATAGTCATCTCTGTGTGCAAACTCATAACCCGCAGCAACTACTTCCATACCCATCTCATTAAAGAGATCCTGATAATGGTGAGCACGACTACCACCTACGAAGAGCATCGCTGTCTTTCCAGAAACTCGCTGCTTAACTTCTTCTCGAACTTCACTAACAGTTTCAAGCTCTTTTGCAATCACAGCTTCAACTCTTTCCATAAGCTCTGGATCTTCGAAGTATTCTGCGATCTTGCGAAGAGACTTGGCTGTACTGTCGGCACCGATGAAGTTAACCTTTATCCACGGCACACCAAACTTCTTCTCGATCATATCCGCAACATAGTTGATTGACCTGTGACACATTACGCAGTTAAGATCAGCCGTGTGGGCCTTTTCAAAACCACCTATCGTACTGTTACCACTGAATGTTGAAGTAAGCGTTATGCCGCAGTCTTCAAACATTTTTTCAAGTACGAACGCATCACCACCGATATTGTATTCACCAAGCAGATTGATACGATATTTACCTTCATCTGGTGTATCATCATTTCCAATTACATGCTTGAAAAGCTGGTTGTTGGCGATATGGTGACCGGCCGACTGGCTTACACCACGGTAACCTTCACAACTGAAACCGAATATATTGATACCCAGTTTTTCTTTCATCTCTTTTGATACGCTGTGAACATCATCACCAATCAGACCTACCGGACAGGTTGAGAATATACCTATTGCTTTGGGCTTGAACATATCATATGCTTCTTGAATCGCCGCTTTGAGTTTTTTCTCTCCACCGAAGATGATCTGCTCATCCTGCATATCAGTGGAAAAACAATAAGTCATAAAATTATCATCACTGTCGGATGTTGGCCTTGTCTGATTACGCCTTGTAAGCCAGGAGTAGAAACCACAACCTATCGGACCATGAGTTATATTAATGATATCCCTTGTAGGACCAAGAACCACACCTTTACAGCCTGCATATGTACAACCTCGCTGCGTTATTATACCCGGTGTTGTTCTTACGTTAGCCTTCACCTCAGGAACGTTTCCGCTCTCATCCACTTTATTGACGACTATCTGGTCAACTCTTTTTTTGGCTACCTTCGAGGGATACTTTTCAAGGATCTTTTCCTTGAATACATTTGGATCTGTTATCTTAGCCATATTAAGACCTTTCATTATTATTTCTTTAAGCTCTGCATTAAGAACGAGTGTTTAAGCATGATATCCAGCCAACGTTCAACACCTCTCTGCTCTGTGTTTCAAACAAACCGCAAACAGACTACAACAAAAGTCGGCATAAACTCTTACCGTTTAATCATCCATTTCACTCAATGCTTCATTGCCTTCCTGACCTGTTCGAACCCTGATACTCTCTGTTACGGGAGTAACGAATATTTTACCATCACCAGGCGAACCTGTTTTATTCACAGAGATAATTGTCTTGACAGCAAGCTCAACTTTTTCATCCGGCAATACAATCGTCAACATTCGCTTAGGAATCATCTTAGGACCAGGACCTAATTGATTAATGGCTTCTTCAATACCATCTTCAGCACCCTGAAGAAGTTTATAATCAATCATACCTTTACCGCGACCCATTACTTTTCTCGCGGTCAGAGAGTAAATTCCCGCATCGGCAAGTGCTCTCTTGGTAACATTCATTTTATTCATTCTGATAAAAGCAAGTACTTCTTTCATTTTTCACCCCACTTTATTCAGTTTCTTTTAGTCCGCTACTGACGGTGTACACCTCTTCAACAGTGCTCACAAATATCTTACCGTCACCATATGCCCCTTTCGAACCAGTCTTAGCTGATTTGAGAATCGTCTTGAGCACAAAATCTTTATCGCTTTCTTTAACAACCAAGAGGATCATTTCCTTAGGAAGTTCGTCATACGTTATATCTCCGACCTTCATACCTCGCTGTTTACCTCTTCCGTAAACGTCCATCTTCGTTACAGCCGGGAAGCCGGCATACATAAGGGCTGCTAATACTTCATCAACTTTTTCAGGGCGTATGATTGCTCTAACCATTGTCATCATCTTAAATATCCTTTCAATAAGGTGAGTTGTTGTTTAATTCGAATTTCTTAACGCCTAAATCAACCGAGAAGACCGTATTCGAGTAGAAGTGATTCAAGTTCTTCAATTTCAAGAGGCTTTGGTACAACGAAAAGATCATTATCATCAATGTTCTTAGCGAGAGTACGATACTCATTAGACTGTGGCACATCAGGATTCCAGTCGATAACAGTCTTTCTGTTAATCTCTGCTCTCTGAACGTCATTATCTCTTGGAACAAAGTGAACCATCTTCGTGCCGAGTCTTTTGGCAAACTCTTGGATCATCTCTTTTTCATTGTCAACGTTACGACTGTTACAGATAAGACCGCCAAGCCTTACACCGCCAGCATCGGCAAACTTAAGGATACCTTTACAGATATTGTTAGCCGCATACATCGCCATCATTTCACCTGAACATACAATGTAAATCTCCTGAGCCTTACCTTCACGAATCGGCATAGCAAAACCACCACATACAACGTCACCAAGAACGTCATAGAAAGAATAGTCAAGCTCCTCTTCGTAAGCACCAAGCTGTTCGAGAAGATTAATAGAAGTGATAATACCGCGACCAGCACATCCTACACCTGGCTCTGGACCACCTGACTCTACACAGAGTGTGCCGCCAAAACCTTCTTTACGGATATCTGAAAGCTCAACATCTTCACCTTCTTCTCTAAGAGTATCAAGCACTGTATTCTGGGATAGACCTCCAAGAAGAAGACGCGTAGAATCAGCTTTAGGATCGCAGCCGACCACCATAACTTTCTTACCCATCTCTACCAGTGCGGCAACTGTATTCTGTGTTGTAGTACTCTTACCGATTCCGCCTTTTCCATAAATGGCTACTTTACGCATTTGTTGTTCTCCTATTGGATTAAATTGTTACTCAAATTATTAATATGCGTTTCAACTTTACACTTTTATATTTGCAATGAACGTGCCAAAACAATTTTTCGTCGTCTAAAAAAAAGATAGACCGCAAAAAACCAAAGCATAAAGTGCTGTAAATGAAGATCTTAAAGAAATAAGAATATTTAAAATAATATTCTTAAAAGAGTGATTTGGAGCGTGAAATTTTATTCTTTTCAAAAACACTAAATTGAAATTTATTTCACTATTTAGCCTAACTTATTTCAACCATAAATCTCATCAGATTTCAATGCCGCAAAATTTATATCATAAAGACGTTTTTCAACGAAACTTACGGCATTAGTGAAATTATTTTCACAAAAAAAGAGGTGTAATGAAAATAATTTCACTACACCTCTTGAATCTCAGGTTCGAAAGTATTACGGAAAAAACTTCTTATAGTCAATATCGAGATCATCTATCTTATATCTCAACATTCGAGATGAGATGCCAAGCTCCTTGGAGGATTGATTAACCTTCCCATTGTTCCTTTTTAATGAGTCAATTATAACATCCTTTTCAAGCATCTTCACTCTCATCTTTAATGTACCTATAGGTTTCTGGACTCCTGTCAAAGGAACCTGAAGTGAAGGCGGAAGATGATAGCCGTGAATAATTCCATCATCGCTCAAGATCACGGCATGCTCTATAGCATTCTCAAGCTCACGGATATTACCAGGCCAATGATAAGCAAGAAGCATATTTATAGCATTTGTAGTAATACGCCGGATACTTTTACCCATCTTCTCGGCGCAAGCTTCGGAAAAATGATCGGCAAGAAGCAATATATCATCGCGTCTCTCTCTCAAAGGAGGTAGATAAACGGGGAATACATTTATACGATAATACAGATCCTGTCTGAAATCACCGCGCTCAACCGATTGTTCAAGATCACGGTTTGTAGCAGCAATAATTCTAACATCAACCTTCAGCGTCTTATTACTTCCAACTCTCTCTATTTCCCGTTCCTGAAGAACGCGAAGAAGCTTAACCTGAACATTATGGGAAAACTCTCCCATTTCATCAAGAAAAATCGTTCCGCCGTCGGCCTCTTCAAATTTACCTATTCGTTTATTGGTAGCCCCAGTGAAAGCACCCTTCTCATGTCCAAACAACTCACTTTCGAGAAGATTTTCATTCAAAGCAGCACAATTTATCTTCACAAAAGGCTTACCGGAACGAGTACTGTTATAATGAATAGCCGAGGCGACTAATTCCTTACCCGTTCCCGACTCTCCTCTTATCAATATAGTGGTATTGCTCGGAGCTGCCTGAGTTATCTTCTGATAGACATCACGCATAGCATTTGAGTTGCCAAGCATATTACCGGGTTTGAAATTCTTATCAAGTTCAGAGCGAAGCCTTATATTCTCTTCTGTCAGCGCGCGTCTTTCGATTCTTGCCATTCGCCTATTCTTAACATCATTGGCAATCATACTTGCTACTATGGCAAAAAGTCTCTGAATGTCAGTTAAATCGGCAAGACTGCCACACTTGACCTCAGCAGAAAAAGTACCGATTGTTTCACGACTGATCTGTATAGGAACACAAATAAAGCTCAAATCAAGCTCGGCATCCGGCCTTTTGCCGTAAAGCCTGCCGGAAAATTTAGGCTCATCAGCAATACAAGGGATAACCGCAGGTCTTCCGCTTTGAAGAACCGTACCGATGATACCTTCACCTCGCTTATATGAAGTGTCCTGATTGAGTTCATCCGTATTAGCCTCAACAAGAAGTTTCTCTGCATCCTCATCAAGAAGCATGATAGTTGCACGCCTCAAACCAAAGTCTTCTGTTAGCTTATTAAGCACATCCTGAATCATCTGCTGATGACCAAAAGAATCTCGCAAGATCTCTGAAACATCAAATATAGTCTTAAATATATCGCTTTTATTTGGCATTTTAGTACAATTTTGTATAAAAAACTTAATTTAACACAATTTCGAAGGCTTATAGCCAGTAATCAACATTATCGTCTAACATCTTAGATAAAAGCAAATTTCATACCAGAAAGCACTTATTGACATTTAATATCGATATCCCAAACTGTAAGAGCATAATTAGGACAAAAAAATGTATAAAAAAACATGATTAATGTGTACAATAAGCAATAAAATAATTTTGCAATCGTCTTAAGAGCTAAAACGATTGCGCAAAATAGCAAGATATTGGTCTTTAACCCCTTTATTTGACCAAATAAGAGTTGATTTAACTCAAAACATTAATTAGTGTGAGCTTTTTATGATGAAATTAATATATTTTTTTCTACTCATTGCAAGCATTTGCATAAACATCCTCGCAAATGCCGCTCCTCTTGAAAACACAAAACCGTTGATCTCATCAGAAATAGACAGTTTAATGCTTGCAGAACTTGAAAAGGAAGGCATTGAACCGGCCGAAATATGCTCTGATGAAGTCTTTCTAAGGAGAGCATATGTTGATATAACAGGCCAGATACCAACATGGCAGCAAAGCACTGAATTCCTGAAAAGCACCGATGCAAATAAACGCAGCAAATTAATAGACAAACTCCTCGATTCTCAGGAATTCGTTGATTATACAGCAATGTACTGGTGCAACATATTAAGGGTTAAATCAGAGTTTCCTATAAATTTATGGCCCAACGCTGTTCAAGCCTACCACCACTGGCTCACAAATGCAGTAGAAAACAACATGCCTTATGATGAGTTTGCAAGAGAGCTTCTGACATCAAGCGGCAGCAATTTCAGGGTTCCACAAGTGAATTTTTACAGGGCTATTCAGGGGAAAGAGCCTGAGAACATAGCATCTGCCGTATGCCTTACATTCATGGGGATAAGATATGATAAGCAAACCCAGCAGTTCAGGGAAAATATCGATAAGTTTTTTTCACGTGTAGCATACAAACCGACAGGAGAATGGAAAGAAGAGATTGTTTATTTCGACCAGACAATAAAAGATCCTATAGAAGCAATATTCCCCGATGGCAAAAAAATAACAATCGAGACAGGGCAAGATCCAAGAGTTGTTTTCTGCAACTGGCTGACATCACCCGACAACAAATGGTTCAACCGATGCATCGTAAACAGAATATGGGCTAATCTCAATGGTCTCGGGATAATCGAACCGGCAGACGATATCTGCGATAAAAACAAACCGTCCAATCCGAAATTACTTTCATATCTTGAACAGGAACTCGTTAAAAATGACTATAACATCAAGGCAATATACCGCCTGATATTGAACAGCAATTGCTGGCAGAGATCATCCATAGCCAAGAGCAGCAACCCGAAAGCAGAAACACTTTTCGCTCAATATAATATAAGGCGGCTTGACGCTGAAACTCTAAGTGATGCGATTTGCTATTTAAGCGGGACGGAACATGATTATTCAAGCATGGTACCGGAACCATATACCTTCATCCCCGGCTATCATAAAACAACACAACTTGCCGATGGAAGTATAACAAGTCAGTTTTTAGAAATGTTTGGCAGACCATCACGAGACACCGGCAAGCTGTCAGAGAGAAACGATACACCGACAAATTCGCAGCTTCTTCACCTTCTCAATTCAACCGAAATACATAGTCAGGTAAAAAACAGTGAAATACTATCCAACATCGTCAAGATGACAAAAAGCAACAAGCAAATGATCGAAAGAGTATACGTACTTGTTCTTGCTCGCTATCCCACTGACGAAGAGCTTACGATTGTAACTAATTACATAAAACAGCAAAAGCTATGGCGTAAAAAAGCCGCCGAAGATATCATGTGGGCTTTGATAAACACGAAAGAATTCTTGTATAGGCATTAATATCATGAATAACTCTATAAAATTTAATAGACGGGACATGATTAAAGCAGGCATTGCCTGTTCATTCATTCCCAGCTTCGGGAAATCCGGTTTGACTAATGCTGCACAAGAAGCGACATTAGTCCCTAAAGCAAAATCGGTCATTCAAATATGGATGTGGGGCGGACCTTCTCATCTCGACACATTTGATCCAAAACCAGGCGCAGGAGAAGACTACACCGGGCCATACAAAAGTCCAATAGAAACAAATATCAAAGGCATCAGAATATGTGAGCAATTGCCGCAATTGGCAAAAATGGCAGACAAATACTCCATAATCCGGTCAATGACACACGGCAGCAACGGGCACGAAACTGCTTCATACATAACTCAAACCGGCAGACAGCCCGGAATGCTTGTATACCCTTCCACTGGAGCTGTTGTCTCAATGTTCAAAGGCTACAAGAACGGCTACAACAGCCTTATCCCGCCATATGTAATATTAACAGAACCACAAGGAAGATTCTCTGAAACAGGATTTCTGGGGCCCAAATACAAACCGTTCTCTACAGGTGGAGACCCCAATAAAAACATATTCACTGTCGCCGGGGTCGTAGCCGAAGGAATAACAGAAAAACAGCAGGAAAGCAGAAGAGAACTTCTACATTCATTGAATACATTCGAGAAAAACGTACAAGACAACAAGCTTTTCAAGCAGCACAACAAATGTGAAGAACAAGCCTACGAGCTTATACTTGGGGAGGAAGGCAAGGTATTTGACCTTTCGCAGGAGTCTGATGAGCTTCGAGATCGTTACGGGAGAAACACATTTGGCCAGTCCTGCCTTGCCGCGAGAAGGCTTGTCGAAATCGGAGTACCATATATAACCATAAATTATAAAGGATGGGACACACACAAACAACATTTCGGAATAATGAACCGTAAGCTGCCCGAGATGGATTCAGCAATGGCAGCACTGCTTCAGGACCTTTCTGACAGAGGTCTTTTAGACTCAACCATAGTATGGTGGTCGGGCGAATTCGGAAGAACACCAAAAATATTATGGGAGCAGCCCTGGAATGGCGGCAGAAGTCATTTTGGAAATTGTTTCTGCTCAATGGTAGCCGGTGGAGGATTCAAAGGCGGGTCTATTGTAGGAAGTTCAAACGACAAAGGCATGGAGCCTTTAGACAGGCCTACTCATCCTTCCGACCTGCTCGCAAGCATTTACACTCTATGCGGAATAGACCCGTTGGGCAGCCTTCCCAATCCACTTGGCGAAGATATAAAAGTAATGCCTCCAAAAGGAAAAATATTAACAGAAATAATGTAACTTTCGGTGTCAGAAAGATGAAGAAAATAAGAGTTTTAATTCTGAGTATTATACTAATTATCACGCTTGCGGCAGCCGCAGAACCACACCTGTCTTATGTATATCCGGCAGGCGGCAAGTGCGGCGAGGCAGTAGATATTCTTATTGCCGGCCAGAATCTTCGTTCACCTCAAGCCGTATACATAAGTGATAACTCAGCAAAGCCTTTTGTGATTGAGTATATCCCGCCTTTAAGGCCATTAAAGGATGAAGACCGCACTATGTTCAAAAAGAAACTTGCGGCAATTCAAAAAGAATTGAGACAAAACGGCAATGAGCCGCTTAGTCCTGAAGAGGCGGAAAAGCTTAAAGAAAAATTCGACTCTTACCCTAAAGATTCGAAACTCAATCATCCAATGCTCAGAGACCTTGAAAATCTCAACTCAACGGAATTGAGAGAAATAGCAAAACAGGCTTTCGGCGGTAAAAAGCCAGACCCTCAGCTTGCCGAGAGTACAAGCGTCAAGCTGAACATAAGAGACAATATCAAACCCGGAATATACCAGATAAGGCTCATGACAGCCAACGGATTAAGCAATCCTCTGAATTTCCAGATAGATAAGATTGCAGAAAGCAATGAACGTGAACCAAATGACAAAGAAAGCTATCTCGAACCGGCAGAAACACCCGTGGTTTTTAATGGTCAGATAATGCCCGGCGATATTGACCGCCTCAGTTTTATCGCCCAAAAAGGAGAAAAACTTATTATAGAGGCACATGCAAGAAGTTTGAAACCATATCTTGCCGATGCCGTACCCGGATGGTTTCAGGCCGTAATATCTATTCTGGACAAAGAAGGGAACGAGATTAAATTTTGCGATGATTACAGATTCAACCCTGACCCCGTCATATTTTTTGAACCACAGGAAGATGGCATCTATCAAGTCCAAATACACGACTCTATCTACAGAGGCCGCGAAGATTTTGTTTATCGAATAAGCGTATCAGAGAAGCCTTTTATAACTTCAATGTTCCCGCTTGGAACTATGACAAACAAGACAATAGATGCCCAAATAGATGGATGGAATCTTCCAAGTCAAAAAGCCACTATAAACATGAAGGGTTCGGGAAGAAACAAAACAAAGTTTCTTCAAATCAACAATGAAAACCTGTTCTCAAACAAAGTACCATACCTTGTAGAGGAATTGCCGGACTGCATCGAAAAAAACGGTACAACTATTAAAAATCCTCAGGCGGTAAATCTGCCGATAATCATAAACGGAAAGATAGAAATAAACGGGGAGTCTGACTTTTTTTCTTTCGAAGCCCGGAAAAACGAGAAAATAGTTATCGAAGTTAATGCAAGACACCTCAAAAGCCCTCTGGATGCAGCAATTGAACTAACTGACTCTGAGGATAAAGTCATAGCATTTAATGATGATTATAAGAATAAAGCTTTCGGTCTTGAAACACATCATGCTGACCCATATATCATGACAACGATTCCCGAGGATGGGATATACAAAGTCAGGATCTTTGATGTAACAAATGCTTCAGGTAAAGAATACGCCTATCGCATGCGAATATCAAATCCAATACCTACTTACGAATTGCGTATGACTCCCTCAAGCATCGCCCTGCCGCCGGGACAAACCGCGGCAGTCAAAATAGACGTAATCAAAAAAGATGGATTCAACGAAGACATACTGCTTGGACTTCGCGAAAGGCCCAAAGCCGGTTACAAGCTCAGAGGCGACAAAATACCAGCCGGAGCCGACAGTATATACGTCACAATAACAGCACCTGATAATCTTAAAACACCTTCGGAATTAATAATTGAATCACGTTCAAGAACTGATGAAGGAATAATAAGCAAGACGGTTGTTCCCGCAGAAAACATGATGCAGGCATTCATATATTATCAGCTTGTTCCTTCGAGCGAACTGCTTGCAGCACAGAGAAAGATCAAGTGGAGAATGCCGGCATTCAAAACAGATATAGACCAAATAAAACTTGAACCGGGTAAAAGCAAGAAAGTAACTTTCATAAACTACAACCCCGGAAATTTCACTGATAAAAAAATTAACGCAACTTTGTTAAATGAAAATGGTCTAATAGAAATAACAGGTATACAGAAAACAAAAAATACAATAGGCATTACTTTTAAGGCCTCTGAGAAAAGTACCGCTGGTGACAGAGATAATATAGTTGTAAAACTTGACATGATAACTGAAAGAAAAGACAAAAGCGGTCAGACAAGGAAAAACACTGTTGAGCTTAACAGCTTACCGGCTATTCCTTTTGAGATAATAGGCAGCAACAAGGAAAAAACATGATTAAATCTACGGCCTTCCCCAGTAGAACAACAGAGATAAAAACATCGATTTTCAAAAGCGATAACGGAGTAGACGAATACAATATATTTATTCGTCCCAGCTCATATTCAAGTGTAGAAAAACAGTTGGCAGAGATAAATGAGTCATACCGGCTTACATTGAATGAGCTCGGGATAGATTCGGATACATCCATATTCCGTCGTTTCTTCTGCAGCGACCTGAATAATCAGGCGATCAGATTTGAACAATTCGACATCACTTCTTCTCAGAAAAGCAACTGTGCTGTGTCATTCATCTGCCAACCACCAATGATGCCGGCTAAAATATCAATGTGGGCATATCATATATCCGATCCTTCCGGTATTGAAAAGAGCTGGCAGGATAATTCACTAAAACTTCAAAGAAAAGACCACGTTCATCACTGGACAACAAATCTCTGTGCATTTGCCGGTCAAAACTCATATTATCAGACAGAAGGAATATTCAGCAAATACAACAGCTATCTCGATGCGAACGAACTTACTCTTTCTGACAATGTAGTTCGAACATGGTTCTTCGTGCAGAATGTCGATGTCAATTACAAAGGGTTCGTCGAAGCAAGAAACGATATATTCAAAGAAGCCGGCCTTACAAAAGAAACTCACTATATCGCAAGCACAGGAATTGAAGGACGCCATGTGAACCCGCAACATAATACAGCCATGGATTCATATGCCATATCAAATATCCGGCATGAACAGTTAGAATTTTTAAGCGTTCCGGAAAACATGTGTCCAACACATGACTACGGAGTCAGTTTTGAGAGAGCAACAACGGTCAAATACCGCGATCGTAAACATACATTCATCTCCGGCACGGCAAGCATCGATAAAAAAGGACAAGTTGTTCACAAAGGAGATGTCCTTAAACAGCTCGACAGGACGGTGGAGAATGTTCAGGCATTGCTTGACAAATGCGGTTCGAAGCTTTCAGATATAGCTTCAGCAATAGTCTATATAAGAGATATTTCGGATTTCAGCATCATCAAGGAAAATATCTCAAAGTATCTTGGTGGAACTCCTCATGAGATAGTCCTTGCACCGGTTTGCCGGCCTGAATGGCTGATTGAAATAGAGGCCATCGCGATAACAAAAAGCAACTCACCAGAGATGCCAGAATTATAATCCAAAATTGCCTTTTATCCATGCCTTCTCCGTAGCTATTAATGCAAGCATTTGCATTAATAGCTATTTAAAACTTGATAATTGTTTTTTTTGCGATAATACACAATGAAAGGCTTTGCGTAATGGTGTTATTGGTTACCACACACATAGATTAGATATACTCTTTCAAGACATCAAACCATAAGACACCCGAAGTAATCTCGGAGATTATAAAACACCTCTTGAATGCTCATACAATATTCTGATACGATGGAACTATGTTACAGAAGGACTCGCATCATGGGTTAATGAGCCTATATGCCTGAAACCGTACCAACCTTCAACTACGGACGTATACGGTAATTCGGGAGACAATATAGTAGTTTACGTCAGCACATGCTCACCATAAACCAATACTTCATATAATTATAAATCCCCGTATTTTATCCTTTACGATTAAAATACGGGGATTCTTCTATCAAATTTCAAACAAATCAACTGTAAAAAACTGCTTATTGTTCAAGTACTGCCTCAGCCAAGTTTTTGAGCCAATAACTGCTGTACAATCTTCGGGTTGGCCTGCCCCTTGGAGGCTTTCATTACCTGGCCTACAAGGAAACCTCTCGAAGCCTTGGCCTTTTTACCCTCTTTGGCATCTTCAACAGCCTTCGGATTATCAGCGAGAACCTTATCAACAATAGCTTCGATCTCACCTGCATCATTCTTCTGCAGGAGATTAAGTTTTTCTGCAAGAGCCATTGGATCCTGCGGATCGGCGACCATCTCCACAAGTATTTTTGTTGTAGCAGAAGAACTGACAGTGCCTTCGTCGCTCATCTTGGCAAGCTTAGCCATATCGCCGGCTTCAACACCAAAATCAACAAAACTCTTTGACGCTTCATTGGCAAGCTTCAAGCCTGTCTGAGTAAGCAGATTACATACCTTCTTAGCGTCAGCCCCGGCTTTTACTACATCCTCAAAATACTCTGCCATTGCCCGGTCGGCTGTCAGCACGGAAGCATCGTAATCACTAAGCCCGAAATCGTCGACAAATCTCTGCTGCTTTGCAAGAGGAAGCTCCGGCATCCTGGATTTGATACTATCGAACCAGTCATCATCAAGCACTACCGGCACAAGGTCTGGGTCGGGGAAATAGCGGTAATCGTTAGCCGCCTCTTTGTTACGCTGGTGTAATGTCACCTCGCGGTCAGGATCCCAGCCGCGGGTACTCTTGGGCTCAACACCCATCACCCTGCCGGTCTCAAGAAACGCCTTAAGCTGGCGTTTTGTCTCATAATCAACACTTCTTTCCAGTGCCTTGAAGCTGTTGAGATTTTTAACCTCGACAATAGCTGTCTTATAAGTCTGGCCGTCTTTTTCAATCACAAGATTGATGTTCGGCTCAAAACGCATATGTCCCTTCTGCATATCCGCCTCTGAAACTCCAAGATAGCGAACAATTCTCTGAAGCTCTACTGCAAGCGAGCGAACCTCGGCACCATTACTCAAATCCGGCTCTGTCACGATCTCCAGAAGCGGTGTACCGGTACGGTTTAGATCGACCTGCGAATGGTTGCCGGCGGTATGCGAATTCTTACCGGCATCCTCTTCAAGGTGGGCACGGGTAATGCGTATCTTCTTTGTACCGCCCTCATCAAGTGGGATCTCGATAAAGCCATGCTCGCTCATCGGCAAGTCGTACTGGCTTATCTGGTAGTTCTTCGGCAAATCGGGATAGTAGTAATTCTTCCTGTCCCACTTGGTAAAACGCGGTATATTGCAGCCCAAAGCCAGAGCAGCAAGCACGCTATACTCATATGCCTTCTTGTTCATCACCGGAAGCACGCCAGGCATACCCAGACATACCGGACACACACGAGTATTAGGCTCGCCGCCAAATTCCACCGGACACGAACAGAACATCTTTGTATTAGTCTTGAGCTGAACATGTATCTCCAGCCCAACAATAGTCTTATATTTCAAATCAGCCATAATAAATCGCTTTCTATCAAAAGCATGTATAAAAATAACAATGCTTATCTAAGATCAAAATTACCCCAACATCTCCGGACGTTTCTTTGAATGCTCGGTATTTGCTTCAAACATCCTCGCTATCCTCAGCAGTTTATCTTCGGTAAAGGTATCGCTTATAAGCTGCATACCTATCGGCATTCCATTGTTATCAAAACCGCATGGCAAACTCAATCCCGGCATTCCGGCAAGATTAAGAGCAATAGTGTATATATCAGCCAGATACATTTCGAGCGGATCATTTGTCTTTTCTCCAATCTTAAACGCCGTTGTCGGACTAACCGGCATAAGCAGGCAGTCAGCCTTCTTGAAAGCCGCCCTGAAATCCTCACGAATCAGATTACGCACCTTGAGAGCCTTCAGATAATACGCATCGTAGTAACCGCTTGAAAGAGCATAGTTACCAAGCATTATACGCCTTTTCACTTCCTGGCCAAAAGCCTCACGACGTGATTTCGTGTAAACATCAATATAATTCTCACATTCTTCGCTCCTGTGTCCGTAATGAACACCGTCATAGCGAGCAAGGTTACTTGAAGCCTCAGCCGTAGCGATTATATAGTACGCCGCTATGGCATAGTCGAATCGCGGCATCTCAACTTCAATTATCTCGGCACCAAGCTTCTCGTATGTCTCGACAGCCTCTTTTATTGCTGCACAAGTCTCTGCTCCGGCCTTTTCGATAAACTCTGGAACAATCGCAATTTTCAATTCATCTACAGGCTTATCAATATCGGCAAGATAATCGGTGAGCGGAGCCATATTCTCAGGCACGCTTGTGCTGTCTTTACTGTCATAGCCGCTGATAACATTGAGCATAAGTGCCGCATCTGAAACAGTTCGCGAAAGCGGGCCTATCTGATCCAGACTTGAACCATAAGCCACTAATCCATAACGAGAGACACGTCCATAAGTAGGTTTAAGCCCCACAACGCCGCAAAAGCTGGCCGGTTGACGTATAGAACCGCCTGTATCGGAACCAAGAGCTGAATAACACAGTCTTGCCGCTACTGCCGCCGCCGAGCCGCCGCTGCTGCCGCCGGGAACACGTGTTGTATCCCATGGGTTTGATGTCGGGAAAAAGCCGGAATTCTCGGTGCTCGATCCCATTGCAAACTCATCCATATTGAGCTTACCAATGATAACTGCATCAGCTTCAATAAGCTTATCAACAACCGCAGCATTATACGGAGCTTTGAAATTTTCCAATATCTTTGAGGCACATGTTGTGTTGCCCCAATCAGTACACATATTATCCTTGATCGCAACCGGTACGCCCGCCAAAGCCCCCAGTTTCTCACCGGCAGCAATTTTAGCATCAATCTTGGCCGCATCAGCAAGGGCCCTGTCCTTAAAAGTGCTGATATAGGCCTTTACCTGATCATCGTGCTTATCAATCGCCTTGAAAACAGCCTTAACAGCATCAACACTGCTAAGCTGACCGGCAGCTATCATCTCACGCAATTCAAGAGCGCTTTTATCGAGTACATCTATCATTCTCAGGCACCTCCATTTTCATCGAGTATTCTTGGAACAAGGAAGAATTCATCATCGCAATGCGGTGCATTGGCAAGAGCCTTGTCACGGCTAAGAGACTCATGCGGCTCATCTTCACGGAAAACATTCTGAACTGGAAGACTATGGGCAAGCGGCTCAACATTATCTGTATCAAGTTCGCCAAGTTTCTCCACATAGCTCAAAATCTCGCTAAGCTGATCGGAAAACATCGAGACCTCTTCATCGCTAAGCTCAAGGCGTCCGAGCATCGCAACTTCGCGTACCTGTTTTTCATCTATCTTTTTGGACATATTAACCTCGTTTTTTTCTCCTGAAACGACTGGAGTTCAGCCGGTATAATCAAAAAAAGCGAGACCATCGGCCTCGCTTTCGCTTATCTCGTTATAAGTAGATCTGTTGTTACAGATATAAACATTGTATAATCAATGCTTTATGCATCCAAATCACTTAGCCTTGTAAGTTCTCTTTACAGGCTTGGTAACAAGGCCCATCTTGATAGCCTTAGCTGATACATTGATTTTTGTAACCTTGCCATCAACAACAGCACGAACCTTCTGGATATTAGGTTTGAACTTTCTCTTGCTGATACCACGGATATTAAGACCAACACCGCCTAAGCGTTTTGGCTTACCATGACGAACGATACTGCGTCCGGCAACTGTCTTTCTACCTGTGAAAAAACATTCTCTTGACATATCAAATACTCCTAAGCGTAAAACCTACTCGTTCTACTAATAAAAGTCATAATTTATTATCTTACTCACTTAAAACGAACAAATAATAGATGCAACGCACCCGATAAAGTCCGAAGTTCAGTAAATATAAGCATTAGACCCAATTTTTCAAGCAAAAACTCAAACATTTTAAAAATTCTTGTGAGAAATCGGCAATATAAGACAAAGCTTTAGGCTCAATACAATACGTATCCACAAAATGCGAAGCTGGAACTAAAAATACAGATCTCTCTGGCTTTCCTTCTTTATCTGCTCGAGCCTTTTCGTTACCTGCTGCGACATTTTTGGATCACCTATCATTTGCACTTCCTTTGCTATCAGCTTTTCACCGGCTGCTCTGGTTGCCTCACTCGCGTAATCACACAGATATTCCTGCAAAGTACAAAGAGCATTCGGGGTACAATACCGCTTAATAAACCCGGGGATAGCAAATTCCATGAAATGTTCGCCTGTTCTGCCGAGACGATAGCATGATGTGCAGAAACTCGGCACAAAATCATTCTCAATCAATTCCAGCATCACCTCATCAAGACTGCGAACATCCCCCAGAGTAAACTGTTCCTTGTCAATCTCCTGCTGAGCCGCGTTGGCACTGTAACCGCCAATTTCAATTCGGCTACCCGCATCAATCTGTGAAACACCAAAACCCATCGCCGCATGACGTACTTGCTGATTCTCACGTGCGGTAAGTATGAGCCCCGTATAAGGGACTGCAAGCCTCAATATTGCGATAAGCTTGATAAAATCATCATCATTAACATAGTATTTCTCATCAAAATCAACGCCGCTTGCAGGCTGAAGACGAGGAAAACTTATCGTATGCGGCCCAACACCATACTTCTGCTCAAGGAAAAGAGCATGCTGCACAAGACCAAGCGTTTCAAAACGCCAGTCATAAAGACCGAATAGAGCACCGATACCAAGATCGTCACAGCCGCCTTCCATTGCACGACTAAGACCGTCAAGACGCCACAAAAAGTCACCCTTACGGGTATTTGCAGGATGGCATTTCGCGTAAGTCTCTTTATGGTAAGTCTCCTGAAATATCTGATAAGTACCTATTCCTGCTTGTTTTACAATTTGATAACCCTCTACATCAAGAGGCGCGGCATTGATATTCACGCGCCTTATCTCGCCGTGAGGCTCTGATTTTGTCTCATATACTTTGCGAACAGTGCTTGCGATAAACTCCGCATCATAGTCAGGGTGCTCTCCATAGACAAGTATCAGCCTTTTATGGCCGTGCTTCTCCAGAGCCACAACTTCCTGAGCAAGTTCATCATGCGTCAAAGTACGACGCAAAACATCCTTATTTGAGCACTTAAAGCCGCAATAAGAACAATTATTGATGCATTTATTCGCCACATAAAGCGGAGCAAAAAGGACAATACGATTGCCGTACACAGTCTCTTTGAGCTTATGGGCGGCATCGAATATTTCATCAGTAAGGTCTTTTGAAGAATTAAGCAAATCGGCAGTTTCCTCAAGCGTAAGAGCCTTTTTATCCAAACTCTTGGCAATTATCTCACGAATACGTCCCTTATCCTCACATTTTTTCCGGGCAAGGGTTTCAAGTCGATCATTGTCAATAAAATCAACTCCGTTTTTGCTTAGTTTCATATTTAACTTTGGCATATTTTCCTCACTAATCTATATTGCTTTATCAAGCCTTCATTCCCTCAAGAATCCAACTAAAGCTCTTCTCTACGCATTTTAACAAATCCATATCGGCATATCCGCCAACATCATTAGCAAACAGCCCCTTCCATAACGAAATCAAGATAACAGCCGATTCTCTGGGTTCAACTTCCTTTTTAAGCATCCCCGCATCTTTTGCATCTTTAATAACTTCAACAACTTGCAAAAACAAATCCTTACGAAGCTCATTAAGGCTTTCATTAGCTGCTTCAAGCAGGTCCTGCGTCCATTCCATCTGAAACGACAGGAAAAAAGCAATCTTACGGCAAGATGGATCCTGCATGACTACATGCGTCCTCTGAACAAAATGCTCAAGCAAATCATCAAAAGTATTCAACTGCCTGGCATTCTCAGCTACAAGCCTCTCACGCCTGTCGTGAAATTCCTTTATCAACTCTATCAAAAGCGACTTTTTGTTCTTAAAGTGCCAATAAACCGCACCCTTGGTGAGCCCTATTCTTTCGGCTATATCAACGAACGTCATGCGCGAATATCCCTTTTCCGACATCACATCCAGTGCCGCATCAAGGATATCCTCACGGGTCTTCATCGCTTCATCTTTTGTTCGTCTTGCCATTACAGTTACCTAAGAGGCATAAGTCACAAGGCATCAGGCACAAGTTGTTTGCCAAATTTCTACTCGCCTTTAATTTGTCAATTAAAATTATCAATTGAATCTATTATACATACCTTCAGGTAGGTATGCAATTACTTTTCAAAAAATCAGTAAAAATAAAAGAAGAAATTAATAATTGATTTTTCAGCCAATCGGTTTTACTATTTGGGCTTAATATTTTCATAAACGTAAAATTACAATCTGACATTGGAAAAGGAGATATTACATTGAGAACGAATCTTACAGGCTCTGTGGCAATCGTGACAGGTGCAAGCCGCGGCATCGGCAAAGAAATAGCCTTAATGCTCGGCAAACTAAATGCTACAGTTGTTTTAGCCGCTCGCAGCATAGAAGCTCTCGAGAATGTCAAAAATGAGATAACTGATGCCGGAGGAAAAGCGACTACGGCAACGGTTGAGCTTACAAGCGAACAATCGATTATCGAGCTCCAAAATAGCGTAAAGAAGCAGTTCGGCAAATGCGATATACTTATAAACAATGCCGGCATCACCTATTCCGGCAAACTCCAGGACACCCCTACCGATGTCTACGACAATGTAATGTCTATAAATGCACGCGGGCCGTTTTTGATGTGCAGAGAGTTTCTCCCGCTGCTGCTTGAGTCGCCACGGGCATTCATCGTCAATGTGTCATCAGTTGTAGGCGTTAAAGGCTACCCGCTGCAGAGTGCCTATACAGCCTCCAAGCACGCCGTTCGCGGCATGACCCAATCTCTAGCGGAAGAGCTTCGCGATACAAACGTAAGAGTACATTCAATCTGCATGGGCGGAGTTGATACGGAGATGGTTACAGCAGTTCGGCCGGACATCAACCAAGATGAACTCATCGGAGCATCAGAAATAGCCGATGCGGTAGAATACCTGCTGACAAGAGACGGCAACGGCGTTATTGACGAAATACGACTGAGAAGACAAACATCAAGCCCATGGTTCTAAGATAGACACCTGCCTCCCCTATTAAGCATTATTCGGCAGCGTAACTATCGTATACTTTTTCGATTGCGTCTGCCATTGCTGTGGGGGAGAATTTCTGCTCTACCAGTCTGCGGCCGTTTTCGCCGAGCTTTTTACAGAGTTCTTCATCACTGAGAAGTTCTCTACAGCTCTCAATGAGGGCGTCAACATCCTGCGGAGCTATCAGCCTGCCCGTCTCAGAATTAACAACCTCTTTCGCTCCATCAATATCAAAGCTTATAGCCGGCTTGCCGCAAAGCATCGCCTGCGGAAGTACGCGTGCAAGCCCCTCACGCAGCGAACAATGCACAAGTACATCGCTGGAATGTATGGCAAGCGGTATTTGTTCGGGAGCGAGCAAGCCTGTGAGGCGTATCTTATAAGCAAGGCTTGCAAGATGTATATCATGTTTTATCTTATCCGTAAGCGCACCGTTGCCGACAAACAGCCACATGCAATCAGGAAACTCAGCTGTAAGTTTCTTTGCCGATTCTATAATATACTCATGCCCTTTAAGCTCTGCCAGCCGCGCCACACAAACAATCACCTTTGACTGATCGCTGATACCATGCTTTCTGCGAAAATTTTTAATTTCCTTCTCTGAAGGCTGCCGGGTGAAATTTTCGATATCGATTGCCGAATATGCCGTGGAATACATTTCCTGCTTGCCAATCCCCGCCGCCAGAGCCTTCTCGCACATCGTATCAGCCACACCGATAATAGCATCACATTTTTTTGCCGTGAATCTCTCGATGCCAACGTAAAGCTTATTGAGCCACTTGCTCTGATATTCATGAAAGGCAAGCCCATGAATCGTATGTACAACCATAGGTGCGGGCTTTTGCGGATTTGTCGGGTATGGAGCGATGCCTTTTATCTCCCAGCCGGCAATGCGGCCAAGAATGCCCGCCTTAGCCGAGTGCGTATGCACAACATCAGGCTTTATATCAAGAAGGACTTTTTTGATTTGCCTGTAGGCCTTCAAATCGGCAAACGGCTTGATCGCACGAATCATATCCTTGATAACGATCACCTCAAAATCCATATCTGCCACCTTCTCGAACATCCCGCCTTCGGGGCCTATCGAAGGGCCTGTAAGCAAATATACCTTATGTCCTCGTTTTGCCTGCTCACGGCAGGTGATTATCGTATTTTCCTGAGCCCCGCCCACTATAAGACGGGTTATAATATGCACTATCTTCATTACGGGCGACCATCAATCCTTTTTAGCACCAACTGCCTGCCGAATAGCCAATGCCTTCGGTTCAGATAAACATATTGTACATATATGAAAACATTATTGCAAGCACAGTTAAAAGTAAGCTTACTATAAGATGCTATAAAAACAAAGTTTTGACATAAATTGATAAAATGCAGGTAAGTTTTTCAAAAAAAATGCGAATTTGAGCATTTTACTATTGCATTGACGGCTCTTTTTTATAGAATTGCCCTTCCTTAGTGAGGGTCGGTGCCCGAGTGGCTAAAGGGGACGGGCTGTAAACCCGTTGGCGAAAGCCTTCGTTGGTTCGAATCCAACCCGGCCCACTTGAAGCCTCGTTATCAGACTGATGCGAGGCTTCAATTCCCTAAATTGTTCTTTCAATAATTAGACCGGTGTTTGCCGGAAACTAAACGTTCTCAATAGGACGGGCCCATAGCTCAGTTGGTTAGAGCAACGGACTCATAATCCGTTGGTCCTTGGTTCGAGTCCAAGTGGGCCCACTTTTCTCCCTGATAACGGCGACGTAGCCAAGTGGACTAAGGCGTCGGTTTGCAAAACCGATATTCATGGGTTCGAATCCCATCGTCGCCTCTCTTTTTTACCCCCGTCAATAATGGATAACTGCGAATTTTCTGCATTTATGCCTTCTTGAAGGAGGTTTTTTTTAGTATAGCATCATCAGATGATGTCATACTAAAAAAGTTCATATAATGATGTATAGGTGAAAATATAGGTTCAAACTTCAAAGCTTGAAGCAGTTTATCAATGGCCTCATTGAGCAGCTTCTATCATGCTTAAAGAGTCAACAAGCTTCTGCAATCTCTGCTCATCCATTTTGTTATTGGCAACTATTCCTAAAACGACACCATCAGGCATAACAGCCATCAACGTGAACCTTTCTTCACTGATTGTATCTGGGTCAAAATATCCCGGGTTAGCTTTCACAAACCCTTCTAAAAACAGCTTTGCATATATTGCCCCATTTGGGTGAGTATGCAATTTAATGCCTTCGGGCGTCTCAAGCACTACGTCCTGTTCAGAGAGCCATACCATCTTAGTAATATCGTAATAATTGCCCTGAACTATCAAGGCCAGATTCCCATCAGTAGTCTTAATTGCCGTCGTATATACTTTTGTTTTTTCGCCAAGCGGGCTTAATATCTCAAAGGTAACGACACTATCCACCCAAGGCCGCTCTTCAACTAAATACGCAGAATGATTAAGCCCGGCTTTAATATCCTGCTCACTCACCTTTTTAGGCTTGCTCGGGCCGTAGTTATTAACTATAGTTTCAACCTTATACCCGTCGGGAATCTCTGTACTGAAGGCAGATGGGGCAAGTTCAAAATCAAATTCAAACTCGTCTAAAAAAATAGTTTGCCCACTTTTGGGATGTAACAGCTCTATCTCCACAGGTAACTTTGTCTCAGAATCGACCCACACCGTAAAATCATTATATTCGTTCGGCTTATATTTGAACCCCTGCAATATCTCACCATCAGCCTCTTTAGTACCAAGCCTTTCAGTAGATTTTTGCTCGAACCGCTTAACCATATCGATTATATCAGGATCCTTTTTAGGTCCAAAATCAAGAAGCTTTGTAACAACCGCCCTTTTTTGTTCCGGGTAAAGCTCAACAGTTATTGCATCTTTGCCTCTCATATCGATTATGTGTATGGAACCATCCTCCACTTCCTGCCGCCTCAGAGAAAGATTCATATGATACACATCCATCACAGGCATCTGCTGCCCATTCTCACGCACCACCCGTTGCCGGCACTTATACCTCTGATGATTACTGAGCTGCTCAACCACTTGCGACCAGGCAACGCTCGCAACATCTACCGACCCACCCAAATAATTGATACCCACTACTGCCGCGATTACCACGATTACCGCCGCAGCCACTTCCGTAATCTTGTACTTCATAATTATCCTCCACCTGCTCTGTTTAATATTATTTACATTTTCACTTTCAACCATACGGCTCAGTATATCATCTAATACAAACTCACTTACATTTGAATCAACGTTGATCTTCGTATTTTTGATTATCTTCTTTATATCATTTGCCGATCTCATCTTTTCACCTCACTATTCAATATTGATCGGAGCTTATCAATTCCGTAACGGTATCTGCTTGAAACAGTCTTTGCGGAAACATCCTGTAATTTGGCAATATCTTTGAACTTCATCGCCCCGTTTATGTGTAAAGCGATTACCTCTCTCTGCTCGTAAGGGAGTTGCGACATAGCATCGGCAATCTGCCTGAACTGCTCATTATATATAATCCATTCATCCGGCCGTTTGATATTTGAAGCGGCAGGCTCAACATCATCGATATTAGCAACCTGCTGCCTATAAATACGCCTATTAATATTACGTGCTCTGTTTGCCACACACGTAATAAGATAACCCTTGAGGCTTCCGGTAAGCGTAAATGTTCTGCAAACTGTAGCAAACGATGCAAATACATCATGCACTACATCTTCGGCATGTATTCTTTCTCTAAGAAGATTAGCCGCTATGCGTAAGAGATCATCTCTGTATTTTTCATATACAGTACGCAAAGCATCCTTGTCACCACGTTTCAACTTCAATACAAGCAGTTTGTCTTCCAGCATCTCATTTCCTCATAATACCATTTGACCATACTACTTATATAACACCGAAACATCCATTTGGCTTTAAGAAAAATAAATATTTCGCGATTTTCCCAAAGAATTAAAGACAAGAAAACAATCCTGCTTCTTGAAGATACGAAGCCGACCATCGCTGCGGTTAATCACGTAATGATAATATCCGCCAAGTGTTTTGTGTTTGCTGTGAAACATAATAATTCAATATGTAGCAACAAATAAAATTAACCAACCCCAAGAAACCTGACCCCTTTAAATTCCTCAACAGCCCCACTGTCCCCTAATGCCTTTTCAATCGCCTCATTTCAATAGAAAGATTAAGGTTGTAAATATCACCGGTATAGATATAAAAGTTATTAGTGCTAACAGTAACCATCGTTTTGCCAAGTGTTTTGTTTTATTCAAAAATGAATCATTAAGAAATAAGTCATTCCTAGAAAATAAATTTAACATTGCTCTTGGAGCTAAAACTTCACCACACAAAATCCCAATAGTTAATTTAGAATTTTCTGGATACTTATCGCATATATGTTTATCATATTTGTGCGTATAGTAGCTAAATACCGCAATTTCAATTCCAAACAAAATTATGATTATTATAAATAAAATACTCATATAATCGTTACTGCGGGCTATTGAAAAAGTCCCGCTATCCTTAATTCTCAAAAATTATTTTTGCGGAATCCATAAGACTCCATCCCCACTCAATTCTTTCTGCTTATATGTAATTAAAAAGCTATGAAAAGACATAAGAGCGAGCCTTTTTAGACCCGCCCCTTTTTTGACTTCTCATATAATAAATGGAATCAATACTTCCACGGCGTATCCTGACTGTGGTCAAAATGCATTTTCCCGGGCGTATAAGTTCTTTGCGGCGGAACTCCAGGGAAATTGTGTTTGTTCTCTTGTATTGTCGGCACACTTTCAAAGCACTCACCTTTGCCGAACATCCGCGGGTCCCCCTGCTTCACCAAGATCGCCTTCAACATCGCCCACATCTGTTCACACCTCGCCTGGTAATCATCTTCTGCCGCCAGATTCACCAGACAGCCGGGGTCTTTCTTAATATCGTAGAGTTCCGCGGCCGGACGTTTCTCGGTACCCTTTTTGAAAGCGGCCAGCAATGCTTTATCGGTTTCCTCGCCGGCCACAATCCGATTTAGTCTTTCCGGATAATAATAATATCCGATATCCGCATAGTGAGGCGAAGCTCCTACCGGGTCGCGGTCGGGTTCAAGGTTGCGAATATATAAATACTGATGATCACGTATGGCACGCACGGGATAGCAGGCATTACCGGGCCTGGCCATGTTGTGTCGCTCTCTACCAGTTACTACGATTTCGCCTGCTTCATCAATCAGCCCGCTCTTATCGGATTTAAGCACGGGCAAAAGACTGCGACCCGTCATTGGTTCGGGTATTTTGACACCTGCTGCATCAAGAAAGGTAGGTCCCAAATCAATGAAGCTCACGAGGTCGTCGACCACCCGGCCGGCGGGAACTTGCGCCGGCCAACTAACAACCAGTGGCACATGCGTTCCATATTCATAGCATTCACGCTTGGCACGAGGGAACGGCATACCGTTATCACCTGTAACCACTACCATGGTATTTGCGGCTTGGCCAGTTTTTTTCAGAACATCAAGGAGCTGACCGACCTGGCTGTCAAATCGCTCGATCTCAAATGCGTAATCAGCCAGGTCCTCACGAATTTCAGGAATATCCGGTAAAAATGGAGGGACATCTTCGGCCGTAACAGTTCGGTCTCCCCAGGCCTGGGTTCGCTCTTTGCGATCGTAGGGTCGATGCGGGTCCTTTGCACCGAACCAGAAAAAGAATGGCTCTTCTTCGTTACCTTCTTTGATAAATTGTTCAAATGCCGCCGGAGTCGCTTCTATCCTTTGTCCGGCACCAGGCTTAGCTGTACGTGCCACATTCTCGCCTCCGAGCCTATAGTCGCCGGGCCCCCAGACCTTGCCGGCAGTACCGACGCGGTAGCCATTGGCTCCCAGCACTTCGCTGAAGATTGGAAACTTAGCAGGAAAGAGCGACAAATGCACTCCGGCTTCTTCGTTCTGCCAAATATTTCGACCGGTCAACAGGCTCGCACGGGCCGGCGAACAACTGGGTGCGACAGAAAAGCAGCCAGTGAAAAGTACTCCCTGCTCTGCAAGACGGTCAAAGACCGGCGTTTGTGCTAAATCCGACGCGCCGTATGCACTGGCATGGACCCAGGACTGATCATCCGATATACAAAATAAGACATTAGGTCTTTTATTTTTGTTTGCAGATGCAAGCTTTAATGCCGAACTGCAACTGCTGAGAGCTAAGCTCGCCGCTGATGTTGCGGCTATCTTCATAAAATCTCTTCGTGTTTTCATTCAATCACCTTCTAAATCAACTTTTCATAGTTTCTTAATTCTCTCCAAGCAAAAATCGATAACTGCCCCTATTATCCACATGCCCCGTTTCGTTCTCTCTTCCGCAGTCATCAAATTGCCATTATATAAATATATATATTTTGCTACATTTACCAAGGGTCAAATTTTGTAATACCTATTTCTTTTAACAAGCTATCTATTAATTTGAAATACATTATTGTAGTCCAGCCAAATAATCCTGCAAATACGAGGATTGGATGACTAAATATATCTTTGCCAATTTCGATTGCAACAAAAAGATAAATATACAAAGCATACCAGTGTATATACACGCATACTTTATGTTGCGATCCGTTTTCATCAAAAACAACTTTACCACGAACAGGCAAGGTCAAGAATCGTTTCTTTCTTATTACAATCTCTGTATCAGATTTCCTTTTCAGTCTCAAATTTCCATAGCTGGCAACGTTGCCTCCATCTCTTGACAGCATACCTTTGGCTGTACTATTAAATTCACTTTCAGGAGCTAATGTCTGTCTGTATAACATGCAACCTGTGTTAAAATACAACAAATTCCAATGTTCCCAAAGATACCACTCTGTAATTAACAATATGCAAAAAAGCAAGCCTATAATGCTCATTTAGCCTCCGTTTACCATCCACTATTCCATTCGTTAAACTCTTGCATCTCCTCAGCCGTAACACCGAACGAAAAACAGGTAACTGTACCCTATTATCGTCGAACAGTATTGGTAACCGTCCCCTATTACCAATTTCTCTCTTCTCATACAATTTATCAAAACAGCCCAAGCCAACTTTCCCCATTCTTCATTTCATAATACCATGTGACATTAAAATGGTAATAGGTAACTGTCCAATAGTGTTCGGCACCATATTATACTTCTTTTATACTATGATTCTCCATTTCATATTTTTTGCAGAATTCATTATGATAATTTGCTATCCACGACAACTTGTAGAATATTTTATCATTAGAAGTGCGTAACTCTTTCATAGTGCGACCAACTGCCTCTATCTTTCCTACTATTTTTTCCTTATGGCGTTCAAGTCTATCTTCAAACTCGATTTTATTGTTTTGACCTGTACCCAAGTAATTCACGTAAGCAATACCATCCTTATCATTAAAAATAGCTTTATTTTTCAATCTATTGAACGCAAGCAGTACTGAAGATTCATCATTGCAAGATGAAAACAAATCGATACAAGGTTTATCGATTACTATACGAGGATACACTGCAATAGAAGATTCAAGTTCGTATGCTCTTATTAGTGATTGACCGAATAAAAATGTTTCATTTTGATAAAAATCACCCATTGTAATTGAACCACGAATCAATAATCCATATCTAAGCAGACATTCTTGTTGTACTATACCACAGGTAGTTATAAAACCAAGTAGATGATAAAGTTTCATTAAATCATTACCGGTAACCTTTGCGTAAAGAAGCACGTTGTCAGAAAACACTCGCTTGCCAATGGGTATTACTTCCAACTCAAGCTCATCATTAGGATTACTCATTTCATATATACGGGACATATATAAGTTGACTTTTCTGACTATATCTTCGATTCTATCCATAGCTTTGCTAATATCCCTTAAAAGAATATTCTGATTATCCTTGATGGCTTCTTTGTAACCAAGTATGTCAAAATACGCAATAAAGTGTGGTTCGACTTTTGTTATTTCTTTCATCTTTTCCATTTACTTTAATAAATAGTATACCGAACATTATTAGACAATTATCTATTTAGGCCTTTTTATCACCTCTACTCATTACTTACTGGTAGCTGACCGATTATTATTTGTGGGTTTATACCTTCGCTTGTCAGGACTACCTTGTTATTGTCTTTTAGACCCAATTAAATGGCCAGGTCTCTCTTTTGCTCTCATTTTCATTGTTAGCCACCCAATACCCACCTCAATTATAAATACAGGAATGCCTGTTAGTCACACAGTACATCGGCAATTATCATATGCCATTATATTATCGGATGCAGAATCGTGCAAGCGGGAAATATTTATATTTGCAAAGCAAATTAAAGCAGTTGTATTGTGATATCGCGGCACTGCCAGGCTTAGGTGAGCGTATCAACATGGAAAAAAACAACATTTATAAAATCTTGACTTTTTACACTTCTGATATATACTGATTTCATATATTTTGTGCATCATTTACACAAAGATATTTGCATTACTTACTTATCATAAAATTATACAGGACTTATAATTATGGCTTTTTCAGGGAAGGTTGCCGTATTAATGGGAGGCGTTGGAAGCGAACGGGAAGTATCGCTCAACAGCGGAGAAAATGTCGTCAGAGCGCTAACGTCTGAGGGGATTGATGCCTGCGGAGTAGACATCACACCTGAGAACATGGCAATACTTGATGACAAATCAATAGATATCTTCTTCATTATGCTTCATGGAACATGGGGCGAAGACGGCTCGTTGCAATCAGAATTGGAGGCCAAAGGTCTTCGTTTCACCGGCAGTGATTCAAAATCGTCAAAGATGTCCTTCGACAAGATAAAGACCAAAGAAATCCTGAAAGCCAACAATCTGCCCACTCCCCACTGGATAACCATAGACAAAGACAGCAATTGGGAAAGCGTCGCGTCCGAGCTGGAGAATATGGGAGAAAAAGTAGTAATCAAGCCGGCATGCGAAGGCAGCAGTACAGGCGTTATGATTGTCGATAAATCCGATGCCCTGCAAACGGCTCAACAATGCACAGCGAAATACGGCAGGTCGCTGATTGAAAAATTCATCAAGGCGCGGGAATTTACCGTAGGCATTCTCGCCGGAGACGCCCTGCCATTGATAGAAATATGCCCGAAAGAAAGTTTTTACGACTATAATGCCAAGTATATATCCGATAGCACCGAATACCTCTTCGACACACTTGCTGACGGAAAACTAATCAGCGATATGCAGCAGTCTGCGTTAAAGTGTTTCGAGGCAATGGGTTGCAGAGGATTTTCGAGAGTTGATTTTCTGCTCACAGAAGATAACAGCTTCTATATACTTGAGATCAACACGATTCCCGGGTTCACAAGCCACTCGCTTCTGCCCAAGGCCGCTGAAAAGTCAGGGTTGAGTCAGGGGCAGTTATGTGTTAAAATATTGGAATCTGCCGAATAAGACCTCGGTTTTGACCAGCAGCGAAAAATCTAAGAAGTTGATATGGCTAAACAGAGACAAAAAACTAAAAAAACTACAACGCGGAAACCTAAAACCCGCAGAAGCCGCAAGGGTAATACAAAAAACCTTTTCAGGGCGGCTACTGTCATAACAATGCTCGTAATGATAGGCGGCATATGTTACGGATTTGTCAAGCTTGAGGATTTTGTACGAAACGATCTCTACAATGAACATGAAAGCTCCGTACCTCTGCGGCTTGTTGACAGACCCGACTGGGTCAATCAGGAATTGCTCAAACGAATCAATGAGACCGCTAAAATGGGACTCGAAAGGTTGCCTATTGAGCCGGCAACAGCCGAAATGGTCGCACGCAATCTTGACAGCCACCTCAAATGGCTCACAGATATTTCAGTACGTACTGCCCACGATGTTATCGAGGTAAGAGCAAAATACCGCAAACCGGTTGCTTCTTTGAAAACACAAGGCGGCACGTTCTACGTGGATCATGAATTCTATGCACTTGACTACATACCTATGAACTCACTTAGTATCGTAGAGATAACCGGTTTCAAAAACAAGGAAAAGCCGATACCAGGTCAGCCATGGCGTGAGGACGATATCGCGGCAGCGGTAAAACTAATACGAATGCTTCAGGAAATGGACAAAGGGCAAACGAAGAAGCTTATATACGAGATCGAGAGCGTTGATGTAAGCAATTTCAACAAACGCGGTTCATCGGTTTCTCAACTTATCATCAAAACAATAGACGGCCCTGAAATACTCTGGGGAGCAGAACCCGGACAGGCAGCGGCAAATGTTGAAATGCCGGAAGAACAGAAACTCATGTCACTGTATGAAATGTTCCGGACAAAAGGAACACTCAAAGGAAAATACAAATATATAGACCTGAGATATCCCAAAGACTAATGATTCAGCCCCAGCCCAAACACCCATAGACAACGCATATCGTTAAGAAAACAAAAATGATCGGAATTTTTTGATGAGAATAATAGCAGGTGAACGCAAGGGTATGAATTTATTCAGCCCCAAAGGAAACACAACAAGGCCAATAACCGACAGGGTTAAAGAGTCTATTTTCAGCATACTCACAAATGCTTATGATATGCCGGCTGAGTGCAAGGTAGCCGACATATTCAGCGGGACAGGTTCATTCGGTCTTGAGGCACTGAGCCGCGGAGCAGCAGAGGTGACATTCGTTGAATTAAATCGCGAAGTAGTTGAGATATTAAACCGCAACATCGAAAAAGCCCGCTATCAGGATTACAGCCGTGTGGTACGAACAGATGCCTTCAAGGCAGGAGCCCCCTTGGTACCCGGCGAAGGTTTATATGATTTGGCTTTTGTCGACCCGCCCTTCCCGCTTACAAAGAATGCAGGTGCAAGCTCCAAGCTCGGCCGAATGCTCCTTACCATGAACGAGCAGATGCGCCCGGGAGGACTGGTATTGGCTCGCACTCATCACAGAAGTGTACTTGATGACAGCTACGGCGAGCTGAAAGTAATCGAAAGGCGTCAATGGGGAAACATGACCGAAACATTTCTCCGCCGCTACAACGACCAGTACGAACTCGAACGCGACATTGAAGACTTTATAGAATAATACCAGCATAACCTTAAGCAACACGATGACAAATAAAGAAGCAGCGATAAAAGTTTTGAATCAACTGAGAGATGCCGGATATCAGGCACTCTTTGCCGGTGGTTGTGTACGTGACATGCTCATCAACCGCAAACCAAAAGATTTTGATGTTGCCACAAGCGCAACACCTGATCAGGTTTGTAAATTATTCCGCAGGAGAATAGAGGTAGGTGCTCAATTCGGCGTTGTAATCGTATTGATAGAAAATGAGCAGATTGAAGTAGCAACATTTCGCTCGGACGGTTACTATTCCGACGGCAGAAGGCCTGAACACATCACCTTCTCTGATCCCAAAACAGATGCACTTCGCCGTGACTTCACCATAAACGGCATGTTTTACGACCCGATAAATGATGAAGTGATTGATTTCGTAGGAGGCAAAGAAGATCTTGAGAAGCAGCTTATAAGAACTATCGGCAAACCGCAGGAAAGGTTCGACGAAGACTATCTGAGAATGCTCAGAGCAATAAGATTCTCTGCCGAATTAGGATATAAAATTGAAACCTCCACCTGGAAAGCCATAAAGAAACTCGCCCCCAATATCGAAAAGATAAGCGGAGAAAGAATAGCTGCCGAATTGGAAAGAGTATTCGGATGTGAAAGACGAGCGGCCGGAATCACTATGCTCGTTGAGAGCGGCATCCTTGAACTGATATTCCCAACATTAACAAAAGACGAAATATCGCAAGGCATAAAAGTACTGGAGAAAATCACAAGTCCCGTCTCACTTGAAAAAGGGCTTGGAACAATGCTCTGCAAATGCAGCTCAACAAAAGCAGAAAAGCTCGTAAGACCTCTGAAACTGAGTAATAATCAGAACAAAGCAATAAACTGGGTAATTGAAAATAAGAATCAGCTTCTCGAGCCAGACATGAAACTTTCAACACTGCGGCCGCTTCTTGCAGACAAAAGGTTTGCGATGCTCTTCGATATACAACGAGGCTGCCAGTTATCAGAATCAAAAAGCACCGAAAACCTTGAGTTGATCATGCAAAGAGCAGAAAAACTCAAGGATACGGTACTTCTTCCTCCCCCACTTCTTAATGGCAATGAGATAATAGAGCTTGGCGCACCAAACGGGCCTCAAATAGGCAAGTTATGCCGTAAGCTTTATCAAAACCAGCTTGATGAGATCATCAAAACCAAGAATGAGGCAATATCTGCCATAAAGAACTGGATCAAAAAAATACACTAAATATCAAAAGGCTGCCAAATTAACTATTTGACAGCCTTAAAAAAAAGAAACTATTTCCCATTTCGATCAATTTCAGAAACGGCTGTTTCTACTATCCATTCTGCAACAAGTTTATCAGGCAGGAGTCCTTTTGAAGCACAGACAACTTCAATTCCATCAAACGGATCTTCCGCTTCTGAATGACCATGAACTTCACCAGAATTTGTTTTGAGCCATCGCTGATGCAGCTTATCAACACCCATCGAAAGATAAGAACCAACAACAATAACACGCTTGCGTTTCTCTCCTGCTTTTGCTATAGCAGAAACTGCATCAGTATAACTTTGCCCCATCTCAACACAAGCCCAATCACCATAGCTTATTTTTGAATTACCGCAAATAAAGGTTATCGTCTGTTTCATAAAATCATTCCACACATTCGGAATTACATGATCGCCATGAGCCAGCAAAACAACCGCTTCATCCTTCGGCGACTTACTATACTCCATCACTCTCTTGAGCATCACTTTTTGTATTACATCACTGGAAGAGATGGTGGGTGTGATAGTTATCGGAAGTTTGCTTCGGACAATTTCTGCACCTTCGGCTTTAAGCTCTTCTTCCATCTCACTGCTGCTATAAACTCCCAGAAGAGCAGGAATATCCCAATGAGAATGTGATGAAGGCGCAATTAAAAGCGGTACAGCAACAATTCGGTTGCAACCGGCCTGTTCAAATTCCTTTATACCATCTGCCACTGTCGGCTTGGCAAATTCCATAAACACAACTTTAATCTTTGAGAAAGGGCTACCTTCACCAAGCATACTTACAACATCTTCACCGAGCTGAAGCACAGGCTGGTTCCACCGGGGCCAAGGAGCACCATGAGCTATTATTAAAAGCCCCGGCGAACCATCTTCAGCAACCTCATCCATTTTCTCTCCTGCGAAAGTAAGATTACACAAACAAACTAAAACAACTAAAACTGATTTCATCCAAGTTGACATATCAAATCTTTTTTTCATTTCCTTTTTTCCTTTAATCAAAATTACTAATCACATTTATATAATCTGCAACATGATTCGAGATACTCCCGAATTCTTCATGAGTCATTTCTATATCACGACTCATTGCACTCATTTTTTTATCCAGAGATAATTGCCCACACGAAGATGCAATTATTATCCTGTCGCTCACCTGCGGCATTCTTCTTTTGAAGCACTCAGGCATACCAGCCCCGTTTCGCACGTGTCCACTGCCTGCAACAACTACAGCAAGCCAATTATCTTCATCGTATCTTTCGCAAATTTTCTGCAAGCTCTCAGCCATTTTCTCATCACGACACATCTGCGCAGTATACATCCGCTCCATCATCGACTCATCACCCGTTACATGCCGCATAGACCACATAACTTTCGAGAGATACTTTTTATATTCAGGCTTATCAGTATTAATGCTTTGAGGAAGTTGACTTCTATCATTTTCGTCAAGCTTATCAATTCCCATTCTTGCCACCTTACGTATAATTTCAGATCTTGCATTAAGGCCTGCAACAATTCCATCCGAAGCTCTCACTCTTTCTAATAAAGGCAGGTAATCCTGATAGTTGCTCCAGTTAGCAGGCCAGTCAGTTTGGCTGACAAGTTCGTCAAGAGAAATGTCACCGGAATTATATTTACCAATTATCTCCTGCTGATATTCACCAAGCTGTTCAAGACCAAGAATGATTTTCCTCTCACCCTCACAAAGGTCGCTTATAACTTTAAGCTGCACATCATGATGCCTGTCTATAGTATGCCGCTCACCTAAATATATCACATCGGCTTGGCATATATCTTCAAGCATATCATCATAAACAATCGGTTCGCCTTGATGAATATCAATCCACATATCCTTGCTGCAAGAATCAAACTTACAACCTGCCAGAAAAATCATCGGCAGATAAAACAATATCACTTTATATCTATTCTTTAATAATCTCATTATCATTTCCTTTATTGTTTCTAATATCCAGGTCCCCAAAGCAGTTTATTTTCCTGTGAATCAGGCAGCGACAAATCAGACCAAAACATATAACCGGCATCTCTTATAGTTTGCGGCGGTTCAACTTCATCGGCATCAATTCCTTTTACACTATCAATATGTCCATCAACAAACATCACATTCATTCGTCCATCATGATAGAAGCCGGATGTATTGCGATGATGACCATAATCATCAAGTCTGTAGTCACTGAGTTTATCGTTATCCAAATCGTATATTTGTCCATAGTAGCTTGTCTCTGCCATCAACATACAGTCGGAGCCATGCCGTATATTTGCATATTTATAACCACCGGCAGGTCCCACTCGAATCTCTGGAGTTTTCCTGCCCCAGACTCCTCCACTGGAAACTCCCTGATAAAATCCATTAAGAGCATAACTCGTATATTCCATCTCATGCGGAGAATACCCAAGAGGGTAAGGATCTTTATCACAGGGACAAAACCATAGCTTTGCCGGGGAATCCCATGTATCAATGGCATCTTCATCACCATCAATATACGGCAGCAATGCCCATATCCAAGGGTTGCTTGCTGTCATAATTTTTGAAGCAGTTATTATCTTGCCATCATTATCAATACCGTAGTTGGTGAACGCCAGCGAGATTTGTTTCATCCGCGTAGAACAAATAATCCTTTTCGCACAGCATCTTGCCTTTGACAATGCAGGCGCTACTATCGCCATAAGCAATGCAATAATAGAGATAACAACAAGCAATTCAATAAGAGTAAAACCGGTATTCGTTTTTTTATCTAATACTTCCATATATAATCACTGCTTTCAAGCCATATATCAGCAAGATTTACAAGATCAATTTGCCCTGCCTCCCCAAGCAGCCACTTTGATGCCAGAGAAGTGAACTCAAAATTATCTATACTGCCATTCATATCAAGATCTTCTGGTAATCTCAAAAGACCGCTGCATTCAGGCGGGTTCACTGCTGTAGTAACAGAGACTGAATCAATGTAAGGCTCATCACCGGAAACATTAAAAACGACATTCAATTCTCCGCTAGCTTCGGCAACTCGAAATATCTTCGTACTCCTATACCAATTGAAACCGTTGCCGCAATCAGCAATCTCGTATGCCAATATATTTTCAGGCGTAATATCAACAGCACCATCAATACTGACATCCACACTGCCTCTGTTATACCAGTCGTACTGAACAAACACAGTAACTGTTTGTGATCCTGTACCGACAGGCACATTAGCAGTAAGCGTATAATCAGAATATGAAGAGCCTCGATAGAGACCGCCGTAAACACCATCTGCCCAATGTGGCTGCAACCCATCATCACTTGAATCTGGAGAAGGATGCCATGTCAGAAATGGATTGATTATTTCTTCACCACCTATAACAATTTCCTCTGTCCAGACAAGGTTAGGTTCACCAAAGCTGTTGTTACAATATTCATCAGGAACAAGCGGACAACTTAAAACACCATCAGCAGAACTCATTGTCCAGAATTGACAACTGTAACCTGAAAGAGATGACCAATTTGGAATCCATGGCGAATCAAACCCATTATTCTCATCTGTAAAAATAAGAACAGGTGCAGCAGAATGCGGCATAGGATCTGAACCTGTAACAGATTCTGTCGACCAGAAACCGCAATGCTGATTATCAGAAGTATCCAATGCTCCTTCATCCTCTCTACCTGTAATTGCAAGTCCGTTATTCTTATATCCCTGCACGCCATTACTGGTCTCAAACAAAATCCAATTGTTCACAATTTCAGTTATATCCCAATAACATATGCCATCCTTGTAAACAAAAAGATTGGCAACCGATTCCATCACATGATTATTATTTGCATAAAAATCACGTGGAGATATATTGCCAGAAATTATTTCCATAACATCCATATCCGTAGGACTAACCGAAACTAAAAGCGGTCTACTTGACTGACCCATAGTGCCCCCGGCTCCAGAAGTAAGCCGGAGCCAAACTCTTTTGCATTGTTTCTGAGGAAGCTGACTGTCCTCAAATTTGAGAAACATCATCGTCTCGTAACAAACCGCTCCATCTCCCACGTCAAGCCAGGCATAAGTGTTGGAAGTCATGACATAATCTCTGTCAGAAAAAACCATTGTTGACATCGGTGTATAAAAATCCGTTGCCGGTTTAACACTTAAAACGCCAAAGCAAACATTATACCCTCCAACCAAAACTGCTAAGATAATAAGTAATTTATTTCGCATTTTATCCTCTAACTTTCAATTTATGCCGGTCTCCCGCCACAGGAGACCGGCGGAGTGAAATGTGCCAACTCACACTCTTTCTATTTATGATCTTTTTCTTTTTAAAGCGGTAATCAAAGCACCCAACGACATAACACCAATGGTAGCAGGTTCCGGTACGGAAGTCAGGACCGGAGCAGCTCCGTCAGCATTTCCTATGCCATAGATATATGAAAAACTGTTACCGCTTGGGCAACTTTCAACACCCAGAACAAGCCCCGTGTTATTGCCGGATGTAATCCACTGATTAACAATATCTGTAACATCAAAATAATAGAAGCCATCATCGCCCAATACTGACGTATCAGTAAGAATACTGCTGACATTTGATGAATCATATTCAGACCATCCTGAAATATCATTCAACGCATTTCTGACACCAACCGTTAATGGATTTGAATCTGTTGATGCTGCAAACATACCGCCGGCTGTACCGGAATATTTTTCAATTTTCAGATACACGGTTTCTGATACTGCTTCAGTATAATCAGAGATATCAAATTTCATTACGGCATACGATGGTGAGAAACCTGAATACTCACCAACCATAGCATAATCACTGCCACTTCCCCAGCCTGTTCCCATAGCATTATATTTAGTTTCAACACATGAAGCATCAAATGCGGCATTAGCAAAAGAAGCAGCTAAAACAATCAAACAAACAATAGATTTTTTATAAAAATTCATACTTTAATCTTTCATTAATAATTTGGTTAAAATTCTAACTACAAGCATAAAACAATTTTTTCGTTCTACATCGTCCATTCCTTTCATTAAAAAAGGGAGCATAAACTGTCAATCAAAAATTGTCAGTTCATACTCCCTGGCTTGCATCAGCTTGCTGGGTCTTTTTAACTATCTAACCGAAGTTCTATTTATTCATTATCAACTTACCGTTGCGTGTAATCCGTATCCGATATAATTCATTCTTAAACATTATTCCAAATTCGCTTGAATTGCCAAAAAGCTCTTCAGCCTCATAAACATTGACTTTCATTTGATCAGGAATCGGACTACGCTTACTTTGTCCTTCAACTTTGCAATCCATTTTCTTCAACTTTCTTAAGCTATATACCTCTTAAGCTTATTACATGTCATATTAGTGTATCTCTGGCACTGCTTCAAGCTGTCATAACCAAGCATTATACCAAGAATAAAATCTTCCTCAGGAGTAAAGAGGGAAAGGTTGTTCTTACCAATCCCCCTCAAAACTTCAACACAGCATTCATTACCAAAAAAGATGTTAATTTTATTATCAGTAACTTTATATATCAAATAGCTAATATCATATTTTTGAAGCTTTGAAACCATCTGATCTCTCATATCAGCAGTAGTAGTAAACAATATGAGATTTCTCAGTCCTTTGCGATATTCATAAATATGATGATTAAAAACATACATTTTGCTATTCATTTTTTTCTCCGGTAATCTTGCAAGTTTATACTATCAGCATACCTACCTGATAAACAATTGTAGTTATTATATACGCAATCACGGTCAACCCTATGAATTGGAACAATGCCCATCTCCACGAACCAGTCTCACGTTTGCACACCGCAAGCGTTGCCACGCAAGGAGCACTTATCAGGCAAAACAGCATCACACAAAATCCTTGAAGCGGGGAGTAGTTTTCCTTGAGCTTTTCTCGCAACGTCTGCGACTCTTCATCTGCCTCGCCAAGAGAAAAGACAATACCCATCTGAGCTACAAATACTTCCTTGGCTGCCAAGGCTCCTATAAGGGCGGTACCTATGCGATAATCGAAACCCATGGGTTTTATAGCCGGCTCCATCGCCTTGCCAATTCGCCCTGCAAATGAATTTTCAAGCTGAGCCTTCTGCGTCTGCACTTCTTCAAGATCAGCAGCTTTCTGCTCATCAAGTTTCGGATAACTGGTAAGAACCCACAGAATAATTGATATAGCAAGAATGATAGTACCGGCTTTCTTGAGATACAGCCAACTCCTCTCCCACATATGAATTAACATACCTCTCAGAGTCGGTATTCTGTAAGGCGGCAGCTCCATGAGGAATACGCCGCTATCACCTTTGAGGATTGTCTTTCTCAAAATCATCGCCAGAATAACGGCAAGAAGAATGCCTATTATATATATCAGCCACATGACAAAACCATGCCATTTAGGAGCAAAGAATGCAGGAATTATCAAAGCATATATCGGGAGCCTAGCACCACAGCTCATAAGCGGCAACACCATTATTGTCGTAAACCTGCTTTTCCTGTCATCAAGAATTCGTGTACCCATGATTGCAGGGATGGTACAGCCAAAGCCAATCATCATCGGGATGAAACTTCTGCCGTGAAGGCCGATCCGTTTCATAACCCTATCCATGAGGAACGCGGCTCTGGCCATATATCCCGTGTCTTCCAGAAACGCAATAGCCAGAAAAAGCAAAATAATATTCGGTAAGAATACGATAACCCCGCCAACTCCGCCAATTATGCCGTCAACAATCAAAGATTTAAGGGCATTCTCCGAGCCCTGGGGCCAGAGTCCTGTAATAAAACCTGCAAGCCACTCAAATCCGCTCTCAATAAATCCCATGAAAGGATCACCTACCCAGAAAGTAAGCTTAAAGACCGCAAACATCGCAAAAAGAAATATCGGAAGCCCAAGCACACGATTGAGAAGCACCTTATCTACTATATCACTGATCTGATGTCTTTGCTGAGGGGAATGTTTCACCGCAAGCTCATATACACCGGATACATAACCGTAACGTTTTTCTGCGATAAGAACTTCCGGGCTGTCGTTGTACAGTTTCTCAATCCTCCTAACACCTTCATCAACTGCTTCAAGAAGCTTTTGGTCATGAACCTTTTGAAGTATATCCTTATCCTGTTCAAGGAGTTTTAAAGAAAGCCACTTACTGTCATATCGCTGAAGATTTTCATGTCCGTTATCAACAAGCGGCATAAGATTTTCAATTTCATTTTCAATATCATCACCATAATGCACCTTCTTGGTCTCAAAGCTGTTTTCAGCCTCTGCAACTCTAACTACAGCATCAAGAAGTTCGCTTACACCCTCTCTCTTAGATCCTACAGTAGGTACAACTTCTGCATTATAACAACCGCCGATTTTCTTACAGTCAAATGAATAACCATTTCTCCTGGCCATATCCGACATATTCAATGCAATCACAAGCGGAGCATTAATCTCCAACATCTGTGTCGTAAGATAAAGGTTTCTTTCAAAGTTAGACGCATCAACAACATTGACAACTACATCAGGATTTTGATCAATAATAAAATTGCGTGCAACCACCTCTTCAACTGAATACGCGGTAAGGCTGTATGTACCTGGCAAATCGACGAATCTTATGCGATAACCTTTGTGTTCGCAAAACCCTTCCTTCTTTTCAACCGTCACACCCGGATAATTTCCAATGTGCTGCCTTGCACCGGTAATTGAGTTAAATATCGTAGTTTTTCCACTGTTTGGGTTACCGGCAAGGGCAACCGTAATCTCTTTCTTATTCATTCTCGTATAACCTTAAAGTTTTAGCTAACCCTAAAATATGATTTAAAAAAATTTCACGTCCTCACAACATCAATATTAGCCGCTTCTTCCTTACGAATTGAAAGCAGATAGCCTTTAACTTTCACCTCTATCGGATCACCAAGCGGAGCAACTCTGATAACTTCTATAGCAACACCTTTACTTATCCCCATCTCAACAAGTCTCTTTGCAGCCGAAGCTTTTTTATTGATAAGACTCACCATGCATTTACTGCCAACCGGCATGTCCAATAATGTTCTCATGTCTTAATTCGCCCTTTATACATATTTTTTTCTTTACATCTTGATTTAGTTATAGCTTATATATTAAGCCTTGCCTAACATATGTCAAGAAAAAAAGCAAATAATATATTCAGTAAGATCAAAATTATTCTTTCGGCAAGTGTGTGCCAGATAAATGTATCAAAAATCCAGGAAGTGAACCTGCAACAAATATGATTCGCTGGCAGAGGGCAAGCATTAACGCCTGTTCATTAGTCACCTGCGGCAAAGTGGCAAACATAGCGACAATACCAAGTTCAAGCACTCCAAGACCGCCGGGGCTTACCGGTAAAGCACCAATCACCCAGCTTAGTGGGAAGAAGATAAAGAACACTTTCAACGGAGCATCAATGTTGAGCGAACTGCATGCGACATATATTCCGACAACCGTTATTGATTGGGCTATTATCGTTATGCCCATAGCATTCAAAAGCACAAACGGACTCTTGAGATAAACAACTACAGCAACCCAGAATCTTTTTATATGAGACCGCAAATTAGCAAGCAGGCTGTCAAGCTTCTTCATTCGCCATAAAATAACAATCGCAACTATTGATGCTGCCGCAAGAACAGCGACAACTATCACAAGCTTCATAATCAAAGGCATTCCTTCGGCCGGACTGCCTGAAGCGGCGGTTTCAGAGGCAGCGGCATCGGCAAAAAGTTTTCTTGATGCCACGAGTCCGCCCAATGCCATAATAAGGCACGCAAAGAAACCGCATACCCTGTCGACAACAACACTGAATGCCGCTTCGAGCCGCTTATCTGTGTATTTGGTAACATACCAGCCGCGGAGCAGATCACCGCCGATATTGCTCAAAAGCATATTATTATAGAAGAGTCCGACAAACGTAACTTTTATAGATGCCAGTATGGGGAAATGTATATCCAGAGCGGCAAGCAGCCTGCTCCATCGTAATCCTACGAGAGCGTTTGAAAAGATAAAAAGAAGCACTCCGACAGCAAGCGGCACAATGCTGATTTTCTTGACACCATCAACAAGAGCGTTTACATCCTGTGTGGCGGCGAGAAACCCAAAGGCCGCGATTACAACTATTATTCGCAAGCAATTCTTTATTACTTTCTTTTTCACTCTATCTTTTCAAGCCCCGCATTTTTTTGTATCAGCGTTTTAGTTTGTCCATCATCAAAGCCTACAGTAATCACACTGTTTGCTCCAAGATTGAGATATTCCTTGATAAACCCTTCACCAAAGTTTGGATGCCGGACTTTGTCACCCTTTGCAAAACCTCCGGCAGAAGCTTTGGGCAGTGATGATGCAGCCGACAACGCTGAAGCCCTGCCGATTCTTTTTACAGAGGAATCCGGGGATGAAGAAGACTGCTTTCTGCGAGTCGAAGTTGCCCCGCCGTAAGACTTCCTCTTATTGCCGCCGCTCTTTTCTTTCCTGCCGTAAACTCTGCCGGCTCCTGCTCCACCGGCGGCAAATCTGCTGTATCCATTATCATACTCCGGTGCAGGAGTCGACTCAAATCCACTGATAAGCTCTGTTTCATAAAGAAATTTTGACGGCATTGAACGGAACATTTGCCCACGCATTGTTCTGTTCAGAACTCGACTGATATAAAGCCCCATCTTAGCTCTCGTGATTCCCACAAAAAACAGCCGGCGTTCTTCTTCAAGCTCCTTATCATCCTCTGCACTTCTTTCATGAGGCAGTATTCCCTGCTCAAGACCTATAACAAATGCATTCTCAAACTCAAGACCTTTAGCCGCGTGAAGAGTCATCAAGGACACCTTTCCGCTTTCAGGATCATAAGCATCAGAGTCGCTGTAGAGAGAGATGCTCTGCAGATAATCAAAAAGAGAAGGTTCTTCAGCCGCCTGTTCATATTGAGCGGCACTATTGATAAGCTCCTCAATATTGCTCATCGCATCTTCCTGACTCTCCTTGCTTGTAAGCAGAGCCGTATGCATACCCGACTTGTCATAAACCTCAGCAAGAAGTTTAGCGACAGAACCGCCGTCACTCGCAAACTTGGCAAAACGGTCTATCATTGCCGCAAAGTCTTTTACCTTGGTAACAGCTGATGATGTCAGTGTCTCTACGCTCTGAGCCTCTCTGGCTGCCTCAAGCATACATATGCCCTTCTTAGCCGCATACATTTCAAGACGCTTAACACTGGTGGCTCCTATACCTCTTGCCGGTGTATTAACAACTCTGGCAAAAGCAACATTATCGAGCGGATTGCATATGAGTTTCAGATAGGCAATCATATCACGTATCTCTTTACGGCTGTAGAACTCAACACCTCGAACAATGATATAAGGCACACCCTTTTTCACAAAAGCTTCCTCAATCGAACGGCTCATTGAGTTAGTACGATAGAGAATCGCGATTTCATTGGGATCTACACCGCTTTCCATCAGTGAAGTTATCTCATCGGCTATAGCGTGTGCTTCTGCCCTCTCATCTTCATATACATTACACTGTATCTCACGGCTGTCTTTTAACGTCGGAACAAGCCGCTTATCTTTACGTTCTTTATTCTTGGCTATCAGCTTATCAGCAAGTGCAAGAATTTTGGGGCTTGATCTGAAATTCTCTTCAAGCTTAACAATCTTCGCTGTAGGCCAGTCTTTTTCAAAAGCAAGGATGTTTTTGATATCAGCCCCACGCCATTTATAAATCGATTGGTCAGGATCACCTGTTACACATATATTGCCGTGATCGAGGGCAAGCCCCTTCGCAATCTGATACTGCGCATGGTTCGTATCCTGATACTCATCAACAAGCAGATACTGGAAACGCTCACTAAGCTGACTCCTGATATCCGGGTGGTCTCGAAGAAGACAAGCAGTCTTCACAAGCAAATCATCAAAATCAAGCGCATTGTTAGTCTTCATCTGATTCTGGTATCGATTGTAAATCTTTGCCAGCATCTTGGAATAAAAATCATTGGCCATCTTCCTGAAATCATCAGGCTCAATAATGTCATTCTTCAGATTTGAAATAACACTAAGGACCTTCGCCGGCTGAAAATTATCGCTTGAAGCATCAACGCCGGCAATCGCATCCTTGATACATTTCTTCTGATCTGCATCTGAGTAGATACTGAAATTCGGATCGATGTCAGCAGCTTCGGCATACTGACGTAATATCCTCACGCACAATGAGTGAAAAGTGCTGACCTGAGTTCCCGTCGGAACGCCCATACCCTTGACACGCTCACGCATCTCCTCAGCCGCTTTATTGGTAAAAGTAATCGCACATATATTATAAGGACGCACGCCCTTTTCAATAAGTCTAACTATACGACTCGTTATTACACGAGTCTTACCACTTCCCGGACCTGCGATAACAAGCATAGGCCCATCTTTATGTTCAACAGCCTCACGCTGTGAAGGTGTGAGGCTGTCAAGTGAAAAAAAGTCTGACATTCTAATTCTGTCCCTGTTGCTTATCTAATGCTTCTTGCTCTTTTAGTAATCTCTGCCGTTCTTTATCAAGCCTGTCAAACAACTCAGGCCTTTCGTTCTGTATTCTTCCCAAAAGTGCCTGACGCATATTAAGTGGGAAATACTCATCATTGAGGAATCCTATCAATGCCATATAACGCAGACGTCCGAACTCAGGAAGATTCACACGATCGATCTCATCTTCGCCGTAATCCCTCAGATAGTAATCATAGGCCTGACGTGCCATATCCTCACGCCCCTTGCTTTCCCCATCCTCACCAACAGCATAACGGAAATAGGATTCACGAAGCATCATGAGTATCATCTCTTTTGCATCATCTATCGCAAATCCCTGGAATTCTTCCTGCATACGCCTGCGGCAGAATTCCTTCAACGGATAACTATTCTCTTTGCGAGGATAAAGGTTTCTCAGTTCTTTGTAGACTTCTGCCGCTTTCTTAACGTGCCCTGCCATATAGAACGACAAGATAGCATTATTGAGCATATTCCTGTGACCATTCATCAGCGGACGCAGATTGCTGTCTGCAAATCTTGAATATTTTCTTATACGCTCAAGCTGAGCAGCATTGTAAGAATCAAACATTCTCAGGTCGGGAAGTGTATAGAGCGTTTTGGCAACTATTACCTCAGGCTCTGTATCAGTATCAAGATTACCCTGCTGTTTCTGCGTATCGGGCATCTTCATCGGCACATCATAGATAACCTCTTTACCATTCCTGTAAAGGGCCTGAAGGCTATGAAAAACGATACGGTCGGTATTGACTTCATCAATCGAATACTCTCCCTTATTTCCAGCTATATCCAAACCAAGCTCCGCCCAGTATATAGCATGAGTCTGAGGATGTCCCCAGTTGAGAGGCAGCTTTGTATTTTCATCAATGGATACCGGGCCATACTTCTTATTAAGTTGTATCATGCGGTCTATATCAAACTTCCAAGTATTGCGAAGCTCCCAAGCTTGCGCAAAAGTATGAAACTTCTCGAATACATCAGTTTCGATATAATCGGCAACAGTAAGGTTCGCTTCCTCGCTGAAACCTTGCCCTTGGGAAAAGATCAAAGTAAGATATGTTTTAACAAACTCTGTCTCATCAGTGAAATTCTCTTTATCGGAAGCCTTCAGCTTATTGACATATTCTGCAATCTTCGGATCCTGCATTATCTCTTCAAATGTTTTGGGAGACGCTGCAAGCTGATCGAAATGTTCGTTAGTCAAAGGCTCAACAAGAGGATTAACTGCAAGAGCTATCTGCAGTTTGTAATACTTATGATTATCATCAGTAACCCCGCCAATCTTATGCTGGAATATCCACGCAAGAGAACGATACAGAATTATAGAATTGGGATTCTGGACAATACCTTTGTCACGAAGCAGTTCATAACCATTCTGAACCCACTTCCATCGCTCTGCCGGCTGAGTATTCGGCATGGCCACAGATATATTATAAGCCATATTCCATGCCTGAAAATCCCATACAGCTGCAAATCTCGGCTGGAGCACCGTAATCCATTCAGCAAGCTGCTTGGCATCAAAGAACTGCCCCTCCTCTTTCAGCTTATCCGCACGCATCCAGAGTATATCAACAACAAGCCCGCGAAAAGCACCCATTGCAACCGTTGCAAACGCAAGGGCTGGAGGAGCATTTTCAAGCGGTTCATTGCTGACAAGCTTAAGCTCTTTTCTCGCCGCGTTTATATCATCAAGCTGCATTGAACCTGAGATCAGAAATGCCGCGGACATAAGAACACACAGCAGAATTATAAATATATTACGTAATTTCATTTCTTTTTCCGTTTTATTATAAGAGACAAACTTCTTATAGAGCTGTCTGGCAATATAAAATTAAACTGTCACCTTCGCTATTTCACGTTTACTGAACACGAATATACCCAATAATAGCAGTAAGGCCGACTTGAGAATAGCTGTTATTGATATAGCCTTTAACAGGAAGCCCCATCCGATAAGCCTTGCCGATATTATTTGCGGAGTAGGATTATAATTCCCGTCAAACCTAGGCAAAAGTGCCAGTACAGGTTTTATCGTAAGCCCGTATATAACAGAAGCCTCTTTGCCAAGCATATCTATAGCATCAACAATAAACCCATTGACCATACCTGTGAAGAACACAACAAGGCATGCAAATATTGCAACAGGGAAAGAAAGCCAGGTTGAAAGAGATACTCCCAAAGCTGCAAGGAATACAAGCCTTACAAAGAGCATTACAGTTGCCATGAAATAGTTCAGCCCGAAACCTCCAGACCTGAACAATATCTCAACATCCTTAGGAATTACCGTCGTATTGTTGTAATACATATTCTGGAAACCCACTTCGACATATCCATCTTCAGCAACACAAGCAGCGGGAATCTTAATCTCATGAAAAGTTTTTACGCTGTCTTTCCTTACATAGCTGTCATAAACCGGCGTCTCTACATCCTGCGGTGATGCGCCTTCCTGCTCAAGCTTACGGAAATCACCAATTATCCATCTGCCCGCTATCGAGTTGTCCGGCGGCGACACAGAAACCTGATACTTGAATCTGACATATACAAAACCGTCTCTCGAACGAGGATTGACGTCATAAAACTTCCATGATTTAGCGGCTCCCGGTTCAACACTCATAAACTGCATGAACCTTCGGCCGCGAAGTTCGTTTATCATCTCCTGCTTTGTCTTGCCTTCAGGGAGCATATTCTGCTCTTTAAGCCGTTGATAATCCTTTTCAGCATCAGCCATCATCTGTTTTTTGTCAATATCAGGCTTTATACCGTTTCTTGCTGTAAAGAAAGTCTGGTTCGCCTCAGCAATCTGAGCTTCCGGCGCTTTGCTGAATTTAGGAATCGCAATAGTCAAGCCATATATTATTCCTGAAAATATTGCAAGCATTATAATGTCAAAAAGAACGATGCCTACAAATTTACCAAGAACTATCTGAAATCTCGCAACCGGCTTTGTAATAACACTGAATATCTGCTTTTCCTTGATATCAGTCGAAAGACTGTAGCATGAAATTGTTATAGTAAGGAAGCATAGTAAAAGGCTTATCAACGACAAGCCGTAACTTGAAAATGTCTGCAGCTTACCTGTAAGTGTACCGTCTCCTACCATCTCCTTGCTCATCAGCGGCAAAAGAAGGATAAGAAGCACAAACACCGTAAGCGCAAGCTTCATTCTTATCGCCTGCGAAAGAGTATTTTTAGCGATAACCCATATATTACGCATCGCCGCCATCTCCGGTCTTCTTGTTTGACAATTCATTGAGTAGATCAGTATCGACCTTCTTAACTGGTTCTGCGGGTTTCTCTACCGCTTCGACCTGTGAAGTATTCTCTTCTACAACTTCATCCTTAGTCAGATTCTCAAGCAGAGAAGTGTCTTCTTTAGGCTCTTGAGGCTTACTTGCCTCTTTGATCTTCTCAACTTTTTCAACCGTTGCCTGCTTTTGAGCTTCAAGATCAACCTTGACAAGCTTATCAAGCACCTGTGATTTCTTGTCTTCATCCTTAGGCTGCTGACTTGTACTCAGGAAGTCACCGATCTTTCGTGAGCTGATAGCACCGCTTGTAGTTTGATTACGTTTCTGCGCCTCAGTAACAACGTTGACAAAGAAATCTTCAAGCTTGTAAGAAGGAGAAGAAACCTTCACATTACCGCCTTGTTTCTCTATTATAGATGTTATCTCGGAAAGAGCAGCGTCATTAAGGGAATCGGTAAGCAATTGCTTCTGGCCTCCCTTTTTCAGCAGATCGCTGACCTTGCCCTCACACTGAACCTTTCCGCCGTAGAGAACGCATATCCGATCGCAAACATCCTCAACATCAGCCAGAAGATGGCTGCAAAGCAGAACAGTTTTGCCTCTGTCTGCCATGGCCTTGATAAGGTCCTTGATCTGTCTTGTACCAAGAGGGTCAAGACCTGATGTCGGCTCATCAAGAATAAGAATATCTGGATCATTTATCAATGCTTGTGCCAAACCGATTCGACGCTGCATACCTTTTGAGAAAGTACCGATAGGTCTGTTGGCCATAGAAGATAGACCTACCATATCAAGCAGCGACTCGATTCTCATCTTCAAAACCTTGGAAGAAAGACCGAACAGCTTGCCGTAAAACTCAAGCGTCTCTTTAGCGTTAAGATATTTATAAAGGTAAGACTCTTCAGGAAGAAAGCCTATTTTAGCAGCTATCTTAGGATCATCACTCGCACCGCCAAGTATGAAAGAGGTGCCTTTGGTAGGCTTTAGAAGAGAAAGGAGCATCTTAAGCGTGGTGCTCTTACCCGAACCATTCGGTCCAAGCAGGCCATAAACTTCATTGTGCTCAACCTTCAGATTGAGATCGTCAACGGCCAATACTCTCGTTCTTCCCCACCAATCAGTAAAGGCTTTTGTAAGAGCTATTGTTTCTATTGCATATTTACTTTGTGCCAATTTTTAACCCTCATTTACAGGTAGAATAACACTCTACTCATATTCCTTTTATCAGCAAAGACGCACCCTGTATTCGGCTGCGTCTCTGCGATAAGTAAACATCTTTTATTTCATTTTTAGTTTCAAGTTTTATCAGTGCTGATCTTTCGCCATCTCTTCAGTATGCGGAGCTAAATGCTCACCAAATCTTACGAGTCTTGCACTGTTGAAAATCACTATCAAGGAGCCTACAAAGTGAAGCGGAGCAGCCATAGCCGCCGACACCACACCCGAAAGCGTAAGGAACATACCTATGACAATAAACAAACTTCCGAACAACAGGTTCTGAGCAATAACGGTCCTTGTCTTACGTGATAACTTAACAAGGAACGGCAGTCTTCGCAGATCGTTGTTCATAAGAGCGATTGAGGCTGAGTTGATTGCAACATCGCTGCCCGCGGCCCCCATTGCGACACCAAGATCACCCTCGGCAAGAGCCGGAGCATCATTGATACCATCACCGATAACCGCAACAACGTGTCCATCCCTGCGGATGCTCTTAACAATCGAAAGTTTATCCTGAGGCAGACAGCTTGCCCTGAAATCAGTGCAACCAAGCTCTGTAGCAACGCGGTTGGCAACTTCTTTTCTGTCACCGGTAAGCATTGTTATACGCTTTAGACCTGCAGTTGTCAGTTCGTTAACAGCCTCCTGAGCTTCAGGCCTTGTCTTATCCTGCATACCGATCCAGCCCAGACACTTGCCGTCTTGTGCGATGTAAAGAGTACTGAAACCCTCATCCTCGTGCATAGCTGGATCAGTCACATTACTGACATCAATATCATTTTCCTTGATAAAAGTGTCGCGACCGATGAGAACTGTTTTGCCCTCAACCTTTGCACGTACACCCTTACCCGGTACTTCTTCAAAATCTGTAGATTCAAACAAACCGACATTTGCTTCCTTGGCAAGATTCATCAAGGCCCTTGCAGCAGGGTGACGACTCATTTTCTCAGCCGAAGCAGCGGTTCTCAAAAGAACAGCAGGCTCAACACCACCAGCCGGTTCAAGCTTTGTAACATAAAGACGACCCGTTGTCAGCGTACCGGTTTTATCAAACACCATTGCCGTTAGTTTACCGGCAACTTCAAGATCTGCCACATTCTTCACAAATATACCAAGCCTCGCAGCCGCTGAAATTGCCGCCACCATCGCTGTAGGTGTCGCAAGAATAAGAGCACAAGGACATGATATAACAAGCAGAGCGATAGATTTATCAAGCTCTTTGGTAAAGAACCATGCAACCGCCGCTATCATAAGAACTGTAGGAATGTACCACTTTACATACCTGTCCATGATTCTCATAATAGGAATCTTGGTCTGTTCAGCCTGCATGATAAGATCCTGAACCTTACCAAGAGTAGTATCTTTACCAACTTTGGTGACTTTTACATCAATAGCACCGGTCAAGTTAGTTGTACCGGCAAACACCTGCATACCGGGAACTTTATCAACCGGAAGCGATTCACCCGTAATACTTGCTTCATTGATACTTGTCAGACCGCTTGCCACCTCACCATCAGCGGCAACATTGTCACCCGGACGAATTCTGATGATATCACCCGAATTCAAATCGCTAACGGCAACCTCTGTCTCGTGGTCTCCTTTAACAAGCATCGCTTTCTTTGGAGTAAGCTTGATCAGCGATTCAATAGAAGCCCTGGCACCAAGTGCTGTACGTGCCTCCATAAGCTCACTGAGAAGCATAAAGAATGAAACAACACCGGCCTCGCGGTAATTACCTGTTGCGAAAGCGGCAATTATTGCCAACGCGACAAGCTCATCCATATGCATTGAACCTTTTATAAAGCTCTTGAATGCATGCATAATTATCGGCATGCCTAAAAGCAATGCACCTACCATTGCACTAAGCTCTATAACCGGATTATCTGCGCCGTATATACCCGGCCAAATCATACTTATCCATTCGCAAACAAGGCTGTTTACAAGCAGTACGCCTCCGGCAAGGGTTGCTATCAGAGCAGCACTTACCTTGCGAACTTTCGTGCCTTCCGCATGGTCCTTATGATCAACTTCTATCTCTTCGAGATGTAAATGATTATGTGGCATATCAATCTCTTACTAATTTTAATATTCCGAAAATAGCAGTTATATAATGCTATTATTAATTTCTGATCTACAAAAGCAGACCGATGACTTACGACTAATTGCTGTTACTCTTATTGCCCTTTTTGATCTTGGGATCACGGTTTATCAGAACCCTGAATTCCCTGCCCTTCTCACTATCGGAAGGCTGGACAATTATCTTCTCATCAACATTATCAAGCACCTGCTCCATAGCATCCTGATATATCTTCTGAAGAACCAGCTCAGGTCTCTTTTGATATTCAGGTAATATTCTGTTAAGATAATCAGCGTTTGCCTTGGCATTCTCAACGATAGTTGTTCTGTAAGCCCTGGCATCAGCAATCTTGCTTCTTGCATCACCGGCCAATGAACTCCAAAGCTCATCAAGCTCTTTCTCTGTGGTATCAGGATTCATAATGCCTGCATAAATTTCTTCGGCATATGGACCGGCCGCTTCATTGAGCGTCTTTTCGTAATAAGCCCAGGCATCAGTCTCGATTTTCTTTCTTGTCTGACTTGCCTTGATCGAAGCCTGAAAAGCGTCATTCACCTGTCTTGGCCATGTCATAACAAGTATCTGCATATCCTTTACCATGATACCAGTCTCAAGCTCTGACAATCTCTTCTGTACTATCTTAGTCACTTCCGAAGCAATTCTGGACTTTGCAGTAGTTGTCGCTTCATCAATGCTGTACTTTACAAGAGTCGAGATAACAGCATTATCGCATACACTTGTAAGAAGCGGCTTAACACTTTCAGCTATAACATCAGAATAAACCTCACCCGGTTTAACAGGTCTTACATTAACATTCTTGAAAAATGCAAACGGATCATCTTCAATCGTATAGTTAAGCTGCCATTTACAATGAACTATATTGTAATCGTTATTCTTCATTCCATCTATGGAATCATTTCTTGTAAGGCAGTAACTGTCCTGAACAGGGTTTAAAGACTGAGGAACTCTGCCCTTGCCCTGGCTTGGATCGAAATACCAGAAGCTGTCTATAGCAAGTTTCTGCGTACCGCTTACTGGAATTTTAACGATTTCATCTATTGGATATGGAAAAGCCCAGTGCAGTCCCGGCTCAAGCAGCTTTGTGCCGCTTCCATCGGAAAGTACCTTTCCAAAACGCAGTACCAGAGCCTTTTCATTTTTCTCTACGGTAAAGATACCTGAAGCAAAGAAAAGAACCACCAGTACTACCATTATAAGTTTTAATATTCCAAAACTCAGACGCAACGCTTCAGCCAAAGCCTTACTGCCCGAATCCATATCCTGCACGAATTCCACCTGACTCATCTGCTGATCTTCTTTAGAGATCTGATGATGGTGGTCGCAGCCGCATTTATGGTTGTGTTCATGTGCCATAATTAGTTAATCCTCCGCTGATCAGTTTGAAGCCTTGGTTTCTGTGTTTTCTGTTTCAGAACTGGCGGGTTTGATATCCGGCACACCCTTAAGAAGCTTCATAGGCTCAGTTTCGGCACCAAGAACTATTGTAGAACGATCTTTAAGCATTTTCTTGAGTGCTTCAAGATCACGAAGGAACATTGCCAGCTCCGGATCGCTTTCAAGAAGCTTGTAATACTGAGCTGCTTCCGCATCACCCTGACCGCGTATAGCCTTTGCTCTCGCTTCAGCTGCGGCAAGAAGTTCAGTCTTCTTTGACTCGGCATCTGTCTTGATCTTGGTAGCAGTAGCATTACCTTCACCAAGAATGGCTTCTGTCTTACGATTTCTATCAGCACGCATACGTTCGAAGACCTCTTTTGTAACTTCTTCACTGAGCTCAAGCTGCTTGATACCAACCTGTCTTACCTCAATGCCGTACTCCTGCTCCATTTCTTTCTTCAGGCTTGCAAGAAGCTCATCCTCGATAGCTTTGAAATGTATCTGCTCAGGATCGGTGTTAACGAATTCACTGAAATAGTGACGACCGATAACAGCATTCGCCTCGTTACGAAGCTGACTAAGCAGGAATTTCTGAACATCTGTAGCAGTTGAAACCCTCTCAAAGAATGTACGGGGTTCAGAAATACGCCACACCATATAAGTCGTGACTATAATCGGCTCACCACCCTTGGTAGTAGTCTCTTCCATCTGGCCTTCAAAAACTTGAAGACGTGAATCAAATCTGTGTACCTTCTCAATAGGGGTAGGCCATTTGAAATAAAGTGAAGGTTCTGTCTTATCCGCCACAGGCTTTCCAAATCTCGTAACGAGAACACTTTCAGTCTCTCTTACCTGGTAACTGCAAAGTTTCAGACCAAGAACTACAACTATCAATAGAACAAATATGGTTGTCGATAAATTTTTCATCTTTTGTATGCCTTAGATTCGTTTATCATTAATTTTAGATTTTAATATCTTAAAGCCCATTCAGCGGGCTGTCCTTCTCAACTGGTTACTCTTCCGGAACATCTATATCATAAAGACTTGGGGACAACTCTTCCTGAAGATCAACTATCATAACCTCACTGTCATTATCATCTGAGACAATAACATATTTGCGAATATTACTTAGAATATCTTCAAGAGTAGTAAGCCTTTGATTTTGCTTATAGATTTCTGGAGCAGCCTGATAAGCTTTAACCTGACTGTCAAATCTTTCACCTGTAGCCTGAGCTATTTGAGCTCTTTCATATGAGTATCTCTTTGCTTCAGAAAGCTTCTTAAATATCTCACCGCTTGCCTGCTCGAAAGCCGTATCGATTTGTTTGAGCATTTCAGCTTGTTCAGCTTCAGAAAGCTGATTCTTTGTATTCTGGTATTTCTGAGCCAAAGCATAAAGCTCATCTACCTGAGGTATTGAACCACCAAGTTCTGTGAGAATCTTGTTTTGCTCAGAGAGAGCGTCAAGTATGAATCTTTGACGCTGCTGGATTGAACCGATAACCCTCTCATAATCGGGTGCAACTTCAAGCGGCGGGTGAATTCCCTCAAGCCCGACCATAACTATCTCAACACCAAGTTCGATCTCATCAGCACTTTGCTGTATCTTTTTCTGAAGCTCGTGAGAAGCGGCATTTCTGCCTGCTCCAAGAACACTTTGGTTCTCAGAATCCTTACTGCCAAAGACTCCCGTTTCAAGCTTGGCACTGGCCATATATCTTGCAACTTCTCTATAAGCGATATCACGAAGCGTAACCTTCGGATCATTATGCTTATAGATAAATTGATAAACATCCTTAACTTTATACTGTATGGGAACTGCAGCAATAATAATACTTACAGGAACCGCACCACCATCATTTATGCCATCTTCATTTTCAGTAGCTACAAGCAGGCGATATTCTGTTTCGTAATGCTTCTGGCCCCAAAGCAACGGTTTTTTGATCGGCAAACCGTTCTCATCAAACATCTCTTCTTCTTCAGTAACAAAACCAACATTTATCTGCTGAACCCTCTCGGTGTCATGAATGTTGGCAACGTCTATAGGCCAAGGCCATTTGAAATGCAAACCGGGGTTGATAACCCTTGCCCCATTGTTAGTTGATCCAAAATGCTCAATAACAGCCTGCTGACCCGGCCCAACCTTGATGACACTGGTTGAGATATAAGCACAGAAAATCAGGAACAAAATAAGCGGCATAACTGCCTTTTCGAGCAGCTTATAAAACCACGTCTGTGATACCTTGAAACCGAATTGATAGTCAATGGTACTTGCGGCAGTATGAAGAATACTTCCCGGCTCATTGATTATACCAAATATACGGCTGTCAAAACCGACTCTGTGATATTGTCCTTCAATTCGCGGACGATAGATATCAAAAACGGTATTAAGTATAGTCTCAACACCATAGACAATCATTATGATAGGTACTACCCAAGCCATCACGCTTACAATTACTGTAAACTGGAAGAACTCCAATGCCAAACCTATGGCAATAACAAACGCAAGAAGAGCACTTCCAAGAAGATAGCTTCCACCGGCCTTGAGCGGCTTCCATTCATTCTCAACACTCATACCTGTTGCATAACGGGCAATAAGGAATGAGAAAAATGCAACAACAATCATTGCACAGGCACCTGCCAATGGAGAGGTAACCTCTACATCCGTCACATTTCCAGAGCTTTTAAGCATCCAAAAACCTATAGCTATACTATATACAGCTATAAGTATAGAAAAAACAAGTGTACCCCATTTACTGAACGAATCAAATCGTTTCTGGGCTACACTGAATAGAGCTTCTCTTTGCTCACTGCTCTGGAAGATCGTGCTGTCTTCCGACTTATTCAAGGATGCTGCATCGAGTTTTTCTTGCTCTGAAAGTGCACGATTACGGAAATAAACTGCAAGATATACCCAAATTAAAGTTCCGCCTAAAACTTGCCAGGCAAGAAACTTAGCCGGTAATATCCCGGCAACCGCACCGATAACTAAGCAGACAAGGAAGCCTGCAACACTAAGCACCGCACCTGTTATAGACAGATATTGTGCTCGTTTAGAAGATGTTTTCATATCTTTTCCCAAAAAAGGATTAAAACTTAATTTGTAACGAACAATTTTTCTAAACGGAAATATAACTCTATTAGTAGTATAAACTACTCTTTCGCAAATACTTGCGTTTTTAACTGTTTATAAGGAGATTTTTAAGTTATAATAATCTCTTCACAAACATACCTGAAAACATATAATTCAGGCAAGCGGTAAGTTTATAAAGATATAACAAAAAATCAACCATAAAAAAATACTAACGAGGTTTAGCTAAATGCTGTCAAAACTATATGCAATAGCCAAAAATACTTTCATCGAAGCCATCAGGCAGCCGGTATTCGCGGTAATACTTCTTATTTCGTTGATTCTTCTTATCTTAAGTCCTTCAATCACAATGTATTCCATTGATGACGATAACAAACTGCTAAGAGAAATATGTTTATCTACGCTGTTTTTGTCAGGTTTGTTCATTGCTATATTTGCATCAGCAAGTGCAATCACTGCCGAACTGGAATCAAAAACAGCTTCAACCCTACTTTGCAAGCCTGTTCCAAGGTTCATATTCGTCATAGGCAAGTTCATAGGTGTTACAGGGGCAGTTACCCTCGCACATTACATATGTACTATAACCATGCTTATGGTTATGAGACATGGAGTGATGCAGACAGCTTCCGATGAGATGGACCTTACAGTACTGCTCGTTGGAGGACTGACTTTGATAATCGCTTTTTCAGCAGGAGCATTCTTTAACTTCTCATGGGATTGGAATTTCCCGGCAGCAACAATAGTGACAGGAACAACAGTCGGCACCATAGGAACTGCATTTCTGGCGTTTTTTGACAGCAGTTGGAAATTCAACCCGGCAGACAATCATTTCCAGATATTTGATATATACAGTTCAATATTGCTTCTGCTTGCGATCATAGCGATAGTGTCTCTGGCTATAATGTTTTCTACAAGATTCAATATTGTCATAACTCTCTCATTTTGCGTAGGAATGTTCCTTCTTGGACTGATAAGCGACTACGTATTCGGAAGATTCGCCGACACCTATTTATTGGCAAAAGCAGCCCGCGTACTGGTTCCCAATCTCCAGGTATTCTGGATAAGCGATGCAATATATCAGGACAGCCCTGTTCCCGGCAGCTATATTGCTAAAAGTGCTTTATACGCAATGTGTTACTGTTTCGGTATACTGTCATTGGCAACAGCAATGTTCCAATCAAGAGAAGTTAGCTGATTTAATATATACCGAGGTTTAAACCGGCACTTCAACGTGTCTGGTATTGTACGGCAATCTGATGATAGAAGACACAAAAACTGTTTTTATAGGATGCGGAAGCAATCTTGGGCATAAGCAGCGCAATATTCTTAACGCTATTGCTCTTATAAATACAAAACCATCGACAAGTGTATCGCGGTGCAGCTCAATGTACCCGACTTCACCTTTAAGTGATCGCTCGCAACCAGAATATCTCAATGGAATAATTGAGATAGAAACGGCTCTGAATCCATTTGAACTGCTTAAAGCACTGCAAGATATAGAAAAAGAGCTCGGAAGAGAGAAAGACGGCAAATGGATGTCAAGAACGATAGACCTTGATATCATCTTTTATGGGAATGAGGTTATTGACTCCTCAGAGCTAACTATACCCCATAAACAAATGCACCTCCGAAGCTTTGTACTTGACGGAATGTGTCAATTGGAACCTGAGATGCAGCACCCGGTATTAAAACGGACATGCCGACAGCTAAACAACAGACTTGGGGGCGGCAATTACTTTATTGATACTGAAAAACCTGCTTTAATAGAAATGAGTGGGCCTATAGGAGTAGGCAAAACAACTCTTGCCGAAGGCCTGACCAGACGTTTCAAAGGTATACTGCTTAAAGAGAAATATGACGAAAACCCTTATCTGCCATTAGTTTATGAAGGCAGAGATGACCTTGCACTCAAAAGTGAGCTGTTTTTTCTTGAAAACAGCTTATCGGAACTCAGGAAGGATGGCCTCAGCTCTGATAACGTTTATGTAGCAGATTACATCTTTGAAAAATCAACGATATATCCCAAGCTATGGTTGAGCAGCGAAGATTTCAAGATTTTTCATGACAGATATTTTGAGGCCTCAGGCCAGGTAGCAACGCCAACGCTCATCATAGACATCAGTGATACGGCACAAAACTGTCTCGAAAGAATACATACTCGCAGCCGCAAGTACGAACAGGATATAACAACTGATTTCCTCTGCAAGCTTGCAGGCGAATACGAAGACATACTCAGAAACTGGAAAAAATCACCTATAATAAGGTTAGATGCAAGCCAGTATGATTTCAGAAACGAGTCATGTATTGACAAATTGTTTGACGAGATCAAATATTATGTAATAAACCAGTAAAATAGAGGTTAACCTGGTATGAAGATAGTTAAGACTATAGATGAAGTAAGGCTGCAAGTAGCTGCAGCAAAAAAAAATGGCAAAAAAATAGGATTCGTACCCACAATGGGTGCTTTGCATGCCGGACATCTTTCTTTGATGAATCAGGCTAAAGATGAATGCGGCTATGTGATAGTAAGTATTTTTGTTAACCCTACACAATTCGGGCCTTCCGAAGACTTTTCCTCTTATCCAAGAGATCTCTCCGCCGATGCAGAGAAATGCAAAAGTGTAGGTATTGACCTTATATTCGCTCCGGAAGTGGAAGAAATGTATCCGGTAAAGAACAGATGCTGGGTAACAGTAGAAGGCAAACTTACTGATAGTCTCTGCGGAGCCAATCGTCCCGGACATTTTCGCGGCGTAACTACCGTATGCACAAAGCTTTTTAATATAGTACAACCGGACATCGCTTTTTTCGGCCAGAAAGACGCACAACAGGCAGCAGTACTTAAGGCAATGGTAAAAGATACAAATCTGCCGCTTGAAGTCAGGGTATGCCCTATCATCAGGGAAAAAAGCGGTCTTGCGATGAGCAGCCGCAATGACTATCTCTCAGCAGAAGAAAGACAACAAGCTTCAATACTCTACAAATCACTATGTAAATGCGAAGATTCATACAACAGCGGCTGTAAAAATGTTGAAAAGCTTAAAGAAACGATAAAGTCAACGATAGCAGAGTGCAAAATAGCCCAACCAGACTATATTGAAATAGTGGATTTTGAAACGCTCGAACCAATAGAGACTGTTGAACGAACAGCTCTCGCCGCAATAGCGGTCAAAATAGGCCCTGCAAGACTTATAGACAACGTGCTTTTGAAATAATGTAATCAAATGCCCAATGCAAGAGAAATCGGAACCAAGGAACATAAACAGGAAGTCGATCACTTCGACCGCCCCCCTTTATATAAGAAGCTTCTTATTTTTTCTTGCGCCTGAGACCAAGCATACCCAAGCCCAGTAGAGCCATAGTAGCCGGTTCAGGAACGGTTATTGGACCGGTCTGATCGTATGCCGGATTTGTTCCGCCATCATCGTACGATACAAAATTAACAGTAAAAGATTCAGGCAAGGCTGATTTAGCTATTGCCCATTCCAAACTTGCATCTCCACCCCACTCATAAGTTAAACCATCTACCAGAGAGGTACTTGTGAATGTAATAGGAGTTATATACTGATGCTGATGTGCCATATCTACATAGACTGACCCTACAGCGTCAAAGTGCATATCCAATGCCATATCTTCATCGACTACAACATCAGGGATGTATGCAGCACCAGAAGCTGTCCATGAATTCGCGTTGGTATCCAAATAGATACCGTAAACACCGGCGAAGTCATTCTCTGCCCCTGCTTGAGGAGTCCCGTAAAGGTCCATCTTGAAGAAGTAGTTAGATGCATCTTCGCCCACCCACACATTGGAAATGTCCTGACCGGCAGTTATTGACTGCCCGCCAATTCCATCACCAAAAGCATCGGTTGTAAGGAGAGTATAACTTCCTCCAAACAATGCAGCTTCGACCGCAGGGCTCATAAATACAGCCAAAGCAGCCAAGCTTAATAAAATATATTTTTTCATAGTACGTCCTTTCAGTTAAACAATACTCCAAAACCTTCTACATCAGGCAATTTGATTACAATCTTGTCCATAATATCGTTTAGTTAACAAGCATAACATACAAAGACAAATATATATATAGGGAAAAACCTTAATTATGAGTCTAAAATCAAGTTTCAGCCATCTTATAAAGGTTAAAATAACAAATTAGCTTCTCTCCTGATTTTATGGGGTATACACATTTCACTTGAAGAAGTATTAAAAAATAATAGAATGATATTTGTTGATTTTGGCGGTATTATAATACAATATTCCCGGAGGCTGTTGATATGCATAAAAGTTTTACTGTTATCGTAGTTGTGTTTGTCATACTTATGACAATTGGTTTCATAAGAAAAGGCAAAAGTGTATCACAACCGTCTATTGCGGTCATACCAAAAGGAATGACGCATGATTTCTGGAAATTTGTTCACAAAGGAGCAGAGGAAGCAGGAAATGAATTCGGGGCAAGGATATACTGGAACGCGCCGGAAATAGAGACTGACAGGGAAAAACAGATACAGATCGTAGAAGATTTCGTAATAAAGAAAGTATCCGGTATAGTATTAGCACCGCTTGATGACAAAGCCCTCGTACCTCTGGTTGAAAAACTGCACAAAAACAACATCCCATGTGTTATAATAGATTCCAATGTCCAGACAGATAAATATTTAAGTTTTGTCGCAACAGATAATTATGCCGGCGGCGTAATGGCGGCAAGACGAATGGGCAAGATACTCGGCGGTGTTGGTAATGTGATCGTTGTAAAATATGCGCAAGGTTCTGCCTCAACGACAAACCGTGAAGACGGATTCATTGAGACAATCGAAAAAGAATTCCCGGATATCACAATCGTCGACTCCCAATACGGAATGGCAACTGTTGAAACCGCCCTTCAGACTACAGAAGATATGCTCACAAGAAATCAGAATGTTCAAGGTCTCTACGCTTGCAATGCCTCAACTTCGGTCGGTGCAATGCGTGCGTTGATGGGCCAACAGCGAACAGAAATCAAGATGGTTGGTTTTGATGCAGAAGATGCCCTCGTTAAAGCACTTAAAGAAGGTACAATCGACTCATTAATTGTGCAGAATCCATATAAGATGGGATATGAAGGCGTAAAGGCAATACTTGAAAGCAAAAAAGGCAAACAGATCCCCAAGAGAATAGACACCGGAGTTACAGTTGTCACCCAAGACAATATGGATCAGCCGGAAATAAGCTCACTGCTTAAGCTTCAAAATCAGTAGCCTGCAAATCCAGCCTCTAATAAGGGAGCACGCAAATGAAAGACAGAATATTGAAGATGTCGCAGATAAGCAAACGTTTCGGACCGGTACAGGCACTTCGAAACGTCAGCTTTGAGGTCAAAAAAGGTACCGTCAACGCCTTGGTTGGTGAAAATGGGGCTGGCAAATCCACGCTCATGAAAGTACTTGCCGGAGTACACAAACCTGATACCGGCAGTATCGAGATAGATGGCACTATAGCCAACCTTAAAGAGCCCTCTGATGCCATAGATGCAGGAATATCAATGATATATCAGGAACTGGACCTTGCTCCTGACCTCACAGTCGCTGAAAACGTATTTCTGGGCTCAGAGCCTGTAGGCGGCATAGGGAATTTATTTTTATCTCCATCACAGATTAACAAAGCAACGGAAAAACTCTCAGTTGATTATGGATTCGATATTGACCCTCAGGCGAAGGTAGCAGACCTTGCAACCGGTGACTGCCAGATAGTCGAAATTCTGAAAGCACTCCGGCGAAACGCATCTGTAATTGTGATGGACGAACCAACTTCATCACTTTCAGAGCATGAAACAGAAAAGCTGTTCCGGGTAATAAAAGACCTTCGCTCAAATGGCATTTCTATCGTATACATCTCCCACAGACTTGAGGAAATAGAACACTTAGCCGATGATGTAACGATACTAAGGGACGGCGAAGTGGTCAAGACCTCACCAATGAGTGAGCTTGACATACCAACCATAGTCCATCATATGGTCGGCCGTGAGCTGAGTGATTTCTATCCGCAGAGAACACCTAAAATAGGCAAAACATGGCTGAGAGCCCAGTCTTTATGTGCCGATAATGGGATAAAAGACATAAGCTTCGAGGTTCGTGAAGGCGAGATAGTCGGCATGGCCGGTCTGGTAGGTGCAGGAAGAACCGAGATAGCCAACACTATTTTTGGAATAGAGCCGCTTACCAAAGGACAAATAAGCATAAAAGGCAAAGATGTAAACATCAAAAGCCCTGCCGATGCTATCAATAACGGCATAGCTCTTTTAACTGAGGATAGAAAAAACACGGGATTGTGCCTCAATCTGCCGTGCAGTTGGAATATAACGCTTTCAAATCTCAACAAGACGGCACCGAACGGCATACTCAAACCCTCGGAAGAAGATAAAATCACTGAAAAAATAGTAAATAAGATGAATATCAAGTGGGCCGGTCCTCAAGCTCCCGCATCCTCTCTTAGCGGTGGAAACCAACAGAAGCTTCTTATCGCCAGATGGCTTATGGCTTCAAGCAGCTTCCTCATATTTGATGAACCCACGCGCGGCATTGATATCGGAGCCAAAAAAGAGGTTTACGAACTGCTGAACGAACTTGCCGATAATGGAAAAGCAATCCTGATAATATCATCGGAACTGCCCGAGTTATTCGGCATAACCGATCGAATGCTGGTCATGAGACGTGGAACTCTCGCGGCAGAGCTGATAACAAAAGAAACAAACGCTGATGAAGTGATGCACTTTGCAGCTCTTGAACAACCCGAATAAGTTATAAAGCAACATTTTGGAGTTAAAATGGATAAATTCGCAAAACAACTTCTGCCGTTTGGTACGCTGCTGTTACTGATAGGAGTCCTCTCGGCTCTCAAACCCGATACGTTCCTGACAATCGACAACTTCCTGAATGTCCTGAGGCGATCGAGCGTTAACGGGATAATCGCCATCGGAATGACAAGTATCATAATATCAGCGGGAATCGACCTTTCAGTCGGCTCGATGATGGCACTATCAGGTATGTGCGGAGCATGGGTAATGGTGTCCATGGGAAACGACGGAGTTTGCACAGCCCCTGTTATGCTTCTCGGCACATTAGTCGGCATAGTGATCGGCCTTATTTGCGGACTGATAAACGGCTCGCTGATAACACGGCTAAAACTCCCACCATTTATCGTAACCCTCGGTACTATGAGCATGTTCAGGGGAATATCATACGTAATGAATGATGGACAGCCATTTAACGTACCATCATACAAATACTTAGGCGAAGGATTAATATTAGGAATACCGGTTTCGGTAATAATATTCGCGATTTGCATCATCGTAGCGGGGTTAATGCTTAAATACACAAAATTCGGCCGCTACACCTACGCAATAGGGTCCAATACCGAAGCCTCATACCACTGTGGAATCAACGTAAAGGCAAACCTCATAAAGATATACGCATTTACGGGTCTGCTCGTCGGTCTGGCCTCGATGATAGCGACAAGCCGTACAATTTCCGCCCAACCAACAGCCGGCCTGTCTCTTGAACTGGATATAATCGCCGCGGTCGTTATAGGAGGAGCAAGCTTGGCTGGCGGTCAGGGAACCATAACAGGAACCATAATCGGTACCCTGCTTATAAGCTTCTTGAGAAATGGCTGCACAATACTTGGAATATCAACAAATGTGCAATTGATAGTCATAGGTGCGATAATCATAGCCGCTGTGGCAATAGACCAGACAACCAAGAATAAATCACAAAAGCAATAATTCAACTTTTTAGAGGCATGGTTTTAGACAAAACACAATTTTAGATGATTTCTTTATTGATGTTTCTGTTTCCCAAGTATATAATCATTATTGATTGGAGAAAATAAGTAAAATCCTTATAGAAGATGGGAAAAAGGCTTAATTAAGCCTGCGTTTCTACTATTAAGGTTAGGAAAAGGAGCAAAACCCGTTATGAATATCAAAATATTGCTTGCTGATGACCATGCTATAGTCCGCCACGGACTCGGTGAATCTATACAGCAACAAGACGACATGAAGGTGGTAGGCAACGCCAGCGATGGCCGTATGACAGTTGACCTGGCATTCAAGCTGAAACCAGATATAATCATAATGGATATAAGCATGCCGCTGCTCAATGGCTTTGAAGCCGCAAGAGAAATACTGCACGACAATCCCGATATCAAAATAATCGCACTCTCAATGCATTCATCGAAGAGGTTCGTTTCAGAAATGCTGAAAGCAGGCGCAAGCGCCTACCTGTTAAAAGATTGTGAATTTGAAGAATTGCTTAAGGCAATACGAATAGTAGCTGACGGCCAGACATATCTAAGCCCTTCAATAAGCGATGTCGTTATCGACAATTTTGTCCGATCTGATGACAAGGACTCATCCTCTGTATTCTCAACCCTCACACAGAGGGAAAGGCAGGTATTGCAGATGATAGCCGAAGGAAATACCACAAAGCAAATAGCTAACTCACTGTACATCAGCCCCAAGACAGTTGAAGCACACCGCCTCAACGTAATGAATAAACTTGAGATAGACAATGTCGCCCAGCTAACTAAATACGCCATCCAGGAAGGTCTAACCTCCGTCGAAATGTAGTAAACGGAACATCGAGAACGACATTCCCTACAGGGGTTGGTGCGTGGGTTTAAATCAGTTACGACGCGACGGTATAATCAAATTATTGCCTCAAATCATAATGGATTGTGGCAAAATTCGTATTACGACAGGATTATCAGAAACCAAGAGAAATATGGTAAAATTGTCGAATATATCGAAAAGAACCCTATAAATTGGAAAACTGACAAACATTACAATCATATGTGAATAAAATATGATTGTATCGGCAGATACGAAATCCGGCATCTTCAGTAAAAATGAGACACCATGAATCTGCTTCAAAAAACATCTATCCCTTATTTTGTATTGGATTCAAATTCAACTTTATCAGGTTGAATAATAATTTTGTCATCACAAACTAAACCACCAGTGACATATCCAAAACCGTCTTCTAATATTTTACCATCACAATATTCTATTTGGATAGTATAATGAGAGTCATATAATGCTCTATATCTGAATCTTACTGTTTCATTGGATCGTAGATTCTCTTCAACAAATATCTGTCCTGCAACTTCTATGCTTATTTTTCTAATATCAACACCTGATTGATTTTTAATTGTGAAATAGTCATCGTAAGGTGTTGTAGCGATTAACACAAAACGAAGTACAAGGCATAATAGACATATTATTGAAATTACTAATACAACTTTTAAGCAAATATTGATTAATCTCAAGCAAGATATTAATGTTTTAGAGTACTTGTTACTTCTGATTTTAGATTTGCAAAGCAAACTCAGCAGTAACGATAAAATCCCAATAATAATCCATATTATCCAGTTAAACATTAGTCTATTCTTTCCAATTTATAGAACTTAGACAATCCCAAAATACCGTTTCATCCTCTTCAAATCCCCAGAAAATAAAGCCGTAATCAATACCCTCAAATTCAACTAATATTGTTGTTGAAACAGTCTCATTAGTTGCCGTCATATCTTCCATGCGAAAATGCCAGCTTTTATTGCCGCTGTACCTGAATACATTCGCAGATTTTCCGTTGATGTCCTTCTCAAAAGTTTCTGTTTCAGGATTATCCATAAGAAAATTATACAAACCACCGGGAATTGATTCATCTGGTTTCTTGTCAGGTAACCCTGAGATATCAGAAAAGGTAATTCGGGGTTCAAGAAAGAAATCGTCTTCGGGTAATTCTCTCCAAAAGCGGTTGGAAATATTTATAGATGGTCTGTTATCACAATCTTGTGTGTGCCATCCATTCGGTGATGTCAAACTGAAAAACTCATTAACAATCGTCTTAGAAGACAAATCATACTTTCGCATAACGCGATTATTAAACCCTTTTATCACAAATTCATCAGGTGTATTCAAGAGACTTGGCATAGAACCTATACCGGTTATTGCTACTGTTAATAAAGAAATAATGAGTACCACAATTACTACTAACAGGTAATTCCCGACTTTACGGCCCTTTGGTGTTTGAAAAAATGCTGGCTTTGCCAGACTTCTTTTCATCTGCCACAATTCGTTACTCTCAAATAAAACCGCCGCCTTACCCCAGAAAATTAAATATATCACAATTCCTTCTATAATATGACCAATCGCTGCAAGAAATGCAACATAGTTTGTCGACAAACAAAATGTTGTAAATGGAATCAGAAGCAATAAGACATTTGCGCACACAACAAACACGTAAAACCTACGTGCATTAACAATCCCAACAAACAAACCCAATATTGACAGGGCATAAATAATCGGCATAAAACGATGAAGCCAGCCGATTGCCCAACTTAAAAGCATTGGAGTATTACTTATCTTCTGATTAATGTACTCAATTGCAGGGTCATAAACTTCTCCAGGAATTATACTTGCAGACATTTTTACTGATATCAGCTTCAACACCAAAACCAGCATATTAAGCCCCAAAAGCCAGTAATACTTCTTTTTTATCTCTCCAATATTTTCCATCAAGCTCGCACCTCAAAATAATATTAGCATATCTTTACTAAATAATACTATCTTACTTAGCACAGTCAACAACAAAGAGAAAAACAAAGATTGTATAATCACAGCTTAGCGATGCTTTACGTCAAGTTTGAATTAAATGCAAATCTTGATATATCATCTGATATTTTCTAAAAAAGAGGATTGTTTTGCTTGATTTTCAGTATATATTAAGATATCTAATGAATTTGGAACACCTATATTCTAAAATTGGAGTTGAAGAATTAATTTACTGATGAAATGATAAGCGAAAGGCAGGTATATTTTGCATAAACATTTGATATCAGCATTCTTTGTAATAGTTTTGGCATTATCATTCGTTTGCGGGTGCAAGGAGCAATCCAAGCCGCAAGTCGATAAGGTAGTGATAATGAGTCCGCACAGCGACAATATAAAATACGAACTCGAAAGAGGGTTCAAAAAATACTATCTCGACAAATACGGCAAAGATGTCGAAGTTGATTGGCGTAATATCGGAGGCGGCGGCAGTGCCATCCTCAGCTATATCCGCAATGTCTACTCTCGCAGCGAGAGCAGCGGCATAGACATCCTCTACGGAGCCGGTGAAAATCCGCATCAGTATCTCGCCGCCGAAGGACTGCTTCAGGCATACCAGCCGGCAGACGACTATCTTGCCGCCGTTCCGGAAGTTTTCGGCGGTTCAAGGCTCTATGATAAAGATCATCTCTGGCATGGCACTGTCCTCAGCAGTTTCGGCTTTCTATACAACAAGGAACTGCTCAGCCAGTTAAATCTCAATAAGCCCGAAAGCTGGAGCGATCTTGGCAAAGAAGAATATTGCGGACAAATCATGCTTGCCGACCCGAGCCAGTCATCATCAATTGCCGCGGCATACGAGATGATACTGCAATCGGAAAGCGATTGGCACAAGGGATGGCAAAAGCTTTTGAATCTGCTTGCCAACGCCAAGAAGTTTACAAGCAGCAGCAGTGCCGCCACAAACGCCCCCGTTATCGGTGAAGCGGTGATTGCCGCATGCATCGATTATTATGGAGCCCTTGCGGTGGTGCAGGCTCCCGACAAACTCGGATACGTAAGCCCGAAAAACGGAACCGGCTTCACACCCGACCCTATTTCAATACTCAAGAATCCACCAGACAGCCAAACAGCCATCCGCTTTGTTGACTATGTCCTAAGCTTTGAAGGGCAGGCGTTGTGGGGATTGAAACCAGGCGAAGAGCTTGGCCCTGAGCAAAGCTGCCTAAACAGACCGCCGATTCGCAAGGATTTCTACAATAAGTATGCCGACAAAATGCCTGAGTGGCTGGTCAAACCATACAGCAGCGACCCGATAAACGTTGATGCGGATTTGCGTACGCAGCGTTATGATGTAATGATCGAGCTGGTAAGAGCGGCGGCGATTGATGCCGGCGGCAGTCTGCACAAAGTCAAAACGATAATCGACAGCACTGACAATCAGTCGCTTAAAGACAAATTCTACGAACTGCCCGAAGAGATAACTGCCGTTGAGCAGCTCAAAGAGGTTCACGGCAAGCTCGCGGATGACACCTATCGTCAACAACTCCGCCGCAAATGGGCACAATTCTACCGTGAGAAATACGCCGACATTATCTCGCAATCTCAGCAGTAATCGAAAGAGGACACGCACTTGCCAATAATCGCAAACATAAAACGCCGCTTTCTGAACGCCGCACCGTGGCTGCAATTTGCTATCATCGCATTTTTCGCCGCCTTCTTTCTTTACCCGATATGCCTGGCGGTAAAAGAAGGCGTGATGCTTGATGGAAACTTGAGTATCTACTGGCTCAAGACGATATTCAGCGACCCGTATCTGATGGGCTGTCTGACAAACAGCTTCCTGCTGGCGTTGTATACTTCGTTTGCGGTGCTTGTAATATCCATCCCGCTTGCTCTGCTCACAAGCGGCAGACAATTCGCCGGCCGCAACATACTCAGCGGGCTTCTGCTTCTGCCGCTGATACTGCCGCCGTTTGTCGGTGCTCTTTCGGTAAAGCGATTCTTCGCCCAGCACGGTACACTAAATCGCCTGCTCGCAGAGCTTGGCATCATCGACATCACAAACGCATACGATTGGCTTGGCACAGGGTTTGCCGCGGTTGTCATACTTCAGGCTCTCCACCTGTTTCCTATAATGTATCTCAACCTCACCGCCAGCTTATCCAATCTCGATCCGATGTATTACGAGGCCGCCCGAAGCTGCGGCTCATCACGCTTACGTACATTTTTCCGTATCACGCTGCCGCTTATCCGCCCCGGAATCTTTGCCGGTGGTTCAATCGTATTCATCTGGGCGTTTACCGACATCGGCACACCGCTTATCTTCGACTATAACGAATTGGCGGCGGTGAAAATATTCAACGAGCTAAAACAATCCAACATTGACGGCAGTGCGTACGGATTTGTGATAATCCTGCTTCTGGCATCGGTACTGTTCTACGTGTTGGGCAAATTCATCTTCGGCAAGCCGATAAAAGTTGATTCAGCCAAAGCCTCCATCTCCGCCGACACAAAGAAACTTTCACCCATCGCAACCGTGTTTACATGGCTGTTATTTATTATTGTGATTTTCGCTGCCATACTGCCGCATATTGGCGTAGTATTGACGGCTTTCTCTGATAAATGGATAAACTCCGTGTTGCCGGAGAGCTACACAATCAAGTATATCAAATACGCGTTTACTCAGCCGCAAACACGCACAAGCATACTCAACAGTATACGCTATGCGTCTGTTTCAACGCTGATTGATATAGCCCTCGGAACAACCGCCGCATGGCTGATTGTCCGCAGTAAGCTTAAAGGATACAGACTGCTTGATGGGCTTATGATGCTTCCGTTGGCAGTGCCGGGGCTGATACTTGCCGCCGGTTATATCGCTCTTACCGTCATCGGCTCGCCGCTTGAGAAGATAGGCCCGATGTACAATCCCTTCTGGATTATCGTAATCGCTTATTCTGTCAGACGCGTGCCGTTCGTGGTTCGCGGCGTATGCTCCGGGCTTGAACAGATACCCGAAAGCCTCGAAATGGCGGCCGCCAATCTCGGAGCCGGTAAGCTCAAAACAATATGGCAGATCACAACACCGCTGATAAGTGCCAATATTATTGGTGCTGCGGTTCTTACGTTTTCATTCGCAATGCTTGAGGTGAGTGATTCGCTCGTCCTTGCTCAGCAGCAGGCTCATTACCCCATAACGAAACAGATGTATACAACGCTTGATGCAAGCCCCGAATCAATCAATATTGCCGCTGCCCTCGGCGTAATAGGAATGATAATACTCGGCGGTTCAATGCTCACTGCATCATTACTAATGGGAAAACGCCTCGGAGCAATTTTCAGAACATAACCCAATATTGACATTGTATTTGCTGGATATGGTGGTATTATTAGAAGATATCATCATTTGAAACTTAAAACCGAAAACAGTTTGCAGCGTAATAAAAATGACTGGAATCAAGATTGAAAACATACAGAAAAGCTTCAGCAACGGCAGGAAAGAAACCCGTGTGCTTGAGAATATCGATATAGAAATCGAGCCGGGCGAATTCTTCTTTCTACTGGGACCAAGCGGCTGCGGCAAGACAACCCTGCTGCGTATAATCGCCGGTCTTATCGAACCAACTTCCGGTAAGATTCTGTTCAACGGCAAGGATGTAACCAACCTTGAAGCCGGCAAACGCAACAGTGCTATGGTATTCCAGAATTATGCACTCTGGCCGCACATGACGGTACAAAAAAACACGGAATTCGGGCTTGAGACAAAGGCTGTCCCAAAGGATCAGCGAAAAGAAGAAGCCCTGAAAAGCCTACAACTGGTCGAAATGGAAAATCTTGCATCACGAAAACCAACCCAGCTATCAGGCGGTCAACAGCAGCGAGTTGCTTTGGCACGTGCGATAACATCGCGGCCAAACTGCCTTCTTCTTGATGAACCGCTAAGCAACCTTGACGCAAAATTGCGTCTCCAGATGCGGCAACAGCTAAGAAAGCTCGTCAAAAAAAGCGGGTATACGGCTATATACGTAACGCACGACCAGAAGGAAGCACTGGCAATGGCCGACAGAATCGCGGTGATGAATAACGGAGTAATCGAGCAAATCGGCACGCCGCGGCAAATATATCAGAAACCGCAGACATCATTCGTTGCCAACTTCATCGGAGAATGCAACTTCATTAACGGCGAAAAGAACGGAACAAACTCCGCTAAGACATCGCTTGGAATAATCCACACAACCATGCAAATGCCTGATTGTCAAAAAGTGCGTTGTGGTGTGCGTCCTGAAAACACAATAGTATCGCCGGAAAAACCCGAATCTGACAACGTATTTACAGCCGCTATCACCGAAATAACATATCTCGGCGAACTGACGCAGATAGAACTTAAAACCGGTGACGGGCAAAAGTGGAAATCGCTTATGCTCTCAACCACAGCCGGCAACTTCAATCCAGACGATGCCGTATGGATCAGCATCGACAAGGATTCGGTTATCGTAATCGCTGAGCAATCGTGATTATCTTAGCTTGAGCGTAAGCAGAGCAACCATAGCAAACAGCAGACTAAGCAGCCAGAACCTCACAACAACTTTCTGCTCAGACCACCCCTTCATATGATAGTGGTGGTGAACCGGTGCCATCTTGAAGATTCGACGCCCCTGACCGTACTTATTTCTGGTGTATTTGAAATAGCCGACCTGCAGCATAACACTGCAAAGCTCCCATATAAATACACCACCGGCTATAAGCAGCAGCACCTCGTTACGCGTCACTATCGCACCGTAGCCGATAGCCGCACCAAGCGGCAATGAACCGGTATCGCCCATAAACACCTCGGCCGGATAGCAGTTGAACCACATAAACCCGAGTATAGAGCCAAGCATCGAGGCATAGAACACTGTAAGTTCACCGGCATGCGGGATATGCGGCAGCAGCAGGCTTTGAGCCCAGGTAATATCACTGCTGCGGGTTGTGAACTCGGAAACGACGTAGCACAGAAACATAAGCACAGCCGTAACTATCGCCGTGCAGCCTGATGCAAGGCCATCCATTCCGTCAGTCAGGTTCACGGCATTGCTCGTCGCACTGATATAGAAGAAACCGATAAGCACAAACCCCCAAACCGGCAGGTATATGCCGTGCTTGTAGAATGGTATCCACAGCATCTTGCCGTCAGGTATCTTTTCAAAATCGAAGTACAGAAAGCCCGCAATAATCATCGCCCCGCCAAACTGAGCCACCAGCTTTTCCCATGGATAAAGTCCATCACGGCTGCCGGCGGAAGCATTGAGCTTACACCAGTCGTCTATGCCGCCAATCGCACCATACCACAGTATGATAATCAGAGCCTTCTGTATGAATGGATTGGTAAGGTCGGCACAAAGCAAGGTGCTTACGATTATGGATATAAGTATCATAATACCGCCCATTGTGGGGGTATTCTTCTTACTCTTCATCTGCTCGTTCATGCGGGCATTGTTGAACTCGGCTTTATCGCCGATTTTGCGAGCTTTAAGCCAGCTAATAACACGCGGGCCAAAGATCATGCAAAACACAAAACTGAGTATGCACGCAAAAGTAGCGCGGAATGCGACATCTTGATAAGCATAGAAGCCTACCTTGTGCATTAGCTCTTCGCTTGATTTAAGAAGGTGGTATAACATTATACAAATTCCGTTTTGTAATGTTCATTAATCCAAAATGCCGCTGAAACAGCAAACCCCAAGCACACACTAAAACTCTGAAATGAGCAGTGGGAACACGACATATATGCTGTTATGATAAGTTATAAAGGGGCACTTAGGCAAGAAATTTATTGCATAATTGCAATTTTCTTCGCTTTTTTAATGCAATAAACCGCTATTTTCACCTTTTCTTCAAAAATCTAAGCTTCGATATCACTTTTCAATGGTATATATCGTGAGATCAGTGAGAACGTTCGGTTTTTCCCGAAGAATCATTGAAAGCAAATAGCCAATTATAAAACAAGAGACAATACCGATAGAAGCATAGAGCAAAACGGAAGTATGAGTGTATGTCTTTACCATCATCAGCACAACCGCACCAAGAACAGCGCCGGAAATAGCGGCTATACTGCCAACCCGTTTTGTAAACATACCAAGGAGGAAAAGTCCGCACATTGAGCCGCCAAAGAGACCAAGAACCGACATAAAAGATTCCCAAAGCGACTTAATATCCGCACTTGCAAACAGAAGTGCCAATGCCGTACCCAGTACTCCGAAGAAAAAAGTGCAAAATCGGGCAAGATTAAGATAGCCCTTCTCTGTCTTAAGCAATGAGAAACGCTTTACAAAATCGGTTACAACAACCGTTGATATACTGTTCATGCTGGTGGAAACTGTAGACTGGGCAGCAGCAAAAATACCGGCGACAACAAGTCCTGATATTCCTACAGGCAACTCACGTGCGATAAAAAGCGGGAAAATGGCATCTGTCTGGTAATTCGGATCAAGCTTTTCCGGGCTGTTCTTATAGAACACAAACAAGGCAGTACCCACGCCAAAGAATAAGAGTGTCGCAGGGATTGAGGTAATGGCATTTATCCAAACGGTTTTTCTTGCCTGTTCAATATCGGAAACAGCCATATACCGCTGAACCACAGCCTGATCTGAGACGTACGGCACAATACATTGCCCTAAACCGCCAATAATCATAACCCATAAGGCAGTAGTCATAAAACTCGTAGAGCTGAAATCAATATTTACTGAATGAAACTTGCCGCTTGCCTGAGCAAGACTCAAAAAGTCAGCAAAACCACCATCAATATTAGTAATGACTACCACAAGACTAACCAATGCACCGCCAAGGAGTATGAAAGTTTGAATGGCATCTGTCCAGATAACAGCTTCAAGGCCGCCCATTGTGCAATAAATAATGCTCAGCACACCCATAATGAGAATGCACTGCTGAACACTTAAAGAAGTTATCGTTGCCAGAGCAATCGCCGGTAGAAACATGACTATAGCCATTCGCCCTATTTGAAATAGAACGAAAGAAATACTCGCAAACATTCTCGCGAAAACATTGAATCGTTTCTCAAAATACTCATAGGCACTTGTGGCATCAATCTTTCTGAAAAACGGCATTATGCAATATATCACAAACGGAGCAACAACGATAATAGCCATGTTCAAGGTAAGATATGTCCAATCAGTAGCATAAACCTTGGCGGGTATTGCAACAAATGTAATTGAACTTAGAAGCGTAGCAAACATACTGAGTCCAGCAGCCCAACCGGGAATCCTCTGACCACCGCGGAAGAAATCATCAGTATTCTTATTCCTGAACGAAAAATACAATCCCACACCAATCATCGCAAACAGATAGATGCCAAGCGTACTAAAGTTTATAACGCCAAAACTGTTTGCTTTTGCCACCAACTTACCACGACTTATCTCAGGAGTTCTTTCACGGGGCCTCACTTCACCACTCACAATCAGATAATCGCCGTCCCAATTGACAACAGATGATGTAACCTGGGTTTGAGACACTTGCCCGGCTTTAGTCCATGTATCTGTTATTGTATGGTAGGCAAATATATCTTTAGTAAAACCTGGATGACTGCCCTTAAGCTCATCAACCCTATCGATGAGAGAACCATCATCACCACCAAAGACAAAAATATGACTCTGCCCAACAGAAGTTGCGGCAGATGCGGCAAGTGAAATTGGCAAATCAGACCTTTGACGCCATAGTTTTGTTGCCGTGTTATATTCGTAAACATCGCTCAAATATTGAGTAACACCATCAGCCACACACCTGCCGCCTATCACATATATACAATCATTTTGACCATTATGCTGGGCAATAGTACTATTTGCGGCTCTTGGCAAGCCTGGCCATGAGGCAAGTTTATCCCATGACAAATCGGGAGAAACATCTTGAGAGAGCTCAAGCGACCAGAAGCTATTCATAGCCGAATCAAGAGAGATATCACCTTGACCACCGGCAATGTATATAGTATCATCAATAATTGCCGCTGCTCCAGAAACACACTTGCCAGGTAAAGATGGAAGAGAAGCAGTTATTATCTTCTTATTATCTCTGTCCCATTTTAGGATAAATACATCAGAATAACATTGATCTGCATCTGAACCACCCATACATACAACGCCATCAGCCGTTGTAACGCTCATGCCGTAAGCAACTGGTCTTGGAAGTTTGAAACCGCTATACCATTTATAATCATCATCAGTTCTCTCAAGGACGTAGATGTCATCATGCCACTGCTTATCTGACTGCCAATAAGGTTTTGCAAAGTTCGCCCCGCCGGCAATAATCAGAGCATCGTTACTGATGCCCGCAAAAGCTCCGGCAACACCCAATGCTTGTTCCTGAAGTTCTGATGCCGGAAGCTCAGAAAGTTTATCCCATTGAAGAAATCCATTATCTACAGCCTCAGATGCAAACGAAGACGTAGATAAAAATAAAATAACGAAGATATAAACTATAAAACGAATCTGCTTCATACTATCCAATATGTGCTCCTGTTTCAAAAACCTGTCGTGATGAAGTAATAAAATCCCATCATCACGACAGCCTTAAATAACAAAAATCAATAACGAAATGTTAAGATATATCAATTAACCAGCGTAATTTTATCAATATTGCTCTTTGAATTTTCGGATATCTCCTGAAGCGGACAAATCGGTATACCGTTGCCTATTCCAAGAGACTTAAGACCATACATAATTCCGGCAATCCAATTTTCCGCATTTACAAGAAGTGTATCTCGGATAGAGTTGGCTCTTTCCTGAGCAGCATGCAAGATGTCATCATCTCCGGAAACAGCGGCCTTGCAAGCGGAAACATAAGTAGCCGGTTCATAATTCGCACAAACAGGCACAATGCCTTTAGCACCCTGCTTAAATCCCCATTCAATATCAGGCTCATTACCCTGCAGAATACTCAAGCCATATTTTTTACCTATGGCAATGACCTTCTCAAAGTATTCCTTATCACCGCTGCTTTCTTTTAATACTGAATACAGACCTTCTGCGGCAAGCTCCTCCAACACCTCAACAGGAATGGAACTTCCTGTGCAGGAAGGAATATTATAAACAACCATATCCATTGATGTCGCAGCCTTGCAAGCCTTGAAATGTGCAAGGAACTGATCACTTCGGGCAAGCGTTATATAGTATGTAGGAGTTACCGCAACATATTTATAGCCGCAATCCTCAAGAAACCTAATCTTATCAATCGCTCTGGCTGTGGATGTAGATATCGCACCTCCAAAAAGAATGCAACGACCGTCAACATAATCATAAGCAGTCTTAGACAACACCTTCCACTGGTCATCTTTGAGAAGCGGACCCATTCCAGCCGATCCGCCTACGAAAATTCCATCAACACCGGCATTCAAGAGATGGTCTATCATCTTCTTGAGTTCGGCCACTTCAACATTACCGTCAGAATCTACAGGTGTTATTATAGGTACAATAACACCACTTACACTTTTGTTCTTATCTTCCATTTTTTAATAAAACCTTTTATATTGTCAATATTAAGCCTGTTTAACAGGTCATTTCATAAACTATCAATCTATTTCAAATCAGAAACAGATGCTCCTTCATATAGATACAACCCCTGGTATATCACAGAGTTGTCATTTATAGACCGCTGTCTGCCATTTATCTCACAGAGCATCTTGGCCGCTATCCCACCAAGCTCAGACTCATCAATCACCACTGATGTAAGCATTTTCTTGAAGATTGTATTACGGCGGCTGTCACCAAAACCAACCAAAGATATATCTTCGGGTATTCTAAGCCCCATTCGGTAAGCAACCCAGAAAACTCTTTCAGCTTCCGTCTCATTATTGCAAATAATTGCGGTAGGCCTGTTATCAGAATCGAGAATGCCGGATATAATATTCTCGCGGTCAGCAAGAGTCTGGTCATCATCACCCTGATTGCCAAAAAACACATTCTGATCGGAAAGCTCAAATACCTTATTAATACCCTTAACATGAGACAAAGGCACTTCATATTTATGCCCGGCGTAATATGCAATGTTTGTATGACCTTTTTCAAGAAGTGCCTCGGCAGCTATCTGCCCAACTTTTTCTCTATCCCATGTAACAACAGGAACCCGCACTCCGTCCAAACCACGATGACACAAAACTACGGGGATTCCGCTATCAATAAGCATCTGTATATGAAAAGCAGGCGTTTTACCATCAGTTGTAGGTACAACAGCGACACCATCTATCCTCTTATGCAATAATTGCAGGAATATATTACCCTGACGGGAGATATCATTTCCAGAATCACATATCAATGTCTGTAGGCTTTCATTTGCAAGAAACCCTTCAAATCCCTGGGCAAGAGATGAATAAATATACTCTGACATCTCAGGAATAACGAGACTGAACACCTGATGCATACCTTTTGAAACCATTGAAGGCTTATCAGTGATATCAGCTAAAAAAGTGCCTTTACCGCGTATTCGTCTTACAAAACCTTCATTTTCAAGTTCTTTGAGAGCCTGCCGTACAGTAGTCCTTGATGCACCTGCCTGCTGGCAAATACTGTTTTCACTGGGCAGCGCATCACCGGGCTTGTACTCGCCTGATGTTGCCATTGAGACTATATAATCACGTATATCTCGCCATTTATGGCCTGTTTTTTTAGTTTCTCTCTGCATTGTCTACCTGTATTAGCATTATTATACAAGTTGTACCTTACTTGTAGTAACAATATTATTGTATAAAAGTGGCAAATGCAAGAACTTTATTTGCATTTGCGCAATAAAAAGGCTGTCGCAACAGCATATAACATACTCTGTTGCGACAGCCTTTAAAGTACTCTTACTATCTTCCTGAAGGGATTAGTCCTGCCCTGAAATTGTTAAAAGCAGAATCACGATACTACTGGCCAGATTCTTTACGTTCGCTAAAAACTTCCTCTGCTGCATAAACCCCATTGACGGCAGCAGGAAAACCTGCATAAACAGCCATCTGCATAATAACCTCTAAGATTTCTTCTTTTGTGCATCCTATATTCAAAGCCATATTGATATGTGATTTCAATTCTTTTGGAGCATAGCCCAGCGTAGTAAGGGAAGCTATTATCGATATTTCTCGCTCTTTTTTTGTAAGCACCGGGCGAGAGTGAATATCTCCAAATGCAAATTCACGTATATATTTTGATAAATCCGGCAAGGCCTTATCCAAATCGCCTGCTATAGGACTGGTATCACCCATCTCTTTAAGTCTCTCAACACCTTTTTTATAACGTTCCGATTTCATTAATCTACTTTCTATATTAACATTATTTCACAACCAAATTAAATTTCCTCAGACAATCTGCAATCTCCTCTATCTGTGATTGCGATGGCAGATCAACCCTCGGCATAGTATTGGCAAGTCCGAGAGCTTTATATTTCGACCTTGCAAAATCATGATAAGCCAGCAATTTAACTGCTGAAATATTTGACAAGCTGCCAAGTATCTCACCAAATGCCTTAGCACTTTCTTGATCCATATTGAATCCAGGGATTAGCGGTATACGAATCTCTATCGGCTTGCCGCACTGCGAAAGCTTATTTAAGTTTGCAAGAATTTTCTTGTTAGACGCACCAGTATTAGCTATATGTGGTTTTTCGTAAATGTGCTTGATATCATAAAGAAACATATCCGTTACAGATAGGACCTTTTCAAAATCACTCCAACTCACATTACCGCACGTATCAACTGTCGTATGCAAGCCATGCTTTTTAAATTCCACCAAAAGCTCATAGCAAAATCCGCTTTGAACCAAAGGTTCACCGCCGGAAAGAGTTACTCCGCCACCGGATTGATCAAAGAACACACAGTCTTCCAAAACAATAGACAAAACTTCATCAACGCTCATCTGCTTGCCATAAATCTTAAGTGCATCGCCCAGACAAACTGCCTCGCATTCATTACATAATTTGCATTTATCTCTATCAAACAAATGTTTACTGGCAACTATCTGATGCGCGGAGTAAGGACAAACCGAAACACACTCACTGCAATTAATGCACTTATCCGCATAGTAAGCAAGCTGCGGCTGCCGTGAAATACTCTCCGGATTATGGCACCACTTGCATTGGAGTCCGCAGCCTTTCAAGAAAACAGTTGTGCGTATTCCAGGCCCATCATGCACAGCGAACCGCTTAATATCAAATACTAATCCTGTTCTACTCATTTCAGCTTTTTTATTGAATATTTATCGCACGCTTAATATACGCATCCTGCTCTTCTTTGCATAGGTCAGTGAAACGTACGTTCCACCCGCATACCCGAACCTGCAATCCCCTGTATTTCTCAGGATGACGCTGAGCCTCAAGCAGCACATTCGCATCAAAAATATTAAAGTGGATTGAAGCTCCGTTTCTATCCATATAAACCCTGACAAGATTCTTCATCGCCTCCAGCCCCTCATCACCTTCTGTAGTGGCCGGGTGAAGCATAACATCCAAAGCGTAATCCTCTGGGAACAAAGCCGAATCGATTTGGGAAACAGAATTCAGTAAAGCAGTAACGCCATTAACATCCATCCCCATTACAGGCGAAATATTCTTAGACATTTCATCACCCTTCTTTCGCCCGTCAGGAGTAGCCCCTGTCAACTCGCCAAGAGTAATGAAAGTTCTGGCCGAATGCATAGCAGCCTTATAAAACCCGCCACGGGAATTTGGACGCATATTGATTTTATTAGAACAGAAACGTCCGATAGCCTCGGCAATAGAATCAACCTCACCACACCCATTGCCGAACCTTTGTTTGCTATTGAGTATTTTAAGCCGTAGATTTTCATATCTCTGCCAATCAGAAGCTAATATCTTCTTCATTTCAGATAGAGACACTTCCCTACCTTCATACACGAGTTGTCTAATCGCAGCCAAAGAATCCGCCGCACTCGCCAAACCGGTATGAAGAATAATTGTGTTATTATAAACAGAACCGTGGGCGAAAGCATCACGAGCCGTTCGCAGACTATTCTCAATTGTTGCTGAAAATACATTCGCCGGATTGGTCAAATGAAGATACTGCTCAAATTCATCCACGCACTTAAAAGATGATTCCAATATAAACTCAAGCTGCTTGATATAGGCTTTGTAAAAATCACTGAAACTTGCCAATGATTCAACTTCACCGGTTTCACAGCCGCACTTTATACCACTGCTCGGATCAATACCATTATTAAAAACTAACTCAACCGGCTTTAACAAATTCAGATAAACAGGCCCCGTCTTGACTTCACGAGCCTTGACATTATATTCATAGCAACCATTTATATCACATTCACGAGCCTCGTCTTCGGAGAATCCAAGCCCCATCATAGCTCTCTTAATATTTTTTTCACTCACAAACACAAGACTGCTGTTATGGCTGCGAACCATATTCAGTGCCTTCTCAAGAAAATCTGGCGGCGTATTGTCGGCTATTTTAAGTTGTATTTTAGGCGAGCAGATATCCAGTTTTTCAAATTCCTCCAAAATCAAAAATGACAGCTCATTAATTTTGCTTTCACCATTGCTTTTTGTACCGCCAAGATAAAATGGATGCCCCCAGTAGTTGTTGATAGAAGCATACTGCATAAGAAAGTAATCGATAAGCTCACGAATTTGCAGCTCAGTATAGGTTCCGTTTTCTAAATCATTTTTATAATAAGGATACAGGGTCTGGTCAAGATTACTCAGCGATCGGACCTGCATATGATCAATGTGTTCACTGAATATAAAGTACAGATAGATTAGCTGCAATACCTCAAATGTATTTCTCGGAGCACCCTCAATCAATTGACGCAGACATTTGCCAACTTCCAACATACGAAGATTGCCATCAGCATGCTCAATCGTATAAGAGTAAAACCGCTCCATCATCTCAATAATAGCTTTATAAGTAATCTCTATCGCATCAAAATATTCAGCTGCCTCATCGGTAAGAGTAAAACCAGCCTCCCTTTCCCTACGACAATTTCTTGCCCGTTGGCGAAGTCCGGAAAAACCAAGCTCAAAAACAGCATCCCAGTCGGGAACCGAATGATCAAAATCAGGCCATATCGCCGCCACCGCAGATTCCCGCAAGCTGTTTCTCAAAGTGATCGTATCTGGACATTTTTCATCGAGCTCTTCGTTCCATATGCCGTAAACAATTGGAGAAAGAAACCTGTCATTTCGATCCCAGCAGGCAAAGCCAACAAACCAGTCATGCGGACTGACATCAATGCGAACATTACGTGTAATATACTCAAAAAGTCTGGCTTTGGTGATTTTTCGCGGCTCATTCTTCATGCTCTCAGCCAACTTTAAAACCTCTGCCTTTATGAAGTCATTGTCCAAGCCTGTTGCAGCATCAAACTCAGGATCACTGAATTTTTTCCACAAATACGGCTTGTCTTTTTCAAAAGTCCCATACAACATATTATTTCCCATTATTTTAATCACTTTTATGTCTTGCTTAAGATAATTTTTGTGATATATTGTTATTATACTATCAAAAACCAACTTTATGAATGGATATATTTTGCAGAAACTTATACTTTTATGGCAGTTGACTCAAAAAAGAATTTAGTTAGACTACATTCATTCTTTAATCTAAGACTGGTTCAAACCACAACAGGCACCTTTCCTATTGAAGCCCAAAACTCTTTTTTAGTTATAAACCGACTATTGATGATTCTTGATGATAGCGGGCATAAAGACAGTTTTATGCGTGATTCTTCTTCGGGGCAGATGTTTCCTCTGCAAAAAGGACATATCTACTTCATACCATGTTTTCATTGCATAGATTCAAAGCTGACCGACAATCTTAAATTCGTCTCATTCCATTTCAATCTCGACCTATTCTATGGATTTGACACTTTCAAGAACTATCACAAATGCGAAGTGTTTAAAAACCCAAAACTCATCAACGAAGCAAAACAGCTTGTAACCGAAACAGAAAACATAAGTACTCTTTGCCGTATCAATGAAATAATATTTGGAATATGCACATCATTGCTGAAGAATAAACCTGAGACCGTTGAAAAGAATGTTTCATGGCAGAGATATGAGAAAATATTTGATTTTGTGCAGCAATTCGGGGACGCTACAACAACAGTAGCAATGCTGGCAAATATGGCTGGTATGAGACAGGATGTATTTTCCAGAAAATTCACCCGGGATATCAAGACAACGCCAAAGAATTTTCTTGACAATTCATTAACAAGAAAAGCTACCGAGATGCTCTTGACAAGTGATTCCAATGTCAAAGCAATAGCAGAGAAACTGAACTTCAGTTCAGAATACTACTTCTCGCGTTTTTTCAAAAAACACACCGGTGCATCACCTGGCATATTCAGAAAACTGAACGACCACAAATAGGGCTACGATATGAAAAACAAGAAAAGTCCGTGAGGACAATTAACTCCCCCACGGACTTTCTGTTTACTTACTGAATATATACTTTAGCCGCAGTTATACTGTATGGGTATGCCTCAATATAGACATCTCCACTTGTAGGAGCAGGTTGAGTATATTCATATTCAAAATAGTTAAAGTAGAAGCAATCAGGATCATCACTTATAAGCTGATGCATATCAGTCGCCTTACTTGTATCATAAGAAACTCCATCGACATCAAGTGTTATACCTCGATATTCATCGCTCTTATTAACCGCCGTAATATACAAGTAATCAGAATGCTTACTTACACATACGCCTGTTGTCGTATTACTGTACACGATATTTCCGTGCCCATGATTTGTTGCCATACTATCTGCAACAAATTCAGCAAATGGATAATACTTCTGACCTGATTCGTTAGCAGGATAATAGTCAAGCCTTGCAAACCATGTCGAGTTTGGATCTTTCCTTACTAAATCATGTACAAAGAAGCAAGAGCCCAGTTCATTAAAAATAGAACATACAGTTTGTGCCTCACCAATCGCGCGACCGAATGAGTGTTCAACTCTTTCATCCAAAGCTCTGCCCGGGCCTATCACATTGAACTCTGTTATCGCAGACTTCGTGTTAAAGCCGGCATTGTTAAAGTTTGTAACAGGGTTTATATACTGCGCCTTAATTTGGGGCCATGCAGCAATCGTAGAATTACAGATATCTCTTGCCGTATTCCAGGGATAAGCGTGATAGCCTGTCGAATCCCAATAACCGACACCAGTAAGATACAAGTGGTTACTTGAATATTCGACATCTGAAATATTAGACACTTCCAACGCATCTACAAGATCGTTATGGAAAGTCCAGTCAGACCAGCTGTTACTATCACCGCAGACAGCAAATTTATCATTGGGATATTCATACTTTATACCTTCGACAAATGCCTCACACAGCACAGCATAATCATCACCAGAATAGTAGCAATAGTCTTCATTGCCAATCTCCCAGATTACATCTGCACCGCTTGTATGCAAAGTGTCAGCAAAGTCAACGGCAGCACTGACGGCCTGAGTCAGATAGGTTGTCATATTCGGATCATCAGTCTTCATTGGTATGCTTTTGTACACATCATCATTAACACTGTCGAACCAGTATCCCGGATTAATCTCATACCATGATGTTATTCCGGCAGCGATGCAGAAATCAAGATAGTCCTCAGCACTGGCCCATACAATAGGATCTGCATACAAGCCATAGGCATAATCAGTTAAACCGGCATCAATATAAGGTTGTATTGCATCTGATGACAACGGATATCCATACGTACCCGTACCACCGGGATAACGCAAGCCATCAACACCATAATCGGCAAAGAGGCTTATCAGCTCCTGCGACACAGAAGAATCAAGAATCGCATCAACAAGGCCATTCTCCCACCAGTTGCACATAACACCAAATGGAACCTCAGATACGGCAGTAGAACCTTCTCCCGTGATATCCAGTGATATATTAACGGTATCAGTAGCGGTAAAGGAATTAGGAACGGCAGTCCTTGATGCCACACGAATATCACACCATTTAGCATTGTCATTAGGGTCGTCCCAAGAGACAATTATGTTTCTCGATGTACTATAAGGTATTCTCAACCGATACCATGTTTTGCCCAACTCATAATTGATAACTCTCGGCATTACATCACCACAATCGACCCATACACTGCCTTCAGCTGCAGCATCAATGAACATCTCAATCATGATCAATTCAGAACTGTCCTTTGAGATAAGATATTCATTTTCCCCGGGATAAAGGTAAGTGCTGTCATCCTCATCAAATAGACAACTTGAATCTGCAATAAAATTATCTGCATACTGCTGCGTTGTATCTACCCAAATCTTCCAGTTCGCTGAAATTTCGGCATCAGTAATCATACCAACACCACCATCATCACTTGTCCACAGCAGAGTATCATTAAAATAAAATCTGGTTTGCTGCTGACCGCTTACCATTTCATTTGTGAAGCGCAGATTGTTATAGCTGCCATTATTGGATGTTTGTCCCCAAGTCCATGTGCCTTCATCATAAAGACCGACACCTAACTTAGTATCATCGTTTGTATCGACAAAAACTCTGGCATTAACATTCCTCTCGGTACCAGTCAACTTTAATTCCGTATAGGTCACATTTGAACCTTGAGAAGCGTCAGTGCCTAATGCAAGGTCAATACTCACGTTATCGATATTTTGAGTCGAATCAAAACTCTTAGATATCATAGCATAAGCATTAGAACCCCATCCGTTTCTCTTAAATACAATCTCATTACCGTATATTTCTGATGAAGGATTTGAACCGCCGCCACCTGCATTGCCTGCGTATGTTTGCGTCCAGCTATTACCTACTGTTGTACTGTCGGGACGGTCAAACACATCAATATCCGATGATATTGTTTTACTGCATACAAAATTATCAGCATACTGCTGTGCCGTATCCACCCAAACTTTCCAATTCGCAGAAACTTCTGCATCAGTAATGACTCCCAAGCCTCCATCATCACTTGTCCATAAAAGGCTGTCATTGAAATAGAAGCATGTCTCCTGCTGCCCATTTATTATCTCATTTGTAAAGCGAAGATTGTTAAAACTGCCATTGTTGGAAGTTTGGCCCCATGACCACGTACCTTCATCATAGAGTCCTACACCTAACTTGCTACTGTCATTTGTGTCAACAAAGACTCTCGCACTTACATCCCGATTGGTTCCGGTTACTTTAAAGTCAGTATATGTTACATTTGAACCTGATGATGCGTTAGTGTCTAAAGCAAGATCAACACTTGCATTATCAATATTCTGTGAAACAGCGAAACTTCTTGATATTTTCGCGTAAGCGTTTGAGCCCCAACCGTTTCGTTTAAATAGAACCTCACGACCAGATATTTCTGCAGAAGGTAATGAACCGCCGCCGCCAGCGTTACCTGCAGAAGTTTCAGTCCATCCGTTTCCAACATCGGAATTATCAGAACGACTGAATTCATCATTCAGAGCAATTTCAGAAATCCTTTCAATATCAATTAGATTCGGATCACACTGACAGGCATCAGGCGCATCTGTGGTATTGAACGTATCTGCGAATGCCTGATTCCACCGCCACCATCTTGAGAACTTTACATTAGCCTTTGTTGCGTAACCAAGTGTGCCGTGAGGACTTTCCCATTCAGTACTGTTATTAAACAAGACACTTACCTGACCACTGTCAGAGATAACGAACTTATAGGTATTATAAGTATCGTAATCATCAACATTCCTTGTTGCCGCTTCCACACCGTTTACATATATCCTTACAACCTGACCATCTGTGCCATATTTCTCTGCAAGCAGAACGCCAATCTTATTGCTGTCATCATCATATATAGTAAAAATCATCGACGGACCGTCAGATCCTATAACAGGCATTTTCATCTGTATAGATATCTCACTTGCTGCATCAAATGTATGCTCTATTGAACCGTCAGAATTTGTATCTGTAGAACCTATCCTTACCCAGCTCACTTCATTATTTACAATCTGAATATCCAACTGGCTTGTACTTGATTCTGTTTCAACCCAACCATTGCCTACTGTGTTGCTGTCTGATCTTGTAAAATTATCATCAAACTCTGCATACACAAAACTGCAACACAAAACTGCCACTAACATCAGACTATTAAATTTAAATTTCACAATTAATCTCCTTAAATGATTATTGATTATCACGCATACGCACCAAATGCCAATTACAAAAAACTTCTTCAATCATTATAGCTGCATTTTAATTCTCCTTGCAACAAACCTAATTACACGTGTAATTCTTTTTATAAAAAAATAACCACTGGTCACCCAATGGCTATGTAACCATTTAAGCCCTCTTACATAACAGGCTTGAGTTCTCTATTTATGAATTTAATCAACAGAGGCAAGGCCGGTTTTCTCTCATGACCGTAGCCATCCAATTCATAAATTTCAGTTTTTGTATGACCGGCGATTCTCATCATTCTCATAAGATATGCATTCTCTTCATATCTCCCGAGAACCTCAAGCTCCCTGTCTCCGGTTACAAGCAAAAGAGGCGGCGCATCACCACGAACGTAAAACAAAGGAGACATTTCATCTATTACTGGCTGTTTCCCATCAATGCCCATCTCTTCTCTAACCGTAAAATGAGTGATAGCATGCCCGCTTAGTGCGGCAAGGCCTGCGATATCATTAGCATCAATTCCATACCTGGCGAGATATCTCTTGTCCAAACCAATAAGAGAAGTAAGATAACCACCGGCAGAAAATCCCGAAACGATTATTTTTTCAGGATCACCGCCATACTCAGAAATGTTTTTGAATACCCATGCTATAGCTTGTGCGGCATCCTCTACATATACCGGACTTTTAACTTTGGGAGACAATCGATAATTAACTCCGACGACAGCAATCCCCTTGCCTTTCAACTCATCAGGAACACATTTTTCACCTGCAGTAAGCCCACCGCTATGAAGCCATACAACAGTCGTAAACGCATCCTTGCCTTCAGGGTAATAGATATCAAGCTTACATCTCTCTTTCGCATACTCATCAACATTATCAGTCTGATCCAGAATATACGATATATCCTTAACTGTCGTATATGAAGACTCAGATTTAACTTTATCATCTGCCGCACAAAACCCACAACACATGATGACAACTAAAACACATATCACTCTTTTCATAATATCATCCCTTATTTAATAAACTCTAATCTTTTAGATTAACAACAAGTCTACAACCCTCCGTAGTCAGACTTATAACAGAATTTTTCTTAACAAATAAACCCTCAGAGAGATTCAGCCTATATTCAAACTCATCTTGACTGAACAACAAACTATCAGATAAAACATTATTCAGCAATGACTTATTCTCTCCAATAAGATAAGTCAACGACCAGTCTTTGTCATCTGAATAAAATTCGATGCTATCTTCTAACAATTTAACAGTAAATTTCCTGCAATCAGCCGTATCCCACGTAAGAAGCTTAGCATCTTCATTATGAGTTATATTAAGCGAATCACTTATTAATTTCACTGGAAGTTTAATTCTGCCGCAGTCCTCATCATAAAGCGAACCTTCTACTATCGGCAATGCCCTGAATTGACAATGAGGACTGTTACAAACGCCATCAATATACTTCTCTTTTAGCTCATCACTGTAGAGCATAAGATCGCGTATAAAGATCTGTGAACCATCAGAAACGATATTTATCCTGTAGTAACGGCTATAGAACCATACTGACTTGAAATTCTGCTTCTTATAATCGTCAAGAGCAGAAAAAGTAATCGCCGGCGAAACACCAAACTGCTTACGAAACCATTTACCCGACTGCGCAAGCGTCTGAGCCTCAACTTTGCCGTCTTTGACTCGTTCCATCAGAACCTCTATCTGTAGAGTAAAACCGGTCTTGATCACATCCCATCCAAAGGAATTTTCCTGTCCGATTTGTATATACCCAAAGGGGTATGTATTTTGAGATTCGTTTATATCAAAATACCAATTAATCCAATCCTTATTATCCCCGCAACCTCCCGATACAGGTTCAAGCGTATGCACTCTTTGAGCATCCTGGCCTTCACAATCATAAGTATCAGCATTATACTGATAAATCGGATCTGCTCCCAACATACGGAATACGGGCGTGTTAATCTGGTTTCTTTTTTCACAAGCCGGCAACAGGGCATTATTTTTTGAAGGGTAATATGCGTGATTGTAGTAACCGCCCCATAATGTATAGCCATCGGTACCGGACTGCTCCTTACACACACAGAACGCTTTAACTCCATACTTATTCGACATGTATTCCATTGAATGAGCATCCAATACCCACGAACCGACAGACTCAGGAAAATACCCGAATACATTTTCAAATTCGGCAAAACACACATCTATAAGTTTTTCACGCTGCTGCTTATCATAACCGACAGTAAAACCTACATCAGGGAACCAATCCCAGCCCCATCTACCACGCCACTTAAGCCCTGCCTTTTCAACCATCGGCTGAACGATCTCAAGCCACAATCCAATCTCCTGATCAGAACCGGCATTATCAAAGATAGATACAAATTCAGGATTTATAAACGCATCATATTGAAACAGCCATGTAGCCGGGAGGTTATTAGCCTGAACAATCTTCAACTGCTCTATAACCGGCTCAAACAGATCCATATCACATCTGGGTTCAATGCCCCTGATAAAATTTACAATATTACATTTAGTATTCATACTATCTAAAAACAATCTATATACAAAATTGTACTTCTGAATTTCTCAATAAGTAACTTTTTGATCATAATTACTAATTGGCAGCCCAGTAGAATAATCCAATGGTTCAGGTGTAAAACCAGGATCGCCACGTTTGTATCTTTTAGTTCTAGTATAATGGTAAGATGCTGGGCGTGCATCTGTCCTCCATGGACGGCGTTCCCAATGATATCCCCGAAAACAATCTCTTGTCTCGCCCATCCATTCCAGAATTCGATCATGAAGCTGATTACGAATCTCCGCATATTCTGGCACACTAATCAAGTTCACAACTTCATCGGGGTCTTCCTTTATATTATAGAGTTCATCCTTGTCCAACAAATTAATACATAATTTATAATCTTCAGTTATACAGCAACGATAAGGGTTAAATCCACCATACCCATCATGTGCCATAGTGAAACGACCAAATTCCACAAATACTTCCGATTTATGAGGCACCTTCGAATCTTTAAGAATCGGCAGCATACTTTTACCTTCCAGTACAGGAGAAGATTTACATCCCATAAAATCGAGAATAGTAGGCGTTAAGTCAATATGTGATACAGGATTTTTGTATCTTGTATTTGAAGATATCATTCCTTTTTTTCTAATAAGAAGAGGAACACCTATGATTTCTTCATAAACAGCCGGTCCTTTGTCATATAATCCCATCCGATTGCCTAATGAAAAACCATGATCAGCAGTATAAATAGTTAATGCTTCTGGACAGTTATCATCAATACTGTTCAGCAACTTACCTATTTCATAATCAACATAAGCATTACATGCAAGGAAACGTTTCTTTTGCTCTATAAAATTATTTGGTATATTATGCACGTAAGCCTGACCCCATAAACGCTTTAATTCAGGTATATTATCATCAAGTTTGATATTCGTGTTATTATCCAGCTTGATATCATCATTATCAAACATGCTGGCAAACGGTTCAGGAGCAAGCCATGGATGATGCGGTTCTTTATACGACACAACCAACAGAAAGTCTTTGTCTTTATTTTCATCTATAAATTTCAAAGCTCTGCCGGTACAGTGATTCGCGAAACACATATCTTCAGGAACTTTACCACTCGATTCAGCGTTTCTAAGCATTAAACGTTCTTCATCACTGAACTGCTCTAAATGATTACGAGCATCAAACCACCATTCCGAGGCCCACCCTTCAGGAGCTTTTCCATGACCAAACATAGCCCCGTCAATATGCCATTTGCCAATATACGCACTATATATATCATCTTTTGATAGCCTTTGACCTATAGTAGGGATATCAGTTCCCATCGAAAAACCATTCGACCATATACCATTAGTATGAGGATAAGTCCCAGAAAATATCGCGGAACGAGCCGGCCCACAAACGGGGTCACAACAATAAGCACGTTCAAAAAGCATACCCTCTGACGCCAATCTGTCAAGATTCGGTGTTCGAACATTGTCTCCGTAATAACACCCCAGCATGTCACGTCGCTGAGTATCACTCATAATAACAATTGCTTGTTTCTTTTGCATTTTGCCTCCATTATGTATTGATGTTACAATCTAATATTTTTGCTCAATATCCCTGACAAAATCCAGCCCCAATTCGTTTTCTATTACATCCCGCATTATATCAATCTGTTCACTACACAAATGTACAGGGAAGGTCTTGCTGCCTACTGTGCCTTTAATTTCCAACGGCACATCTTGGATTATGCTTTTCATTTCATTCTGCAAATCGATCACTTTCTTACAGCACTTAGCCAATTCGTGCTTACTCACACTTCCTGCATCAATCTTATTAAGATATCGTGCATGCATCCTGTAATAAATTGACTCTGTCTCAAGTTTCGTTATTTTAAGCATAATACTTTCGTATTTCAGATAATCAGAGATTTCAGGAGCAATCCCCTCTGCTATACGCTCAAGAACACCCTCTGCTTGGGAAAGTAATTGCAACGCTTCCTTGATTTTGCTAACATGCTCTCCATAATACTTTAAAGGCTCAACCGGTAGAACGCGAATATCACCAAACTGCATTTCATATCCGCAAAAAGCATAGGTTTTAGAATCTGCCCGCTGCACAAGCTCCAGATACTCAATATAATCATCCCCATCAAGTCTTAGCCCTTTCGCAAAGAGTTTTACTGTTCCATTGACATCAAGATCACTGTTCCAGCAATGTTTTGCGTAAGTAAAAATATTAACCGGATATGCCCAAACAGAATAAGCTCCAAAACACAAGGTTGTCATTTTGCGTATTCCGTTATTTGCATACGCCCTTATGTCACCGGCAATAGTTCTGGAAAAAATCGTCTTATTTTTAACGTATAATATCAAGTCGCCGTAGTATTCAAATATATAGCTGTAATCTTCCCCAAAGATAGATACAGTATCCTTCAATGCATGAAAATATCTCCTGTTTAACGGACAATTTTGATCATCGAGGCTGTGAGCATAGCATCGTTCACGAGGAGCAAAAAAGCCATAAATACCCTGTTCATTATCAACATCAAGATCACTGATACCTATTATTGTATCATGATAAAGAAGCATATCCAGATGCTTATCAGGGTAGACCTTTTTTATATTGCTGCTTATTTTACTAAGTACATTAAACTGCTGATTTATCGGAGTAACCTCTTTACACTGCTGGCAAGAACACCAACTTCCTCCCTCAACATCTTCAAACCAGCAATGCAATATATCAATATTTTCATTACGTTTAAAATAATCTCCTAAGTTTTGAGAAATTATATCCATCGCCTCAACGGAACTCGAACAGATATTACCCGTCTGTGTTCGCCGCCCATCTTTTTCTCTAAAGAGGTAAGGTTTCTGTTCGAAGAGATCTTTGTTTATAAACTTTTCAGCACCATGGCCGCCTATTTCTAATACAAGCCCTCTCTTTTTAATCTCATCAGATATAACAGATGTTATACCAGTAAGTTCAAGCTCCAGTTTGCAATGAATAAAAACTGAATTGATTTTATTTTTAGCAGCATTATCAATAATCCTGTAATATTCATCAACCCATTCCTGCGTAAACTCAAGCGGAGCCTGTGTTATCCCCCTTAGTTCAAGAGATGGGTTCTGGAAAATAGTGTCACAGAAAAATATATTCCTCAATTCAGGTACAAACTCCCCTATCCCCGCCGCCTGAACAAAAACACACCCCTGCTGCTCTAAGAATTCATATACGGCAAAAAGAACACCACGCGGATAATTACTGGTTATATATATATTCTTACTTTCATTCCAGATACAAAAACCATCATACTCTAATTCCTGAATCTGCAAACATGGCTTTATAAGTTCTGAATCTGATTTAGCAAGAACAATAAAACAGCCATCTTCGTTGAATTCGTCAACTATCGGAAGATGAGCACCACTAATCTGCTGAATATAACTTTGCAGTTGCTCTGCTGCAAAACGTAATGTAGGCTCATTCTCTGCATATATTGAATATTCGCTTACGCCGTCTTCAACAATAGAAAGCTGATCATCTAAACTAACTGTTTTTTTCCAATCCAACACGTTTTACCTTATTCTTTCTTTCTGCTGTCAAGCTGTTCTCTTACTTCCTTCATTTTGGCTCTGGTAAGTGGATAATAAAATGCACAGATCAATGCAGTCAGCATAAACATGGTAGGTACCGCAGCATTGCAAAGCCTCATAAACCACAGGGCATCAGAATTTTCCAGAGGAGAAAGATCCTGATCAAAACCTGAATATCTGACAACAAGTCCGCTGACAGCCATAGCAACAGTCAACCCCAGCTTAAATACCCACGTAAAAATCCCTCCATACATACCTTCACGGCGAAGCCCGGTCTTAAGCTCATCCAAATCACATACATCTGCGAGCATTGAGGATGTAAGAACCCAAACACATGAGAGTCCCGGACAGGTCAGAAAAGAACCCACTAAAACAAGGTATGGGTAATCCTTATTATAAGTAATAAGAGTAAGTGGATAAGCTAAAACAACAAGAGACAACCCCACCATCAACGTAATTCTTTTGCCGAATTTCTTTGAGGCCCACACAATTGCCGGCATAATAGCCAAACCAAGACCATTGTAAACAAATTGTCCAAGCATCATAAGAGTTGCCGCATCCGACTTAACTCCATCATATAGATAATAGATCATCAGATATGAACCAAGCGGCATAAGTAAATATACGCCAGTAATAACACAAATTATAACACCGCAGATCAGCAAGAAAGGTCTATTTTGCGAAGTTTCTTTGATCGCAGTCAAAAGTTTTATTTTTTCCTGTTTTTGAGTATTCTCTTTAGCAACCTCTTTACAGAATATTCCAGGTATAATACCCAAGACAAGCATAACTGCCGCAAACATTAAGCCAACTATCTTTATACCTTCAACTTCATCGTTACCGAAAACAGGTAACAAGGAAAGCTTATATGGCAAAGGAAGAATTAGTGCACAAGCTAAACTTGCAAGAAATCCCTTATATGCCATAACCTTTGTTCGCTCATTATAGTCGGTTGTAAGCTCAAAGCCCAGCGCATTCCAAGGTACGGCAAAAACTGTATAAGCGGTAAAGAATGATATGGATACAACTGTAAAGAATATAAACAAACCAATCTCATTCAGAAAGCCTGGGGGATTCCATATCAGACAAAATAATATGGAGGCAACAATAGTACCGCAAATAATATAAGGCTTTCTTCTTCCAAATCTGCTTCTTGTGTTATCCGAGATATTACCCATTACAGGATCAGTAACCGCATCCCAGAGTCTCGGCAAAGCAAGAGCGATGCCAATTAAAAACGGATCAACCCCCATCCCAATACAATAGATTGGAATGGCAAGAGAAAAGAGAACATTCGACATAAGAGTATCAGCCATACCGCCAATACTCCAGGCTACCTTCTGCCCAAAACTCAGGGGCTGTTTAACTTCCGAAATATTATCCACTTAAATCCTTTACAAAGTTACTATGTTAATTAAAACAAAATATTCAATACACGACTATATTACACTCATATCTGAACAGTATTATAGTTTATATCTTTTTCACAATTCCTGCAAAGCACAGTTTGAAGCAGCATTCCCATGCCCGCAATAAATATAGCCGCCATAATCGCAAAATTATAGTTTGTGAATTTATCGTAGCATAGTCCGCTTACAAGACCTGCCATCAGACCTGCCGCTCCGTGGAATACTATTATAAGCGGATACACATTTGCAAAAAGTCTTCCGCCGTAAACCTGAGCTACGTTTGCCGGATATACAACAGCACAACTGCTGAAGCCGAAGACCACAAAAAATGTACTCAAGCAATACGCATATTTATTGGCAGATAAAAGCAGGAATACGATCATTGACAGATTGAGAACAGCAAACATCATCAGTATTGTCCTGTTTTTGAATCTGTCATATATGCCGCCCCATATTATCCTGCCGCTGGAATTACCAAGAGCCATCATCAACATTGACGCCTTCAGGACAAAACCCGAATGTCCGTATGAGAGCCCAATCGGTTTTAAGTTTCCGATTATCATAAGACCCGGGAAAGAAATCGCAAACATCCCTGCCACCATTGTCCAGTATTTTTGATCCCTTGACAATGGAATAGGTAATTTTTCTGTTCTTGAGCATTCAGTGCTATCATTTGAGTAGTCTAAGAATAAGCCGCACAGTATTATCGCAGTTCCGTACGTAATAGCTATAAGCTTGAATATCTGCGGAACAGAATCACCTGCAGAAAGCATTTTTTCTGCGATGTTTGATAGCATAATCGCTCCGCAGCCATACCCAGCTACAACAGCCCCGCATGCCATACCGCTTTTGTCGGGGAATAATCTTGCAGCCAGACTTAGAACTGTTATATATCCAAAACCTATCGCCAGCCCAAAAACAAGCCCCATAGCAAACAGCAGGACCATATAGCTATTGCAAAACAGAGAAGCCAAGAGGTAAGCAGTCATAAATAATCCGCCTGTTATGACAATCATGACTCTGAAACCCAGCTTATCCAGAATCCTGCCCGCAAAGATCATCGTCATCGTATTTACAACAATGCAGAGACCAAAGATGCTTTGTGTCTGTGAAGCCGAATAATTATGCTGCGATATCAGCGGCGGCACAAACACGCTCCATGCATATAGACCTCCAAGGCAGAGATCTATTATGATACAGCATAACAGCATGAAATACCTTTTTATTGGCGTAATGATCATACGGCAATCTCACTATATCCCGGCATAGATGTTCTTGCACCAAAGTTCCTGCAGGCATAAGCACCGCACTTAGCCGCAATGGTTATCGAATCTTTAATATTCAGGCCCTTTGCAAGTCCAAATACAAGGCCGCCGTGAAACGCATCACCGGCTCCTACCGTATCAACACAGTCTGTATCGAATGGTTTCTGATGAAAGGCGGCAACTCCATCTTCTGAATAATATGCTCCATCTGCGCCTGCTGTAACTATAACAGCTGCCGAGTACTCTTTAGCCAGGAACATTGCAGTCTTTTGAGGTTCAGATATCTTTGTAATACCTTTAACAGCATCAAGATTAGGCACTATAACATCAGAAAGCTTCATGATAGAATGGAAAGCATCAGGTTCACCGGTACATTGTTTTTCCGGATCGAGGTCTACATCTACAATCAGCATAGCACCTCTTTGCTTTACTTGGCGGGAGAACTCAAGACATATATCAAGCTTTATCTCCCCAATCTCCATATAAACGATATCATCAGAATTTATAATAGACGCCAATTGTTTGACTTCCTCAATCGTAAGCTCATTGAGGCTGTTGGAAAGCAGAAAACCGCCTACTCTTCTCCTGGACTCTCCGGCATAAACCGCAAGATTGAACGGTGATGAATATCTGGCATCCTGAATAACATGATTGCAGTTTACGCCTTCATCACTTAGCCCACTCAACACCTTCTCTGCTATCCAGTCATTACCAAGCTTACCCAGCCAATACGCACTGCCTCCAAGCCTTGAAGCCTGAACCATACAATTTGCGCAAGCTCCGCCGCCCATTGCAGCAGTCTCTCTGGCAAGCAGCTTATCTTTGTAGAGTTCACCAAGGTCAGCCGTTGTTATCCTGAAATCAACGGCAGCAGAACCAAAACCGAATATACGTTTCATAGTCATCTTCATTTGATCAAAAAGCCATCATATCTTCAAGCATCTTCATCTCATCGGAATCTATATTTATAGAATCACCAATACGGCAATGAGTGCCTTCAATAACACCAAGCTGTTTCCAAAGGTGCTTAAACCGCCACCGGAAACTGCCGTCAGGATTGAGTTTGCTCCAAAGACCTGTTACATAACTTTGAATCCTGATTGCTTTGGAAATATCATGAGCATCAAATGCATTAGTTATATCAGCAATAAGGCCGGGATATATGTTGAGCCCCCCGCCGACAGTCCCGGCACTTCCACATGCAAGTGACGGCAGATGAAGCATCTCAACGCCCTGGAATATACTTATCTGGTCACCGAATTTTGCGCAAAGAGCAGCAAACAGCTCCATATTCCTTGAACTGTCTTTAAGGCCGACAAAGTTTTCAAATTTCATCATTGAACCTACCAGCTCTTCAGAGAGCTGATGAGTAGTAATAAACGGCGGACGATATACCATAAACGGCAGACCAATCTCGTTAACAAGCCCATAATACTCAAGCATTGCTTCAATCGTATCCTCAATATGTGTCGGAACTACAACAGCAATCGCATCAAGCTTATGTTCTTTTACTGAATTGCTTAATTCAAGCGTCTCCTCAGTAGATTTACCGCCTGTGTTTACAACTATTATCTTTCCATTACGTTTCACCTTGGAAAGAGAGCTGATAAGATCAAGTCTCTCATCCTTACTCAAACATGCATATTCTCCCGTTGCTCCTATAGCAAAAAGGCCATCTACAGCCTCTGAAGCAAGATATCTTTCTGAAAGATTGATTACCCCTTGCAAATCCAGAGTATTATCATCAAACATAGGCGTTACCGGAGGAACCAGCAACCCCTTTAATTGCGGCATGCGTCTCATTCTGCTTCTCCGCCGAGTGATTTGCTCTGGTCAATATAGCTCACATCCTCACCAACGATATTTGCCCAGTTCTTAGCAAACAATGTCTCTGCATTTTTGCTCAAAGGATGCTGCATCATCTCTTCTATAGCAGGATATCGCATACCAACCGAATCAACACCTGCAGCCAAGGCAAGATCGATATCTCCAACACCTTTAAGACTGACCGCAATAATCTCAGGAGCCCTTTCAAGCTGAGAGTAGCCCTGCTTGATATCCCTGAGAATCGCAAAAGGATCCATTCCGATAGCCCTTGCCCTTGATACAAAAGGACATATTCCAAATGCTCCTACAGTAGCTGCCACAGAAGCCTGAGAAAGACTGAATAGGCATGTTGCTATACAATCAATGCCCTCCTTCTGAAGCTGTCGTATAGCCTCAAAACCCTTGACATCGGAAATAATCTTAAATCCAACCTGTGGTGAGATAGCATGCAGCTGACGGGCTCTATCAACAAGACCTTCAGCGGTCTCTGCGTGTATCTGGATGAAAACAGGAAGATCAGTAACTTCCACCAATGATTTTGTTATTTCCTCAAGCGTCATCTTGCCGCCAAAATACTGATCGAAACCCTGCGGATTGGTAAGTATACCTACAACCCCAAGTTCTGAACATTTTTTGACCTCTTCAACTGAGCCTGCGCCGTAAATTCTCATTTCAAAATATCCTTAGTCAATAATTTTTTCTATCATATATTTTATATCCGACTTTTCTATCGGAGTTATACTCTTAACTCTTCCGTAGGAATTATAGCCTGATTCAACCCATGCATCTACCTGAGAGCTTTCAACCGAACCTGAAGGCAGCGAAGCTGGAATTCCGCAACTTGTAATAAAACTGCTAAGGTCACCATCAAAAATATCCATTATACCCTTAGCTCTCTGATTACCGTTAGCCGCAAGCCTTTCTACAAAACCGCCAAGCAGTAAGGCATTTGAGTATCCGTGCGGATAACCATATTTTGCAGTCAGACAATATCCAAGAGCATGAACCATGACTGTGCCGCACCTTGCAAGGACAATCCCGCCCTCAAGTGCCGCAAGCATCATCGCTTCACGTGCAGCAGAATTTGATGGCTCGGCTATTACCAAAGGTAAGTTCTCTTTAATGCGTCTGCATGATTCCAATGCAATCTGACACATAAAACCCTGACAGGATGTTGACATATATGCCTCTATTGAATGGGAAAGCGCATCTATACCGGTATTAACAGTAACACCTTTGGGCATAGTAATGGTAAAATCAGGATCACAGACCGCTGCCTTGGGAAACAAGGCTTGATGATTGAGTATCTGTTTCTGCTTGGTCTGCTCATCTGTAAGTATAGCATAAGGCGTTACCTCGCTGCCGGTACCGGAGGTTGTTGGTATCGCAACAATAGAAGTTTCAGGTATATCAGGCTGGTCGCCTGAACCAATCTGCCAATCAGGATTAGCTGAGAGCCATGCTGCTGCTTTGGCTGAATCAATACTGCTGCCGCCGCCAATAGCAATGATAGTGTCAACATTTTTATCAGATACCATCGTTCCAAGCTTTTTCACAAACGAAAAACTTGGATTCTCTTCAAACTCATCAACATTGATAAGCTCGCCGCAGCTCTCTTGAAGCTTGGCAATAAAAGCCGTATTATTAAAACCGGCGTAACTGAGCAGCATACAGCACTTACCCTTAACGCAGTCAAGATCGAAGGTCTGCTCTGAACAGCCACCGCCAAATATAATTCTTGTAGGTAAATAAAATTCAAAATCAGTAGATGACATTACAAAATTCTTTCTGTCAATTAATCAATAAACAAGGTTTCTAAAATTCTTTATCTTGTGGAAAGTAATCAAATTCCCGTTATGAGCACTTTTAGCTCTGCTGTCACCGCTTCTGCTCAGGACTAATAAATTATCACCTTTAATCGCCAATGAAGCATAATTACGAGACTCCTTAGGACTATCGCCCTTGCATATTAGTCCCGCCATACACCAGTCAATACAGTTTTTACTGAAGTAAAGTGCAAGCTTATCACGCTCATTATTGGGCAGATTAAAACGTTCAGAAGATAGCTTTTCAGGAGAAGTCATCGAATCTCGCGACAATGAAGAGCACATCCAATAAAGTTTAGTAACCTCATCATAGACAATATGAAACTTATTGTGCCCGCCGGGAAATGGTACAAACAGCATATCTCTGCCCGAAGGAGCTTTTTCAAAACCGACTTTAATATTGCCATCTTCATCCTCTTCAGCCTTCAACATACAAGCCGTATTGGTCGCACCTGTATGGAGCCTGAGAAACAAATGAAACGTCTTACCCTCAGGGTCATAAAGCAGGTTATCAGGGTCGACAATCTGAACAATGTTTGTCTCAAGCCAACCCGAAGGATACATCCCCCTGCCATCAACACACTGCCCCGGAGCCGTCTGACCTGTTTTATAAAACGGCATACCAAACAATTCAGGTATTTCAACCATTTGATCAAAGCTATGTATATCAGAAAAACTCCAAGACTCCCTGTCACAAAGATCATCCGAGAGTTTTGCACTCAGAACCACAGGAGCCAACTTTGAGACAGGCCAATATACAAAATCAGGCTGCGTATTTATTTCCATCGCGAGATAAATGCGGCCATCAGCATAAGCCACATTGCACGGCGCCCCGTGCCAATGCTCTCCCTTACTCAAACTAACAGTATCACCCCAACTATCACCATTATCTTCACTGCATGATATTGCGATATCACCGCGGTGCCCTATAACATACACCTTCTCTCCAGCAACAAACGGCCTTGCATGCATCATAGGAAAAGAAGCTCTATATATCCATGTGTCGCCATCATCATCAGAAGTAAATACTCTGCACTGATTGCTCGCACCAGAAGTGCCACGTATATATTTCTCCCCATCGAGTGCAACAACTCCTGGGCCGCCAATATCCATAGTAGCCACTATTCTGCCGGAATCCAGTATACAAATACCGGGACTGTAACAATAAATATCCTCAGGACTGGGAGATTCAAAAACTGTAATAAATTTATTTGCCAATATATCCATAATTCAATAAATCAAAAATCAATTAACTACACTACTAAATGTCACTCTTATTTGACTCTGCCTTTCTTTCATTCAAAATTGCTCTCACTTCTAAAATACGTTTCTTAGAAATCGGGTACAGCATTAGAAAGATAAAAGCTGCCACCATAAACAAACCCGGAATAATAGCAAAATTAATTCGCAGCTTATTAATTGTATCTAATGTCTGGGGACCGTCTAAACTCGTATCAAGACCGGAAAACTTAACGATCCAACCTGAGACAAGCATTGCAAAAGCAAGCGCTAACTTAAAAACCCAACTGAATATAGCTCCAAACATACCTTCACGACGTAAACCTGTCGCAAGCTCATCTATGTCACAAACATCTGCAATCATTGACGAGGTCAGAATCCAGATAAAGCACATCTCCGGAGCTCTCAATGCTGAAAAAAGAATCTGCAAGTAAGGATGTTTTGGAGTAAACAGAAACCAGCTTGACAAAAATAGAAAAGAGATCAAAACTAAGCCGACCATCAAAGTACCTTTTTTGCCCCACTTCTTTGACAGCCAGGTTATTATAGGCACAGAAACCATCGCCATAACCCCATAAGCTACACCATGTCCAGCTAATACAGTAGCCGCAGCATCACGATTTCCGTTAAACACATAAAAGATGCACATATATGACTGTAACGGCAATATGATAAACAAACCTAAGATTATCAGGAAAGTTGCCGCCGAAAGCATCATGAACGGTTTATCCTTCAATGTGTATCTCACTGCACTTATAAGCTTTATTTTGCTTTGCCTCTGGACAACAGCGTTTTCCTTAGTGAAGATAGCAGGAAGAATACCCGTAATAATAATAAAACCACCAAACAAAAGCCCCACAGTACGTACGCCTTCAACTTCATTGCTACCAAACCCGGAATAAAAACATAGCTTATACGCAAATGGCATGATAAGGGCAGCGCTCATACTTTGAAAGAAGGTCTTGTACGCCATAACACTGGTACGTTCATCGTAGTCAGTAGTAAGTTCCATTCCCAAAGCGGCATATGGAACAGTAAATACAGTAAAAGTTGTAAAAAAGATAATTGAAGTAACCAGCAGATAAATGAACAGCCCCGTCTCATTAAGAAATGCAGGCGGTCGCCATATTGCCGCACAGCAAATCCCTGTCAAAACTGCACCAATAAAAATATATGGGCGACGCCTCCCCCATCTTGTACGTGTATTATCAGATAGATTCCCCATAAATGGATCAATAACCGCATCCCAAAAACGAGGAACCGATAAAGCCATACCAACAAGTACAGGACTAACCCCTAATCCAATATTATAAATAGGCATAGCCAGAGTAAACAGTATGCTGGACATCACACAATTAGCCAGCGACCCCATACCATAAATAGATTTAATCTTGAAAGACAATTTGGTATTGTCTTTCTTTTTCAAGCAATCACTATCTAAACCTTCCGGCATATTAAAATCCAATCTCTTTTTAAACTAACGAATCACAATTTTTACACAATCATTCTTAAATCCAGACAATCAAGCTAAGGGCAAAGCGTATAACATTCTTTCTATCAATCTATTTACTTACTTAAATGAATCACAGCGCAAAGCCTAATATCTCTTGAAGAGCTTCCTATCATAATCTTAAATTCACCTATTTTTTTTAATCAGACCAATACCATTGGTTCTGGCGGAGCATCAATCTGATAATTCTGCGTAGATGCCTGTTCATAAGGTATACCGCAATAATTGAATCTAATCTGTTTCAATACGGCAGGTAATGTATGATAGTAACTTATAAGCGTACCCTCACACCCTCTATCACACATCTGCTCACTATGAACATCCATATATTGATCAGTAATCGCTAATGCATGCTCACAAATTTTAATAACCTTTTCTCTCTGACATTCATCAAGCTCTCCTGCCTTTTTACCGGCACACACAGCAGGCAGCTCAAGGGCTTTCTCCATAGCCTTCAGATGAATAATAGTACAGCGAACACGATTATCTATAAAACTGAGATAATCAGCAGCTTCTTCCTTTATTTCAGAAGAGATGCATTTTTTCAACAATAAAGCAACGTAATCGTATCCCTTTCTTACTTCTCTGACAGGACCGAATTTCCAAAGATCCTCTATCCAGCCCAAACCTTCTCTCAACCAGCAGCCAACAAAGCAAAATCCTATATTTATAGCATCAGTAGTTGTCTTGATTGTGATATTATCCAGATATGTCATTGCTTTAATATAAGCATCAATTTCATCAATACCTAATATCTCAGCATATTTCTTATAAAAATCATATGGCTCAACAGAACCATACAAACAAGCAAGTGAAGCATAACGAGCAACCGTTCTATTTTCAGCAGTTCGCCAATGATTAAAGCTCAACCCTGAACAAAGCTGACCGTTATCATCTGCAGGGAGCCATTTAATCATTTCATAAATACCCTTGATGCTATTCTGCTGTAAATACATAAGCCCATCAAACTCTATCCAGTTATAGACCATTGTCCGTGACCATAAATCTGTATCAAGTTTATGATCCATGTCAATACTTTTCATATTCTCCAATGTCAGCGGACTGCTGTGCCCGGCAAGAAATGCAAAACGACTTTGCTCACTAAGATATTCCTGAACAAGCGATAAAGACACATCAAAATATTCCGGCATAACACAATAAATACCTAATACTATCCTTGGTAACTTTGAATCATCACTTGACTCTAAAGCCTCTATAACCTTTATATTATGGCAAACCTCACCGACAAGAAGCTTAACACCATTGACAGCAAACACATCATCACTCAATACATTTTTACCAAAATGCTCATTCTCGATATTAAGTATATCGTTTGCCGTAACAGTAGTATAATCTCGATTAAATTCCTGAGTCATTACCTCAAGAATATCAATCATAGGATATGAATCCATTATTGAATCTACGGTCAGTAAGGTTGGTGCTATATCAACAGAACCACTCCTTGGCTCAAAAGAAAACTGAATCTGCATACCCACCCTTTTAGCCTCAAGCATAACTTCTCTTAGCCAGTTGACTGCAAGCTCACTTCTAATCGCAATATCATCATAAGACGATTCTATTTCAGGAATACAAAAAGTTTTCTCATTCTCAATATTTTCAACAACAACTTCTTTGGAGGGTATATCATGACGAACACCATAGAAAAAATGTCCGGCAAACTCATTTCTTTCTGGAACCGGAATCCACTGATTCGGATAACTATGAAAAGTTATATGATTAAAACGCATCCTTGCGAGATTGCGAATATACTCTTTCGCCTCATTCAGTGAATACGAAGACATATCCATTGGAAAGTTAATGTGCTGACGAATACCCCTTTCTCGAACTTTAGGATTAATAGTTCTGGATCCCAATTTCACACAACAAACAGATGAACTCTCTGAAAAAAGAGGTCCCGTAATATCAAAACAGTAACCAATATCCTCTAAGAAGGTATAAACGGCATGTAAAACACAAGAAGAATCTGCACCAGATAGATAAACATATTTATCGGAATCATAGTCAACAGAGAAGCTGTAAGCGTCCATCTGCGGTTTAACGGTTAGTACGAATCTCTTATCGCTACATAATTCATTGTATTGCGAGCAATTCTGCAAAAAGTGACACAATTCCTCTTTAGCAAAAGATAAAATTTGGTCTTCTTTTGTATCTGATAGCTGAATATCAATATTGCTTTGTATCATATCTAAACCTCACAACAAGCAGCATCCACTGCATGTTTTGATTCTATTACTCTATTCTGGTACAGCGGCATGAACTTGCCTTCGGGCGATATTTCTATGACGGTATCACCCTTCCAGATAACATCATACTCCCTGCCGTTAACAAAGACATGTTCTTTCTCCTCAGGCAGATACTGGCTCAATGTAATTTGCTGATTGAAGCTGTCTTCTGAAATAACATAAACAAACTCCTCGTCTGATGTAAATGCAACATTTCCGGTATTTGACGTAATCGCCATCGCATCAACATTCATCCAGCTTCTGCGTCTTATTCTAAGAGGCTTATTCACTTTTGAGAAAACACTTATCCCCTCTCCCTCAAGCTGCATATTTTCAAGACAGACATTCTCGTCTTCAAAATCCATAAACATGTTTATTGTCAGGTATTCATCAGATAACGCCGTTATATTGCTCCACACATCATACATTGCACGAATCCCTGCCGGTCCGCAGCAATTCATAAGACAGTAATGATGATTGCAGTTTCCAACAAAATCATTGGGAGCACCCCAGCCGACAAATCCTCCAAGTACCATTTCCCCGACATTATCGAATGTTGAAAGCCATGTTTTCTCTTTATGAACATCATTCTTAAACAGAGAAAGATCCGTAAGCTGAGCTTCCATAAGCTGATTGCGGGCAAATTTTTCTATTTGCTCATAGTATTCAGCGAAACCGGCATTGCAAAGCTCTAACGCACACAAAATCTGATCCATCAATACACATGTTTCAAATCCTTCATTCTCATCACCGTAACGCCCTAAAAATTCAGGACTCCAGCCGAAACTGCTGCAATGTTTTTCATAAAACCAATCATAACAACTTTTTGCTCTGCTGATAAGTTCACTGTTGTTAAGAAGATTCCCTAACGCAGTAATACCGGCAAGGGTTCCGAGCCTGCTATGACAATGTCCATCAACTTCGCCTTCAAAATCAACCTCATCGCCGACACCTGTCTTCTTTATATCAACAGTCCAGCTTCCATCAACTGCAAAATAATCAGTCTGATATAGAATATAGTTAGTCAGACGTTTTGCCACATCCAATGCAGTTTCATCACCAGTCATTCTGTAATATTGAACAAGCGGATTGATCTGGGTTCCCATAAAATAGAACTGGTGCGGCATTGGCTCTGCATTGGGATCAACATTCAAACCAGGTGTCCATGCCGAACGATCGAAATAGCCGTAATCATCTTTCCTGACAAGCACATTGCTAATGCCTTTAACAAGATTCGCCATCAGTTCAAGACTATTACCATCCTTTTGCTCTGAATGCAATGCAATCAGTGCCCACATAACCCTCGCCTGATCAAAACCCTCAGCAACATGAGCATTATACGGACCGCGTGAAATCGTAGAATAATACGGCTTCTCAAACTCAGGACGATAGCTCAGACCATCGTTCTCGCAAAAATAAGAATAGAAAAGCTCGCGAAGCCTAAGTTCGCTTTCGCTGTATTCAAGACTGCCGAGGATTTTACGAACATATATAAAAGCCTCAACATACCGTGAAGTAAGATCACCGAAATCAGGCCAGTCGTGGCGAGCCTCGGCGGGATTCGTCTTAAAGATAGTTGTGAAGTACGGCAGACAACCACGATCCTTATCTACGTTGTTATTCAGAAAGTTGAGACCAAGCCTCACTCTTTCTCTAATATCTATTTGTGTTTTCCCAGTAATCACTAATAATTCCTCATCTCTCACGGAAACCGATACATCAATTGCTTTTAAGAGAATATTTATTTTTTGTATAACATGCTTTTGTAAGTTCGGATATACTTGTCGTTGCAAGACCTATCTGCGAATCCGCCGCACCATAATAAACATTTATAGAATCGCCGTCATCCCCAACAATCGCATTACATGCAAAGACAACATTATTTACTCTGCCTAAGATTTCATAGTCATGCTTTGGATAGAGAATAGCATCCTCAGTTCTTGCGATGACCTTTGCCGGATTTTCATAATCAAGTATTGCCGCACCAAGCGAATATATAAACCCGTTACATGTCTCACCGACACCATGATATATGGCAAGCCAACCGTCCTTGGTTTTTATCGGCACAGCTCCGCCGCCAACCTTTTGCCTGTCCCAATATCCCGGCCTGCGTGAAAGTACCGGCTCACTGTTGCCCCAATACGTCAAGTCTGGACTGTATGATATCCACGTATCACACGGATTCATCTCATTACCAAACGGCCTGTCTAAACGTGCGTAAAGCCCATTTATCTTTTCAGGGAAAAGAACACCGTTTCTGTTGCCCAGCTCTGAAACCACACCGACTCTTTCAAAGGTCTTGAAATCTGTAGTCTTTACAATACCTACTCTCTCGCCCATAGTAGCGCAGCTTGAACAATGGACAAGATAGTACACACCGTCAATCTCCGTTATTCGTGCATCATATACACAATCTTCAGGCCAGCTTGCAGGCGGCAGCGGCCAATCGATCGGCTCATCCTCAAACGTAAAATCTACACCATTAGTACTTCTGGCTATCCAGAATACTATTGGTCCGGTCTCAAGAGAGACATTAACTATCATAACATATTCATTGCCCACCTTGATGCACCCGGGATTACTAACATATATGCAATCCGCAGGAACCTGCTCCGCTGTTATAATCGGGTTGCGTGGGTCTTTTTTCATTATTGCCATTTCAAAATCCTAAAACAAAGTATCGCTGCTTACTACTTATCCAATTCTATTGTTATCCAATGACCAAAACCGCCTATCTCCTGATATGGCTTTCTCATCAGTTCCACTTTAATATCGTTTTCTTTTGACTTAAACTCATACGCCCCTTCTGCCGTCAAGAAGAACAGGGCATTACCGTTTGAATCCGCCTTTACACCTTCAGCTATTCCATCGGCTGCGAAAGCGTATACTATCTCACCAGGCTGAGCACCCTTAACATAAACCTGAAGCGGCCAAACCTGTTTCAACGGATCCATCTCATTGTGTACGGCACCCCAATCATAATACAGCGAAGTACGCTTGCAAACCGGTACATCCTCTTTCTGCCAGTATATAGTTGGGTGCCTGATGATATCTGTCTTGACTCCTATTCCTGAGCTTGTAGGCCAATTAACCTTGAGCTGATCATCTTTAAGCGTTTTAGCAAACGTCTTATCAAGAGCAACCCATGTTATTATCTGATAAGGTGATGTTCCTGCAATACCGTTCTCCTTACAAAGAGAAATCTTATTCGTAAGATAGGCCGAAAGCAAATCAAGGGCCTCCTGATATTTCTCTCCGGCATCTCTACTGGTCCTTCGCATCAGGTCAAGGTCCTGAAACTCAGAGAAAAATGTTGGTACTCCAGGATAAAGCTCGGAGAATGATTTCGTGTCAGAATCCTGTCCATAGTGAAGAGAAGCAATTTCAAATGGATACTTTTCAAGTCCTGATATCCCCTGTGAACCATGATGATGTAATGGTCTTGTAGGATCTATCTTTTTTATGAACTTATCAATATCCTGCCAGAAAGCAATGGCCTCATCCCATGAAGGGTCATTCACTCTACCTGCAAATATCTCATTAGTAGGAACCCACATAACAATCGAAGGATGATTCCTGAACTCTGTCACGACAGACTTAAAGTATGCCTGCATATTTTTCTTCCATACAGGATCTGTCCAGTTTTTATCCGGCACAACCTTCCATGTACCATGCATTATATGATTGTGCGATTCAAACATCATACCAAGCTCATCGGCGATATCCCACCACCATTCAGGAGGCTCATTGCAGTGTGTTCTGATAAAATTAACATTTGCACCGCGACAGATATTAAGATAATGAGTAAGATAGGTTGGATTTCTGAAAGAGAATCCACCATTACTGACAACATCTATATGATCGCCCTGTAGAAAAATAGGTTTACCGTTAAGATAAAATTTATCACCCTGAATATAAAATTCCCTAAAGCCAAACGGTACTTCCAATTTATCAACCAAAGCATCATCGGAGTACAACTCGTAAACAGCGGTATACAGTTTACCGGGTTGACCCCAAGGCTCTGAAGGAGCCCAAAGCGCAGGAGATTCCCATTTTTCATTTGCCGCAAACAAGCCTTCTGCTCCGCGATTGAGAACGCCCAGGTCTTTTACAACTTCCCCTTCATCCTCGATTCTTACTTTAACACTGCAAGGTTCACTGTAATTCAGCACATCACATGAAACAGCTACTTCTTTTTGCATGTATGAAGTTTGAATAAAAGGATCTTTGATAGCAGTCTTATTTCTTATATGCAGAAATACATCATCACTGATTCCACCCTGCTGCACACTTCCCTGAGCTCCCGTAGCAAAGATATTTGTGCCGTCTTCAAGTTCCGTCAGTGTTGTATCTTCAACATAAACGACCAGTTCAATCTCTGAAGGATTAACTTCCAATGCTGGAGTAACATCTACAAAGAATCTATGATTACCGCCAATATTATTGCCGCAGTAAATACCGTTAGCATACACCTCGGAATAATGCCACACACGCTTAAACTCAAGCTCAAGTACATAATTTTCATCTATACTTGGAACAGCAAAACCAGTCTTATACCAAGCCGAATGTTCATCCTTGGTCCATTTAATACCATAGAAAAGTTCAACGGAATCGAATTCACTTCTCCATCCTTTTCCGTTGCTCCATCCTGAGTGAGGCACATTCATTTCAAACCAACCATCAGAAGGATATGCATCACCACTGCCTTTGGCAACCTGCCATTTCCCATTGAGGCATATCTTTGCTCGAACTGAATTGGAAATTTCTACAGTTGGAGGAAGCTCTTCTTTCACTGCAGGAAAAATAATCTCATTAGTATTTGCTGCCTTTGCACGAGCCAGGGCTTTCTCTGCCCAGTAAACGGCGTTCTTACTATTAGTATAGGCATGACGTTCATTTGTTGGTTTATCATCAAGATATGTCTGAGAGGCATCGGCAAACAGTTCACTCACCCTTGCACTGTATCCATTCTTAGAAACCAGTATCTTTTTTGTTTCGCTCAGAACTGAAGCTGCCGTATTAAAATTGTTCTTAATTATATCATCATAGATATCTGTGAGACGCCCTTTAACATTAGCAATCTTATCATCAATCATACTGGAAACTTCTCTTAGTTTTCCAACATATGAAACAAAAGAAACATTGGTGTCTGTCTCAGCTAAAGTCCTGAAAGTCTCTAACTCAGATTTGAGACCTTCAAGACTTGAGGCACCATCTTCCGAATAAGATATAACAACAGGAAGTAATTCATTCAATTTTTCAACAAGGCGTTTATCTGAAGAACCTGATATATCTGACTTAAACTTTTCAACCGAGCCCTTAAGCTTATCTTCAAGCTCTGTTATACCATTGAGCGTATTGTAATATAATTTTTGTTCATCTTTAGACACAACAAAATCACGCTGTTCAATCTCAAGTGTCACCGCCAAAAGTATAGGCACTACATTAGTTTTAGTAGGACCATAAAAATCTATCGATTCAATGTACTCCTGAGGATTTGGATTTGTCCACTTATAATTTAGTATTCCGACTTTTGGACACGATGGTATCGATCCTCTCCAGGCAACCTTGGCATCTGGAAGGTCTTTGACACACCCCCACCAGTCAGCCATATTCATCGGGCTGACAAGAGGTGCTTCAACAGGATAAAACAGAATATTTTCTGAAACATACCCCATCCTTACGCGTTCAATTCTTTCCTCGTATTCCTTCCCGCTGTAACGAAAATTCATGACATACTTGCCTGAATCACCTACATTGCCGTTGTAAGCAGAAGCATGAAGAAAATATATGTTTTTAACATTCGATCTTTGAACCTTGATATTCTTCACAAAATCAGGAACAAACTCGTCAATATTAAGTACTATACAGTTTTTGCCGTCATTTTCCTCTGCGCTGAGGATGTTAAACGGAATATCATTGAAAACCTGCTTGCCTACAGGAAGATTCGAAAAATCATTTCCAGGCCCTTGATCTGTCCAGCCGCCTTTCTTGTCACCTGCAACCTCATCATAATTGGCAGCAGTGCATTGCTTACTTATATCAACAGGTACATATATTGTCTTGGCAAACGACCTTGAAATTAATATGAGTGAAATTATACAAATAATTCTTATTGACTTAAACATAATTTCCTTAAACCTGAACCTTAATTAACATATATCTTATATGCTTTTACACTAAATGGATAAGACTTGACGTTTACAGCTGAAGAGCTGATATCTGTTTGCGATTCTTGATAATAATAATCAAAGAAACAGCATTCTTCTGCCGCGGCACGAAATTCACTAACATCAGCACTCACACCTTCCTGAAATGAGATACCCGACAAATAGAAAGTAGTGGCCTTGTAAACATCATCACGGTTTACAACTGTCAGATAAACAAAATCAGAATGCCTGCTGACAGTAATGCCGCCTGAATTGTAAAGAATATTTCCCTTACCGTGAAGTGAAGTAAGTCCTACCGTCCTCGCCTCTGGATACATGAAATACTTTCTTCCCGCAGAGTTTTCAGGATAATAGTCCAGACGGGCATAGAATGTAGCATCAGGAGAAGAGCGAACGAGGTCATGAGTAAAAATACAACTTGTTCCTTCATTAAGCATATTGACCACAGTTACGGCCTCTCCAAGCGCACGGCCTACTGAATGCTCTGTCTCAGCCACAATATCCTTAATCCCTCTCGTATTAAACTCTGTCATAGCAAGCTTAGTATCCGTGTAACCAACATCCGCCCAATCTGACATCGAATTAAAATATTGAGGCCTGATTATCGGCCACGCAGCAACAGCAGCATCACCATGCCCTGATGGCGTATACCAATCAAACTCATGCCAGCCGGTACTGTCTGTATAGCCAACACCTGAAAGGTAAAGGTGTTCACTTGAGTAATCTAATATACCGGTAATCGTTTTTGCTGACATTGCCTCTTTAAATGCATCCGCAAAGGAATGATCAGACCAACTGTAACCATCACCGCAAGCGGCAAACTTAGCGTCAGGCAATACCGCACGTATTCCATTTATAAAGGCTTGGCATAAATTGGCATAAGTTTCTGCTGTGTAATACACATAGTCTTCATTACCAATTTCCCATACTACATCCACTCCAAGCGAATCGGCATATTGAGCCATCGCAACAGCATCCGCAACTGCAGCATCAAGATTATCTGCAGCCATTATATCACCCCTGCCATCCATAGGAACTGTCTTGAGAACCTGCTTATTTACCGAATCATACCAGAATCCAGGATTAATTTCGTACCAGGCAGTAATACCGGCATCTTTACAAAATGCGAAAAAGTCCTCCGGACTCGACCAGTATAATGGTTCTTTATTCAGGCCGTAAGCATACTGCCCCATACCCGCATCTTTATAAACCTGTATTGCTTGCTGAGTTGGGGGATATCCATAAGTCATTGTGCCGCCTGGATAACGCCATGCGGAAACTCCAAGCTCACCAAATTTTGAAATAAGCTCAGTCTTTGTATCAGAGTCAGTTATCCCTTCTACCACTCCACGTGAAAACCAGTTACACATCACACCAAAAGGAATAGTGCTTGATGCTGTACTGTCAGACTCAACAGTAACAGTAACAGACGAGCTTTCTACTCCTGTAGTCGGCCAATCAATACTAACTCCTGTCCTCTTCTCCAAATAAAGTTCCGGAATAGCAATATCCTGATTCAAACTTCTCAGCTTTATATTATTTGTCTTGCTGTAAGGCAATCTCAAACTGTATTCGTTTTCTCCGGCATCGTAATCTATAGCAAGAACCATGACATCATCAAGTTCAACCTCTAAACTGCCTGCTGAATCTGCATCTATATCAACCCTCAGATTAATAAGTTCTGCATTGCCCTGATCATAGTAAAATGTCTGCCAATCAGAGGTTACTGTTATATAAGTAGAACTATCCTCATCTGTTAAAATATTTTTTACAGAATTAACATTTGAAATATCACTACAACCCAATGAAGGATCATTACATTTGAGCCAGTCAGAAAGCAAAAAGTCAATATCCGTAATATCAACAACACAATCTTTGTTAATATCACCTTTGAGTCCATAACCATTTGCCCATACTTCTGAACAATTAGTTACAGTCGCGGCTAAAGCAACACCGCAAACGAAAATTATAGATGCACATATTTTGGACATTAAATTCCTCTAAAGTCAAATTATTGGCGGTAATAATTAAAATCTTTGACAACCTCTTCAACACCATAATCTTTAGCATGCATATCAGCAAAAAGATAATTCTTTTTACCTGAATGCCAACTTTTAAGTGGTCCGCCATCCTCAATAAGCCCTGCCTCTGTATACAAAACAGTCTTAGCAAGAGACGTAGAACTTATATGCCAATCCCAGTCAGGATCACCACAAGTACATGTAGGACCTGACAGAGGGGTTCCCCTGTAGTTGTAAGTAAAGGCATAGCTTGACCTGTGGTAAGGCTGATCAAAACCCAGGTTATCTCCAATAGGATCATTGGCGCACTTAAATATTAAGCTTTGACCTTCATCATCTGAGCCATATTTAGTATCTGAACCCTCTTTTCCAACATAAGGGGTTAAGGCTTCCACATACTTACCTTCCATTGTATACCATGACATCCAATTAGAAAATTGCTTGGGATAAGGCAGTTTATTGTTGTAATCCTCACCATACAATCCAAGTACAACTCCTATCTGCTTTAAGTTTGCCCTGCATACAACTGACTTGGCAGATTCTCTCGCACGCCCCAATGCCGGTATCATTACTGCCATCAAAATAGCAATGATGGAAATAACAACCAAAAGCTCTATTAATGTAAACGCTCTCTTTTTCATGTTCGCTCCAGCTAAGTCTGTTTTGGCGTGAGAAGAATACCTCCTCACACCAAAACGTATCATTCTCTTTTATTCACATCCTGTCTGGTAAGGCACATTACACTTCATCCAGTCTCCGATCAGAGCTGCCAGCTCTCCCTGGCCGACTTCACAATCACCGTCGAAATCCATAGGAAGTTGTTTGCCTATCAATTTAACATCTTCACATGTCTCTATATCTCCGACAGCAAGGAAGTTGTCAAAATAGAAACCATGCCATCTCCACCAGCGTGTAGAACTGATTTCAGCACTTACCAGTGCACCCATCACACCGTCAATTGTTTCCATCTGCAGCTGGTCATTGAAATATACTGCTACGCTGCCGGCTTCACTCACTGTTATTTTGTAGTTATTAAAGACAGTATAGTCATCAACTGTTCCTGTCATTTGCTCAACATCATTGTAACTGATATGAATAGTCTCCTGATTAGGTAAATTAGGATCTGCTATACCGCCAAGTTCAACAGAAAAACTGTTATCTGATTCATCAATTACCGTCAAGCCAAGTCTGGCATCATCGACACTCACATTATTAGCACTTGAAAGTTTCAAGTCAACACTAATATCATACAATCCTGTAACATCATGTGCTACTGTCGCATATACTCTGGTATCTTCTGTGCCAACTCTTACAAACTGACCCTGAGAATTCACCAATTGAGGATCGAACTGCAATACAGGTGGAATTTCACTTGTTACATCATCACCATACCAGATAGTCTCTACCCAACCATTATTTAGGTTAGGATCATTGTCTCTGTTGAAATCATCTTTAAATACGTAACCATAGCTATGACCGCTAAAAGCCAGCAGAACAACCATTATGGAAAAAATAGAAATATATATCTTCATATTAATATCCTCTTAAATTTTGTTAAAGTTTGATGCGTCCGCCAAAAATATTAAATCGCAAATTTAGTATGTATTTCAAGCTCAATAACAGTTGTTTTGAGCGACAACACCGTTTTTTGCCGTTTGCACCAAGGTTAAGTCATTAACGATCATATTACCAGTTTGTTATACATCCAACACCTTCAGGATCATTACAAATCATCCAGTTAGATGCCAGAGTAGCAAAATCATCAAGTGTTACAAGACAGTCATTATTAAAATCTGTAGCAAACTGAGCCCCATCTTGAATGATATCATAGCAAGTAGTCTGATCAGAAGCAAATGCCTGGAAATTATCAACATCAAAGTAATGCCATTCCCACCATCGAACCAATACGAAATCAGTCCTAACACTTTGTCCCATTGAACCATCGCCACTCTGCCAATGCAATTCATTGTCTACATAAAATTTAACTGTGCCCGATTCTGATATCCTAAACTTGTAATTATGAAACGCCAGAGCATTATCAATATTCGCAGAATACACTTCTGTATTGGCCAGTAAAACTCTTATCAACTGATATTCAGTAACACCAACTGTTGGGTAAAGCTTCGCTTCTACAACAGTACCATCAGCATCAGATACCTGGAATTTACACGTTGTATTTGATGTATTACCAGCCGGAAATCCCATTTTCATGTCAGCACTTATAGTTCCAGCAGACTCATAAGTTCTACCAATAGAAGCTATAGCGTTAGCACTACCTGTAGTAGTTCCTCTCGCAAGCCTCAATCTATTATCCTTTATCTGTGGATTAATTCGTGCAGTTGTACCATCTTCAACCCATCCGTTAGCAACATCATCAGCATCACTTCTGTAGAAATCATCAGTAAAAGATATTGCTTCAGCAGGTAAATCTGAAATAGCCATAAAGTTGTCTGCCTTCAATGTAACCCATTCCCAATCGCGGTGCATTCCAATTTCTGCAATGGTTGCAAGTCCGAGACCTGCATCTGAAGAAACCCATTTTTCTGAACGATCGACATAAACTCTCGTCTTACCATTATCATTAATACATATCTTATAATTATGCCAATCACCTGCACCATCTACGTTTAACCACGTATCAACACCTTTATAAGTGACAGTAAATTTCTGCACTGTAGTTGAGGGATCAGGACGTACGATTACAGTGATAGGCTCACCATTAGCATCCTTAGCACTTAGATACATACGAGCAGCACCAGCAGCAGAAACTGAAGCCTGCTCAAATATCATATCGCAAGAAACCTCAGAGACACCATCAAGATATTGCTTAACATTTGCCGTTGTTATTGATGCACCACCGGTGCGAACAAAATTAAGCTCATTATCTTTTATCTGGACATCAACTCGGTCAACTGCCGACTCTGTTTCAACCCATCCATTACCGATAATATTTGAATCGTCACGATCAAAATTGTCGATAACTCCAGCTTGCAGAGATATACTTATCATAGCAATTAGAATTAACACAAACTTCTTTTTCATAAAAAATCTCCTTTAAAATTAATTACTTGCAACGGAATCTCGCTCTACGATCCTGCAGGTACTCGTAAAATTAGATATTCCGCTTTTGTTTTCTAAATAAGATATCAAAAGTTCCGCACTTTTGCTTCCAATTTCATGGTTATTATGATCAATTGCAGTTAACTGAGGACTTGAATATTCACAAAGATAAGTATCGCAACTGCTTATAAGACTAAGATCTTGGGGACATTCAATTCCTTTTTTACCCATTATCCGAAGAAATTCAACCAATGTTTGATCTGTTGCCATCAGCAATGTAGGCCTTTGACCTTCCGGAACATCAATCCAGTCATTAAAAAGCTTATCTGCGGCCTTAAAATCTGAATGACCTTCATAGGCTTGAAAGAAAGTAATACCCTCATTGCAAAGCAAATCACGTATTCTTGAAGCCCTCTCACCGTATTCAATACAGTAACCGATTCTTTGATGACCACGCTGACGTGCATAAGTAACTGCTTTGGTCAGACCTATTGTGATATCAGTACCGGCAGTAGGAATAGAACAGGAAACCTCCATATCATTATCTATACAGATAACTGGAATTCTTGATTGCTTAAACCGCTCAATCACATGCTCGCAGACAAAACCGGCCAGAATAACACCATCAACAGCTCTCTGCCCAACACTTTCGGGGAAAATGAAAGAATCGATATTTGAAAGATTATAGGAACTTATTGTAAGACCCCATCCTGATTCTCTGCAAACCATCTCGACTCCTGCCAGAATCCCACTGAAATAGGCATTACTGAAGCCATCAGTAACCAGATCAGCAAGCATAAAGCCTATGTGACAACTTCTGTTGTTGACTAAAGAAACGGCAGCAGAGTTGGGATAATAATCGCAGGCACTTATCACTTCTTCAACACGTTTGCGGGTATCATCCGAAACACGAATGTGCTTAAAGTTACTGTTCATGACTGCAGAAACGACCGGATAACTGACACCGGCCAAACGAGCCACTTCTTTAATTGTAATTCCTGTTGCTGCCATCCTAAAATTACACGTTTAATCTAAGCCTTAAATAAAAAGTCAAAAAAAACACTCTTTTCCCTAAAAGACTAATCGTTTAAGACAAATTAAGCGATTAATCAAATACAATAGTACATGATTACACGTTTAATGTCAAATAAAAAATTCTGATCTTCCATAAATTCCATACCAGTCTTCCGCTAAAAGCTTGTCAAATCTGAATATACGATTAATAAAAAAGCTGACGCTCAATCATATTTCCCGGCAGCTTTCGCGGTATATGATCTTACAAGGAATGTGATGAACTGAATCAGCCGCAGTAAGGTCTACATCTTCTTCAATTGCCTTAACCAGGATATTAACTGCTGCCTCGCCCATTTCAACAGCCGGATGCCTTATTGCTGTCACGGCCGGGCTTGCATACTCGCATAATCTTGAATCACAAGTCGAAACTACAGAAACATCTTCAGGACACCGAAAGCCATTAGAACGGAGTTGCTGCATAAATGATATAACCGTCTGGTCAGAGGAAATCATAGCCGTAGGTCTCTGATTGATATCAAGCCCAACCCACTCTTTGTAAAGATCCTGACCAGATTGATAATCACAAAACCCTGTACTGGCAGTAAATTCAACAATATCCGCAGGCAATTCCCTGCCAGCTTCAGAAGATTGACGGCGTAGTCTGTTACTAAAACAGTTCTCATGTCGATGAGACTCATCGCAAATACCGATCTTTTTATGACCGAGTCCAACTAAATAATCAAAGATTTCAAAGAGTTTTGGTACGATTTCCGTACATACATTGGCAATCATATTTTCGAATTCCATGTCCTCACCAAGACATATGCAGGGAATTCCAAACTCTCTGAAATGGTTAACCACCGTTTTCTCAAGGTAGCCTGCAAGAATCAATCCATCAACACTTCTTTGACCGACTTTTTGAGGAAAAACAAAGGTATCAACATTAGATAGATTGTACAAACTGACATTTAGGCCATACTTTTTTCTTCTGCATGCATCTTCAATAGCGGCCAAAAAGCGGGAATAAAAAGCATTCGACAGCCCATCTGCTGCATTATCTGAGAGCAAAAAGCCTATCGTTGATGTCCTTCTATTGGAGAGTGATCTTCCTGCGGCATTAGGGAAATAAGACATTTCCTTGACAACCTCAAGCACTCTTTTACGAGTTTTCTCCGAGACCTTAACTGATTTATAATTATCATTAATTACAGCGGATACTACCGGATGAGAAACACCAACCTTCTTGGCAATATCCTTCATTGTAACTTTTTTAGTCAAATTTCGTTCCCAGCACACATAAAAACAAAAATACCCATGAATTACAAAATACCTCAAAAGTATAGATACACCAGTATTTTTGCGATATTACAGCTGAAATCAACTAAAAACTATGCAAATCAGTAATCTATTAAATTTATTTCATAAATATTATTCAGTTAAAATGTAAGTGCGGGCCTTAAATCCGTAAGAAAAGCTTCGGCATTATACAAACCAAATTCAACAGCAAAACTGAGTTGCAGATGCCTTTTATTCCTTACAGGACCTATATCTTTTTGATATCAACCATAAAATAAAACCTATCAGCAATACCAACCCACCGCAAAATAATATGCACATTTTGGCATTTATTTCATTGGGAATCAAAAGCAGAAGTAGAATAACGCTGCCGTATATAAGGCAAAGAGTACTTAATACCGCGTATTGCCGACCATCTCCCTCTACACTGCCGGCCTTTTCTTTTTCCACATCGACAGGAGTGTTCATCTGGTTAAAGAACCTCTCGACCTGCTCTTTATACTCGGCACTGCTGCCTTTATAGAAAAGCATACTGAACATATAAACTCCTACACAGGTAACAAACAATACCGTCGTCGTTATCGCAATGTTCAAATCACCAACTTCATTGGAATTGAACGGAACGGTCGGGTCGAAAAGATTTTGTATAAAATCTCCGACTAATACAAACCGCAACACCACCGAAACCGCAAAGCCGACAACAAGCGTAAGCCAGGCACTCCAGGGAGGAGTACGTCTTATGAACATACCGAGAAACAGCGGCACAGCCGTGGGGATGCCGATTGAGGCGGCACACAACAATATCAGATCAAACAACTTAACTTCTTTCAAACTGTTGAAAAACAAAGCCGCAATTATCCATAAGACACCGTAAACCATTATAAAGATCCTTCCGGCAAGTATCTGTTTGAGCTCTGTTGCGTCTTTGTTGACTATTCGAATATAAAAATTACGTACGAACGTGCCCGAAGCAATATTAAGCTGGCTGTTCATAGTAGTGAGAGTTGCCGCAAATATCGCACATACCAAAAGTCCCAGCAATCCCTTGGGAAGCAACTGCATAGCAATAGCAACATAGGCGGCCTCATTGGGGTTCTTCAGCATCGGATACATAGAATCCATATCCGGGTTCAATATCGCAGAACCCACGGCAGGTATCATCCAGATAGGCGCAAGAAGCAAAAAGCCGGCTAACGAAACAAGTACTGCCTTCTTTGCGTCTCTGCCGTCTTTGACAAAAATATATCTCGCCGCACCGTTAAGCATATCATTCATAAGTACGGTCTGATTTATCATTAAGGTGATAGCGAAGAAAATCACTACCCAGGGCCTGCTGAATTCACTCCAGTGAAAATGCCTCGAGGGCATCTTTTCTATAAGTTGGGAAAATCCGCCGATATCAGAATGATTAAGCGTAAGGAACGCCATTACCAGCGTGATGGTTATGACAACAAGCATCTGGACAAAATCACCGGCCGTAGCTGCCCACGAGCCGCCAAGAAGCGTCATAAAAGTAACGACGAGTCCAAGCGTTACAATCAAAACCTGCATCTTTATGCCGAAAACACCGCTCATAAAAACGGAAATGACATACAAAGCAATTCCGCCAAAGAAAATACGCGATATTATCGGAAGCCAGGCAAAAACCTGTTCATTGCTGTCGCCATAACGATTACGAACCGCTTCAATAGGTGTAATAATGCGCATCTGTCGATATCTGGGAGCGGTGAAGAAAAATGCAAACCACAGGGATATGAAATTACAGGCAAACAGGATCAAAAAGAAAGTGCCGGTTTCATACGCCTTAGCCGCCCCGCCCGTAAACGACCAGGCAGAAAAATTGGTCATGAAAGCACTGCTGCCTACGACCCACCACAGCATACCGCCGCCACCACGGAAATAATCACTGGCCGTCTTACTGAAGCTCTTATAAACAGGTCCAAGCAGAAGCATAAACACCAGGTAAAAAATAATCACTGCATAATCATAAATCGTCATATAACTGCTCTTTTATAGTTATTACCTGTTGATCTATAAGCTAACAGGTGTTCATAAATAATTCTTGAGGGATATCAGGCCATATACTGCCACTGTTGCTTTGTCACTTCGAATTTCAAAGGCTGCCCATTTATGTATCGATGAAATTCATCTATAGCATACCTTCCCATTCTGCGACACTCATTCCCCATAGATCCGGCAATATGAGGGAAAGTAACAACATTAGGCATATTGAACAGTTTACCGTTCTCAACAGGTGGTTCAGGATCTGTAACATCAAGCAGAGCAACAATATCTTTCCGTTGTTCAAGAACCTCAATCATTTCTTTTTCACGTACACATACACCGCGAGCGGTATTGAGAAACGTAGAGTTACGCTTCATCATCCGAAAATACTCTCCTGTTATAATGCCTTTATGATAGGCGGGGGTATGCAGAGATATGACATCTGAATTGCGGAATATTTCTTCAATTGAAGCTAATTTAACTCCCATCTGCCGGGCCTGCTCCGGAGTAATATAACTGCTGGACACAAGTACATTAACGTCAAACGGTTCGAGCAATTCGATAAGCTTCTGACTTATAGCACCAAGCGAGATTATGCCAACCGTACTGTCGTAGCCGCCGGGAACCTCAAATCGTTCTCTGGCAGGCATCCATTTCTTATCCTGCTTGACTTTCAAAGCAAAATGCCAGCCAAGCTTGAGACTGAACAATATCTGGGAAAGACAAAATTCTGCAACCGGGATGGCATTGGCCGACACACTTGATGTAACCCTTATCCCCCTGTCAAAAAGCTCACCATTATGTCCCAGCCGTCTGAAAGAACCTGCAGCATAAAAAATAATCTTTAGATTTGGCGCATGGTCAAGTATTTCATCAGTAATTTCAGGACATCCCCATCCCGAAAAAATAACCTCGGCATCATTTAGAACACTAAGATCTTCTCTGAGTCTCTTTTCATCAAGCTGCGGACAATAAATATCAACATACTTATTGATTTCATCAAGTTCGGCCGGACCGTATATCTGGGAATAGGAATTATCTGCAAGCAGGATTATTCCCTTGCACAGCTTCTGCTGAGTTTTTTGTTCTTTTTCTATTTTTAAGGTCTGCATAGCATAAATCGTTGAGTAAAAAAATCATATATACAAGTTTAAATAACTGCCCTGTTCGCCCGTAGCGAATTTTGCAGTTCAGTTATATCAACATCCAGAACATTTTCAAGCTTACTATTGATAAATATTCCAGCAGCAGTTCCCGCTGCTTGACCGGTAGCAATACCAGTTCCCATAACTCTGGTCGCGCTGTGACCTTTATGATCGGCACCTATTGTCCGCCCGGCAAAAAGCAGATTGCTTTTTCCTAATGGTACGAGTGAACGATATGGTATCTCAAAATACCTGTCTCTCTGGGCCCTTCTTTCGTCAAGATCAAAACCGCAATTACCCGGGGTTACCGAATGAAGATCGAGATAAAACCCGCCGCGAGCAACCACATCTTCAAACCTTGATTCATCACGGTAGTCATCGGCATTGACAATATAGTGAGCTTTGAAATGTCTGCATTCACGCGGCCATATTTGGGTACCGACACCACTCAAATAAGATTCTCTGCAGCTTTTAGTATTATCCTTGAGAAATCTGAATATCTGCCAGCCAGTTTTACGCCCTTTTTTTTCCATATCCGAATACTGCCATGGGTTTGTAATATCGCCCCATTGGCGGACAAAAGAACACCACAACTCATTCCTTTCCCTTCCCTCGGCATATTTCATACAAATAGCCGCCGGGCGCATATCACGCGGAATGCTTCCATTTTTATGAGCTTTTTTCAGTATCGTATTAAGGTCCTCTTTTGCATCATCTTTTTCGGCAATTTCAAGGTCGCTCAATCCTCCTATAGGCACGCCATAATCTTCTTCAGAAAACAAACAGCTGCGGTCTATATCACCGATCATATAACTCAAAGTGGCAGGACTCATTTTACCGTCTGCTTCACGTCCGTAATAAAACTCACAACCGCAGGCTGCCCCCAGATCACCATCACCGGAAGCATCAATAAAAACTTTGGCTTCGACTGTGATTTTCGTTGTTCTGTATATCAGCTCTACAGATTTCACAGTTTCGCCATCTATATTAGCGGAGAAAAACTGCGTGCCGTAAAGAACGTCAACACCTTCCTTTTCTAACATCAGATCAAAGATAAATTTACCAGCTTCATGATCCCAGTGTATTCCCTTGGCTGCCCCGTATTGCTTCAGGATATCATGGTAATCACAGGCAAGTCCCTGAACTATCCACTTACTGCAATCCAGCACATATTCATTGTTCTCATAAATACGGTCGTGATCTATTAGACCGGCAACGTGAGTAACCATTCCCCCGGTCCATGCTCCGCCGGCAAAGGGGAGTCTCTCGACCATAAGGACTTTAGCTCCCAATCGTCTGGTTGCAATAGCAGCACTGCAACCCGCCAGTCCACCACCAATCACCACTACATCATAAATAACATGATTATCAGACATATTCGAACATCCTTTCATATTAATCATTTGCTGTCAATCACAGTATTGTTCTTTGAGCCGTAATCAACCACCGGTCCACTGCTTCTAATAATACAGGCCTCTGCAGCCGGGTGAAGAAGCACCCTTGCATCAGTCCTGTTATCCAACCGTATGGATTTACCCACGGGAATATTATCTTCATCAGATGCCCACCCGACATTTCCGCCTATTTCAATATTCATATCAGTAGGCACTGCCTCAGCAGTAACGGGTTTAATCTTGACCGTATGACCACTGCCATTAACTTTTGCAAGAAGGTCAGGATCATTTTCAAAGCTGTTTTTCTGGCGTTTTTTACTGTCTAAAACCTCAAGCTCTATCACCGAATTCTTCGATCCAGAACTTGCAATATCGAGAAGCTGACAATATTTAGCATCGCCGCGACAATTTTTCACAATCGTATCCGAACCTATATTATATCCAACTCTGGTGCATTCAGAAACCGTACAGTTTTCAACAACATGGCCGCTCCCGCCTAAAGCCAAACATATTCCGCGGCGCATACGGTTCACGCTGCAATTTCTGACAGTAACGCTGCCGGTCGGTTTTTTATCAGGCTTACCATAATTTCTCCGTGTGCCGCTGTCACCATAAATACGGATACCGTCTTCACACAAAGACGTAATTCTGCCGGGCCTTATCGGCTCTCCTGAGGCATCTATAAATCCCTCTTCAAACGCAGGCCCTGTCTTTTCCTGAAGAATTTCATTTGTCTGACGAAGCAAACCTTCAACTGAGGTATTTTCGACCAAAGCGTTATCAGCTCCGCGAATAAAGATTCCATGTCCAAATGCATTCATTACAACCTTGCAATCTTTTATGACAGTGTTACTGCCCGGTCCTATACGTATTCCGGTTGACTTACTAAGTTTAACAGACGCACCCCTGCCAATACCAAAATAGCTGCCATACCCATAAGGGTATGAGTCACGTATCTGTAAATAAACGCCAAGCAGCATATTATCATCGCCGGTTATATTAAAACCTAACGTTTCTGAACCACTTCTGCATATAGAGTGGTCTTTGTTAGTTTCCAGATGCAAACCTTCCAGTACGATATCATTTCCGATCAATGCAATAATTGTATTGCACGGGCGATCTGCAATAAGCTTAACATCCGTAAGATCAAAATAGTTATTACTGCCGTTGAAAGCTATCATAGGTTCAGCAGAAGGCCTATCCAATTGATATGTACCTGGTTTGACTTTCACCTTTACATTGTCTTTATCTATATAATCATAGATATCCTCAAAGCTTTCAAGCACCTTAAAATCATTTTTATCAACCGACATTTCTTTACCGTTTGCAATAGAGAAACAGAGACTCAACAGCAATAAAATAGTCATAGTTTGTTTAATCATATCTCACCTTTAATATCAGCGGCGGTAATTACCTGCATAGAATTTATATATACCCCTGTTGTCATCGCTGCCATACTCCCAGAAAGTCTGGCCGTCAACCTTCTCCTCGGAATAGTCCCTGTCTATCTTCTCGATATGTCCATCGGCGAACAGCGCATTACATACGCCTTTTCTCGCCTCGGTATCACCCCAGGTATCAGTAAACGTATTACCCGTTCTCTTTACAAAGTGAGCTGGTTTGAGATCCGACCAGTATCTTGCCCAACCGTAACGGTTATTGAAACAACTGCCGTTATCAAGTCCACCGTCCAGTATCAAAAATGTACTTGAGGAAGACTGTACCTGGTGAGTCTTAACAGAAACAGTATAAGCCCTTGCACCTGGATTGGAGGAAAGGTCTTGAAAATCACGCGAAGAATATGGCCCGTTTACAGCAGCATGACCGCCAAGCATTGCATTTAACCTATACGAACGAGGATAGCGATTTGTCGCACGACTGTCTGTACCAGCGACGATGCTATTGTACTTGCTTTTGAATTCAGGATCACTTTTAATACCTGAGCAGCACCAAATATCAAACATCTTTTCATACTTGCTGAGAAGCATCTGAGTATTGGCCTTCGGATTTGCCGTATATTCCGAATACATATAAGGCATAACAACTGCATCCCAGTACGGAGGAGCAGGATAACCGCCGCCCCAATTTGGAAGCCTTCCGGCGCTGTCTCGATTGCCCACAAGCGGATAACTGCCATCATAATCATTAGTATAAGTGTTAACGGCAACTCCTATATTCTTCATATTGGTTTTACAGATAAGCAATTTTGCCTGCTGCCTGACTTTGTTTAAAGCAGGCATCATGATAGACATTAGAACTGCAATTATTGATATAACCACTAAAAGTTCTATCAATGTAAAACCGTTCTTTTCACCTGTATTCATATTTTGTTTCTTCATATTATAACTTTCTATTTTAAGTTTATGTATCAATATTCATATAACCAGAAACTTGCAAGAGAGCTTAGATCAAGCAAATCAACTATACAATCTTTATTTATGTCAGCTTCAAGATAAACTGTATTTGAATCCCCGCAATAGCCTGGATCGCCAATAAAAAGTACAAGTGTGCTTCTTGGTTCAACAGTAACCTTTCCGGTAGTGTCTATGGTCTCTGATGCTATCATATCCCATGCCTGTTGCGGCACTCCGGCAGGAATCGGCAAGGTAAAACTTTTGGTGCCTGTAGTGTTCATAGCTACAAGAAAATCGCCATACCTGAAATGGTAAAATTCCGCTCTGCCCGGCAATGCTCCTTCTGCCGTCGGCAGTATTTCACCGGCATGATAAGACTGTATCCCAAGTTCAGCGGGAGCCGGAGTAAGGCTCCTTTCCGGACTGGCAGGATTTTCCTCACGTGTCATAGTAAGACCTGTGGGAGTAAATTCGCAATTGACGTAGACATTAGCTACCCTGTCTATTGAGGGCGTCGTATAATGAACCCTGCCTATATTGTTTATCGCCGGAGGCATACGGAAATACATATTCGCATAAAAACGTACATTCCCTCTCTTAACAGCAACAACGCAGTCATCTTCATCAGCCCAGGCATAATCAGGAGCATCAGGTTCCATAGGAAATTGATAAGAACTTTGCGGCAAAGAGGCAACCGTAATATAATCGTTAACCCTTTTCACTTCATCCTCAATGTCAATGTCGTCAAACCAGAAACGGTTATGCTCAAGATATATTTGAGCAAGACGAACACTTACCGGATCCTGCAATGCGGCAGCGGTCTCAAATCCTGTCCAGTCGCCGTATTGAATATGTCCGGTCTCATTTATATGACGTGTTCCAACAGCAGCTTCAATTCTCATACATTGATAGCCCTGCTCGTCATTATCAAAAAATCTGAATGGAGCTCGAGCCTGAACAAATTTGATCGCCTGCTGTTTGACCTGAATGTCACCGGTATATTCAGCAAGTCTGGCCATTGCATCACAAACATTACCGTAATAGGCAACATAGCCGGTTTCACGCGAAAGACCTTTTTCAGTTATCATGTAGTAAGGCGAATCAGCATTCCAAATTATCTGCTGTCGCAAATAGTCTGTATCCAATGCAGTTCCATAAGCCCAGTCTCCATAAGGCAGCAATCCTACTGCTTCATAAACTGTTTCAATCGCATAAGATTCATCCCAAGCCATAGTAGGGTCAAGCTGCTGCAATATTTTATTGGCAAGATAAATGCTTATCTCACAATCAAGCACCTGATTGGTAATATAGCGTCTGTCCAGCATTCGCCAGTCACGTCCATCACGGAAAAATTCGGCATAGGCTCGGCGTCTTGTCATATCAGCAGTAGAAGGCTCGTTGTCATGATCTATCATAACATCCATCAGATCCTGAGATTCGAAATGATCAAGCATTTCAAGGAGCACGATCGCCAGTCTGCCGTAGCCGCTCCAGTCATCGTGATTATCATCGCTTATGGATTTATTGCTCTCTGATGCAACCTGCGAAACCCAGTGGTCAAAATCAGTTACAAGCTTTGATATTATTACAGGGTCCTGGAAGTGAGCGGACCATTGAGCATTATAAGCCCTCGCCAAGCCTGTCATCTTCCAGCTTCCCAGCGGCAGTTGGGATACTTTTCTGGTGCCGACTATGTCGTCCGCATCTTCAATAAGCTTCGCCAGAGCGCTTTCATATTGGCCCGGGTCAGAACGCGGATCGCCAAGTTCGACCGGCTGGCCCTGGGGCTCACTCTCGGAAGGCTCAAAATACGGGTCCGCATGAGTATAAACATTGTATATAGCCCTGCTCGGCTCTTCCAGTAAATTCTGACATTCGTCCCAGTTGCCGCCGTAAGGCCACCAGTAGCCCCAACTCTCAATAGTCAATACAACTTCACTTTTCCCTTGTGTAATGCTTAAGGGCAGCATGTACGTAGTATAATAAAACCTGTCAGGGAATTCGGGGTACTCCCAGTTCGCATCAAGCGGCGTCCAGTCAGCGTGCATCCTGTAACCAACTTGTTTACCTTCATAGTAAAGATACATCTGGCTGCTGCGTGCACTCTGACAATAATCAGAACCCCACAATTTTAGAGTAAAATAATTTTGCTGCGTGGGATCAACGGCAATATTGAAAGTGATCTTTCCGCCGTAATCCCTGGCCGGCGTATAATTGTTCATCCTGCGATACGAAAGGCCCATCGCTCCGGTTCCCCCGGAACAATTAACCAAAGTCGTATTATGCAAAACACTTTCGGATATATAACTGCCAAAATCTATCTCATCGATAATAAGCGTTTCAGAAATAGATACTGATGCCGTAAATAGAACAGCAAGTAATAATAGTAATGTTTGTTTCATATAGAATTGCCGGAGAGGTTTTAATAAGTTCCCGCACAGTTAGTCTGTGCGGGAACTTTCTACAGTTTTGAAAATTAATATCAATTACATTCTGCAGGATTAGGATTCGTGCAGTTCAGCCATTGGGCGGCCATTACCTCAAGATCGAGCTCGTCAACCCTGCAATCCTGATTGAGGTCCTGCGGTATAGGATCATTACATACGCCCTCGGTAGGTTCAAGTATCGAAAGACCGCAGAAGCTGGCTTCATATCCGCTTATGCTGAAGAATAGTTCGGCACTTCCTGTCTGCGGATTTATCTTTATGATATCGGTTCCGGGGTCCCCTACGCCACCGGCGTTAAGACTCGAACCCTCACGACTTATAACATAAAGCATACCGTCAGGAGCTTCCTTCATTGCATACGGACTGTCCAGTTCTACATTTACAGGAGCAATACCCAGATATTCACCGGTCATATAATCATAGCAGCGTATCTGGCTGCGACCATAATCAGTTACCCACATATCCTCACGACCGTCGCGGTTTACATCCTGGCTGAATACAATAGAGATAGCCCAGCGGCATTCTTCAGCCGGATAAGATACTATGCGGCTAAGATTGGTCGGATCCCACACATTGATACGGTTACCTGATGAAACACCACCGTTGGTAACAAAGAGGTCGCCAATACCATCACTGTTGATATCCGGTCCGAATACAGGGAAGCCGCCTGCGCCTGTTGCAGTTCCGGAGTCGCCATCATAAACGGTATTACTTTCTTCATAAGAGGTGAGAACTGTAGCAACCTGACCATCTACCGTCGTACCGTCAAGAACATATATCGTATCACGGCTGCAAAGATAAAGATCCGATGTTCCATCAGAGTTATAATCATAACCCCAATCAGCCGCTTTACAGTAATCATTGTTATTGAATACGAATTCTATTGCACTTCCGTCCTCAGCAGAAAACTGTCTGAGATAACGGGTGCCCGAAGTGCCGCTATAGCATACATACACACTTTCCTGATCTAAACTGTCAACCATATAATAAGCACTGTTGCCATATTCATTCGATGGCTGCCATATAATTTCTCCGTTTGGAGCAAATCTGGTCATAAGCTTGAAGAACGCATTACCATCTCTTGTACCGTCACCTCTTTCGATCGCTATTACATCATAAGGTTGAGGTTCAATTTGAACAGGCACAGGAAGTTCCAGCGGAGAGTAAGCAAGACATGCAAAATTGGCTCCGTCAGACTCATAAAACAATGTTGCTGTATCAGCTACAGGATCATAATGTATAACGCTTGCATAGCTTGATCCATCTCCGCCTGTACTCAGCGAAGTACCTTTGGCGGTGCTTATCATAACCGTGTTATCAGGAAGCAGGATTATGTCGTTCGGCTGAGTAAAATCAACACCCGTATCGATTATGCCCAGATAAGCTCCGGTAACATAATCATAACCCCTTACCTGACCGCGGTATAAGTCAACTACCCATATATCTTCCTGAGCATCTGAATTAACGTCAGGGCCAATGATCATATCCATCGCACCGCGGCAATTGTCCGCGTTATAGCTGGCGATCTGATTACCGGTCATAGGGTCCCATACGTTAATACGGTTACCTGAAGAATTGCCGCCCTTTGAGGATAGCAGATTGCCGTTAGGAGCAAAGCAAAGCCTTCCGCCGGTACCGTTGCTGCCTGAGGTGTCAGCGACTACCCATGTATCGAGTATGGTAAACTGAACATCATCAAGGGCAACAATATCAACGTCAACAACCCATATTTCGCTTCTTCCGCTTACATAGAGATCATCTTCACCGTCGGAATTAAAATCAGGGCCCCATTCGGCGTCAACAATATCGCTTCCGGTTATAAGCTGATCGTTGTAATCAGTACCGTTATATGCATCAATAGTGGAAAGCAGCTCATCAGTTCCCTGCCGCGACACCAATACAAGCTCGCCGCTTGGGTCAAGCGTAAAATTACTTGCGCTTCGCATACCCGCAGACCATATTACGTCTCCGGTGGGCGAGAATCTCCACATCATCTCATCACTTTTGCCGTCACCGACAAATATATCACCTAAAACCATACTTACGCAAAAACATATTGATATTGCTAATATTGAGTTTATTTTCATATTAATAACCTTCTTTCTAAAATAATGGATTAATCCTGCGTTAATACAGCTTAGTTATTAGTAACATCCCATAACCATTGAGTTGCCAAACCTGCAAAATCAAGCAAATTCACTTCACAATCAGCGTTCAGATCCGATGCAAGAATTGTAGTACCTATATCGCCGCAGAATTGCGGATCGACAAGCACGAACTCACTCGGCCCTTCAAAAGTTCCGGTGAAAGTAGAGAAAGCAAAAGAATCTATCCATCCTGAATAACCGGCGTTGTAATTTATCTCTCCGCCGCAATAAAGCTCGTCAAAATTATCCATGGTTGTTTGAGCAACATTACCCACACCGATAGTATCAGGAAATTCCATTATAGTCCCGGAAACAGTAACCGGTCCCTCAGCAGTGGCTTTTAAAATACCGTTTTGATAGTATTTAAGCTCACCGGTCTCGGTAACAGAATCGTAAGTCCATACAAGTCCTACATGAGTAAACTCATCAGCGGCAACAGTATCATTAGGGTCAAGTACTTCATTCGACCAAACCTCATTGCCGACAACATTCAACCTCTGGCGAAATGCATCTGATGATGAAAGGTGCATGGCTGTTGGCGTGCTTGTAGCATCATCACAGGAATCATAGGTATCGTGCCATCTGAATATCGCTATCCATCCAAACTGGTTTGTCGAGCTCGTCGGCCAGTTAGTATAATCTGGTTTTACCCAGGCTTCCCATATATAACTTTGCTGGGGAGTATAGCCTGTGCCAACCTGAACCATCAATCCTTCATCGACTTGATCCTTCAAGTTATCACCACCGTTAAGGTAAACAGCTCCTTGGTCGAAAACAGGATAATCACCGCTGCCATCAGCAATAACCGTTACTCCTGTGAAAGGCGAGCCGCTGTCATTTGTATACTGAGAAGTCCTGTAGACATAACCCGTCTCTGCATTATTGACATTCTCAGTATTTGTATCAACCAGACCGTCCATTTCCAGTTTCACGACAGTGCTCACCTGGGCAGCTTTCAGGATGCAGGGCAAAAAAAGAAATGAAACAGCACACAAAATAGTCAATGAAATTTTCATAAACACCTCACTAAATAAATGTTAATAGAGATATGAACTTGTGTTCAACAGAATTGAATCACATGTTGAGAATTGGAGGTATCTCAACGATAACCTTCTCGTTTCTGTCAGAATGTTCAAGCCTGTCCCAAAGCAGCTCAACCGCTCTTTTACCAAGCAGTTCGGGTTGCAAATTGATACTGGCAGGAACAGGGTCAAGCCCGTTAAGATATGCCGCTTCCTGATTACAGGAAATAACATCAGCATCTCGAGGGATATCTAATCCCTTCGACTGCAAGACAGGCTGGATTATTCCGGTAAGCTGATCGGCTGCAAAGAAGAAACCATCGGGCATTGAGCTCGATTCAATCAGACGATCCATAAGTTCAGCCGCATCGGCTTTAAGCCTGGCAGGATCGTTGTCTATTTCTGTACACTTAACAACCACATCATCGGAAGCAACCGACATAAATCCCTCATGGCGAAGCAGCCAGTCCCTGCTGTCTGCACGCTTTCGGGTATTATAATCGATATACAGCAGATTCTTTCTGCCTCTGCTTAAAAGATATTCAGCCGCCATACGGCCTATCTTGAAGTTATCATTATGGACACGATAAAAATCTGATTTGTAATTATCGCCTGACATTATAGTAACCGAATTGGCGGGATTAATAAGACCGCCAGAATCCTTAAGAACACCTGCGATGTCATATGACCATACAATGTATCCGTCAACCTGATGCCTTTTCACAAGCGCAGGTATATCCTCCTGCTCATTCCACAGACTCAGATGTATCAGATTGAAATTCCTTTGGCCAAGTTCTTTTTCTACGCCGTGAAGAACCTCAAGCATTATCGGAGAAGTCGCAAGTGTTTTAATACCTTCTTTGGGGCATATGAACGCTATGTTGCCACACTTAGTCCCCATTCCCTCAGACCAGTCATTCTTCAGTTTATGGGGCTTGGGAGTATATCCCAAGTCATTGATAACCTTCTTGATTTTTCTCGCCGTAGCTTCCGAAACGCCGTCTTTATTATAAAGAACTCTGGAAACAGTCGTGTGCGATACGCCAGTCTTTTTTGCTATTTCTACTATAGTCATAATAAAGACAATACCACCCCAAACGTTCATTGTCAAGTTTAAAACATGTTCAAACAAAATTTTAAAGCTCAAAAAAAGTTTAAAACTAATTTTGTCTCAAACCATAAAAGCCTTAAGAAAAAACACTTAAACCGAAACAACTTTGAACGTTCATTGAACGTAAAAATTTTCAACCTTCCAAAAAAACAACAATCTTTTATTCAACAGAACCCAAAATTGCCTTGTAATCAGCAAGAGAATATGCTATATTGGTATTATTGTATGATACAATATAATATTAACTTCACGGATCAAACAAATGGCGACTGTAATATCTTTAGACATAGGCACTTCCAAAATATGTGCCGCAGCTTATAACACTGAAAAAGAATGCCTGACTGGATGCATCAGCATTGAAAACGACTCACGGATAAAGGAAAACGCAGAAGGCAGCTACGAACAATGCTCGGAAAAAACCATAGAACTTATTTTTTCAGCGATATCTTTACTGCTTAAAAGCGATGCAGTCAAGTCTAATGATGTTACCGACATAACAGTAACCGGACAAATGCACGGTATTTTGCTCGTAAACGACCAATTGAAGCCCGTAACTAATTTCATAACATGGCGAGATCAAAAAGCCGCTTCAATTGCAATATCAATCGGCGAAAATTACGCTAAATCAAATGGATGCGGGCTGAGAACAGGTTACGGCGGGGCCACTCTCGCCTATTTGAACAGCCGGGCTCCACTGGACGGGAACCTTAAGGCACTGAGTATCTCTGATTATTTGTGTGCCAAATTAACCGGAACAGCCGCTACCGAACCAACTCACGCAGCAAGCTGGGGCATATATGACATTAAAAGCAGACAATGGAACAAGCAAATACTGAACGAACTGGGCATTCCAGAAAAAATACTGCCCGACATTAAGCCGACCTCCGAAATAATCGGCAATATTCTGCCGCAAATCGCCGAACGATTTGGACTGAAAAGGGAAGCAAAAGTTTACAGCCCCATAGGCGACAATCAGGCCGCCGTAATAGGCGCCCGCGGCAAAGCCAAAGAAGCAGCGGTTCTCAACTTAGGCACAGGCGGGCAAATATCGATACCTCACAACAAGAGCGATTATGTTGAAGGATTCGAGACAAGGCCAATGCCCGATGGAAGCTTCATACTCGTTGGTGCAAGCATCTGCGGAGGCTGGACTTATGCATACCTCAAAGATTTCTTTAAAGACGTTATTGCTAAAATAACAGGAATCGCACCCAAAGACGAAGCGATTTATGACAAGATGAACTCGTTTCTAAGTGAAAATAAGCACGGTTCGGCGATAAAGCTGGACCCAAGATTTTGCGGCACAAGAGCAAATCCCGACCTTCGAGGCAGAATAACCGCCATAAATGCGGAGAATTTCACCCCTTCCGAACTCACCCGCTCCTTTGCCTATGCTATGGTCGAAGAATTATACGATATGATACCGCCGGCCTGCCTTGAAGACTTCTCTTGCGTAATGGCAGGCGGAAATGCAATGAGAAAGAATCCGGCATTGCTAAGTATCACAGAAGAAATACTCAAAAAGCCTGTAAATCTGGCAAATGTCAAAGAAGAGGCCGCTACCGGAGCGGCAATGGCAGCAATGAAAGGATAATCAGGGAATGAGAATATTTTCAACAGGATGGTCTAACGGCTTTGACGGCCCGGGACGAAGATGGGTCGTATATCTCAAGGGATGCAATTTCCGCTGCAAATGGTGCGCAAATCCCGAGAGCCTGCTTGTCGACCCGCAAATCCTGTTCTATCCTGAGAGAGGGGCCAATCCTCAAACCGCCTGTCCTTACGGAGCCGTCAGTAAAGAGCGACCATGGAAACTCGACCGGACGATCTGCCGTACATGCAGCGACCGGCCCTGCATCAATAAATGGCACAACCGATGTTTCGAACTTGCCGGCAGGGATATAACCCCAAAGAAAATTTTGACAGAAGTACGTCGTATAAAAGGCCTGTTCGGTAAAAGCGGCGGCATTACCTTTGGCGGAGGAGAAGCACTACTTCAGCTTGATGAGCTTCTCGAAACAGCGGCACTGCTTCAGGGAGAATGCCACAGAGCGGTTGAAACAAACGCATCTTCGGAAAACTTCGAACACGTATTGGACGCATTCGACCTCTTGATAACCGATCTCAAATGCGTCAGCGACTCCACTGCCTTGAAATGGATCGGGGCAAAAGCAGGCAGAAGCGTCAATAATATACTAACCGCAGCAAGCTCGGGGATCGATATGACAATACGGGTGCCGCTGGTCAAAGGATTCAACGACGGCCCAAAAGAACTCGGCCTTATAAAGGAAGTGTTGAAAGACGCAAAAGCGAGAAACGGCAATATAAACATTGAAGTATTGCGAATGCACCATATCGGCAGGCCGAAGTATAAGGCTCTCGATATGGTTTATAATATGAAAGATACTGCAGAGCCTTCAGAAAAAGAGACGCTGAAGTTTATTGATATGTTAAAACAAGAAAACATTAACGCACAATTAGTCAGCTGAACAAGGCAGACAATTAATTTTGGAGATAAATATGGAACAGCTAATGACAAACTGGACCAAAATCGTAAAAAACGGCGCAGAAATGGTTAGAAAGTACAAGAGATCGCAAAAGACCGTCAGCGACTGGTTTTTCGTTCAGGAAATCAAAATGAACGAACGAATCAGACTCAAAGCCTCAGGCGTCGATCTCGATTCACCAATGGCGCATGCCGACATCCTTTGTGCCGTGGCAAAACAGATGCCCCTGAGTATACCTTTCGGCGCAGTTATAGCCGGTTCTCAGGATGGTGCTTTTTCTGCGTCCTATTCTCTGATAAACCCTTCTTTTAAGGTTGAAGACTTTGCCGGTTATTGCGACCCTACAGCTATATACGCAGACATCTCACCTTCCGACCAGAGCGGCCTTACGGAAGAGAGGATATATAAAGTAAGGAAATATTGGGAATTGGCTCCGTATGTACGCCAATTAAAAGATGTATATAACGACTATGAAGATTTTACTGACGAGGTGGTATTCTTCTTCGAACCGGTAACAGGGCATCATATTCCGGACATGCGTAAGTTTCTTAAACACGGCATCAAGAATATGATGGAAAAGGCACAAGTCTCCGGCAACAGCTACGGCAAGGCTATGGCCAGAGCAATGGAAGCGGCTTTGATACTTGCAGAGAGGTATAAGCAGCTTGCCGAAACGAAATATTCATCAATCAATGACGAGGATGAAAAAGAAAGACTTAGTCGGATGATATCCGTCTTGGAAACAGTACCTTACAACGGTGCGGCCGATCTCCACCAGGCAGTGCAGACATACGCTCTATTATGGCAGATAATGGTCATAGAGCAAAGCCCCAATCCCTATGCTATATCGGCAGGGAATATCGACAGGGTGCTGGCGCCATATTACTCGCCTGAGAATACGAACAGAGATCTTGCCGTAGAGCTTGTTCGCCATCTGTTATGCTTCTTTCAGGTGGGTAATCGCTGCTGGGCAATTTCGCAGAACGTTCTTGTAGGCGGCAAAGACACTTGCAATGAAGATACCACAGACGAAATGACATATATCGTCCTTGATGCTTTTTTTGCAACAAATGACCCGCAGCCGGCTTTGAGTGTTAAGCTGCATAAAAAAACTCCCGACCAATTATACGAACAGTTGGGAAAATTCTTCTTTACTCCGGGGCACTCAACGCCTTCACTGTTCAATGACGACATGATGTTCCGGCTGCTCTCCTCTCAGGGTATCGATATAAATGATTTGCCCGATTACAGCATTGCCGGCTGTCAGGAGCCTCTGATAATGGGGAAATCATCATTGAATACAACTAACACCTGGCTGAATATAGCAAAAATTTTAGAGCTTGCACTGAACGACGGCAAATCTCTGCTGAGTGGCAAGCAGCTTGTTCCGTGCTGGAAGGAATTTGGATATGAAGGTATAAAAGAAGCATACGCCGATCTTGAGAAGCTTTTCAATAGAATCCTCGATTACTGTCTGCCGAAAATGGCTGAAGCGGGTAACAGATGCACCAAACTCTTAGGAGAGAAAAATCCTGTTCCGTTCACCTCCTCACTCATGGACGGCATGAATACTTTCCGAGATATGCGGGATGTTGAAAAACAAGGCACAAAATACAACGGAAGCGGCTGCCTGATACACGGGCTAAGCGTTGTCAGCGACTCACTGTACGCAGTCAAAGAATTCCTCGGCAACGGAAACTGGGAACCGGAAAAGCTGAGAAACGCTTTGAATAATGACTTTGCAGGTTATGAAGATATCCATGCCTTCGTAAATTCTCTGCCTAAATACGGCAATGATCAGCAATGCGTAGATGAGTATGCAATGCGTATTGCCGGAAGCGTGAACAACGCGGTCAGCTCCCTGAAAAACAATCTCGGCAATCCTTTCCTCGCAGACTGGTCAACACCAAGTACGCACCTGCTCTACGGCTATAAAGTGGGAGCCACTCCCGACGGCCGCAAGGCAAAAGAAATGCTGGGCTATGGAATCGACCCGACCGTAAAGCGGGATAACAGCGGGCTTGCAGAGCGGATACTCTCTGCATGGAAACTTCCGTTCGACAGAATGACCGGTGGCTACGCATCGCATATAGGTTTGAGCCCGAAAGAAGCCGCCGGGATAGAAGATATGGAAACAAAGGGCAGAAAACTTAAAGACGAAGTCATAGAACCGCTTTTCGGTTTTGAATGCGAAAAGGAAGTTTCACCTTATTACGTATATTTCAATATAGATAGCCCGGGACACCTTCGCAAAGTATTAGCCGAGCCTGCTAAATACGCTCCAAACGGCATATATATAATGAGAATCCACGGAACATTCGTTAATTTCCTCGACCTCTCAAATGATATACAGGAAGATATAATAGCACGTATCGAAAGCGGAAAATGAAAGAAGAAGACAAAACACTGTTGGTTAGAGATGCTATATTCAACGCTATTCTAAGCGGCAGATATGATATCGGCTCCAGGCTCCCCACCGAGCGTGAGGTATCCCAAGAGCACCAGGTCAGCCGGGTAACGGTACGGCGTGCTTACGGCATACTCGAAGAAGCGGGGATACTTCAGCGAAAACAGGGCAAGGGAACATTCGTTGCCAATGCAAGCTGGCAGGGAAATTCCGAGCAAATAGACAAGGTAGCATTCCTTACAGCTATCAAGGACCCCTTTGCCATGGAGTTTCTCGAATCGTTTCAGAAAGAGCTTGATAGGCGTGATGCCTTGTGCATATTGAAGATAACCGAACAGGACCCGGAGATCGAAGAGCAGGCGGCGATTAAACTCGTTTCCAAGGGAATTAAGAATATGGTAATATGGCCAAGCAGAAACTTTCACTCCGACACATTCGCCAGACTGCGACTGCTTGGAACAAATATGGTATTCTTTGACAGAATGCTTCCCGGCGGCTATGCCGACTATGTCGGGCTCGACAATGACGATGCGATACAAAAGCTGGTAAGCAAGGCTCTAATAGACGGGGCAGAAAAGATCATAATGATAAGCCACAGCATGCTCGATGCCGACAGCGACAAGCAAAGAGAAGCCGCTTTTCTGCGATATTGTCAGGCAAGCAGTACTGAACACGCTATTGAATATATACCGTGGCAGGGAGATATCAGAAAAGAGATCAACGCCAGGAAAGAACAGTTGCTCGATCACCGGCGAAAAACCGCCGTTATATGCGTAAACGACATGGCGGCAATAGCCGTAAAATCAATTGTCGGCAGCGAAGCTGAAGTCTACGGGATCGACGGCCTGGAAGAAGCCATAGCATCAGGAATAACGACAATCAAACAGCCGTTCGCAGAAATGGCCGCAAAAACAATAGAACTGCTTTGTATCCAGCAGCGTCTGGCCGAAAAATGGAACAGCAAAAAGATAACAATAAAGGGAAGCCTTATAGCAGGACACTGAAATGAAAAAAGAAATTGATGAAATATTGAAATATCCTATTTTTTTCGAACCTAATCGAGTATGGCGGCTTTATAAAGGCGGGGCAATGCTCGATAAACTCTCAGGCAATACGCAAAGCAGCGATTCTTTTTTCCCCGAAGAATGGATCGCATCTACGACCGTAGCGCAAAATGATAAAAACCAGCAATCGGAATTCGAAGGGCTAAGCAGTTTCGTGTCTCCATCGGGGCAGCGGGTGTTTCTTCGCGATGTGCTTGAGCAGTTTCCTGATAAAATTCTGGGTGCAGATAATATCGGCGAAGATGGCGTTGGCATACTTTGCAAATTCATCGATTCGGCCATAAGGCTGCCCATACAATGCCATCCGGACATACCGTTCGCACAAAAATACTGCAACAGCAATCACGGCAAGACGGAGATGTGGATCGTTATCGGTAAAAGAGCCGTAAACGGAGTTGAACCGTATGTCTATATGGGCTTCAAGCCGGATATCGATAAGGAAAAGTTCAAACAGGCTGTCAGGGAACAGGACATGGAAACCGTTACCTCCTGCATGCATAAATTCGAAGTAAACGAATCGGACGTTTTCTTCATCCCCGGCAAGCTGCCCCACGCAATAGGCCCAGGCTGCTTCATACTCGAAGTACAGGAACCGACCGACCTTGTTGTGCAACCGGAAAAATATCTCGACGGCGTAGAGCTCAGCGATTACGATATGTGGCAGGGACTCGACCCGGAGATCGGCCTGGAGTGCTTCGATTATGAACATGCTTATGACAGAGCCGAAACATTGAAAAGATTCTGCCCTGCTGAGAAGATCATCGAAAAAACCGAGGACTTCGTATACAGCGACGTCATCGACCACTCGATTACCGAGCATTTCCGCGTGCAGAAGCTGCAAGTAAATTCAAGCGTAGATTTCAAATCCCGCTTCCCCTGGTACATAGCGGTAGTAGCCGAAGGTGAAGGTATGTTCCGTTGCGGCGATAAAGAATTCAAACTGAAAAAAGGTGATTATTATCTAACGCACAACTCAGTTACCGAACTAAGCTATGAGGCCAACAAAAAATTATCCATCTATTTAATCAGCAAATAAATAGACATCACATTTCAAGACAAACCTTGAAAACACAAAAACCCTGCTCTTGACACCAAAAGTAGCGATTTAAGCGTCAAAAGCAGGGTTTATTTAATAGCACACCTGTAGGGATTCGAACCCCCAAGCCCTCGGTTCCGAAGACCGATGCTCGAAAAACATAAACTCTTCTGAAAAGAATAGTTGTAGAAACACAACTATCGCTTGGACACCCTCAGGGACACCTTTTAAACACTCACTGCTCGAGCTAGCCCCTGATCTGACAGATATAGTCTACTATTGGAACATCCTTCCCTATCATATTAAACAAGCCATAGACACACTTGTCAAATCTTCAATAAACTAATAAAAATCCTAAATACCAAACCAATATTAAATTTCAGATCAGTTGGATCGGACAGCTATTTTGCGGTAATATGTATCTGATCCTTTACCTGCTTATAATTAAAGCTGTTTTCATTGCCGCTTAAACCGTAAGCAAGTATCTTACCCTGATTAGCATACTGCCTAAACTCCGTATCCCAATTCAACACCAACGTTCCACCGCTAATATCAACATGTCCCTGGTTTACTGTAAGATTAGGCACAATAAATATTCCATCATGCAAAATTAGATATCCGGCACTGCTGTCACCTACATAAAGCCAGCTATCAAGTATTACTGCTCCAGCCTCATGATAGAACACATTGTCACTGTTAGCATTTGAACCGGCTCCAAGAACCATCTGACCACCAAAACTGCCATCATAGAAGCTTCTCAGAATACCGCCGTACATATGGTATTGTGTGTGTATCTCTAGACTGTCCATACCAAAGAACATATTCCTGAACTCAAACACTCCGCCAGTCTGAATTATCTTGGTATCCTTACCGTCACGTCCTGCTAAGACATCCACCGCATCAATTCCGCCATATTCCCACTTTGCAGTTTCATCAATCAGGCAGTAATCATTCCAACCGTCGCTGTGTACAGAGAAGTTGACCTGCATAGGAGTCCCCTGAGGTGCCTTTTGTTCAACCCAGTTAGCCGGATTGCTGAAAAGATGATCTCCTGCAGAAGATGACCATGTTACAGATGAAGGTATGCTGATATAAATTTTGTTATTCCTCTGCCTGTAACAGAAACTGTTTTCATTACCGGCAGAACCATTAACAAGTATTTTGCCCTGATTAGCATAATTTCTGAAATTTGTTTCAGAATCAAGAACCAGCCAACCGCCTTTAACATCAACAATACCGTTATAAATACTAAAATCTGGAACTTTGAAAAGCCCCTTTTCGATCTGCAGGTGTCCGTAAGACCCTCCGCTATACCCTACTTCAAGCCATTTGCTCAGATTCACAACACCGCCAAGCTGGTAAAATGCACCGGAGCTTAGAGAATTAGAACTGTAGCCAACGTGCATCTTTCCACCCCATGTACCATCAAAATATGATTCAACCTTACCGCCATACATATGATAATCAGAATGTATCTCATCAGAATCAAGACCAACAAACAATGTTCTGAAACGATTTTCACCATCCGTATGCAATATCCTCGAATCATGTCCGGTACGTCCCAGAAGCATATCAACAGCCTGAGCCCCTCCTGTTATACCGTTATGTATATGAGCATAAGTCTGATCTACTGTTCCAGTATGAGAGTCAAATAAAACACTCTTTGGAGTTGCAACCGGAGTGCTTCCGCTCCAGTTCCCTGATTGCGACCAACTGTGATCACCTGAAGCATTAGTCCAAACGGCAGAAGAACCAATATTATCTGCAATTGCAAATAGAGCAGTTCTTTCCGCACCAAGAGTAAAGGTAAACTGTGTAACGTTACTGGCAATAGATGTATTGTTAATAACATCATACACATTACTGCTCTGAGGAAGTTTTATAGTCTTACTTCCACCAGAAACACTATGTATACCTACAAAGCTCTGATTAACCATTAGATTGTCACCAGCCTGAGCATACAAATGCACACCAGCATCTTCATATATCTTATTCAGTATCACCCATGGTAAGCCTGCAGTAGGACTATAAATTGAACGCCAGTTAGAATAATCCTTAACTACAAGAGCGGCACCTCCCTGGCCGTTATCCTGCCACGTACCCCAAACCTGACAGCTCGAAGCAACAGGCGAAAACTTAGGCGAAAGTGAAGTAAGCGAACCAAAATTGGTCTGGTAGGTATTATAGGTATCCGGTGAAGTCGGGAACAAATTCTGATCAGGATAGACATCACTGTACCAATTATTAGTCTTGGTAAAAGAGATACCTGTCAAAGATTCCATAGCAGTAACCGACAACCCAGAAGGTCCTGCAAAACCTGGAGCAAACATCCACAGTAAAGTATGACCGTTAGTTTTTAGATTATTGATTGCTGTCCTCTGAGAATCGGTAAGATAGAAACAATCTATGAAGATATAAACCTTATGCTCCGGAACCAAACCTTCTTCAAGATCCTCTATAAGGTATCTGTTGAATGGGGCTGCTGCACGGCAAAGCTGTGGTATCTGCTTCACATAAAATTGTGCCGTAAGCTGATCTTCAGCACCTATATAGAATTCACTATTTAGAGAACTTATAATAGCAACATCATTAATTCTCTCACGCGACCACGCAAGCGAATAATCAGCCCAACGCTTATAATTCGCGAAATCATGATAAATACTCGGGTCATCATACCATAATCCTGATGACTGATCCATAAACCAGCCACCTACACTTCCTGTCAACATGTTACCAAAAGCTCTTCTTAAAACAGCAAGAGACTCATCAATATTAGTAGCATGTCTGAAAAGATTGGAAGAATCACACAAGTGAGTCCTTACATCAGCTTCATCCATAAAGAGTTTGCCATTAACTCTCAAACTCTCAGGAAAATGCCTGAAAGATGCATCCTGCCCAAGATCTCTGTACCAGTATGAATGCGGCGAAGCGAACATGTCAACACTGCTGAGACGATAAGCTTGAGCAGCTCCGCGATGATCCACCTCAAGAGGATGATGAGGCATATCAGGCTGATAACCATAAAGTACGCTTGTCAACAGCTTATTATTACTCTCATCTTTGACTATCTGACAAAAATAATCAATCGCATCTACAGCAGCTTTATTATGTGCTTCGTAATAATCCGTAACCCTGCTCCATTGTGAATCACAGAAAAGACCGTCAGAGCGTGCTGTACGTTCCGTCTGATTAGGAATCGGCGCAGTATCAAATATAACATAAGGCCAGTTCCATGCATTTCTCAAAGAAGTAACATCGTTATTGTATTTTGTCCGCAGATAATCCCTGAAGTAAGCAAGCATGCTGCTTCCTGTATCCGGCACATACTCTGCACCCCACATATGCCACTCACCATAAACTCCATTAGCAATATGTAATCCGGCTATTCTATTGGCATATGGACTGTTAAGTATATGCCTTACAAGAAGTCTGAGTCCATAACCTGCCTCCTGTTTCCACAATGATGAAGCAAATGACTCATGCTTTGTACCATCACCGGCAAGCCATTGATGAGGCTGAGGCTGAATAAGATAACCGATAGCCTCATTAGGATTAGCATCAACCCACCACTCGGGAGCCCATACATGAACTCGCGGAATCAAATATCCGCCTTCGGGTAAATTCTTCACAAACTCAAGCATAACCCTGTCGAAAAGATCAAAATCAAACTGTTGATTTCCAATCCAGCCAAGGTCTAAGTAAGAATATTTCTCGATACAGGAATAAAAATCAAAACCCGCATCACAAAATTCATCAGCATCATTCGAGCTTATTTCCTGCTGAAACAACAATAAGGGATAGCAGGGTTCGTTATTATCAGATATCACAGGAAAGCCATTATACTGACTTACCGCAATATCTGCCGACACCGCAGAAACGTAAAACACTGCTGCCAACAATACACATAAATTCAACACTAATTTTCTGTAAAGATTCATCACAATCTCCTTAAAAAAAACAGTCAAATTATTCAAGAGGATTGGATAACACAAACAACGCAGTTTCTCCAAAACTCATATCCCAATCAAATTCGGAAACATCCTTACCAATAAATTTTTCACTGAAGACTTCAAAAACATCACTTTTCTGTGGAAGTGTAATCTTCTTTTTGCCTGTTAAAGAAGCATGAATACCTACCCAACTTCTGTTAGCATATAAAACATCACCGCTTTCACAATAAATATTCACTCCTGCCTTTTTATATATTTCACGAATTGCCAGTGCAGGAACTGAACCAGTATAACAGTACACTGATTGCCATGTACCAAAGTCTCTAAAGGCCATTCCAGCAAAACCATGATCTGTAAAACGAGCATATATTTCATCAGGCTGAGCCTGTACATAAAAAACCGGAGCCTGCTGCACTGAACAGCCAAAAACTTTTGCATTCTCGCCAAATTTCGAGGTTACTAACCTCAACTCAGAATCAACATCCCCGCGAGGTTCCATTTTATAATCAAACCCAGTAAGCTGCTGCATAGCTTCCAGAGAAAACGAATCCTCAGTAACAAATCCAGGAGCATAAAACCAGACAAGTGTTTTCCCTTCTTTTTTTAGTTGTTCGACAGAATTTCGCTGGTTATCAGTCATGAAAAAACAGTCAAGGAAAATGTAGACTTTTGAATCCGGCACTTGCCCCTGTTCAATATCTTCAATAAAATACCTGTCAAATGGAACACCTGCATGATAAAATTCACCTATCTGGTGCCTATTCAAAGCATAAGTAATTGTATCCTTACGTGTTATCCTGTCGAGATGATAGAAACCGCTTTCCATAGAAGATATGACAGCCACCTCACTGCAACTGCCACGATCAAGTGTCATTGAATAGTCTGCCCATTTCTTTATTTTTGCAAACTCTTTATAAATCTCAGGCTCATTGTACCACCAACCTGACGACTGATCCATATACCACATTCCAACACTGTCACACACAACATTAGCGAACGAACGTCTTAATATATTAATAGTCTCGGCTGTATTTGTAGAATGAACATGAGAAAGGGCTATTGATCCGGTAAGATGAGTCCTGTCGTCACTCTCATCAAGAAACAGCTTGCCATGGGCTTTCAGACTTGCAGTAAAATTCCTAAACGCACCATCTTCACCCAAAGCCCTTCTTGAATAAGAGTGAGGCGTAGCAATCATATCGATATATTCGCTTTCAAGAGCTCTTTCCGTTGCACGATGGTCACCTGTCTGAGACCAGTTAATTGTAGGAGAATAAGTATATAATACGCCAGTAAGAAGTCTTCCATCACTTTCTTCCTTAACAATTCGGCAAAAATATTCAATTGCATCAAAACACACTTGATGAAAAGCCCACCCATAATCAATCACCTTACGTCTCTTGGATGGATCTCTAAACATGCCTATGTCTGATTGTTTTTGTTCCGAAATATCAGGCACCGTTATTGTCTCAAAGCTGATTTGAGGTTCATTCCATGCTTTCCTTAAAAGCTCAATGTCATCATTGTACTTCTTTCGCATGTACTTGACAAAAGCCGTTCGCATAGGTTCACTGGCATCAGGAAAAGCAAAAGGATTCCAGTAATGCCACTCTCCTCCAAGAGCATTCGAGATATGTATTCCGAGAATCTTTTCAGAACACGGAAGCGACAGCATTGCCCTTATATTCCTGCGAAGCCCCTCTCCTGCTTCTTTCAACCATTTTTCAGATGCAAAAGACACTGGTGGATGACCTTCATCCCAACAAATATCTTTATATTCGCCAGCTTTTGCCGCAGCAAAAACAGTAAGTTCCTCTGGATTTTCCTGCCCCCACCATTTAGGTGCATAAAGGTGAACACGTGGCAATATATATCCATTGGGAATCCGTTTGTGAAAATCATTTATGACCCTCTCGCTTGCAGAAGTATCAAATTTGTAGCTGCCAATCCAACCAAGATCAAGCTGCTTGGTCAGTTCTATACAAGAATAAAACTCAAAACCTGCCTTCTGAAACTCGGCAGCATCTTTATCAAGAATCTCCTGTTCAAACAAGAACATAGGAAACTTCGCTTCTTCTTCTACAAAAAACGCCGGTGCTCCATTACTATCTAATATCTTGACTTCTGACGCCAAACAGAATGAAACACAAATCAATAATCCCAATAAATATTTCATAATCACACCCTTGATTTTATTTTGAACCAACAGAACCATCATCGCTATCATCAACCGCCTGCTGTCTGCAGAATCTGAACATAGCAAACATATCTCTGAAACCGCCAATTGTTATCCAGCACACAAAAAGTACACCACTGATAAACATTGCTATCATATATATTTTCCAGAACAGCATCCAATCTAACCCTGAAAAATCGTAAGCCTTGTACAATACAAACAAGACAAGCGGCACAAGAGAATACACTGCAACATAACCAAGCAGCACCCAGAATACAATCTTATCATGAAGAGAAAAGCCTTTTGTAAACTGCCACCACTTTATTTTTTCCTGCTCAACCTTACCTTCTTCCCTGTGAAGCATCTTGTCAAGATCAAACGACTCACCCTTATTCGTAAAGAGGGAAACAGCAACAAAAACTATTGAGCTTATCAGGGAGCTGTAAAAAGCAATATATGTGCCGTTCATAGGGAATTCTGTATTGATCTTATAACGATAGATAAATCCTATAAGAGCAAGTGATGTACCGGTTATTATCGCCGACCATGCCGCAGAAACAGTCGCCTTCTTCCAATATAAAGCACCTATAATCACCACACCCGCACCGGCTGTATAAATTGATCCTGTAAGTGCCTGAAACATCAGAATATTATCAGTCATCTCAAAATTCATACTGAATGTAATGATGATAGCCGCAACAAATATAACCGAGCTGCGAAGCAATACAAGATGCTGACGCGGCGTAAGTTTCTTCTTTTTCAAAGGCATCACAACATCCTGGATCAGTACACCGCCCCATGCAAGCATATAAGTATCATGCGTGCTTATAAAAGCAAAGAGTACAACAGAAAGAAAAGCACCCAGAAGTCCTACAGGCAGAAAATTAGCCACAGCAGACGGAACAATTAGCTGACTTCTCACGCTTGGATTAGTAATACTGGCAAGCACATTGTTAACATTAGCCGCCATATCAGAAAAATCTGAATGATTCATAATAACAAAAGCCGCTAAAGGAAGTACAAACAATCCAAGGCTCGCACCTGCAAGATACTTAAACTGCACAAGACCCTTCATTAGAAACGCTTCTCTTGCATCCTTAGCCGAACTAACCTGCATTGTATCAGGAGACCACGCTACGACAAGATACATCATCCAGAACATCTGGATCAAAAAGAATCTTGCATCAAATTCACTTTGACCTTTAGTAAACGGATTTATCATCGACTCATTAGCACTTAGAGACAAATAAACCTCGGAGAATTGATCCCATGATATCATTCTGAACACAAGAACCACAAAGACAAGCAGCATCAGGTTAACAAAAACACCCTGAATAAAATCTGTTATTATCAAAGTTACCTGGCCACCTGTAAAACAGATCAAAACAGAAACCCCAACCAGAAGAAGCATTATTATAAGAACTGTAGGTATTGTCAGTCCAAGAAAATGAAGCTGAGTGGGAAAACCGCAGAAATACAAGACAAAATTCGCACCGACAGCAGGAAATATCCCCATATTCAGCACGCCGGAAACATATGTAAGAAGTCCGCAGAACACACGCAATGATTTACTGTACCGCATTTCAAGAAGCTGCGGTATTGTCATAGCACGAGTCTGCCGAAACCTGTAAATCGCAAAACCGCTTAGTGCCAGCAAAATACTGAAAGGATACTGAAATGTCCAAAGAAAAGTACCCACAAAACCTGACTTATAACTCATCTGCCACATAGCAAGAATTGTTATAGCTCCAAGCCCTGCCATTGATCCGGAAGTCATTCCAAGATACTTACCGACATTTCGTCCGGCAACAAGAAAATCAGAAACCCCCTTCATATACCTCTTGCATATCATACACATTACATAGAGGCAGAGAAGAAATGCAGCTACAACAAACCAATCCCAAAACGACATATTCACAATATACACCTTTAGAAAAAAGTTTTATCTGGAAGATATTGCCGGCACAAATGCACCAGCAAACAAATTTGATTCTTAATTTGAACTCAGCTTACCAGAGTGGAAGCTAAATATTTTTGAAAACCGGGTAAATCTTTCCAGGAAAGACCTACAAATACATTCTTACCATTAGCAGGATCTATTTTTGTATAGCCCTTGTCAGTTACGACCAACGGTATATTTCGAAGTTCGATGAATTCTCTCTTTGAAGCAAGATAGACGGCTACAGTATCCCAAAGCTTACTACTGAACTGTTGTGGATTGCCGCCAAGCTCTGGATGTATGCGTGTCCAGTTCTCATACTGTTCAATTATCATCTGAGGAATAATTTTATCGCTTTCACGAACAGCCGCATATTCGTTACCGTAAATCCTTGCACTCACTCCCACATCAAGAGGAGCAAGTGTTATATCCCACTGACTACTGAAAACAGTCTGAGCCGCAGGAATATCCCATACCACATTACACTCCGGTATCGGTGATTCCCTGCCGCATTCATCTTTGTATATGCTTCCCGCCATCGCTACTATCTTGATCTTTTTTACCAAATCAGGATACTTATCAGCAAAAGCAGCCATATTTGTCATAGTACCAATACATATAATGGTAACTGTTTCTTCAGACTGTGTCACTATTTCAGCAATTCTGTCAATAGCATCATCATAAACATTTCCCGGATACTGATCTACAGAATAATCCTGTACCCAATCTTCCTGACAACCCGTTTCTTCGGATGTAGAAATGCCCATAGCAACGGGAACATCTGCCCTATCGAGTCGTTCAAGAAACTTACAGACAATTTTCGCTTTATACAAAACATCATGGCTTACAACGGATATGAGTTTCAAATCGAGCTCAGGAGTATTGATAAGCATGCCTAATGCCCATGTATCATCAATATCTCCCCCGATATCCGTATCGAGAATTACAGGTATCTTATTCATTAGCAGCACCTCTACTGTTGATATCTTTAACTGAACTTCTTATTACAAGTTCACTTTCGCACATTATTTCCTGCGGTTTTGCTAATGGGTCATTGAGACGTGTCATAATAGCATCCACAGCTGCCTTGGCAATCCTGTCTGCAGGCAGCTTACAGGTCGTAAGCGGAACGGCATATTTACCGGAGAACCAGTCATCATTAAAACCGACAAGTGAAACATCCTGAGGCACGGCATAACTGGCATCATTAAGACAACCAAGTAATCCACCTGCAAGTTCGTCACTGTAAGCACAAATTGCGGTAGGACGATCTTTAAGCGACATCATCCTCTGAACAAGCTCGTTAACATCCTGATGAACAAAGTGTGAACAAAATACAAGCTTCTCATCAAACTCTATACCATTTTCTTTGAGGGCCCTTCGATAACCTATATACTTTGTATCCTTTTCAAAATCATAACCGCTTCCGAAAGCATCCACTATAATCGCAATTCGCCTGTGTCCCTTTTCGATCAGATGCTCAACAAGCAATTGGGACCATTTACAAATATCAACATTTACTGTATCAAAGACACCTTCTCCAGATTCCTGACCAACAATTGAAAAAATAACATTCCGTTTATCAACAACCTCTTTTATATACTCCATAACTTCACTGTTTCTGGTAGCATAATTCATTAAAAGACCATCAACACTTCTGTCAAGCAAGCCGCGTATTGCTTCAATTTCACTCTGCTGCTCAAAATCTGTTATTGTCAAAATACTCATGTATCCCAACTCACGCAAAAGAGCTTCCTGCTCATTGAAAAGTGCAACAGAATATATATCAGTAAACTTTGGGGCAATTATACCTATTGTATTAGTCCTTTTCCCCTGCAGAGCTTTGGCCATAAGATTCGGCCTGTAACCTAACTGCTCTGCTACTCTCTTTATCTCCTGACATCTGGCATCAGAAAGAGTCGCCGAGCCGTTAAGTGCCCTTGAAACGGTTGAAGCATGAACGCCAACAGCTTCTGCTATTTGTGCAATTGTAACACCCATATTTTTACTCTATCCTATGAATATTCGACACCGTAGACAACAACTGCAATTTTAAGATATTAACAGCATTAAGTCAACGTTGTCTGTCATTGTTGTTTAATTACCAATACTTTGGTTCTTCTCGTTTGCCTTGCGGATGGAAAACATTGACTTTTGACTTAGTATCATCATTATCCGACCATGGCCATACATTTTTCTTCAACTCAACATGTCCATCACTAAACATATAATTTATCTTGCCTTCGTGTACCGCAGCAGGACCATGATAATTATCTTTCACCCGTCCTTCATAGCCATCCCCCGTCCAGCCATAAAGGTAGGCAATAGGATGCGGAGCATCTGGGACAAGATACCAGCCGCCCATATCTGTAGTTGGCTGCTTTGTGGACAATTCTCCATTATAACCGCCATAACGGGCTTCTGCTGCGACATCTGAAACCATTGGCACAGAAGAAGGGCCTTTAATTTTTGAATATTTACGAAAATTCAGTTCTTTATAGCCACTTACAGCCCCACGACCGGAAAAGAAAGCATTCATGCCGTAAGTACCGGCACCGGGAGTCATCTTATATTTTATACCGGTCTTAGGACTTGTCATATAAGGAGAATTGGAATTAACCGCCTCTTTTTCCATCTTCAACACATATTCCTGTGTTGGACAGCGGAAATACTTTGTGTTATGAGCGGATGTTTCAAAACCGCCGTCAGCAGTATTCTTCATATAATAATAGCTTGCGATACGATCGATCCATGTCGTAGCAACATCATTGGCTGCTTCTTCGGCACTCATCGCAAATGAGGCGGGAATATCACCGTTATTATCATTTATGTACATATTGACAGCAGGAGCGATGTCCTTTAGCCTCGTACCGCAAACCAACGCCTTCGCCTGACTACGTACTTTTGTCATAGCAGGCATTAAAATACTCATCAAAATGGCAATTATTGATATAACCACCAGAAGCTCAATCAATGTAAAAGCTTTTTTTTGCTTCATCACTCTCATAAAATCTCCATTCTGTATTTAACTGCGACCCGAACTATATCCGGGTCGCAAAACAATATCAATTACCCGCAAGCCACTGCTGTGCCATTACCACAATATCCTTTGCATCAAGAACACCGTCAGCTTCAAGGTCATATTTCGCTTCAGGTACAACATACGAAGCAGTTATAGCGACTCTGCCGGGATAAGTTTCAAGGTCATATATAAGCTTTTCAGGATTAGGAATCTCTGGATCAGGCTCGCCTGTATCAGGATCGATCTGGCCTACTACATCATCCCAAACAAGTTTTTCACCATTTACAGATACAGAATCATACAAGCCTACAAGATCCTGAAAATTTCCAATAGTATCAAGAAGCAAGGTACCACCGGCAATATCAATAGATAGATTAGAACCGCTACCGCCCTGAACTGCAACAAATTTCGGATCAAAAATTCCACCGTAGAGTTGAACTGCAAGCTTTGCCTGATATGCAGAATCATCAAGTATCTCCAATGCATTGTCAAGCTGAATAAGTCCACCGTTCATTGTGATTCTTGAAGTTGAGTTGGGATCTGAATTATACGGCATGATTTTGCCGCCAAACTGACCATCAAAAACGCTATAGAAATTTCCGCCGTTAACTATGAGACTCACTTCACCTGTTTCCTGATCGCCAAGACCAAGAAAGAAATTTCTGCACTGAAAATCGCCGCCGTCAATTATCATAGAGCCATCAATATTCCAACCCAAACTTACATCCTGTACTGCAATGTCATCACCTGCATTTATCTGTACATATCTGCCCGAAGATGTGTTTGACAAATTCACGTCATCAAGAAGTCCCGGCAAAACGCCGTAAACCCAGCTTCCAGTTGTATTATTAGCCCAGTTGTTAGGTACATTCCAGCTATGACTGCCGTCACCATTTTCCCAACTGAAAACAGCGAAAGACGATGCTGCAAAACCCAAAATAACCGCTAAAAACAATATATTTTTCATCTTATGATCTCCAAATTATTTAACCAACATTCTATTGAGCATTAACCCTGAGCCACTCGCTTGCAAACATACTAAAATCAGCAAGATCAACCTTGCCGTTTCCGTCAAAATCAGCCTCATAAACAACAGGAACCTTCGAACGAAATGCTACCTTGCCAGGATAAGTAGACCAATCCTCTTCAAGCATTTCAGCCATATTATCAACAGTAACAACATTGCCTGAAGCAAGAATACAGCCCTTTGCTACAAGATCATTGGTAAAATGACCGTAATTATTCATTACAAGATCACCACCATCAATATCGATGCTGAAATTACTTCCATCACCTGCATCATAAAATGCTACATAACCAGGATTAAATGAACCGCCCTTAAGCTCAACAGCTACCTTTGAAGGGTAATTAGCAGGAGCCTGAACACCTATGATATCAGATACATCAACAGTTCCGCCATTTACGGCAAGCTTGCAGATTGTAGCCGCATTTGAATTATAAGGCACTATTTTCCCAAGAAAATTAACATCTGCCGAAGAATTCACTGTTACAACAGCAGTACCGCTATCACCCGCTCCGGAGCCAAACACAAAATCACCATTAACATTCAGTGTACCGTTAACAATCAATGTATCATCACTGCCGCTTCCAACATAAAGATGCAGGCACTGTGCAGTTGCACCAACAGGAATCTCTGCATAATTAACAGGCGAACTGTTGCCCATATCCACTGTGTTAGTAGCCCCGGGAACGGAATCAAAAGGATATATCCAACTGCCTTCAAATATAGCCCAACGATTTACACTCACCCAGTCATGCTCTGTTTCTGAAGGATTCCAACTGTATGTGGCATTTTCATGCAGCGCCATCGCTGCAGACGAATATACCAGCACAGAAACCATTACAATTAACAACTTAACTGTTTTCATTTAACGCTCTCCTTGTGGATTAGTAAATTATATAAATCACTTCGACAAAATCGGCAGAATAAACTTTCAAAATAACTCGCCGCTTCATCACTCTTAAAACACTTTACCAAATCAAACAACTCAAGTCAAGCAAAAAAGCAAACGATTGCGAAATTTAAAAACAGCATTTAAACATCAAAAACAAAGTAAATAGCATATTTCACAATAAAAAAACACAAAAATAACGCAAACACTTGCATTATTTCGTAAATATTATACAATGCGATAAGATACAGAATAAAAATTCTCTGATTACAAATAAAAGGAGACCCCAAATGAGGTTTAAAACACTTATTTTATCAGCACTTGTAATAGCAAGAATATCTCTCGCTCAGCCAATGACTGACGCTGGCGGCGCCAAAGCATTCAATATAAATGGCCAACCAGAAGCCCCTATTTTTCTTTTTCAACAGGAAATTAACGTTAACGATGGTCCAAGATTTGCTCAAGCCGGTTTTAAACTCTATTCTTCAATAGAAATCAATCATTTTCTCGATCTCGACTGGGAAAGAGACGGCTTTGACGACAAAGGCATGCTTAACAAAGTCATGATGTATTTCAACGCCCGCATGCCGCAAGATTGTTATTTAATGCCCCGAATTCACGTATGGGCACCAACATGGTGGCTAATCGACAACCCGAACGAATGCGTAGAATACATGATACCACCAGACGATGCAGTATCACCTGCTGACTCCACTTATGCGCCGGGCAATGCCGCTATACACGAATCCTTCGCATCAGAGAAATGGAAAAATGAAGCCGGTGAGATTTTGAGACAGGCAGTAAGATTTTTATTAGAGAAATATCCCAACCGCGTAAAAGCTATTCATATAGCTAACGGCATGTGGGGCGAATGGCACAGATACAGAGCAGAAAACATACCGGATGTAAGCGAGCCAATGCTTGTTTACTTCAGAAACTACCTCAAAGAAAAATACAACAACGACATAGAAGCTCTAAGAACATCTTGGAACTGGCCTTACGTAACGTTTGAGACTGCTCCATTCCCGACACTGGAAGCAATGACAACGCCGACCAATGGTGTGTTCTTGAACCCAACCGGTAATCAGGTATTTGATTACTATGAGGCATATCACCAATCGGCAGTAGATGCAATTGATCACTTCTGTCAAATAGTAAAAGATGAAAGTAATGGAGAGCTCGCAACATGCATCCTATACGGATACGAACCTGATATGCCCTATATGTCTCAACAAATCGACCACCGAGCATCAGCCGCAGCATTCAGGCTTAACAGTGTTGACATGTTTGCAAGCCCGCATTCATATACTGACAGATTTTTAGGCGGCCATGGCATGTTTAGACACTACCCAGACAGTGTTGCTGCAAACGGTAAACTTTTTATGGATGAAGCTGATGTAAGAACACATTACGCAAACTATATCGACCCCGATTATCCATGTGTATATACCACTACTATCGAAGAAGACCTGCAAGTATTGAATCGTGCATTCGGACATATATTAACACAAGGCACCGGCGGTTGGTATATGGATCAATCCTCAGGGAAATGGTACGATGATCCTGCAACTACTGAATACGACCCTGACAATCCAATACTGACCAACTTTGACAATATCAAAAAGTGGGCAGATGAGTCACTGAAATTCGATCGCAGTCGTATAAATAATGTAGCCGTAATAACATCTCAACAAAGTGAATTCTACATCGCCAACACCAATCCTAACTCGCAGTTAGGTGCCAATTTTGCCCTTACGCTCAAACGAACATTAGCAACAGCAGGTGCTCCTTTCAATAATTACCTGATAGAAGATCTCGAGGAAGGCCTTATACCGGAACACAAAGTATATATATTCCTTGGTTGCTTCTATCTGACTGATTCACAGAGAGCATCAATACAAAATCTCAAAGCAAACAACCATACATTAGTATGGATATACGCCGCTGATTATGTGCAAAACCATGATTTCAGTGAAACATCCATGGAACAGTTGATAGGTATCGACTTCAGCATAAACAGCGATAGCTTTGAAGAAATTACTGTACAAAACAGTATATTCCCAAATGCCCCGACAAGCTTTAAGGGCAATAGCGGGCAAGGAATAAAAACTCTAAGCCCAAGATTTGTGCCAGAAAGCACCGGTGTATTAATCTGGGGGAAATACTCAGATGGACAACCCGCTCTAATAAGCAAAAATATGGGAAACTGGAAGAGCGTATATTCCGCAACATCAGGAATACCGACAGAAATACTCAGAAAAATATACACAGATGCCGGTGTTCATGTCTACAGCGAAACCAATGACGTGTTAAATGCTAATGATAACTGGATAATGATTCACGGCACTGCTAACCATACAAATCAAATAAAATTACCAAGAAAATCGGACGTTTTTGATGTAATAAATAACGCCTACATAGGCAAAAACATATCAGATTTTAGTATTGCAACAACTGAGGGCAAAACTGACATATTCCTGATTTCTTCAATAGCCGACATAAACAAAAATGGGAATATAGACATTGAAGACTTAAGCACATTAGCCAGCGAATGGCTTAAATAAATTGGGTTTCAAAATATATCCAGCTTTCGCCAACCAGAATATCTTACTGTTACCATCTCTTGCCTATCTACTGGCATTTGCAACGATTCCCCAATAGAATTAATAGCATTAAACCACGAAAAGGTTTACTACCGCAATAATAATCAGCAGTCCGGTCATAACTACTCTGATAGCAGATACGTTCAGCCTGTTACCTGCTCTCACACCCGCATAACTAAAAAGGATTACAACAGGAGCAAAACTTAACCCCTGAACACCTGGGGCAAGTACTTTATCTCCAAAGGTCAAAAGCATTGTAATAAGCTGAACGGGCATGAGGAAAGTAACGAAAGCTAAAACCATTACACGCATTTGTGGGGCCGTCCAGTTATAACAGAGTGATAACATTACCATAGGAGGCCCACCAATGTTTGCAAATCCACACAAGAATCCTCCGGTAAAAGATGCCAGAAAATTCAAAAGGCAACAGCTTTGCTCTAAAGGCTTGAGTTTAACTAACCATCTGATTGCCAAGATAAACAATATAAGTATCGCTACAATTTTTTTTACCACAGCAGGCGTCAGGGCAGCGACATAATGTAAACAAGCAACCCCTAAGACGACTCCGACACAGCCCCACAATAATAATTGTTTGATCAGAACTCTGTCAATATGCTCTCTTAAACAAATAAGGGATATTATTTTCTGAAATGCTGAACACACAACACAAAGCATTACAGCATCAACAAAACCAACGTTTGCAGTCAGCATAAGGGGCAATGCAATTAGAGAAAATCCAAAACCTGCAATGCTTTGAAGAAAAGCGGATACAGACAGAATTAAAATTAATATAACATAATGCTCCATCCATCTTATCTTTCAAATAATCAAATAATTCATATCAACCAACCCTCACGAGACCACTTGGGGAGATCAAGAAACTCCGGATCGGGGTAGGACATATTTTTCGCCTGTGCCAAAACCGAATCATTCAAAGATTTGCCGGCTGTTACCTTAAGTGCCTGTTCAAGATACTGAAGTTTGTCAATACCGACCAGAACTGATGAAATGCCTTTTTGCGAGAGGACAAACTTTGTCGCAAGTTCCGACAGCGTTTTAGTATCATCGTCAAGAAGCTCTCTATAAAGCTCACAATGCTCATCTATTGCTCTAAGTGCAGGATGCAATGCACGACGACTATCAGCCAGTATGCCCTTGAAAAGCACAGACCGCACAACAATACCAACGCCCTTTTCATGTGCCAGCTCAAAAACTTCAGACTGACGCTGATCCATCAGATTGAAAGGTAATTGAATCACATTCCAAATGCCGCTGTTGATAGCCTCCAGAGACTCTTGGACAGTATAAACTGATATTCCTAAAGACCTGGTCAGGCCCTGCTGCTTCATGTCGTCAAAGGATTTAACGAAGTTTTTATTTTTCTGATACTCGAGCTGTCCATTATGCGACATCAGAACATCCACATAATCAGTTTTGAGATTCTGTAAACTCGTTTGGAGTGAGCCTTTTATAATGCCTCCAATCTCATCATAGCTTAAGATATTCAATTGCTCAGGTTTGATATGAGAGGGCTTGGTGCATATAACAACTTCGCGTCTTTTATCCTCAAAGGCCTTGCCGATAAGTTCTTCACTCTTGCCGTAGCCTCTGGCGGTGTCAAAAAAGTTAATTCCGCTATCTAATGATGTATTTAGTAAACTTACAAAATAATCATCGTCCGGTCTTTCGCTGTCCGCCTCAATACCATAAGGCAGCCCAATACAAACAGCACCGAAAGACAGCTCTGAAACTTCTATCCCGGTTCTTCCTAAAATATTCTTCTTCATGATTCCCTTTTTATAATTTCATCAATTGCTAAGATTAAATAATCCGGCAGCGTTGTTGTAAAAAATATCTTCCAATTCGTTAGAATTCAATCCACAAAACGTGCAGCATAACAGAACGCACATGAATTCTCGCAGCTACATCATAAAAGCCTTGCGAAACCTGTATGAGCAACCGCCCCTTTCAAGCTACTTAAGACGGTTCCGGCCTCGGTGGCTGTCGCTATCTTAGCGAACACTTCATCTATTGCCTGGCCGTAAAGTGATATATTATCATCGTTGTGGGCAAGAGTTGGATAAATAGACAAACCAGCTAAAAAACCTCTTTCAAGCATTAGTTGGGTATAGTAAGTTCGCATGGCGTTGGAGTTTTCGTGATTAAAGCTGCAATGTGCAAGACATGGCCGATTGTAATCAATGTTAATTTTCAAGCCATGCTTGTTGCTATTTTTTTCCCAATACCCCAGCACTTTCCTGCCGATCTTGTCAATATGTTCCACAATGTTAGACTTCTTTAATTGTTCCAATACTGCTAATGCGGCAACGGGGCCAACACTTTCGGTCCAGTAGGTGCTGCTAATAAACGATACGTTCGCACCCTCCATTGCATCACGAGTTCCTATCACCGCTCCAATCGGATGGCCGTTGCCCAAAGCTTTTGCAAATATCGCCAAATCAGGTTCAACTCTGTATTTTAGGTGTGCTCCCCCAAAACATAACCGCCAACCGATTGTTATCTCATCAAATATCAATAACGCTCCACATTTCTTTGTAATATTTTTGACTTGATCGAGAAAACCGTTTTGAGGGTCGCTATAGCGAGTGGGTTCCATTATAACAGCCGCCAGGTCATCACCATGGACTTTGACTATTTCTTCAAGCTGCTCAATATTATCGTATCTGAAGGTTAAAGTCGTCCCCGTCAACTGCTTTGGTACCCCAAGGGGATTGAGCCCCGGCAATAAATGACCGTCAAGCCTGTCGCCTTCACCAAGGTTAGCCGCTAAATACCAATCGTGCCAGCCGTGATACCCACATACCGCTATCACAGTACGCTTGGTAGTTGCTCTTGCAATCCTTATAGCTGCGGCGGCAACTTCACCGCCTGTTCTGGTAAAACGTGCCTGCTGCGCCCAAGGGTGTATCTCGCAAAGCTTCTCTGCCAGTTCCACTTCTTCAGGCGGATTCAAGGTGGACATACTTCCATCTTTAACACGCTTAATGACCGCCTCTGAAACGGCTGGGTTCGCGTAGCCAAGCAAACATGAACCGATGCCGTTTGTGGACATGTCATAATAATGATTGCCATCCAAATCCCAAACCTCACAGCCTTTAGCCTTAGTATAATATGCCGGCCACACATCAGGAGCCTGCATTTCAGGCCTTTTACTCAACAGTTGCGTACCTGCGGGAATTATCTTTTTTGCCTTTATATATAAATCTTGAGTTTTTTGTGTATCCATTATTATTCCTCAAATCGCATTTGTATATTTCAAATCTTTGACAAAAGTCTTTTAGCGTTGTTATAAAAAATATCTTCAATCATTGCCTTAGAGAATTTACAAAAAGTTGCAGCTTGCAACATCGCAGCAAGATTCTGATAAGCCGCAATAGTTGGAGCTATACCAGCCAATTTCTTTTTAGATTGTTCTCCACTGAAATCGATCCAGCTCATTCCCATAGGCACATAACTCCCACGAAAACCCGCGGCTGTTACAAGATCACTTCCGTACAATATTTTAGAATGGTCGTATTTGGTAAAAAGATGCATAAACACACCCATATCACAAACCGCCGATGTGTCAATCCAAAGATTCTCCGCAACAGGAATCTCTTGGAGCATATCCTCTGCGTTTATAGATACAAAACATCTGCCGCAGTGAGCCAAAATAAAATTACAATTCGGATATTTTTTTACCTGCCGTGAAATATCGTCCAAATTCTGTTTATCAGCCATGCCCCTTGCACGAGATACATGAATAACCACCGCTAAATTATATCTATTGGCCAGCTCAAATTGCTCCTCAGGCATGAATTCTGTTATTCGAGCATCACTATGATCATCAGCCACCGAGAAGCATAAATAAGGTTTCAGAGCAAACGGCTTGTAGTTGACAATATCCGCCTCAAGCTTATCGATAGATACATCAGGGCTAACAAGCAATGAAAATACGTTACCCTCATTACCAATATTATTGGCCAGATACTCATTCTGTCCCTGAATATCACATCGCTCCCGAGGAAACCCCATGATATTACCTGTAACCAGAGCATCAGGAAGAAGCATTTTCCACCACTGTTTCACCACATCGACAGTAACATCTCCAAATTGCGAATCACCCCTATCAGGCATAAACCGAGCAATATCGATATGAGTATGTATATCAATTATCTTTGACGGCAAAAACGGAGCAATATCCCGCTCGTATATATACTTATCTGTCTCTGTTAAAAAAGTCATTTAGAAATCCCTGTGAAATAAACAGCTTCTACAACTATTCACTTTTTCGCATGATATATAAACTGTCAGTCAGAAACATAAAATAACAACACAGTTAATAAGAATGAAATGAATACTGTCATATTTCTTATCAGATTACCAATCTTTCATAAAAAACACTATCTTTCATTAAGCTCTTCTGACAGTAAGTTTACACTTTGCCTGATCGCATTGGCTAAGGTCTATGTCGTATTCGAAGCCAAGGGGCTCAAGAACACGGCGGTAAAGCGTGTCGCAATGCTCACAGTAATACTTATATGGTTCGATATGCTTTTCCTTGAGCAGCCTGCCCATACTTGGACAATCTCTCATCTCTATCGAGAAGACGCCGTTATCATCATCGAGTTCCATACGGAAATCCGCGGCCTCTTCTGTGAGGGTATGGCTCCAATATTCCCAGCACCCGGCAATGCCCATCTTTTCTGCATGATCTCTGAGATTGCCGAGAAAGTTATCTGAGAGGTTTTCCCAAAACTTGACAACTTCTGCCTTGCCGCCCTTTTCGTCGAGATACTTAAACAGCTCGCTGTAGGCCGGTATAAAATCAGTGCATGATATCATTCTGTTGCCCCCTGCGATTTCCAGAATTTCTGAACGCATTTCCCTTCGCCGCTTATGTAATTACAACTGCAGCAGAAACCTGCATCTTTACAGATCGTTTCGTTCACAATCTTTGTAGTCAGGCAGAAATTATCGGTATAGAAAAGACCCCTCTTTTTAAGATGGCTAACGGCGGGACAATCATCAACCTTCAAGACGAGCGTCTTACCTTCATAGCCAAGCTCAAACTCGCCGTCCTCTCTGTTAAAGATATCATTCCAATGATTCTCAAGAACCTGGAGTCCGTTTGCTTTAAGTTCATCAGTCAGCGGCTTATAATACGTCCTTGCAACCTGCTGAAGATACTCTTCAACAGATTCTGTGCCGTAATTATCTTCAAGGTACTTTATCGCATAGCAAAGTGCCCCATGAAAATCCTTGTGCAGGTACTCATTGTCGGATGCCTTGCAGTCTATTACTTTTATGTCTTTCATTTGAGACCGTCCTTACGGCAATAAAACATCTTTTTCTTCTTCGAGCATTCTTGCAATATCAGCTTTAACTGATTCGGTGAGATCATATTTGAGATACCCTGCTGTCGTCGAGAATATACCCATTTTAACCAGCGTATACTTGAGACCTGTAAGCCAGCTTGTTATCTTTCTGCCGCCGTAAGCCGGGTAGAATATACTCTCACAATGCTGTTGCAAACCTTCAAGCTTGTCAAACTCTCCTGCCTTCGCCGCCTCGATCATCTGATTGGCAACGGCCCCGATCAGTATACCACCACCGGCAAGGATACCATCGTAACCGGCTTTGAGATATTTAGGCATACCAAGCTCATAGCCTGTCATTACAAACAAATCACTACGAGTCTGTTTTGCCTCTAAAGCGATATTCATAATCTCATCGTTGAGCGAAGAATCCTTGAATATCTTTACGTTTGGATGTGCGAGAATCTGCTTATACAGCTTAGCAGGTATTTCCTTTGCGCCCCTGCTGTATATCCCAACCGGAAGCCGTGACTTCTCTGCCGATTCAAGATAATATTTCAGCAAAGCCGCTTCACTCATGCAAGCACAAAACCACGGCTCAGCTATTATTGCAATATCCCCGCCATCTGCTTTCGCATCATTAATCTTATCGATAACCTTTGAGTACGAATTGTCCGTAACCTGCACGGCAACAAGAATATCGCTGCCCGCCGCCTGCGACACAGACGATACAAGCTTTCTAAACTCGCTTACCGGCAGGTAAGGCCCCTCGCCGCAAGTACCGCCAATAAACATACCCTGCTGCTTCAATCTGATGTGATGTTTAACCATGCGCTCAACAGAGGCCGTATCGACAGTTAAATCTTCCATTAATGGTGTCGGTGAGGCAGACCATGCCGCCGTTATAGCTTTAAGTTTATTGTCCATATTTATTCCAAGGTCTGCCATGGCACGCAAGAATATGCGTACCATGGCAAATTTCAATATCAATTAGTAACCGTAAGATCAAATTTTAACTGGCAGAGATAATTCATATAACCGGGATAGAGCCACAGATCAGGATAAGACTCAGCCCTGTCATTGAAGTCTGATTCAGCATATATGACAACCAGGTCGCCGTCAGTATATTTTATTGTGGCATTATTATGACCGCCGGCTCCGCTATACAAACTTACCGGACTGGACCATTGCGATGCCGTTGCATCAGCGAACATGATATTTATCCCGGGTCTGCCATAAGTAAGAGCAACCTTGTTATCATCAAGCAGGGTAAGATCAGGGAATATGCCTGCCTGACCAAGAGATATCGGATCGCTCCATGTCGACCCGCTATCGGTGCTTATGCAATATATCATAGGTACTTCCCTGGGATCAGTAGTCCACCACCAGTCACCTGTGTGGTAATCATTATTAATTCCACCGGTTCTCATTACCGCCAACAGATTTCCGTTGGAAAGCTGTATCATATCTGATTCTGAGGGGCCTTCGTCACCCATCCATGAATTATCATGAACCGCCACGGTACTTTTGTATGTCCAGTTCAAGCCAAGGTCTGTCGATTCGATCAGCATACACCTTTGATAATACGTATCAGAACTGAGTTTACCATGTACAATTGCCAGTAAATTCCCATTAGAAAGCCTTACAATGCTTCTTTGAAAACTCAATGACTCTATACTCATAGAAGGGAAGCTAAGATTAATTGTATAAGAAGTTGAACCCAAGTTCTGATCAATATAAAATATAGTTCCGGTTCGTTTGGAATCATCGCCCTGCACAGGAGAAGTTGGTACTGCAATAATCAGTGCCTCGTCATTTGGGAGATTAAGGAAATTAAGCGGTCCGGAGGGCAGTGTTGCCCCGGTCCATTCAAGACTGTTTCCATAAGTCTGCATATGGAAGCCATTTTCATTATAAGGATGTTCACCAAACAATCCGCTTGCCAGCATTCTGGTGGAGCCGTAAACTTTTTTCGAAGCCAAAGCAGGGATAAAAATATCCGCATTTCGCGGATCACTTGAACCATCATAACGTTTGGAATAAATAAAGCTTCTATACTTGAAATCGAGTTCAATTTCAAAACTCTCAGCTTTAGCAACCAGTGTTACAGGCGGGTCGCCCGGAAGCATTGCTATTGCCATATCGTTCACGCTGTAAGCAGTCTCATAGCCCATTACCTTAAGAGCATTTCCGTCTCTATCGCTTTGATACCATGAAAGACCATTAGCCCCGCCGACTATCAGTTCGGATATACCATCGGCATCTACATCACCAATAGCAACGCATTTCGCTCCGCTTCCAAATGAACTGCCTACAGGATCTGCAGAACCTGTTGTCTGCCACCAATTACCGACATACTCCATCTGCAGAACGCTTCCATCATCAAGGACCACAAAGATATCCATATATTCATCATCATCAAAATCTCCTACAGCCATGTCAACAGGTTTTTTACCCGAAGCAACGTAGATGCGACCCTTATAACCATACGATGAACTGCTTTCAATATAACAGTACCAGTCAATATATCCGTACCCGTCTCTTGGGTGCCCGGAATTAGAATAATATGAATTACGGGCAATAAAGAGATCTTCGTAACTATCCTGCTCGGGATTGAATTGGCCGGAAGCCAAAGCGGCAACACCGGTGGTAATCGTAGTTCCAACCTGTGCTATAGTATCATCGGCGCTGCTTTCAAAACGGTACATATTTCCCCAGCTCACGGCCATCATAAGCTCTTTGCTGCCGTTGTTGTCAAAATCCCCTATTGCCATGCCGTTATCTGAAGCATATCCCGACATTGGCCGCACTGAATCAGTACCGGCAATATGAGTCAACGTGCCTTCGGCAGTGTACTCATACCAAATATTAGGGCATACCGTAAGCCCGCCGGAGTCCTCGCCTGTTACAACATCTACAAGGCTGTCGTTATCCACATAGCCTTTATTATATTCAAAATAAGATGACGCAACGGCGTTAACTTCGTAGCCGCGGTCCTGGAATTTAGAGACTTCCTCAATCCCGTTATCACTACCGTTGGCTTGAAGCCAGTACGCTCCGTCATCGGTTCCGATAAAGATGTTGCCATAATAGGCATCTGCATCTAAACAAATTAATGCCATAAACAAGCAGCATAGACTTGCAGTTAAAACTAATTTCTTTTTTACCATCTTACAACCTTTCATTTACACAAAACTTAAATTTTTATCCGCACGGCGCGGATGATTTAATCTTTAACCTCCTTTTGCCATGGGTATAATCTGTGCCAGTATACCTTTCCCATGGTATTAGGCCATACATTCGCTCTTGAAAGAATCACAGGCGTATGCCAATCCTTTTCTGCTCCACACATTTCGTTCAGAGTCTCCTCGGTAGGAACTTCTTTTACAGGTAGAGCTTTCCAGTTATCATCAGACCTGTAAACCATATCACCCACCTTGATATTAGCCATAAAAGCACGCTCATTATATCCGGATTCCACACAGACCATTATTTCATTCTTTCCGGGATGCATTAGCTCTGAAACATCGTAAGTGCCGCTCAAAAATGCCATATCCTGCCATGTTCCATTCTTCCAATTACCACTCGCTATATATTTTCCGTTTACAAAGACATGCCATTTATTCCTGCCGCTTACTGCCAGGCTGCATCTTTGCCCCTCATCGTATATTACGATTTTACGCTTAAAAACTGCCTTGCCAAAATAAAGATACTTATGTATCATCTCTTTATGAAAGTCATGGCTTTTGAGAGGATCCTCATTACACATAGTCAGATCGGTCATTTCGGAAATATCTTTATTACTCAAAAACTCGATCCTGTCGTAATCAATATCATCGATTTTTTCGCCCAGTTTTACTTTTACGGCATCATTTTCTTGTTCATCGCAAACGATCGCTATTTTATTCAAGGGATACCTGTCCAAAACCTCAGCCGTTATATCCGCTTCGACATTTCCCTCATTCCACCAGATTACATATCGCAAATACTGCTCATCCAGGGAGGCTAATCTGCCGGCAATCAGGGGCATATCGGTACTAAAGAAATCGTAACCGGCGTTCTTATTGCGATACACCTTATCTTTGAATAATTCACTGGGATAGAGGATCATTGCATTGGAATTATATACGTCCCAGTATATATCTTTCATCCCCGCATTTGCCGGTGTGCTTATACTGAAAGAGGCCATCGGCTTACCCCATGCCCCTGGGAACTTTGCGATCCATTTTGCTGGGTCGATCCATCCGGGCCCAACGACATTCTCCTGCGATTTTATCCACAAACAGTTGCCGTGCCATGTTTCCTGATAACTGGTTTCTTCAAATGCTGCTCCGGCATTAGATACAAACAAAAGAGCAACTATACTGATAGCTATATAAAATTTATTCAAAAACATATATTCAACTCCTATAATCAAAATTCCTGAACGAATGGATCTGCTCCGGGCTGACCGACGAGCATTGCCGGCTGATGTGATAAAGCATCTGTACTAACTTCCCAACTGCCGTCAGTAAATACTGAAAGCCTGGAACCGTCTTTACATTCAATAGTAAACATCGCAGCAATGCCTCTGAAGTCAGAATCGGGCACTCTTTGCGCACTGATATCAAATGTCAGTTCCCTGCCATTATCAAATTCAGATACCTCGAAAGTTTTTTTCTGAGCATATTTACCATCGGCTGCCGATTGCCCATTTATCTTCAACTCCCATTCGCAAAGTCCTAAGATCGCTCCGGAAATTTTTACTGCGTCAGAATCAAGAGTGAGGGTTCTTCTTAAATTTAATTCTGCAGCCATGGCCATTTCCGACGGCACTCTGTATTTATTGCGGGTGTACAAAGGAGTCGTCTCGAACCAGCATATATCAACACCAATATCTTTGGCAGTATTCGCCTTTTCAGTAAGAGCCTCCGGTGAATCGCAATATGTATATAAAACGTAAGTTTTAGGTATTTCGACATCCTGAACTTTATTAAATGCCGCATTGGGATCACCGGCCCACGGCCATCCCGAGCCAAATGAGGCCATAGCCAAATTATCACATCTTTGAGCGGTAAGCCTGGCCAATTGCGTGCTGGCAGTCGCCTCACTGCCTTTGGTTCCCATAAGCACGAGAGAAAACGGCCGTTCTAAGCGATCAATTTGATCCTTTAATGAATCAACGAACTTCTCGAAATACTGTGCTCTGAACTTGCACCATTCTTCGTCATCGGCAGGGATATTGTAAGGGTCTTTACCCGTCTGTTCTTTGAACTGTTCAACGATCTCAGGCAGATAATCATACCTGTTGTCTCTCCACGGCGCCCCTTTTCTTTCAAAATCAAGCACTATACCGTCAAGGTTCCAATTATTGAGCAATTCATTGGTAATCGAAAGTTTGTAGTCCCTGTATTCTTTGTAATAGTAACTTGGAACATTCAAAGGCTTACCTTCAATATCAAAACTGGATAACTCTGGATGAATATCAGCGAATCTGCTTCTGTTATTATCAAGAAATGAATGCGATTCCTCCAAAGGGCAATACCATGCGTATATCTTCATACCAAGAGTATGGGCATATTCAACAGCATACTCAAAGGGGTCCCATTTCTGGTAAGACCATTCGGGACTTTCATCTATCATTGCCTCTTGAACATCGGTAGGATACATAAGACCTCCGCCTGCACTGGTTCGCCACCACAATGTCCTGATTCCGCCTGCCGCGGCAGAATTAATTATATGACGTACGCCGGGAACTCCCCAATGTCCGTAATGCACCCTCAGCCAGTCGGTTTCGGTAACTACGGCCGACTGTTCGGGAGCATCGGGATTCGGCGCCCAAACGGCATAACACTCGGTAGGCCATTGTTCCAAAGCGGCCGTATACGAGGTATCATCCGCATAAATCAATCCGCCAGATACACATAATAAAAATACAATATTTTTTAAATTATTAAGGATCACTTGCTTACTCCGTTTAAAATAATCAATATCAATTTTCTCTTCTCTAATATTCATTTACAATTTCCTTATTCATACCAGATCCAACTGCATTTTGAGCCAATTAAAAACAGGTTTGAATAATATTTCATGTCCGCCGTCAAATATCGTTAAACGGACCTTTTTTGAAATTCGTCTAAACAACACTTTATTGACCCCGTAGGCATCATCTATGTAATTTCCTTTAAGACAATCCGGAACCCGTTTTTTCGATACAAATTCAGAAATCTCATTGTCGGGAACCCTGTCGATTTCATCGACAATAGCATTAAAGGCTCTAAAAGAATGCTCTATCGGAACACTGCCGATATGCCCGTCATTAATTCCGGCATTTATATCGATATCAAGTCCCGGTATTTGCCTCAAATAATTTATGGGAGAACGCTTTTGAGCTTCAGCAAAAGCATGGCCTTCTTTTTCGGGAACTCCGCCGCAAGAAAGCTCTATGTCTTTACAATATTTTGCAAGACCACGGGCCCTGCATTGTTCATACCATCTGGCAAGGTCAACAATAGGAACCCATACCGAAACAGCGGACCAGATATCAGGATATTGCGAGAGAGTCATCAGAGCGGTATAGCCGCCGCCAGAAACTCCTACAAGAAAGACAGCACGATCATCAACACTATGATTATCTTTTACAAATTCAACCGCATCTATAATATCTCGTACAGCTTCCTTTGAACCTGTAGCCATCGGATTATTATTGGGGCCCCTGAAATCCGGGTGAATAAAATGCCAATCATTCGCCCTGCAGAACTCAATGTACTCTCTCTTTTCTAAAGCCTGAGTATAATCAGAACTCCATTCGTGAAGAGCGACCAGAAGCGGACGCGCCTCGCTGCCTTGAGCAAAATAACCCAGGGCACTTTGCACGGATCCGTCAATACTGCTGTTATAATTTATAATCTGATGTTCCATAATCACATAATTACCGCATTGAGCAGGGAGTTAGCATATTCGAAAAGTTACCGTTGCAGCCGGCTTTCTTCAACAATTCAATGTGAGGGTAAAACTCTCCTATCTCATATAAATTGTGTGCATCAGAACCCAAGGATATTTTTATGCCTGCGTCGAGACATTTCCGGAAAAAGGCAAGCGGCGGATCATTAGTATGAAAATTTATCTCCACCGCAGTGTCATACATGGAAAGCATCTTCACCATTTTATCAAAAAGTTCCTGATCAGGTTCCATTGCGTTTCTTCTAAACACTCTGAACGGATGAGCAAGAATATTGATCTCAAGTTCGAGAAGCTTTTGTGTCTGATGCATAAACTCATTACATATCTCTTTATAGTCAACATTCTTTTTTGACGCCTCTTTAAGATAGTGCACGGCTCCAATTAAAAAACCGGCTTTTTCTCTATCTTCATCAAAAAGCACAAGCTCTCCATTGGCATCGATATCGACTTCCAGAGCGATAAATTCTTTATTCATACCTACACTGCATGCCTCATTGATATAATCGGATACTGATTGACGCCTAACATCTTTGCAATTTTCTAAACCGTAATGGAAAAAATCAAGCTTATTCCACAACTCCTGTCTCTGATAGAGCTGCCCCGAATGCTCGGAAAAGCACAGGCCTTCAAGCCCAAAAACATCTGCCAATTCCAAATTAGCCGACATCGACACATTTTCACCACAATATGCAAACTGCGTATGAGTGTGATTATCATAAAGCCGGTATTTTCCGGGTATTTTCAATTGATGTTTGTCAACGGAGACTTTTTCATCTTCAATATCAAGCAACCAGAAATTGAAAGGCTCTTCACACAGAGAAGCAACTGAGACAAAATTCATTGAATTATATCCATAGAGTTCATAACCGGGATGATAATGTCCGCTTATGCTCAGAAAAATGCCGTTATCCCGCATGCTGTTTATTATCTGCTCGCTGTTGACGTAATTATAGCAAGGCGCTTTTTCAGCAGGTGCAACCGGAACATGCTGAATCACGATCAGCGGCCCGCCAAATTTCGTTCTCGAATAAGCCATAAGATCTATTTGATCATTAGCCCTGAAAGCATTATAGCCCGGTGTCTCAATATCGTACGGAAACGAAACAAAACCGTATCCCTTGCATTGCGTTACTAATTCGGGAGCATTAAAATAATCGTAAAAAGCGTCGGGGGCAATATCATGATTGCCCGGAATTACTATATACGGGCATTTAAGTTTATCAAGAATATTACGAATTATTTTATAGCGTTGACCAATATCCGTTTCCTCAGCGTTATCAATAATATCCCCAAGAACAATAACAATATCAGGTTTGATGAACCGGTTGAGCCTGTTCACGATACGCAATAAAAAGACATCTCCATACTGCCCCAACCTTTTACCTGACTGAAAGGCAGAGAAATGTATATCAGTAATCACTGCTATTCGTATATTACTTGACATAACACACTCTTTAGAGATCCTCTCCGTTATTATCTATTACTGTCTTATACCAGAAGCCTGAATCCTTGACCGTTCTCTGCTGAGTAACATAATCAACATATACAAGACCCATTCGTACGGAAAATCCCTCTGCCCATTCAAAATTATCAGTAAAAGACCAGTGAAAATATCCTTTAATATCAACGCCGTCCTTAGCCGCCCTCTTTAGAGAAGCAAGATAGCAAGCCATAAAATCTATTCTCTGGGGGTCATGAACCGCACCATCTTTTGCTATCCAGTCTATATTTGCAAGCCCGTTTTCCGTTATCACAATCGGTTTGCCGTATCTTTCATAGAAGAATTTTGGCCCCCAATATAATGATTCAGGCGCAACAGCCCATTTCAGTGCAGAGTACGGGTAGCCATCTTTTCTATGAGCTTCTTTGGGTTCGCCGTTTTCATCTGCGTATGTTTCACGTCCGTTATAGATATTGGCACCGGTAAAGTCTACCGGCTCACTTATTATTGCCATGTCAGAATCACTGTACGAAGGAACACAATCCCCATACAATTTAAGTCCATCCTCAGGGTAACTGCCAAAGAAAACCGGATCCATCCACCATGTATTGTTCCAGCAATTCTTATTATCGACAGTGAACATCGATTTTCTGGCGGCTTCAATATCGTTTTGAGAGGATGGATCGTCAGGAATTTTTACGACACCTACCGGCGCGTAACCGATATTGGCTTTTTTATGAGCATACTGTCTTATAGTTTGAACGGCTTTTCCATGTGCAAGCAGAGCATTATGACCGGCAAGAAGAACCTCTCTGATGCCAAGCTTAATACCTGGAGCATGGTGGCCGCCTAAATGTCCAGCACCTATAAAACACTGAGGTTCATTAAGAGTCATCCAGTCTGTTACTCTGTCAGATAGCCTCTCTACAACTATTTTCGTATAATCACGGAACCAATCAGAGCTTTGTGGATTCAACCAGCCACCCCTTACAAAAAGCTCATAAGGATAATCCCAGTGAAATAATGTTACAAAGGGTTTAATTCCGTTTTCTAAAAGTTCATCTATAAGTCTGTCATAGAAATCAAGTCCCTTTTCATTTACTCTGCCAACACCATCAGGCATGATTCGCGGCCAAGAAAGGGACATCCTGTAACCTTTGAGACCTATTTCTTTCATCAAAGATACATCTTTCTTATAAAGATGATAATGGTCGCAGGCTACATCACCCTTCTGCCCTTGAAATATGGCACCTTCTTTACGGCACATCATGTCCCATACACTCCAGCCTTTACCATCTTCAAAGGCCGCACCTTCAACCTGGTAAGCTGCCGCTGCCGCACCCCATACAAAATCAGAATTAAAACTCATTACAAACTCTTTCGTATCAAAATCAATTGAAGCTTAAATTCAAATTATATAACGCTTAGTATTTTCTGCCTTCATCCCTGAAATCAAAACCGATCGCTCTGTATTTTTCTCTGGCTTCCCTGAAGCCTCTTACCAGAATGCCATAGTCTGAAGCTCCGGTTATATATCCTACTCCCATATCAAGCAGCATTTTGCTATGATCTGGGTCAAGACCGGGAGTTCCGCAGGTTATATTGTTATTGCGGCAAACCTTGACGGCACGTTTAATAGCGTCAATAATATCAGGGTGCTTAAGCTGACCGGGAATTCCCATATTCAGAGAAAGATCGGCAGGACCAATAAATATGACATCGACTCCTTTAACCGCTGCTATTTCTTCAATATTATTCAGACCGGTAACATCCTCTATTTGGGCAACGATAAAGGTCTGCTCATTTGCAAACTTCAGATAATCGGCCAGCGGCATCATACCGAAATCAGCGTCAGCACTGACCGCATCTATGCCGCGATGTCCCAGCGGAGGAAATTTTGCAACATCAATAACTTTCTCCAGCGAAGCAGCATCAGTTATATGAGGAAGCATCAAACCGTTGGCGCCGAGTTCGAGAAATCGCATTATATCGGCGTAGCAATCCTGCCCCACTCTTACAACGCAATCCATCCCCGAAGCACGGCATGCCTGAAGCATAGATGCCATCAATGATTGGTCAACGGCTATATGTTCGTTACACAACCATAAACAGTCAAAACCCATCAATCCGATTAATTCAACCATTGAAGGATTATGAAAATTGCTCTTGTTTACCAGTACTGGCCGGCCGCTTTTGAGTTTTGATTTAACTATGCTTGCAGGCATACCAATTCCCTTTCCGCTGCTATTTCACAGTAAAGCCGTTCAATGCTATCCCACGCTAATTGCGGGTTATCACATTCTTCAGAAGAAAGATCACCAAGTCCTATACCTCCTCTAAACGACCAGGCGGTTACAAGGTCGGGGGCACCTTCCTCTATAAGTATCTTGCTGCCGGAATATATCTTTTCTTCAAGGCCGGCATCAATGCCAAAGCATCCGAGGTAAAGCTCAAAAAGCTTACCATTCTCATCAGAAAGTCTTCTTGCATATTTAGTAACATTCACAGCATCTTCAAAGGTGAGTTTATTTATGGGTCTCAGCCAGTAAGGGTCCGTTCCAAAGACATCAAGATCGCTAATAACCGCCATGTCATCAAATTTATCCCTGTCACTTGGCATGAGGCACAAGCCACTCTGAAGGTCAATATCTGCCTTCTTGACCTCTCTGCAACTTTTTTTAACGAACTCGATAGTAGTTTCATACTGAAATTGCTTGTATTCAGAGCTTTCACGGCTCTTTTCCAGATCCATTTTGAATCTGTCGTAAAAAAGCTCTCTGCAATGCTCGCAGAAGCAATCCTGAACAGTCGGCTCATCTATCATGATGCTATCAAACCCAAACTCTCTGCACTGGCATACATAATCGCCAAAGAACGATATTGTCTTGGGATTATTGTGACATGCTTTGGGGTTTGGATAACCTCCAAGGAAAGGACGTCCGTCTGTATTGCATCTCCACATATCCGGATTTTCGAGCATAACACGTGAGCTCCTGCCTCCACCGCTTGTGTTGGCGTACCCCCACATAACTGCACGGGTAAACAAGCCATGATCCTTGGCTATTTGAGGTCCGAACCTCACCGAACCGTTCAGCCATTGAAAATGGTTTTCCTGCAATGCAAACAGAACCTGATCGCAACCAATTTGCTTCATATACTTCATATCTGACTCGATATGACATGGCTGATGAGGTGGTATATAACTTGCACCGATCTTCATACTAATATATTCTTCTTTCTTAAAATTATTTTCCAATAACTATTTCAACATCGTATACAGCCTCTTTTTGAGGAACAGGTATACGGTTATCTTCCAGTTTCTTATCATTAAAATAAACTGACAAACCAGAGACGCTCATATCTCTTCTATAGCGAAAATCAAAAACAGATCCTCGCCATTGTCTCTTAAAACGAGCATTCTTCCATGACGAAGGGAACAATGGGTCGATCAATAAATGATCAATCTGAGGTTTTATACCTAAAAACCCTTCACAAACATTGATAAAGAACCAGGCAGGTGCCCCTGTACTTATTATGCCGCTTGAGAGCCCCGGCGTGTCAGAGTGAGGACCATGGTAGAAATTCGGCATCCATAAAGGTATATCTCTGGTGATATGTTCACAGCTTTCTTCTCTTAAAGGCAGTACCTTCTTAATGATATCCAGTGCCTGATCAGCCCGACCCGCAACTATTTCTGCATTTGCCAGCATCATGGCTCCATGAACATAGACCGACCCGTTCTCTCCGGTACCCGGCTGTTTAACCGTTTCACGACCGATTTCCGGCCTCCATTTCAGGAAAGGAGGCCCGTAAAGTATAGGTCCGATATCCGTCTTAACATGCTCATCAATCGCCCTTAAAACGGAGCTTTTCCTCTCTTGGGGAACTACACCGCTTATTATTGGCCACGCCTGCATCATCAAACTTACATTAGCATCAGGATCATCTTTCATCCCAAACCTGACACCATCATCAGTTATCCCCCTGATATACCACTGTCCATCCCAAGCATTCTCATTTACTGCTTTTGCAAGCTGCTGGGCCTGATCTTTGAAATAATCTGCCTTTTCATCATAACCGAGGCATCTGAGAAGACCGTCAATATGTTTTATCCCGTTTACAAGAGCGACGGTTGTCCACGGTGATTCGCCAATCCCCCTTTTACCTGCTTCCTCAAGGGGATCGCTCCAGTCACCATCAAGCATCAATATCATGCCATGTTTACCCTTATGATCAAGCAGCCATTGAACAGCATTGATAAGACAATCAACAACCGATGCTTTCTTTTTGCCCTGAGCGTATTCAACTTCTTCTTTGAAGAAATCTAAATCTCCCGTTTCCGCCACATATCTTCCTGCAAGCAGCGCCGTCCATGTAGCAATATCACCATGTCTTTGGCTTAAATAATGACTTGCACTTGAACCACACAATTCTGGAACACGCATGGATGTTCTTCTTAGAAATCCATCTTCATTGGCAAGGCTAAACATTTCATAGAGCCTTCTTCTTGCCCATCCCGGATCAAATATCATCCATCCCCAGGCATCCTGCAGGTTATTACGCCAATTATGACTTACTGCGCCTCTTGCAGTCAACACCTGTCTATGCAACTGTATCTTTGCCCAGAAATTCAGCATCGAATTAAGGATATTGTCTTCCGTCTCAATTTGGCCGTTATTCAGCACTTCATCAAAATAAGTCTCATTCTGCTGAATTATATCTTGAGAGTTTTTTTCGGCGACAAAATCCTCTGCTAATCGGGCAGCCTCATCCATCGAATCAGCAAGTCCTAAGCCGTAATTTATGCACAGAAGCTCACCGGGTTCCAAAATCATCTCATGCTGCAGAGCCATTGCGATCTTAGTTGCGTGGGCATTTTTATTAGGAAGTCTGCCCTTTTTCCAGATATCAGCATTCGATCTCGGCACGTCTGCATCAAATAATGCCTCAAGAGAACCGCTGTAAGAATCAGGGTAACGATCTGCCGCATAAAAAGCCGCATATTTATATGAAGGAGTATCAAAATGACATTTCTGAGCCAAAACCGCGCCGGTTTTTTCATCGAAAGTCGTCTTGTCTATCTGGTTGCCGTTTTTTACACCTTCAAGAACACACTCATTAAAACCGATAAGAGAAAAAACGGCCCTTTTCTCACGGCTATTCTTTATGGTCAGTCTGTTAATTTCAATATCGTTATCCACATCCGCTGTGATAAGAAGCTCGGTTTCAATACCGTCATTCAAAACGTTAAAAACGGTTTTACCGGGAAAATGCCTGCACTTATATTTTTCGGGAGAAAAAGGAGCATCTCCCCCGTTAACCGACCAGCATCTGCCGCTTTCCTTATCAAGCAGGTTGTAATTGCGTCCGGCGGAAAAATTATTGGCCGCTTTGCTAAAATAAAAGCTGTCCCCTTTGGCTCTTTGCGAAATAACTAACTGAAAGTTACCGTCACTGCCGTAAATATAATTCTGCCAGGGACGGGGAGTATCCGGAGTTTCTATACTGCAGCATTTACCTTTTTCTTTGAAGCTATACCAATTTTGAGTATTCATTGTTGCAAAATCTTTTAACATGTCATTATTACTTAATTTTAGTTCTGTCAATTGTCCATAAAGTTAAACCTGGATAAGCATCTTGTTGCTCACGATGAGTTATATACTTCGATACTATAACACCCGCATAGCCTATTATAAGCATTGATATAAGCCCAATATTACCAACAATTAAAAATGAAACTCTTTCATCCTCAGCTCTTGTGTAATAAAATTCAACAATACCAATAAGAAGCAAGACTAAAGAAACGCCAGCACTTACTAATAACCACCTGGTCTTAATTCTTGAATTTGTTACTCCAAGTATATATATGGCGAGGACAATACCTCCCACACTCTGCCATATAGCACCAAGCTCCATTACGGTAGAAACAGCTTTATCGGAGACCCACACTATCAGCAGTGCTGCCGCTATCATATATATTCCCCATACCACTGTCATATATTTTGATACCGACAGTTGCTTTTCTTCAGTTGCATCTTTTTTGATAAAACGCCCGTATATATCCTTAACCGCCACCGCCGAAAGGCTGCTTATTCCAGAATCCACCGTCGACATTATAGCCGCAAGCAAACCGGCCATTATCAGACCCGGTATCGGAGAAGGAAGCTGAGTAGTGATGAAATAACTTAAAACCTGTGAGGGGTCGATATTCTCTGCAAGATTTTCGCCTGTTTGATTGAAATAGGCAAACAAGCCTATGCCTACAAACCAGAACATTGCCCCAACCGACAGCGAGACCGGTATATTGGCATAAACAGACATTTTAGCCTGCTTATACGTTTTAGTGGAAAGAATTCTCTGTATTACGAGCTGGTCGGTCGCATAGTAGTTCATCGTAGCGCCAAAAGCGAGCAACAGCATCCACCATATCGAGCTCCTTTCATACGGATCAAAACTGAAGAAACTTTTATCGATATTGAAACCATGCTCATTTTCAAACGCGTAAGAAAAAATACCGGTAAAACCCGAATCAACTTTGAATACAAGAAAACATGCCACGGTCAGAATTCCGCCGCCAAGAACAAAAAACTGGGCAACGTCGGTCCATACTACCGCCTTCATTCCGCCAAGAGTTGTATACAGAGTTCCAAGCAAACCTACCACAAGAATAGTAAACCATGGTTTCCATCCAACTGCTCCTTCAAAAGCTTTTGCAGAAGCAAACAGTACTATTGCAAGGTATAAGCCTTTCTGCAATATAAAGAGAATGCTGCATATCAACCGTATTTTGGGTGAAAATCTTTTCTCTATATACTCGTAAGGAGTGAAAGATTTAAGACTGTAATAAAAGGCCAGAAACATCCACATAGCAAGCGGGACAAGACAAGGCCCTATAAATGCATTGAGCCATAATCTCAACCCGTTTTTGTAAGCTTCTTCGGGAACAGCGACAAATGATATTGCGCTGAAAAGAGTAACAAAGATAGAAAGCGTTATTGCCCACCACGGCATACTTCTTCCGCCAAGTATATAATCTTCGGTGTTTTTCTCTTTTATACAGAAAGCCGCGCCTAAAATAACAACAGCAACAATATAAGTTATCATTACGACATAATCACTTGTCGCAAAATGTGGATCGATGATTTGACTTGTCATTAAATATCCCTAAAACTCATCCTGAAAACAGGAGCCGTGACTTACGACCACGACTCCTGCCGTTAATTTACTTTATATCGATTATAATATTAATTTGCCGGACACTCAGTTGAGCCATTGTCCCACAAAGATTGAGAGATCAGAAATACCTACCGTACAGTCGTAATCGAGGTCGGCATCGATACGTTCTCCCTGAACCTCGGTTTCGTCATAATAACAGCTCGCATTCCAGAAATCGGCAATATCAGAATAGTCAATTATATTAACCTGACAATCAATATTCATATCAGCAACTGAAAGTGCATTACTGCAAGGTACAGGAGCTGACTTGATCAATATCTTAACAGATGAAGAATCCATCTGACCAAAGTTCTTTATACCCATCTTCTTGCCGCGAGTATTTCCCTCGCCGTCAACCCATGGATCTCTCATATAGGTAAAGAAACTTGTTGTGTAGTCTGATTTGACCGCGGCAACCTCACTCTTGCCGTCTCCATCAATATCACCCATACCGACACTGATAAAGTTCTCTTCCCATCTTACGCGATCAGTCCAGGTAGGAGGGAAATTATAACCGTCAGATTCGGACCACGAAAGTACACCATCGATACTGTTGCTGTCAATTACCTGGGTATTAACATACAGCAAATCAGTTTCATCGTTACCGTCAAAATCACCCATACACATAGACTGGATACCTGAAAGGCTTGGCCACCAGGCACTGCCGACAGTGTAAATCGGGTTGGCATATTCATACCACTGAAGGCCCGTTGAACGTGCTACAATAATATCCGGATCCGTTGAAAGAGAATATTTGTCGTAATAACCGACTGCTATACTTTCGGTAGCGCTCCATGTCAATGGATCGGCCTGTACCGGCTGCATATCAATTGCATCAGCATCATCTGCTTTATACCAATAGGTTTGTCCGTTAGTTAAAAGAACAAAAAGATTATCCCGGTCTCCGCCGTAGAGATTACCGATAAACACCTTAGGTCCACCTGTTCCGAAAGGATACACATTTTTGAAAGCAAATGAATTCGTGGTAGAATCATATTCGCAGCGATGAAGAGTTTTGGTTGTCGTCTTTGTAGAATAAACAATATCAGTAAGACCATCGTTATCCAAATCACCATAAGCAAAATCTAAAACATCATCAGCTATAGTACCTGCCCACGATAGTTGGTCGCTGTTGGTAAAGCCCTGATACCAGTAAAGATTACCATTAGGGCTCAGTGAAAAGACATCAGAAACACCGGCGGGATCATACGAAGGAGTACCGATAGGATCAAAAACATCTTTTGAAACTATAGCAGACATATCTCTTACTTCAAAACTCAGTGATGTTGTACCAACCGAAACTGGATTACCGGACTGATCAGGATTGTACCATGTTATAGTTGATGAGCCGCTGCCGCTTGCAACCATAAGCTCCGACGTTCCGTCACTGTTAACATCGCAAAGCTCAACACTGGTAACATTAGCACCAAAAGCCGAACCAACCTGAACCGCCAGAGGAGCACTCCAGTAAGCCGAACCCATCTCATACCAGACAACGGTTCCATTATCCAGAGCAATGAATACATCAACTTCCGAATCGCCGTCAAAGTCGCCGGCTGTAATATCAACACCGTTTGTTCCGGTAGGCAACGTCTGCCTGTTTTTGAAAGAAACACCATCGTTTGTCGTATTCGGCATATAGAGTTCGAAATTATTGCTCTTACATACAAAGAGACCGGTTGAAGAGCCAACCTGAACTGAGCATCCAGCTTTTACACTCCATATTTTATCACCAAGGCTGGTAGCGATATCATCACCGCCTTCCAGTTGATAACAGCCGGCTGTACCATTCCAATATAAAGATGTCATAAGTTGAGTTTTTCCATTATTGAAAAATTCTCCAGCAAACAATCTGCTTTTACCTGCATAGGCACCAATCTTGGCAACTTCATAAACAGTACTTGAAGGAGAATAATAAGCTTCAATTATACCATCCTTGCTCTTATACCATCTGTTTGGGGCACGATATCCATCAGCAGGCTTTTCTTCTGCAATGATAACATCTATGCTGTTATCAGTATCAAAATATCCCGCATCAACAGCATTTGCCCCACCGTCCAAAGGGCCATCCTGAAATTTTTCAACCAGAGCCATATCATTACCCAGGGAATCAGCCCTGTACCAGTATCCGCCATCAGAACCGGCGATGAATATTTCAGCATCGGTCCCGGCTTGTGATTCTTGTGCTGTCAAGGATAATTGCAAAGCCACAACCATCATAAGAAGCACTAACTTGCTACAAATCTTGTCCATAATTTAATCTCCAAAAATAAATAATAAAAAACGCGATTTATTTGTTAAAATTCAAATGCCAGTATCTGTCGACATTCTGATATATAGGCTCCCAGTAAGAGTCCATATTGTCTTCGAGCTGCAAAGCTTCATAAAAAGATCCACCCGTTGAGCCTGATGTCGAAATTGTTTGAATAAGAGTTTCAATATCCGATAACGGTGTAGTAAAGCTCGTATCAAAATCGTATAACTGTATCAGAAAGATTATAGTTTGATCCGGATCAGCTGCCTGCTGAAAACTCAAGGTTTGATTTTCGATCATTTCCGCCGGTGTATAATAATGACCTGCCACAACGCCATCTATCAAATCGTTGGCCAACCAGCTTTTCCAAGGCTGAATCGCCTCTCCATAAGGCCATCCCCTCTTTTCGTTAGAGGCACTTTTAATCCCGAACCAAAGCTTCATACCTGCATTATGTACAATATTAGAGGCCTCTTGAACAAAATCACTCATTCCCCCGGCCCGTATCTCCAGCCATTTATCATAATCAAATTCCTCAGTTAAGATATCAACGCCATAACGCTTGTAGTATTCAGCTACAACAGGAGGATTATAACCATATTGATAACCAGAGTCTTCGTTGTGATAGAAAGCGTGAGTCCTGGTACATAACAGAACACCATCAAGATCATAATTGCTGACCAACTCGGATATATGGGCAAGCTTGGCTTCTCGTACCGCCACTTCATTGTAACATACCGTGCCGATCATAGGATTTCCCTGTTTGTCAAGCAAGGCGTACTCGGGATGATCTAAAATAATATCTGTTGCTCTTGCATACGGGTTATCAGTATCTGTTCCCGCCTCATCGCTTACTCTCAGCCAAACATAAAGCTTGACCCCGTTTAGATGGGCATATTGTACGGCCAAGGCCAACGGATCAATCTCAGACATTATATCCGCAAGCTCAAGGTCTTGATCGCTGAGAAACTCCGGCGATATTCTCTCCGGAAAGACGCTGCAAACATCACTCCAGTGCAGTACTTTGCCCCCGGCGGTAACCCTCCAGAACACACCGTCAATACCTTTAAGGGAACATCTTCTGAAAAATTCAGCTATCTCAGCTTCCCTGTAGGTGGAGTAACCCAAATTTGACGCCCAATAAACTTCATCGGCATAATCCATATGAATAAATGCCTGTTTTTTTTCCTTAAGCACACATTCTATATTCTGCGGGTCGTTGCAGTCATACCAGTTGCTGGCAATATCTCCAAAAAAGGATAGATCGTAAAGTCCAAGTTCCTGATATGTTTCAAGCCATCTTTGAGAAAACAATTCAAGGTCATCAAAATCTACATAACAATCAAAATCAAGATCACTTGACATCGGGTCACATTCAAAAGAAAAATCCAAAGATGAATTATTGACAGCCAGAGATTCAGCATCCAAACCGAACGCTTCTGCGGAAACCTCCGTGATCTGATTATTTGCTAATGATCTGTACCATTTTAACGGCTCATTTTCAACAGCAACCAGTAACTCATTTCCACTGTTCCCGTCAAAATCGCCTACCGCAACGGAAGCAGCATTGGAGGCAAGAGATTCTGAAACTATTTGGGGGCACTGATTATCAAAAGAGGCCTCAAGCCAGGCAACCTCACCGTTATCTTTAACCACAAATATATCTTTGTACATATCACCGTCGATCTCACCTATAGCCATTGCCCGAGCATTAGTAAGATCGGGAATTGTCATTCTGTATATCTGCTCTCCGGCCTCTCCTGTAGCTTCATACCACCTCAATCCTGAAGCGGTTGATATCAACAGGTCGCCGTAAGAATCATTATCAATATCTCCAAGACAGCAAGCGATAGCCCCATCATTAGTTATGGTCTTGACTGTTTCTTTGGAGTTGTCCCCAGCCTGCCTGTACCAGTAACAATTTCCCCAGCTCACGCAATTGAACAGGTCACCTTTACCATCACCATCAAAATCGCCCACCGCAAGCCCGTTAGGCACAGTTCCGCTGCCAATACTTAAAACCGGCATAAATTTCTGAAAAACACCACTTAATTCGTACCATGTACCTTCTTCTCCTATCTTACCGGTAAAAAGGTCGAGTTTGTCATCATTATCAAAATCACCCAAAGTTGCAACGGATACATTTGATGCAATCCTACCTAAATAGTCACATTCCCCTGCTTGTGAGCCGGACTGAAACCATCCGGCTAAGTGTTGACCGCCAACCACTACAAAATCTTTTCTGCCTCCCTGAGGCTCCATCCCGGATATCGAACTGTCCCCGCAAACGGCAATAGAGTGTCCGCCTTTAACGTTTGCCATATTATGGCTGAAAGCTTTTTCCTTCAGCTTTCCCCCTTCTACTGCGGATATAAAAACAACCTCTCCATTGCTGCGAACGGCGACTATCTCATTTATATCATCGCCATCTACATCAGCCATCCTTATAGACTCAAAATCCTTATATTCTGCAAAAGTAGCCCGCCAATATATATCAGAACCCACCTCAGTAACTGAGAGACTCCGCCAGATCAGCTCACCTGTATCTGTTGAATCTTTTGGATAGATGTATGCAAAATCAACCGTCTTACCATCACCATCGATATCGCCGGATATGATAGATTTGATATTCGAAGTAGTAGCCCCCCATGACCATGAACAACCCGGCAACGCCGCCCAGCTGTTATCACCGGTAGATTCTACGAGAAATAAACCTGTACTGTATGTTATCAATATGTCTGAGATGCCGTTTTCGTTGAGATCGCCCATGGCAGCGGCCTTGGCACCCTTTTTAAGATTACTTCTCATTACCACGCTGCCGGTCTGGTACTCATACCAGAAACAAGCGGAACTTGCAGTAACGACTATAATATCTTTATCAGAATCGCCATCAAAATTACCTATTGAAATATCAGCAGGCTCATCAATAAGATCAAATGAACCACCTGACACTATAGACTGTGTATCGATTGAATATTCATACCAACTGCATGTACTGCTCCCGGAGAATCCTACAATAATTTCAGCAAAAGAATCATTATCTATATCTCCGCAAGCAATCACAGATATATCGCCGAGAGACTCACTGTTTTTCAGCAAAACTTCACTCAAACAGCCGCTGCTTTCATACCTTTGCAAAAGCGTAAAAGAATCAGAATTCACTGCCGCAAAAATGTCGCACAAATTATTATTATCAAAATCTGCCCGAACTGCGCAAACAGCGACCATAATCAATATTAAAATGTTTATTATTCTATTCACTGAGCCATCCGAAACAAAGTCAACACTGTTAACAATTATCTGTAAGAAAAAAAAATATCTCAGTCTTGCAGGCGAGATATTATTCTTCCATCACGACGCCATAACTGCTCGTATTCGTCGGACAATAAAGAAACACTGCCGTCATGCTTATATGTATTGAACTGTTTGTTGCATTCCATTGACATTATACCTTCTGGATGCAATTCTCTGGCTCTTTCATCGTCAAGAGTCTTTTTACCGTGCCAACGGCCAATTCTGTCCGGGGTCTCAGTATTCCATGCAATTTCAGACTGTATACCTATCGCATACCCAACCACTCCGTTAGAGTTAGGGGCTACATCAGTAAGAAGAACCGTACTTGAAGGTTTTTTAAGTGTTATTTCTTTCCAGCCGGCGGTATTGGCATTCTGTCCGTAGGTTACCCAAAAAGCGTGAGATCCGCCTTGCGATCCGTCAAGGGTGGTAGTTCTTTTTCCAAGAGTAGTCGGGCAACCGTATTTTTCAAACGCTATTTCTCCCATTTTCCAATATGCGTCAGCCGCACTGTTCACATCGATATCCATCAGGAGCGGAAGTATCAAACGGCGATAATCAAAAGACTCACCTGCCTTTGAGTTTGTCATCCCCGGGAAGTTTTGACGATTTATAGCTTTGCCGTTAATCGTATTTATAGGTGAGATATATCCGTCGTTATCCAATGCGTATAAAGCAAACCCCTGGCCAAGCCCTCTAAGGTGCGATGCGCAAACAACTGTTTTACCCTGTTCCCTGACTTTACGCAAAGCCGGCATCATTATTGCCATTAAAATCGCTATTATGGAAATAACAACCAACAATTCGATCAGAGTAAAGGCATTGCCTCTCTTTTTAAGTGAAATGAACATTAACCTGCCTTTCAATATTTTAGATTATAACAAAATTAAGCAAAATAGAAGCCTTCTTTATTATCAAAAAGTTTCAAAATACCCTCTCGAGCCCTTCGAACATGACATCTTACCTCTGCCTCCGCTTTGGCACTATTACGCTCTATTATTGCTTTTAGAATAATATCGTGATGTTCATAAGACTCGTAATCATAAAGCCCCTTATAGAACTGCTTGCCTTCAAAATGCAACGTCAAACAGATATGCTCATCGCTTATATTTCTGAAAACATTCGAAAACCGAGAGTTTTTGGAAGCCTTCAGTATTGCCCTGTGAAAGGCTTCGTCCTGAAGAGAATTGCTATACTGATCAGGAGACAATTCTTTTCCGTTTTTACGTAATTCATCATTCGTATCGATCTTGGCTTTGAATACCTCATGTGCTTCAATAAGCCTGTCTATATCGGTATTATTAGCGTTTTTAGCTGCCAGATAAGCAGCTCCTCCCTCAACTACCTCTCGAAGTTCATATAATTCCTGAGTTTCTTGCAATGTATAGGTTTTAGTTGCAAAACCGAAATGCGGTTCACTGACAAGTAAACCGTCAGACTCCAATTTAATCAGAGATTCTCTGACCGGACCACGCTTCATACCTATCAGTTTGGCAACCTTAGTCTCAGGAATTCTTTCACCCGAACTAAATTCACCTTCAAGAATCATAGACTTGATTTTGGTATAAGCTTTTTGCTGGCTTGTTACAAACATAACCGACCCTAATTAAAAAATATCATCAACAGCGTCAACATTGTTAACAATGTAGTGTTTTGAAGTATTTTTGTCAAGATTAATTATTCTATTTAGTTAATTATTTTTCAATTTTTATGATTTCAGCTCTCTCATTTCAAAAAGCTCAGCATAATCACAATCCAATTTGTATTCTAATGCAGCCTGCCTGCTTAACTCCAGTAGTCTTTGATCAAAACCGTATCCTCTCGTATTAAAATTTCGGCTATGCTGTGAGCGATGGAATCTAAGCATTTCCGCCTTCCATAAAGCTTGATTTCGATCAAAAGGCATGTACATATCAGGCTTAAAATTTACAGTTTTAGGGTCAAGATTATGCATAATTATGATATTTTTAGCTACAGAGATTGAATAGAGCATGCCGGCCACATTCTTATACGCCTAATTAGTATCATTTGGATGAGACATTAAGACAACTTACATCAATTCGCAAGCACTTTTCACCCATCCAACTGCGAAATTTAGGATTATCCTGCAATATAGCCCAGCATCTTATTAATATATGCCTTGCCACTGCTATTATTGCTATCTTTCGTCTTTTGGCACTGTCTCTTCAAACTGGTTTCATAGTTTTTTATTCAACAAAAAACGAGTAATTCCCTATAAATTATGCTTGACTTCAAATTACAACATTGTTAACATTGTTGACAGTGTTGACATTCAGGAAGTTGAAGCATGATTGTTTCTTCCAAGATGACAAAAAATAAGTTCACAATAACGAAGTATAATCCGCGGGAATTATAATGAGTAAAAAACCTAATATTCTGTATTTGATGACTGATCAACAAAAAGCTTCTGCATGTAGTGTATACGGCAATCCGCATGCAAAATGTGATTTTATGGACAAAATAGCATCTTCAGGAGTAGCATTTACAGAAGCATATGCTCCAAGTTCAATTTGTACGCCTTCCCGCACATCGGTATTCACAGGGGTCCATCCTCTGGTTCACCAGTCAACCTGCCATCAAAATCGCGCTCCTCTTAATTTGCCACAGTTACCGGAAATTCTGGCTAATAATGGTTACTATACAGCTGTAGTTGGACATTATGAATACGGTCGAGACTTAAACAGGGGTTGGCACCAACAAGTATGTGAATATACCTCAGGCCCCTTAAAAAAGGCCTATTCTACCTGGTTTACAGAAGGTAATTCCAAAAAGGCACCCTCATATGGAACATTAAAAGAACCTGCAGAATCAGGACATGCCCATGCTGTAACCGACAGAGCAATAATGATGCTTGACGATATTATAGCTTCTGATATGCCCTTTTTTCTACATGTTCCATATTTTGAGCCCCATCCTCCGTACCTTACCCATAATGAGTATAGTGCTCTTTTAGACAGCAAAGACCTGCCCCTTCCGCAAAAAGGTTGTCCAGAGAATCGTCCCTCCTGGCAGTCGAAAGCCTTAAAAGAGTGGGGTGATATTTCTGAAGAAGATAGCCGAAAAGTGTTAGCCACATATTATGGTATGATAGCTTATGCTAATGATGAGATGCAACGTTTATACGATGCTTTGGATGCCCGTAATATGCTGGATAATACCTGGATTATAGTTAGCTCCGATCATGGAGATTATACTGGAGAAAAGGGGCTGTTTCATAAAAGCGAATCTCTTTATGAGTGCTTATTGCATGTGCCTCTAATTATACGTTCGCCTAAACATGTTAGTTGGCCAGCTGGAACTAAGAACAGAGAATTAGTGGACCTTACAGATTTGTTTCCCACGATACTGAAAATGGCCGGTATTGAAATCCCAGAATATACTCAGGGTAAAGACCTCATAGAATGGATAGGCAGAAACAAAACTGAAGCTTTGCACGATTACCTGTTCGCACAAGTTGGCAACTATCATGGTTTTCTTAAAAACTCTTCTCGCAATGGAGGGCATTTGGAATCTTACAGGCATCCTAGTTTGCTGCAAGGAGTTCGGAATAAACATTTCTCTTACACTAATGACCCTGACTATGGCGATGAAGCATACAATTTAAAAACAGATCCGAAAGAACTAAAAAATATAATTAACACAAATTGCAAAGCGGAATCCCTCGAAATTTCAGAACTGCGAAAGAAAACCAGGCAGTGGGAAAAAGAATGTCTTGAACTAAGAAAAGAATTGGAGGTCATTCCTGGTCATCGTGGATTCAATAAGGGTTGGGAATAGTAAAACTATTCAATTTAAGGAACTATGAAAGCCAGATACTCGGAGACTTAATATTTGTTATAATAGGGCTTACTAAATAACACACAAGTTCTTTATTGGCAGGTATATACAACTCATCATATTAGCATGAAGTGAATGGGTTTTATTGTAAATATGTCAAAATGCTTGCACTTGGAGTTAGCTAATATATCGCAAAGAGTACACATGACAGTTTGAAAATTTTCATCTGCCCTTCGGCAGCAAGTTACGAAATGATAATCGTTGGGTTATTCTCTCGAAAAACATGCCTTGGGAAATGATAGAACAGCGATATGCCGAGAACTTTAAGGGTAGCAACACCGGCAACCCTGCCAAGAGTGGTCGCATTGCGCTCGGCTCAAAACGATATTGATTAGGATAATTCATCTGAAGATGATAAACCTGACCATCACGGCGATGCTTCTGATTGATGCAACCTGCACGCCGGCAGATGTTACGTATCCTACCGACCTGAATCTTCTTAACACCGCCAGAGAAAAAACATAATCAACAGTGTAAACATTGTTAGCGATGTATCATTTTGTAATATTTTTGTCAAGATTAATTATTCTATTTAGTTAATTATTTTTCAATTTTTATGATTTCAGCTCTCTCATTTCAAAAAGCTCAGCATAATCACAATCCAATTTGTATTCTAATGCAGCATGCCTGCTTAACTCCAGTAGTCTTTGATCAAAACCGTATCCTCTCGTATTTAAATTTCGGCTATGCTGTGAGCGATGGAATCTAAGCATTTCCGCCTTCCATAAAGCTTGATTTCGATCAAAAGGCATGTACATATCAGGCCTAAAACTTACAGTTTTAGGGTCGAGATTATGCATAATTATGATATTTTTAGATACAGAGATTGAATAAAGCATGCCGGCTACATTCTTATGCGCCGAATTAGTATCATTGGGATGAGGCGTAATAATAATATCAGGGTCATAGCCTCGAACCATATCCTCAAGAATACGGATATTTTCTTCATGATATCCGCTTTGTCCAGTATGGTCGCATACCGTATCAACAAAATTGACCATTTTCATATCAAACCCAAAAAAAGCAAGGCTTTCCAGTTGCTCTCTTTTTCGAATATGAGACTGTGGTGTTTGTGGCTCAAAATCAGGCTCTACCCCATTATCAAGCGATAAAACTTCAAGCTTAATCACCGCCCCGTTCTGCTCAAAGTGCTTCAATGTTACAGCATTTATATCGAAATCGTCGCTGTGAGGGGCTATCACATGCACCTTAATGCCTTTTGGTATAGCCAAAGCAGTAAGATCTGTCATTTCACAGATGTTATTTTTTTTACTTAAAAAACTTGTATTTATATCCATTTTCCGGCTCATCAATCAAATATTTTCACGTCCGCAAGCGGATAATGCTGTGAACTGCCGTAGACATCTGTATCTCCCGGCGCACCTGCAGAAACGCCCGAAGGTCGCGGCAACGTCACCTTAATTGCTCTTACAGTTTCAAAAGGCGTAATTAGAACTTTCCCTGAATCAACATTGTAAAGCTTTGAAATAAGCTCGGGGCTAAGTACTTTGCTGTCGACCACTTTACTGAATATATCAGGGTCCTTAAAAAGCAGATCAATCGCCAAGGTAAATGGACCTGCATTCTTACTCCTGATAATATCTGCCAAATCGTACAATCTCATTAATTTATCTCCTGTATTGTAATCGGAAATAAAGATTTTTCATCATCAATTTCCATCAAATGATAAACTGAAAATTCCCATACCTGACCACAGCTTATATCGGAGGGTGAAAAAGGAAAAGCAAGATTGCCTGCCGTTGTCTTTCTCCCGCTGAAGTGCTGGTGAAGGCAGGTGGCTCTGGCAAGACCTATGACCATATCGGCTTGTGCCTGAGAAGGAGCAACCGCCTCTATCAACAAACCCACTTCGTAAGGCTTTTCTTCCGAAGCTTCCAGTCTACCCATTACACCATCCATACCGTATCGTAAAAATCTCAACGAATAGTCATCAGGACTTATCTTGCTCGAAAGATTCTGTTTAACTGCCTCCCTGACACTCTTCTCTATAACATCAATGTTTTCGATACATCTTTGGTCACGAATTCCGGCAATAGTTATCGACCTGTAGCCGCACAGCCTTGTTCCCTCGAGTTTTATTGTATTTTTTTCAGGTGGTATAAGTTTTGTCCCTCTCACTTCTACCGCTCTTTCACCATCAGAAGAAAATTCACAATCGGAGAGATCTATCTTTCCTTCCGGCTCATAAAAACAGTTAGGATCAGGCTGCTCGTAAAGAGAGTGAGCGGCAACAGTTTGAGGGGTACATATTTTTTCGGCATTAGCCGGTACTACGCTGAAACTTTCGGACTCTATCATGCAAACAAGCGTATCATTAGCACCTGCCGGCACAGCACATAACGTACCGCATTCAGCAATTTTCGCAGCATGCAAAGCCAGTCCCGGATCAAAACCTTTCATTATAGGCATAGCCGCAAATATTGCGGTATCACAACATCTGCCTGCAATTATAATTTCCGCTCCACCACGAAGAGCTTGCGCTATAGGCTCTGTTCCCATCTGAGCGACTATACAATCGGCATCCTCTATATCATCACGGGAAAGCTCATGGGAAAATCCACAAGGAGATATTCGCCCTTGTTTTAAAGCTTCGTTAACTATAGATTTGTCAATTTCTGAATCGATCACCGCCACTTTAAAAGATAATTTCTGTTCCCGTACCGCCTCTTGAAGTATGTTCATAAAAAACTCAACGTTTTTTTTCGACCCCGATCCACCCGCGGTACCGATTATCAGAGGTATGCCGGCTTTCTTTGAGGCCAGCAATAATGGCGAAAGATCACGTTTCAATTGAGTGGGATGTACAAAACTTTTACCGGTTCCAAGATAATAAGGTCCCGGATCGGTACTGCCGCAGTCGACTCCTATAAAATCAGGTTTATATTTCATCGCCGCTTCAAGACTTGCAAGCGGATAACCGTATCCCAACATACCGCACGGCGATACAAATGTTATATTCATGGAGTTACCTTCGTATAATCATAATCTTCATTTATTCCTAACTTCGCATAAATGCCCGGCATTTTTGATTCTGTTTCCCCATTAATTTGCTCAAAATAATTATTGCCACTGGAATCAATATCTACAAAAAACGGCCCAAAATCCTTGACTTCAAAAATCCAGGTAGCCTCAGTTTTGCCAAGCTCATCAAGAAAATAAACATTATGAACTTTAACTATCTTATCTTTCAATATGTTTCCGCAAATGCCTATTTTAGTCAAATGTACCCCGCCTATCTCTTTCAGTGCAGATGCGGTATCGGGGCCCATTGTAGTTTTGCCGATCAAAACACGTAGGTTCAGCTTACGGACAACGTCTCCGGAATATCTCTCAAAACGAATACTTGATGTGGGTTCGATACTCACCGGCTGCCAACCGCCGCCCTCCTGCTTCATAACAGGCCCTACGTGAAAAAAACAGTTAATTTGATCAAAATCTATAGGTGGAAGAATATTATTTTCAATCGCTCTGATATGAAAGCGGCTTCTTCCGGTAAAAAGCAATCCTGAAAGGGTTACGATATCACCAAGCCGGAGAGACCTTGCATCCGATTCGGTCAAAGGAAGCTTTAACTTCTTGATCTCATTTGAATTTTCAATCATCCCATCTCTCCTGTATATGTTATCTTCCCATCAGTACTTATCATTGCCTTCCAGCGTCTTCCCACTATGCATTGAGCGTTTACGGCAACCGGAAGTGCCGCGGTATGAGTCAGGGCTGTCTCAATGTGGAGACCCATAACCGAATTAATCCCGCGAGCGCCCATCGGCCCAAGACCGAAGCCTTTAGTGGCTTCAAGCAGTTTTCTTTCAAGCTTTTCGATCTCAGGATCATTGCTGAATCTGCCCAGCGGCCTTAGCAACGCAGCATGTTTAGCTAATTTCATGCAGACATCGGCTGTCCCGCCTATACCCACACCAACTATAGCCGGCGGACATATTTTGCCCGAGTAACAACCCTCTTTAATACTGTCAAGTATAAACTTGCATACACCGGCCAATCCGTCGGAAGGGAACAGCATTCTATAAAAAGTACCGAATATTTCAGAACCGCCTCCTTTTGGGGCCCCAATTATCTCAATGCCTTCAATATCGTCCGAAAACTCTATTTCCACCCTTGGCATTCCCGGTCCAACATTATCGCCGGGATTGTCACGTGTAATAGGATCCACCATTGTAGGTCTTAGATATGCCTGCTTTGTCGCATTACGAGTCGCCACTGAAGCGATTTCATAGATAGCAGAAAAACCGCCTTCCAGTTCAACTTTTTTGCCTATCTTTACGAAAAATAGAGGAAAGCCCGTATCGCCGCAAAGCAACCCCTTACCTTCTTCGGCCATTTGAAAATTCTCGCTGCTCAAACGCAGATGCTCAATTGCGATAGGATCACTCTCCTGCACTTTAATTTCCTCAAGAGTTTTCTTAACGTCCGGCGGAAGCATTGTTGCGGCACGTACAATAGCCCCAAACATGGCCTCTTCAATAATTTTTTTAGCAATCACTTTAATTTTTAACCTTCTCTTAAAATATGATACAAATTTACGACCGGATACTTATTTGATCAACAATGCATCCCCCCGTCCATCAGTATATTTTCGCCGTTTATATAAGCTGAAGCATCTGAGGCAAGCAGCACCGCCAGCCCTTTTATATCATCATTATTGGCCATTCTGCCTGCGGGGACTTTCCTTGAGTAATTATCCACAAAAATCGGATTTTGATGATTGAAAAGTCCGCCGGGGCTGATGCAGTTAGCGCGAATATTCTTATCAGCAAGTACCCTTGCCAGATAGCGGGTATAGTTTATCATTCCCCCGCGATGGAAAGCATAATCCGGGCAAGGGTCCCCCATATCGGTCCCTTCATAATTGGAAAGATCAGGACCGAACATACCCATCATGGACGCAATATTGACAATAACCCCCGAGCCGCGTTTTCCAATAATCTCAACCATCTCACGAGTCAGGTCCATGACGCCTACACCATTGACTGCAAGCGATTCCTGAAGTGAGTCCAGAGAAGCACCGTAACCTTTTGCCGGCCTTGCCACAGCATTGTTCACCAGTACGTCAAGACCCGAAAACTGCGAAACTATATCTTCCTTCAGCTTTAAGACAGATTCATGATCTGCCTGGTCAAGCTTCATAGCATGCACATCCAGTCCTCTTTCTCTGCACTGTGCCGCAAAGGCTTCTCCGGCATCAAGATTTCTTGAGGCCGTTATTACCGTGCCCTCAGCTTCCCCGAGGCCTTCAACAATACATTTGCCATAATTACCGGCTCCCCCGGTAACGAGTATAACTTTATCTTTAAGACTTAAAAGTTGCTTAACATTCATATCAAACCCTTTATTAAAAAATCTTGTTCATATTTACCATATTGTCCAGCCGCCATCGACATGTATATTCTGGCCGGTCATAAAGCTTGACGCCTGGCTCGCCAGCAGTGCAACAGCGCCTTTGATCTCATAGGGCTTGCCATAGCGTTTCATAGGCACTCTCTGTTCAAGTCTTTTTAAAAACTCTTTTGTCTTCGGATTTTCCGCATAGAATTTTTTACTCGAATTAGGAAACGGACCGGGGCTTATAGAATTAACTCTTATGCCATCTTTGGCATAATAAACCGCCATATGCTTTGTTATCTGAATAACTGCGGCCTTATCCGCCTGATATGTTATAGGGTTAGGCGGCGTCAATCCCTCATAAACATCCGGATAGCCGGTAACTGTGCCGTACATACTGGCTATATTAATGATCGAACCACCCGATTCATTTTTTCGCATGTATTTGGCCGCCTGCTGAGACAATACAACATAGGATGCCGAATTTTTGCTATTTTCGGCAAAATGCTTATAGCCGACTTTATCAATAAGATCAGCTGATGTCTTCACCGCACAGTTCACAAGTATATCAAGCCTCTTATGCCTGTCATAAACATCATCTATAATCTTACGTATTTCTGTTTCATCACTTATCGTATCAGCTATAACACCATAAACCTCAGCTTTTGACTTCTCAAATTCAGCAAGGGCCGAATCTACAGCATCGCGACTTTTGTCAATGATTATCACCACAGCCCCCAGTTCTGCCAAGGCTTCACTCATTGATCTGCCAAGCCATCCCGCTCCGCCGGTTACCACGGCAACCTTGCCTCTAAGATCGAAGAGGTTTTTAATATCGTATTTCATTGTTATGCTTTCAACACTTATTACAGATTTATCTTTTTCCCGCCTTGTTCAAGGCTCTCTCTGGCACCCACCAATGCATTGATTATATTGTAGGTCTTTGAGAAATCGAGTCTGGGTTTGCCTTCTTTGAACGACTTGACCGCCTCAATAAGTTGTGATCTGAAAGAAATAAACGCACCGCCGTGAACGATATTCAGTGTGCCTTTGTCGCCATATATATTCAGTTCACCCGATGTGATGCCTTTAAACACATGAACCGTGGCAAGCATCCCGTTAGCAAGTTCCAGATAAATAACATCTTTACCGCTTTCACTTATATGCCGGACAGACTCAATGGCCGGATCACCGAGAAAAGCTATCATTCCTTCAATATAGTGTACGGCATATTTTCGCAAATCCTTAGGACCAACGGCAACAGCCAGCTTTACCTCGCCGATGCTATCAAGCTTATCGCTAAAGCTTTGATTCCCCGCCGAGTATCTAAGGGCCGAACAAGACATTACAAACTTACCTTGCTCTACCTTTTGCGAAAAGTAAGCAAGATCATCTCTGCAAAAGGCAAGGGGCTTATCAATGAAAATCGGAATATCGGCATCAATGAACGGCTCTGCCATTTGTCTGTGATTTTCCGGATCGTCTCTGGCAAGAAGTACTGCATCCACCTCGCCGATCATATCTCTAATATCAGATACAACGTTATCGATGCATGAGGCTTGAGAGACATGTTTTGAAACAGATGCATCTTGGGTCCACAAATGTGTTATCTTCGCACCTTCAATCCCAAGCAGGTGAGAGTTCGCCCCAAGATAAGCAGGTATAGTAGGAAATCCGCAATCTTTCATTAATTGCGGTTCATACTTGCCGTTGACTATCGCCGACCATGAATAAGGATGACCGTTACCATCGCTTAAACCTATCATTCCTATCTTTAACATTTTATAAGTCCTTTATTTCTGCCGTAAACGTTTAGTAAAAATTATCCAAAACTAAGATATCATATTTTAAAAGTTAACCGCAAGTTTGCAAAAGTTCTAAAGTTTCATCAACAAAAACCTGACCAGTTTGCCATGCGAAAAGTGAGTTGGATGCTTCGTATCCTCCCTGCACAAAAGCTTCCTGGGTAACTATATAACCCTGAAGCTGCTGATTTGCAAGCGAAACTACAAAAGTATTCGGGCATTTGCTTTTAACTTCCAATGCGTATTCCACAAATATCTCACCAGGCCAGAAAACGAAATTATAATTCCCTATACTTACCAAGTGTATTGTTACAGGTAAGAGGTTTTTATAAGCTTCTTCCAATGAACCGTCAATCGCTGCTTTTGATAAAGTGAGACTTTCTTCTGCACCGAACCAATCGCATTCAGCCGTTCTTATCTGCTGTTTAGAAGCATTTTTTTTGCGTAGCTCAGATAAAGTATCTACGGCATTGGCAAGTTTCAATTCTGATAATTCTACTGAAGGAAAAACCTTTCTCGGCAGATCATCCAAAACCTTACTTTTGAGTGAAATATTCATATCCCTTTTATATTTTACGCTCAGAATAGCACTTTTTACAGACCTTCCGAGCATCTCGCCTAAACGTATTGCCTCTTCGAAAGTATTTGCTTTTGTTATATGTCTGGGGCTCTGATTACCTGCCGGGCCTGTATGATGCAGAACCGGGCAATCTTTCCCAAAAACAGTCTCCTGAAGATATTTACGAGACATCCCCGGGAAATCCCCGCTGACAAGAGTCGAGTCTTCATGCAGAACAGTGGGATGCATCGAACAAACCAACATACATGCGATATATTCCTTGGTTTGAGAGTTTCTAACAACCATTACCGGAACCTGGTGATCACTAACGCCTTCAGGATCCCTGCGATTGGTGCCTATCCCCGTACTGTCGGCAACGGAGAAACCCAGCTCAGCCGAGGCAATACTTTTGCAGGCATTCACAGCGGATTTAACTATCATCTCTTTTAGGAACGAAACATAGCCGGCATCCGGCTCAGGTACTGCCTTATCGGCACGATTATTGAGATGTTTGGAAACAGAAGGCCCCGAATGAGTATGCGTAGCCGTTATAACTATGTTACGCTTCGATATCCCGGTTTGCTTTTCTATTATCTCTTTTACCTCGTCGGTAACTTTTTTGGTAAGATAAATGATATCATTAGCGATAAAAAGAACCTCATGCTCACCATCATTGAGATATAGTGAAGAGCTTTGGATTCTGTCGTGTATTCCCGTGCTGTATCTTTCGACATGGGGATAGCCATATAAAAATTGTGAATCTTTAGGGCTGATATCTACCTGAGATGCGCCCGCTTTAAGAGTATCGGACATTTTAATAGCCTTTCTCCCAGTCAGTCTCTATATTTGCGGCAGCATTTTCCGACACATAAACATCGGTATCCAAAGTCTGAAGTATAGACTCGGGAATCTTAGGAGTAACAGGCCCGTGAAGAACAAGTCGCGTCATCATTCTTTGCCATGACGTACTTGTGCCGTGAATACTCAAGGCATGATTATCGTATCTCTGCTTGGCTTCAATAACCTGCTTAGGCCCAATAGTAGCTGCCTTGGGCGGTACGGCAGAGAGATCCCCGCTTTTACCAAATATGCCGTGAAGCGAATTTTGGGCAAGAGTAAACGGACTCAGGGTTACGATCCTCGGTCCCATCTGTTTCCATTCTTCAAGAGGTGCATCAAATTCAGGGGCATCAGGCTCAATAAAGGCTAAATGGCCAGTCCAGCCGGGGCCGCTATAGCAGATGTCGGCTCCGCCAAGATCGGCTATCATTTTCTCAAAATCATTCAGATTAGAGTTATTAAAACCGACAAAATGATCTTTCGCAGGCCTTAGATCTTCATCTATCTGATAATAAAAGTTATTCATCATAGCGTATGTAAAACCGTAGGGCCAATCCTCAGGAGCAATGTTTCCGTCCTGATCGGCATACTCATCCATCGCAAATGCGTAAATATTGCTGCAATCGACCCTGCATGCATTGATCAATGCGGCAACTTTACGATAAAGCGGATTGGGATTCGGCAGGATCATTACAAGCTTTTCCCCTTTATCACCGGACTCTTTAATACGACGAAATATATCAGTAACCTGGTTCCAGGCCATATCACCATCTTTGAGCACATGGATTCTGTAATTAGGATTAGGATGCTTGGCAATGTCTTCTCTTTTGATCGCCCTGCATCTTGCAACTACTTCCTTATCTCTGAACGGAACATACAGGGATGGTTCATATTTAAATTCTGTCATCATTAACCTTTCATAGTATATGAATAAAAATCATAAATTAACAAGATATGCTTATAGGCAAAGCTCAGAAGCTAAGTAGGATATTATTCCACAATTTCAGTTTCAGACTTTCTGAAGCTTGCTTTCTTCTTTCCTTCTCAGATAACCCTTCATAGCCTTGTTGATGTGCTCACTCATAGCAGCAGCCGCGGCTTCACCATCATGCCTTTTTATAGCTTCTAATATTTTGGAATGACTCTCTATAACTTCATCCAGGCTTCCGGTTTCACTTCTGATACCTATATCTTTAACCGTAAAACAAACATGCTGATAATGTAAGATGTCAAATATTTCAGTCATACGATCGTTACCACCAGCTTTTAATATCGAACGGTGGAAAAGCTCGTCATATTCTGAATATTTCAATCCTGTACCTCTCAATTTTTCGAGTTTTGAATGTATATTTATACACACTTTTATGTCGTCATTGGAGTCTTTTTCAGCTGCTAACTTAGCCGAATAACTTTCAACAGCATCTCTCAATTGGTAAAGCTCGACAATTTCCTTATCACTGTATCGCTTTACCATGAAACCTCCTTTAGGCAGAGAAACAAGTACTCCTTCTGCATTTAGCCTCAGCAAAGCTTCCCTGACAGGAACGCGGCTAAGGCCTAACGCTTCAGACACCTGTCTTTCAACCAAACGCTCCTCTTTAGAAATTATCCCATTTGCAATCATCAGCTTCAACTCTTTGTAAGCATAATCCTGACGAGTTACAGTCGTTTCATTTTTTTTGTCATCAGATTTTAAGATCATATTTAATAGCCTTACATAACAAACTTCAATGGTATACCAAGTATATAAAGACTCAAAAACATGTCAAGTTAAAAAACAAAATACCAAACAAGCCAAATCTTTATACATAAAATCCTATATAAAAAGAATTTACAAGTCTAAAACTCAAAATATCCACAGCGTAAAAGTAAGTAAATATTCAAAACAGAACATACATCATGTATATGGTATACCATAAATCAAGCTACATACGGTATAAACTCATTCAGATTTACTTAATCACAGAAACACATTTTGAGCAGCTTGAAATTTCGTAATATCAAACATTCTTAAACGCGTCCCGTATCATTTGAATTTGGTTGAAGGTACAAAGATTTGCAGTGGATACAAATAATTCTTATAAGACTAGGATGATAAATAGCAAAAGTAAATTTATGGTCGTAGAGTGCAAAAACACTAACGTAATTATTATGCATTGAGTATTAAAAAACAGCTCAAATTAAAACAATTAACCATTAAAAAGCAAAGACTTGGTAACGGATGTATTTTTGCACCCCACGCTGTTTCAGAGGAAATAATGAAACACAAAAACCCTGCTCTTGATACTGAAAACAGTGATTTCGACATCAAAAACAGGGTTTCTTCATCAGTACGCCTGAAGGGACTCGAACCCCAAACCCTCGGTTCCGAAGACCGATGCTCTATCCAATTGAGCTACAGGCGCATTATTAAATTTTGAGATAGGGTATATTAACGAAAAACTCGCCTTTTTCAAGCATTTTATATTTTTATAACCACCTGAAGCAATCTCAAAATCACTGAAAAATTCAACAGGCCGCAAACCATAAGCCCGCCGCCTGTTGGAATAAGCTTCTCTTTATTTCTTGTCGGCTTTCACTACTTCGCCCGGCAGGGTTGAGCCTCCTGGGTATATCTTTCTGCCGGGATAGATAAGCGTCCCAATGCCGGTATTGACATTATCGCCTAGGAACGCGCCGAGTTTACGGCGGCCGGTATCTACTTTTTTGCCGCCGACAAGCGTAGTATGGTTGCCGCCGTCGTGGCGATAATCGCTGGTGATGGTTCCGGCTCCGAAGTTGCCGCCTTCGCCGATTACAGAATGCCCCGCATAGCTGTTATGTTTTGACGTGAAATTATCCATAATCACCACATCATACATCTCCATACGGCCAAGCTGAACCCCCTTGCCGATCACCGTATCCTTGCGGATATAGGCAAACGGGCCGATTGTGCAGCCCTCATCAATAAAGGCCGGCCCCTCAATGTAGCAGAAATCCTTGATAACGGTGCCTTTGCCGATATACACATCGCCCTTGATAGTGGCATTTGGCTCAACCGTGCCGTGAACGCCGAATTTATCAAACCGGCGGAGCAGAAACACGTTAGCCTCAAGTATATGCCACGGGTAGACCAGCGGCAGACAATAATCCTTCACGCCAACGCTCCTGAGCGAACCGGCGACAGAATCAAACCCTTCAGCAATAATCCGCTCTCCAATCCCCTCCTCAAACGAAAGCCCGCTAAGCTGACAACTGTCACAAACAAGTCTGCTGCCGGGATTTTCCGCAAGCACCTCAACATCAACGCTGCTGTAGAGATTTTTGTGATCGAGCATAATAAACTCATCCTCACAATACTGCCGACACGCCTTGACAACAGCCGAATAGCACGCATCGGGCATAACCTCGACATACTCAACACGTCTGCCGGCAAACTTATCGCCTATAAGCCCGCGGATCATAGACGACTTAAACCCCACGACTACAACTATCCGCTTGCAGAACCCAGCCGCCTGCGTCAGATTATGCTCAATAGCCGTACCGCCAAGTATTTTCGTAAGCGAAAGAGGTTTGTTAACGGTATGCGGATACGCCTCAACAACATCACCATTAGCTACATATATCAGATTCATGATTCTAAAACTCCCACAAAATCAACACATACAATCAAACATTCGCCTCAAAAACCTCGACTACGCGGTCTTTGAAATCGGTTATCTGCTTCTGATCCTTGCCCTCAAGCATTATCCTGCACACATTCTGCGTACCCGAATAGCGAACGAACAGCCGCCCTTGGTCGCCAAGCTCCCCTTCTATCTCGGCCTTGAGATCGCAGTACCCCGGAATCTCATCGAACGGCGTCTTTTGCCCAACCTCAACAGCCTCAAGCACCTGCGGAAAGAACACAAGCTCTTCTGAGAGCTGCGATATCTTTCGCCCGCTCTGCCTGACCGCATTTGCCAGATACACCGCACTGAGCACACCGTCACCGGTAGTATTGTATCGCCCGAGAATAATATGCCCGCTCTTCTCGCCGCCGACAACATACCCGCTCTTGAGCATCTCCTGAATCACATACCTGTCGCCATTTTCCACTCGCACCGTGTTGATCCCATCCTCCTTGAGCTTGGCATCAAGCGCCAGATTCGAATAATCGGTAACAACAAGCGTGTCATTATCCAGCTTACCTGCTTTTTTATGTGCCAGAGCGATGATATACATAATGGTATCGCCGTCAACAATCTTGCCGTTCTCGTCAACAACAATCAGCCTGTCGGCATCGCCGTCAAAGGCAAGCCCGATATCAGCTTTGAGCCTTGCAACTTCATCCGCGAGGCTTTCGGGATGCATCGCGCCGCAATTCTCGTTGATATTCACACCATCAGGGCTTGCGTGTATAACCGTAACATTTGCCCCAAGCTTCTCGAAGACCACCGGAGCAATATTGCAAGCCGCCCCGTTTGCACAATCCAGCACGATATTTAAGCCGGAAAGATCCACTCCTTCAATCGCGTTTATGATAAAATCGACATACTCATAACCCTTGAAGCTCCAATCCTGCACCCTGCCAAGCTCAGCAGGAGCCAGCGAGCCGCTGTCAAAATTGTCAGCAAATATAAGCTGTTCAATCTCTAACTCTTTCTCGTCAGGCAGTTTAACGCCTTTGCCGGAGAAAAATTTAATACCGTTATCTTCCGCGGGGTTGTGTGAAGCGGTTATTACAACACCAGCATCAGCACCTTCAGCCTTCGCTATCACGGCAACAGCAGGCGTCGGCACAACACCAAGCAGCTTCACATCGGCTCCCATCGAACATAAACCCGCCACTAGCGCCGACTCGATGATGGAACCGGAGATTCGACTGTCGCGGCCGACAACGAAAACAGGGCGTTTTTTATCTTTACCAACGGTTACGGCGGCGGCCTGACCGATTTTTACCACTGTTTGAGGGTCAAGCGGATAGCAGTTAGCCTTGCATCTTATGCCGTCAGTACCAAAAAGTTTCCTTTCAGACATATATATAATCCTTCCATTTTGTCACATTAGACACCACCGAAAATATAAACAAATACAGATTTAACCAGGTCTGTATTCATCAGGCAGCGTCAAGTTATTTAAAGTATTTAAGCAACAGAATTATAAACAATACAGCCGCATATTCAAAGAATAAACCAAAGTGAATTAGAATCATGCAATCTATATCGCTTACATAGTTGATATCCTATTAAACAGAGACTCTTACACACTTAAAACAACTTGCGCGTTTGTGCTTTTAAGATAGGCAAGCATTCAATTATCAGTTATGCAGTTAACAGTTATCAATGATAAGGAATTGCGACCAGTTAACAATTAACAGTGATCAGTCATTAGATTAAGTTGTTGATAAATAGTAAGTTATGGTGGTTGTATGCCCGCTTCCTTGCGGGTGCGGTACTGTTGGTAGTGGGGAGCGTAGATTTTTTTGTTTTTTTCGGATGCAGTTATGTTAGATGAGCGATTTTGTGCGAAAATGCAAGCAACTTGGACACTTAGTTTCGCCCAAATAGCAGGATAGTATAACTTTTTTTGACCTGAATTGAGGCAAAAGTGGTCTCAAATGCGCCCAAACGCGCGCTTTTTGCTCACTTTTCAACGATTTTTGGTCAATTTCAGAGTAAAAAAGGAAAAAGTCTCACGTGATTTGAAAAAATCCGAAAATTCATGGCAGTATCTTGCTGTTTTATGGGTTTACAGGCTTTGAATAAGGTTTTTTTAACCACGAATCACACGAAAATGCACGAAGTTAATTGAGAATAATATTTTATCATGAAGGGCGTAATTCAGTTAACAGTTATCAATTATCATTAAAGAAGACATTTAACGTGAAGTTTTTTTGATTCAAGGCGGTAAAGGAATTAAATCAGTTATCGGTTGGTGGTTGGAATGCTTAAAGAGTATGAAAGGTTAGAAATGTATTGCACGGACATTCACTGACCTACACAAACTGACACGATTTTTTAGACAGGATTACTGGGTTTGCTGATTTTGGGGGTTCAAGGCGATGAAGCTAATCTACAGAGATAATTGCATCTAAATTATAATATTTCCGTTTTCGCTTAACATGCCGGTTTCCTTCTTGCTGAACTGTTTCCTTTTTGGAAACAGTTGTCGATTCCGGCAATTCACCTGCTATTATTCCATTAGCCGTGGTTAATTCCTTTTTGGAACATACCACTTTTTCATCCAATTCACCACTTTCAAAGATGTTTTTCAGATGTTTGGTGATTGCGGGACGTTGCACACCAAATAGCTCTGCAATCAAATCCTGAGTGAGCCATATCGTCTCATCTTCAAGCCTGCATCTGACATATATCTTGCCGTCAGCACTCGTGTATAACAAGAAATCATTTGTATAATTTTTTTGCATATCACCCATATTATTTATCCTCTCTGTCAAATAAAGATGCTGCATATCCCCTTTTTCGCCCTAAGGCTATTGGCCTTTCCTATTAATTGCCAACACAAATAAGAAATCAAAAAGACAACACTGCTCTATTTTGATAATACATCTTGTCCTAACCTAAAACGAACTCTAACATATTGAGTCCAAATGTTTTTGCAAAAAGTCTTTAGCCGGCATAAAGAAACGCGGCACTAACATTTCCTTACCTTCAAATGCGATAAAATGCTCTTTGACGGCATCATATGTAGCATTGTCTTTTATTGTCTTACCAAGAACTAATCGATATTTGTCGTCAAATGAAATCAAGTATCTATCGAAAGCGGCATCATATGTAGCGGATAAACACAGTCCGTTCTCAGGATTTAACCGGTTCTCCTTATCTTTAGACCAAGGTATTATATGGCTTGCTCTCAAAACTTCTGGGATATTTAACCCTGTAATACAACATCGTGATGAAAAATTCTTAAGTACCATCTTTCGGAAAAAATCTTGATTAATTCTCTTCTTTACCAACGCCAAACAACTCTTACCTTCTAAACCGGAGAATTCGGTCGTTTCATCAGCTAATTTCTCAATATGTTTAATCTCTTTCTGATTGAGTACACTACCTAATTTCTTGGCATCCTTGATCTGATCAACAAAAGGCCATAATTCTGATTCATACTGCATTATAATCAAAAACTCCAGATAGCTTTTTATGGCTGCAGAATAGAATCCGCCTTTCCAATAACTTTTAGGAAACCCATTTTGAAAGATACCGCTATGACCAAGTTTTTGCTGCTCAAGAATATATTTATACAAGTCAGAGACAAATTCAACATCAACAACTTCCCAGATGCTATCAAATTTTGAGTAAACACTATTACTCTGCTTGAGTATAGGACCAATATATTCCAAAGCCTTAATATAAGAAGCTGCCTTATTACTGCCAACTTTATTTCCACTTATTATGTATTCTTTGTACTCTCTTAGCATCTTACAAACCTAAACAACACAAAAATATAATAAAAACAAATCGGATTATACATTTCAGTATATAGAATGTCCATAAAACGATTGATTTTTTCCACCTTTCTTACCATTAATCGCTAATCTATGAAAGATAACTTAATTAAACTCATCTGCAAACCTCTGATTACACCGTATCAGATGTAAAAAACCGGTAAATCCTGTCATCCTGTCAAAAAAAGATGTGTGTTTTTGTGTAATTTTGTTGTCAAAGCCGTATTTTGAGCATTTATTGCGTTCTTGCGGTTAAAAAACGGCATTGTAGACGCTGATAGAGACGGCAAGAGAACATAAAATATTGTTTTGCAAGAGCGGAACGCTGGGGACAGCGTTCCCTACGACAGGGTTGTGGAGACAAAAATTTGCATCCTGTTTTTACGGCGTTATGGGTCATTGCAAAACCTGCCGTGGATGGGTTGTAAATACGGGTATTTTACGGTCAATATTCCGCTTGACTTGTTAAAATTTGATGTTACTATTTGACCACTAAGTAATTTACTCTAATAAGTTTGTGTATATTAAGGATATAGAATATGCATTTTAAGAAATTATTGTTTATCTCTCTGTCAGCGGCACTTATTTTAACCGGCTGTGGGGATAAAAAAGAGGTTGATTCTCAACTTACTAAATCGATAACTGAAGATATCGACCTCAACAAGACAATAGGCGCACTTGGAGAGATCTATTCCCCCTCTGAAATATCAGTGGAAGGTTATGGTATAGTAGCGGGCCTCAACGGTAAAGGCTCGTCAGAGTGTCCGCCGAAACTGCGTGAGTATCTGACAAAATACATACAGCAGATGCTTGGAAACGCCAATCGCTACGAGGCACTGCAATTTCTCAACAGCACCGACAGCGCGGTTGTGCATATATACGGCAGGATACCCGCCGGAGCAACAACCGGAAGCAAGTTCGATCTGGCGGTTGAGGCCCTGTCAACAACCCAGACAACCTCACTCAGCGGCGGCGTACTCTACACAAGCGATCTGACCGCAAGCTCAAGGCTGGGCGTTTCAGGTGCAAAAAAGCTGGCTATCGGCAAAGGAGCGGTATTCATCGACTGGAACGAAGATGATAACACCGATGAGCGTAAGGGGCTGATAATCGGCGGCGGCATCGCATACGAAACAAGCAAGATGTATATCGAGCTCAACGATGCAAACTACAAACTTTCCGGAATAATAAGAAACCGAATAAACGAACGTTTTGGAGAAAAGACTGCCAAGGCCAGAAGCTCGGAGATAATAAGCCTCTCGCCGCCGGAAAGATATGCCGGTCAGCACAAAAAATTCTCCTCGCTTGTCTCTGCGATATATTTGCCTGAGACAAACGATTCGCTTGACAAAAGAATCGAAGCACTTACCGAAGCACTCAAAGCCCCTGAGGATAAAATAGGAGCAGAAATGGGACTTGAGGCAATCGGCAGAATGTCTCTGAGGAGTCTGCGTCCTCTGCTCGATGATGAAAAAGAGGAAATACGGCTCAGAGCGGCCAGGTGCATGCTGAATATCGGATACGAAAAAGCCATCAACACCCTGATACAGATAGCATATAATGCTGATTCACAAAAAAGAATAGAGGCTGTAGAAGCGATCAGAAATGCCCCTGTAAGCAAAGAGGCCTTAAGCCCTCTGAGAAGGCTGCTTAGTGACGCAGATTCCGAGGTACGACTTGCCGCCTATGAGATACTCAGAGACAACGGCGACATGTCGATATCAAGACAGATGACAATGGCCGGCTTTACAATAAATACAGTCATCTCAAAAGGCAACCCCTTGGTATATGTATATCGTCAGGACAGACCTCAAATAGTATTGTTCGGCAATGATATAAAAGTACAAGCCCCTCTTTTTGTAAAAAACACAGCAACTGATGTAACCATAAACGCAGCTTCAGAGGGCGGACCCATAACATTGATGCGGCAGAACCCGACTAAACCGGGTATAATAGGTCCGCTTGAGAGCAGTGATAAACTAACCGATATAATCTTCAAATTGACGGACAACATACAGAACCTAAAGAGAGATCGATCCGGCCTTGGTGTTGATTACAGCGGCACTGCCGTGATAATCAAAGAACTTGCCGATTCGGGCAATCTCAATGCAGAATTCAAGGCCAGCCCTATCAAAGAGATCAAGCAGAAATCTCCCTCAGGACTGCCTGGAAAAATTACTGAAAACAAGAACTGACCAAGTGTTTTAAAAGAGTTTACGCACATATGAGACTTGAAAAGATTATTCTCAATGGATTCAAAAGTTTTGCGGACAAAACAGAATTCATTTTTGATGAAAATATTACAGCTATCGTAGGGCCAAACGGCTGCGGCAAAAGCAACGTTGTTGATGCCGTCAAGTGGGTGCTTGGCGAACAAAGCAAGAAAAGCCTTCGAAGCAGCCAGATGACAGATGTCATCTTCAGCGGCTCAAGCACAAGGAAGCCGTCGGGGATGTCGGAAGTGAGCATGATCTTCAGCGGTGTAAATTCCGGTGATGAGGGCAATGATGAGCTTCAGATAACAAGGCGTCTTTATAGAAACGGTGACAGCGCCTACCTGATAAACAACAAGACCGCAAGGCTCAAGGACATCCGTGAGCAGTTCATGGATACAGGTGTAGGCGTAAGTGCTTACTCGATCATTGAGCAGGGACAGATCGCCCAATTGCTCACAGCATCAAAGGCTGAGCGGCGAGTAATCTTTGAAGAGGCTGCGGGAATAAGCAAGTACAAGGCTCACAAAAAAGATGCATCAAGAAAACTCGAAAAGACAGAGCAAAGAATGCTTCGTGTCGCGGATGTCTTCAACGAACTGCAGAAACAGCTCAGAAGCGTAAGGCTTCAGGCAGGCAAGGCAAGAAACTATGTTGAGTATAAGGAGCGTCTTGACAAGCTTCGCATGAACTACTCGCTGGCTGAATATGACGAGCTTACCAAAAGAGGCAAGATGAGAAAGGAACATCTTGACGCTCTCAATAACCGCTTCAGTCAGATCGTAGCAGAGATAGCGAGAAAAGACACTGAAAGTTCAACCCTGCGAGATACCATAATGTCGCAGGAGAACATAATAAACGAAAATGACCGCAGGCTCATATCTGTCAAAAGTAAAATTGAACAGCAGAACGACAGGATAGAGTATCTGCAAAAACGCAGCGAGGAACTGAGGCAGCGTAAGACTACCGCAGCAGACCGAATACACTTCCTTGACCAGCAAAAAGCAAAGCTTGAGGGAGAGATAGAAGGCTGTAAGTTCAGACTGAAAGAAAACGAAAAGATATCAGAAGAAAAAAGCAATCAGCTTTCAGAGCTTCAGGAAATGATGCATACAGTCAATATGGACTGTACTGAACTGACCGCTCAGCTTGAAGAGGAAAAATCAAGCATACTTGAAACGGTTCGCAAAAGTGCACAACTCAAGAACGAGATAGAGAGTATAGCAAACTACCGCAATAATCTTACCGCTCAATATGACCGTGCGAAAGAAAAAGCAGCAGCAATAGAAAAGCAGCTTGAGACAGTTTCTGTTGACAAACAAACATATCAGCAAAAACTCGACCAACTTCTTGAGCGTATCGAGCATCTTCAGGAAGCTCTCGATGCCAAGCGGGAGATGATGGATCAGATAAGCGAGCAATTGCTTGAAAGATCAAACATACTCGCATCATTGAAGCAGGATAAGAGTGCGGTCGAAAGAGAGCTCAAACTTCTCATCGACATGGAGAACAAGCACGAAGGTGTAGGCAAAGCAGTTAAAGAAGTTCTCGAACTGAGAAACAATGACCCGCAGAAACTTGACAGTATCGAATGCCTGCTGGCTGAGATAATCGAAACAGATATCAAATACGCAACTGCTCTTGAAACAGTTCTTGAAGAAAAAGCCGACTGGCTTATAGTGAACAACTCAGATAAATTCCTCGAACAATGCAGCAGCTTTGCAGAGAACGGAAGAATCAACGCTTTAAGCATTGATGAATTGAAAGCAAGCAAAATTCAGGATGTATCGGAACAGCCTGGGATTTCGTCTTCACTGTGCGATGTAATAAAGACTGACGAAAAATACAAGCCTTTGATGAGGCAGCTTCTCGGCAATACGTTTATTGCTGAGAACATACAGACTGCTCTCAATGCTTCACGTCAGCTTGGAGAGAATTGTAATTTCGTAACATTGGACGGGGAGCTGGTTCAAGGCGGATACATAATCAAAATAGGCAGCGCCGGTAAAGGCGTCGGACTGATATCACGTAAAAGCCGTATGAATGAGCTTGAGGCCGAGCTTGTTTCAATTGATGATCAAATAGAGAGTATACAATCACAGATTGATGACGCAACGATTCAGAACGATGAGCTTACCGCTCAGAGTAAAGAGCTCCGCGAAACTATCTATGAGGCTAATACGGAAAAGGTAGACGCACAGACAAAACTTCAAGTAGTGACTCAGAGCATTGACAATCTTGAAAAAGATCTGCCTGCCGCAAAAGAAGAAGCAGAGAATGTGGAAAAACAAATCGACGCTTCATACGAAAGACAAAAACAACTTCGCGAACAACTCAATGAGATAGAAGCCGCAGGCAGCCAGAGAACTGAACGAATTGAAGAACTGCAGTTTATGCTCGATGAAAAAAGAAGCATGCACAATGAGCTATCTTCTCAACTTACAGAACTTCGAATAGCAATAGGCCAGACAACTGTAAGGCGTAATGCGATAACCCAGGAAATAAACAGTCTCAAGGCACAAATTGAGCGTGCCAAGATAGCCCTGCAATCTTCAATGAGCGATCTGCACGGAAACGATGAACAGGTATCGCAGACACAACGAAACATCCTCAACATAGAGGCAATGATAAGTGAACTGTATGTAGATAAGGAACAGGCTCAAATAAAAGCATCGGAGCTTCGCAAGCAGGTTGCCGAACTCATAGAAGATCAGCAGAATGCCGAGGAAGTATTGAGAGACAGACGTCATGAACAAAGCGAGCTCGAAAAGCAAATTCATGAGATAGATCTCGAACTCAACGAAATACGCATCAAGAGTGAAGACCTTATCCAAAGGGTTGGCGAAGAACTTGAGCTTGATCTTGAAAAAGAATATGAAACATATGAACACGAAACCGACATCGACTGGGATGATGTCAAACGTGAGATAAATGATCTTCGCGGGCGTATAACGAGACTTGGAAATGTCAACGTTGATGCCATCGATGAACTGAAAGAACTTGAAGAAAGAGAAAAATTCCTTTCTGAACAGATAGAAGATCTTAACAACTCTAAAACACAGCTTCAACAATTGATCAACAAGATCAACAAGGAAAGCCGGGAGATGTTTAAGACAACTTTCGATGAAGTAAGAGAGAACTTCAAAGAAATATTCCGTAAACTATTTGGCGGAGGAAAAGCAGACGTGATGCTTGATGTTGAATCCGGTGAAGATATACTCGAATGCGGAATCGAGATAATCGCTCAGCCTCCTGGAAAAGGAGCCAAGAGCATAAGCCTGCTCAGCGGTGGCGAAAAGACTATGACTGCTATCGCTCTGCAGTTTGCGATATTCAAGAGCAAGCCGTCTCCATTCTGTTTCCTTGATGAGGTGGATGCGGCTCTTGACGAAGCAAACAACGAAAGATTCAACCTGATTGTTAAAGAGTTTGAAAAATACTCGCAGTTCATAGTTATAACTCACGCAAAGCGTACGATGAGTATCGCTGACAAACTTTTTGGTGTGACTATGCAGCAGCAAGGTGTAAGCAAGCGTATTATGGTTAAATTTGACCAGACGCAGGAAACAGACACATTTACCCCAATAGGTGAATTAGTAAAATAACTGAAATTGAATATTAGAGACAAAACGAAAAGAGTTTAAAAGAAGAAGTAGAAAATGGCAAAAAAAATAGATGTACATCAGCTTCCTAACGGAATGACGATTTTGGGTGAACCTCTTGAAGAAGTAGGGTCAGTAGCATTCGGATTCATGGTACCAAGCGGAGCTTCGCGAATACCAAAAGAATTCAGTGGAGCAGGACGCGTAATAACCGACTGGGTAACCAGAGGTGCCGGCGGACTGGATTCGCGTCAGCTTAGTGATAAGATGGATTTTCTCGGCCTTCACTCAAGCAGCAGTGTCGGAACATATCGCATGACGTTTTCCTCTGCGCTTGAATGGGAATGCCTTATTGAAGCACTCGAACTTTACGCAAAGATACTTCTCGAGCCGCATCTGGACGCTGAACAATTCGAGCTCTCACGTCAACTAACATTAAGTGATCTCATGGGACTGGATGATGACCCAAGACATAAAGTGATGTTAAAACTACGTGAATTTTTCTATCCCGAACCGCTGGGCTACAATTCTTATGGTAATTCCGAATCCCTGCAATCTTTGACCGCTGAGCAGGCTCAGAATATCATCAAACAGAATTTCAGCATAGGCAATACAATCTTCAGTGTTGCAGGTAAATATGATTTCAAGAGTGTATGCGAAACTCTTGAAAAACTTTTCGGCCAGAAAGAAACGGGACAAATAAATGAATTGCCCTTCCATGAACCGGAAACAAAATACACTCATATTCCTTACGAAGGTTCGCAAGTTCATATAGGAATCATGACCAAGACGATACCTGCCAAAAGTGAAGATTATTACAACGCACAGGTAGCCGTATCAATTCTCTCGGGCGGCATGAGTTCAAGACTCTTTACCGAGGTGCGGGAGAAACGCGGTCTGTGCTATGCGATCGGAGCCAATTACAATACGCTCAAAGATCATGCAGGTTATGCATGTTACGCAGGAACAACACCAGACAAAGCACAGGAAACACTTGATGTGACACTGGATCAGTTCAACAAACTTCGTGAGGCAATAACGACCGACGAGATCAACAGAGCTCAGACTGGCCTCAAGAGCACAATGATAATGCGAAGTGAATCCACAATGAGCAGAGCCAGCGGAATAGGCGGAGACTATAATCTGCTCGGACGTGTAAGATGTCTTGATGAGATCAAAGCCGGAATCGAGGCCACAACGGTGGAATCAGTAACAGACTTCCTGAACCGAAATATCTTCAAAGAATACAGCATTGTAACTATCGGTCCTAAAGAAGTAACACCACCGGCAGTATGATCTCGAAAAGCAAGCTAAGGAAAAAGTAAGAGGATTTTATAATGGAATTTAAACATACTAAACTATCAAACGGTCTTTCGATCGTTGGTGAAATAAACAAAGCCAGACAATCGGCCGCGGTCGGTTTTTTCGTAAAAACAGGTTCAAGAGATGAAACTTCTGAGATAAGCGGCGTCTCACATTATCTTGAACATATGTTATTCAAAGGTACTGATAAGCTCTCAGCATTCGATGTCAATACAGAGTTTGACAGGACCGGCGCACAATTCAATGCTTTCACGAGTGAGGAGAATACAGTATTCTATTCAGCGGTACTTCCTGAATATCTCGACAGAGTAGCGACACTGTGGTCTCAGATGATGCGGCCGGCATTACGTGATGAGGATTTTGATATTGAAAAAAATGTCATACTCGAAGAAATTGCGATGTATCAGGACTTGCCACACTTTGATGTTATGGACAGGGCTAAAAGTCTTCATTTCGGTTCGCACCCTTGCGGCAACAGCGTACTTGGCACCCCTGAATCAATAAAGGCTCTTACAGCCGATCAAATGCGTGAGTATTTTTCGAGACGTTACGCCTCTGATAACATCACAGTGGTTTGCTGCGGTAATTTCGACTGGGACAGCTTCTGCAGCCTTGTAGAAAAAGAATGCGGCGGCTATCAAGCTTCAAATCCTCAAAGGAAAACAGATTTCTTTGCAGGTTCAATGAAAGAAGAAACTGTAACCAAAGCCAATCTTGCACGTCAGCATATTTGCATCACAAGTGCCTCTGTAGCATCGCAAGACCCAAGACATTATGCTGCCAAGCTGCTCAGCAACATTATAGGTGACGATTCAGGCTCCCGTTTTTTCTGGGAACTTGTAGACCCCGCGATAGCAGAGGTTGCCTCTATGTATTACGAAGATATGGATGGGGTCGGCGTGATCTATAACTACTTCCAATGCAGCAAGGAAAATGCCGACAAGACGATTGATATCGTTAATAAAATATTCAAGGAAGTTACTGAAAACGGAATTACAGAACAGGAACTTGCAAAGGCCAAACATAAAGTTCTAAGTTCATTAACGCTTAAGAATGAACTTCCTATGGGCAGGCTGATTGAAGTTGGTTTCAACTGGGTATACATGAAAGAATACAAGACTATCCAGGAAGAGATCAATAACATCAAAAATGTTACTGTCGATGATATAAACTCGATACTTAAGGACTTTGATCTTCGAAAACATTCGAAGGTAATACTTACATCGGGTAAATAAGCTTCATAGCAAAATAAGTATACAAGAGGCTAAGGCGGCAGAATGCCGTCTTAGATTTTTTTAATAAAATATCTGATTAAAGGGAGTAGAGCATGTTCGAGTCGCCATGGATACTTATCATTACAGCCGTTGCACTGTTTTGCGCAATAACACTATTTCGTAATATCATGCCTGACAAAAAACGATGGTGGCAAATGTTGATTCCGCTTATTGTGCTTGCAGCAGCCTTCGGAATTGATTACTTTGTACAAACAGACAGAGAGCAGATAGAAGCAAGAATAGTACAGGCAAGAGATGCGGTACTGAACAGGCAACCTCAAGTCGTGATAAGTATGATAGATCAGGATTACGATGGACAGCATCGTTATGACAGACGAATAATCACCCAGAAATGCCAGGAATACTTCGGCCGCCCCTTTGCGGAAAAGATACGCATCAACTACAATGAAATAACAGTTAACGGAAATGAGGCGACGTCAGAGCTTAATACAACCGTTCATTTTGATGATGCAAGCCAGGCAGGAGAGTATTTCGAACTTGCAATCATAGAGGCTGAAATAGGTTTCATCAAACGTAACGATGAATGGATGGTCAAGAGTGTTGTCATAGAGAAAGTAAACAATAAAGAACCGCCTCGCTGGTAATTCAGATCAAGAGGGAGGCAATGAGCAAACAGATATACAGAATTTCCAAAGCCGGAGCAGAAATCATCAACTATCTGCTCTGGCCTGCTGTATGCGGAGTATGCGGGGATTCAATAAATGAATCAGATGATGGTTTATGTCGCAGTTGCTGGCAAAAGTTATCGGCTGCACTATCAAACGACTACTGCCCTTCCTGCGGCAGAGACATAAGCAAATATGGACTTATAGGCAGCAAGTGTCCTGACTGCGAGGAACTTAAACTTGAATTTGAAAGCATCACCCGGGTTGGACGCTACGAAGGTGTGCTTCGTGACTTGATATTAAAAATCAAACATAATGAACATCCCAAGATAAACAGACTTCTAAGCTATCAGCTAAGCTCATCAATACAAAATTCCCTGCCAATCAAGGAAATAGATCTGTTTACAGCCGTGCCGCTGCACTGGAGCAGAAAGCTATCAAGAGGCTATAATCAGTCATGGCTGCTTCTCAGTAATATAAAAAAGGAAGGCTTCACCACCGGCAAAATACTGCGGCGAGTTCGTAAAACAATGCCCCAGCCCGGCCTGAGCTTTGCCCAGAGAAAGAAGAATATCAAAGGAGCTTTCACACCTAAAGATGCCAAGTCGATACAGGGCAAAACCATATGCATTATCGACGACATCAAAACTACCGGAGCTACTCTCAATGAATGCAGTCGTGTTCTCAAAGAAAATGGAGCGGCAAAAGTTTATGCAGCAGTAATAGCCGTAGCAAATGCCTGAAAATCTGCGCATAAAAAAACCGGCTGTCTTAAACAACCGGTTTTATCATTTTCTATCAAGCAAGTTTTTGACGTATTTTATTGCAGACATCCTTCATTTTGTCCATACTGTCATACTTACCAGCAGGCCAATTCGCCAAAACACCATCACCCTCAAAACGAGGAATTATATGAAAGTGTAAATGCGGGACTTCCTGCCCGGAAGCTTTGCCGCTATTGCAAAGGATATTATAACCGTCAGCACCTGAAACCTGAAAAACAGCCTCCGCTATCATCGGTAATTTCGCAGCAAGCTTAGCCATAAGCTCAGGCGGACATTGATGGGCATATTTATAATGCCCCTTGGTTATAACAAGAGTATGGCCTTCCGATATAGGATTAATGTCCATGAAAGAAAGGATATCGTCATCTTCGTAAATTTTTGTGCAGGGTATCTCACCTGCCGCTATTTTACAAAAGATACAATCTGCCATACATCAAAACCCTTATTACTCTTCAGAATCAGCAGCCGGAGCCTTTTGATTATCACCTTCTACGAGCTGAAGCAGGCAAAGCTCACCGTTATCGCCAAGTCTTCTCTTAGCGAGCTTGATAATCCTTGTGTATCCACCAGGTCTCTCAATGTACTTAGGACCTATATCACTGAAAAGTCTGCCGATTACGGTACCAACCTTTACATTCTCTCCGTCCTGCTCTTCGTAGATGCAGCGGTCATTTAGCAAAGATATCGCACGGCGGCGAGAAGCAAGATCACCTTTTTTAGCGAGAGTTATAAGCTTCTCAGCGAAAGGTTTAACTTCTTTTGCCTTTTGTATAGTTGTAGAAATTGTGCCATGCTCAAAAAGAGAGCTCACCATATTCCTGCGCATTGCAATGCGGTGCTCACTTGTTCTGCCAAGATGGCGTCCTGCTACACGATGTCGCATTTTCGTATCCTTATATAAAAACGTTTATTATCAAATTTGAGTATCGATCAACCTGTCAAATTAATTGACACGGCTATTAAATATCAGTCATACCAAGAGACAAGCCCAATTCATCAAGCTTTCTCTTGATCTCACGCAGTGAGGTCTTACCAAAGCTGCGAACCTTAAGCAATTCTGCCTCTGTCATGCTGACAAGCTCACGAACGTTCTGAAGCTTAACGCTTTCAAGACAGTTGCTTGCACGAACAGAAAGTTCAAGGTCGCGTATAGGCATATCAAGCTTAGCTGCAAGCTCAGAATCAATATCTTCTTTTTCCGGCTCAACAACTACAAGTTCCTCATCAACAGTCTCATCGCCGATATCAGCGAACTGAGTGAACGGATTAATATGCTTACGCAATATCTTAGCTGCCTCAACAACAGCCAATTCAGGGCTTACAGTGCCATTAGTCCAAACGTCAATTATGAGCTTATCATAATTGGTACGCTGGCCGACACGTGTGTCCTCTGTTTTATATCTTACACGAACTACAGGAGAATAAAGTGCATCAACCTCTATGAGGCCGACTTCCTGATCGAAACGATCGGATTCAGCAATACGATCCTTAGAAGCTGAATAACCGCGTCCCTTCTCGACTGTAAATTCCATTTCAAAATTAACGTCTTCGGTGAGTGTTGCTATCACCTGGTCTTTATTTATAACCTCGACATATGAATCGGTTTCGATATCGGCAGCTGTTACAACGCCTTCCTTCGCAACCTTGATCTTCATAGTCCTGGGACGATCGCCTTCCATCCTAACAACAAGGTGCTTAATATTGATGATGATATCTGTGATATCCTCAACAACACCCTCGATGCTTGTAAATTCATGGTCAACACCGACAATCTTAACCCTTGTGACAGCACTTCCCTCAAGTGAAGAAAGCAATACACGCCTAAGGCTGTTGCCGATAGTTGTACCAAAACCTCTTTCGAAAGGCTCTACAACAAATCGTCCGAAATAACCATCGGACATTTCCTGATCCAGCTCAACCCTTGTAGGGAGCTCTAATCCACGCCAAGTTATTCTCATAATAGGGGCCCTTAAAATTACAGCAAGTTTCTCAGTAAAGAACCGAAAGGCCATAGTTGGCACTTACTAATCTGTTTCTTGCTATCTATTAACAAAATCACGCTGCCAAGGTACATTGAAACCTACGGCAGCATTTTTATAATCATCAAAAAAAGTAAGCAATACCGGTCACACGCGACGACGCTTTGGTGGGCGACATCCGTTGTGAGGAAGCGGAGTTACGTCTTCAACTGAAGTAATCCTGATTCCGGCAGACTGAATAGCAGTAATAGCTGATTCACGTCCCTGTCCAGGACCTTTAACACGTACTTCAACTTCACGTACACCGTTACGTTTTGCCTCAAAAGCACACTTCTCAGAAGCTCTTTGAGCGGCAAAAGGAGTACTCTTACGTGATCCCTTGAAGCCTACTGCACCACCTGAACCAGCGCAGATTACTGCACCATCAGGATCAGTTACTGTAACGATAGTGTTATTGAAGGTAGCTTTAACGTGAACAACTCCACGAGCTATATTCTTCCTTACTCTTCGTTTTGTACTTTTAGCCATCTATATTTATCCTAAAATTGAAATCAATCCCAAATTAGCGCATACCCTTGACGCTCTTCTTACCGGCAACAGTCTTCTTCCTACCCTTACGAGTACGTGCGTTGCTCTGTGTCTGCTGACCACGGCAAGGAAGACTTCTTCTGTGACGAAGACCACGATAGCAAGTGATATCTTTAAGTCTGGCGATATCCTGAGCTACTTTCCTGCGAAGCTGACCTTCAACAACATACTCATTGGTAATGATCTGAGCAAGCTTACTTACATCATCTTCACTCAGCTCACTTGCCTTGATATTCTCATCAGCACCGGCCTTCTTTATTATTTCAGCAGCCATGTGATTTCCAATACCATGAATATAGGTAAGAGCGATCACTAAACGCTTATTATTTGGTACATCTACACCGACTATACGAGGCATAATTACTCCTATGACGTTTTATTATATTCTTAATCCCTGTGATAAGAGACCACAGAGAACAGAAAAGTATAAAAGAGCAGCTTTTTAACCCTGCCTCTGTTTATGACGTGGGTTAGCAGCGCATATCACTCTTATGACACCTTTTCTGCGAATTATTTTACAATTTTCACAAATACGTTTTACCGAACTTCTAACTTTCATAATCGCACCTGTAATTAATTTAGCGAATTATATCAAATTACTTTCTTAATACAATACGTCCTTTACTAAGGTCGTAAGGACTCATCTCTACTGTTACAGTATCTCCAGGCAGAATACGGATAAAGTGCATCCTCATCTTACCCGATACATGGGCGATGATCTGATGACCATTTTCCAGTTCTACCTTGAAAACTGCGTTTGGCAGTGCATCAAGCACTTTGCCGTCTACTCTTATTCCACTTTTAGCCAAATCATTACCTCGATTTAAGCCGTTAATACATCACTTCCGCTGCCTGAGACAGCGATAGTATGCTCAAAATGCGCTGATGGGCTGGCATCTCTTGTCACTACAGTCCATCCATCACGCAATGTTTTCACACTACTCCGACCCATATTGACCATCGGTTCAACCGCCAAAACCATCCCTTCCTTAAGCACAATATCGTTTTTCAACAGATATCTGCTCACGAAGTTAGGCACTTGCGGCTCCTCATGCATCTGAGTTCCGATACCATGACCAACAAGGTCCCGTACAACAGAATAACCGGCATCTTCAGCTGTCTGCTGCATAATACCGGCAATCTCACTCCATCTTTTACCTGGAGCTATATTTTCAATGGCCAATTCCAGCATTTTCAATGTAATACTCATCAGGCGTTTTTTCGCCCCTGAGATATCACCAACAGCTATTGTTCTTGCAGAATCGCCACAATAACCATCTAATCTAACGCCAAAATCAACACTGAATATATCACCTTCCTTAAGGACTGCACCTTTGGAAGGTATCCCGTGAACAACCTGCTCATTTACTGAAGCACAGATGGCTCCGGGAAACGGGATAACAGTATATGGGCTTCTGACACCCTTGAAAAGGGTTTCTGCCCCGTATTCCGCCGCAACATCACAAGCTATCTTGTCAAGCTCTGCGGTATTTACCCCGGCTTTACAGTTTTCTTCTATCTTATCTAAAGCTTGTTTAACGACCATTCCGGCCTTACGCATCTTCTCGATTTCGTTTTTTCTGCGTATTTTGATTGCCATTATACTAAACGATCGTTAAAAATCAAATATTATCGATAGCAGAAGTCAACTCTTTTGTTATTTCATCAATACTGCCTGCAGCATCAATGCTTATGAGCTTCTTTCCACTATTTTTATAGTAATCTATTATTGGCTCAGTCTGCTTGTGATAAGTCGCCAGACGACTGAAAATCACTTCTTCAGTATCATCATCACGCTGGATAAGTTCTCTACCGCAACTGTCGCATATTCCATCAACCTTCGGTTTTGAATACTCAAGATGGTAAGTAGCACCGCAATTAAGACAAACGCGTCTTTTGGTCAGTCTTGAGGCCACTTCCTCATCTGCTACGATCAGTTCAACGACCGCATCCAAATCACAATTCAATTTTTCAAGAGCTTCATCAAGAGCCTTAGCTTGATTCACTGTTCTCGGAAAGCCATCAAGAATACAATTCTGTTCATTCTTAACAGCATCTGTCATCATCGATATAACTATCGGATCAGGTACAAGCTGACCTTCATCTATATATTTCTTAGCAGTATTTCCAAGCTCTGTCTTTGCCGCCATTTGTCCACGGAAAATATCACCGCTTGACAAATGCGTCAATTCATACTTATCAGCCAATCTTTTGCACTGGGTACCCTTACCAGCACCGGGAGGACCTATTAGTACAAGTCTCAACCTCTGGCCCCCTTTATCCTTCCGCTCTCACTGAAACCTTCATAATTTCTCATCATAAGCTGCGACTCTACCCTCTGTACGAGATCAAGAGAAACACTTACTACGATAAGAAGACCTGTACCACCGAGAAACGATGCTACATTCCAGTCCACACCAAGAGTTACTGTAACGACCTGAGGCACTACTGCGATGATAGCAAGGAAAGCTGCACCGTAGAAAGTAATTCTCACCATTACATGCTCGAGATATTCTGCAGTTCTGTGTCCCGGACGAAGACCTGGGATGAAGCTTCCGCTGTCGCGGAGATTCTTAGCCATGTCCTTTGGCTGGAAGTGAACTGTTGTCCAGAAATAAGCGAACAGGAAGATCATTACAATATAAACGAAGTTATATGTAAATGCTCCTGGGTTAAAGGCATCAACTATCGAACCAAGTACAGAAGAGTTTGCCAAAGCAGGTATTCTTCTAAGCTGGTCGAATATAATTCCCGGGAACATCATTAAACTTGAAGCAAAGATGATCGGCATTACACCACCGTGATTAACACGAAGCGGAATATAATGACGGGCTCCGCCGTACATTCTGCGGCCTCTCATCTGACGTGCCTGCTGAATAGGTATTCTTCTTTGAGCCTGGGTAATGAGGATAGATCCTGCTACAACAAAAACGAATGCTGCGATAAGGAACAGGATAGTCAACGGATCATACTCACCTGCTGTCGCACCAAACTTAAATGTAGCTTTTTCCCATACCTTAGAGACTGCCCAAGGCATTCTCGCCATGATACCGGCCATAATCAGAAGACTGATACCGTTACCGATTCCATACTCATCGATCTGCTCGCCTAACCACATAAGGAACATTGTTCCAGCAGTCATACCAACAACACCGAACAGCATAGCAGAGACACCCATACCCGGATAAATAGCGTCCATATTCTTCATATAGGTCATTATCATCCAAGACTGCACAACACATAAGGGAACCGTAACATATCGGGTATATTCCTGTATCTTTCGATGCCCGGCCATACCTTCCTGCTTCAATTTCTTTATAGCAGGCCAGATTTCACCCAAAAGCATGAAAATAATTGATGCAGAGATATAAGGCATAATACCCAGTCCGAACAAAGAGCTCTTACTGAGTGTACCGCCTGTAAACATCTGCATGGTTTCCGCCATACGGCCTATAGGGCTCGACGAATCTCTTTGACTCGTCGCAGCCTCAATAGCCTGTTGATCTGTTCCCGGAACCGGAATATGAAAACCGATTCTATAAATACAAAGCAAAACCAGAGTGAATAAAATCTTATTACGTAACTCCGGAACTTTGAAAATGTTCAACACTGAACTGAGCATCACAGCATCCCCTCATTAGTCATTTAAGCAACAACCTGTACTTTACCGCCACAACTTGATATTTTTTCTTCAGCACTCTTACTAAATTTATGTGCTGTAACATCAAGCTTTTTGGTTAGCTGGCCATCGCCCAATATCTTTACTTTGCTCTTGGTATTATCAACCAGACCGCATGCTGCGAGCTGTTCAACACCAACTGTTGCACCGTCTTCGAAGAATTTCTCAAGCTGCATAACGTTGATAATTTCATACTTAACGGCAAAATTATAGTTACTGAAGCCTACTCTCGGTAAACGACGGAACAGAGGGATTGATCCACCCTGGAACATCGACTTGCGTGAGTAACCTGCGCGACTCTTTTGTCCTTTGTGACCGCGACCGGAAGTCTTACCATGACCTGAGCCAGTTCCACGTCCGATACGCTTGCGACTTTTATGTTTTCCAACTGCTGAAGTAATTTCGTGACTCAACATAATGTATATCACCACCTTTTGTTAATTTCAAGCTCTACCCCGCGAAGGGCCTCAACTTCTTGACGGCTCTTCAATTTACGCAATCCGTCCATCGTTGCTTTGACAACGTTCTTTGGCGAAGTGCTCCCGTAAATTTTTGTCAATACGTTGTGGACACCTGCCAATTCAAGAACAGCACGACTGCTCAAACCGGCAATAACTCCAGTACCCGGGCTTGCAGGGAGAAGTCTCACCCTTGTTGCCCGGCATCGGCCTTCAACCTGATGCGGGATAGTACCTTTGTCCAAAGCCACCTTAACTATATTCTTACGAGCATCTTTAATGCCCTTTTCTACAGCTGAAGGAACTTCGTTCGCTTTACCGTAACCAACGCCTACGTTGCCACTACGGTCTCCGACTACTACTAATGCTGCAAAGCTGAAACGACGTCCACCTTTAACTACCTTAGCACAGCGGTATATCTTAACAACTGTATCCTCAAAGGCTGTTTCGTTTTGCATTGAGAATTTGTTATTTTCGTCTGCCAATGGTCTTCTCCGTTCAAAGACTAAATCAGAATACTAATCCGGCTTTTCTGGCTGCCTCAGCCAGGGCCTTAACTCTACCGTGATACCTGTAGCTGCCTCTGTCAAAATTCACTTGCGTGATTCCAACCTTTACAGCTTCCTTAGCAATCGCATCACCTATTTTTGCTGCCGCGGCAATATTGCTGTTATTGCCAGAATCGCTCAAGCCCTGCTGCAGTGTATTAGCGGCAACAAGTGTAACACCGTTCATGTCATCTATAATCTGGGCTGAGATGTTTCTGTTTGATCTGCAAACAGATAGTCTCGGTCTATCCGGTGTACCAAAGGCTTTTTTCCTTACACGGAACTTTCGCCTTATCTTACTTTTTCCTAATCTTTTGATATTCATAGGTATCAACCTGTCTTATATAGCCTGTTTATAATACTTATTAAGCACCGAAGGCCTTACCAACTTTACGACGCACGACTTCATCTGCATACCTTATGCCTTTACCGATATAAGGCTCTGGAGGTCTTACACCTCTAACCTCAGCGGCAAACTGGCCAAGCACCTGCTTATCGATTCCAGAAAGACTGAAAACAGCAGGAACTTCATTACCTCTTGTAGCAGGCACCTTGATTTCAGCAGTAACACCCTTTGGCAAAGGCATCTCAACTGTATGGCAGAAACCTATGGTCAACACAAGCTTACCACCCTGCTCTTTTACGTTATAACCGGTACCAAAGATCTGCATCTGCTTAGTAAAGCCGGTACTAACACCCGTTACCATATTGTTGATATGAGAACGCATTGTACCATGCATAGCGTTCAAGCGTCTTACAGAAGTATCTGTATTACTGACCTCAACCGCATTATCTTCAACTTTAACCTCAATACCAGGATAGGTATCTATTTGAAGCTGACCTTTAGGGCCTTTTACAGAAATGCTCTTTGCAGATACATCCACTGTAACACCGGCCGGTATATCTATTTTTTTCTTACCTATACGACTCATATTAGCTCACCGTACAAAGAATTTCACCACCGAGCTTTTCGCTACGGCAGCGTCTGTCACTAATTACACCTTTGCTTGTTGTCACAATCGAAACACCAAGACCACCCAGTACCTGAGGCATATCCTCAACGCCGCTGTAAACTCTCTTACCCGGCTTACTGATTCTCTTGATCTCATTGATAACAGGCTCACCTACAGCAGAATACTTCAGCATTATGCGAAGCAGTCCCTGCTGGCCGTCATCAATACGGTCATAATCGACTATGTAGCCTTCTTCCTTCAATACGTTTGCGATACCTTCACAAACATTTGAAGCTTTTACCCTGACCTCTGGTTTTGAAACAGCTACTGCGTTTCTAATTCTGGTCAGCATATCAGCAATTGGATCTGATAAGCTCATCTATTCACTCCAATTTTCTGGTCTATTGTTATTAAAAATTACCAGCTTGACTTTTTAACACCTGGTATTTTACCTTCGTTGGCCATATTCCTGAAACATATACGGCAAATATTGAACTTCCTGTAGACAGCTCTGGCTCTGCCGCAAAGCTCACATCTCGTATATCCCCGAACCCTGAATTTGGGTGTCTTTTTGGCCTTATTTTCAAGTGCCGTTGTTGACATCTTATACTCCGATTTTAGTTCCTAAAGGGCATTCCAAATAAACGTAACATCTCGATACACTCATCGTTAGTATCTGCAGTAGTAACGAATGTTATATTCATTCCCTGCGGATTCATAATGTTAGTAGTATCAACCTCAGGGAAAATACTCTGCTCACCGAAACCTACAGAGTAGTTACCTCTGCCGTCACAGCTCTTTGTGCTAAGCCCACGGAAGTCCTTAACCCGCGGAATCGCAAGGTTAATAAGCCTGTCCATAAACTCGTACATACGTTCACGCCTGAGAGTCACCTTCAATCCGATAGGCTCACCTTCACGCAACTTAAAGTTTGAAACACTTATCTTGGCTTTACATACCAAAGGCTTCTGACCAGAGATCTTTGTAAGATCGGTGGTTGCCTGCTCGAGGTACTTCTTATCCTGGATAGCCTTGCCGACACCCATGGAAATCACGACCTTCTCGAGCTTAGGCATAGCCATAGGACACTTATAGCCATACTTTTCCTGCATTGCAGGTACTACTTTAGACTTATATAGATCTTTTAAACGCGCCATTTACGCCACCTAACTGTTTGAAAATTACTTTGCCTTGCGAACTACGCCTAATTCTGTGCCATCAAGCGCCACACGCTTTTTGCTGCCGTCTTTCGCAACTTCAAATCTAACCCTTGTACCCTTATCGGTCTTAGGATTAACGGGCATAACATTGCTTACATCAATGGGCTGCTCCACACTAATGCGACCACCCTGAGGATACTTCTGGGAAGGTCGGACGTGCTTTGTCGCCATATTGACTCCGGTGATAATCACCTTCTGGCCGTCTTCAACCATTCTAAGTACCTCACCGGTCTTGCCCTTATTTGTGCCGGTGATCACTACGACTGTATCGCCTTTTTTTATACGTGCTGCCATAATCTTACTCTATTAATTATATATCACTGCCGCTATTAATTTCGATAGTCCTGATATCAGACCACTTCGTTAGCAAGCGAAATGATTTTCATAAAATTCTTTTCACGTAGCTCTCTTGCTACAGCGCCAAAGATACGTGTACCGATCGGATTGCCTTCGCCGTCAATCATCACAGCAGCGTTGCTGTCAAAACGTACATAGCTTCCGTCAGGACGTCTTACTGGTGACTTAGTTCTCACTATCACACACCGGTAAACCTTCTTTTCGTCAAGCTGGCAAGTCGGTAAGTGCTTTTTGATCGCCACGCAAATTACATCGCCAACGCCTGCAGCAGGTCTGGTATATTTACCTTTACCTGAAGAACCACGTCCAAGGACTTTAATGCACTGGGCAGTTCTTACGCCGCTATTGTCGGCTATTTCCAACATTGTTTCCTGCTGAATCACAGTTATAACCCTCGTATTTTACTTAACAACTGCCTTTTCCACGATTTTTACCAGCCGCCAGCTTTTAGTCTTGCTAATCGGACGGCATTCCACTATATCCACAGTATCGCCAACCTGAGCAATATTATTGGGATCATGAACTCCAAACTTGGTCCTGCGTCTGATATACTTACCGTACATCGGGTGCTTTACAAGATACTCGATCTGAACCCTGATACTCTTATCGCCGCTGCGGCTGACAACCTTACCGCGATTTGTCTTTATTGTTTTAGTTTCCATTACTGAGCCTTCAATTCATTCTCTCTGATAATTGTCTTGAGCCTTGCAATGTCTTTACGACATTTGCTTACCGCATGCTTATCCTCAAGATTTTCTGTTACCTTCTGAGCACGAAGTTCAAAAAGCTTTTTCTGAGCCTCTTTCAGGCGACCCTGAAGGTCCTCAGTTTTAAGTTCTCTTATTTCTGTAGCTTTCATATCATACCACCTTATGCAAGAGAATGTCTTCTAGTGGTTAAACGGCAACGGATAGGCATCTTATGGGCCATTCTGGCCAATGCCGCCTTTGCCACTTCTTCGCTGACACCGGATATTTCATAAAGAACTGTACCCGGTTTTACAACAGCTACCCAACCTTCGATCTCGCCTTTACCTTTACCCATTCGTGTCTCGAGGGGCTTAGAGGTATAAGACTTATGAGGGAATATACGAATATGTATAGTACCCTGACGACGCATATAGTGAGTAGCAGCAATACGACCCGCTTCGATTTGTCTGGCTGTTATCCAGGCAGGCTCTAAAGCCTGCAGGCCATACTCACCGAAAGCAACATAGTTGTTGCGAGAAGCGACACCAGTGTTCTTGCCTCTCATCTGCTTACGGTATTTTACTCTTTTAGGCATCAAAGCCATTTTATTATCCTCTCACAAAAACAGTTATCGGTTTCTGTATAGTTCTCGGTCTATTTAGTTACGCTTTGCGTCCCTTGGTCCTTTGCCGCGACCACCTTTTCTGCCGCCTCTTGGACCTTTACCACGACTTTTAACAATCGGTGTAATTTCTTCACCAAATTTACCCTTGTAGATCCATACCTTGATGCCTATTGCACCATAAGTTGTACGAGCAGTTGATGTGCCGTAATCTACATTAGCATCTATAGTCTGAAGCGGAATACTTCCGAGCTTCTGAGTTTCTTTACGTGCCATTTCCGCACCACCCAAGCGACCAGAGCAAATTATCTTAACACCCTTGGCACCTGTGCTCATTACGTTCTCGCACTGCATCTTCATAGCACGACGGAATGAAGCACGACGTCCCAGCTGCATAGCAATGTTGTCTGCTACAAGCTTTGCGTCAAGAGAAGGCTCTTTAACCTCAACGACATTTACGTTTACTTTTCTGTCGATAAGTTCTTCGAGCTGCTCACGAAGCTTGTCAACTTCTGCTCCCTTAGGACCGATAATCATACCCGGTCTTGCTGTATGCAGAGTTACCTTAACTTCGTTACGTGTCCTTGCTATTTCAACCTTAGAGACAGCCGCATAAGGGTTGCTCTCGTTAAATTTGTTATTTACAAATTTGCGGACACGATGATCCTCGATCAGAAACTCGCCATAATTTGCCTTTGGAGCAAACCACGTACTCTGCCAGTCGAGTCTGATACCAGTTCTGAAACCAATTGGTGATGTCTTCTGACCCATCAGTTATTTCCCGTGATTAAATTCATCAAATCTCAGCCACTGTTACATAAATATGGCTTGCCTCTTTACGGATTGGATGAGCACGACCTCTGTCTTTAGCTATCCAGCCCTTAGTTCCAATACGTCTTCCAGCTCCATCAACTCGAGCTTCGATAACGTAAAGCTTCTCTACATCGGCCTCTGCCTCATCAGCACTTGCGATGGCACTCTGTAGAACCTGCCTTACAAATCCAGCAGCTCTCTTTGGTGTGAATTTCAACACATCAAGTGCATCCTGAGCTTCACGTCCGGCTATCAGCTGTGTTACAAGACGAGCCTTACGTGCAGAAGAAGGAGCATACTTATAAGTAGCCTTCCATGCTGAAATCTCAGCAACTTCTACGCCAAGACCAGAAGCTATAGCTTCAACATCTGAGCTTTTAGGAGCCGGCTTGTAAAGGCCACGCATCCAATTTTTTACTGCCGCAAGGGCCTTTTTATCATCGTAGCCCTTGAGATAGCTTGCTATCTCTTGTGCATCGATATTTTTTTCTTTGCAAATTTCTCTTAACTTCTTGCTGCTTAACATAATTCAGACCTTATATGTAAGTCTCACTCAAGAGCCGTTATTTTTTCTTGTCAGCATGACCTTTGAAGGTTCTCGTTGGAGAGAACTCACCAAGTTTGTGGCCAACCATATCTTCTGTTACGAACACTTTATGGAACATACGACCGTTATGAACCTCGAAAGTAAATCCCACGAATTCAGGGATTATTGTACTTCTGCGAGACCAGGTTCTTATCGGCCTTTTCGATCCGGCTTCCAACTGCGTTGCCACCTTAGAAAGCAAACTGTCGTCAACGAATGGGCCTTTTTTAAGTGATCTTCCCATTTATATTATCCTTTAATCTACCTTTAATTACAGAACCAGTTGCAGACCGCGGTTATTTTTACGACGTCTGATAATACGCTTGTTGCTGGTCTTCCTCTTGTTACGGGTCTTACCGCCTTTAGCAGGCTTACCTGTTGGAGAACAGGGGTGACGACCACCATTACTGCGTCCTTCACCACCACCCATCGGGTGTGCAACAGGGTTCATAGCCTTACCGCGAACGTGAGGCTTACGACCCATATGACGTTTACGACCGGCCTTACCGATGCTGACATTCTGGAAGTCAGAGTTGCTCAACTGTCCGATAGTCGCACGGCACTCAACTCTAACCATTCTCATCTCACCACTGGGGAGAATTATTGTCGCCCAGCCGCCTTCTCTGGCCATAAGACGTGCTACACCGCCGGCACTACGTACCAGCTTGCCGCCCTGACCGGCGTTCATTTCTATATTGTGAACCTCAACACCCACAGGAATTGCAGATAAAGGCATAGAATTGCCCACAACCGGCTCACAGCTTGCACCGCTAACTACAGTTGCACCTACTTTAAGTCCTTCAGGAGCGAGAATATATCTCTTCTCACCGTCTGCATACTCTATAAGAGAGATGAAACAGTTACGGTTAGGATCATATTCAATTGTTTGAACCGTTGCTGCAACGTTATCTTTATTACGTTTGAAATCAATCAAACGATAGATACGTCTTGCACCACCGCCTCTAAAGCGAACAGTCGTTCTACCGTGATGGTTACGACCGCCGGTCTTCTTAATCCTCTTACAGAGTGTTTTCTCCGGCTTATCAGTCGTAAGAACGGCCTTGTAATCAATTACTGAGCCATTACGTCTGCCCGGGCTTGTCGGTTTATATACTTTAATCGCCATAGTATTGCCTGTAAGTTATCTTAGAAAAGGTCAATTTTGTATTTTTCGTTCAGTACGACAATCGCCTTCTTCCAGCTTGAAGTCCTGCCTATGTTACGGCCGCGTCTACGCTCTTTACCGATACGATTCATAGTGCGAACATCAGAGACCTTTACTTCATAAAGATCTTCAATTGCCTTCTTAATCTGGAACTTGTTAGCACCTTTGTTTACCTTGAACGCATAAGCGTTTTGAGTATTAGCAAAATGCATACTTTGTTCTGTGATTATCGGCCTTATGATTATATTACAACTATCCACTTGAACACCTTATCAGCTATGTGTTATCAATCATTAAGCACTCTTCGACGCGAGCAGATTGTTGAAAGCCTCTTTTGTAAACAGTATTTTCTGCTTATTGCAGATCATACCGGCATTGAGGTCGCCAACTACCATAACATCAACTTTTTGAATGTTACGCGTCGATTTGTATATATTAACATCCTGATTAGCAACTGTAACAAGACAACTGCGATCAATCTTCAAATTGTTCAGGACACTTACCATCTCTTTAGTCTTAGGAGCTGAAAAATCAAGCTCATCAACGACTATCACTGATCCGCTCTGGAGCTTAGCAAGTAAAGCACTGTCGCAAGCGAGGCGTTTTTGCTTCTTAGGCATATCTTTGCCGAAGTCGCGTGCTACCTTAGCGAAAGTAACACCACCACCGACACGTTTACCGGTTCTTGCATTACCTACACGAGCATTACCTGTACCCTTCTGGCGGAAAAGTTTTCTTGTAGAACCGGCAACCATACCGCGACTCTTAGTCGCCGCTGTACCAACACGCTTATTAGCATGGTACATTACGATAGCCTGCTTGAGCAGATCGTGACGGATCTTTTCACCGAAAAGATTCTCATCAACTGAAATGGTTTCCAGCTCTTTACCTTCTTTATTATATACAGTAACATCTATCATATTATTGTTCCCTGCTCTTACTTCTTAGTTTTGGCAGTCTTGATAACAACATACCCGCCTGAAGGACCCGCTACCGCACCCTTAACAACGATGATGTTCTTATCCTTATTTATAGACATAAGCTTGTGGTTCTTGGTAGTAACACGAACGTTACCCATATGACCGGCCATTCTCTTACCCTTTTTAACGTTACCACCATGACCTGCGTCACTGGCATAACTTGAGATAGAACCTGGGGCCCTGTGTTTCCTCTCACAACCGTGAGATGCTGGGAAACCACCAAAACCGTGACGTTTCATACCACCGGCAAAGCCTTTACCTTTGCTCGTACCAACGATATCAACGTAATTTACTTCTTCAAAAACTTCTACGTCAAGCTGCTGACCAAGCTCATATGCCACTTGAGAATCATCTTGGACTCTCAATTCGCGAATGAAATGCTTAGGGTCTGTGTTAGCCTTCTTAAAGTGGCCAACTGCAGGTTTTTTACGTCGTGAAGCCTTTACGTCTCCATAACCCATCTGGACAGCACTGTATCCGTCTGTGTCTTTTGTTTTTATCTGTGTAACTGTACATGGCCCAGCCTGTATTACACTTACAGAGCAGATCTTTCCCTGCTCATCATATATCTGGGTCATGCCTATTTTTTTGCCAAGCAACATTGCCATAAGTTTTGCCTCTTTTGTTCAGCTACTTAAATGTTACCAAAATCGTATCTATCCAATTACCGTTAGGCTTTGATTTTCACAAAAACGCCTGCGGGTACCACGAGCCTGTTAAGGGCTTCTACTGTCCTACTGTTTGCCTCGTAAATATCGATCAAACGCTTATGTGTTCTGATCTCAAACTGCTCACGAGATTTCTTGTTTACGTGAGGACTACGAAGCACTGTATAACGCTCGATGCGTGTAGGCAAAGGTACCGGACCACTAACTCTCGCATTGGTCCTGCGTGCCTGCTCGACTATCTCTTTAGCAGAGTTGTCGAGAGCCTTATGATCGTAGGCTTCCATCCGTATTCTGATTTTTTCCATTTCAGCTGCCATTATTGTTTCCTTAAGCTCTAAGCGTCAGCTTTTACAAATATCCAAAGTATGCCTACAAATTAAGCGTACTTGAAAATAAAACTCTTAAATCGAAAAAAATAACTAACATACACTATCAGTTTCGATACATATCCGGGGCGATTTTTCGTGTGTTATGCACTGAACAGTGCATAAGTTCAAGAATGAACTGGCTTTAAATGTAGTTTTAAGCCCCACTCGAAACGCATTGGACACTAATCCTATGCTCGCTTCGGCTATGAAGAGAGAAGAATATATCAACACCTTACATTATTGTCAAGTTTAAAACCTGACTTTTAAAAAATTAAGTGTTTATTCTCTCTTTTCACAAACAGTACTGTTTAAATACCTTATAAGAAGATATTTAGACCGAGAACAAGTTCTCATAACTGTCAACGAGCGGCATATTGTACGAATTTAACACAGTAATACAAGCTTAATATCAAATTAAACTTATATTTATGCATATGGTGTCGATAAATCTCATTGAGGTGATAAAATTTGGGATTCTGAACAGTTGTCAATGAGACAGGCCTGCATTCTTTCTGCTTCTCATCCTTATATAAAGAAAGAATCCTGATCAGGATAAAATGACTGTTGGGCAGGCTGCTGCGGTGGCTGGGGCTGCGGTGGGCGGTTAAACATAGTATGCACTCCCAATTCCTCCAAATCAGGAGTTTGAGCCGCAAGCTGCCTGTAACCAAGCGCCATCATCATGAAACCCATCGGATATGAAACAAACGCACCTATTCCCAGACACATTACACCGGCAATCATAATAAGACCTGCAAAACCCATCAGTCCAAACCAGTGCCATTTCATATACGCGGTTGCTCTGGAACTGGCCTTTAACGCGTCTATAGGGCCTAAGCCTTTATCAACGACAAAAAAGATGCAAAGATGGAACTTTACCATCCATATCATACCAGGAATCACAAGTAAGAAAAAACCTACCATGGTTATCATGCCGTAAAGGAAAGTCACTGCTATATACCGCCAGAAGCACCCCCCGGCACTAAAAAGCAGGCTTATGGGCGATCTGTATCCGTCAATCAGCAAGAAGATGATTCTAATAAAACCTACACTTATTACTATTGACCATATGTTGCTTACTATACTTAATATGAGATTGGTGAGTGCTGCCGGTCCTCTGCCATAGGCCGCTGGCATGACATTCTGAGCAAAATACTGAGTAACAGCGAAAAATATCAAGCCTAATATATATATCAGGCTTATACCCATAAAAAGCCCTATATTATCTATGACCCTCTTCCATGAATAAGCTATAATGTCGTAATAATTCAGATATTTATCAGTTTTCAGCATCCGGATCCTCCGTGTCTTCGGGCTCTTCCCATATGAGCTGCTGTATATTTTCTGCTGCCACAAACTCAACAGTACCGTCACAATATAATATATTACAACCTTCCATGTTATGGCTTTTGAGATTTACGTAGTCAACACCGCCGTAATTATTCCAGCTTTGCTCGCCTTCAAATACGAGAACCATTTTACCTGGAAGTGTTGACAGCTTTTTACCGGCAGCATCTATATTCATCGCATAGCCGCCTCCGCCATCTTTAAAGGAGAAACACTTGAAGTCCAGTGCATTGAGATCGCTGATTTCCATAAGCTGGTCGCACCATTTATATGCCTGCGGCAATCTGCCGTGGTTATTCTTAACATAAATCTCAATTGCAGAATTAAAATCCTTCAGATGCGCCTGGCATATCATTTTCTTGCCATCAACCTGAAACCCCCTGCTAAAAGGCATCACAACTGCACCAACCATTATTAATAAAGCAATTACGGGCGTAGCTAAATAAATTGAGAACATCCCGAATATAGCATTGCCCTTACCTTTAAGACAATCGGAGCTGCGCTCAATCTTGAGTATGGCGAGCATTCCACATATAAAGGCCGGGAGAAATGTGAGTCCTAAGGTGAAGAAACCAAGGATTCCAAGAACCTTAGATGCAGTTGCAAGACCACAGGATTCTGCGGCGGGAACCTCAACTGTCGTTGATTTCCTGTCATCACGCAAAACCCAGTTGCAAACTATGCATAAATCACCTTCGGGATTTAATGTACCACATTTTGGGCAATACACCTTGAAAATACTCCATTACAATAACACATCTTAAATTAGCCTCTGCACACCTGAGACCCAGTAAGTATATTACCCAATTTATTATTTGTCAATACTATATTATCGCTTGCTTTTACTTTCTGAATTCAAAAACAGATTGTATTGGAAATTCATCGTGCCAATCACAGTGTCACTAAATATTGAATTCTCATAATTAATTAGCAATAAAATCAGCATTAATCACGTTTATATTTATAAGACCCCCTTATTTCATATTGAAAAGATTCGTTCAGGAGATATAAAAATGAAAAATACTGCTACAAAATTCACAATAATCATATCTCTAATAACCGGCATTACTTCTTATGGAAACTACAGCATCATTGATACCGGTCAGATACGATGCTATGCTAACACTGCGGAAATTGAATATCCAGATTCCAAAGCAGACTTCTTTGGTCAGGATGCGCAATACTGCGGTAATCAGCCGGATTATACCGACAACAAAGACGGTACCATAACAGATAATGTTACCGCACTTGTGTGGACAAAGACACCTCTTGGCAAGATGACTCAGTCTCAAGCGTCTGCCCAAGCATCAAAATGCAAAGTAGGCGGATACACAGACTGGCGTCTGCCGACAATAAAAGAGCTTTATTCACTAATACTCTTCAGCGGAACCGATCCCGATCCAATGAGCGAAGAAACTTCAAGCCAGCGGCCGTTCATTGACACTAGATACTTCGACTTCGAATATGGTAAAATAGCAGATGGAGATCGCGTTATTGACTCACAGTTCGCTACTTCAACAATATACAAGAGTACGACAATGAACGGAAACAAAACGATGTTTGGTGTGAACTTCGCAGACGGACGCATCAAGGGGTATCCTACAAGCAAATTATTCTACGTATTATACGTACGAGGCAACACCAACTACGGCAAAAACAAATTCGTTGACAATGGTGACGGCACAATCACAGACAATGCCACCGGCCTCGAATGGATGAAAATTGACAACGGCAAAGCAATGAACTGGAAGCATGCACTGCAATACGCCGAAAACCTCAACTATGCCAGCCATAGCGACTGGAGACTGCCAAACGCCAAAGAACTGCAAAGCATCGTTGATTATTCACGCTGCCCCGATGCAACAAACTCCGCGGCTATAGACCCAATATTCAATACGACCTCTATAGAAAATGAAGGCGGCAAAAAAGACTACCCCTTCTACTGGACAAGTACAAGCCATGTAAGTCTCTCTCACGGATCATCCGGCGTATACATCGCATTCGGCAGAGGCCTTGGTTTTATGACAGGCAGACGAACCGGAGAAAGGACGCTTATGGATGTACACGGCGCAGGCTGTCAGAGAAGCGACCCCAAAGATGGAAATCCTTCACAGTACGATACAGGCCGAGGCCCACAGGGAGACGTCGTTCGTATATACAATTTTGTGCGATGCGTCAGAGGCGGAAAAGCGGATGCTAAAAGCAACGGCCCTGAAGTTGAGTTAAAATCATTGCCTGCATCCAACAACACACAGAACTTCGCAAGTCATTTTATAAACCGGCTTGACGATGATAATGACGGCAAGATTTCCAGAGATGAATTTGACGGGCCATCATTTCATTTCAGCAAACTTGATAAGAACAACAATGGTTATATAGAGCTTCAGGAAGCTCCAACTTCACCGCCTATGCAGTCACCCCGTAAAAACCCTAAAAGATAAGCTGCTTTCATTCTAACCAACCAGCTCCCCGCATTAAAATTAGACAGCAAGTCAATTTTAATGCTTAAGGAGCTGCAAGGTTATGCCGGTTTGTACTGAATCGGCCATTTACCCTTAGCCTCTTTTTTTCCGAAGATAATATCGGCAGCCGCTTCAATGCTCAATGGAGTTACACCAAGCTGAACGATTACGTTTCTGGCGGCACTCGGAATGCACTGATTCTCATAAGGCGTATTGGCAAGTATAAGTACCTTCCTGCCGCGGGCTATCAGCTTTTCGACCAGTGCAGAGTTTGATTTAATGTTGCTGCGATAAAACCAGTTGGACATAATAATAAGGTCGAATTTATCACAGTGCTCAAAAACAGTTTCCTCTTCTTCGGCTGTGGCAATTGAATTGGTTTCGATATAGCTCAGCTCATTAGAATAACGGCTGAGTTTGTCGTAAAGAATCCCTGAATACCAGCTCCGGTCATGCGGACAGTATGTTCTTGGATATCTTTGTTCGATAACCAATGCCCGCGTATTTTCTGCCAGCGGGAGCAGGCTGTCTTCGTCACGTAATATACAGATGCTCTTATGGTTGATATTTTTGCAAACCTCTATTATATGTTTGTCGTTCAGCACATCTTCTACTGACTCTTCCGGCATGCCGTCGTTCTTGAAAAGCCCTGCATTATCATAGGACTCGAGGATACGATAAACCTTCTCATCGAGTTCTTTCTCCGTAAGTTCATTATCCTCAAGGGCCCTTTTGATGCGATTTATAACCTTTGGAATAACGGTACCGATAGGATCGGCAGTATTAACCATTCGAAGCAAGAACATATCGGCGCCAGCCTGAAGGGTCTTGAGGCAGGCGGTAACTATATCATATTTCAGGATAATGCCGCCCATACCAATAGCGTCAGTGGTTATCACACCCTTAAAGTTCATCTTATCTCGCAACATGCCTTTGAGCATCTTCTCCGAGAGCGTAGCAACCTCCTGATCGTCGACCGCCGGATAAATAGTGTGAGCTGTCATGATTGCGGGTAAAACATCGTTCTCGATCAGTGTCCTGTAAGGCAGAAGTTCGCGATTCCAAAGCGTATCGTAATCAATATCAATAAGCGGAATGTTGTGGTGCGCATCCATCGTAGAATCGCCGCGACCAGGGAAATGCTTGCCGGTAGCTATGATGCCGGCATCCTTGAACCCGCGAGCCTGCTGGAGTGCATACTCAGCAACAACTTCTGCACTGTCACTGAATGCCCGCGTGTAGATTTCAGGGTTTTCGGGATTGACATTGACGTCAAGAATGGGCGAATGAATCATATTCAAGCCGCACGCCTTGGCCATTCGTCCCAAAGCATTTGCCGCCTCATACGCCATTTTAGGATCGCCGCCTGCAACTATGCCCATCGGCTTGGGAAATACGTGAGCACCGCCGAATGTCAGATCGCGAGAAAAACCGCCTTCCTGATCGAATTGAACACGAAGAGGTACGCCTGAGTTCTCAATGGTTTTCGTCAGATAAGTCTTTATTGTCTCAGCATATTGCGGCAATGTAACGCTTGGGGCTTCACCGTCTTTATTTGTGATATAAAGGCGTTCGAGATGTTCGCTGCCTGCATCTCTGTATTTCTTGCTTATGATCAGCTTCTGCTGATATTTATCTGAAGGTACGACACGGATACCGCCGCAATGATAATCGGTTATATATCCCTCAAAGGCAGGTGTATATGTTGTGCCTTCAATGACAACAGTCATCAGCAAGCCTATTTTCTGCTCCAAGGTCATGTCGTCGATTTTCTGGTTTATAAAACTATTATCCATATCGTTCGTCCTTTTACACAATATTGATCATCATCTCAATCAGACAGCATATATTTCAGTTAAAATATCATATCAAATTTATCGATCAACACAACCACTATACTGTGAATTTTAATCGGGAGCCAAATATCTCACACTTACCGCAATTTTTCATCTATAATTGAATACGAGCTAAATAAAAAAAGCTCCCTTGGCGTGATTATCCGCCATGAGAGCTTTTTAAACGGGGTTGTTTTATAACCGCCGTGAATATTCGATTTTTGGAGATATCAGTCTACAAAAGCAGCACTTTCAATCTCAACAGTCTCAAGCGGCACATCATCATGATGTCCGTGACGACCGGTATCTACATTCGCGATTTCGTCGACGATGTCCATGCCCTCGACTACCTTACCGAAAACAGCATAACCCGGGTTGCCTGGAGCGTAGTTCAAAAAGTCATTATCCTTGTGGTTAATGAAAAACTGCGATGTAGCACTGTCTGGAACCATTGTTCTGGCCATAGCTACAGTTCCGCGAGCATTTTTGAGGCCGTTATCAGACTCAAGCTTGATAGGAGCCTTATTGCTCTTCTCTTTCATGTCAGGAGTCATTCCTCCGCCCTGAATCATAAACCCGTTGATCACTCTGTGGAATATAGTACCATTAAAGAAACCCTCTTCCACATAATCAGCAAAATTCTTTGCCGTTATCGGAGCATTATCAAAATCAAGTTCGATAACAATTTTGCCCTTGCTTGTATTTAATGCTACTTTTTTATTGTCAGCCATATTATTCCCAATTTCTTATCTAATTTTATCAGCCGATAGCTTCATCAAGTGCATCAGTTATATCATCAGCACTTACCAGGCCTACCCACTTCTTAAACACCTTGCCGTCTTTGAATATTATAACAGTAGGTATAGCTGTAATGCCAAACTCTACTGCCGCTTCACGGTGCTCATCAGTATCAATCTTGCACACTTTAGCTTTATCTTCATATTCATCAGCAATCTGACCGATCAAAGGAGCAATCATCTTGCAAGGACCGCACCATGGCGCCCAAAAATCAACAAGTACGGGTACATCTGATTCGTTAACTATTTCTTCAAAATTTGCATCTGTCAGTTCTAATACATTCTCGGCCATATTAAGCCCCTTTCTATAACTCGAATTTAACAAGCTGTTAAATACATTATGTTGTCAAAAAGTTCTACCTCAACTTTTCCTAAAAACAGCTTAATGCTGATTTATCGCTCTATTCTAACAACAGAGCCGTCAACTTTCAACAGTTGCCGCTCAAAAAGTTCTATCGCCTCAGGATAGGCAAGGCATTCCTGCTCAAAAACTCTTGCGGCAAGCTCATCGGCACTGTCGCTGTCATAAGCCGCACAGCTTCTTTGAACGATTATCGGCCCCTTGTCATATTCATTGGTACAGAAATGTACCGTACAGCCGCTAACTTTGCATCCTGCCTCAAGCACCGCCTCATGAACATGGTGCCCCCACATTCCTTTGCCGCCAAAGCTTGGCAGCAGCGAAGGGTGTATATTCATCACACGATTGACATAATCATCAGGTATCAGCCAAAGGCAAAGCCATCCGGCCTGAACAACGAGATCTATTGATTGCTCCCTAAGTTTTTCAGCTATAGTATCACTGAAATCTTCTATACAGGTGTAATCCTTACGGCGAATAACCAACGGCTCAACGCCTATCTTTTTGGCCCGATCAATTCCTTTAACATCACCACGAGAGCTTATAACCATGCAAATCTCGGCATTGAGACGACCTTCATCAATATTTTTTTGAATATTGACCATTGTAGTGCCGCCGCCACTGAGAAGTACAGCTAATCGTAAAGGCTTTTTATCCATAGACTTAAATCTCTCCGGCTCAGATTAGCCCTGTTCTGATTCTTTGATAACAAGGATACGACCGCAGTTTTTGCACTGCGAAACCTCATCCTTAGCCATAAGCTGATTAATCGTCTCAGCCGTAACACTCATGAAACATCCACCACAACTATAGCTAACTATACGGCCGCCGCTCTGCTGAACTGTAGCTACAGCTTCGCCATCGTAAGTATCTGAAAGTTTCTGGAATAAATTGAGTGCATCTGCGGGGAGTTCTGAAGCTGCCTGTTGCCAAAGCTGCTCTATCTCAGCAATACCCTCTTCACATTCTGATATTTTGTCTGCTGCCTTAGCCTTTATCTCTTCAATCAAGGCCTTTTGCTTCTCCATATCTTCATCAAGCTTCTCTGAGGCAGTTTTGGCCTGCTCTATTGTATCCATATATTCGAGAATTCTTGATTCGATTTTGCTGTTATCGGCCTTATTAGTGTTAAGCTCAGTAAGAATCGCAGCATATTCTTTATTGTTCTTAGCTTTGTTCAGAGCCTCTTTATACTTGTTAACAGTATCATCGCGGCTTTTTAGCTCGAGCTCAAGACTGTCTATATTGCTTTTGGTCTCAATTATAGAATCTTTGCAGGCTTGTTTCTCATCTTCAAGCTTTTTCAACTGCTTTTGTTGAAGAACTACAGCCTTTTTAAACCTCTTAAGGCGAGTCTTCATACCACGAAGTCTGCTCTCTACGCTTTGTAATTCAATAAGCCCTTTTAAAACAGGTCCCATCGTTATTGCTCCAATATTAAATTTTCAATCAGCCGAAAACTTCTTATAGGTAAAGCTCAAAAAGCTGCATATCTGTATATATGTCCAAAAACAAACTATTAGACACGTCTCTACAAGCTCCCGGAGTATCTTCGGCAACATCGACACTCCGATACGAAACTTTTCCGTAAAGCATTATTATGGTTTCAATCGCACATTCTTCAATAAAAAACTTAATTTTTAACAAAAAAAAGACAATAAATATTGAACTTATTGACTTACTGTGTAGAATAACCCATCCCATATAAGTTTTAAAGGGAATTATGTCGGGTCCCATGCAAGTTTGGTGACGTGAACCTGGTCAGGCGGGGAACCGAGCAGCCATAAGCGTTTGTCGGCTGTGCATGGTCAACCCGACACCTTTTTATAAACTTCCTGTCAATACCCTATTCGTGTATGAAGTTTGCAAACCTTGAACCAGTACTGCTGGAGTATATCTATAACATTTAGAAACCCATCAAGACTAACAGGTTTCTTTATAAAACCGGCAGCTTGCAGATCATAACAATCATGAATATCTTTTTCACAATCAGACGTGGTTAGGACTATTACTGGTATGCTTCTAAGCCTTGAATCAGATTTAACCCTCTTAAGGAACTCTTTGCCGCCAATTCCAGGCATATTGAGGTCAAGAAGGATAATGTCTGGTTTTTTGTATGTGCCGCTGCTTGATACAATAGTGTCAAGATGGTCAAGAGCATGCTCTCCACTCTCTGTTACCTTAAGAGTATTACTTATATTCTGCAGCTTCAGAGATGTTTTAAACAATTTCTGATCACCGGGATTATCTTCAACAAGTAATAAATTTATTGGATCATAACTATTCATAGTAATAATTTAACGCCCGATATTACCTCAAATCGCACACAAACAAAAGCAAGTAAGACCCAAATATACCATTTAATTCATATAATTTCAATCTGAATTAATATATTTAGCGCAAATCAAACATAAAACCATAAAAAAAAGCATGCAGCTTCCCAAATAAACACAAAAAAACACTTTCAACAAATCTTCAATTCAAGTATTATTCTTTTAAGATTAATTGAGTATTTTTCGTTACCAATCAAAACTTTCGAAACCAAGGAAAACAAGATGGAATTTCCAGAAAACTTTATGTGGGGTGCAGCTACATCTTCCTACCAAATTGAAGGCGGCTGGGAGCAAGACGGCAAGACAATGAGCGTTTGGGACATGCTTTGCAGACGCAAAGGTGCTATATGGTCGAATCAGAGCGGAGATGTCGCCTGCAATCACTATAATAAATACGAAGAAGACGTAAAACTGATGGCCGAGATCGGTCTTAAAGCATATCGTTTCTCGATATCCTGGCCTCGTGTAATGTCTGAAACTCCCGGCAAGGTGAATGAAAAGGGGCTTGATTTCTACAGCCGGCTTGTTGACCGCCTACTGGAGGCCGGAATAAAGCCGTACGCAACACTCTTCCACTGGGACTATCCACTAAGCCTGTACAAGAAAGGCGGCTGGCTTTGCGAGCAAAGCCCTGAATGGTTTGCCGACTACACAAAAGCAGTGACAGAGAAATTATCAGACAGAGTACAAAACTGGATGACACTGAATGAGCCGCAAGTATTCACGCTGATAGGGCACAAAGACGGACGTCATGCCCCAGGCGACCATTACAGCCCCTCCCAGATGTACCAGATGATACACAATGTCCTGCTTTCTCACGGCAGAAGCGTTCAGACAATACGCCAATACGCAAAGACAAAGCCGTCCATCGGATATGCTCCGGTAGGACTTACCCGAATACCGCAAACCACCAGCCCCGAAGACATTCAGGCTGCAAAAGATGACATGTTCGGTCTTGATGCCCACAGGCTCTGGAGCGACGGCCTTTGGTTCGATCCGGTATGTTTCGGCAAATATCCTGATGGTTATCTTGAGAGAATAGCTTTTGATGCCCCGAAAATCAAGGACGGCGACATGGAACTGATATCACAACCCCTTGACTTTCTCGGACTGAATATATATAACGGTATATATTCAAGTGCTGAAAATCGCCCGCAGACCGGTGATATGTTCGAATCTATCAGCCATATAGCAAATAACCCAAATGCTGTAGGTACAACAGGATTTGACTGGCCCGTAACACCCGAATGCCTATACTGGGGAACTAAATTCTTCTATGAAAGATATAAAAAGCCTATCTTTATCACCGAAAACGGTCTTTCAAACCCCGACTGGCCTGCTCTTGACGGCAAGGTCCACGATCCGCAGAGAATAGACTTCCTCCACAGGCACCTGCTTGAACTGGGCAAAAGCATCAGTGAAGGCAATGAAGTGAAAGGATATTTCCAGTGGTCGCTAATGGACAACTTTGAATGGGCCGCCGGATACAGTAAACGTTTCGGCCTTATATATGTTGACTATAACACACAACAGAGAATATTGAAAGACTCCGCTCACTGGTACAGGCAGGTCATAGCGACCAACGGCAGTTCACTGAGCTGATAATGAAAGAAACATATTCCCTTGTTAATTAAAAATGATCACGCAAGCTTTAACGCCTGTGTGATCATTTTTCTATACTTAAAGTATAGAGGAACTGAACGCAGACCTAATATATAGTTTTTAAAGTATCATCTGAATGATTGTGAACTATGTCATTAGTATTATAAATGAGCTTGAAAAAAACAGAATTTTCGCTAATATTAGATTGATAATTTACAGCCGACAATGGATAATAGAGGCTCTCGTGTAACTTGTTTTGATTCGGTTTCACCATTTTATAATTTGTAAATTTTAATTAGTACTATGAAGATATTTGACCAGGTTTTCAGACTAAGCACTAAACATCGTTCAGAAATGATTGATATCACCTCACAAGTGCAGCAATTCGTGCGTGAATGCGGCATAAAAGCAGGAAGAGTAAACGTCTTCTGCCCCCATACAACGGCAGCTATCACAATAAACGAAAACGCCGACCCCGATGTCCAACACGACATACTAATGACTCTTGATGAGATATTCCCGCAAAACCGAAGGGGTTATCGTCACTGTGAGCATAATTCCGACTCGCATATCAAGTCTTCATTGGTAGGAGCAAGCGAAACCGTCCTCGTAAAGGATACAACACTGGTACTTGGCACATGGCAGGGAATATATTTCTGCGAGTTTGACGGAGCAAGGACAAGAAAATTCATGGTAACAGTAGAAGGGAACTAATTAATTGACAATTGATAATGGACAATTAACAATTAAGGTGTTCGCTTTGCTCACGATAATTACGGCTAACGCCATAAAGTAAGGTTGATAACTAATATAATGGATAATTGATAATGGTAGAGATTAAGGAAAATGTGATAAAAAATAAAACTTTTGCATTTGCCTTGCGAATAGTTAAGCTCTACAAATTCTTGGCTGACACTCATTCGGAATATATTTTAAGTAAGCAATTACTGCGAAGTGGAAGCAGCATCGGAGCAATGGTCAGAGAAGCCGAATATAGTGAAAGTAAAGCCGATTTTGTTAATAAAATGTCAATAGCACTTAAAGAAGCTAATGAAACAGATTATTGGTTAGAATTACTTTATCAATCAGGATATTTAGATAAGAAATCTATGATTCTATAAATTCCGATATAAGAGAAATACTCAAAATTTTGATAACAATAATTAAAAGCAGTAAACAACCCAAGAATCTTTAATTATCAATTGTCAATTATCAATTGTCAATTTTTAACGGAGTAAATATGTCAGATAATAAAGCACCTGTAACAGAACTTATAAAGCAATCGGCAGAGGATGTCCACAAGAAGATCCTCAAATCGCAGAAGCCGACAATGTCAACACCAATACGTTCCCTTTCAAACGTAAAGTATCACGAGAAAAAGGGCTATTTTGAGATGCTGGGCAAAAGCAAGCTCAGGACTCTGACAGTATCGACTGTTAAGACATTCGCCCAGACTCTCAAGATGATGGCACTTTCAAAAGAGCTCATCGATACAGATGATATGGCCACGAAGAGGGAAGCGTACTATATATCCAAGAACTGGGGCAAAGCAGGCTTTTCTGAACAGCCCGAATCAGATACCATCATGGATGACGTTGAAGCTACTTTCGGCGTAAACCGTGAACAGCTCAAATTCATACCGGAAGAAAAAGGCGGCGACATCGCCGGACGTCTGGTTGTTATCGACAAAGACGGCAAGGGAAACAAGCTCCGTATTGACTGTACAAAATTCGGTTCAGGTGCATACTCCATCCCAATTGATGTAGAAGGTCTGCAATTTGAAAGCAAGGCCAAATATATACTCGCGATTGAAACCGCCGGTATGTTCCAACGCCTTGTTAAATATGATTACTGGGATCATGAAAACTGTATCCTTGTGAGTATGGGAGGTGTACCGACAAGAGCTTGCCGAAGATTTATCAGGCGTCTTTCTGACGAGCTCAACATACCGGTATATGCGTTTGTTGATGGCGACCCTTACGGTTACTTCAATATCTATCGTACGCTCAAGGTGGGCTCGGGTAACGCAGCGCACCTGAATAAATATTTCTGCGTGCCGCAGGTTCGGTTCCTTGGTGTAACACCTCAGGACGTTATCGATTACGACCTGCCAACACACCCGCTTAAGGAAGTGGACATCAAGCGCGCAAAGGATGCGTTAAAAAACGACCCGTTCGTCAAATATCACAAATCATGGCAGAAGTCAATTAATCAAATGTTAAAAATGGGCGTTCGTGTTGAGCAGCAGGCTTTTGCAAAACATGGTCTTGACTTTGTGGTAAATGAATATCTGCCACAGAAACTAAAAGCAACTAAAAACTTCCTGCCGTAATTGGTGAACGGAATTAGATGAATAAAATAGAACTATTGGCTCCGGCTAAAGATGCCGCTACGGGTATTGCCGCAATCAACTGCGGCGCTGATGCCGTGTATATAGGTGCAAGCGGATTCGGAGCAAGAAGTGCGGCGGCAAACACTCTTGACGAAATCAAAAGGCTTGTCGACCACGCACATCTGTATTACGCAAATGTCTATGCCACTCTGAACACCCTGCTATTCGATGATGAAATTGAGTCGGCACAAAAACTTGCTTTCTCATTATACCAGGCAGGCATTGACGGCCTGATCATTCAGGATATGGGATTGCTTGAGATAGATATGCCGCCGGTGCCGCTTATCGCAAGCACACAGACAAACAACACCACGCCTGAGAAGGTGAAGTTTCTTGAAGATATGGGCTTCTCGCGTGTGATACTCGCACGTGAGCTTACGCTTGAGCAGATAGCAGAAATTCGTAAAGCAACGACAATTGAGCTTGAATGTTTTATACATGGAGCATTGTGCGTATGCCAGAGCGGCCAATGCTATATGAGCTATGCAGCAGGCGGCCGCAGCGGCAACCGCGGGCAATGTGCCCAGCCGTGCCGTAAGACTTACGAGCTAAGCGATTCTGATGGGAATACCATTGAGCAGGAAAAATATCTGCTCTCGCTTAGAGATCTCAACCTCTCGGACTATATCGGCAGGCTTATTGATTTAGGTATCACATCATTCAAAATCGAAGGCAGACTGAAAAACATCCCGTACGTTGCAAATATAACAGGCCACTATCGCACATTACTTGATGAAGCCCTTGCCGCAAGAAATCTTGAAGCGGCATCATCTGGCAAAACGTATCTCGATTTCATTCCCGACCCGAACAAAACCTTCAACCGAGGCTATACAGATTACGGCATAGAGAAAAATACCGGCAAATACGGCTCGATAGATACACCAAAAGCAATTGGCGAACCTATCGCAACAGTTGCAAATACCGGCTTGAATTTCTTTGAACTTGAAAACGATTCAGCGAAGCTTAATAATGGTGACGGCATATGCTTCTTCGATGAAGATGGCTTACTGCAGGGAACGGTAATAAACAAATCACAGGACGGCAGAATATATCCGCAGAAAATGGATAGTATTGAAGCAGGCGTCTTCATCTATCGCAACTCCGACCATGCTTTTACAAAACAGCTTGAAAACACCTCTGCTCATCGCAAGATAGGCATCAGCCTTTTGCTTACAGAAACACAAGAAGGCATAAAACTTACCGCTGTTGATTCTGATCAAACTACTGCGGCAGCTGAAATACAAGCGGCAAAAGAAGCAGCTAAAAATCCGGAGCTTGCCGAAAACAATATTAGAAAACAGCTAAGCAAATTCGGCAACACAGTCTTTGAATGCCAAGATATAAAGATTGACCTTTCATCAATGTACTTCTTCCCAGCCGCAACGCTTAATGAGCTGAGAAGAAATATAGCCGCCGCCCTACTTGAAGCCAGAGATGCAAGCAGACCTAAAACGCAAAGAATAACCGCTCCAAACCCGGATGCAAAATATCCGGAAACAGATTTAACTTATCTCGGAAACGTACTTAACGAAAAGGCGAAAGAATTCTACCTTAAGCACTGCGTAGAAAATATAGAACCGGCAGCGGAATCGGGTATTGAAATGAACGGCAAACTCGTAATGAAAACTAAATACTGCCTCCGTCGTCAACTTGGTCTCTGCAAAGGCTCAGAAACACAATCACCACCGCTATACATAACAGGCAGCCATCAAGATAAGTACCGCATAGAATTCACCTGTAAAAACTGCGGCATGAAAATCTACAAAACTGATTGATATAAAAAAAGCAGCGTATAACAATTGTTACACGCCGCTTTGTATTTAATTATTTCGCGTCAATCATCAGTCGATTTCGATATCATCAACTGCAACTGTCTTGATATTCAGTTCATCAAGCTGCTTGTCATCAACCGCACTTGGTGCTTCTGTCATCAGACACTGTCCACGCTGAGTTTTCGGGAAGGCAATAACGTCTCTGATATTGTCTGTACCGGTAAGAATCATTGTAAGCCTGTCGAGACCGAAAGCAATACCGCCATGAGGTGGAGTACCATACTGGAGTGCCTTGAGGAAGAATCCAAACTGCACATTCGCCTGCTCATCAGTAATATTGAGAAGTTTGAATACCTTCTTCTGCATTTCAGTATCATGGATACGAACGCTTCCGCCGCCAACTTCCGAGCCGTTACAAACAAGGTCGTAAGCCTGTGAACGTACGTTGCCCGGATCAGTATCAAGCTTATCGGCATCCTCTTCAATAGGAGCAGTAAACGGATGGTGAAGAGATGTCCATCTCTTAGCATCTTCGTCCCACTCGAACATCGGGAAGTCGACCACCCACACAAATGCGAGTGCATTATCTTCATAAAGACCAAGATCCTTACCAAGCTTAACACGAAGCGGAGCAAGAGCCTTGTTAACTGTAGCCTCTTTATCAGCAACGAACAACAGAAGATCGCCGTCTTTGGCATCAAAGCGGCTGATAATTTCCTGTCTCTGCTCATCCGTAAAGAACTTAGCAATGTTAGACTTAAGGTCAATACCGTTGCCGTCTTCATTAGCCGCAACCTTGAACCATGCAAGTCCTTTAGCACCGTAGCCGCCGACATATTCAGTCAACGTCTTTTCGATATCACTTCTTGAATATGTAGCCGCTCCCGGAGCACACAATCCCTTAACGATTCCGCCATTTGAGACTGTAGAGCTGAATACCTTGAAAGTACTCGCACCGGCAATATCTGAAATGTCCTTGAGCTTCATATCAAAACGAAGGTCAGGTCTGTCGATACCATAATTATCAACAGCGTCTTTGTATGTCATTCGCTGCACGGGAAGCTGCAAATCATAACCGGCTATCTCTTTCCAGATAGCAGCAATCATACCTTCGTTAACAGCAATCACATCGTCGCTGTCAACATAGCTCATCTCGATATCAATCTGAGTAAACTCTGCCTGACGATCGGCTCTTGGATCCTCATCACGGAAGCAGCGTACAATCTGGAAATACTTATCCATACCGCTAACCATGAGTATCTGCTTGAAAAGCTGCGGTGACTGCGGCAACGCATAGAATGTACCTTCGCACAATCTGCTTGGCACGAGGAAGTCTCTCGCTCCCTCAGGTGTGCTTTTACCGAGCATAGGAGTTTCAATCTCAAGAAAGCCATTAGTATCGAGGTAATCACGTACAAGCTTGGCTATCTTATGACGCACGATAAGCTTGTTCTGCATAGCTGGTCTGCGAAGATCAAGATAACGGTGTATAAGACGAGTATCCTCGCCAACCTTATCTGCTGAATCAAGCTCGAACGGCGGAGTCTTAGCTTCGCTGAATATTTCAAGCTCATCAACTATAATCTCAATCTGACCGGTAGCAATTTTCGGATTCTCAAGGCCTTCGCCTCTCTTGTTAACCTTGCCGCGAACGCCAATAACCCACTCACATCTGAGATGACGAGCCTTCTCGTGCATTTCAGGATTCTGATCTGGGTTGAATACAAGTTGAACAAGTCCAAACCTGTCACGAAGATCAACAAATACAAGATTTCCATGGTCGCGGTAGGAATTCACCCAACCATTAACTACAACTTCTTTATTTACATCATCAATGCGAAGATCGCCGCATTTATGTGTTCTCTTAAGCATAAAATTTCCTTATTTATTTCCCAATTACAACTTTCACTAACCTTCAGCAATTACAACCCGCGAGACATGCTCATGAGGAATTCAGCATTGCTGTTTGTCTTAGACAGACGGTTTTTGAGCAGTTCTACCGACTCGGTAATGCTCATCTCACTTAATACCTTGCGAAGTCTGTAACTCAATTCCATTTCCTTAGGATCAAGCAGCAGCTCTTCTCTTCTTGTACCGCTTCGACTGATATCAATAGCAGGATAAATACGTTTTTCAACAAGCTTGCGATTGAGGTGAAGCTCCATGTTACCTGTCGCCTTGAATTCCTCAAAGATAACATCGTCCATCTTCGAACCGGTATCAACAAGAGCTGTAGCAAAGATAGAAAGCGAACCGCCCTCTTCAATGTTACGTGCCGCACCGAAGAAACGCTTAGGCATCTGCATAGCGTTAGCATCGACACCACCGGTAAGAATCTTACCACTGTGAGGCATCTCTGTGTTGTAGGCACGTGCAAGGCGGGTTATAGAGTCAAGAAGGATAACTACATCCTCACCAAACTCAACCATACGCTTTGCCTTCTCGATAACCATCTCGGCTACCTGGCAGTGTCTTGCGGTCGGCTCATCAAAAGTAGAGCTGATAACCTCTACATCGTCTTTAACTTTGCGTTTAAAGTCCGTAACCTCTTCAGGACGCTCATCAATAAGCAGAACTATCATTCTTACATCAGGATAATTCTCAGAGATAGCGTTTGTAAGCTTCTGGAGAAGAACTGTCTTACCTGTTCTCGGAGGAGCCACAATAAGTCCACGCTGACCCTTACCTACAGGTGTTGTCAGATCTATTATTCTCGTACTTACCTCATCCTTATCTGTCTCAAGGATAAATCTTTCCTCTGGATGCAGCGGTGTGAGGTCGCGGAATACAACCTGCTCCTGCAAGTTCTCAGGAGGCCTGAAATTAATAGCCTCTACCTTAAGCAGAGCGAAATATTTCTCGTTATCCTTTGGCGGCCTGATCTGTCCCTGCACAATGTTACCACTCTTAAGACCAAAACGTCTTATCTGAGAAGGAGAAACATAGATATCATCAGGGCTTGAAAGATAGTTATAACGAGGGTTACGCAGGAAACCAAAGCCGTCAGGCAATACTTCCAGAACACCTTCGCCATAATAAAGGCCGCTTTCGGTTATTCGTTTTTTAAGGATTTTGAAAATCAGATTTTGCTTTGCAAGACCTACATAATCAACAACGCCTTCTTCTTTTGCTATCTGATGAAGCTCTTTAACAGAACAGTTTTGGAACTCTGTCAGGTATAGTTTGCCTTTTTTAACACGCTCATACCTATCGTGCATAGATTCCTGCTTTTCACCGCCAGGCCCATTTTTTCTGTTATTGTTGTGACGTTTCTTACCGCCCTGTTTGGGCTGCCATTTTCTGTTGTTGTTATTATGGCGATCCTGATTGTTTCTCTGGGGCCTGTCATCTCGCTGATCTCTATGGCCGGAGTTACGTTCAGGTCTCTGGTTACTGTCACGATCACTGCCTGACTCTTCTGAAGCCTCTTGCTTTACAACCGGAGTCTCTTTTACCTGCTCCGGCTCTTTTGGTTCAGAAGCTTCTGATTCAGGCTTAACACTGGCCTTTTCTTGCTTCATCTCTTCAACCTCCCCTACAGATTCAGATACATTTTGATCTTTATCTGATGACTCAACCTGCTCCTTGACCGCAGTCTTTTTCTTAGTTGTTTTCTTGCGGGTAGTTTTCTTGACTGCCTTTTTCTTTACAGCAGTTTTAGGTTCAGAACCTTCGTCACCGTTCGAAGAAGCAGAATTTTCGTCCTCTCCAAAAAGACTCTTTTTGGCAGTGGCCTTTTTTCTTGTTGTTTTACGTTTTGTTGTTTTTTTAACCGCAGGAGCCTTTTTTTCTTCAGCTTCATTGGTTATTTCATTATCTTCTACCGGATTAACTGTAGATTCATCAGTCATCATCACTCCTATTTTGTAAAATAAAATGTGACTTTTTATTGTTGTTTTTGTTTATTATTAGAGTACCACAAACTCGAAGTACACCTTCAGAATTCGCAACCTTCAAATCCCGGTCAATAAATTATGGATAAATCAGGATTGACAACGATTTACGACGCCGACTAAGCTGGATTTTGAGGGAATCACGGATTATTCACCACTAAATTTATGGTTAATATCAGAGATGACATCAGCAACCTGCACTCTCAAGACAGACGTCTCTGTGTTGTTGTATACTGTATAATTAGCAATATTTTTCTTTTTGTCCAGAAAAATCTGTGATTTTTGACGTTTTTCCAGCTCTTTTTGCGAAATTCCGCTTCTTTTCATCGCTCTTTGCCTTCTGAGGGCCTCATCTGTTTCTACGAACAGAAGCACATCACAATCCTTATCAAGACCGGTTTCAAGCAATAAGGGAACGTCAAGAATCACTCCTCTTACGTGATCACTATCCCTGTAGACAGACAAAAGCTCCTTTATCCTATCTAATACAACGGGATGGACAATACTATTTAAGCGACCAAGTTTTTCCTTGTCATCGAATACTACGTCAGAAAGGAACTCACGGTTCACTTGTTTATTTTCATCTGCCACCTTCTCACCGAATACAGGCACGAGCTGCCGCTCCACAAACTGCCTGTCATTATAAAGTTCGCTCACTATCTTGTCGGCATCAATAACAACGAAACCAAACTCTCCAAAGATAGATGACACCAAACTTTTGCCGGAACAAATCCCGCCCATTACACCTATTACAGGTCTTGATAACACCCGAACATACCTCTTAAAATTAAAGGGGCTGAGAACTATCAGCCCCGAAAATCACGAATATCTTAAAGCTCTTCAATCAGTTTTTCAACTGCCGCAAGCTGCTCTTTAAGTTCTGCCAAACGCTGACGTGAAGACTCAACGACCTCAGGTTTTGCTCTTGTAACGAAGTTTTCGTTAGCAAGCTTGCCTTCAATAGGCTTAATACCTTTAATAAGCGTTTCTTTCTGCTTCTCAAGACGTTTTTTCTCAGCCTCAGCATCAATCACATCATGGACAAATACTTCAAATTCACCAAGAACGCTTGACGCTGTCGCTTTGCCGCGTTCGACATTAGCATCAACAACAAACTCCTCAAGACCTGCCAACTGCTTAATAAGGTGTTCATTTTCTTTGAAAAGCTCACCCATATCACCTTGTGCAGACGTTGCACCCTTGAGTTTCAGGCTCGGAGCTACATTGTACTGGCTTCGTATCTCACGGATACTCTTGATTATGGCCTGAAGCTCAATGATATCTTCCTCAACATCAGGATTGCGGAATTGCTCAAGCTCTTTCGCCGGCCATTTTGCCATTATCAGTGCATCTGAACTCTCAGCATCTACAATCCCCTTAAGACCTCTCTTTGGAGCCATCTCGTTAAGAGACTGGAAAAGCCCTTCAGTAATAAACGGCATGAACGGATGCATTATCCTCAAACACTGATCGAGAACAAAGGCAAGCACGTTCTGAGCGGTTGCACGCTGAGATTCATCTTTAAATCTCGGCTTAGCCCATTCAAGATACCAATCACAAAGATCATTCCAGAAGAAGCGATATATGCAGGTTATAGGCTCGTTGTATTTGAACTCATCAAGCATATCAGTAACATCCGTCACCGCATACTCAAGCCTTGAAAGTATCCATTTATCGGTAATATCAAGCTTATCTGCATCAAAAGCATCATAATTGATACCCTCAAGATTGAGCATCGCAAACCTTGTGGCATTCCAAAGCTTATTACAGAAGTTACGTCCAATATCAAACTTCTCACTTATATTCCTGCCGCTCTCATCTTTTGTAACAGGCAAACGCATATCCTGACTCTCAGTAGTCATCTGAGCCATACAGAAACGCATAGCGTCAGCTCCATAAGTATCGATTATCGCAAGCGGATCAATTCCATTGCCCTTGCTCTTACTCATGGTCTCGCCGTTGCCGTCAAGAATCTTGCCATGAATGAATACATCTGAGAACGGTATCTTACCGATATTGTAAATTCCAAGCATAACCATTCTTGAGACCCACAGCGTTATGATATCACGCGAGGTAACAAGCAGGCTCGTCGGATAGTAGAATTTGAGTTCTTCTGTCTCTTCAGGCCAGCCAAGAGTACTGAACGGCCATAATGCCGAACTGAACCATGTGTCGAGTACATTTTCATCGCGTGCAAAACCGGCTTCTTCAAGCCTTGACTCAATATCATCATTCTCAGTTGCAACACATATATCAACACGAACCTTATTCGGCTCATCCTCTACCTCTGAGACCTGAACAGCAGCTTCATCGCCACAGAGTTCATTGAATATTTTCCAGCTTGAACCGAGCATGTCCTCGATTTTCGCATTTATCTCATCAGTAATCTCGCCGTCATTATATTCCGCTTCAATCTCCGCTGACCAGATAGGAATTCTGTGTCCCCACCACAACTGTCGGCTAATACACCAATCCCTGATACCCTCAAGCCAGTCAAGATAGCTCTTTTCGTATCTTTGCGGGTGGAATTTCACCTCACCGTCAACTACCGCTTTTATGGCATTCTTAGCAAGCGGTTTTACGCTTACAAACCACTGATCCGAAAGATACGGCTCGATTACCGCACCACTTCTGTCACTATGGCCAACTTCCTGATCTTTAGGCTCTATCTTGATAAGCAGTTGCTGCTCTTTAAGGGCCGCTACTACCGCCTTTCTTGCGGCAAAACGATCCATTCCTGCAAACTGCCCGCCATTTTCATTGATCTTGCCGTCAGCAGTAAGTATGTTTATCTGCTCGAGATTATGGCGAAGACCGATTTCATAGTCGTTAGGGTCGTGAGCAGGAGTAACCTTGAGACAGCCGGTTCCTTCGCCGCGTTTTACATGATCATCGGCAATAATAGGAATCTGACGGTCTGTGAGCGGAAGTATTAGCATCTTTCCAAGCAGCTCAGAAGCCCTGTCGTCCTTAGGATTGATAGCAACCGCCGTATCACCAAGCATCGTCTCAGGGCGGGTGGTTGCGACAGTAATTACGCCGCTGCCATCAGCCATCGGATAATTTATATAGTAAAAATTACCGGCTACCGATTTATGTACAACTTCATCATCTGCAACAGCCGTCTGCAAAGCAGGATCCCAGTTAACAAGACGCTTGCCTTTATATATCAGCCTGTCATTAAACATCTTATAGAATGTCTTGCGAACAGCTCTCGCACAGGTTTCATCAAGAGTAAAACGTGTTCTCGCCCAGTCGCAGCTTGCACCGATACCTTTAAGCTGCTCAAGTATTGTATTGCCGTACTCTTCTTTCCAGTCCCAAATCATCTGAACCAAAGCATCACGGCCAACATCGTGACGGGTTTTACCCTGCTCAGAGTTAAGTCGTTTTTCTACAACACTTTGGGTCGCTATGCCTGCATGGTCGGTACCCGGCATCCATAATGTATTGAACCCCTGCATACGCTTGAAACGAATCATGATATCCTGAAGCGTATTATTGAGCGCATGCCCCATATGAAGCATACCGGTAACGTTTGGAGGAGGAATCACGATAGTATATGCATCGCTGTCTTTGCCGCCATTTGAAGGGGGCTCAGCGTGAAAATAATTCCCCTCGTTCCAAATCGTACTCGCCAACTCTTCAATCTCAGAAGGCGTATATGTAGTAGATAATTCTTTTGCCATTATATTAAAACTCATCATTAAATATCATTAAACTTTCACGGATTCTCTATTCGTAACCGTTCAATTTCTGCTATTATTTCATCAATAATTTCTGGGTTATCAATCTTTTTCTTCTTACCAGTACCTTTAACAGAATACACGAAGAATACTTTACCTCCAAACTCATCTATAAATCTCCTGTGATTATTTTCATGCATTTGCTCCCATTGATAATCATTTAGAGACCTGCCGGTTATAGGCTTGATTTGCAAACCGATAAATTTATCTCCCACTTCAATATAAAAATCTATATTGTAGCGTCTATCCCATTCATCGGGAGCAGGACTTATCTGAATACCCAGCATATCCTGCAACTGACCATATATGGTATCAACTTCTGACATGTAACCTTCATAGGTACGATTTAAGACAAGATTGTAAATATAATCAATACATTCTTTTTCTGTAATCTGTGCTAATTCGCAACTGACAACTTCTGATAATTTAGTATATAATCTACCACCCAAATCATTCAAATATTCGGGTGTTATTTCAATACCATTTTTTTTCTTTTGCTTTGCGTTATTGAAATAATACTCTTTCCACTGTTCAAACTCGCGCGGACTGCAATTCCTGATAAGTTCAGAAGTTGGCCCAACGCTACTTGCTTTATTTAGCCCCCATCTATTGGCTGCATAATTCAGTAAAGTTTCCCTGAAATACTTTTTATTGCAACCTTCAATTTCTCTAACCCAACTCTCAGGCATTTGCCATCTCCATATATTTTTCAAATCTTCTCTTACAAGAATATTCCTGATTTGTAACAGGAGCCGCCATTTTATCTTTTATCAAATGCGCATTGACGAAAGTTTTATTTTGTAAATACAGATAACACAAAAGATTGCCTTCTGCATCATATTTCTGATTGTCAAACTTCAGAAAAACTCTCTGCCGACCAATTTTATCCTTCAAATACGATATTGCCTCATACTCTTTTTCAGCAATTGGAGCTACACCTATAAGTTTAACTTTAACTCCATCATCAAGCATCAATTTATTAGGTGAAATTATTTCTGTAACTCTTTTCAGATCATTTCTTTTGCCTGTAGATTTTTTGCTAACCTTGCTACCATAATCCATTTTTCGAGGATCTATCTTTTTATCAAATTTCACTTTATCTTCAAATAAATAAGGTAAAAATGATAAAGAATTTGATATATCAATTTCGCTTTTCTGTTTTGTAAATTCAATACTGTCTTCCCTAAAGAGACCTTGCTCACAAAATCCGCTACGTTTCTCAATCAATGGAATAAATTCCTCATTTATTTCATATCCAACAGAATTTCTCCCTTGATTTCGAGCTGCAAGCGCAGTTGTCCCGCTACCCATAAAAGGATCAAGTACCGTTTCGCCGACAAAACTGAACATTTTGATTAATCTTTTCGGAAGTTCTTCTGGAAACATAGCCAAATGACCATTCTGACGTTCACCTGAAAAATTCCAATGTCCAGTGAAATACTCATTCCACTCTTCTTTTGTCATGCTGGATTTCTGTTTTATCTCTTTGGGTATTACTCTTGGCTTTCCACCTTTCTTGAATAGAAGTATGAACTCATAATCAAGCTTTAATATACCATTTCTGGGATTAGGAAAAGAACCCATGACAGCTCCGCCACCAGTTGTGTTACAAGTCGTAACCTTTTGCCAAATAACAGCCCCCATATAATCAAAACCTATTGTTTCACAAAAACGGATTATTTCTGTTCGAATAGGAATTATTTTATATCGGCCATAATAGACAGAGCGTGCAAATTGGTCACCAATATTTATACATAGACGACAACCATTTTCTAACACTCTATAGCATTCATTCCAGACAATATTAAGATTATTAACGTAGTCTTCATAACTATCATCAAAACCAATTTGCTTGGTATTACCATAATCTTTAAGCTGCCAATAAGGTGGAGAAGTTACAATCAACTGAACTGACTTCTCATTCAGTTCAGCCATATTTCTACTATCACCTATTATTATTTTGTGCTTAGTCCCAGACATATTAAAGCATTTCGCTGATTATCTGTTTGGCTTTTTCGATACATTCAGTCAGTTTCTCAGGTGCTTTTCCACCTGCCTGTGCCATTTGCGGTTTTCCGCCGCCTCTGCCGTCAACAATCGGAGCAATCTGCTTGATTATATCGCCGGCCTTAACGCCTTTCTTGACCACATCATCAGTAACACCTGCAAGCAGCATTGCTTTATCATCACTCTTGCATCCAAGTACGATCACAGCACTTTGAGCCTTCTTTTTGAGCATATCCATAGCTCCGCGAAGCTGCTCCACAGGTGAATCAGGTACGATGCCTGCAACAATTGCAACACCGTCTTTGGATGCCGCGTCATTGAGCAAACCGCTCGCGGCAACCATAATATCTGAGCCGCCCTTCTTGTGGGCATCCTTGAGCTGCTTGTTAAGTGCTTTATTATCTTCAAGAAGCTTATTAATACGCTCTGCCGCCTGATCTGGAGCCACTTTAAGCATTACAGCAACCTGATCGAGAATATCGCTCTTGTTTCTCAGGTAATCAATCAGAGCGGAGCCTGTAAGTGCAGTAATCCTTCTAACACCCGCAGATATGCTTTCTTCTTTTATGATCTTGAAGCCGCCTATCATGCCGGTACGCTGAACGTGAGTTCCGCCGCAGAATTCCTTGCTGAATGCATCGGCAACGCCATCAGTCCCATTAGCTCCAATCGCAACAACACGGACTTCATTGCCGTATTTTTCGCCAAACAATGCCATGGCACCAAGTTTCTTGGCATCTTCAATATTCATCACTTCGCAGTGAACGGGCTCACCTGCATTTATCTTTGCATTAACAAGGTCTTCAACCTCTTTAATCTGCTCATTTGTAAGTGCTTTCGGACAGGTAAAATCAAATCTGAGATAATCAGCACAAACCTGGCTGCCCTGCTGCGCAACACCTTCACCTATGACTTTCTGCAATGCCCACTGCAGCAAATGCGTTGCGGTATGGTTCTTGGCACTGGCAAACCTCTCTGCTGATACAGCCGCGGCAACTGAGTCATCAACACTCAGCTTACCCTGCTCTAAAACACCATAATGCAGTACACAGTCACCAAGCTTCTCAGTACGGCTAACCCTGAAGCTGCCGTCATTAGCCTGTAAAACACCAGAATCACCGGCCTGACCGCCCGACTCTGCATAGAAACAGGTTTTATCCAAAATCACCGCACATTCAGCATCTGAAGACAAACTGCCCGATGTCTTATAACCGTCTTTATCAACAAAAGCTACTATCTTAGTTTCAATGGTAGTACTTGTATATTTGTAATCATCGTCTGTAGCCGGCAGATCAACGCCATTAAGATTAGACATGATACCAGTATTTTTCTGAGCTGCTCTGGCTCTGGCTCTTTGCTCTTCCATAAGCTTATCGAAACCATCAGTATCAACCTTCAGGCCGTTTTCACGTGCCATAAGCTCTGTAAGATCAAGCGGGAAACCGTAGGTATCATAAAGCTGAAACGCTGCTTCGCCTGAAATAGTAGAGTTCTCTGCTTTTTCTGCGGCAGCATTGAATATTTCAAGTCCTCTGTCGAGAGTACGTCCGAAACTCTTTTCTTCTGACTCTACAACTGTTTTAACGAAATCTTTTCTTTGAAGAACTTCAGGAAATGCTTCTCCCATTACATCACAAACAACATCAACAAGCTTATACATGAACGGCTCGTTCATATCAAGAACACGGCCAAATCTTGCTGCACGTCTTAAAATACGACGAAGCACATAACCGCGTCCATCATTACCCGGAGTAGCACCGTCAGTTATAGCGAATGTCAGCGTACGTATATGATCGGCAATAACACGCATCGCAATATCTGTCTTGCCGTCAAGTGCTCTCGTATATTCAATGCCGGCCATATTCGAAATAGCACTGATTATAGGCATAAATAAATCGGTATCATAGTTACTCGGCTTATTCTGAAGTACGGCGGTGAGCCTCTCAAGACCCGCACCGGTATCTATGTATCTGGCACTGAGCGGAACAAGCGTACCATCATTCGTACGATTATACTGAACAAAAACAAGGTTCCACAGTTCAATATAACGGCCGCAATCGCCGTTAACGCCGCACTCATGCCCCTTAACACCCTTCCTGTCGCAAGCATCGGGACCAAGATCTATATGAATCTCGCTACATGGGCCGCAAGGTCCTGTATCGCCCATTTCCCAGAAGTTGTCTTTCTTGCCAAAAGCAAGTACTTTATCAGGAGAAATTCCGGTAACACGCGGCCACATCTCAGCGGCCTCTTTATCGTACTCGCTGCCATCCTGAACATCACCGGCAAAAACGGTAACATAAAGTTTCTCTGCATCAATCTTGTAGACATCAACAAGAAGTTCCCAGGCCCATTTGATAGCTTCTTCCTTGAAGTAGTCATCAAACGACCAATTACCAAGCATCTCAAAGAACGTATGATGGTATGTATCTACACCCACTTCCTCAAGATCGTTATGCTTGCCGCTGACACGAATACATTTCTGGCTGTTTGCGGCACTATTGCAGCTCTTAGCCTTAAGCCCAAGAAAAATATCCTTGAACTGATTCATTCCTGCGTTAGTAAACAGCAGAGTAGGGTCATCATTAGGTACGACCGGTGCACTTGGCACGAAAGTATGGCCTTTATCCTTGAAAAAATTGATAAATGCCGACCTGATTTCTTTTGCGCTTAACATTTTACCTTTACCATTGAGGTCTATAATCATTAGTAAACGCCGTCACCGCCACTGTGAATCTGGTATTGATGCATAAAATTGCAATATCTTCGGTAAACGCGACAACGGTTACAATTATTAAAATCGAAACGGGAATCCAAAGTCCTCATAATACAGAACAAACGCCAAATATCAAGGATATTTTGACGAACCGAAAGATTCTCAGGCAAGTTCGTTCCGAATCAATCAAGACGATAAATCAGGTGGAATTATTCATTTTTTGTAAGCGGCTACTCCCTCCCAGCAAGCCAGTTAACAATAATGGCATTGAGATCACCATTATTTACAACATCATCGCCGCTTTCAGGATAAATATCGGCAGAATAAAGCCCCTCATTGAGCCATTGGCCAGAAAAAACAGCAAGGTCATCAACATCTATGATACCATTGCCGCCCTGCACCGAAATATCGCATCCCTGCTCATAATCCGCCTCCCCAAGCCCTGTATTCCAGGCAGAAGAAAGCATACACCAATCATCAAGATCAACAATACCATCAGAATGGAAATCCCCGCTGAGCTTAGTCATCTGCCACTGTGCGGCAAGCTGATAGAAATCTTCCATACCCACGCCGTCAGGACACACGATATCACCGGTTATCTTTTCTTCCCACTGCAAACGAGGATAGTTAAACCCGTCACACATCCGCCACGTATTCTCAAAATCCCAACCGGCATTTATGAAATTATCCATATTGTGCATCTGCTCGGTAGTAAGAGAAGTACCACCGGCACTATAAGTGACTTGACAAATTTGGCTATCCCAGAAACAATCTAAAATTGTAGAATTACTGAATCCGCAAACAGCACCAACATTTTCATTTCCAGTTATAGTTACCGCTGAATAACAATTTGATATATCGCTTGCCAGAGCATAACCGCATACTCCGCCAACATCGCTTCCACCGGTAAATGATCCCTTCGCATAACAATTATTGATCACGCCATTATTTATATAGCCGCAGACACTGCCTGACCATTCTGATGCCTGAACAACAGCATTTACAAAAGAATTCGATATTGTCCCATCGTAGTTGCTTGCACATATGCCGCCAACATAAGCATAACCTTTAATCTTTCCCGTAACGTAACAATTATCGATTATTCCTCCATGATTACTTGCACACAATGCCGCCACATAATCAGACCACCATCCCTGATAATAAATACCTGCAATATCAACGTCAACCAAACCCAAATTAGATATCTGGCAATCTTCATCTATTCCCCCAAATAAAGCTATACAATCTTTGGCATCATTACTCGGTGAATGTATTTTAAGATTTGAGATAACATGACCATTGCCATTGAGTATGCCGTTAAATCGCGGCCCTTGATGGGTGCCTAAACTCGGTTCCGTATCCGGAGCGACTAATGCCTGGGAGAAACTATATCCCGACATATTGATGTCAGCAGTAAGAACAAAATGCTTAGACCAGTCTTCGGGGTGCTCACCAATTGCTTGTAAGTCAGATGGATTTGCGATATTGCAGGGTGAGACTTCAGTACCCAGCCCACCACTATATGGCCAATATACATCGATATTTACTGTCAGATTGGTCGTTATATTTGGAAAGAGACCAGTACCCATAAACTGCCATCCGCTTTTTTTTGCAGTTATTAAACATGAGCTATTGAATGGGGCTGACAACTGATAATAACCATTCTCATCTGACAAGACACTTTCATAGTACCCGAAACTTATTTGATAGGTACTTTGAGGTACAACAACAAGATAAGTATCTGTAGCGATTACCCTAACCCCTTCAAGCCCTCTGCCATCAGAGAGAGTAACCCTGCCGGAAATCGTAACATATAAATCTTCAGGCTCGGTTGTGTTTCCAAAATCGTAATCACAGAGTAAATCATTCGGTTCTACTGCAACCTCATAGGTTTCTGTGCCTCCGGGGAATGTCTGACGCCAGCCATCCTGCATTTGTTCGGTTATCGTATAACTTGCCGGAGCCTCTATATCGACAAACTCATAGAAACCGTTAGGATCGGTAACAGCGTTCGGCTCACCTGACTGCCACACACCATCATCATTTGTATCAAGGAATATCATCCAACCCGGCAGAGTAGGCTCCCCATCATCCCATATCCCATCAGCATCAACATCCTCAAACTTATAGCCGCATATATCAGCCATACCAACCTCTTTGTTGCCAAAATCCAGTGTATAGCTGCCGTTTTCAGAAACCCATATCTGATAAAAACCGCTTTCTGGATTAACAGGCTTGAAGCCGGTTTTGGTAACCTGACAAATAGCATCAAACGAATCAATTTCAACATCTCTCAGGTCATAACTGCCGTCAGAAGCTGACAAGTCATATGGCTCGTTACTATCGAGCTGCCTGTCACCATCATAATCGGCAAATATTTGCCAGCCCTGCAATGGATTGTCGCCAGAATCTTTTTGTCCATCTTCGTTAACATCCTCATACACATAGCCAGAAAAATCACACACGGCCGGTTCTTGCGCGTATATCTTCATATATAGACCAGCCCAGGGAACACCCTGATCGCTGAAATATGTTCCCCGCCATATATCGAGAAAATCATCAAAGTACATCAGGACGTTTTCGTTACCCTCTCCTCCGTGGGCAAGCAACGGTTCTCCATTGTAGCTGAGAAACTCAAGAGAATACCCAAAATCGCCGGAAGGCAAACTGAATTTACTTATTTCAGGAACAGTGTGAGTATAAGTAGTTACACCTCCCTGGGCGACACCCGGCATACTCAGTGTCAGCGTCCTTACATGGGTACCGGGGATGTTATAACTATCAGTATATTTGTAAAAGCGAACGCGTGCTGAGACAGTGTTGGAGTTATCGGCATAATAGCCTATAGTGAAAGAAGTTACCTGCCCGCCCTGACTGCGGCCGTAATCAAGATACTCAACATATCTATCCGCCTCAAAATAGTAATACGATGTTGACGAATTGTTGTAGATAAGATCAGCACAAACTTCAGATCTTACGAATAATAAAAACAATGCGGCAGCTAAAACAAATCCAAACCTCTTTGAGTTCATTTCCTATACTCCTCAACTCTGAACAAACCGGTTTTGAATCGGCAAAATTTAAATATTTCCATCGTTGTTGAAATATATAAACCCACACAATATGACAGAGATGTATTCTAAAATCAAGGACGCACATATACTCAACAAACTCCAAGTAAACAATAATATCATTTAGAAACAAAACAATCAAAGCTTTTTTATTTTTTCTACAAAATAATTGCATTATTTTTAAAAACGAAAAAACCCCGATGATACTAAATATCACCGGGGTTTTGAAATTTCTTTTAGGAATCCAGAATTATCTGTCGAGTTTTCCTATAACCAAACTGCAATTATGACCGCCAAAGCCCAGCGAATTACTCACTGCTACTTTGACTTCCTGATTGCGGGATTCTTTGATCACATGATCAAGTTCAGGCCCACACTTTTCGTCTATCTTTGTTGTGTTTGCAGTAAGCGGTATCGTTGATGTCTGAATAGCTTTCGCACATACAGCGAGTTCAACCGAACCACTGGCACCAAGAAGATGTCCAAGACAACTCTTTGTTGAGCTTATAGCGGCGTCTGGAGCATACTGTCCAAGAACCGACTTAATAGCCATTGTTTCTGCAATATCATTAAGCTGTGTGCTTGTACCATGAGCATTGATATAGCTGACGTCTTCAGGATTGACACCGGCATCTTCAAGAGCAGCTTTGAGCCCTCTTGCCGCGCCTTTTCCATCAGGAAGAGGTGCAGTAATGTGGTGTGCATCACCCGTTGCGCCATAACCAAGAAACTCTGCATATATTCTCGCACCGCGTTTTACAGCATGCTCGTATTCTTCAAGCACTAAAACAGCCGCACCTTCAGAAAGTACAAAACCATCACGGTCAATATCAAACGGACGTGAAGCTGCTGTAATATCATGGTTGCGTGTACTCAAAGACTTGAGAGCACAGAATGATGCAAGTCCTATCGGTGTAAGAGCTGCTTCAGCTCCTCCGGCAATCATTGCCTCGGCCCTGCCGTGAGCGATATAATTATACGCTTCACCAAGAGCATGAGCAGAAGAAGCACAAGCCGTTACTACACACATATTAGGGCCTTTAGCACCAATAGCGATAGAAACACTGCCGCTTGCTGCGTTAGCCATCAGCTTAGGTACACAGAAAGGAGAAACCTTTCGGGGACCCTTCTCAAGGAGCCTGGCATGCTGCTCTTCTATTTCTTTGAGGCCGCCAATTCCCGACCCAATAATAACTCCGGTGCGGTTAGCAGTTTGCTCGTCAGACAACTCAAGTCCGCTGTCTTCCAACGCTTTGATCGCTGAAACACTCGCAAACTGAGAAAACCTGTCAAGCCTCTTGCTTTCCCGATAATCTATATATTTGTCAAGATCGAAACTCTTAACCTCTCCACCGAAATGAACCGGATACTCTGAGGTGTCAAAGCTCTCGATATTTGACACACCACTCTTGCCTTCGCAAAGAGCGGAGAAAAGATCATCGACATTCTGCCCTAAAGCAGTAACGCACCCTAAACCTGTAATAACAACTCTACGTTTGTTCATAATAATTTCAGTTTGGCTGATTGTAACTCGATTATTCAGATATCTTCATGATGTAATCAACCGCTGCACCCACGGTCTGGATCTTTTCAGCTTCCTCATCAGGGATGCTCATATCGAATGCATCTTCAAACTCCATGACGAGTTCAACTGTATCAAGTGAATCGGCATTGAGGTCATTGATGAAAGATGTATCAGCAGATATTTCTGCAGCGTCAACACCCATTTGCTCACTTACGATTTCAATTACCTTTTCAAGTACTTCTTGACGGTCCATAATTTTATTCTCCTGTAATCAGATTACAAATTATCTACATTTTTTGTTTAACAATAAGACTTTATACTCTTAATGCCTCTACCAAGAGTAAATAGAAAAACCGACTATATAAAACGGTAAATCATCTCTTGCCTCGGGCCTCATTCTTATACACTTGCGGGCGGTAATATACCCACCCTTAACAAAATATCAATATAATTTTTATTTTTTTTGCTATTTTGGAATTATGACGATTATCTACATAAATACTTCAAAAATCAACCTAAAAATCACTTATTAAACAACTTAAAGCATTTTATCAGCATATTTGAGACAAATTCCGCCAAGAATTCAGCAAACAAAATTACATAGCCATTCCGCCGTCAACACAGAGAACCTGTCCGGTAACGTAACCTGACTCATCTGATGCCAGATAAGCTACCGCACGTGCAACATCCTCAGGCTGTCCGTATTTTCTCATAGGAATAACTGCCTTAGCCGCTGCTTTCACAGGCTCTGGAAGTACTTTTGTCATCTCGGTTTCAATGAACCCAGGTGCTATACAATTGATAGTGATATTCTTCTTGCCAACCTCACGAGCAACTGACTTTGACATACCGATAAGGCCAGACTTACTTGCCGCATAGTTAGCAGAACCTGCCTGCCCCATTACACCGGCAACAGAACTGATATTAACGATACGACCGAATTTATTTCTTAACATTGAACGAAGAACAATCTTAGTCGCCATGAAAGACGCCTTAAGGTTCACATTCATTGGGAAATCATAATCTTCTTCATCCATCTGCATCATGAGCTTATCTTTGGTAACACCTGCATTATTAACAAGTATTCCAACACCGCCATGCTCTGAAGCAAGACCCTCAAGAACCTCGGTAAGCTGCTTTGTATCAGCAATATTACAAACCTTTGTTATAACGCTGAAACCAGCCTCTTTAACAACTGCTTCAAGCTCATTGAGATTGTCCTGATTGATATCAAGACCTGCTACAACGCGTCCCTGCTTAAGGAGTTCCATTACAATAGCACGACCGATTCCTCTGGCCGCTCCTGTTACTACAGCTAATCTCTTTTCTGACATACTATCATCTCCAATAGTTATTCTCAAACCTAAAGTTTAGTGGAAGGGAATTTGAAATCATGAATTTCTTATTGCTTCGACAACCGCCGTTGTAAAACTCAGATCCAATCCTCAAAACTTTTAAACACGTTATCAACCTATGAGAGCTTTAACCGCATCAGCAGTGCTCAGGTTCACAACTTTAGTCTTTCTGTTAATCTTTTTCATAAGCCCGGTTAAAACACGTCCCGGACCTATCTCATAAAAACTCTCACACCCTTCTGCGATAAGTCTTTCCATACAATTCTGCCACAGTATAGGCGAAGTAAGCTGCTTGCACAACCCTTCACGAACTTCTGCAGCATCTTTGTAATATTCAGCGTTTATGTTTGCTATAACGGCAGTATCCTTCGGAGCCGTTATATCCGCTGCATCGAGCGCCAGCTTCAAATCATCAGAGGCAGGCTGCATATATTCGCTATGGAAAGCACCGGCAACTGCCAGCTGTATTGCTTTCATCGCTCCATATTTTTCAGCAAGCTCCACTGCTCTTGAGCAGGCATCAATATCACCACTTATCACGATCTGTCCGGGACAATTGAAGTTTGCCGCTACAAGCAGCTTACCCTCAGAAGCCTCAGCAATAAGATCGTTAAGTTTATCTTCATCAAGGCGCAGAATACTGACCATAGAACCCTTTGATTCATCAGCAGCAGCCTGCATAGCTTCGCCGCGTTTCTGAACGAGTTTCAAGCCATCCTCAAAACTCATCAGACCGGCAGCGTAAAGTGCCGTATATTCGCCAAGGCTAAGGCCGGCAGTCACATCTGCCGCGTTTACCTTATCCCCCGCCTCTGTCCTCAATACTTCAAGGATAGCCGCTGAGGTTGCAAATATGGCCGGCTGAGAAACAGTCGTAGTATTAAGTTTGTCCTGAGGTCCCTCAAAACACAAATCACTCAAACCGTAACCGACAATTTCATCTGCTTTCTTAAACATCTCGGCCGCAACAGGAAACTCCTGAGCAATATCCTTGCCCATACCGACTACCTGCGCACCCTGACCTGGAAATATATATGCTGTTTTCATAATATTCAGCTTTATAGTTTAATATCAAAATCTAATAACACTGCCGCCCCAGGTAAGTCCTGCACCAAAGGCAACAAGTACGATCGCATCGCCGGGCTGTATTTCTCCGGCTCTATAGCACTCATCAAGAGCGATCGGTATTGACGCCGCGGAAGTATTTCCGATCTTGTCAATGTTTATGAATATCTGCTCATCAGTAAAATCCATACGCTTTGCAACAGACTCGATAATACGAGCGTTCATCTGGTGCGGTATGAATTTCTTGATATCTGAAGCAGTAAGAGAAGCCTCATCAAGACAACCCTGAACTGTTTCCACAATACTTCTCACTGCAAGCTGGTAGACCTCACGGCCATTGATATGCATATACATCATTGACTCGTCTTCAAGAGGCTTGTCCGCCGGATAACGCGATCCGTAAGCCTGACAGTTAAGTGAAGTCCAGCCGTTACCATCGGAGCCAAGCTTATTACAGAGCACTCCGGTGTTTGGCTTTTCACTTCTCTGAAGAACCACTGCACCTGCACCGTCTCCAAATAATATGCAGCTTCCCCTATCCTTGTAATTTGTTATCCTGCTGAGCGTCTCTGCACCGATAACAAGGATGTTTTTGTAATTACCGCTTCGGATAAATTCCGTACCGATAGAAAGCGCATACAAAAATCCGCTGCAAGCGGCCGTGACATCAAATGCACTTGCTTTTGATGCACCAAGCTCTTTTTGTACAAAGCAAGCTGTTGCCGGGAACACCATCTCAGGTGTAATTGTACCGACAATTATCATATCAACATCACTTGCATCAACTCCGGCAGCCTCAAGAGCTTTTCTTGAAGCATCAGTTGCTAAAGTTACTGTTGTTTCTTCATCAGAAGCAATATGACGTTGTTTTATACCTGTTCTTGCGGTGATCCACTCATCGTTTGTATCGACTATCTGAGCAAGATCATCGTTCGTCAGGAGTTTCTCGGGAAGAGCAGAGCCGGTTCCAGCTATAACAGCACTCCATTTTCCGAAAGTCTTATCTCCTGTATCAGCCATCAGAACTCTCCAATGTAGAATCAGAAAGCCATTCGACTATCTGATCGTTAATTCCTTTATTGGTAAACTTTTCAGCGGCAAGTATGGCATTTTTGATTGTCTTAGCCTTGCTTGAGCCATGACAAATCATGGATGTACCGTTTACACCAAGAAGAAGAGCACCACCATACTCGTGATAATCATACTTCTTATAAAAACGCTTCATTATACTGCGGAATTTCAGGGCCATAAAGATATTCTCTTTTTTGATCTCTGTTTTGAGTGCCCTGAAGAGGAACTCAACAAGCCCCTCTGTAAGTTTGAGTACAATGTTTCCTACGAAACCTTCGCAGATCGCAACATCACAAACACCCTTGAAGATATCCCTACCTTCGATATTGCCGATAAAATTCAGTTTTTCGTCTGCCCGCAGCAGATCCCTCGTACGCTTGATTATTTCATTACCCTTGCTATCCTCTTCACCGATGCTCAACAAACCAACTCTTGGTTTTTCAATTCCAAACATCTCACGAGAATAAACACTGGCCATAACCGCATACTGATATATATTAATAGGTTTACATGCGACATTAGCACCGACATCACAAACAGTCAGCGGACCCTTCATTGTAGGCATAACCACTGCAATACCCGGACGATTAACCCCCGCCAGATTGCGCATACGCATCTGACAGGCCGCCACACAGGCGCCTGTATTGCCGGCTGATATCACCGCATCAACCTCACCTTTGGCCGCAAGCTTGGCCATCACTGCTATAGAGCTGTCGCGTTTCTTACGAAGAGCATCCACTGGAGTCTCTTCCATACCAATAGTCTCGGTAGCGTTAACAATTTTTATATTGCTGCACTTACGAGCTTTTCGGTTATCAAGAAGCTTAGACAACTCCTGCTCAGGACCAACAAGATGAATCTCATCGCCTGAGTCCATTAGAGGGGCAGCAAGAATCGCACCGCTTACGATCTCTTCAGGGGCATCATCGCCGCCCATTGCGTCCAACGCTATACGCATAGTTAGTTGGACTCTTCCTTGCTCATATCAAGACTAATCTTGCTATTGTGATAGCCACAGTTGCCGCAAGCCGCGTGAGGCAGCTTTGATGTTGCACACTGAGGGCATACTGAATAGTTGCTGCCCTTGAGGCTATGATGACTTCGTCTGGTACGAGTCCTTGTTCTACTTAATTTTTTTACTGGAAGCATATCTATTTATCTCCAAATAAATCTGTATTTTATAGACTTTAATTATCAAATCGCCTGTAAAAACGACTGTTATATACAAAAAACCAAACCCCACATCTCCAGCTCAGTCACGATGAAGAGGCGGGGCGTTATTTTACTTGTCAAAACGGTCTATTTTAAATATTCCGAATATAAAGGCCCTCTAAATATACAAAAAGGACCTCTTTGTCAAGAAAAAAAGCCTCTAAAGCAACTTTATAAGGCCAAATATTTTAGTCAAAACACTCAAAAAAGAAAGACAAAATAAAGCATAAACACTTTGAAAAAAAGGATTTACCTAAGAACTACTTTCAAAATGAAACTTAATATCATCACCAAGATTAAAAATACTACCAGATATCCAACTCATAATATCAATCTTAATGCATATTTTACCGAAAAACTCTGCATGATTCCAGTCTTATCCCGAAAATATCGGCTCCTATGTAAATAGGTTAATGCTATAAAGCCAATATGTCAAATAAAACCTCAATAATCGCAAGACAAATCACTAAATAAAGATATTACAGGTCTTAATAATCCTTTATCAGCATAAAACCTGAAGATTGTTCAGATTCACTAAAGGTTATTTAATTGTAACAAAATATCTTGCTAATAGCTCGCAAACAATCTGAGCATAACATTTATCCCGAACAGGTATTGTCTTGCAAAGGAGTTGCAAATTACCAATACCGCGCTTCGAAGCTTTTAATGTAGGAATCGTTTTTCAAAGTAAATTCGGAAATTAAAAATCATTTTAGAAAGGGTAGTTTATGAAATTCTCTAAGTTTTTTCTGTTGATGGCAACAGTATGCCTGATGCTCACTACAGTGACTAAGGCAGCGGATGTAGTTGTCAGTGCCGACATTGACACTGACACAGTATGGACAAGTGACAACGTTTACGATCTTGACGGCCAGATCTATGTGCTTCCAGGTGCATCACTGACTATCGAGCCGGGTACACTGGTACAGACAACTTTCGGTAACGAAGGTTCACTGGCTGTATGCCGTGGTGCTCAAATCTTCGTTAACGGTACAGCTAAAGAGCCTGTTATCATGACATCTTCACTTGATACACTCACTGAGTGGCATGAAGGTTGTAACGAATGGGGTAACCTTACTATAATGGGTAACGCTCTTATCAGTGCATCTCATTACGAAGGTGCTCAGGTTGGAAGCAACACAAAGACCCCTACCGGTCTCAATGAGAAGCAGATGGAAGGTCTTACAGATGCAGTGAACGCTATGTACGGCGGTAACGATGACAACGATGACAGTGGTTCTATCAGCTACCTTTCAATACGTTATGGCGGTAAGGTAATTGGTCAGGCTAACGAGCTCAACGGTCTTTCTCTTGGTGGTATCGGCCGCGAGACAGAAATCAACCACATCGAAATCATGAACAACGTTGATGATGGTATCGAAATCTGGGGTGGTACAGTTTGTCTCAAGTACGTAAACATCTGGAACATCGGTGATGACAGTTTTGACGTTGATGAAGGTTGGAGAGGTCAAGCTCAGTTCGGTCTTATCGTTCAGGGTTACAGTACTGATGCAGGTCAGGGTTCTGGTGTTGGTGATAACTGTCTGGAAATCGACGGTGCTGAAGATTCAGATGCTCAGCCTGTAACAACAGCCGCTATCTACAACTTCACAGTAGTTGGTCAGCCAGATGCCGGTGACGGTGCTACAACATGGCGTGATAACGCACGTGTACAGTACCGTAACTGTGTATTCATGGATATCGGTGAAGAACTCGTACGTTTTGATGGTGATGATGGTGACGGTGCAAGCGGTTATGGCTACAATGGCACTCTCTCATGGGCTGATACATGGACAACTGATGCCGACACTTACTCTACAGTAAACGCCGGTGTTTACACAGCCGGTAACTTCAATGATCCGGCAGTAATGTATAGAGCACAGGATCCTGCAGGTAAGCTTGCAGAGATCAAAGACAGTGTATTCTATAACCTTTCTGGTGATGCTGATGACCAGGCTGGTCCGGTAGGAGTTTACAATCCTGCTAATAACAACGTTCCTGTTCCATCAGGAATGCCAATCAAAGCTCTTACTCGTGCAGCAGCGGTAACAAAGGGCGGCAAAACAATGAAGCGTGTTACATACATCGACCCACGTGCAGCATACGAAGCAGCAACAAGTGTTGACGCTGCTAAAGCCGGCTTCTTCACACCTGCAAAATATCGTGGCGCTTTCAGTGCTGACGAAAACTGGCTCGCAGGTTGGACTGCCGTATCTGCTTACGGTATGACTACTGATTACGAAGGTGATTCAGACTTGAACGCTGACGGTATCGTAAACGATATCGACCTTGCTATCATGGCTAACAACTGGCTTCAGTAAGATTAAATATTACTGACCTAAGTCAAGAAATTAAAGCGGCGACTATCTATGACAGTCGCCGCTTTTTCTTTTTAAACAAGGATATGAGTACATCATAAACTCGCTTACATCCTTTTAACTCCGCCCAAACACTCCACTAATATTCTGCTTATACAATTACCTAAAATTAGTAACCTGTATTTCTCCTATTATTTTATGAATGGATATTAGTATGGTTAAAATTAAAAAATACTTATCAGCATTTTTGTTATGCCTTTGTGTTAACATTTGCTTATCGGCAGAAGACTGCAATATTGAAAACAAAATAGAAAACACCAAATTACCGGAAGCAAATGCAAGTATAGAATCTTTCCAGGAAGAGCTATTGGATATTGCATTTGACACTGCCTCTCTTATACCCGTCAAACCTCATATCAAAACCCGCTGCAAAGTTCAGCAATATACTATTGAAGCAATGTTAGAACTTAAGCAGTTGCAAAAAGCATCAGACTCTGCTAAAGAAATCATGAATTGGCGAAAAGAATTGTGCTATGCTCAAATAGCCAAACTATACGCCGAACACAATAATATTGAAGCAGCAGAAAAATATCTCAAATTAGCTAAGCAAGGATTAGAAACCAAGACTCTCGAAGAGTGGAGAAGTGATCGGATAAAAGTAAACATAACACAGGCGGAACTTTTACTTGGAAAAGACAGCAGAGAAGATGGTTTTGAAGAAAGCTTAGTAGTATCAGAAGCCGGCAAGGTTGCTTTGATTGAAGCTAAGCTATGCGATACTGATGATTTTGACAAACAATGTGAAGCTCTTGACAAAATTATTAAAGCCGGTGTCTTTGACTCTGTAAACAATGCTCTTAAAGCTTATTCATATCTATATGATAATTTCTATGAAGATAAAGAAAAACGAAATTTGATTGAAAACAAAATCAAGAATGGATGGAGCAGAACACCATATTTTCTGCGAATCGATATTCTTGAACGTCTGATCGAATCATCCATTAAAAACAATGATATTGAAACTGCCTTAAAAAATCTCGAAACAGCCAAGTCATATGTAGATGATGAAAATTGGTCGAGAGGACGAATCGATACAAGGATGCCTCTGACAGCAAAAGTTGCTAAATTATATTACAAGGCAGGAAGAAAAGACATTGCAGTTGCAGAGCTTGAAAAAGAGGTCGCAGCTTTCGAGAAAAACAGAGAAACGATTGTGAATATGTATCGCAGTGAAGCACTCTGTAAAGTAGCGGAAGGTTACTACACAATAGGCAATAAAGCAAAGGCACTCGAAGTATACAAAATGGCAGCGAAAGAGGGAATGGTAAACAAAAACCTCAGACCCCGCGCTGAAGATTTCGCCAATCTCTGCTGCTCAATGGCGACCAATAAAGTCAAACCTGATGATGAGCTTAACAAAATAATCAGAGATATTACCAAAGAACTTGCAACAGAATAATATGATATTTGAGTCTCAAAATTAAAAACTCTAAAGTAACGGAAATCTATAAATATGAAAATTAAAATTTTAATTTTGTCGTGCTTCTTCTGCGTATCTCTATATGCCGAGCAATTAGGCGGACTTCGCGGAATGGTACGTGATAAAGATTTTGACGCATCTCTGCCTAAAGCGCAGGTGCTTATAGCTGAAACAGGGCAAAAGGCAGAAACTACAGATGAAGGCAACTTCATTTTTGATGAAGTTAAGCCCGGCACCTACACCATAATAGTTTCAAAGGATGGCTATACACGTCAAATTAAAACTGACGTTGTGATTTCCGGCGGAGCGATGAAAGATATGAGCATTTATCTTTCGGGAGAATTTACCGAAATGGAAGAATTCATCGTTCAGGATATTCAGTTCGGCAGCGGCAGTGAAGCCGCCCTACTGGAACTTCGAATGGAAGCACCTGCACTGATGGACTCAATAAGCTCAGACCTGATGAGTCAGGCAGGAGCAAGCGATGCGGCAAGCGCCCTTAAACTTGTAGCAGGAACAACTGTTCAAGACGGTAAATATGCTGTTGTGCGCGGACTTCCCGACAGATATGTTAATTCACAGATGAACGGCGTAAGACTGCCGACCTCTGATAGTGATAAGCGAGCGGTACAGCTTGACCAGTTCCCTTCTGCAATCATCGAAAGCCTGCAAGTAACCAAAACTTTCACACCAGATCAGCAGGGTGATGCTTCCGGCGGTGCAGTTAATGTTGTACTAAAAAAAATACCTGTCGATACAACACTCAAGATTAACTTTGGTACAGGAGTAAACACGAATCTCAAAGACAGCGACTGGATCACCTATGATGGCGGCGGTGTAGACTTCTGGGGACGTTCAGATAATGGTGACGCCGAAAGCGTCAGAAGCACCTCCCTGTCAGGAGGAAGCTACAGTGATCCCTTTACCAATGTAATAGAAGGTGACCAACCATTTGATTATGATTTTTCTGTTTCAGGCGGCGGCAGAAAAGAGTACGACGATTTTACCGTTGGTGCATTTGGAAGCTTTTATCACAAAAACGACAGCTCTTATTATGACGATGGCATAAATGATAAATACTGGATTGTAGACGATCAGATATTGCCGTATACAGGTGGAGAGACAGACCTTGAAAATACTGACAATGAATTCACGACAAGTCTGTTTGACGTAACTAAAGCCTCTGAAAGCGTACAGTGGGGAGCAATGGGTATATTCGGTATCGAAAACGAGAATAATTCTCTGAGTCTGACATATCTTCGTACCGAAATGGCAGAAGACACAGTAATAGTTGGAACTGATACCAGAGGCAAATTATACCGCCATCCCGATTATGATATTAACGACCCATACCATCCGGGCAACTCACCGGATGAGAGAGATTTTGCACCATATCGTTACAACCAGACTTTCAAATACACAGAACGTATGACCGAAACAATCCAGCTCAATGGTGAGCATAAACTGCAGGAGTTCTTCACCGAAGACACAGAAATCGGAGACTCGATTACCTTAAATGCCCCTACGTTTGACTGGACACTCTCAAAAAACACATCAAGAACAAACGAATATAAAACCATGTTCGACGCTGAGTGGTATGCTGCAGGAAGAGATATAGAAGGCGGTCAGCCAGCCCTGCCGGTGGATTACTGGTGGAATCAAGGAGCTTATCCTGACATCGTCTATGGAGATGAATCCACTTACCCTGTAAGTCCAATAACAAGCGATGAGCCAATTGACTCTACATGGGCAAAGCCTGACCTACAGGCAACCTTAGGTAACTTCCAGAGAATATGGAAAGAGATTGAGGAACAAAGTGATCAGTACTCATTCAACTTCAATCAACCATTTACGCAGTGGTCAGGCGATGAGGGGTATTTGAAACTTGGTGTATTCAACGATTCAGTAGAAAGAAAATATCGACAGGAAACACTGTCGAACAGTAATAATTCTTTGACATGGGGAAGCGGCAGTGATTTAACCAACCCTGATATTGATGATGTAATAGAAAATAACCCAGGCGAAATACCAGGCCAACCAAGGGTCGACCCAGATGTCGATTATGACGGCGAACAGGAAATATTTGCATGGTACTATATGCTTGACCTGCCGATCACCTCAGAGTTAAGTTTGATTGGCGGTTTCAGATATGAATCAACCGATATAAGCACTGTAAACAAGCCTCATTCAGAGGACTCAACAGTTGCCTATATGCTGAAGAATCAAAACAATATGTATTCAGGTACTGTAAACATGCTGGAATACACGCCGGAAGCAGATGCCGATTTTTCACAGGACGACATCCTGCCTTCTATAAGTTTTGAATATAAGCCTTTTGACGATATCATCTTTAAAGGTTCTTATACAGAAACAACCGCAAGACAGACATTCAAAGAACTTTCTCCGATTTTACAAAGAGAATATTCAGGCGGTCCAATTTTTGCAGGTAATCCTGATTTGGAGATGAGTGCGTTGAAAAACTACGACCTGAGGTTTGACTGGACACCTTTTGATGACGGCTTGATTTCTGTATCATATTTCCGCAAAGACATAAAAAACACTATCGAGTATGTACAGATGATTAATGCAAGTACTGGTGAAGTTGTCACTACTCCTGTCAACTATGACGAAGGTGAGCTGACCGGCTTTGAATTGGAATACAGACAGCAGCTTGGTATTTTTTCCGACCATCTCAATGGCGTAGGATTTGGAACAAATGCTACCTTCATTGATTCAGAGGTTACGATTCCGCACGATGGTATTTATGATGTACTTGCGGCAAATGGCAAAGCCAAAGAGACACGTGAGATGACCAATACTCCTGAAATGCTGTACAACGTCTTTGTAACATGGGACATCGAAGAGACAGACACTTCGCTCGGTTTATTCTATACTTTCAGAGGTGACACGCTCGTTCAGGGAGCCGGTCAAAAAGGCGGTAACCCACTCGCTGATGTTTATGAAAAAGAATACGGCACACTCAACTTCAGCTTATCTCAGAAACTTGGCGACATATGGAACATGAAGTTTCAGGCGAAGAATCTTCTTAACCCTGAAATCGACACAATATATGGAGACGGCCAAGACACTCTTAAAGAATCATACACAAAGGGGATGGAATTTTCTATAAGCTTCAGTGCAACATTCTAAGCCGATACACAATGTGAGAACAACGTTAATGTTACACCAGTGCTAAATTAGAATTTAACATTACTAAAATTTAAGACTAATAACAAGCTAACACTCGAGAGGTATTTTTAAGGTGTTAGTTTTTTTAGAAATCAAATACAGATAATCGAAAGATTAAAAGATAATTTTATCAGATTTAAAGGGTTACTTAAACATGGAAATCAAAGCGGAAATTTACCGTAAGCTTTCATACATAAACCGCCAATGCAGAAAAGCTCTCGGGGTTTGTGTGATCTTTGCAGTATTCTGTACGGCAGTATCAGCTGACGATGCTTTCGGAAACATAAAGAACACTCGCTCGGTTCTTGAGAAATGGGTTGAAACACAGCAAATAATCTCAAAGGAAAAGGCAGACCTCCAAACCTCAACACAAACGCTGAACGACAGAATAGAACTTGTAAGCAGAGAAATCGAATCACTGCAAAGCAAGATAGATGATGCGAAGAATAGCATTGCTGAGGCAGACAAGAAAAGAAATGAAATGATTGAAGAGAATAACAAGCTCAAAGAAGCATCTTCTTCTCTTGTCGATGTAATCACTGCTATGGAAAACAGAACAAAAGACATCCTGAAGAAACTTCCAAATCCAATAAGGGAAAGAGTCAAGCCTTTAAGCCAGAGACTGCCTGAAGACATAACCAAAACAGAGCTGTCTGTTTCAGAAAGATTCCAGAACGTTGTCGGCATATTGAATGAAATCGACAAATTCAATAGAGAGATAACCGTCACAAGTGAACTCCGCGAGCTTGAAGACGGCAGCAGCGTTGAAGTAGCATCTCTATATATCGGAATAAGCCAGGGTTTCTATGTTAGTACCGGCGAGAATGTTGCGGGCATAGGTTTCTCAGGCCCAGACGGCTGGATATGGAAAGCTGATAATGCCGCCGCAGCTCAAATTTCAGATGCAATCGCTATATTGAAAAATGAAAAAGTCGCGTCATTTGTTAAATTACCTGTTGAAGTAAAATAATCGGATGTGGTCATGACAAAGATAAAAAACATATTAATAATTGCAATAGTCCTTGCCTCTTCACTAACTATGGCGGCGCAGGACGAAACACAAAATCAGGATGTAACATTTATTCAGGCTGCAAACTCTGTTCAGAACAAACTGGATGCAAGCTTGAAGGAACTCAGCGAACTTCGTCAGAAGGCTATCGATCAGAAAGTTCCACTGAACAAAAAACTTACCAACCTTGAAACAAAGCTTATTCAGGTAAGAAATGAATACCAGCAGAATGTACGACTTCTTGACAGCCGTACTCTTGACCTCAACAACCTGCGTAACGAGATCAAATCGCGTAAAGAAGAATCAACATACCTCTCGAACCTTCTCAGTGAATATGGTAGAAACTTCGAATCAAGACTTCACATTGCAGAGATTCAGCTTTACAGCGATTCTATCGAAGAAGCTAAGCTTGCGCCTGAAAACAGTAATCTCTCTGAGCAGCAAATTTACGAAGCACAAGCCGCTCTTATCTCAACATCTCTCGACAGGCTCGATAACCTCCTAAGCGGTCATCGTTTTGAAGGCAAAGCTGTTGATTCAAGCGGAATTGTCAAAGACGGCACGTTTGTACTTCTTGGACCTGCTGCGATATTCAAATCGGAGGATGAGAAGCAAGTTGGAACTATTGAGCAGAAAATTGGTTCACTCGAACCGGCAATCGTAGCATACTCCGAGCCAATGGATACACAAGCGGCAAAAGAAGTAATCCAAAACGGCAAAGGAAACCTTCCTTTCGATCCAACACTTGGAAATGCTCATGTAATAGAAGCAACAAAGCAAACTCTTCTGGAACATATCCAGAAAGGCGGACCTGTAATGTATCCGATACTTGGCATGGCAGCAGCCGCATTGCTTGTCGCAATAATCAAATGGATTTCACTTGGATTCATACGTAAACCAAGCAACAAGCAGATTGCCGCACTTCTTAATAATCTTGCAGACCACGATCAAAAAGCTGCAAAGAAAACAGCCAAATCAATCAGTGGTCCATTCGGCAAAATGCTCGGAGCAGCTATAGAACATATCAAAGAGCCTACAGAGCTTATTGAAGAGATTATGTATGAGAAACTGCTCGCTACAAAACTCAACCTCCAGAAGATGCTTCCGTTTGTAGCAATCAGTGCTGCATCAGCACCGCTTCTCGGACTGCTCGGTACGGTAACAGGTATCATCAATACCTTTAAGCTTATTACAGTATTTGGTTCCGGTGATGTCAAGACTCTTTCAGGCGGTATATCAGAAGCTCTTATCACAACAGAGTTCGGTCTTATCGTCGCCATACCATCGCTTCTGCTCCACGCATTCCTCTCAAGAAAAGCTCAGAGCATTACAGATGAGATGGAAAAATCAGCGATAGCCGTAGTAAACCAGATAAGCAAGAAACCTTTCAGCAAGACTGATGCTGAATCAGAAAGCGATTAAAAACAATGGTAACTTCTGTAGTTGAATATCTTAATTCACTGTGGTCGCAGGCCGTAGACATATGGCTTTCAGGCGGCTGGGCTATGATAGCGATTGCAACAATAGCAATGGTGATGTTCTCTCTTGGAATCCATGTACACCTGAAATTCATGGAAAAAGGATTCCTTGCCGTACCTGAAAAGAAATGGCGTCATTGGATAAACCATCCTAAAGAGAGAAAAGGCCCTATCGGCGAGTTGCTTGACTTTGTATCTGGAAGCAAGTCTCTCAAAGACACCAAAGATTTTTTTGAAGAACTGCAAACCACAGAGATAGCACCTTTCGACAGAGACCTCAAAGTGATGAAGATATGCGTAGGCGCTGCCCCGCTTCTCGGGTTGCTTGGTACTGTAACAGGTATGCTCTCTACCTTTGGTGCTCTTGCTTCAGGATCAGGCGGTGAAAAGACTATGGGACTTGTTGCCGAAGGTATATCAGAAGCTCTTGTGACAACAGAAACTGGGCTTATGATCGCATTGCCCGGATTATTTTTCCAATACATGCTGGCAAGAAACAACGAACGCTACAAAGCGTTCCTTGCCCACCTTGAAACCGTATGTACACAAAAACAATACAAAAAATTCAACAAAAAAGCAAAGAAACAATCTGCCTGATAATAACAGGACGTTTTAACAAAATCATAAAAGTTTTTATGAGAGGAAATAATGGGACGTTTTCGTCAAAGACAATCTAATGACAACAGCGAAACAGGGATTGATATCTCCCCGCTGATGGACTGTGTATTCATACTCCTTATATTCTTTATCGTAACAACAACATTCGTTGAAGAAACAGGAGTTGAAGTTGACAAACCGCAGGCAGCATCTTCTGTACGACTTGAAAAAACAAGTGTACTTATAGCTCTTACCGAAAAAGGTGAAGTCGTTTACGGCGGTCGTGAAATAGGCTTAAGCGGAATACAGCCGCTGGTCAAGCGTATGCTCCAGAAAGAAGATATTCCGGTGATAATACAGGCAGATCAGGCTGTCAAATCAGGCCTCCTTGTAAGGGCTATTGACGAAGCAAAGCTTGCCGGGGCAGTCAAAGTCAGTATCGCCACAAGACAGAATAAGAGTTGAGAACAAACATGACAAAGAGTAGAACAGTTTCACCTATAAGACGGCTTTTCCACTTTCTGCTTGTTCTTCTGGGAGCAATATTACTAACGCTTGCATTCTTTATTCTGCTTCCTGTGATGCAGACTATAAACAAGCCGATTACAACTGATATGGTATTACAAAGTGTGGATACGGCAAATGTACCCCCACCGCCGCCTCCGCCTCAGGAAGAACCCGAAGAAGAACCGGAACCTGAAGAAGCCCCACCGGAGCTGTCAGAAGAAGCCCCGCCCCTGGGACTCGACCAGCTCGAACTTGCTCTCAACCCCGGATTCAGTGAAGGGTGGGGTGGTGGAGATTTCACCGTCAATCTCAAAACGGTTGCTTCTGAAAGCACTGATGTTGATGCTTTATTCTCGATAGCAGATCTTGACCAGCAGCCAAGAGCAATATATCAGCCGGGCCCAAGAATAACCAAGCAAATGAGAAAAAAAGCTCCGGGACAAGTATATATCATCTTCGTCGTTGATAAGCAAGGAAAGGTTGTAAATCCGATAGTACAGAAATCAACCGATCCGGTTTTTGTAACACCGGCTCTTAATGCGATAAAACAGTGGAAATTCGAACCGGGAAAACGTAACGGCCAGCCCGTACGATTCCGTATGCGTGTTCCAATTACATTCCCCAAAGGATAAATAACAAAATGAAAAAAAGAATGATTACAAAATTTTCAGCTTCGATAAAATCAAGGCTGATTCACTCAGCAATAGCAATATCTGTCATAGCCGCAGTTTCTTCACCGGTTAATGCCGGTATAGACCTTAAGTTCCATCTTGATGATGCCAACCTGGAAATATGGAATACTTCAGAATTTCAGCAGCGTTTCACTGAAAGCTATATTGCCGAAACAGATATCGAACCGAGAGTAACTGTTGATGAGCGTAAAGACATGCAGGAAATCCTTGAGATGATCTCTGAAGACAAGATGGAAGAAACCATAACCAAACTTGAGAAGATACAGGAAAAAGGAGGCAGTGCGGTATTTGATTTCACACTCGCCAACATCTATTTCCAACAGGAAAAACTCTACAAAGCTGCCAAGACATACATGACAGCAGTAGACAAATACCCTAAATTCCTTCGTGCATGGAAAAACCTTGGGCTTATATACGTACGTCAGGGAGAATTTGAAAAAGCGGTAAAAACAATCACTCGCTCAATAGAACTTGGAGCGAACGACTCTATCACATACGGCTTGCTCGGATTTTCTTATGCGTCAATAGGCAATCCGATGTGTGCAGAATCGGCCTACCGCATGGCAATACTTCTGGACCCTATAACCCTCGACTGGAAAATGGGACTCGCCAGAAGTTTCTTCAAGCAGCAAAGATACGAAGAAGCGATTGCCCTTTGCGATCAGCTTATAGATTCCAACCCAAACAGCAGCGATCTCTGGCTGCTTCAGGCGAATGCCTACATCGGCCTCAATCAGCCGATCAAAGCTGCCGAGATATATGAGCTTGTTGACGCACTTGGCAAGTCAACACCTGAAAGCCTCAACCTTCTTGGCGACATCTATATAAATCAGGAACTTTACGACCTTGCCGTCAAGTCGTATGCCGCCGCAATCGACAAAGACCCGCAGCGGAAACCAGACCGCGCAATTCAGTCGGCTAAGATTCTATCCGTACGCGGAGCATTTGAGCAGACTGCCGCTCTTATAAATAAAGTTGAAGATGTTTACAGCGACAAGCTCGACCAGCAGACACAGAAAGATCTCCTGAAAATCCAGGCCCGTCTCGCAGTTGCTCAGGGCAATGATGGTAAAGAGGCTGAAGTTCTTGAGGAAATCGTAGCACTTGACCCACTTGACGGCGAAGCTCTGATACTTCTTGGCCAGCACTGCAGCAGAAACGGCGAAATGGAAAAAGCCGTATTCTACTTTGAGCGTGCGGAAAATATTGATGGGTTTGAAGCTGATGCTAAAGTACGTCACGCACAACTTCTCGTTAAAACAGGTAAGTATGAAGATGCCCTTCCGCTTCTCAAAAGAGCACAGCAGATTAAGCCGAGAGACAATATACAACAATATATTGAGCAGATTGAGAGAGTCACAAGGGCAAAATAATGCCCGAAATGAGTTAGTGATTTAATACCACACTCCTAAGCAGGGACGAGATCCAAAACTCGTCCCTGCTTAATTTTACCCCTCAAGCTATCTTTATTTAACTCTAAAGATGGCTCTTTTTTGCAAAAAACTAAAAAAAGTACATAAACTTAATTTATAAATATAGGAAATAGCAACCCAAAACTGTTATTATAACTCCAGTTTATAACAAAGAATCTTAACGTAGATACATGCTGAAAAGTTTAGACGGCAATCTTGCCTTGACATCTGATTAAAATTCAGATTCACATATGCCAAATAGACTTTACAGGTATCGCCTATGTAAAATGGAGATATAATGATTGATATACCTCAGAGTATTAAAGAGCAGATTAAATCACCTGCTCCCGACTTTGATGCCTTCAAGCAGGTCATACTTGGTAAAGCCAAGCCCCAGAAGATGCACTTATGCGAACTCTTTGCCGATCAGGAAGTCATGCAATGGGTCACGGAAAACATCTTCGAGAAACAATGGTTTCCGATATCTGATGATATGGAAACGCAAAAAAAACATCTGCTCTGCGACATAGAATACTGGCATCGAATGGGATATGACTATATCCATGTTGTAGGCGGATGCCGCCTCAGCTCAATAGGCTCAATGCTCTATACAGCCAACACCTCTGACCTAAGCAAGGGGGACCGTAACTGGGCGAATATGACAAACGGCGTGATAAAGACCGTGGAAGATTTCGAAAAGATCGACTGGCCCAAGGTTACAGACGAGGACCTCTGGATGTACGATTTCGTGGCACAAAACCTGCCTGAGGGGATGGCTATATTATCCTGCCCGGAATCGGGCTACCTCGAAATACCGATGGAATACCTCATCGGTTACGAAGCAATGGCAATGATGTCGTTTGAAAACCCCAAACTCCTGAAAATGGTTTTTGATAAGGTACGTGAGACGATAAACAGTGCCTATGCCAAAATAATCAAGATGGATCGCGTTGAAGGCATATTTCAGGGCGATGATATGGGCTACAAAACATCAACAATGATGAGTCCCGATTTCCTCAAAGAATATTCTCTTCCCGGCCACAAGGAAGCAGCCGAGATAGCCCATTCAGAAGACAAGATATACTTTATGCACAGCTGCGGCAATTTATTTGAAATCATGGACTATCTGATCGATGAAGTTAAAATTGACGGCAAGCAGTCATACGAAGATATAATCATGCCGGTGGAAGATATCTATGCTAAATACAGCGACAGAATCGCCATACTCGGCGGGCTCGATGTAGATATACTGGCAGGCGGATCAGTAGAACAGACAAGAACACGTGCGAAAGAGATTCTCGAAAAATGCTTCAATACAGGAAGATTCGCAATGGGCAGCGGCAACACAATCACAAACTACTGCAAGATGGAAAACGTTCTTGCAATGTTTGATGAGGCCTATACGTTCTTAAAATAAAGGTTAAAAAGAGCCGCGAAATTAATTAATATATTATCGCGGCTCTTTTTATTTGCTTTTCATCTCACTGCGTGCCTTGTGAACGAGCTGATCGCACATCTCGTTGTATTTATTGTTGGAGTGACCTTTGACCCATTGCCATTCGATTTGGTGGGTTGATGTCAAATCGAGAAGCTCCAGCCATAAGTCTTTGTTTTTCACCGGTTTCTTTGCCGCCGTGCGCCAGTTTTTCTTCTGCCAACTCTCAAGCCAGCCCTGTGTAAATGCCTTCTGCAGATACTGAGAATCTGTAAAAAACTGAACTTTACAAGGCCTTTTCAATGCCTCGAGAGCCTTTATTGCGGCAGTCAACTCCATTCGGTTATTGGTGCTGTCAGGTTCTGAACCATAGAGCTGTTTCTCATGATTGAGCGATGGAGATATAAGCACCGCACCCCAACCTCCAGGTCCGGGATTCGGCGAACAGCCCCCATCAGTATAAATTATAACTTTATCCATTAATGAATCTTGAAATAATTGTGAACGATTACAAATAACTTAAAATACAAAAAAAATAGGTACGCCCGAAAGCATACCTATTATAAATCAAAAGTCAAGCTGGCAACACCAAGTTACCACCATGAAGTAATTTCTCCTGAGTAATTATATCTTCATGCTCTTCAAGAGCTTCAAGGTAAACAGATAAACACTTAAAATAGAAATTTTATATCTCACCATGAAGTACAAAAGGACATGAAGTTCTAATAATTCTAATTGCCTATTCGGAATTAAAGACTACAGCACAAAGCTTCTAAGTCCTTCTTTAAGTAGTACAGAGTTAAAATTCATCAAAAAGCCATACTTAATGCCCGACAATTTCATATAGGACAAAATCTGAGCCTCATGTACAGGCTCAATTTTCTGGACACTTTTAAGCTCTATTATAATTTCATTCTCAACTACAATATCCATCCTATAACCACAATCAAGCTCCACACCTTTATAAATCACCGGCAATGGCTTCTCCGTTTCAACTGAAAGGCCATTTGAGAGCAATTCAAAATGTAAACACTGCTGATATGCTGATTCGAGTAAACCAGGCCCCAGTGTTTGATGTACTTCTATCGCGCAACCAATAACCTTATTAGATAATTCACTAAATTTAACTCCCCCCCTTCATCCTTTCTCCTGATTGATTATATCTTCATGTCCTTCAAGAGCTTCATGGTAAATTAATGGTATTCATCAAGCAAGTTTTCTTGCCGCCTCATCAATTACACTGCTTATCCTAACGCCCTGCGGACATGAAGCTTCAGCCGCACTGTAATCAAAGCCTGTAATCATATCACGATAGCTCTTTGGTATTTGAGAATAAAGCTCTCTTGCCATAGCCATGTCTTCTGCGCCGCCATAATTGTTGTAATACATAACATAACGCATAACTTCCGGCGTATAAGGCATCTGGGAAACAGTCGAACACTTTCCGCAAGCCGCACAATAGCTGCCCTGTGTCTCATTCGCAAATCTTGCCATTGCAACCTTGTCAGCTTCCGAAAGCTTCTTGTCTTCGTGCTCAAGAGCAACACGGATATTCTCGTTGAGCTTTGAGATAGTGTCCATTCCTATGCAAGCCGAAGCAATGCGTTCATCTTCAAGCACAATCTTGATCTTGGCCTGAGCAACAGAAAGCCCCGGATCATTGAGATCACGGCGAAGCTCTTTATCATCATCACTCTCAAAACTCTGACCGCGTGTCATAACCTTCATCGCGACAAGTCCGATACCGGCCTTATGACATTTATCAACAGCCGCCATGAAAGCACTATCCTGTAGGAGACGGAAATTGAAGCTGGTCATTATGACATCGATCCAGTCACATTCGGCAGCGGCGTTCAGACACTCAGTCATATTCTTGTGAGTAGTAAAACCGAAGAATTTTATCTTACCCTCTTCTTTTGCCTTGGCTGCCCATTGTTTCAGCTCATCAGTGAGCTGCTCAGGGCTTGACATGCCGTGAACGCCATAATAAATATCGACATAATCAGTATTCATACGCTCAAAACTCGTTGCCAGACGGCTATCCCTGTCTTCGGAGGTCTTTGCACCTGAAGCCTTGGTCGCAATTATGACTTGCTCACGCTTTTCAGGGTATTTTTCAAAGAACTTACCGATGCCGATTTCACTGTTGCCGCCGGCATAGGAGTGGGCAGTATCCCAGTAATTGGCATTGTGAGCGAGGGTTTTCCTCAGACCAACCTGGTTATCTATTACATTATACATCGCGCCAAGCGATAATATCGGCACAGTTATGCCAGTCTTGCCAAGAGTCCGCCTTGGAACTTCTGGATATCTGGAGTCTTTTTTACTGCTTTCTTTAGCCTCTGCCTTGGCTGCCTTCTCTCCATCTTCCGCAAAAACATTCCCTGCTGCCGCCGCTGTTATCGAAGCCGCTGAAACAGTTCTCAGGAAATCACGTCTTGTAATATCAAATTTCATATTAAAGTTCTCCCTGTATAAATATAAAATGCAACTGCAATAAAAATCACATAACTGGAGATAATACCAAAAAAACTCGCTTTTTTCAACTAATAATAAAAAACCTGCCCCTACATCTTAACAAAATCAATAATCAGAAGGCGTAGCCCTTTGGAGTGCGGTTGAAAGCGATAGCGTAAAACCGCTTTGGAATTTCTTTTCAGACAAGATAACAGGATTTACAGGATCATAGCAGACTCTCTCCAAAACAGGGGACAGTTACCCCTTAAAGTGGTGTAAAGACTTTAATATAAGGATGATATGGGATTGAATTGCTCAATAAATTAGTAAACGTCCCTATTTTCCCGGGACTAAAAATCTCTTTATTTTCTTAACAAACACGATTAGCAGGATTGCCACCGTTAAATCTATAGAAATATCACGCACTAAACCAAGGACAGTTAGCGGTACGATACTGTCCTTATAAACCAACATGAGCAAATCATGCTGTAAAAAGAACAGATCATCGCTGCCCTTGCCAAATCTTCCAATACACCTCGTTGCAAGTATCGTCAATATTCTTAGCAAATTTCTGAATATTTTCAAAACAAAAAATAGTATTGTGAATTTCACAGAAATCAAGGCTAATCGCGTATATTCATTTCCCTTCTCTGATTCAAGTGAATTATAGTAAATTTTATCCACATATTTATTGCGTTTAAGAAACAATAATGCAAATAACAAATAACTTATAACGTCAGAAGTATTCATTGCAAGAGGTTTCAATATCTCTATTTGAATATTAGTCAAGCATAAAAGACCAATGATTAAAGTCAAGGCAATACAACGCAAAACCAAATGTACCGCAAAATAAAGACCAAAAATCCTGAGAGCTAACTTATATATTTTTTCTGTTTCAACCATAGTACTAATTACTCTATTTCTAATTTTACAAAACGCATGCTTTTGCGAATGCACTTTTTCTCAACCTTTTCTACAGAGCAGACCTGCCCCTTTAATTACATCTCAATTAATAGCTTGCTATAAGAGAAAAGTTTAAGGATAACCGGCAATATGATAAAATATTTCATACCAAACAGATTCATAATCGCTAACTTGGCTAATATAAATAAGCAGTAAGTCTCGCACCAAAAAATAGACAATTGCAGGAAAAGCCAAGACATAAATTATGGCTTTTAACTTAAATTTATAAATCGAAGCCAGATAACAAATAAGCCATAATAAAATTAGCATCGATTGAATGATTATACGTACTTTGATGTTAGTATTGTAAGATAAAAGATAAAGCCATGAGCATAAAGTAGGGCAAAATAGCAAATAAAACAATACATGTTTCAACACTGAATCATTAATTCTTGCGAGTATCTTATGGTAGAAATAAGTTACGCCTATGAAATAAATTGTTCCCAAGGTCAAATGCCACAAAAGAGGTCTCATAGAAATTTTGTTCACAAGCGAAATCGGGAAATCTAAGAATCCTGCATAAGCCCAATCCATAGAGGCCTGTCCATCGCTGGATGCCTCAATTGTCATATGTAAAAATAATATATAAAATACATGTAATACGCCCACAAAACATGCAAAATGTGAAAGAATCCAACTTTTGATTGTAGATACTATTTTCATATTAAACCTATTCATTGCAATTCTCTGGAGTTAAAGGGGTCATGGAGTTAAGGGGGCAAGTTTCTTTTTTCACTCATTCCTCATCTCCAAATTTTAACTCGATTCAGTATACACTTGCCAAAGAATACAAGTTTTATAATACAAACTATCGCACTCACCGTCAATTGAAATAGTATGAATTACTAAGCTATATAATGAATATCAGTGTAAGAGCAAAGCTATCCATGCCCCAAAACAGCTTTTTCCCAACTCGCAATTAAAAGCAAATATAAAGCAGAAAAAGACAAACATCATCGAGAAATATCCGTAAAACTTATATATCAGCACGATTATCTGCCATTAATAAGTGTTCAGAGCCCAAAAAAAGGCAAAAGCATGCTTAGTTTTCAAAAAAAACATTGAAAAGCACCGCTCATTAGTTATAATCTGCCCATTAATTTTAAAATATGGAGATATAAAATGAAAAAAGATATACATCCTAAATATGACACAGTAACGGTTCATTGTGGTTGCGGCAATACTTTCGAGACACGCAGCACCGCAAAGGAAATCCATGCTGAAATTTGTTCTATGTGCCACCCGTTCTATACGGGTAAGCAGAAGTTCATTGACTCTGCCGGTAGAATCGAAAGATTCCAGAAGAAATTCGGCTCAAGTCTGCTTGACAGAGTTAAAAAGAAATAGTTCTGATTCAGGTTTATTACACATACGCTACCGTCGATGCGCGCCATCTTCGGTAGCGTAGTTTTTTCTACAAGCATCATAAATGGTTACATTAACAATGTTTAAGTGATACAAAACCATTTTTCATCTAAATTGAGATGCCCCAATGTCTACAGATCAGAACCAGCGAATTATAGCAAAACTTGACGAGCTCGAGCAAAGATACAGCAGTATTGAAGATCAAATACTCGACCCTGCAATATCAAGCGACCACAGTAAGCTTATTCCTCTCACAAAGGAACAGGCCAAGCTTCGTCCGGTGATATCTCTTTATCGCAGCTATAAAGATGCTATTGAGGGCATTGAAGGTTCACAAGAGCTGCTTGAAGACCCGGAAATGGCCGAACTTGCTGAAATTGAAATCGCCGAGCTTCAGGAAAAAAGCGAAAGCACACTCCAGCAAATCAAAGATGAGCTTGTAATGGCTGATGATGCGGTCATTGATTCTGTTATTCTTGAGATTCGTCCTGGAACCGGCGGCGATGAGGCAGCCCTTTTCACACGCGACCTCTTCGAGATGTACAGCCGATATTCCGATAAGAATAAATGGAAAGTGGAAGTAATTTCGCTTTCAGGTATGGAAAAAGGCGGCCTTAAGGAAGTTATCGCCAGTATAAAGGGCCCCGGCGTATGGTCAGCTCTTGGATATGAAGGCGGCGGACACAGGGTTCAGAGAGTACCCGAGACTGAGACTCAGGGCAGAATTCATACTTCCGCGGCAACTGTAGCCATCATGCCCGAACCCGAAGAAGTGGAAGTTGACATCAACCCCAACGATGTGGTTGAGCACGTAAGCCGTGCAGGCGGCCCAGGCGGCCAGAGCGTCAACAAAATCAACAGTGCGATAAAGCTTGAGCATATCCCGACTGGCATCACAGTGAGCATGCGTGACGAGAAAAGCCAGCACAAGAACCGCTCAAAAGCATGGCGAATCCTGAGAAGCCGTATCTATGAGCACTTTATCTCGAAGGAACGTGCCGAGAGAGACTCGCAGCGTAAGGCAATGATCGGCTCAGGCGACCGTTCACAGCGAATCCGTACATACAACTTCCCGCAAAACAGATTGACCGACCACCGTATAAACCTCACGCTCTACAGCCTCGACAAGATAATCGCAGGCGAAATGGATGAGGTAGTGGAAGCACTCAAACTCTACGACAAACAGCAGCGACTCGAAAGCCTGTAAGCAATTCTATTTCCACCTACTCAGCTTTTGCTATTTACTAATTTCCTGAATTCTTTCAAGGGTAACATACAGTCAGCATGTAACGCATAACCAGAGAAGCTGGAAACATGGAACCTTAAGTCAAAATTTCCAGAAGCATCAAATTTATCAATTTTGGGATCGTTCAATATTGTTTTTAAGGTAGAGCTTCGTGGATTGTGATTGGCCAATACAAAGACAATCTCAGGTTTCACTTCCTTATCTATTTCAGGACTCACCCAGTTTGCTACTTTATTAAATTTCATCAAACCAAGTTCATCCAACTGCACAAACTGGCTTAGCATAGTATCAATTAACAACTCATATTTGCCTTCTTCAATAATTTCTTGAATATCAGCAAGATGCTTGATTATCCCTGAGCTTCCATTTAATGCATTATCGCCATACTTCATTTCAATTAATACAGGACGAAAACCGGCTGCATTTTTTCGTTGCGATGCAAGCCATCGGAGAGCCAAAATATCGAATCTCGCTCCAAGCCCAGAATCCGCAAGCTCAATATCTGAAACAAAATACTCGCTTTGATTTGAGATCGTTGAAAAATTATTCTCACGGGCAATCAACTGCTGAAACTCTCGCTCCGGCTTGTTATACGTAGAAAAATAACAATCCATTATCCCCTTTAATTCCTGTAATGCCGCCACCCAATGGTCAGAATCATCACGACTATTAATAGAGCTCGGCATTTTCAAGGCTAATCCATTAAGTCTATTCTGTGTATCGTAATTTTGATCGAAAAAAGAACGGTAAGAACCGTTGCTTTGCTCTTCTACTTTGAGAATATTCCCGCCTCGATAATATATATTAACATAGTTCTTCCTTATTGACAGCATAAGAGTATGGTCTTGTTTAATTCGACTGAGCAGAGAGCTAAGCTTCCCAACCATTAGGTCACTCATAAAGTCGTCTGATATCGTTCTCGTTTTCATTTATACATTCCACCATTCATTGTCTTGCTTAACATGTACATTATCAAATAATTCTAAATATCGTTCCGGCATAAAGCTGTGAATCGGCACCAAAGAAGCCGGATTGATAGCAGAAGCCATTTCTTTCAGATTTTCCAAACTGGCATGCCCAGATGTATGAACACTATATTTGGGAATAGAATTTCGACAAAGCCATTTTTTTACAAAATCGTAAGAGCCTTGCTCCCAATAACCTTCCCATTGAGAATAAATGTATGCCGCTCCTTCAAGACATTCAGCCTTTTCCAAATCTGACCCGTGCAATGGACGAAACAACAGAGTAAATTTATTGGAATCCTCCTTAATTTCATCAATATATATTCGTCCAGAGGAGTGCCTCTCCAACAATTCAAACCATCTATTCTTCTTTATTTTAATTCGTTGCGCTTGCGGCACATACAGTGCGACATCTGACCAGTATGATTGCGGTATATTACGGTTTTTTGTAGCATGCAGAATTGATGCAGTATAAAGATCTAAGACCAATTTTCTCCCCGTTTTCTTAGAAGCACGGAAAACAGAAACAATCCTGTCGATATTTTGTCCAGATGTATGAACCAACCCTAAGCCAGCGGTCTGAGATAAAATCCCCGTTAATCTATCTTCTATTTCATCTTCTGTTGGGAATTGCTGAAACTCAGAAATACGCCCCAAAGATGAACCTTCCATTAAAAGTACGTCAATATTTTTAGGCGGATCGGAAATTAAGCGTTCAAACAAAGCTGCTTTTCTTCCATGAGCACGAAAATCACCGCTATAGAAAAGGCTCTTTCCTCCGCTTTCAATCTTAAATGCATAAGAATCATACGCTGAATGATCTACAAGATAAGGAGTTACTGTAAATGGACCGATTCTTATACACTTCTCTGAGTTCAACTCCCACCCATTAAACGAAAGATCTTTTTTGTTTGGCAAAAATGGAGCCGCGGCTTTAAGTATTCTTCTTGCGGCCGCTCCAATTCCTATGGGAACAACAGGAGAAACATCTTCCAATAATCCGAAATGATCAATATGCGGATGAGAAATAAGAATCCCAAGCAAAGATTCATCCTTACCATCCAAACCTTCTATTTCAGGCAGATATTTAGAGCTTTCACCTTCAGCATCTAAGGGCAGCCCAATGTCTACTAACAACCTCTGTCCATCTTTTTCAACCTCTACACAACTGCCGCCTATCTGCTTACAACCTCGATGTATGCATACACGCATATTCCTAACTCCTTTCAATCATCACAAGTCAAACTATTTCCCCTTGCTTAGCTTACCGTAATATAGTTCGAATTTATCAAGGTAGCCGCTCTCCTTCTTCCTGACTTTGAGTTTGTCGCCTTGAAAGTTGCCTTTGAATTGATTATCTTTACAAATCGCGACAACTTTTTCATTTGCAAAAACAATTGGCCAGGCTCCATTATCATTGATTTGGTTGCGACTGATTTTTACCTTATAAGACTCGCTGCGAATATAAATTCCAGCCCACAGATTCTCACTGATAGAATTAGCTTCAATATTAATTGAGAAAACATCCTCATAGACATCAACCCCGACATACATATTCCGGTCAATCACATTACCACTGAATTCTATCATGTCATCACAAAGTTCAATTCCATCCCACATATTCCCAGCAGCTCTGTTACCCCTAACCCTTGAAGGCATCGTACAGACAATACCGGAATAATTATTATTGACCGCTTCATTATCCGAGACATCAGGATTAGATGCGGTTACATCTATCCCATAAAAGCCATTGCGATAGCAACGGTTTCCAGCAACAACAACCGGCCCTTCTTGATCAACCAGAATACCGTCATAACCATTAAGATGCGACTGATTGTAACTTATAACCCCCATGCCGCAATCATCGGCAATCACACCTGAAAGTTCATTGCCTTTGAGAAAATTGTTCAGTACATAGAAATCATTCTCAGCTTCTTTAATTTCAATCCCCCATCCCTCATTATCCATCACAATGTTATTTGTAATCATCACGTTGCTGCACTTATCACAACGAATCCCTTCACCTTTTGAAGCAATGATATTGCAGCCTTCAATGTCAACATCAGCCGCCTTTGCCGCAAGCACACCACAACTTGTTGACTTTTCGATATGTGAACCTGCAAGCCTCAGCTTGCCGCCACTGCATTTAATACCGCCGTTGCTCTCAAGCGTACAACTGTCAACAAATGCCTTTGCTCCTTTTGAAATCAAAATGCCGCGTTTTTTAGTTTCGGTTATACGGCAATTTCTTATCACACAATCACTGCCGTTTACCAAAATCATCTCTCCGCATCTTTTTTTAGACTCATCAGTCAATGTAACAGCTTCAAGCAGGTTAAAGAATGAACTCATCTCAACGCAGCTATCATCTTCTGTTCTGAATCGGAAAACAACCTTATCACGTCCTGCTCCTATAATAGACTGCCCTGCTCCAAGCTTGAGGGGCCTTGGCATATAATAATCACCACCGGCTACAAATATCCTCGAGATATTTTTATCACAAACAGCCCTGTAAATATCATTGCTGTCTGAGACAACAAAAGCATCCTTATAATCAGACCTTTCGTTATGAATTATCACGGGATAGGACACTTCAGCATCCGGAACCTCGATATTTTGCAGGAAATAATCAGGAAGGCCGCTTTTTGCGGGCTTCATATCTTTGTATCGCTGCCACGGACTATACCGCATCTCAGACAATGCCATGGCTCCCAAGGCAAGCTGGTTGCTATTATTCTCTGTATCTTCCTTGGACCAGTAATGTCTTGCTATCAGATAATGGTCATAGAAATCCTGCCAACTTTCATACTGAGCCAGCATTTTCTTGGGGATTTCAAGACCTTCAAGCATCCGCCACGCCTCGTCTTCATCGATATAACCGCAAGTATAAGCCAGCCTTGTAATGGAAATTGCGTTGCAGATATCCCACACCCGCATCTTGCCGCTGCGAAACATATTGCTGTATTTCCTGCCTAAGAATACCCGGTAAAGGTTCTCCTCGTCATCCCGATACTTCGCTATCATTCCCTCATACTTATCTTTTGAAACCCTGCTTATATACCCTGCAAATCTCTCAATGCGAGGTCCATACCCCTTCTCAACCTGCCACAGAATCACATCAAGAAAACTGGACCTGTCAGTTATTCCCCAAGTCTCATCAAGAACTTCCCTTCCGGTTTCCACGAGCCATTTATTCTCCATGTCACAGACCTCAAGCCGGCCGATGTACATATGATCGACATAATCTTCAGGGCTGCAGAATGAAAGTATGTATTGATGCCGCTGATCAACATCCGCAGAAATATCTTGACCGTCCTGCCCGTAAGCAGCACCGCAAAAAAATTGAATTGCAAATAGCAATCCGGCAGCAATCAAATAACAACGCTGCATAATCCTCTCCAATATCTTATTAGCACCTTAACAACTGAATTTAACCCAATCAATACCAGCTATAATAACTAAAGAATAATGTTTTTACAACCAAAACATTGAAATTGCCAGAAAGCAATTGTACTACCCCATTCCACTAATCACTTTTCGCCGTTTATCACACCAAACCTCGACCAGTCCTTCGCCGGCCAGCAGATATAATCAGCTCTTGCAATAATCTTATCCTGCTCCACACAGCCAAAGTGACGGCTGTCACGAGACATATTACGATTGTCACCAAGCACAAAATATTGGTTCGGCGCAACTGTTATTTTCTCGAAACTATCCTTTTTTTCATCATATTGAACATCGGCAAGAAAGATCTTATACCTCACTTCGCCGTTAGTCTCATAGTAAACATCGCCAGCAAGCGGTACTCCTTGAAAACCCACTTTAATCCCATTCAGATCGCCATAAGAAACCTTCTCTCTTTCAAGCTCCTGGCCGTTAACAAAAACATCATTATCCTTGATCTCCACCCTATCACCCGCAACCGCAATAATTCTCTTAACAAAATATATACCGCTATCCTCTGGTGATATAATAACGGCAAGATCACCACGCTTGGGAGTCTCACATTTATATACAAGCTTGTTCGCCGCCAATCTGTCACCGGGGATAAAAGTTGGGTAGTTAGAGATTGTTGGAATATCAAATATTTCAACCAGATTAATTCTCACAAGCTTTCTCTCAAGATTATAGAACCCTAACCCAATGATAAGCAGTAAAATATAGACTTTCCACGAATTGCATCTCTTAAGCTGATAACCGCTGTCCAATCGTTTTGCCCGCAATCCGGCTTCTATTACAATAGCAATATCCACAAGCACGACTACAATAAACAAAACTTCCGCAAGAAGAAATCTGCCTCCAGCAAAAGCCGCAGCAAAGACCGGCGTAATAATCAAACTCCAGATCATTATTATAATGCAGATTGATAACTTGCCGCAATAAGCATGCCCAAGCCCCGGCATCAATAGAGATAACCCAACCGCCCCCCAAACACTCCGCTTCTTAGTTCCTTGACCTTCACTCATTTCTTTTCCTCTTTACAAATCCCTCTAATCAATATAAGCAACAGGTTCGATACCGAATAATTCCGCAATTGGCGGAGCATCATATTTCCTACCGTTCCACAAATATAAACACTCATTCACTTCCTTAATCTTCCATCCAGGCGGATAAGTATCTTTGGTAATTATCGGCGCCCCGTTTTCACCTGTCACAACAAATCCAAATAAAACACCTGTAAGACTGCTGCCGTAAGATGCCATTAATGCACGCTTGCCATTGTAACTGTATAAAGTCAAAAATCTTGAATTCAATCCATAAAGTTCTTCTGGCCCAGAAGCAATAAAATCAGCAACCTCCACACCAGGGGCTATCTTTTTAGAAGCCAACCAGCTTTGCACCATTTCAATATCAACTCGCTGTGAAGCATGATTCGCAAAACCCTTAACACAAAAAAACTGAACAGGCTCTACCAAGCATTCCAATGCGTAAAATTCCACGGCAGAAACAACTAATATTATAAACCATTTGACAGTCGTCTTTCTATCCTGAATAAACATAAATACAATCAGCAGAATGAACCCAAGACAGAAAAGTAACCCATAAAACTTGAAAAAGAGACAGAATGAGCCGAAAAACAGTTCATAGAGCACATTACCGACACATCTTGCACCAAAACTGTATGCAGCTCCTATATATAACAACTCCGTCAAAAGAACTGCAAAAGTCACAATCATTGCAATCTTAACTATATATTTCAAGCTCAAACCATCAAACAGTTTTTGAATTATCTTTCCCATCACCTACCCCAGATATTATTTAAGAAACCTTTACTTATCGGACATCGCAAGTTTCAGGCCAAGTATTGCAAAGATAACAGCAAAAGAACGCTGCACTCTGCTCATGATTTTTGTCGAACTTATCACGTACTGCCTCACTGCATTTGCAAATATGCCGTAAAGGATAAATATTATCAGGGTTATCACCATAAAGACTCCGCTCATAAAAAGCATCTGCAATGTAGGTGAACCGGAATCCGGCGAAACGAAAAGCGGCAGATACGCTAAGAAGAAGATTGAAAGCTTGGGGTTCAGGATATTGATAAGCATCCCTCTGACTGCTATCTGCCTATTACTCTGCATCGGCCTGTCATCATCAAGTTTAAGCACCCCTGTTTGTCGCCACATCGACCATGCCATATACAACAGATAAGCCGCCCCGATAAATTTGACTGTCTGGAACGCAACCGCACTGGTATGAAGTATCAGCGACAACCCTGTTATGCACGCAAGCAAATGAGGGATAATCCCGCAAGTACATCCGCAAGCTGCTGCAACAGCCGAACGCCGACCGGCAAAAAGACCATTCGAAACAGTATAGATCACTCCCGTACCGGGAATCAATACAACAACCAGTGAAGTAATCAAAAATTCAAGATTAAACATTTCCTGCCCTCGTCTGAATTAAAACAAAAAGTATTCCAATGCCGACAATTTTATTGTAGCGTTCTTCAAAGCATATTCAATAAAATAGCAATTAACTATATTAAATTCTAAATAGTAAGACAAAAGACTAATACCTCTAAATGCAAACCTCCAGCTTTAAAAATTGTAAAAACAGGACTTTTATGCTATACTGACTTAGATATTAATAAAGGATTAGGAACAAAATGAGAAAATTCATTCCACTCATTATTATAGCAGTCTGCTTCCTTTTAGCATGGACTCCGTTATTAATTGTAAATGATCCGCTGGTGCGGATGCCAGGCACCCAGCCGGGTCAAGCGGCTCTTGAAGCACCGAGCAGATGCTTCAATTGCCATGCAAACTATGATACAGCAGTAGAACCAGGTTTCAACTGGTCCGGTTCAATGATGGCACAGTCGGCCAGAGACCCGATCTTTTACGCCTGCATGACTGTTGCCCTGCAGGATTCGATATGGGCATTAGGCAATGCTAATGCCGGTGATCTATGCGAAAGGTGCCATTTCCCCGAAGGATGGCTTGAAGGCCGAAGTGAGCCTGCCAATGCATCCTCTATGACTGGTTCTGATTTTGACGGCATACACTGTGATTTTTGCCATAAAATGTACGACCCCTTCTTTGAAGACACCTATGCAGGTATAAGAGAGGGCAGCGACTGGGCAACTTACTGGGATGAAGCAGCCAACACAGGCCCGGGCAGCGGGACGATATCCCAAACCGCCGCCGAAACCACCTACCTCGAAGATCAGTCAATATCAACGCTCATAAAGACTTTCTCGGGTGAAGATTTCTACAATTCGCAAAATCAGCCGCTTTACGCTGACTATACTGAGAACGGCAGCGGGCAATTCTTCATCTCGCCTAACGGTGAGAAAAGGGCAAGCTTTGCTGATACAGCCGCACGCCACACCGTGCTTTACAGCAGATACCATAAATCCAAATATATGTGCGCTACTTGCCATGATGTGTCCAATCCGGCACTTGCCAACCTCGGCTTATCCGGTCTGACTGACAACTCCGGCGGAGTCCACGAAATTTCAGAACAATATTCCGCGTTCAGATATTTCCACGTTGAAAGAACATTCTCTGAATTCGCACTCTCCACTTACGCACGAAACGGCGGCGCCACTACAAATCCTGAATTTCAGCAGTTATCGGGAGGAATCGATTTTGTCGGTAAATGTCAGGATTGCCATATGCCCGATGGTGTAGGCTACGGGTGCAACAAATCAGGCGTGCCGCTGCGTCCAGATGAAAGCACTGAGCATCCAAACTCCGGCATGCCGATTCACGATCTCACCGGTGGTAACGCATGGATATCGCATATACTCGCAAGTCTCGACCCAACCTCTGCTGTATACGACCCTCGCAATGTTGAGATACTTGATAAAGGCCCTGAGCTGCTGACCCTCGATCTTTCACTGGGACAAACCCCTCTCACTGCCGGAGCAGCGCTTAAGGCCGGTTCCGACAGAGCTCTGGCACAGCTTGAAAGTGCCGCAACAATCAAAAACGTCATTTACAATCCGGTATCTGGAAACCTGTCATTCAGGCTTCAGAATAATACCGGCCATAAACTTATAAGCGGTTTCCCTGAAGGCAGGAGAATGTTCATCAATATCCAGGCCTACTACAACGACACGCTTATATATGAAGCCAATCCATATGACTACTCCATAGGCACAATAAAAGGTCTGCCAAAATCAAACAGCAGCCCTGCCCTTGCGGCAAATGAAGAATATATCGATGAACTTGTTTACGAAGTACACCCCTCAAGCGAACTGACCGGTGAAGACGAAACATTCCACTTCGTTCTGGCAACGGGAAGATACAAGGACAACCGCATACCTCCAAAGGGGTTCGATATCAATTCTGCAACCGCCCGACTTTCACATCCAGTATGGCACGGCACAGATGACCCGAATTATTTCTCGGCAACCGAATATGCTGGAGGATACGATGACATCGACATGACAATCGGTCACGGTGCCGACAAGGTGGTAGTGAATCTTTATTATCAAGGAACATCAAGGGAATATATCGAATTCCTTCGGGACGAAATAAACGGCTCCAATACGCTTTCAAGCCCTACCCCTTCAGGCGAAGCGCAAGCTTATATCATTCAATCCGATTCATTCTTCTCAGGCTTGAAGGCTTGGGGAGACACAATCTGGGACTTATGGTATCATAACCACGGGCTTGACGGAAGCGGTAAGCAAGTTGCAGGTATTGTACCTTATCAAATGACAACCGCACAAACGACTGCAAGCCTGACAATTCCCGGCGACCTGGAACCCGATGGAGATGTTGACGCCGACGATCTTGGCATAATGGCAGACCAGTGGCTGACTGCCGGCCCGCAAGCCGATATAGCTCCATACGGAGCTCCCGACGGCATAGTGAACCTCTACGATCTAACTCTTCTCGCCTCTCACTGGCTTACACCTTAGAACTGAGAACAATTAATCTGCCGAACCGAAAAGGATAAGAAACACGCCTGCCAATACTCCTGCCAGGGCTACTGCTTTCTTGCGTTTATTCATTTCCTTGAACATCAGTGCGCCTGCAGTAAATGATATTATTACGCTGCTTCGCCGCAATACTGAAAGAATCATCAGTAATGCTCCTTCAATACCCAGAGCCTTGAAATATACAAAATCGGCTATTATCAGAAACACTCCTATGAAAATGATACTAATCCGCCATTGGAACGGCGTAGTCTTCTTACGGCTTGGATACCAGCAGAACAATGTAACCAACCCAAGAATCACTACGAGATAACAGGAGAACCACGCCTGAACTGTAACAGGCGAGAAATGAGCCTTTGCTATAAGAAACTTATCGTAGATACCGCTTGCAGTGCCTATAAGGGTAGCAAGAATTACAAAGAACACCCATTTATCCCTGTGAAATTTGATACCTTCAAGCTTACCCACAATTGAAAAATAGTAAAATGATACAATAACAACAATAATACCGATAAACTGCATTAAATTCGGTCTTTCATTGTATATTATTGCAGCTGCAATCAATGTCCATAAAGGACTCATTGAACGAATAGGTGTAACGATCGATATCGGCAGATGTTTGATAGCAAAATAAGCAAACACCCATGACGAAGCTACTATCAACGACTTAGCCGCAAGCATCAAATGCTGTGTAAGGGTTATAGGCTCAACATAAAGACCGGCATTCTGCATCATCTCAGGTGAAAACCTGGATAAAAACAGAATCGGCAACATCAGCGCAAAGCCCGACACTGTTGAGAAAAACAGTACCGGGATAACCGCATTATTTTTTAACGCCATCTTTTTATTCAGGTCGTATATGCCCAGAAAGACAGCGGATATGAGTCCGAGAATTGCCCACATTTGAAAAATCTAATTTCAAATTAGAAGTTAGAAGTAAAAATATATTTTGGATATTAGCCGATTGATTTGAAATCTGAAATCCCAAATTTCAAATCAGAGCAGGCCAAGGCGTTCATCAACGCCAAACATAATATTCATATTTTGAATTGCCTGACTGCTGGCACCCTTCATAAGATTATCAATTGCTGAAAATACAACAATCTTACCCTTAACAGCTACCGGATATATGTGGCAATAATTGGTATTAGCCACATCTTTTATCGCCGGCGGCTGAGAAAGAACCTGAACAAAAGGCTCGTCACGATAAAAATCCCTGTAGAGTTCAAGCAGCTCCGCCGAAGTTATATGATTTTTCGGATCGCAGTAAATACTGGAAAGAATTCCTCTGTCGAAACTTCCGATATGCGGCTGAAACAAAACGGTAACCGGTTTACCCGCAACATCACTCGCTATCTGTTCCATCTCCGGCATATGCCTATGAGTACCCACGCCGTAAGCACGAAGGTTCTCGTTTAGATTAGGAAAATGAAGTCCATCAGCAAGCTTCTTGCCGGCACCAGTAGCCCCGCTCACCGAATTGATAACGATTCCTTTACTGCTGATAAGACCTTTTTTTAGAACAGGTGCAAGACCAAGCGAACTTGTAGTCGGAAAACATCCCGGATTAGCCACAAGATCAGCCTTCTTTATCTGCTCCCTATAAAGCTCAGGCAATCCGTAAACCGCCCTCTTGATATTATCCGCATCGGTATGAACAACATAATGCTTCTCATAAACGGAAACATCCTTGATTCGATAATCAGCACTGAAATCGACCACCTTCACGCCGCGATTAAGCATCTGCGGCACAAACTCCATTGATACCTTATGCGGCAGGCAGCAAAGAGCTACATCCGCAACAGAGGCAAGCTTATCAAAATCAAGAGGCTCTATATCCAAATCACATCGCCCGCTAAGACGGGGGTGAACTTTATCTACGGGCACAGACTTATCAGAAGATGCCGTCAAATAAGTAAGCTCTGCCTCTGGGTGACGTAAAATTATTTCTATCGCGTCAATACCAGTATAGCCGGTTGCTCCAATTATCGCTGCTTTTATCATTAAATTACCGTTTTTATAATAAATCGAATCTTTTTTAATACATAAAGGTCCAAATTAATGCCTAAATCAGCCTAATCTTACGCATAAAAGCCGGTAGGTTCAAGCGAATGTCGGACATTTTGATGAAAAATTATAAATAATGGTTGACAGAAAGCAAGAAGTTTGATAAATTTATATTGATAAGTAATTATCAATTACATGGACAGAAAACGAGATTGCACAACACAACACTCTTTAAACACGCGTTACAAAAGGGCAGGAAGCGCAAAGCCTCCTGCCCGATTGTACGAAATTAGACCCTCAAAACTACCCTCCAAAGCCCAGAAGACCATTTTTTTGGTTTTCACCGCAATATTGCATACTTCTGTATTGCACACCAGCTACCCAAAAGGTATGATAGTGCCAGTTATTAACCAAATGTAATAATCATTAACGTATAATCGGCTTAAAGATTCCAAACGTTATAATTATTAGCGACTATCAATGGGGAGCAAATGGAAAAAGAAATAAGCTTAGCTGAGTATAATTTTAGTCTTAATACAAGACTTAAAAAATTACTATCAAATACATATATGCTAATCGGATTCATAATAACTCTATCTGTATGTTTAAGAGTTTATTGTGGAGAAGTATTCGATAATGGTGGAGATGCCTTCTGGATGTGGCGTGTATGCAGAGAATTCATGGAAAACGGAACTGCGTTTGCTCCTCCGGGAAATTGGGATCATAGAATGCTTAGATGGGCTCTATATTTACCAATGATGTTACTGCTAAAAATTTTTGGCGGCGGCCCAATAGCATATTTTACTTATCCAATCTTTGTAACAACACTCTCTGCGATACTTATTTTCTTTATCGGGAAAAAGCTGCACTCTAAAACGGCTGGATTATTTGCCTCAGTTATATTTACTCTATACCCAACAATTGTTGAACAAGGTTCGCAAATATTACCAACGGGAACTGTAACAATGTGCTTACTTGGCAGCATATTGTGTTTGCTGTATTGGCAAGAAAAAAATAAATGGTACTGGTTGGCAATATCCTCTTTTCTCGTATTCTGGGGCTATGGAGCAAAAATTACAATGCTCTTTTTTGTACCAGGAATAGTTCTCTATTTAATATATGTTCAATACCAAAAAAAATCGGTGCCGGGAATAATTAAAAGTCTGGCTATTTTTGGATTAGTTTTCATAGTTCTGCTTACAGTCGAGACAGCCGTATTTGAGAAAATAACAACGTTCGATGGTGGACGATTAGGATGCTTAATACATGGCAGACATGGCAGTTCGAGCAAGATGGTAGACAAACTTGGTTATTCAGGATGGCAAGTTAAGGCTGATAATCTGCCAAGTTATTTACTTTACTTTAGCGGTTATGATGAGTATGCGGGAGATACCAATGCCGCATTAATAAATTTAGGAATACTGGCTGCTATTGTAATAGTACTCCTTAAGCAACGACATTTGTATGCGATAGCTTATCCGTACATTGTTGCATATTTACTGTTTACTTATTTAGTTGTCGGAGTCTATCCTTTTGTTAGACCAGAACGGATACTTGAGCGTTACTACAACATGCTCTATACCCTTTCAATAATCATGCAAATTGTTCTATATATGCAGATTAGCAACAATTTCATAATTAAGCTCAAAACTAAATCAAATCAGATATTTAATGTTAGAGTTGCGACAAACATCCTACTATGCTTCATTTTTATGGTTATCTTCGCAGAAATACCAAAACCAACAAATAACCTTCGCCTGATGAGTCAGAACTATAACAGTGTTAAAAAAGCTCGCCAAGAAAATATCCCGATACTAATGACCAAGAAAAACATATCAAAAGATTTCAAGCAGATAAAGAGATACCGATCTTTTTATGGGAAAACAGACGAATCTTTTTATAGCCGCCCAAAAATTGTCAAAATAGTAAAAGATAATGAAACACAAGAATATTATCTCTTGGAACATGGGCAAACACAAACTGCATATCTTTTAGTAGAACCTGAAAAAGAGTTCAAAACTTATGGCTTGAGAACTAAATAGATTTCAGTTTTGTTTAGGCTTGAAAAGAAAACCATACCAAAAAAATTTGATAATAAACGTAATTGATTGGCTGATAATAACAGATAAAATATACCAGAGTCCCAGATAATTAAACAATGTAAACATACAAAACTCTGTAAAACGGAAAACTATGCTTGAAATAATAAAGCAGAACAAAAGAAACAGGTGATTGCTTTTGTCTGATCTGTATACTATTTTCTTGCATAGTATAAAGTTCGTAATTAAAAGAATTGTCAGCGTTATGGCATAACTTATCTGTTTATCAATATCGAATACTTCGCACAAAATAAACATCAGAGCAATGCTTGTCACAAAGCTAAATCCAGTAACAAAAACAAATCGGATAACTTGATTCATCGTTTCTTTATTGTATAGCTTAAGCATCTTTATTCTTCTGGCAATATACTACTAAATCCCAAGAAAACTTACCTATCAGACAAGAACTTTTATTCAATAGACTGTCAATTTTTGTACATAGCACCGATAGTGGAATAAAGAGCTTATGGAAGGGAGGAACAACTTCCATAAATGGTTTCGATAAGTAATTAATATGCCTAATCTCTATATCAACAAATTTCGATTCCACCAAAAAAGCTCTTAATTCTTCAGAATCAAAAAACCGCTGATCAGAGGAATAAGACTTATCAATCTTTTTCCTAATCTGCCTCATCAAACCAATAAATGGATTACCTGCTTGGGGTTCAATTGCTATAAAGAAACCACTTTCGGTAAGCATATTTCTTATTAAAGGTAGGTTCTTAGACAAATCTTCAATATGATGAAGTACACCTACAGCTAAAATAACGTCAAATTCCCGTGTATTATCTTTCGCAAAACTTTCAATATCACTAACTACAAATTGTGTATTTTCAATATCAGAATTAAATTCTCTTGCCTGTTCTATAAGCTTCTCTGAATGATCTATTCCTGTATATTGATCAAAATACCCATTTAGATAAGAAGCGGGCGCACCTATACCGCAACCGATTTCAAGAATATTAAGATTATTTCTTTCCTGAAAAACCTTCCTGCAAACAGAAATAACTTGAGCCTTACGCGGATATTTACTTGAATATACAATATCTTTGATACCATATTTCTTTGCAATATTATCAAATAGCGTTTTATCTCTTTGTGTTACGTTCATATTGTTTGTTTTGCTGAATAATCAAATCTGCTATCAACCCTAAAAAAAGTGATTGTATCCCAAACAATCCCATACCAAGTACCAAATTAGAATGCTCTACCGGTTTTTCAGAGTACCCAAGAAAATAGCAATATAACCCATAGACGAAAACAGCTGAGGCGAAAAAAATTGAATAAATACCTATATTCCCAAATACAGTAAGAGGTTTAATACCGACAAGCACTCGAAGTATCTGAGGTAAAACCTTAATTGGATATTTGAATGAAACAAAAGACTTCCCCGTAGTCCTTTCGTTAAAATCTACCGGTACCTGCTCAAACCTCATGCCTGTATTATAGGCGTTTATGAGTACTTGCTGCGTATAATTATAATCGCCTGGCAAATACAGCACCTCTAAATATTTTGAATTAACCGCAAAAATCCCAGGTTGAGAATCTTTTATATCCCAACGCGTCAGCCATCTCATAAGTCTGATAAAAACAAGGTTGCCAACACGGCGTACTAATGGCATCTTATAGGATATCCGCTCAAAACGATTGCCGTAGACAACATCGGCTTTATTTTCAATAATAGGTAAAACCAAATTCTTTATATCTCTGGGATTATGCTGGCAGTCAGCATCAAATTTAACTGCAATATCTGCCTTATGTCGTCTTGCTTCAATCAATCCACTTCGTACTGCTGCGCCCAAACCTAAATTAGTTTGATGAGAAACCAGATGTACAGACTGGTATTTTGCTACAATATCCGCTGTATTATCGGTAGAGCCGTCATCAATTATGATAATATTCAGTTCTAAATTACTTTGGAGAAGCTCTTCTTTTATGCTGTTGAGACTGTTAATAGTATTATCTATAGTCATAGCCTCATTAAAAGCAGGAACAACTACCATCAGTTTTTGTTTATCACACATATAAATCCTCTAAACCTGCGCCATAACAGTACTAACATTTGGTCTGATTATACCCAACCATATAGTCAAGTCAACACGGTTTATATAATTAAGACACCGCTTAACTATACGTGAGCTATCTCTTTTATTGTGTTTTGCTCTTCGATTTCCGGCTGGTGCCTTTCGATTACTCGCATATCTTTCCATTTGCCGCCTTTAAAGCGAAGGGCAAAGAAAATTGTAAGTACAAATATAAAGACAGTAATCGCAATCCAAGGAGCATAATAGCTCAATTGAAGCTTAACAGAAATCCATGTTGGCAGAACCATCAAACATATGCCGCAGATAAACGAGACTTTCATGACAAATCTCGTATCACCGGCTCCCTTGAGCACGCTTGAGAATACGATAACAACCGCATCTGCAATCGAATACAGGGCAACGAAATAGAGCATCTTCATAGAAATATCACGAAGTGTTTCAATATTCTCAGGCGAAGCCGACTCAATAAACGGCTGTAGCAGAATATGCCCGAAAAACACATACACCAGACTGATAAACGTCATGAACGATACGCCAATTGTAAGCCCTATCCATGCACTTCGTACGGCATTTTCAGGCCTGTCCATTCCAAGATATTTGCCGACAACAATACTCACCGCCATGCCGATCCCGACAACCGGCATAAAAGCTATCATATTGACGCTGAACACCATAGACACCGCCGCCTGCACAAGATCGTTATATCGTCCTATTATTGCGAGAAAGGCAGTAAAATTGATCATATCAAGCATGAAATTAAATCCATTCGGCAAACCATACCGTAGAAGCCTTCGCATAAGATCTTTATCTATCCGCCAGCCCCGCCTCGTATGGAACATGACATCATACTTCTTACGGAAAAACAGGATTATGTATGTAAACACAGCAAAATACATCGCAATAACCGTCGCCAGTGCCGCTCCCATAACCCCAAGTTTCGGAAAACCGAAATGGCCGAATATAAGCAGATAATCAAGAACTATGTTTATAAAGCTTACCGAAATATTTATCCACATCACGACATCCGTGCGTCCCCTGCCCGAATAAAAACAGGAAAAAGCAGTCGAGAGCAGTATCGGCACAACACAAAATGTCATTACCTTGAAATAAGTTATCTCAAATGCCTGAACACTTTCACTGTGGCCAATCAATCCAAATAACGGCTCGGCTACGAAAAGCAAAAGCATACCCAATAAACCGCTGATTATCGCAATATATCCGCCTTGCCATACTGATGGGCCTATTCGCTCCGGACGTCCGGCTCCTCCGTACTGAGCCACAAACGTACTGGTATAAGCAACAAGTCCCATAAGAAACGACACAAAACAGAAGTTGCACAAACCTGCAAGCATCGCCCCACTCATCGCGTCATTGTCGAGCCTGGCAAGAAAAAGACGATCGATGAATGTCTGTACTGTATGCGCACCGCAACTGAGTATCAGCGGAACCGCCACAACCAACACTTCCCTGATGCCGCCCTCACATTTCCATAAACCAGCTAATTTCGTTTTCATCTTTTCCCTATTCAAAATAAAATAACACAAAGGAGACTTTGCCCCTTTGTGTTATACTGGAATATCCTAAAAAGCTTAAAGCTTATTTTATCACAGATAATTTCTCGGGTCGGTAAGTTTCCCTTCAATCGCACTTGCCGCCGCAGTCGCCGGGCTTGCCAGATAAACACCGCTTGTCGGGTGTCCCATACGTCCAACGAAGTTACGGTTTGTGGTACTTACGCATTTCTCTTCATCAGCCAGAATACCCATAAATCCGCCAAGACACGCGCCGCATGTCGGAGCCGCTACAACACATTCGGCTTCCTGGAAGATATTGAGCAGTCCTTCATCATTAGCCTGACGCCAGATAGCAGGTGTCGCCGGTACCACAATAGTACGGATAGCAACCTTCTTGCCCTTGATGATACCTGCCGCAATACGTAAATCTTCGATACGTCCGTTAGTGCAACTTCCGATATACGCCTGATCCATCTCCATACCTTCACATTCACCGATTGTAACACCGTTACTCGGCAGGTGAGGCAGAGCGACCATAGGCTCAAGCTTCGAGCAGTCAAATTCCTCAACAGCAAGATAAGTCGCATCAGGATCAGATGTAAATACATCATAATCGTCTTTACGTTCTGTAAGATGTTCGTTAAGATACTCACGTGTGATATCGTCAACAGCAATGATACCGCTTTTTCCACCGGCTTCGATAGCCATGTTCGTAATAGTCATACGGGCTTCCATCGTAAGCTCTTTGAGAGTATCGCCTACAAACTCCATAGCCTTGTAGTTGGCACCATCAGTACCGATACGTGTGATAACAGCGGTGATAATATCCTTACTGTAAACACCATGCTGCAAAGAACCGTTGAGAACAAACTTGATGCTCTCAGGAACCTTAAACCACAACTCGCCTGTTGCGATACCCGCTGCAAGGTCTGTTGAACCCACACCTGAGCTGAACGCACCGAACGCACCGTAAGTACATGTATGTGAATCGCCGCCGATAATAACCTCACCCGGACGAATATGACCCTTTTCCGGCAGTATAGCATGACAAACACCCGCCTTACCTACAGGGTAATAGTGGGTAATATTATTGCGTTTTGCCCATGAATCGAGCCTCTTAAGCAACTGAGCACTCTTAATATCCTTCGCAGGCTGGAAGTGGTCAGGTGTAACAACGATCTTATCCTTGTCAAAAACACCTGTTATACCCTTGGCCTCAAGCATTGAAATCGCAGGAGGAGTGGTAACATCATGACACATTATCACGTCCAGTTTAGCATTTACAAGATCACCGGCAGAAACACTTTCCTTGCCGGAAGCCTTAGCGAATATTTTTTCAGTTATTGTCATTGGCATATTAAAAATCCTTATTTATATACATCTCTTAAGTATCGGCGGCAAATAGTCTTCCCAAAAACGCATGATTCTGTCCTTTTTTCAGAACAGTCACGCATACTGCCGCCGCAAACCACGCATAAAACGCGGCAATTATAACAAAAAAATCAAATTATGAAAGCATAAATATTACATCCCTGGACGCGAAACACTCAGGAATATAAAAAATACGGCAGTGTAAATCATTTCTACACTGCCGTAATTATTTGCTTTTATCAGGCTACAACCTTATTGATTGCATCAATATAGGCTTTCGCCGATGCCTCTATGATATCTGTCGAGACGCCGCGGCCTATGTGGGTTCCGCCGTCATCGGCCTTAACCTTAACGGTAACCTCACCCATCGCGTCCTTACCGCTGGTAACGGCTGATATCGAGTATGACTCCAGCTCAGGACTGATTCCAGTAGCGTTTCTTACCGCCTGATACGCCGCATCGATCGGACCATCACCACAGGCAGCCGCCATCAGGGTATCATCGGCTGTCTTGATCTTGATGCTCGCAGTCGGCAGAGTACCCGTGCCGCAGGCAACCAGCAAGTGCTCAAGCGTGTAGACGCGTTCTGTATGACGTACTTCATCGTCAATAATCGCCGTAATATCGTCGTCGAACACTTCCTTTTTCTTATCGGCGAGTGCAAGGAACTTCTCAAATGCTGTCTGCAATTCTTCCTCGCTCAGCTTATAGCCCAGCTTCTGGCAGCGATCTGCGAAGCCTGCCCGGCCGCTATGACGCCCCAGAACCATTCTTGAGCCTTCAAAGCCTACGGTTTCCGGAGTCATAATTTCATAAGTCTCTCTGTGCTTCAGTACGCCGTGCACATGGATACCACTCTCATGAGCAAAGGCGTTACGGCCGACAATCGCCTTGTTGGGGGCGATAGCAAATCCGCTTAGACGAGAGACAAGCCTGCTTGCTCTTGCGATTTCGGTGGTTTTAATTTCGCATTGGATATCCTTATAGAGGTCTGGACGGGTATTGATCGCCATTACGACCTCTTCCATCGCCGCGTTACCTGCTCGTTCACCGATACCGTTTATAGTACATTCAACCTGACGGGCACCGTTGAGTACACCGGCCAGTGAGTTGGCGACAGCCATTCCCAAGTCGTTATGACAATGAGTACTCAGTATCGCCTTGTCAATATTAGGCACCTTTTCCATCAGCGTTGCGATTATCTTGCCGTATTCATCGGGCATGATATAACCAACTGTGTCAGGTATATTTACAATCGTAGCACCGGCCTCTATAACTGCCTGAGTTATCTCTATCAAGAACGACATCTCGCTGCGGCAAGCATCTTCGGGAGAAAATTCAACTTCATCAACAAGCCCCTTTGAATACTCTACCGCCTCAACAGCCATCTTGAGTACTTCCTCAGGGCTCTTGCGCAGCTTGTGTTCCATATGAATCGGCGAAGTAGCGATAAATGTATGAATACGCTTCTTCTTGGCAGGTGCAAGTGCCTGTGCTGCCGATTCGATATCTTTATTATTGGCGCGGGCCAGTCCCGCGATGATTGTATTATCAAGCTCACGGGCAATACAGTTGGTTGCCTCAAACTGAGCAGGTGAAGAAACCGGGAATCCGGCCTCGATTATATCGACATTCATTGCCTCAAGCTGATGAGCCAGCTCTACCTTTTCCTTGACGCTCATCGAAGCGCCCGGAGCCTGCTCGCCATCTCTCAGGGTCGTATCAAATATCATTACTTTATCTTGCATAACAATTCCTCTTTCTTATTACATTCTCGTATCGTATTTTCTAATCTCTAATCACTGATTGCTAATCGCTAATTACTATTTTCTCGTAGTATTTAACGCAAAATAGGCGCAAAATACCCTTTAGAAAAAAACATGGATTAAGTGATATGTGTATAAATTAAATAAGCGCCGCAGGGCGCAGTAGGAGTAGGCTGCTTGATAGCAGTGAGACAGAAATGCTGTTAATTGTTACAGTTTTATACTCCATAGAACCCGCATTTTACGAAGAACATAAACCGATTGCAAGCACTTTTTGATAAAAATTACCCCACATCTCCGATATAACGGCAAAACCGCCCATAACCTTCAAACAAAAATCATCAAATTCGTCATACGACAACCGTAAGGGCACGGCATGCCGTGCCCTTCACAGCGATACACAAAAATATCAAAACAGGAAAATCATTTACCCTTTGGCGGATTATTAGTTCTTCCAGGGCCGGATGGATTACCTGTAGTACTCGGGTACCCGCCGGGACCTTTACCACCAGAACCACCTTTAGAGCCGCCTTTAGAACCTCCGCCGCCGCCACCTTTTGAACCACTTCCTTTTGACATAAAATTCTCCTTCAAATTGAATATTAAAAAACTTCAACGGAAGAACTATTTCTTGCTCTTCATGTATTCACGGTACATTTGATCATGTTTTTCGGTCATTTTCGTGCGATAGTCCGCATCAAGATAAGGGTCGGCCGTCTTTTCACGCCACTGGTTCAGAGCGGCAAGCAGCCTTTCCTTCGTCGCTTCATATTCAGGACTATCCGCAAGATTGACAAAGCAATACGGATCTTTTTCCAGATCATAAAGCTCCAGATGCGGCGGTTTATTATACCTGTCGTAGGCAGCTTTTACCTGCGGCGGCACACCTTCCTTGCGTGAAGCCTTCCATGCAACGCATCCATCCACGCCTTTTATCGGATTTTCCCTGTTCTCCAGCAGATTAACTATAAGCTGGTATCTCTGATCCCTCACGCTGCGGCGAGGGAACCATGAAAACTGCTGATGGGTATGGTGCTCGCCAAACATATATTGACGCAGCTCAACATCCTTACCCTGAACCTCTGCCTTCAGCGAACGCCCTGTCACCGGTTCGGGCAGATCGATTCCCGTAATATCGAGAATTGTAGGGAGTATATCGGTTGTTGAAACCATCTGGTCGCTTACAAGACCTTCGCTTACCACACCGGGACAGCTTACGATAAACGGTATTCTCAACCCTATATCATAACAGGTTGTCTTGCTTCTGGTGAATGGAGGGCCGTGGTCTCCAACGAATATCACAAGCGTATTCTCATAATTGCCGGTTGCCTTGAGTTTGTCCATCAGCATCCCCAAACCGGTATCAAGACGATTCACACAGTTGTAATAGCCCGCGGTCTGCTCACGAATTTCCGGCGTATCAAAGCCGAAAAGCTCCAGCGATTCAACATTATCGGCGGTGTACGGCTCGGCCGGAAGCCCTTTCCTTTGGTCGTAAAGCGGAGTATGCGGGTCGATGTAGTTCAGCATAAGGAAAAACGGCTCATCCCCGCTTCGATTCATAAAATCTTCGCCTACATCCGCGGCAGTCTTGACATCCCGCTGCTCAAAATAGGTTGTAAAATCGGAATACTGCTCATCCCATGGACACGCTTTTTTAGGCTCGATATGATATTTGCCTATCACCGCGGTTCTGTAGCCGGCATCTTTGAGTATCGAAGTTATTGTCGGATAAGTTCTGTTCATAGAATAGCCTCTGTGACACAGTCCGATCTGGCCGTTTTGATGAGGATAAAGCCCCGTATATATACTGCTTCTTGAAGGACTGCAGCTTGCCTGAGATACCCAGGCGGTCTTGAACATCACTCCACTTGCGGCAAGCTTGTCGATATTGGGGGTCTTGACGGTCTTATCGCCGTAACAACCAACCTGTATGCCAAGATCATCGCCCGTTATTAGTACAACATTGGGCCTCTTGGTTGATGAAGCGGCATTAATCCGATCACTGCCGCATCCGCCAAGATAAAAACCTGCGACTGCCGCACCTGAAAACCTCAAAAAATCTCTTCGATTCGGCAAAAAACTACTGCCCATGATAAAACCTCTCAAAATATCAAAATTGTATAACCACAAAGAACCACTAAAACCAATCATATATAGCAAAAATTAATTGTCAAGCAGGAAAAACCTCTTAAGAAATAGAGGCAAACGCATCTGATTATAGTTATTCTTACATTATTTCACTCTGAAAAGGCATTATAGTATAGACAAGGGCAACACCATTGGTCTACAATTGAGAAACAGGGCGTAATCACCTGTTCCCACAAACATAAAAACCTGTTATTAAAAGATATAAAAGATACTCAACCCCGTTCCCTATTAATCTTTAAGAGTTTTTCTTACAAGAAAAAATATTATAACTGGTATAAAAAAATTAAGCAATCCACAAAACACAGTAAGTCTGTCAACGAATTTTGTCTTAAAATGATATTGAGCTAATCTCTTTTCTGGAAAATAGGAGCATATAAGCTGTTCTCCATTTCCAAAAGTCAAAACATAACTGCCTAAGGATTTTTCAATTAAGAAAATTTTATTCCCACCTTCAAATGCACCTTCAATAACTTTAAACGGCAGCCCTTTTCCAGAAGAAAGCATTTCATGCTCTTCTAACTCATTATATTTTTCATAAAAATATCGTTGCTTAACCAGGCTTCTGTTTTGGATGTTCGTTTTATACGTGCCTATAAAAAAAAACATTACTAACACTGATAATATGTTCAAAGCAATAAAGAGATACAAAATTGTATTTTTAGCACTCTTACTCATTAGAATTAACTCCTAAAACACTACAGATGAAAACAAAATTTGACAAATACAGGGGGCAGCTAATGATATTCCTTAATTATCCTCTGCTAATTTCGTATTTGAGTTTTCAACCAATCTAATCAATGTTGCATTATGAACTCGTACCGTAAAGTCTTCCAAAGTTTGATAGAAATCATAACTATCAGTACTTCTACAAATTGGAAAAGTATCTGAGCCAAATTTTAATTTTTCTATTTTGAAACCTAATTTCTTTGCCAATACAAATGACCGTGTATTTTTCTGTTTATCAGATATCTCAATATCAGTAATATAGTAAATGTACTGTTTTTTCTCAAAATTCAGGTTTGCTAAGACCACACCTGCTTTATCCGCAATAACCAAAGCACTTGATTTAGTAGACCTTACATTTTCTTTCTCCCTTAGTAGATTCATATACAACACTGAAGACAGAATCGAGAAAACCAAAAAAATCGCAATATTTAATTTATAACTTTTAAAAATCACTGAACTATTCCTCGACTATAAATCACCAAATATGCCCTTAAAATCCATTTCTAATGCTAAATAAGCAACAATATTGTCTATACATCCATCACGAGTTCTTGAGTTCTGTGGATTAATATTTAATAACAGGAATAACAATAGATACGAGATTTGGCATTAAACAAATTAACTACTAACTTTCCCATATTTGCAGTCCATATTTACAAAATATCACAATCGCATAATCACTAAAACCAATCATATATAGCAGAAATTAATTGTCAAGCAGGAAAAATCTCTTAAGAAATACACACACATAAAATATTCTTTACCTAAACCCGGCTTTACTTATAATGCATAAAACAGCTTCCTGATTTTAATTGATTATAGGTATTGATAAGTGAAAATACTTGATAGATATATAGCAAAGAACTTTCTGATCGGTTATCTGATTTCATTCGCAGTCTTGATCGGCCTGCGGATAATGATCGATCTTTTCGTGAATATTGACGAATTCACCGAGGCTCCCGATGCCTCAATATTCGACATTCTCCGCAATATAGCCTTGTTTTACGGCGTACAAAGCACGATCTATTTCCGTGATTTCGCCGGCATCATAACGGTAGTAGCCGCAGTGTTCTCGCTCAGCAAGATGACAAGATTCAACGAGCTTACCGCAGTAATGGCCTCTGGAGTAAGCCTTAAACGGGTAATAATGCCGATTATCGTGATGGCATTGCTGCTCAGCGGACTGCTTGTGATTGATCAGGAAATCCTCATACCTCGTCTGGCATCACTGATCGTTCGCGACCAGGACGAAGTGCAGCAGAGCAAAAGCTATCCGATAGAATGTCTTACCGACGACAAAGGTTCTGTAATATATGCCAACAGCTATGATGAAGCAACCAAGACGATGACCAACCCGGCGATAATACTACGTGAGCCGGTTGAAAGCGGAATCTGGAAAACTATCGGCTGGATACGTGCTGACAAGGCTGTTTACAATGACACGAAACAGACATGGCAATTCTTCTCAGAAACACAGAACGCCGAAGGGCAAACAGAAACGACAGGCGGAGCAATCCAGCAGTTTACCCGTGAGAAAGACTCCTCCCTGCTGACAAAGAAGAAAACCGCAATCTCCTATAAAAGCAGTCTGACCCCGCAGCTTATACCAATAAGGCGACAGGAACGTTTCACATCGCTGCTGAGCTCAAAGCAGCTTGCCGAATTGGCAAAAGGCGGATATGTACAAGACCGCGCCAAACTCTATATGCAGAAGCATTCAAGATTCACCGACCCGCTGATAAACTTCATAATGCTCATGGTAGCCCTGCCTATACTTGTATGCAGAGACAACAAGGCAATGAAGCCGGCAATAATGGCGAGTTTTCTGACGACAGGCGGTTGTTTCATCGCAACATTTGTATGCAAGATGTTTGCCACAGAACAGATATTCGGCTATATACGCCCTGACATATGGGTATTTCTGCCGGTAATAATATTCCTGCCGATAGCAATACTTGAAATAGACGCAATGAAAACCTGATTGGCATCCAATGGTAAGTGTATGGATATAGACCGCAGAGCCAACGAACAATTCAACAGATTCGCAGCCGATTGCGGGGTTGATGCAAGCGACCTGTCCGGCAAGAAAATACTCGAACTTGGATTCGGCAACGGCCTGTTTCTAAAACAATGTCAGAAAGCCGGCATGATAGTTGCCGGTCTGGAAGTACGCCCGCCGGTCTACGAGAAAACAAGTACCCTCTTCCCTGAAATGGACCTCAAGCTTTATGATGGCCTCAACATACCATTCGATGACGAAAGCTTTGACTATATAGTTTCATTCCAGGTACTCGAACATGTGGAATCGATTGAAAGATTTATCTCAGAGAGTCTTCGAGTTCTAAAGCACGATGGCAGGATGTGTCATAAATTCCCAAACTATAAATCATTCTATGAAGGTCATTACAAGATAATCTGGCTGCCGTTTTTGACCAAATCATCCGGCCGTATATACCTGAAGATGCTGGGTAGATACACCGATTATTATGAATCACTCAATATAATCAAACCCGCCGACATAAGACGTATCTGCCGTAACAACAGCGATAAGATGGAATTGATAAGTGACGGCAAAAAAGAATTCGCCGGAAAATTCACCATCGCAGAAGCATCTAAAATCAAGAATCGTTTTCTCCGAAAGGCAGTCACTGCAATATGCCGTGTTGAACCCTTAAGAAAGATCATGCTTTCTGCATTAAGCTCACTTGGAATGTATTACCCACTAATGATATCGGCCCATAAAAAATAAAAAGCCGCCATGGGTTTCACAGCGGCTTTCGTGAGATTATTTTTGGACTTCTCTTATTTTATATTCTTGTCTACTTCTTCAATGACGCTTTCAAGCGTACACTTGCTCAGCAGCGAATCTCCAATCTTTACGTTTGGAGCCTGACCGCAATTCTCGAAGCAGAAAGTAGCCTGGATATTAACCTTGTCATCAAGCTGATTGTCACGAACATAAGCCATCAACCCTTGCAGGATCGTCTGCGAGCCTTTGATATGACAGCTTGTTCCCACACAAACACTGACGTTAAGTTTGCCGTCAGCTTTATCACCCATCTCAATATTCTGATCGGTTATCCTGCGACGTGTCTTATATTCAGTATGCAGAAGCTCGTGTGCCTTATGACCGCCAACTTCACCGCCAAGATTTTCTTCATAGCACTTGTTGATGAACGGGTTATCCTGTGATTTATGCAGTTGAAGCTGCTTGTCTGTATTGTAAAGACCCTTACGGCGTTTATTCTTGACGTCTGCATCCCAGCTAACCGGTTGACCGGCACCGGCAATACATCCACCCGGACAAGCCATAACTTCTACAAAATCAAAATCACACTCGCCCTTGCGTATCATCTCTGCAACTTTGCATGCGTTCTTAAGGCTGTGAACGATAGCAAGCTTAAGATTGATACCGCCAATGCTTGTCTCAAGCACACGCATACCATCCATGCCGCGAACTTCATTGAAGTCTGAGTTATGAAGTTTCTCACCAGTGAGTTTCTCGGTAGCATATCTGAGTACCGCTTCGCTGACACCGCCGGTAGTACCGAATATAACACCTGCTCCAGTCTTGAAGCCAAGCGGCATATCGAGTGATTCAGGAGTAAGGGTATTGAACTGAATACCGGTTTCCTTTATCATTCTGCCAAGTTCCTGAGTTGTGATCACTGCATCGACATCTCTATTTTCATCGGTCTTAAACTCATCACGCTGTGCTTCAAATTTCTTGGCAGTACAAGGCATAATAGATACAATGTAGAGATCTTTATTCTCAACACCGAGAGCCTTCGGCAAGCTTTCCCTCGCTACTGAACCAAACATCTGCTGAGGAGACTTGCAAGAAGAAAGGTTTGGCAGAAGATCCGGGTAGAACTGTTCTGCATACTTAACCCAAGCCGGACAGCATGATGTAAACAATGGGAGCTTTTGGCCCTTAGTCTTGCGGGCAATAAACTCATTGGCTTCTTCCAGTACAGTGAGGTCCGCTGCAAAAGATGTATCGTAAACCTGATCAAAACCAAGAAGCTTCAACGCAGCCACCATCTTGCCTGTAGTTATCGTACCAGCTTCCTGTCCGAACATCTCACCGAGAGCAACACGTACGGCAGGTGCTATCTGAACTACAACGGTTTTCTTTTCATCGTTGAGCGCAGTCCATACCTTTTCGATTTCAGGCTTGGGAGTAATTGCACCTGTCGGACAAACACTCGCGCAAAGACCGCAATATACGCATTCAACTGCGTCAAGATTTTTCAGAAACGCAGGAGAGACAACCGTATTGGCTCCTCGATTAGCAAAATCTATCGCGCCAACTCCCTGTATCTCTTCACAGGCTCTAACACAGTCGCCGCAAAGCACACACTTGTTAGGGTCGCGAATCAGTGAAGGGCTGGTATCGTCAATCGGCTTCGGTACATAATCCTTAGCGAAAGGAATATCACGTATGCTGAGCCTGTTAGCGAGATCCTGCAGACGACATGCACTGCTCTTGGAACAAGTAGTACAGCTCTGGTGATGATTTGCAAGAAGAAGCTTAATGTAAACCTTTCTCATCTCGCGAAGCTCATTTGTATTCGTGCGAACAACCATTCCTTCCTGCGGCATAGTACTGCATGAAGTAACGATGCCAAGGCCGTCAATATCCACAACGCACAAACGACATGCACCGTAGATACTAAGCTCGGAATGGTAACAGAATGTCGGAAGATCGATACCTATTCGTCTTATTATTTCAAGCAAGTTGCGTTCGTTACCGATTTCAACTTTGCGTCCGTCTATCGTTAAATATTTTTTCTCATTATTCATTTTCAGATCCCGATTACAGCGTTAAATTTACAAGCTTCAGCACAAGCGCCGCACTTAATACATTTATCTTCATCGATAACATGCACTTTCTTTTTCTCTCCGGCTATTGCATCAACCGGACACTTTCTCGCACAAAGGCCGCACCCTATACACTTATCCGGATCAATCTCAGGCATAGCAAGAGCCTTGCACTGACCCGCCGGACATTTCTTGTCAACCACATGTGCAATATATTCATCACGGAAGAACCGCAATGTTGTAAGCACAGGATTGGGAGCGGTTTTGCCAAGTCCGCAAAGCGAACCCTTACCTACAGCATTAGCCACTCTTTCGAGCAGAGCTATCGTCTCAAGGGTTCCCTCACCGTTTATAATATCTTCCAGCAGTCTCAGCATTTGCTTAGTACCTTCACGACAAGGCACGCATTTTCCACAAGATTCATTTTGCGTAAACTGCATAAAGAAGTGTGCGATCTGAACCATACAGGTATTCTTGTTCATTACAACAAGCCCGCCCGAACCGACCATAGCACCGATACTTCTGAGCGAATCAAAATCAACAGGCAAATCAAGATGGTCTGCAGTAAGACAGCCGCCGGAAGGACCGCCGCACTGTACGGCCTTGAAACCGTCTTCCATTATCTTGCCATTTGAGTCTGTTACTCCGCCGCCGATACCGAATACAACATCACGAACAGTTCCACCGAATGGAACCTCGATCAGGCCGGTATTGGCAACATGACCGGTAAGAGCAAATGTCTTTGTACCAGGTGAACCTTCTGTTCCATTCTCACGGAACTTATCGGCTCCGGAAGCGATGATAAGAGGAACTGTCGCCAATGTTTCAACGTTATTGATACATGTAGGCTTACCCCACAAGCCGCTCTGAGCAGGGAATGGAGGCTTGGGTCTGGGCATTCCTCTAAGCCCTTCTATGGAAGCGATCAATGCGGTTTCTTCACCACAGACAAAAGCTCCCGCCCCTTCCATTACATGCAGTTTAAGATTCTTGCCGCAGCCGAAAATATTTTCACCGAGAATACCGATCTTCTCTGCTTCGGCAACAGCATTCTGAATACGCGAGACGGCCAGTGGATATTCTGCACGAACATATATATATCCTTCATCTGCACCTATAGCTCTTGCTGCAATCATCATGCCCTCAAGAACCCTGTGCGGATTACCTTCCATAAGGCTTCGATCCATAAACGCGCCTGGATCACCTTCATCACCATTGCAAATAACGAATTTCTTTTCACCCGGCTGAGGTAAAGTCAAAGCCCATTTACGACCGGTTGGAAAACCGCCGCCGCCTCGACCGCGAAGGCCTGACTCTTGAACAGTATCACATATCGCCTGTGGCTCCATTTCTGTGTACGCCTTGCGTGCTGAGAAGTAACCATCTTTAGCGATGTATTCATTGATATCTTCAGCGTCTATCTTACCGCACTGCTCAATCACATATCTTGTCTGCTGAGTGTAGAACGGTATATCTTTTGTTGTCGCACATTTGCTTCCTGTTGAAGGATCTGTATAGAGAAGGCGTTCTATAGTCTGATCTTCTGCAACAGACCTCTCCACTATCTCTTTAGCATCCTCAGGTTTAACATGTACGTAATGAAGTTCATGAGGACGTATCGTAACAAGCGGACCTACCTGACAGAAGCCGCGGCATCCACTCTTGCTCATCAACACATCAGCTTTATTGTCTTCACACTTCTGAAGTTTTACTGAAACATTGAGTCCTTTTTTCTCTATCTCTTCAACGAGAGCATCATACACTTTCTGCGACCCGTTGGCCATGCAGGCAGTACCTGCACAAACTACTATATGTTTGTCGAGCTTCTCGTATGACTTGAGATACTCATCTCTTATATTTTCAAGATCAACTTTTCCTGTTAGCATTTATTCACCTGTTTATTTAGCTTCTTTCTCTATGATATCATCCAGAAGAGCTACAGCAGAATCGGGTGTTACCAATCCATGCACATCTTCATTTATAGTAATAACCGGAGCCATTCCGCAAGCACCAAGACAACTCACTGTCTCAACAGTGAAAAGCATATCATCGCTTGTCGGCTTATCCTTGCTCAATCCAAGCTTCTCATACATAGCATCAAGTATCGCGATTGAACCTTTAACATGGCACGCAGTACCATCGCATATATGAATCACATATTTACCCTTTGGCTTAAGGGCATAGTGAGCATAAAAACTTGCAACTCCATACACCTTTGCCGGCGGGAGATTAAGCCTCATAGAAACATATGTCAATATTTCTTCGGGCAGATATCGGTACTCACGCTGAACAGCATGAAGAATCGGTATCAACTTTGACTTATCATCACCATGCTCAGCTATAATCTGACACACTTTTTCAAATTTTTTCTGTTTGCAGCCTTCGCAAGACATTTTAATTTTCCTCTGTTTATATATTACTTTAAGAATATAGATTCAAATTCAGCTAAAGATAAAACTTTAACTTTCAAATTCACTTTATATCAATTCAATATTTGCTTCTTTAAGATATTTGTCATTCAAAACCTTCACCATCGACTTAAGCAAATTACGTCTTATATCAAGCGCTTCAGGTAATGTCGGGTCCTGATGAGCTTCATTAATTTTTGTTCCGACAATAAAATTTATCACATCGCTTTCCAGGAATATTTTCACAAGCTCAGACGCAGGATCCTGTCGAAGTTTATCCGGATCTTTACCGCTTTTCAATATCTCAAGGGTCTTGTTAAGCGTCAGCGTTCCTTCGGTAACAAGATCGGCTCCTGACATTTTCGACTTAGGCGGAATATCAGGCCATAAGTTCGAAAGATCAAGCCCGATGTGCTTTCCTGTCTCTCTTGCGATTATGTTGGCAGTAGTACCGCCGCATATAACCTTGCGTCCATTATATTCCTGAAACTTTCTCGCAAGCACAGCATCATTCTTCTTGTCAAAAGGCGGCCCCGTTACTACAAGGGTCTTTCTCGGCTTCCTGAAACTGACTACCGCACAGCTTATGTCGTCCTTCGCTTTCAACTGATCGTTCTTTAACGCTCTTTCAACTACTTTTCTGCTCAGGTATCTTGCTGATATTCCAGGGTCCTGCCTGCAATTATCAACAACACAAGCAGATGCTCCGCCGTTCATCCAGCCAAGCGGCATGACATCGCTGCCCATTCCCGACTGTGTGACACCATCACTGAAAAACACTATGCGGTCATTTTCTTTTGCAATAAAGTCACTATAAAAAAGTTCTCGCTCACCGGTAGTAACTGTCTTTATAGTAAAACGCTCTTTTTCAATTTTTATATCTTTACCATCTCTTATCAGCAGATATGGAGGATTATCATATTCGATCACCCTCACCTTCCTCTGAGGCTGGATATCTATTATTGTAAATGTTGAATATCCAATTTTCCTTGTACTGCACACAGGCAAAGTAGCCATGATGATTTCAGCGGCTTTCTGCGGATCTATGTCCGATGTCACATATTTCATCGCCATCGTTGCCGTAAGCGTAGCAAGGACATTTGCCTTTATGCCGCTGCCAAGACCATCGGCAAGTATACAGATAGTCCGTTCACTGCCCTTATCTCTATGCGAGAGAAACACATCACCGGCAGCGGTCTGGCCGGCCTTGTTCTCTTGCGAAAAATCGACCTCTACAAATACTTCCTCAGTCCTTGTCATCTTTCTTGCCTTCTATAGTATCAGTCCCGAAAGAACCTACTATTGAATTAAGTATCACTTCTGATTCAGAAGCATTCTCACCAAGCAGATAAGCAATCTGCTGCACCGTAGAAAGATTCTTCTCTATTACTTCCTTTGCCTTGTTTATAATCTGCTGCTTCTGCACGGCAGGAACAGTAATATCCTGCAGGAATCCGCCGACAAGTCTATGCGGTTCTATTGTAAACACAGTTACATGCAGAATTATATTCTCAAGCTTTATATTCTTCTCAACAACTTTCTCTCCGCTGTTGAGAACCTGCTTGAATATATTTGCAAACGGCAGTATTTTTTCCAAAACAGCCTTCTCAAGACCGGGCATATCATCGTAAAGTTTAAGAGTTTCTTCGCCAAGAAGTTCTGCAAACTTCCTGTTGCACTCAAGTATCTCAAGTTTCTGATCGACTATGACAACACCACTTGGCATAGTCTTTATAAGAGCATCGGCTTTCTTATGTGCCAACTGCCGCATATAACTGACGCACATACTCGGTTCAGCGCGTCCATCAAGCAAAGCTTTGGCAAACTCACGGCATGAATCATATCCGCAGCCACTGCAATTGAGTTCATCCTCGGCCTTGTATTTGCCAACAGAACGCAAAGCATCTCTTATCTCCTGCTCTGTATGTTCCGCATGCTTTACCGGCTCAATTTTCCAATCAGTACCAATCTCTACTTCCGGCTTTCGCGGAATATTCACATCAGGATATTTTGAGTAGTCTATAACATCATAACGTTTCATCGCAGTACCGGAATCTTTTGATACCGCCGGCCCGTTGACGCATCCGCCGTCGCATGCAAGAAGCTCAAGGAACAAAGGCCCTTTGAGCTTTGATGTATCAAGTTCATCAAGCACTTTCCTTATATCATCCATACCTGAAAAAGCCATGAACTGCGCATCATTGACACTGCAATTGGCTTTTATTCCCGCTATCATTCCACCGTCTATCGGATACAATGCCCCTTCCTGAGCACCGCGGGGAACAAAGTCTTCTCTGGCCTCTACCTTTTCAAGCTCAATGTTTTCAACTTCAAACCACAGCCTCAGGTCTTTGAATGTTATTGAGATATCCATAAGTTGCGGGAACATATCAGATTCACTCTTCTTTGCAATGCAGGGCCCTACAAAAACAATCGCAATGTCATCGCCATAGGTCTTTCGAAGTATCTTGCAATGAGCAAGTACAGGGGAGAGCATGTTTGTAACTTTTTCAGCAAACTCCGGGCGATATTTTTTTATATACTCAACGATTGTTGGACAAGCCGAAGATATGTAAACATCCTTCTTGCCTTCACTGATTATCTTTCCAATATTAGCAGATACTTCCTGAGCACCAAGAGCCGTTTCAGAGACTCCGTCAAAACCAAGCTTATTTATCGCGGCAACAAGTTTGGCCGGTTCAACATCCGCAAACTCAGTAACAAAACTTGGAGCAAGAGAAACATAAACCTTCTTGTCGCTCTTAAGCAGAAGTCGGGCTCTCTCAAGATCGTTACGGATTTTCTTGGCCCCGACAGGACATACCTGCACACAATGACCGCACATCACACAAAGCTCGTTTATAACCTTTGCGTGACCATCCTGTATCTTTATAGCCTTCACCGGACACTGCCTCAGACATTTATAGCAGTCCTGGCATTTTGCCGCTTCAGTATATATTGGTTTCATGAAATCCATTATCTCACCTGGCCTTTATCCTTAATTATTTTCCATCTCTCCTCGAATTATATCTATCGCTGTCTCTGCCGTGATATTGTCGTACCTATTGCCATTGACAGTTATATGAGGTCCGCAATTGCATTTACCCTCACATAAACTTCCCGTTACCTTTATCTTGCCGTCAAGACCATTAGTGACAATAAACTCCTGTATGAAGCTCAGTGTCTTCTTGTTGCCTCGTGAGAAACAAGAGCTGCCCATACATATTGTTACATCTATAATGTCATTGGTCTTATCTGTCATTATTCTTTCTCGTTATCGAGTTTTTCCTTAAGCTTACTTGAAAGAACCGCCAGACTTGATTCAAGCCCGACTCTTTCAACAACTATGTCCTCAGGAAGATCGAGCTTTACAGATGTGAAATTCCATATCGCTTTTATCCCTGCTTTAACTGCATATTCGGCAACAGCCTGCGACACTTCCGGCGGAACTGTCAAAACACCAAGTTTGATGTGCATTCTGTTAACAAGATCAGGAAGCTTTTCTAGTTCAAAAATAAGCTTTCCAGATATAGTCTTGCCGACCTTATCCTTGTCAACATCGAAACCGGCAATTATATTCAATCCCCTTGCCTTGAATCCTTCATAGCCTATCAAAGCCGAGCCTAAGTTACCGCATCCTATGAGAAAAGCATCACGGGTATTGTCCCAGCCGAGAAAATCTTCAATATGACTTATGAGTGCTGTAACTGAAAAGCCCACTCCCGCCTGACCGGTTATCCCGGTAGCAGAGAGGTCTTTTCTCACCTGTATAGCCTCAAGCTGAAGCTGCTGGGCTATATAGCTGCTGCTTATGTTAGTACGCCCCTTTTTCTGACAGTTGCGAAGTACCTGAAGATACGAAGGCAACCGACGAATAGTTGGTTGGGGAACCGATTTTCCAATTTCTTTTGCCATTTTTATCCACATCCTGTAATATTACTCTATAAACACGAATATACGATATATACATATCGATATTTTTTTATCAGTATAGTTTATCAAACTTATTCCCCTTTTTCAAGACTTTTTTTAAAAACACTTAAAGTACACAATAAACAAGGCTTATATCTCATAAAAACTGATTAAAAAGCTTGAAAAAACGCATCATTTTATGGTATTATGGTTTCCGGAGTATAGTAAGAACAGAAATAGTCAATAAAGTTATTGTGATTTTACATGTTTTGAAAGGGAGATTATGAAAAATAAGTTAGCGGCAGGTTTGTTCGGGATATTACTTGGCGGGATTGGCGTTCACAAGTTTTACCTTGGTAAGTGGGGATGGGGAATTATCTATCTCGCATTGTGCTGGACATGGATACCCTCAATTCTCGGACTAATCGAAGGCATTATATACCTGACAACGCCGGAAGATGTTTTCCAGGCAAAATATGTCGACAATCCACAGCCATTTAAATGGTAACAAGTCTGTCAGATTTCGATAAGTAAATTTTTAATTATCAAGCCACTCGGACCTATACCCGGTTGGGGTGGCTTTTATTGCTTCTTTGAAGCACCGGTTGAAGTTAGATATATTGGCAAATCCGCAATCAAGTGCTATATCGATTATCTTCTTGTCTGTGCTTCTAAGCTCATACATCGCCGCTTCAAGCCGTCGTGATTTTATATATTCAAACACAGTTTTGCCTGTAACACGTCTGAATTTACGGCATAAAGAATGTTTATCAATGCCGCAATATTCGGCAAGCCGCTCAAGAGTGAGGTGTTTATGGCAGTTGTTTTCTATATAATCAAGCAGTTTATCTATCATTGCCATATCTCTGGATGCTGCCTCGGCTGTCCTGCTTAGCCCGTTTTCCTGCGAAAACCTGCAAAGCATTATCAAAAACTGAGTAAAATACTGCTCTAATGCAACCTTATAGCCGGTTTTACGCTCTTTACTCTCTTCAATCATCTGCTCAAGAAGCCATTGAAACTTTTCAGAATCACTGACCCTGAGCGAAACAACCTTATTGAGATTATTGGCGGAAATCTTATGAAGCGGGATTATGCCGCGTAAAAGCTCCCTCAGTTGCCGGTCGAACTGAGGCAGACGCACTTTCTGAATATCAATATAGATGTTTATGATATCGATAGTAGATTGCGGCTCGGTAGAAAACTCATGCTCCATGCCGTAATTGACAACACTCAAAGAACCCGCCTCAACGGCAACCTCCACACCCGCTACAGTCTGAACGGCTCTGCCCCTGAGAATATAGTTCATCTCAAGGATATCATGACCATGTGATCCTATGCAGGAACTCTCCCAATCAGGGAATTTCTCAACAGCAAAACCAAACTCATCAAGCATCAACGCTATAGGCTCACGATCATAAAGCTTTATCTGACTCATAAACAATTACTACAAACAAAATAATCAATATAGGCAAAGTCTTATCAACGTTCACATATTATAAAACCTTCAATATTATCAAGTTAAACAACAAATCTTATTTTAAGAGACCTGAATTCTTTAATTCCTCACAAAAATAGAAACTAATCCCTTTGAAAAAGATCGTGTATTATATCATTTTCTGTTTCTCCCGAAGAAGATTCATAATAGTCTTCCTCGCAATACTTCTCCAATCTCATTTCTTTATCTTGATTAGCCATAATAATATCATCTAAGTCGCACTCACCAAGTATCTCATCAATAATATCTTCTTCAAATTCTATTGAATATTTTTCGAAGTTATTAGCTATGTAAGTACGTAATTTTATTTCAGCATCATCATAATCTTCTTCAAATAAAAAATCCTCAAGTACTGCTTCCTCATTAATATGATTTTCAATAGTATCTTTCCAATAACAAACAATTAAGTCTTGTAAAACCAATAAATATCTTTGCGAATTAGCAATAGAGCCTCTTTCAAGTAATTTACTGATCCAGACAAAGTCATCGTGCTCTAAATCGTAATCCAAATTATTATCTAAGAATGGTAGGAAATTTACATCATTTTCCTCTATTATTTTTTTATCTAAGCACCAGAAATATATTTCAATAATTGCACTTATCCATGTAGAAGATATTAAGGAAAAATCAAGGCTTTTCAAAAACATAGCTATCTGTTCTTTCAAGGCAATATCAACTTCATTTTTTTTAACAACTATCTGCAATAACCTGATTTTATACGACATTCCCTTATTAAACTCTGTACTATTAAGGCATCGTAATGTAACAATTTTGATTATTTCATTTATTTTCGCACTATCATAGATTTCACTATTAAGAAGACTCTCTATGTTATATAATGAATTTAATGTATTCAGAGAAAGAAATATACCATCCAATCTATCAGGTTCTTTGGAAAACATATTCAGTACGTAATCTCCAACTGCTGGATTAAATAAATCATACCATACTTCCTGTGTTGTTCCATCAATAGTTCGATTAATTATTGCTCCCGTTGCTAATTTTAAGGCTGCTTTGAAATCCATTGGATCAACATGTTTTACACCCCAGAGTTTACAACGACAAATATTCCTGAAAGAATCTTGAAGTTCTTTTTCTGAAATGCTTCTGCTATTAAAGACAATTAAACTTACAATTATTCTACAAGCTTCATCAATCTGATGTTCATATACATGTCCCCAAATATCTTCTGGATTCTTCAAGGTCTTCTTAATATATTTCCAGTAATTATTTGGGGCAATATCTGATATTTTGCAATAATCCGTAATAAATGAAATTAACCTAGGGTTATAGTTTGGATGTCTTATGATATTAAGATACCTGTTATCCTTATATAATTCATCAATATAAGAAATCTTTAATTCACTAAACCAAATATGATTGTATAGAATTTTCGCTTTATCTAACCCTGATAATGATTGTATTTTTATTTCATATTCATTTTTGTCTATATTTTCGATTTCATATAATTCACTAAGTCTTTTCCCCTGATTAAGCACTGTGCTTCTTGATGTTAATATGAAAAGTTTATCCTTATCTCGACCTACTCTTTTAATGAAATTAAGCACTCGAGAATCTTCATGTCGATTCAATGCTAAAAGGTAATTCCTTCCTAAAAAATCATCAAAATAAAAGAGTTGTTTTTTGTCTTTACTATACACATTTTCGGCTTCTGAAAGGCAATCCTCGATATAACACAATTCGTAATCCTCTTTTAGGTAATGCAAGCAAAGCTGATTGGCAAGAACAGTCTTACCAATACCTGGTTCACCGGTAATAATTATTGAACGAAAAGCGTTAAGTTTTTTGATAGCTCTTTCATGGTTATTTGTAACAACATATTTTCGAGAAAATTCAAGTATATCTTGGATTTTACTGTCACTTCTCCCTATAATACCAGAATTCAGTAATCTTCTCAAAACATTGCTACTAAACAACCAAAGTTTATAATGTCTCTTTTCAATATCTTCATGCTTTGAAATAAAATCATTGATATCTTCATTGCCATAAATATCTGATTCATCTTTAATAAACGGCTCAAAAATGTCTTTTATCTTTTTTTTATTATGACGGGATAATTCAACTGAAGTTGTAAATATATATCTATCAGGATTAAGCTTCTTAACCTTAATCGACTCCTTATCTTTCAAGTGTTTTAGTAGCGGTTTAATGCCGGATTTTGCCCAATGCTTACATTGGATAATAACTTCTGAATCATCTGATTGATAGAATCTGCCATCAACACCTGCATCTTTGCCAGATTTAAAACGCTCTATACGTTTCCCTTCCACTTTCGACAGTAAATCTACCGAAAGCATCTCAAATTCTTTATCATTCAATCTAGTTAAGTCATATGTCATCATTTACCAAACCTCATCTGTCATATTCCCATAATCATAATATGTATGCTATTGTATTATCCAATGTAGAGTTATACAAGCTATAAATCCCTCTCTGATTTAGCGAAAATTGACTCCCCTTTAATTATATATTATCAATCATCACAAACAGGCTACCAATATGCACAAATAGTTAAAAACATATCACATATTATAAGGTGAACATGTCAAGCTCCCATTTTTATAGCCCTTACTGATTAATTTCGTTTTGCAATATCAACAACTCCTTTATTATGTCATCGAAGGAAGGTTTTTTACCATATATCATAACCTGCATATCTTTATAATCCTTTTTTAATAGTTCAACAAGATAATCAGGTGGAATCAGTTTTAGCGAACCCGGTACGGCTAAATCATACCTCGCCCAACCTTGAGGATAAAACTTATTCTTAAACTCAACCACGCTTTTAAGCAGGTCCGGCCTCTTCAAAGCTTTGTCTTTAATACTGGAAGAAGCCATACGAGCCATATCATAATAATGTCTTGAATATCTTTGGGGCTGCTGTTTATCCTGCGCCCTATAGGCTTCGTGATGAAGAATTGTTGCTTTTTCCCAGAAAGTCCTCTCTGCAATCACAGCATTTACCTTACAACAAGGTTGCTCAAATAGAGAAGGAAACTCCTCTGCCGTATAAGATTGTATTTCAAATTGATCGTTTGGACACCAAAGAGCCAAAGGTCCGATCTCTAAGCGAATTTCAGGACGTAGATAATCTTCAGAAAAAGCGACCGGATAGCGAATATTTATTGTATCAGGAGTTCTTTCTTCAATTTTCAACTCACACTTATTCCCGATGAGCTTATTGATTTCCGGTAAGATATTTTGCTGTATGTAATAACATCCTTTTTCAACAACAGCCTTATTGAACTTGTCTTGCTGAGTTTTAGAACGGACGTCATAAGGATCTTGCTGAATAATCTCGTCCCAATTAAGAATGAGATCTATATCTTCAGAAAAACGCTCTATCAAACCAAATACCTTAGACAAAGATGTTCCGCCCTTAAATAATAGCTTTTTAGATAAACTTTCTGATTCAAAGAGTTTACCTAAAACCCAACATACCCAAAAATCTTTCTCTACTACAGCCGGAACAATACCTTTCTTAAGAGAAGTTTCTTTAAAAACATCTGCTCTATCCTCTGCAGACAAATTTGCAACATTATCCATTTGCTTACTCCAGACAGATTTGCTTTATTATTTCATAAATCCATGCTGTAACTGTATGCGTATCCTTTAATACTTTCGCCTTCAAGTTTGGGTCTATCCATTCTTTTAAATGAGCGATTATTTCAGGTGTAATTCTATCCTGTCCGATTTGCTTCAAGGACTGTACTATCAGAGAGCTTTCTCGCAATTTGAATCCGGATTCTTTCAAAACAGTTTTTTTGAAAGTTAATGTAGTACTGCTGATTTCATAAGACCTATTAGGGCCATCTGATAAATAAACATATACGCCTGGCACTTGAGTCGATAAACCCAACACATTTAATGCCGTATGTCCGTTAGCCTGTATCCTCCAGCCAAATTTCCGTGATAAAGCAACTGCAACCTGATGGATATCAGGACCCAAGTCTTTATTCAATAATTTACTAAAACGTGGATAATCATAAATACCTCTAATAACACGCCTTATAGTCCCTTTTTCATTTAGGCGATGCAAAGCGATATCTATTGATGAACGGCTCCCATATTCAGAAAAATCATTCTGAGAAAACGCCCACCCCCTGCCAAAGCCATATATCCTACTAACTACCTTTTTTTCAATACTTTGCATTCTTACTATTCTATAATTTTGTAAGGAAAAATACTATATTTTTCTTACAAATTAAGCAACTTTTTCTGCTATACCGCTTTTATTCATAAAAATATGCTGTAACCGTTCACGGTATATTGCAAAATTTACATTTTCATGTATTATTTGCCCGAAGGGCTTTACATTATAGCCCGCGGCAACGCCGTGGGAATGGATAATAACACGCACCGCTCCCATCGGAATTTCCAGCTTACCGGCTGGAAATTCCGATGGGGGAACTTTCGCAAATAACCAATCAACCGAGGGCGATGCCCACGGCTATGGTATATAGCCTCTTCGAGGCATAAAACATTAGCCTTTGTGAACGGTTACAATATGCTGGTATTATGGAAAGTGTAGAAACTACCTTTTAATAATACATTATCAATCACCACAAACAACTTAATCAATATGCGCAAAGATTAACCTATTTCAATATACTATAATGGGCATATATTACAGTTTAAAGGGGAAAACATGAATAATGTCGAAAGATTCAGAAAAGTATTGAATTTTGAAACGATTGACAGGTTGCCTATGGTTGAATGGGCAAGCTGGTGGAATGAGACTATCGACCGTTGGTATGAGCAGGGTCTGCCAAGAGAATTGGATACTATTAATAAGATAAGTGACTATTTCGGTCTCGACAGTTTAAAACAGTTCTGGTTCAAGGTAAGAAGCGATGATTGCCCCAAGCCCGAATATCACGGCGCCCCGATAATAAACTCACCTGAAGATTATAACAAGCTTGTTGAAAAAGGTAAGCTCTTCGGCGACTATGCCTTCGAAAAAACTGATCTTTCAAACTGGCTTGAAAGAATCAACTCCGGCGATACCGTATTATGGATAACACTTGAAGGCTTCTTCTGGTTTCCGAGGACACTTTTCGGCATAGAAAATCATATGTATGCATTCTATGACTACCCTGAGCTGATGCACAAAATGAATCACGACCTCACGGAACACTGGCTCAGGCAAATCGATAAATTCACAGAAATTTCCACGCCGGTATTCGCAACGATAGCCGAGGATATGTCGTATAATCACGGGCCGATGCTCTCGAAAACGCAATTCGATGAATTTTTCGCTCCTTATTATAAGCGAATAGTACCGGCATTGAAGGATAAGGGGATCAAGGTGTTTGTGGATTCTGACGGCGATATCGAACCGCTGATTCCGTGGCTAAAGGAAGTTGGCGTTGAGGGGCTTCTGCCGCTTGAAAGGATGGCGGGCGTAGATGTCAACAATATCAGAAAAAAACATCCCGACTTCCTGATGCTCGGAGCATTCGACAAGACAATAATGCATAAAGGACAGCAAGCACTCGAAGCGGAATTCCAGCGTCTGCTGCCGGCAATGAAAAGCGGCGGGTTCATCCCATCAGTAGACCATCAGACGCCGCCGGCTGTAACGGTAGAAGACTATAGACTATACCTCGAAATGCACAAAAAACACGGTAAGCTTGGATAGGCAGTCAGCAACTATTTCAAGATTCTATCTAACTTGCTTTCTTTGAACAATCGTTTAAGATTTGGATAATTATAGTTTGTCATAAACACTGTCTCTGAATCGTTTTTAGATGTTGTGATTGAAACATACATATTATATGCATCATCAAAGTTACCGGCTTTCGCAAGTTTTAGCATCTTGTCGATGTTTGCATACTCAGTCAAATAAAATTCACTACTCGTTGACAATATCAAATTCCGATACCAACTATCTGATTTCATACTCTGACTGTAAGATGACAATTTGAGAAAAGCCATCAATATATCTTTCTGCGGCTCAGCTCCAAGCTGCTGAAAGTCATCTTCGTATATATATACTAAATCCAACTCGCACATTTTCTCAAACAAAGAAACATCCTGAGTCTCAGATGCCAAGACAGCCATTTTCATCATGAATGGAGTTGTTGCTCCCCACGTAGCTCCATCATAAAGCAAATAATAAGACAATCCGTTAATCGTATAGCAAACTTCATACTCATCACCTTGCAGAAGAATCTTTTCTTTCGTAACCTCGTGCGATATATTCTGAACCAACTGCCCTATAACTTCTTCATTGCCATTGTAAACTTCCTTTAACAGAGACTTAACAAAAGCGATGTCAATTTCTTCAGCAACGCCTCCTTTATCCCTCATTTTGGCGACCAGTTGGTCACTGGTAATTGCTGTGGTAAAAAGATTTTTATAGTAGAAAAATTTCATCTTCTGCTTAGCTGAATAACTACCACTTATATAAGCAGCCGCAATAACCAAAATAAAAATCATGGCAAAGAACAATCTATATATAGTTTTTTTCATTTGGTTTCTCCTTCATGAATAATCAATCTCTCCGGTATAATAGCTTTGGGGTATATTTTCTCAACAGCAGGCAATAAATCTCTCGGATAGAATATTCGCTCGTCTTTGATAATGCAACCCGGCAGAGGAGGATAATTTACTTCTTTTTTCACCGAACCATCAATCGCTACATAAGACCATTCTACAGGGAGATTCTTTCTTATCCTAAGCGGTAAATATACGTTAGGGCTATAGCATTTCATTTCATCATCCCATTGGGCATAACCACAAACGCTTATTGACTGTCAATCAATAAACACAGGAGAATATAAAAAAATCATATTGTGATTTGCTCCAGAATATTCCATTTTCCAAATATCAGAGCCTTCATATTGCTTTAATATTTTGAAATTGCCGTGTTCCACCAGTTTATCAGGTTGAGGGTAATATTCATCATCGGCAATCTTAAAAATCATATCTGAAATTTCATATAAATTTCGAAAATTCCTTTCAGAAGGTGACATGAAAAAATTATTAGTTCCTCCATAAAAGCCAAACCCTCTTGAGAAGCCGAGATAAAGGTCTGACATAATCAATACACAAGCCAGCACTACCAAAATAAGTGCAATTTTCTTATTACCTACGCGCATGGGTTTTCCTTAATATTTCACCAATAAAACCAGAAATTATTATATACCCAATAACCAATTATACAAGAAAGTTCCCGAATCTTTAGTTGAGAAGTATTGTTAACAATGGTAGAATGCTGTGATTCAATAATAAGTAAGGCTGATATAACAGGAACGATAAGATGAAAATTCTTGAAGGCAGTATCTTTGAGGAAGAAATATTCACTGAGCTTAAATGCGGCGGCATGGATTTATCCGGCAGGTCATTCAAGAACTGCACATTCAAACAATGCGATTTTACAGGCTGCAGCTTCGCCGGAACGCTGTTATTTGAATGCGTATTTGACACATGCAATCTGAGTCTGGTGAATCTGACTAAGGCAAAGCTCAATCAGGTTGAATTCAATTACAGCAAACTGGCAGGAATTAATCTGGCGGTGCTGAATACATTGCTTTTGAAAATAAGTTTCAAATCTTCAATTCTTAAAGACTGTAATTTTGCCGCACTGAAATTAAAGAACACCGCATTTTTGGACTGCACAATTCACGGATGCGATTTTTACGAAACCGACCTGACGGGAAGCAATTTCACAGATTCAGATCTGAAAGAAACCGTATTTGAAAACACAATCCTGACAAAGGCCGACTTTTCAAATGCGAGAAACTACACAATCCATCCATCAAGAAACAATATCAAAAAAGCCGTATTCTCAATGCCCGAAGCTCTGAGCCTGTTGAATACACTTGATATCGAAATTAAGTTTTAAGACATAAAAGCATTATAGCCACCAAAAAAAAGGGACAAATCCGAAGATTCATCCCTTTTCGTATTTTCATTTTTCCGCTTATGTCAGCGGTTATGATTCAGTTGGTTAGGCGATGATATTAACCAAACGCCCTTTTACCACAATCACTTTTCTGATCGGTGCGCCATTTATCGCCGCCTGCACCTTTTCGCTTGCCAGTGCCTTTTCCTGAAGCTGCTCTTCCGAGTCATCAGGGCTTACCATTATTCTGTCCTTGATCTTGCCCTTCACCTGAACAGCAATCTCAACTTCGCTTTCTTTGGTAAGCTCTTCAACAAACTTTGGCCACTGCTTATACCCGATGGTATCACCTTCGCCGCCGAGAATCTGCCACAGCTCCTCGCAAACATGCGGGGCAAACGGAGCAAGCACAAGCACAAACTGCTTCAACGCATCAACCGGGCGTTTATCCATCTTGCTCACATGATTGATAAAAATCATCATCTGGCTTATCGCAGTGTTGAATGAGAAATTCTCAATATCCAACGTAACCTTCTTTATAGTCTGGTGAAGGATTCTGGTTGTATCGGCATCAGCGTCAATGTTGACTACGGCAGAAGAAAGCTTGCCGGTATTATCATCAACAATAGTACGCCAAACTTTCTGCAGGAACCTGTGAACACCTTCAACGCCTGTCATGCTCCAAGGCTTAGTCGCCTCAAGCGGCCCCATGAACATTTCATAAAGCCTCATTGAGTCAGCACCGTAATCATTGATAACATTGTCGGGATTGACAACATTGCCGCGGCTCTTACTCATCTTCTGGCCGTCTTCACCGAGAATCATACCCTGATTAACCAGCTTCTGGAACGGCTCAGGAGCCTTGATGTATCCGAGATCGAACAGCAGCTTATGCCAGAACCTTGAATAAAGCAGGTGAAGCACGGCATGCTCCGCACCGCCGATATACAAATCTACAGGCAGCCAATACTGTTCCTTCTCAGGATCGAACGCCGCTTCTGAATTATCAGGGTCGATATAGCGTATATAGTACCAGCAGCTGCCCGCCCATTGCGGCATAGTATTAAGCTCACGGCGTGCCTTGCGGCCGTCCGGCAGTACAACCTCAACCCAATCAGTCGCGTTTGAAAGCGGCGGCTCGCCTGTGCCGCTCGGCTTATAATTCTCGACTTCCGGAAGTGTGAGCGGAAGCTGGCTTTCATCAAGTGCCAGACGCTCGCCGTCTTCAGCATGGAGAATAGGGAACGGCTCGCCCCAATAACGCTGACGGCTGAAGAGCCAGTCGCGAAGCTTATAATTAACAGCCTCTTTACCCATTGCATTTTCTTCGAGCCAGGCTGTAATCTTCTTCTTGAATTCCTGTGTCGGCATGCCGTCAAACTCACCTGAGTTGATTGCGATACCGTTACCGGCAAAGCAAAGCTCACCGGCGGCAACCTTCGCCGCATCCTCTTCGTTATCAGGCTTGACAACCTGAATTATCTCAAGCCCAAACTTGGTAGCAAACTCAAAATCCCTCGTATCGTGGGCAGGTACAGCCATAATCGCACCCGTACCATAGCTAATCAGCACATAATCACTGATCCAGATAGGAATCTTGTTGCCGTTAACAGGATTGACCGCGTAAGCACCTGTAAACTGCCCGCTCTTATCCTTGGCAAGGTCTGTTCTGTCGAGATCGCTCTTTGTAGCCGCGGTCTCAATATATTTCTCAACCGCCTCTTTATACTCGGCAGTCGTGATTTTCTCTACAAGCTTATGCTCTGGCGCCATTACCATATAAGTAGCACCGAAAAGCGTATCAGGACGTGTTGTAAATACGGTGATGCTCTCATCAAAACCGTCAATCTTGAAATCAACTTCCGCACCAACGCTCTTGCCGATCCAGTCGGTCTGGAGCTTCTTGATTGAGTACGACCAGTCGAGTTCATCAAGCCCATCAAGCAGACGCTCGCTGAACTTGGTTATGCGAAGCATCCACTGACGCATAGGCTTGCGGATAACCGGATGGCCGCCGCGTTCACTCACGCCGTTAACAACTTCCTCGTTCGCCAAAACCGTTCCCAGCTCAGGACACCAGTTAACCGGTGCCTCATTCTCATACGCCAGACGATTGTCATCGATAAAATTGCGTACTGCCTCTTTGCCCTGTGCCTCAATCTCGGCAGGTATCTCAAGCTCCTCTATCGGGCGTGCCTTCTGGAGCTTTTCATCAAAGAAACTGTTGTAGAATTTGAGGAATATCCACTGCGTCCATTTGTAGTAGTTCGGGTCGGTGGTGTTTACTTCCCTGTCCCAGTCGTAGCTGAAACCAAGGCTCTTGATCTGACGACGCATATTGTCGATATTTTTCTTTGTAGTCTGCGCGGGGTGAGTACCTGTCTGGATAGCGTATTGCTCGGCAGGCAGACCGAACGCATCCCAGCCGATAGGATGAAGCACGTTAAAACCGTTCATACGCTTATAACGGGCAACAATATCGCTGGCGGTATAACCTTCAGGATGGCCTACATGCAAACCCTGTCCGCTTGGATACGGGAACATATCAAGTACGTAATATTTGGGCTTTTCACTCTTTTCGACCTTAAAAGTCTTATTATCTACCCAAAAGTCCTGCCACTTCTTCTCGATTTCGTTAAAATTGTATTTACCGCTTTGTTCGTTCATCAGATATTCCAATTCAGCTTAAAATTTCAAAATACCCGCAAATGTCGTATTAAGACTATCTGCATGGGCATAATAATTGTAAAAATTCCAATAAACCAAACATTTTACAAAAAAACATCGATTTTGAAAGCCCATTTAAAGGATTGGAGATTTTTTTAATACCTGAAGGACTATTCGTCACGGCAAATAAGAGCTTTGGATCACTATATGCTCCCGCAAACTATTTGGTCATATAGCAAAAAAGAAAAAAATCTGGATTGTTTTAAAAAGGAGCGAGCTGGAAAGGAAAACTGAATACGGGAATAAGAAAGGAGGTATTATAGTTTTTTTCAAAAGATCGGACGGTGTAAGGAGAAAACACCGCCCTTTTCGTAAGTTATTTTGGTTGGAGTTGTTTTAGTTTACTGTCTGGTTGTATTGTCTTAGTGTTGGTGTTGTGTCGTTTTTAGCTTTATTAATCAGCTTTGAGAGGCCAGCTTGGAAATCTGCGGAATGTCGCAAGTCTGAAAGGGCGATTCGGCAAACTTTCCACGGCCTCTATTCTGAAAGCCGTATAAAAGCCCCTCTGGCTTTTAATATATCATTCCCGTATTCAGTTTTATTTAGACCCTTCCCAGCTCATTGTGTTATGAAAGCTGTATTGTTTGTTCACATATATATATGCCAAATTGCTGATTTTGTTCGGTCAATATTCGATATTTTTTGAATTTTCATTAAATTCATATAAATATTTCACTAATTATTCTTTTAACGTACCAATCAGCAATCAGCACTTCTATTGCCTCTGAGGCTTGAGCGGGCCTGAACCATGCTTTCTATGAAAATCAACCATTATCTTCACAGCTTCTTCAGGGTCATCTGTCAGGTCCATAAAATCCCTATCCTCTTCAGTGACATAGCCAAACTGCTCGCACATACGCTTGCTAATCCATTCAAGCATTTCCGACCAGAATTCTTTACCCATTAGAACAACAGGGAAATACGCTTGCTTATAAGTCTGTATTAGAACGAGAGCTTCAAAAACCTCATCCATCGTACCAAAACCGCCAGGCAACGCAACAAAGCCACTTGCATATTTAAGGAACATAACTTTACGGCAGAAAAAATAACGGAAATGAAGCGACTGATTCTGGAAATCATTGGGCTTTTGCTCCATTGGCAACTCAATATTCAATCCTACACTTTTGCCGCCTACTTCAGAAGCGCCTTTATTGGCTGCTTCCATTATACCGCCGCCACCGCCGGTTATAATACCAAAACCCGCCTTTGAAAGAAGCTTTGAAGTTTCGTAAGCCAGCTCGTAATACTTATCATCAGGCTTAGTCCTTGCAGACCCGAACATAGAAACAGCCGGTCCTATATGGGCAAGCTCTTCAAATCCCTCGACAAATTCTGCCATAATCCTGAATATACGCCATGTCTCTTCAATCGGCACATCAATTTGACTCATTATCAATTCCTTTTATATGTCAGAAAGGCTTTTTTGATCATTGCAAGTTACAAAACCTGCAAAAGCAACATCAAACTCCAACATCAATAATAACCTATGGTTAAAACATAAAAAAAGCCCGTTTGAAGTTGACTGCCGACATATAATATCAACAAACTCCTTTGTTTTCAAGCATGCGATATCAAATTGGAAAAGTTTCTTGGATAAAGAAATATTCGGACAAAAGGCGAAATGCCGTCAAAACCGAGCCAGCTGCTCCACATGAGCCTTGACGGTCCGTTGATTATATTACGGAACCTGCAAAAGTTGTACAAACCAATATCTATCAAAAACTTACCAACTCCTCAGTAAGTATTATTTTCGTGTAGCCGCTGTGTGTGGTAGCGGCTACGGGTAAGAGTGTAAAACCGGATTGCCCGGTAGTTGCCACTTAATATATTAGTATTCTAACGTAAAGTTGATGCCTGTCAATACAAATATTACGATTTAAAAAACTATTTATTTGTATTATACTTATTGGTTTAGTCGGGTTTAAACTCGATAACCGGTTTATATATTAATATTCTTTACTTTTATGGCGGTTTCAATATATTAATTGGAATGGTAGACGAAATCAGATTAAATGATTCAGTTGGTCTTGTAGAAACACAAAATACAACTGTTGTCGAGGCCGACAACCCGCTCTTATTACAATGCGGCAAGAAATTAGGCCCGATAGAGGTAGCATACGAAACCTACGGCACACTCAACGCCGCCGGGGACAACGCTATCTATATATGCCATGCGCTCACCGGAAACGCACATGTCGCCGGTTATAACAGTCTTGACGACAGAAAACCCGGATGGTGGAACGATTTTGTAGGCCCCGGCAAGTATATTGATACCGATAAATACTTTGTAGTATGCTCAAATATACTGGGCGGCTGTTCGGGTACAACAGGCCCATCAAGCATAAACCCAGACACTGGGGAGCCTTACGGATTGGATTTCCCAATGTTCACCATTGCCGACATGGTCAAGGTTCAAAAGCTGCTGGTTGACAAGCTTGGCATCAAACAACTCCTGGCTGTAGTAGGCGGCTCTATGGGCGGTATGCATGCAATGCAGTGGACCATTGACTATCCCGACTTCGTGAAAGCCGCGGTACTGATAGCCACCACTACGCACCTTAGCCCGCAGTCGATAGCTTTTGATGCAGTAGGACGAAACGCAATCCTCGCTGACCCTCAATTCAACGGGGGAAGGTACAACGAAGGACAAGGCCCGGACAAAGGCCTGAGCATCGCCCGAATGATTGGTCACATAACATACCTTTCAGAAGAGGGAATGAGAAACAAATTCGGCCGGTCTTTACGCGAAAGCTCCGATTACAACTTCGATTTCAACCCTGAGTTCTCAGTGGAAACCTATCTTGATCATCAAGGCCGCAGATTCGTCGAACGTTTTGACGCAAACTGCTACCTGTATATCACAAGAGCCATGGACTATTATGATGTGGCCAAGGATTACAGTTCACTGGAAAAAGCTTTCGAGAATTCAAACTGCCGTTTTATGGTGGTAAGCTTTTCAAGTGACTGGCTGTTTACTCCTAAGCAGTCAGAAGAACTCGTGGATTCTCTGTCGCGGATAGGCAAAGATGTGAGCTACTTTAATATCGAATCAAATTACGGCCACGATGCCTTCCTGATCGAATCAGACAAGCTGGGACCGATAGTATCCAACTTTATTGAAGCTACTTATTCGCAGAAAAAAGGCGGCAGAAACGAAGCCTCGAATAAAAATAAGGCGATACCAACCCAATGCACGCAGAAAACCAGAAGCGACTACGACTTGATAGAAGCGGTCATTGAAGGCCGCTCAAAGGTGCTTGATGTAGGCTGTGGAGACGGCGAGCTGCTTGCACGGCTAAAAAATGACAAGGATATCATCGCACGAGGAATCGAATTTGACATTGAAAACGCCGCAAAATGCCTGGCTCCAGGCCTGGCGGTATTGCATCGTGATGTTGAAAGAGGTTTGGCCATGTATGCTGACGACAGCTTCGACTATGTCTTGCTCTCACAGACACTTCAGACGTTGAAAGATCCTGAGGCGGCATTTAAGGAAATGCTGAGAGTAGGAAAGAGGATCATTATAAGCTTCCCTAACTTTGCATACTACAGATGCAGACTGCAGATCATGTTTAACGGAGTCGCACCGGTAACAAGACAGTTGCCATTCGGGTGGTATAATTCCCCGAATATCCATTTTCTTTCACTGCGGGATTTTGAGAAATTCTGCCACAAACTCGACGCAAAGATAGAGAAAAAAATACCGCTGGGAAGAAACGGCAAGATCGTGTCAGCTATCGCACCTAACGCACTGGCTACACAAGCGATATACGTCGCAAGCAAGCGTTAAAACCGGCATACCATATAAAGTGGCAGTTTTTTTTGTTTTTTTGTTTTTCTAAGCTTGACATTATAGCTCAAATTGCTATTATAACGCACCTTGCAGGGAGCAATCCCGCAACCGATTCCTCGATAGCTCAATCGGTAGAGCGAGCGGCTGTTAACCGCTAGGTTGTAGGTTCGAGTCCTACTCGAGGAGCCTGATAGCCCCGTATCGAAAAGATACGGGGCTTTTTTTGTATCTGTAGATACAGAACTAATCAATGGTTCTAAACAACGATATCACCGACACTTAAGGTGTTATGTGTCATTTCCTCATTGCCTTCCTTTGTTAACCGTTTAGTAAGACAAAGTCTCCCAATTTACCCCAATAATCAGTCCAGTTGTCTCAAATCTCTCTGAATGTCTCTGAGACAAAATTAAAAAACCTCTCTATTTTTCTCTCTTTGTTTCTATATAAGGCTCAGCCAATTCACCGTGTTAACAGAAAGCATGACCGGACCCCGAGTTGACACTTTTCGGAAAAATCAGGTATATATGTATCAATGGATCGCACATTTCTCAAAGTTCAAGTTTTCATTAGAGGAGTAAAATGCTTCAGTCTGCTTCTGTTGTTAAGTCTTCAAAAAGTCGCAAAGAGCTGCTTGCTGCAATACTTACTAAGGCTCTTAAGAACCATTTTAACAGTTCAAAAAATAGTCAAAAACTCTCTAAATCTTCCAAGAGTTAACTGGATGTTTAAGCCTAAATAGTGATTAATAGACAGTAGTAAAATTGACTTTTTTCAGGTTTAAACAGGAGTTTTTACGTATGACAGAAACTATTCAGCAAACACATAACCGGCTCATGGAGATGAGCCTTGAGGAGCTTAGGGATGTTTACGAGGAGGTCTATGAAGAGCTCTCCACTTCAAGGCATAAGCAATATCTTATCAAACGAATATTGTGGGGAATGCAGGCAAAAGAGTTTGGAGGCCTTTCATGCAGAGCAAGAGATAAAGCAAAACGAATGGCAAATCTTATTGATGTAAGACTAACAACACCTCAAGAACCCCTGCAGGTTGTCAAAAAAGACATTTCTCAAATTTACGATTCTAAGCCATCCAGCCTGCCTTTAGGAATCCAGCTTGAAAGAATTTATAAGGGTCGTAGGATTGTCGTAACTATCGTTGATAATGGGATTAGGTATGAAGGAAGGCTTTATCGCAGTCTGACGGCAGTTGCTAAAGAGGTAACCGGCTCACATACAAGTGGCAAGTTGTTTTTCGGTCTTAATAAAACCGGAGGCAAATCAGCATGAAAAAAGAAGTCAGATGTGCAGTATATACTCGCAAATCTACAGAAGAAGGATTGAATCAGGAATTCAACTCCCTTGATGCACAAAGAGAAGCTGCAGAAAGTTATATTACCAGCCAGAAATCACAAGGCTGGAAATGCCTGCCTGAATATTATGATGATGGCGGTTTTACTGGCGGTAACATGGACAGACCAGCCTTGAAGCGACTGCTTGACGATGTAGATAATAAAAGAATCGATTGTGTTGTGGTTTATAAGGTTGACAGGCTTAGCCGAAGTTTGCTTGATTTCACTAAAATACTTGAGAGATTTGAAAAGCAAGATGTATCGTTTGTAAGCGTAACCCAGCAGTTTAATTCTGCAACCAGTATGGGCAGACTTACACTGAACGTCCTGCTGTCTTTTGCCCAGTTTGAGCGGGAAGTGATCTCTGAAAGGACTCGTGATAAGATAGCTATGGCCAGAAGACGAGGTAAATATACAGGGGGAAGACCTGTACTCGGCTATGACATAGAGAACTCTAAATTGAAAATCAATAGTAATGAAGCAGAAACAGTCAGGAAGATTTTTAATACCTACCTCCAAACAGGAGGTCTTGTGTCTACAATTAAAAAACTTGATGAACTTGGCATCCACAATAAAACCTGGGTAACGAAAAAAGGCATTCTGCAAAAGGGCAAGGAATTTAACAAGAATACACTTCGCTGCCTGCTCACAAACCCGCTTTATGTTGGCAAAGTACGATACAAAGAAAGCCTTTTTAACGGTGAGCATCAGGGAATTATAGATTCCGCACTCTTTGAAGAAGTTGGCAGAAAATTAAGCAAAAGTTCTGGCAGCTTAAATCGAGAACCAAATAAGAACGGCGGCATTCTAAAAGGACTTTTAAGATGCGTTCACTGCAGATCAACTATGACCCATTCTTTCACAAAGAAAGAAAATCGCAGATACAGATACTATATCTGCCGCAATGCACAATCAAAAGGATGGGCAAGCTGTCCTCATCCATCATTACCAGCAGAGCAGATTGAGGACTTTGTTATCAATGAAATCAAGGATATTGGACTTGATGATGAGCTAATTGAACTGGTTACTGCCAATATATCAAAGAGTATAGAATCTGATATTGCTGCAGCTAAGGAAAGAATTAAAACGGATAAAAATGAGCTTAAGAGCTTAAAACAGAGGTTGTTAAAACAATCTGAGCCAAGCCAGTTAGCTGCCATTGGTGAAATGATACTGCTCTGCGAGCAAAGAATAGAAGAGTCTTTTGCAAAAATTAAAGAGCTGGAGAAAACAGAAATCAGTAGCGAGGATATTCGTACGGCATGCCGTAAATTTGACCCGGTATGGACAACGCTATCAATCCAGCAGCAATGGCAGATGCTTGGACTGCTAATAAAACGAATAGATTTTGATGGACCGGGTAACAATATTGATATAGTGTTTTATCCTGAAGGATTAAAACAAATCTCAGGGAGACAAGCATGAAAGCTTTCACTGTAAGTCGTAAGTTTCACATTCAGCGAAATCCTAAAACCAAGCAGATTATTAAATCAGGCACATCTCGCAAACGTCCTGCCGGTAAACTGCAGAGAGTAAGCAAACTCATGGCTTTGGCTATAGAATTTGAGCATATGATTAGAAACGGACAAGCGTCTGACCTTGCCCAGCTTGCCAGAGAATGCCGGGTTACAAGGGCAAGAATGACTCAAATTATGAATCTTACTCTTCTTGCCCCTGATATTCAGGAACAGTTGCTTTATCTGCCGCAAACAGTCAAAGGACGCGATGAAATTACCGTTCGAGTCTTACAGAAAATAGCACTTGAGCCAGATTGGCAAAAGCAAAGGAAACTAATAGAGAACCTTATTTGACATCTTTTAAAGTAACGTATAACTAATTGCTACTTTAAATACTTATAAAATCTTCATCAAATATTGAATTATTGTTTGTTGCATGTATAATGAAAGACTGTTTTTGGGAAATTTCACACTGTTTAGGGCGTTTTAAAGGTTATGACGGATTACCATGCTAAATATTTTGCTCATCAGCTTAGTCTTACTGGAGGTACTGGCGGAGGGCGATTGGATCAGGCTCTTTTCAACGCCTGTGTTGAGCTCAATCCGCATCAGATAGAGGCATCACTATTTGCGTTGCATTCACCAGTTTCACAGGGAGTAATGCTTGCTGACGAGGTTGGCCTTGGTAAGACAATAGAAGCTGGTTTAGTGCTTTGTCAGTATTGGGCGGAGCATCGCAGAAAAATACTTGTGATATCGCCTGCATCACTTCGTAAACAATGGGGTTTGGAACTGAACGAAAAGTTCAACTTACCTTCAATTATTCTGGATTCTAAAATCGCAAGAAAAGCTATTAATTCTGGAATAATTAACCCTTTTGATACTGACAAGATCATAATCTGCTCTATGCATTTTGCAGCTTCCAATGCCGATTTTATCCAGCAAATCCCTTGGGATATGGTTGTCATAGATGAAGCTCATAAGCTTAGAAACGCTTACAGAAACAGCAACAGGATCGGACAGAGCATACGCCGGGCAACAAATGGACGCAAAAAGATGCTTCTTACAGCAACTCCTCTTCAAAACTCATTGTTGGAATTATACGGACTTTCAACATTGATTGACGAAAATCTTTTTGGCGATCTGGCTTCTTTTCGAAGCCAATATACTACGGTCAGCAGTGATCTGGACGACTTAAGAGACCGTTTCAGGAGCATATGCTGGAGGAGTTTGCGTAAAGATGTGGCCAGTTTTACCCGTTATACTGAAAGAAAGCTTATAACGAGGCCCTTCAAGCCAAGCGAACAGGAATATAAACTTTACAAGTATGTCTCAGATTATTTGCAGCGAAAAGACAATTACGCCTTACCTTCGGGTCAAAGACATTTGATCACTCTGATAGTAAGAAAAGTTTTGGCATCATCGCCATATGCTGTGGCAGGCACATTAGAGACTATCAAAGAGCGTCTAATACGCTTGCGAGCAGACTTCCGCAAAAACTCCAAGGCTCTTGACAGAATAATCCTTGATGAGGAACTCGACGAAGATCTATTAGACGAAATTTTAGAAGATCAGGAAGACAGTATTTCTGATACTGAATATCCCGAAAATCAACTGGAAACTGAAAATATAGATCCTCGAAAACTTGATAAAGAGATAGCTGAACTTGGCGATTACATCAGGTGGACAAGAAGTATTGGTGTTGACACCAAAACGCGTTCACTGTTAAAAGCCCTGGAAGTGGGTTTTGATGAGATGGCTAAAATGGGTGCGGCAAAAAAGGCTGTGGTTTTTACAGAATCCCGCAGAAGCCAGGAATACCTGCGAAATCACCTTGAATCCAATGGCTATATGGGCAAAGTCTATACCTTTAACGGTACAAACAGAGATCAACTTACAACGCAAATATATAAGAATTGGCTCGAAGAAAATCAGGAGACGGGGCGAATATCGGGTTCACGGGCGATAGATATTCGCACGGCTATTACAGATAAATTCAAGCAGAGCGATGGTGTATTGATTGCTACAGAGGCCGCGGCGGAAGGAATTAATCTTCAATTTTGCTCACTTGTGATTAATTACGACTTACCCTGGAACCCTCAAAGGATCGAACAGCGTATCGGCAGATGCCACCGATACGGCCAAAAACACGATGTTGTAGTGATCAATTTCCTCAACGAGAGAAATGAAGCTGACAGGAGGGTATATGAGCTTCTCAAGTATAAATTCAATCTCTTTACCGGCGTATTCGGTGCCTCCGACGAAGTTCTCGGAGCCATAGAATCAGGAGTAGATTTTGAACGCCGAATACTTGAGATATATCAGCAGTGCAGAAGTGAAGAAGAGATCGAGCTGGCTTTTGACTTGCTTCAAAAAGAACTGGAAGATGAAATAAGCCTTAGAATGTCGGATACCCGCAAAAAGCTGCTTGAGAATTTTGATGAAGATGTGCATGACCGGCTCAAGGTCAATCTAAAAGGCACAAAACAAAGGCTCGATAAGATCGCGGCAATGTTCTGGAGATTGACAAAGATATTTCTCAAGAACAAAGGTGTTTTTGACGACAGAAACCTGTTTTTTGACCTCCAAATCCCCCCTGAAAGCCGCTTTCCGAGAGGCCGTTATCATTTGATATCAAAAGAAGCTAACAGAGAAAACGTCGGCTCCAGCTTCCTTTACCGTCTCAGCCACCCGCTTGGCGAATACATCATCGACCAATGCAAACAATTGCCCTGCAACACGGCGGAGCTTATATTTGACACCGGCTCCTATGAAGCTAAAATATCGGTAGTCGAAAAGCTCAAGGGCAAATCTGGTTGGCTCAGGCTGATAAAGCTTGAGATAGAATCGTTTGAGAAACAGGATTACCTGCTGTTCAGTGCTTTTGACCAAAGCGGCAAAAATATTGATCAGGAAACGGTAGAAAAATTTTTCAGTTACCCGGCAAAAGAGGCTAAATTGATTTTACCTGACAATGCCATACTCAAACGCCTTGACGAAGATTCGCAAAGATATATTCAGGCTACCATCGCGGCCAACCTTGAGCAAAACAACGCTCATTTTATCGAGGCAAGAGACCAACTCGATAAATGGGCAGACGACAAGGAGCTCGCCCTCCAGAAACAGCTTGACGATATGAAAAAGCAGATACGGGCATTCCAGCGGCAAAGCCGTCAGGCACCGACAATGGCTGAGCAAAAAGAGCTGCAGGAAAAAATAGCGGAGCTTGAAAGAAAAAAACGACGACTGAGGCAGAATATATTCGACCTTGAAGATCAGATAGCCCAAAAACGTGATAACCTTATAGATGCCCTTGAAAAACGTATGCAGCAGAAAACAAAAACAACGCAGCTTTTCACGGTAAAGTGGAAGGTGATATAAACTTTAATGATTATAGGTGATGTTATGAATATCAATGTTAGTATAGTTGACCAGAGAATTAATGGAATAATAGAAAAACATCCTGATTGGTTGCCGGCTGGGCAAGACATTAATAAAAAGAAATCCGCCACATTTGTTCTATTATGTATGTCAACTTGCCTTGAAATATCTCTTGAAGAAGCGTCTGAATTACTTACTGATGGCGGGAATGATGCCGGGGTGGACGGGCTGCACATTGGAGACGTTGAAGACGGAGAATTTCTTGTTACAATTTTTCAAGGAAAATACAAAGTAATAGACCTTGAAGGAAAAGCGAATTTCCCGGAAAACGGGGTTCAGAAAGCTTTAAATACTGTTGAGATTTTGTTTGATCCCTTAAGAGATGTACAGTTAAACGAAAAGATAAAACCTAAAGTTGAAGAAATCCGATCATTAATTCGTGATGCTTTCATACCTACAGTCAGAGTTATATTATGTAACAACGGAGACATATGGAATCAACAAGCAGAGATTTTTATTAAGCAATCTTGTGAGAATTATGGTGATAAAGTAAACTTCATTCACTTTAATCATGACTCCATTGTCAAGATACTACAGAGCAGCAAGAAAATTGACACAACATTAAGGCTTTCAGGAAAAGCGATTGTAGAGGACATGAATTATATGAGAGTTCTTGTCGGCAGAATAGCCGTTCGAGAAATTCATGATATATTTTCGGAACACGGTGATAAGCTCCTCGAGAGAAATATTCGGCGATATCTCGGTTTACATGCAAATAGGGTTAATACGGCTATTCATAATACGCTTTTGGATCCTGCCAGAAGCGATAAATTTTATTTTTATAACAACGGGATTACCGTCATTTGCGACAAATTTGATTATAATGCGTTCCAGGGAGAAAATTTCAGTGTCCAAATTAAGAATATGCAGGTAATTAATGGCGGTCAGACTTGTCGTACGATACAAGAGACCCTTAAAGGAAATCTCCCTAACATATCCGCTGACGCATATGTAATGATAAGAATCTACCAGCTGGCTGAAACTAAAGATGATTTTGTTCAGGATATCACTTATGCAACTAACAGCCAGAATCCTGTTGACCTCAGAGATTTACGCTCCAACGATGAAATTCAACGACAGCTCGAAATTGGAATCCAAGATTTAGGTTATACATATAAGCGTCAAAGAGACGATAACGCTTATGGCCCAAAGAATCTGACAAGCTCTATTGTAGCGGAATCCGTTCTCGCTATTTGGAGGAAAAAGCCTCAACAGGCAAAGTTTAGAAGAAAAGAACATTTTGGTAGATTCTACGAAGATGTTTTTGAGGGCTTAAACGCGCCGCAAGCAATAATGGCTGTTTTGATTTTCCGTTATGTTGAAAATGAAAGAAAAAGACCGAGTTGTCCAAATCCTCCGGAATTTTTGCCTTATGCCTCACATTATATAGCGATGCTGGTTGGAATAGAAGTGCTAAAGGCTTGCTCTATCAGTTTAGAAGAATTAAACCATAGGAATTTTCAAAACATTCTGCAAGCCTTTAATGAAACAAAAGAGCAATTCCATAAAATTTCTATTGAAGAATTAAAAACCGCTTTAGTGGAATGTTATGGAGAGAGAAAAGTCTCTCTTCAGCAATTATCGGCAACTTTCCGTCGTGGCGATTTACTGGAAATGCTTGGTGTTTGAATAGGCAAATCAACTGAATAAAAACAACATTGGATATATAATGGAAGATACGAGAACTTTTAACAAATTGATATCAAAGCTTAAAGAGCTTTTTATGCTTGATCGGCAGGATCTGGATTTTGGGATTTATCGTATTATGAATTCCCGCCGGTCTCAGATTACGCAGTTTCTTGAGAAAGATCTTTTGCCCCAAGTGCGGCAGATACTCAATGATCATAACACTTCCGCCGTAAACGACCAGCTCCAGAAGGCAATAGCCAATGCACGAGAGCTTGGGATCGACCCGGATACCAACGCCAAGGTTATGGAACTACGGGCAAAGAAAGCCGACCTTGAGGGATTGGAAAACGAAGTGTATTCCCATCTCTACAGCTTCTTCAGCCGTTACTACAAAGACGGCGACTTTATTTCTCTTCGCAGATACAAAGAAGGCGTTTATGCCATACCCTATGAAGGTGAGGAAGTAAAGCTTTACTGGGCCAACCAGGACCAGTATTATATCAAGACAAGCGAGTATTTCAAAAACTACAGGTTCAATCTCTCCTGCGGCAAGAGCGTGCACTTCAAGGTGAAAGAGGCAGGTGTTGAAAAGGACAATATAAAAGAAGCTTCCGGCAAAGAAAGAAGATTCTCGCTCTCTGAAAGCCCGTTCTTCTCTATTGAAGGCGACGAGCTGGTAATCGGCTTTAATTATCTTCCCCTGGGTAATTCTGTAAATCAAGCAGAGCTTAACAGAGAGACTCTCGAGCATATCCTTGCCGCCGGTCTGCCCGGCGATATCCAGAATTCTCTGCAAATTCCAATGCCTACGGGCGCTAATAAAAACCGCACCCTTCTGGAAAAACACATAAACGATTTCACTTCGAGAAACACCTTTGACTACTTCATCCATAAAGACCTCGGCGGATTCCTCCGCCGTGAGCTGGATTTTTACATCAAAAACGAAGTTGTTCATCTCGATGATATCGAAGACGAAGACGCGGCGAAGGTGGAAAGCTATCTCTCAAAAGTGAAGGCTATGCGAAAGGTCGCCTCAAAGATTATTACTTTCCTCGCACAGCTTGAGGATTTTCAGAAAAAGCTCTGGCTCAAAAAGAAATTCGTTACAGAGACAAACTACTGCATAACGCTCGACAGAGTGCCGACCGAGCTATACCCCGAAATAGCCGCAAACGATGCCCAGCGGAATGAATGGGTGGAATTGTTTGCTATTGACCAGATCAAGCCGGGCAAGGGTGATTTAGTCGAAGAAGCAGCCGCCGGTTATTCTGAGCCGCTCTCCATCGATTTTCTCAAACAAAACGACAAACTCGTCGTTGATACAAAGTTTTTTCATGAAGCTTTTAAAGAGAAACTCTTAGCCTCAATCGATAATATAGATGAACAATGCGATGGACTGCTAATCAATTCTGAAAACTTCCAGGCATTAAACCTGTTGCAAGTGCGATATCGGGAACAGGTGAAGTGTGTCTATATTGATCCACCTTATAATACAGGTAATGATGACAATTTCCCTTACAAAGACTCATACCAACATTCAAGTTGGCTTTCAATGATGTTTGATAGAGCAAAATTATTGATGAGAATTATGGACTCAAAAGCCCCTTTATTTTGCAGTATTGATCAAGATGAGTGGCATGAATTAAGATTATTGTTTGAGTTAATTTTTGGCAATAATAATTATGTTAATGAAATTGTCTGGCAAAAATTGACAGCGGCAAAAAAACAAAGTACATATTTTTCAAATATCTATGAAAAAGTAATGGTATTTAGAAAGTCTTCAGAAATGATACTTAATAAGATATTTATTGATTCTAAAAAAGACGATTCTAACTATCCGTATATAGAAGAAGAAACAGGAAGAAAATATGGCTCTTTTGATTTTACACAAAAAGGGCAAGGTGAAGCCCGATTATTCAATGGTAATCTTATCGAGCCACCTCCAGGAAAACATTGGATATGGGGGCAAGATAAAATTAACGAAGGAATAAAAGATAACCGAATTATCTTTACAAGAAATGGCACTCCTCGTGTTAAGCGATATCTTGATGAAAAAGAAGGTAATCCTGTTGGAGATTTTTGGATAGACGATAAGATTAAGCCACTTTCTGCAAACGATAGTGAGAGAATCGGATTTGAGACACAGAAACCGTTATGCTTAATAGATAGGATACTTAAATCTTCTTTGTCAACTAAATTGATTCTTGATTGTTTCGCTGGTTCAGGCACAACCGGTCATGCTGTGATAAACTTAAACAGACAGGACGACGGCAGCCGTAAATATATCCTTGTTGAAATGGGAGATTATTTCGATACTGTATTGAAGCCTCGAATTCAGAAAGTGATTTATTCAAAAGATTGGAAAGCAGGCAATCCTGCCGCCAGAGATACGGGCGTCAGCCACTGCTTCAAGTATATCCGTCTTGAGAGCTATGAGGATACGCTCAATAATCTTGTTCTCGAAGAAGGCCAGAAGCGGCGTTCGCTTTTCGCTCAAAATGATGAGCTTCGCGAAAGTTATATGCTGGGCTATATGCTCGATGTTGAGAGCAGGGGGAGCCTGTTGAATGTAACGGATTTCGAGAACCCGTTTGATTATAAGCTTAATATAACTACCGGCAGCGTCGGCGAGACAAAGCCGGTGAGGATAGATATTATTGAGACGTTCAGTTATCTTATAGGGCTGAAAGTGGCGACCATGGAGACGATCCAGGGCTTTAAGGTGATAACCGGCACTAATCTCGACGGAGAGAAGATTCTGGTAATATGGCGTAATATTAAGGAAAAGGACAACGACACGCTTGATGACTTCTGCCGTAAGATGAGATACAATCCGCTGGATATGGAATTCGACACGATATACGTGAACGGCGACAACAACCTCGAAAACCTCAAACGCGACGAGGATACATGGAAGGTGCGGCTGATCGAGGAAGAATTTGCGAAGCGGATGTTTGACAGTTAGCACTTAGCAGATGGGGTTGATAAACAGGGATGAATAGATTTATTAAGTAATGGGAAATTGTAATTATGGCAACATGGAAATCTGAAACACTGAAAGATGTTATTGTTAAAATTGAACAAGGTGACGTAGTTCTTCCTGTGATCCAGAGAGAACTTGTTTGGAAGCAGGATAAGATGGTTTCTCTTTTTGAAACAATATTAAAGGGAGACTCTTTCGGTGGTATTATGACAGTAATAGATCCTGCAAATAAAGTTCCTTTATTTGAGTTTAGAAAATTCAATAAAGACTATATTGAAGGACAACTTCCTGTTTCAAGTGCTTTTGAAAGGTTAGATAAAGAGACAACTTATGTAATTGATGGGCAGCAGAGACTATCGGCATTTTATATTGGATTAAAGGGGACATACAATCATGAAACTCTTTTTATTGACTTGTTAAGTGAGTATGAGCATAATGATTTTGTTTTTTACTTTGCAAAGGATTTTAACTCACTTCCATCAACTGTAGATACCTTTAGCGGCGAAGAGAAAAGAAAACCACAATGGTATTCTGCCGCTAAACTTTATAGCGACTTTGAATATTATGGCTATGATCATAGCTCATTCAGTGACAGTCTTATTAACGGACTGAACAATGATGAACTTAGTGATGAAGATTGCAAAAGAATTGAGAAGGTTTTATATAAATTTCAGGTTGCATGTTTTACAACTCAAATTGTAGGGATGTGTGGAGTTCCAATAGATAGAAAAGATAGTAAAACTGCCAGTAGACTTAAGATTGTTCGACTTTTTCAAAAGCTGAATCAAGGTGGTACGATATTGACTGGATTGGAGCTAATGAGGTCAGTGTTCAAAGCGTATAACGCGGATAATGAAACTTTCTTAAATAATGTCAGGGATGAATTTATAGATATTGGATTTAACCAAGACGAAATAATAAAATTCGTATTTTTGTTACAAGATAATTCCCAAAAAGATATAGTCCATATTGATAAAAAAGACTCAGATTTTATTCAACACAAAGGAGATAGATTAAGAAAAAGTCTGGTTGCAACAAGAGAGTTCTTGAAAAATTCAAAATTGTATGAATATTGTATTAATTGTCGTCCAAGTATTATTCCATTGACGTTTGTTGCGTATCATTTATTTCATTCAAATGTCTCTGATGAAAATCTGGCGAACTATTTTGATAATAGTGAAACAAGGAATGAAAGTTTTCACACTTTGAAGAGATGGCTAATTGTGTCGTATCTTAACAATGTCTTCAGACGAGGCAATGGATGGGTGCCTGAGAAGACTGGAAGAAACAAAATCTTAAATGTAATAAAAGACCATAAAGGTGAATGTTTCCCTATTGAAAAGATTTTTGATGTTTACAGAAATCATTCTTTACATATTTTTGATGAAGATATTAAGGATAGCTGGGAAAGGCTTAATTGGTATGACAGACGCTTAGTCATTTATATGATCTATGGCAGACCTGATAATTTTAGGCAAAATGATATAGATCATATTCATCCAAAATCAGTTTTGAGTGAAAAAGGTTATGACTGGAGTATCATTAATAATCTTGGCAATTATCAATACTTGTATTTCAGTGATAATAGAAGCAAACAGGCTACTGAATTTGGAGATTGGATAGAAAACGTATTTGGTGCTGATATTATAAGACGTAATGACTATTTAAGAATTCATAATATTCCTTCAGATGAAACGTTGTGGAATTCAGACAATTTTGAACCTTTCTTAGAAGCAAGAAGGCAAATTATCTTTGATAAATTGAGATCCGAAATATACGGGTAATTTTATATAAATGGCAAAAAGAACTAAAAAAACAATGCATTTCAGTGAGAAGCTTGTTCTTTTCAATTGGCTTTTGAGTTTATTCGAAGTCAAAAATATCGAGGAGCTCTCTTACGGGCTTAAAGGATTTGACGAGGACTGTATCACAGAAGACGGTTTTTCACGTTATTACGGCGTCTTGACGGCGAGGCTTTTTGACCGCGTGGAGATTACCTCTGATATGCTTGCTAAATATGACCAGAGGATTGTGCGTTATTGGAAACAGATAACCGAAAAGAGGGAAGCCAACGGCAAAAAGCTTTATCCTAAATATTTCCAGTATCTCAGCTTGCTGTTTACCGAAATTTATCTTGACAGATATTTCACAAGCAAAGAAAAGCTCCTTGATGATCTCAACCGATATCTCGATTCTTTTAACGAGAAGCTGCCGGAGAAGGAGAGGATTGAAGCTTTCAACATTGAAAATCTCAACAAGATATCGCTCTGGAATGCTACCGGTTCGGGCAAAACACTGCTGATGCATATCAATATCCTGCAATACAAATATTATCTGGCAAGAGAGAATATGCATAAAGAGCTCAATAAGGTAATATTACTCACGCCAAACGAAGGGCTCAGCAATCAGCATAATGAAGAACTGACACTTTCTGGTTTAACTGGCGATATATTTGATAAAGCAGGCAGTATGCCTCTAACGCATTTAAATGATAAACCTGTAGAGATCATAGAAATATCCAAACTCTCGGATACCTCCGGAGATAAGACTATCGCCGTGGAAGCCTTTGAAGACAATAATCTTGTGCTCATCGACGAAGGCCACAGAGGCACATCAGGCGGAAGCAGCGGAAAATGGATGGAGCGAAGAAACTGCCTTTGTGAAAATGGGTTTTCATTCGAATATTCTGCCACATTCGGCCAGGCAGTCAAAAAAGACAAGAAGCTTATTAACACGTATGCCAAGAGTATTATATTTGACTACTCCTACAAGTTTTTTTATGAGGATGGTTACGGCAAGGATTATCGTATTCTCAACCTTGAAGATGACCGCGACCAACAGCAACGAGTGAGATATCTCACAGCTTGCCTGATGGCGTTTTATCAGCAGCAAAAACTGTTCAATGATAAGCGAAGTGAATTGAAAAAGTTTCTTATTGAGAAGCCTCTTTGGATTTTTGTCGGCAGCAGCGTTACGAAGACTATAAGCAAGAAAGATGTGTCAGATATCATTGATATACTGTTGTTTTTAGCTGAATTCGCCAATAACAGTAAGCAATCTGTAAGCTTCATTGATGATTTCCTCAAAGGCAAAAGCGGGCTTCTGAATAGCCGGGGCAGTGATCTGCTCAGTACAAATTTCACTTATCTGGCTTCTATGAATGATACCGAGCCTGCCCAATTATATAACGATGTCTTGCGAACACTTTTTAATTCCAATTCTGCCGGTCTGCTTCACGTCAGAAATCTTAAAGGCTCCGATGGCGAGATCGCCTTATCTTTAGGAGAGAACGAGCCTTTCGGGGTTATAAATGTTGGTGATTCTGACAAACTTTGCAAACTTTGTGAAAAACACAAGCAAATGGTGGTTAGTGATGAGCCGTTTTCAAAATCGCTTTTTAGAAATATAAATTCGGAATCTTCTAATATCAATCTTCTGATAGGTTCGAGAAAGTTTACCGAGGGCTGGAGCAGCTGGCGTGTAAGTACAATGGGGCTTATGAATATAGGCAAAAATGAAGGCTCCCAGATTATACAGCTTTTCGGCAGAGGCGTAAGGCTTAAAGGTCTTGATTTCAGCCTAAAACGTAGCAGCAAAACGGTCGGAGCTAAAGCTCCTGATTATATAAGTATGCTGGAGACACTGAATATTTTTGGTATCCACGCTGATTATATGAGCCAGTTCAAAGAATATCTGAAAGAACAGGGGCTGCCTGTCGATGGCGACAAGATCGAATTTATTTTGCCGGTACTGAATAATCTCGGTAAAGTCAAGCTTAAGACAATAAAGCTGAAAGAAGGAGTAAGCTATAAAAAGCAGGCACCAAAACCTACACTTGGATTGCCCGATAGGGATTTTAAAAGAAGGCCCATCGAGATCAACTGGTATCCAAAGGTGCAGTCTATCATGAGCTATTCAGCTACTGCCGCTGTTGCTGAAGGTATTCCGGATGTTGGCTGCCTTACACCCGATCATGTTAGTTTGTTGAATATTGATGAGATATACTTCGAGCTTATTCGATACAAAAATGAAAGGTCATGGTATAATCTTAATATAGACAGAAATGTTCTTAAAAGATTATTAGATGATACCGAATGGTATAAGGTATATATACCGGCTAAAGAGCTGGCCTTTGACAGTTTTACAAAAGTACCCCGGTGGCAGGAGCTGGCGGTTGCACTTCTGAAAAAGTATACAAATAGGTGCTACGAAAATCAGAAAGCTAATTGGGAAAAAGAGCATCTTGAATATAGAGAGCTTAGAGCAGATGATCCTAATTTTGTAAAAGAATATGAATTCGCGATAAATGCTTCCAGACGAGATATTATAGCCAAACTTGAAAAGGTGAAGAAGCTAATAGAATCAAAGCAGCTTGAACCGGCTGAATTTACTAAACTGGATATAGATTTGCCCGGATTTAATTCGATAGCTTTCAATAATCACCTGTATCAGCCTCTTCTCTGGAAAACCCCTGATTGTGATGTTGAAATAAAACCGGTGGCTCTTGTCGATAGCGAAAAGAATTTCCTGTTGGATATTAAAACTTTTTGCCGTTCCAATGAAGAATACTTCGCAGACAAACAACTTTATATATTAAGAAACAGAAGCAGAGGCAAAGGTGTAGGCTTTTTTGAAGCAGGAAATTTCTATCCTGATTTCATAGTATGGCTTGTTGCTGAGAATAAACAGCATATCAGTTTTGTTGATCCTAAGGGGTTGCGTAATTTAAACGGTATAAAGGATGCTAAAATAGAATTCCATAAGAAGATAAAAGAAATTGAAACAAGACTAAACGATCCAGACGTTGTTCTAAATTCATTTATAATATCCGAATCCAGATATCTGGAAATAAACTGGATTGGCACTACGGTAAGTAAATCCGATTTGGATAACCGTAATGTATTGTTTATGAAAGAAGATAAGCATACTTATATACGTAGAATGTTTGACAAGATAATTGTTCTTAATAATACTAATAGTCAGACATCGCATATACTTCATCAGAATTCAACTATTGATACCGAAAAAATTGAGCATGCAATGGCTATTCTTGATGCCTTAGCATTGCTTTATGTTTGGAATAAATCGGTAGATAGGCGAGCCTTTGAAGTCGGCATGTTGTTGATGCAAAGAGATGAGCTAAGGAGAAGAGTTGCAAATTTAGAGATAAAAAAAGACACTACTAAATCAAATAAACAACCCTGCTTTATAAATTTTGATGAATTTCTTGGGGAATTGGCGGGAACGGATACCGTTATAATTGAGACGCGTGACAAAAGACAACTTATTAGCTTAGGCAAAAATGCCTTAGAACTGGGCAATAAATTAAACGACGAAAGAGTGAATAAAGCTTTCCATAAAGCTGAAGAGTGCTTAAAAGCAATTAGAAAATTAAACGATACGAATTTGATTTTAGATGATTATTGTGAGGTGGAAGATTATGCAGAGATCGAATTTTCTTTTTCCTGAAGGATTTATAGAGCCGGTTTGTAATTTTGATGAACCTGCAATTTGGATCAAAAAGCTTGTTATAATTGAAAGCACTGAAAAGCCTATACGAGTCATTCGCAAAATAAGATTTAAACGTGGGTTAAATCTTATATGTACTGAAAAACGAACATCTCGCGATGTGCATACGGTTGGGCATAGTGTCGGGAAATCCTTATTGGTTCGCATAATTCGGTATTGTCTTGGTGAAAAAAGATACTGCACAGATACATTACGAAGTGCAATTACAAACAAATTGGAACATGCTTATGTATTGGCGCAAATTAGAGTGGATAAACAAACTTGGAGTGTTGCTCGTCCACTTGGTCTTGAATCCGGCCACGTTTGTTCATGGTGCATAAAGTCAAATAGATTGAATGAGTTGTTACGCAAAGATTCACGTCTCAAATATGAAATATTTCTAAATGCCATTAATAAAGCAACCCAAAACTGTTACGCTGATATTGGTTTGCCGCATGCTGATTATAGAAAAGCTTGTTGGCAAGATTTATTGGGATGGCTGAGCAGAGATCAGGATTGTCATTTTGCTCATCATGCAGACTGGCGAATCACTGATGCTCAAGCAGGTTCCAGAGTGCTTACTCGAGAAGATGCTTATTTGGTAATGAAAATGGCTTTAGGGCTTTTACATCCTGAAGAAACATCACAAATGGGAATTCATCGTAAATTATTGATTGATAGAGACCGTTTTGAACGAGATGCTAAACGATATGAAAATTTCATTAATGAGACGGAAATTCAGCTCCGTAATTCAATAGAGGAAGTTAAAGACGCTATTCATGGTGAATTATTTGGCGAAATGCTTAAGGAGATTGCAGACGAAAAAATACAGAGTCTTAAAAGATTGCTTGGAGACCCTGACTTTTCTAAATATGCAGAGATATGTGATATCAGAAAAAAAATAGAGGATTTGACTAAAGAAAATGGTGCTATTGAAGCGGAAATTAATGACAAAAAAAATAGCATGAAATTAAAACAAGTCGAGCTTGAACAAAAAGAAAAACAAGATGATGATGCTCTTATAAAAGACCTATTAAGTGCAAGATGGCGTTGCTTGTTCTTTGATAAAAAAGAAAAGGCAATGAATGCAGGATGTCCTGGAAAAGACATACAAAACCACGAGATTGTTGATCCCGAAAGAAAAAGAATCGTAAGAGAGATAAGGTCTGAACTAACAGCATTGAATATAAGGTTAGTTTGGCTCAATGAAAGACAAAACGAAATAAAATCAGAGATAGGCAAAAACAAGCATATCCAAAAGGATCTGGAAAGCAATCTGATAATTAAGAGAGATAATGTTAATCAGAAGATTTCTCTATGGGAGACAAGATCTAAACAAGCCAAGCAATACCGTGCAGCATGGTCACAACTGGATAAATATAAAAATGATCACGAGAGTACTAAGAAAAAAATATCAGATTCATTAGTCGTACAAAATAAATATCGATCAAAAATGAATAAAGAAAGAAAACGCCTTTCAAAATACTATTCCTTGGTATTACAGAAAATAGTCGCCCCTGATGCCAGTGGAGAAATTATAATTGATGGGAAAGGAATACGCCCCAAACCCAGTAATGTAGTATCTGATTCTGGAACAACACTTAGGACTTACGCTGATGTATTAAGCTACGATTTAGCATGCCTGGCTGCATCTATTTGTGGAGTTGGTTATATGCCAAGGTTGCTTATACATGACAGTCCTCGGCAAGCAGACAGCGAGGATGAGCTATATTATTCAATCTTACGTTTTGTGCGAGATATTGAGATGTGTCACAAAGACGACAATAATATTAGTTTTCAATACATCCTTACAACGACATCTCAACCGCTAACTGAAATCAATCAAAGACCTTTTGTTCGTTTAAGACTTCACGGACGTGATGACTCTGGTAAATTACTAAAGTGTACTTTTGGAAACTGATTCGCTTATAATAAATGATTATCTGATTGATATCCCAAACCTGCAGCAATAGCATTTCTGCTCTCTGAGCCAATCGATAGGGTCAGTTTCTTTGCAGAAGAAATCTTTCAGGATTCTCGAAAGAAGCTGTTTTTGTTTTCGCAGATTCGTATTAGACTGCGGGTCTTTCCAGCTTATCCTGCCGCCGGTCTGGGCAAAGGCTTCGAGCAGCAGCCACTGTTTGGTCGGGTGTCCGTTGTGTTTACTGGACATTGACATTTGAACATACGTATAGATCTGGGATTTATTATCCGCTTTTATAGAAACGGTATGACCGTCTATAAAGCATATTTCAATGTCCTCCCAAGGAACCTCGGATAGTGACATTTTTTCCTGCTTCTGGTCTGGTAAGTCTATCTTTTCACTGGAAGCTATCTCAAATAACCTCTCTTTGAGCTTATAGAGATAGCTGCACAACAGCTCAGCCTTTCTCTGGCATATATCGGTGAGTCTCAATTCTTCAAAACGCTGAGTATTTGTATGAATCGGATATACCTGATCAAGCATAGACGCTGATTCCTGTAGGCTCTGAAGCTTGTTTTGCAGGCAGTTAGCCAATTGATCACTGCCGTTTAATATCAGCTCATCGATTATCGCAGAAAGCTCAGTAACCTCAGGTGAGAGCCCGGAACTGTTTACCGGATGGTATATCCCGATATCATCATATACCTGCGGTAAGATTGATGCCCACAGATGAAGATTCTTGATCAACTCGGTCAACAATCCCGGCTCAAAACTCTCAAACCTTTTGTATATTTGTGCTGCTGAATGTGCTCTTAATTTCCAATCTAAACCTTCCTGCTCTTTAATTTCCATCTGATGCAACTCCTCTGTCCTGAAAAGGCTTAGGTTTGACATGCTGCAATAGCCCAGAGGTCGGTTCAACCCATCAGTGTTCTTATATGTTTCTACAGGCAACTACTTTACCAATTATCTTTAAATCATCATCATAGTCTATTGCGATAGGCTCCATTTCAGGGTTTTCCGGCAAGAGTTTGATTCCTAAATCATTAATCAGTAATCTTTTAACAGTAACCTCGCCATTTAGAAGAGCTATCACAATTTCACCGTTTGCCGCTAAGATCTGTCGTTTGACTATGATCAAAGAGCCGTCTTTAATCCCCGCACACACCATACTTTTGCCGCAGACTTTCAACGCAAAATATTCTCCATGTGCTACAATATTCTCTTCTACCATTAGCTCACCGATAATATTTTCTTCAGCCATTATCGGATGACCTGCGGCAACAACACCTATAACAGGTATCATTATCATCTGCCTGGGCAGATCTGCCGGTCTTTTAAGAACCTTAATACTTCGCCCTTTATTGGCTTTCATGGATATATATCCCTTGTTAATGAGATGAGTAAGCCTGTCTTTCATGCTGGGGGCGGCGATATTAAAGTTATCTGCAAGCTCTTTTATAGTAGGCGGATAACCATTTTCGTCAATAAAGCGGCATATTTCTATCAATGCCTGCTTCTGAGGTTTGGTGATTGCCAGCTTCTTCTTTGCCATAGTCTTTTCCTTTTGCTAAGTAATCATGTCTTTATTATAGACCTTCTATAATAAAGGTCAATAGTCTAAGAGATAATTTGCATGAATTTTAATCTGTGAAAATTCACTGCGTGAAATTTCGTTTTCAGAATCAGCAAAAAACAAAAAATATTCAAATTTATTATTTTTTGCAAAACTATAAATAACAACGCCTTAGCATTGCCGACCATGTTACTGCTTAAAATTCCAAAGCTATCAGCGTGAAATTTCGACATTAATAACTGAGAGCTCAATAAAGGTAAAACGGCTGTTTTAGTTAGATTAAAATAACAGGTTTTGCAAATTCGTGCAGACATATTGAAAGAAAGAACGCTATGATTGAAATTGATGATTACATCAGAAAGATTGTTTCTACAAAGGCATCTTTGCTTCTTGGCAGATGCGGAATAGGGATTAATGATTTAGAGGATATTGAGCAGGAGCTTTATCTGGAACTTCTCAAAAAGGCAGAGAGCTATGATCCGGAAAAAGGCAAAACTTCAACATTTGTTCAATGCATACTTCAGAAGAAAATATCTGACATTCTCTCGCGCAGAAAAACCGAGCAAAAATGCAGATCTTTTACTGAAACAGGGAGAATCTTCAATGACTTCATTGATAAAAACGATGATTGCCGGTCCCTGCAACTTCAGATAGATGTTCAGGAAACAGTTAATTCTCTTACCCCTGAGCTTCAGGAAGGCTGCAGATTACTGGCCCGCAGTGAAAGAATAACCCATGCGGCGAAGAAAGCAGGAGTTAAAAGATCAACTTTTTATTACAGAGTCATAAATCCTCTTCGCAAAGCATTTAAGGAAAACGGGCTTGAAATCTATATGGAAAACATCTGACACTTTTGAGTTTCACACGGTATGTATTTTACTAAGGCGATATTATTAAAAGGAATCACAATGCAGAAATTTCATTATTTGATTGAAGAACCGGCAGATTATTACCACTGGCAAGCTAAGGAGAATTTATCGAGCCATCAGCTTATCGAATTCATTAATTGTCCTCTTATGTATTTTAAGAAACTCACCGGGCTTATTAAAGACAGGGATTCGCAATGCTATAGCTTTGGCAGAGCCGCTCATACCTTGATACTTGAGGGAAGAGAAGTTTTTGAGGATGAGTATGCAGTAGGCGGACCTGTAAATCCCAAAACCGGCAAGCCCTTTGGCTCCAATACCAAGGCCTTTGCTGCATGGGCAGATGAGATTGGCAAGCCGGTTATCAGCAGCGAAGAGCTTGTTACCCTTGAATTTATGCAGAATCAGGTCTTAACTCATCCAATTGCTCCCGCATTGATAACCGGAGGCTTCGCCGAAGGCGTTTGCCGTGTTGATTATTGCGGACTGCCTTCTCAGATCAGGATGGATTACTTTAATCCCGAAAAAGGAATAGCTGATCTTAAAACCTGCGACTCGCTCGATAAATTTGAGTTCGATGCGAGGCGGTACGGCTATATAAGCCAGCTTGCTTTCTATCGAGCAGTACTCAAAGAAGCATCCGGGATCCAAGCTGACGTTCACATCGTCGCTATCGAGAAACGAGAGCCGTTCCGATGCGGCGTATGGAAGATATCGGAGATGGCACTCGATGAAGCTCAGCATGAGAACGAGCAGCATATTGAAGAGCTCAAGAACTGTATCGAGTCAGATTTGTGGCCGACACGATTTGAAGATGTCCGGATTCTTGATTTATTTTAGCACAGCAAAGCAGGAATGGTATGACGCGACGTGACGAGGCAAGACAAAGCGATGCCCGGCAAGGCGAGGCAGGCTTGGCGTGACGAGACCTGATAAAGTAAGATGTTAAATAAAGGGGAGCGACCCTCAACCAAAGTCGGTGGTTTCCGACTTTTACACATAATTAATTCAGAAAGGTAAAGAATGTCAAACAAACAACAAATTATAGAGTCGGCAGTAATAGCCCCGCCAAACTTAAAAGTTGCACAATTCAAAATTCGTGGGACAGCTCCCTATGTGCAGAACAAGTTCAGTAAAAAAGCCAAAGAACAGATGCACGCAGCGCAAGAAGCCGGTTCTAAATCAAAGAATAGAACCAAGAAAGAATCTAAAGATTTTGATGCCTGCTTTGAACAGTCTCAACACAAGACACCAGAGGGTTGGTGTGGAATCCCCGCTCCGGCATTTCGCAATGCGATGATCAGTGCGTGCCGGGTTGCAGGGTTCACGATGACAAAGGCCAAATTATCTGTTTTTGTTTTGCCAGATGGTTTCGATAAGGACGATGGGACGCCTCTGGTCAAGATTACAAAGGGTGAGCCGAGGTATCACGAGAGCCATGTCCGTATCGCTTCAGGTGTGTGTGATCTTCGGGCAAGAGCGATGTGGGATGCCGGTTGGGAAGCAGTTGTTACCGTTCGCTGGGATGCTGATCAGTTTGATAATTCGGACATAGCAAACCTGCTATTAAGAGTTGGGCAACAGGTTGGTGTTGGTGAAGGTCGCCCAGACAGTAAGCAATCCGCTGGTATGGGTTGGGGACTATTTGATATTGTTTAATACATGGCAGGCGAGGCATGGCGAGACGGGGTATCGAACTGCGTGGTGAGACAATGCATGGCAGGAGTGGCTTTTCAAGGCAAAGATAGGCGTGGATAGGCCAGGCATGACAAGGTACGGCAGGCATTAAATATTTTACATACAGAAAGGGATTTAATGAAACCGGAAAAAACAAATGAGCTGCGACGAATAGCAGAAGAAAACGGAGGCTTGTTGCTTCCTGAAGTTGTTGTCGAAAAGGCAAAAGAAAAATCGAATCCACTACATGATGAATTTGACTGGAACGATACTACAGCGGCACATAAATGGCGAATTGAACAATGCAGAGCCTTGATAAGGCGTATTACAGTCATTTTGCCCCAAACAAAACCCAAAGAAGTCAGGATGTATGTGAGCTTGGATCGTGACCGTGATACTGGAGGGTATCGACTTATTGAAGATGTGATAAGCGACCCTGAAAGACTGAAAGAGTTACTACGAACAGCAAAAAACGAGTTACGTGCATTTGAACGCAAATATTCAGAGCTGACCGAACTCTCTGAAGTGTTCAGTGCTGCAAAAAAAATAACTAACCCATAATCAGAAGGTATTTCTATGACGTTACTTAACACTCTTATTACTAACCCTAAACCATCACCGCCGAAAGGTATTGTCTATGGTCAGGCAGGATGTGGAAAGAGCACATTTGCTGCCAGAGCTGGCAGCTCGCTAATTATTGACTGCGAGAATGGTGCCGCAACTATTGCGTGTGTAAGGACACCATACCTGGGCACCTGGACTGAAATTCATGCCTGGTTGCAGACTATCGAGAGAGATGAGCATCCATACCATGTGGTAGTTGTCGACACAATCGATTGGCTTGTTCGTCGTATCGAGGAGCACGTCTCAGGTTGTGCTGGCGGTAAAACAGATTCAACACTGAACCGAAGCCATGGCGGATATGGCAATGGTAAGCAAGTTCTCAAAAACTATATTTTCCAGATATTACTGCCGCTTTTTGACAGGATTATTTCAAAGGGTATAGCGGTGATATTGCTGGCTCATGCCAAGCGAACCGAGATTACTGATATTGACGGTATTGTAATCGAGAAAACAGCACCGGATCTGCCGGATGAACACTTGAATGCGATAATCGAGTGGAGCGATTTTGTATGTCTGGCGAAGAAGATTGACGAGGATACTCGTATCCTGATCACTTCTGAAACACCAAGAGCATTGGCAAAGAACCGCTATTCCATGCCGCCTGAGATTGAATTTAGCTGGGATAGTTTTACATCAGCTATAGCAGAGGGACTTGAAAAGAATTTTTCAAACAATATTAACACAACCACAGGAGAAATAACAGATGGCAAGTCTTAAAGGATTTAATGCAAACGA
>JBITAJ010000028.1:0-298229 GCA_044440125.1 Sedimentisphaeraceae bacterium JB056 | reverse complement strand
GCACCCGAAGTCGGATTGTTAACCTTTATTGGAGACGTCTGCCTACGGTGAGTTCGGTAACTGGGACTAAGTCGTAACAAGGTAGCCGTAGGGGAACCTGCGGCTGGATCACCTCCTTTCTAAGGGATAACTTAGACGTTTGGTCTTGGCAGTAATGCCACATTTAATAGATCAAGCGAGTTATGTCAGCCGCTTTTACGGTTATAAATCTACAACTATGAATTTACAAAGCCTTCAAGGATTCGTCCTTGAAGGCTTTTTTTGTTTTAAACCCACATGGACTTACACGGACAAGCACTGACTGACACGGACAGACACAAGTTCAGGCTTGAAATTTTTTGGTGATTGTTGTATATTATCTTCTATGGATGATAAGGAGAAACTGATTTTACCTCATGGAGGGTATCGAAATCTTAAAAGTTTTCAGATTTCACAACTAATTTATGATATAACTGTCAGGTTTTGTGATAGGTATATTGATAGGTTTAGTCGTACTAAAGATCAAATGGTGCAGGCGGCTCGCAGCGGCGTGCAGAACATCGCAGAAGGCTCCGTTGCCTCAGCTACATCAAAAAAGACAGAGCTTAAGCTTACTAATGTGGCAAGGGCTTCATTGGAAGAGTTAAAGCTGGATTATGAAGATTTTCTGCGTCAGAGAAACCTGCCGATATTGGAGCCTGATAATCCAACTCTTACTCGTTTCAAGAGTATTCGTTGCGATAGTATTGAGGGCTTTACGCAATGGATAGAGCAGGAGAAAAAAGTGTTTGTCTGTGATAGTCCGTGTAAGTCCTTGAAATCTGCAATTTTAGTGGCCAACGCAGTGCTGTCTCTGCTGAATCTCGAAATCTATCTGCTCAACAAACAGGTAAATCGGCTCGCTAATGATTTTGAAACCAATGGCGGCTTCACAGAACGATTGTACAAAGTAAGAAAAGAAAGAAGAAATAAAAACAAGTGAGCGGCATAGGTGAGTAAGACAAGCCGCTTTTATGGTTATAAATCTACAACTATGAATTTACAAAGCCTTCAAGGGTTCGTCTCTGAAGGCTTTTTACGTTTTAAACCCACACGGACAGGCACGGACGAACACTCACCCGCTCCTTCACAGTCGCGGTACTGTTGAAGGTGGGTAGTGTAGAGTCAGTACCGCGATTTACTGAGACAGTTGACTGAGGAAGAAAGAAGCTGTTTTTGGCATTTTATGGAGAGAATATGCAAAATGATGTATCAGCATTCTTTCTATTTCCCACAAGGTCTTTTTATCAACTGTTTCCAATTTCTGCGGGGTTGTAATTGCCTCGACCACCAACGGCGAAACCCTGAATTTGTCAGCGAAACTTGGCTCGCAATCCATGCATATGAAGCCGCCGGTTTCTGCACAGAAGTACACGTCCTTTGATCCATTCAGCTTCTGCCCGCAATTACCGCAATTTTTAATCGGCATAGCAGTTCCAATCTCACCAAGCAGGTTGAGTTGAAACACTATAAGCAATGCGATTTTGTGTTCCTGTGAACCTTCGGAGCTGATGTTTTCAAGAAATATTATGAAGTTGTCATAAAGGCCCTGGTGCGGATCGCATTGGTCAGTTAGTAGGTTGATAAGCTCGCACATCATAGTGCCGGCGTTCATTGCCAGAAGACTGTTCCGCATTCTTGTGAACAGCGGCAGATGGTCAAATTCCGCTAAAGTTGCCAATGAGCCGCCGCCGGGAGGCAGATATACGATGTTTCCTACAGAGAAAAGCCCTATTGGAGAGCCGAAAGAGGATTTGCGTCTGCGGGCTCCTTTTGCTATTGCGTTTAGTTTGCCGTTTTCCCTGCAAAACAGAGTAAGTATCTGTGAGGAGTCGGAGTAGTCCACCTTTTTTATGCAAATAGCCTGGTCCTTTATGTGCATGGTATCTCTTTGCTCAAAGGTTTATTGGCTTCTTTTATAAAGCAGTTTCTATTTTGAGTTTTTCTATTCTGAGCCTGTTGATTTTTCTCGGCTCGGCAGAAAGCACTCTGAACCTGAGATTCTCGTAATCGAACAGCTCGCCATTTTGGGGTATATAGCCAAGATAAGATGACACGAAGCCGCCAACAGTATCGTAATCCTCGTTTTCGGGGAGATTAACATCAAACTCACTGTTTAGATCTTCAACGTATACTTTGGCGTCAAGCTCAAGAACCTTGTCTGCATCGATAACTTTGATGCTGGCCGGGCTCTTCTTTTCGTATTCATCTTCGATTTCACCAACGAGCTCTTCGAGGATGTCCTCAATCGTGACAATACCTACAACTCCGCCGTACTCATCAAGAACAACCGCAATGTGCTGTTTCTTGTTCTGGAATTCATGAAGCAGCTCACGCAGGGACTTTGTTTCCGGTATGAAGTAAGCGGGGCGTATATAATCCTTAAGCTGGAATTGCTCTGTCTTTTTGCCTATTTCGGCAAGAAGGTCCTTAGCATAAACCAAGCCAAGTATATTATCGATTCTGTCTTCATATACGGGAAGCCTTGAGTGGCCGGCTCCGATGATCTTTTCGAGTACTTCGTTGAGGCTGCTGCCGGTTTCCACGGCAACAAGTTCGGTTCTTGGCGTGATTATTTCACCGGCTGTAGTTTCATCGAGAACAAGGACATTTTCAATCATCTCCAGTTCTTCATTGTCCACAACGCCATCGGCCATGCTTTGCTCTACGACCTCCATCAGCTCATCGTGTTTTTCCTCACGGTCTTCTTCTTCGCTCAGCTCCTGATAACCGGAGAGACGCTTTATGACTTTGTCAGAAAATCCGAAAAATTCAATGAGAGGTCTTATAAGTGCAGTTGAAATTTTGAGTATTGGATAAGTATGGCTCAGAAGAACCTCGCCGCCATATTTTGCCCAAGCATAAGGAATAGCAAGTGAAGAGGAGAGAAGCAGGAACAAACTTATAAGGCTTACCCAAAGATAATTGAGCATAGGTGAGGAATTATCACCATGATTTTCAAAAGCACGAACGAATACGATTATCAGAAGTGTGTTAAAAACTAACCGGTAGGTCTTACATGCATAAAGCAGGTTTTCTGAGCTTGATGTGAATTTCTCAAAAACCTCTTCCTTATCCTTTTGTTTGAATGCTTCCTGAAGTTTTCGTCTTGAGAATGACCTCAACGCAGAAGCGTTGGCAGAAAAAAATAGCGAAAAACATATACAAACTGCCGTCTGGATAAATAACCATCCAACGTCTTCCAAGTTCTTTTCCTTAAATCACTAATAATCAAATATTTACGCCTTACGATCCATTCAGCTTATATTCGTAAAGCATCAGTAAGTAAATTATAACACCGAATCAGCAAATGTCAATTAAAGCTCGCTGCAGCAATGCATTTGCAAGGGTGTCCATAAACAAAAAAAGCACGCCATAAGCGTGCTATACTTAAAGGGTGGATAATGGGATTCGAACCCACGACCCCGAGTGCCACAAACTCGTGCTCTAACCAACTGAGCTATATCCACCGTTACAAGCTCTTAAAAGAGGAGCGTATTCTAACAATTGCCGGTGCAAAGTCAAGTTTACGCTTATGAAATTTGTCTTTTTTTGTTAGTTCTGCGTGTTTGATATGAACTACCGGTAACGATACCGACAAATATTTTTGCATGAATAAATCAGTTTTTTAAGCGTAAGTGTCTGTAATTAATGACTATATGTATCTATTTGAGATTTTTTGAATTTTCTTGACGTTAACGTTACCGTTTGATATTATAGTGTTATAGGATATCGTGTTTGATTTGACGATGTGGTTTAATTTATGAGCAAAGCTGTGACTATGAAAAAATACCTTATACTGTTTCTGCTTATCACTTTTTTAAATGTTTACGCCGGGCCGGTGTTGTTTTTCGATTCAGGCGACATTGCCGAACTGAAGGAGCGGGTTGGAAGTGATTGTTGTAAAGAATATTTTCAGACCGTTTTAAAAGAGGCGTCAGGTTATTGTGATACAAATTCCTCTTCATACGTTGACTTTGATAAAATAGATGCACTTGTTGTCAAAAATCCTACATCAAAAGGTTCTCACGGTACTATAAGGGTTTTTGCAAAGTGGATGGAGGCTATCGGGTTCGCATATCAAATGACCGGTGAGCAAATATATTCTGATAACGGTGTAAGAATTCTTGATCAGGTTGCGCATATGTACCCAGTTGATCATCCGGTTGTGTCTTATATCTTTGCCGGTGGGCGAGGTGATATGATGAGAGGACTGGCCATCGGGTATGACTGGCTTTCACAGGCGATGACTGATGAGCAGAGGCGTTTTGTCGCAAAAGTGTGCAGGGGATATGTTGAGCATACAATAAAAGAAGCTGATAATTCTAAAACATGGTGGTTCAGATACCATAATTATAACGGTGTTACCGTTGGTTCCGCCGGTGCGATAGCTATTGCGATAAGTGATGTATATCCTGAGCAGTCAAAAAAATGGATACGAGAGCTTGCCAAAATTGAAGAGAGATGGCTTAACAGTGCTTTCGATCGGCAAGGAGCATATGTTGAAGGCATTTCTTATTCTAATTACGGGCTTTCAAACGGGTTACTGTTCGTTGAAGCATTAAAGCGAAACGGCATAAAAGATCTTTACGATACAAACCTGAAAAATGTCTCAAGATTTTATGCTATGAGCTTGCTGCCCGGTGAATGTGTGGGTGATGCGAGGAACGACTCTAATTATGATGGTCCGCGGCTTTCACCTCTTTTGCTGGCTAAAAGATGCAACAGCGGGCTTGATAAGTGGCTTTGGGAAGAGTGTGGCGGCGGCTATCCCGTATGGAGTATAATATGGCATAATGATGTCGCGGCCAAATCGCCCTGTGAGGCAGAGTTGCCTCTGGCAGAGCATTTCACCCAAAGAGGACTGTGTATCTGGCGTACCGGGTGGCAGAAAGAAGACTGGATGTTTTCTGTTGAAGCGGGAGCTTATTATGCCGTAATACATGATCAGGCGGATGAAGGACATTTTACTTTCTATGGCGGAGGGTATCGCTGGGCTGTTGACAGTGCTTATGCAAACAACAAAGAGCCGGAAGGCAGAGCGCAAACCATCGCTCATAACTGCGTTTTGATCAATGGTAAGGGGCAGGCTCTCAGCGGTGCAGGCCTTGGAACCAGCGGCAAAATTCTGAAATACTATAATAGTGACCAATTTGGATATTCACTGAGTGATTGTGCGGAAGCGTATCGGCATAACAACGAAGGGGATGCCGGAGTTGATGTTGAGAAAGCTCTCAGACATACATGGTTCATCCGGGGGGAAGGTGAGATGCCGGCATATGCAGTCGTGACTGATGATATCCGGAAAGATGATGGTATCAATTTATATAACTGGCAAATGCATACTCAAACAGGAATGGATGTCGAAACAGACAGCGAAAACGGTCTTTTTATGATAAAACCGGCCTCTGCTTCAGGAGGTGTGTACTTAAGCAGCGAAAAAGACAAACCGGCTGATGGAAAGGTAGTCATAGATATTAATGCAGAAGAGTCGGGAATTTATTATGTGTGGGCAAGAGTGAGTTCGAAGGATGCCGCTGACAATTCATTTAAAGTTCGGGTTAATAATTCTCCGATATACCACTGGCATTTCAACACTACCGGAGGTGTATGGAAATGGCGAGTTGTTACTGAAAAACCGAACAATCCAGCCCTTAAATTCAAGTTGAAAAAAGGACGTAACACTGTTGAGTTTTATGTTCGGGAGACCGGTGCCAAGCTTGACCAGGTATTAGTGAGTCCTGATGCAGACTGGATGCCTGGATCATCTGATATTCCGGAGGGAGTACTTGTTCAGGCAGAGAAAGGTCGGTGTTCTGGCGGTATGAATATCTTCCGCGAGCAGAAAGAAGATATTAAGATGCTTGTGAAAGTGTTTTCCAGTGCAAAACCCAAACTTTATACTCAGAGAGGCGTATTTACAGATGGAAATATCGAGTATCTGAGACTCAGGGCAGATTGCGATGCCGTGAATCCTGAGTTCACCGCAATTATGATACCTGTCTTAAACGGCAACGTGCCTGATGTGAAAATGAAAAATAAGAGTCTGTCTGTAAAATGGGAGACTCGTGAAGATATAATCGACATTTCTGCTGTGGGGAATGCGGAAGCTTCTGTTGTCTTAACAAAAACAGGTGAAAAATGAATAGAGAAAATACAAAAATTAAAGGTTTTACGCTGATAGAGTTACTTGTAGTTATTTCTATCATAGCTGTTTTAATGTCAATTCTTATGCCTGCTTTGGGTAAGGTTCGGGAAAATGCCAAAAAGACTATATGCTCAACAAGGCAGAAAGATCTCGGCATGGCTTTGCAGCTTTATCGTCAATCCTATGACAGCAAATTGCCGCCTTCTTATGCGATAGGTAAAGAGAAAAGTCTGCATTCTGACGGTTACTATCGGTGGCATATGCGAGTAAAGGATTTTTACGACCAGCAGCAGGGTGACAGCTATGCGTATGATGGATTTCGCTGTCCTAACATGGAAAAATACATGAAACAGTATGACGGAGAGACTGCCATAGGACTCTACGGTTTTAATTATTTCTTTTTAGGGCGTCCCAATTATGCAGATACAGATTGGTGGAAGCGTTTTGATGCTATTCAACAGCCTTCCAACCTGCCGATCATTTCGGATCTGAGTTCTGATAAAGTAGGTAATCTGTTCCCCAATACAAACAGCGGCTGGTGGATGAGCTATGAGAACCCGCATCCTTCTGCGTACGAGTATGGCTGGCTTGGCGGGGATATGGCTCAGTATGGTGAAAGCAGATCGAATATGTATGGGCCTGCGCCTAATCACGGGAGTTCAAAATGTAATTTCCTTATGGCTGACGGACATACTGATTCGATCGATGTGTGTAAAGCAGGGCAGTGGCCATGGCTTGGTGATTCTCCTGACCAGCAGATGAGCGGTAAGGCGTTTCATCCTCTTCGAAATCCCGCTTCACATTGATATTCCGTTAATTGAAATTTTTAAGTGTTTTGTGATTCAAGAAAGGATTAAGGTAGATTATGAATAAGTCATTATTGGCGTTAATTGTAGGTGTGCTGTTCTGCCAGTGTGCCTGGTCTCAATTCAATGACGATCGCCTGACCGTAGGTTTGTGGCAGATGAATGAGTCAAGCTATTATGAGACAGCTACGCGAAGCTGGGTAGCGGATATAGATACGCTCAATCCCGGCAGAGACAATGATATTGCTCTTGGTGATACAGTCAATACTCCAAGCTCTTACCCAACTTTCAGCGTAGATGGTGAGTCGCTTGTATTCAGCGGGGGGCAATGTGCTTTTACTTACGTATTAGGTAATTACGGCAACTATGATTCTCTTAAGATAGAGCTTTGGTTTTTCCGCCTGGGGAATATGGTCACAGGAGAGGATGAGACATTGCTCTCTGTCGGTGATTTGCCTGATTATTCCGGTCAACCGTGGGAGATGCGTTTGAGAAGAAGCAGCGGCAACAGGGTTTATTTCTATGTTCACACCGATCAGGGCGTTTATCAGGTTCAGCAGCTTTATACTGCGGGTGTATGGAATCACGTTGTTGTGCAGATAGACCCGTATAACGGTCAGATCACGCTCGATATAACACCTGACGGCGAATCCACTTTATCCGCAGTGACAGCATATGAAGGTGCTCTTATTCAGGAGAGCGGAAGGGTTTATATGGGATGCAGAAGCCCCGGCGTAAACAGCTTTAACGGTAATATAGCCGAGCTTAAGATGTCTGTACTTCCGGCAGTTACAGATGGTGCAAGAACAGTTGCCCTGTGGCATATGGATTATGCGGATCTATTTGAAGATTCACAATATTGGATAGAGGATGATGATACTAATTTCCCGGAAAGAAACAATGACCTTGCTCTTCCGGCTGATCCGAATTTCCTGCCGACTATGGGGGCAGATGGCTCCGGTCAAGATTCAGTCGGTGAAGCTTTAATATTCGATGGCAACGATTATGCCTATGCTCAGGATGCGTGGGAAGGATATGATTCAGTAAATATCGATTTTTGGTTTTATCATGCAGGTGACATTGCCAGCGATCAGACACTTGTGACAGCCGGAAATGCAAATTGGCCGTTTGAGCTGAGACTTCGACGAAGCAGTGGCAACAGGCTCTATTTCTATGTGACAGATTCAAGTGGTGGAGTGCATCAGCTTAATCCGGTCATTTCGGTAGGTGTCTGGAATCATGTTGAGGCGTCTGTAGATTCTGAGAGTGGTCTTATGAGTATGACTATAACTCCTAAAGGCGGCAGTCCTGCAACAGTTACCAAGGAGTCGGTAGGAGCATTGCTTGATGTCAGTGGTGATATCTGGATTAGTTGTACACGTTCACCGGGTGCAAGACCTTTTCTCGGCAGAATAGATCAGGTAGAGATATCAATTCTCGGCGATCTATGCGGTTTATGGGGTTACAGTATTGCCGACTTGAATCAGGATTGTATCGTTGATGCCGGTGATCTCAAAGAGTTTGCCTCTTACTGGCTTGACTGCTCTATGCCTGAAGATCCTGCTTGTGGTTTTGTTTATTAATCTCATAGATACAGAAAGGAATAATTATGAAACGCATATTATCAATTATGATCCTGCTTTTTACGGCAGCTCTATGTAATGCAGTAGAATACTCTTTACCATATTCTGTATCGTCAGTAAGTGTCGATGGAACTATCGGGGCCGCTGAATGGGACGATGCACTTGAGATACCATTTTATTATCCCGATATTGCATCAACAGTAAACAATGCTCCTTTGAGTGATAGTGATCTCAGTGCTGATATTTACGTCAAATGGGATCAGCAGTATTTGTATATTGTTGCCCGTGTTTATGATGACAATCTTCAATGGCTTCAGAGTGCTCCGGGACCTTTCAACAGTCAGGATGCATTCCAGGTTTGTTTGAATCCCTATGATGATGCGGCGTCGGTAATATTTGAAAATGCACCGATATATGATATCGTGCCTCAGGACTCTGGAAGTAACGGGCCGCAGTTATATAAACACGAGGGTAGCGGTATGACATTACCCGGTGCTTTGTTAGCCGGGCAGGTATTGGCGGACGGCTATATTGTTGAGATCGCAATGCCATGGTCGGAGCTTGGTATAACACCGGTGGCAGCTCAGATGCACGGCATTGGTTTCATTGTAGTGGACTATGACGGCGGTTCATCCGCAGATACTCTGCTGTATGATTTCAACGGCGGTATTACTGTTATTACAAACTGGAATACGGCAAGACTGATAGCTGAAAACGGATGCGGTGAAAATGGTGTCTATCCGGCAGACTTTAATAACGATTGTAAGGTAAATCTTGAGGATTTTGCGGTCTTGGCTGAGAACTGGATGGTTTGTACCGACCCTGAAATTATCGACTGCGTAAATCTTAATTGATCAATAATTTGGTAGAAAGTGTTTAGCCGTCTTATTACGGGCGGTTAAACACTTTCGAAATTTATTTGGTTTCTATTGAAAAAACTAACGATCATAATTGTCACTCTTACTTTGCTGCAAAATTTGCATGCTTCAAATCCTTGCCTTCTATTTGAATCATCAGATCTTGCTGAGTTACGGGTGGCGGTGGAATCGCCTGAACTGAAGCCTTACTGGGATTCTATCAGGCAGAGGGTTGAGAGGTATTGTGATCCTTCTGATTCTCTTTATGTTGACCCTCAGGGAGTTTTTTTTACTGATCCGGAAGATACCGGATGGTTTGGTCGGGACGTTTATTCTTGGATAGAACCTATAGGATTTGTCTATCAGATAACCGGCGATTATATGATAGGCATGCATGGTGCTGCAATACTCGATGCTGCTATTGATTATGAACCTGAGGAAGGAGTACTTGCAAGTGTCAGGTCTCTTGATATGATGAGGGCAATTGCATTTGGATACGACTGGCTTTCTTCGGCGATGACAGTCGGACAAAAGCAGAGAGTTCAACAGAAAGCGAGAGATTATATTGAATGGACTGTCGCTGATAATATTTCCGGAAGATATTATCACAACTTCATGGGTGTCGGTTACGGAGGTGCGGGGCTTGCCGCGATTGCTGTTAAAGATACTTATCCTGAATTGTACCAGGGTTGGCTTGATGTTTGCAGCGAACGCGTGAGTTTCTGGTTTGAAAATTCTTTTGACCAACAGGGCGCTTATTGCGAAGGACATTATTATATGCAATATGGCCTTTCTAATTCTACCCCTTTTGCTGCGGCACTGATGCGAAATGAAGGTGTTGATCTGCTTGCTGGTTCAAGATTGCAGAATGCTTCTGATTTCCTTGCTATGATCAGGCTTCCCGGAAGTAAAGTTTTCGAAGCAAGAAATGACGCTCTTTATTCCTCAACTCTCGATCCTGCTCTTAAATATCTTGCAGGCTATTATCAGGACAACCTTCTTGAGAAGCTCTGGCAAGATGCCGAGACTACATGGACTTCTGACTATCATCAGGGTGGCTTTAATCCGGTAAGACTTTTGCCTCAGTGGAATATTGCTCTTGTACCACAGAACCCTCAGCTTGAATATATGAAGACAGGTGAGCATTTTACCGGTAGGGGGCTTGCAATATTTCGAAGCGGTTGGGAAACGGAAGATGTGATGTTTTCGATCGAAGCGGGGCAGTTCTACCATGCTCCCGGCGGAACTCATAATCAGGCCGATAAGGGTCATTTCAATATTTATGGTCTTGGATACCAATGGGCGGTTGATCCTGGTTATTCTAATTCACGGGTTCCGCTTGAAAGAGGGCAGACCGTTGATCACAGCTGCATTCTTGTGAATGGTGAAGGTCAGGCTGTGTCGGGCAATGCTATCGGAACTAATGGTGTAATCACCAAATATGAAGACAGGTTCTTTTATGCTTATGCAGTAGCCGATTGTGAGCCGGCGTACAATCGTGATGAGAGTATTGTTGATAAGGCCTTGAGACATGCATTGTTTATAAGAGCGTCTGTAACTACTCCTGCATATATGGTTGTACTTGATGATATTTATAAAGGTGTCTCATCAAATGAATTTAATTGGCAGATGATAGGGGCACCGGATACAGAGATCGTTTTGAACGGAATTGAAAATGGGCTCTATCAGGCTCTCTCGACTCCGGAGGCGTCTTCTCAGTTTTGTATGGATATTCAGATAGGTGCTGATATGCCTGTGTCTTTAAGCAGTGGTTATTATCTGCCTCTTAAAGGAACGCCTGCTCAATATCCGAAGTTGAATGCGGTTTGCAGTTCTGTCAATCCTCGTTTTGTAACAGTTTTTTCTCCGCGGTCTATCGAACAGCCTAAGCCGTCAGTTTTAATTACAAGAAATGTTGATGAGGTTTTGATCGAGATCCAATGGCCCGACTCAGTTGACAGTATCTTGTGGAATGGAGATGATGTAGAATTTACAATGGGTGAGCGTTGTTTATACGAAATACCCGCAGATTTTAATAAAGACTGCTATGTGAACCTCGGGGATTTCAGCATATTTGCTAACGAGTGGCTCAGGTGAAAGTAGCTTAGAAATTGGGTTTGGTTTGATCTGTGTGGATTAGCGGCGTTCCGATTCCCAATGTAGATTCCCTCGGTATGAGTTTACCTATTAGCACGGCGCTTCTTATGGTCGATTCGGGGTAATCTATCTTTTCCAGTATAAAGTTGGTCAGGTGGCGCGGCAGGTTGTGGTATGGGAAGCCGTAACTGGTTAGGCTTGGACCCATTACGCTGCTGTAGCGATCATTTCCGCAGCCTGCCAATGCTATATCATCAGGTACTTTGATACCAAGAAGTTTGAAGCCTTCCAGTATTGTTGCTGCCAACGCATCACTGATCGCGAATACGGCAGTGGATTTCTTCTCAATAATATCTCGGCAGATATCTATACCGCTTCTGGCACGTACAGGGAGATAGTAAGACAATTCATCGTCTATTATTATAGACCTTTCTTCACAGGCCTTTATATATCCTTTGAATCGCGGATCGCCCGGCAGCTCGTTTATACATGCTATCTTTTTGTGCCCGAGATCGAGAAGATGGGAAGTTATCTCGTATCCGGCTGTAAAAAGGTCCATGCCGACCTGGCTGACGGCTGAGTGAGTATAGTTGCCTAAAACCACGGTTGGAGTTTTGGTTTCCAGGAGGCTCTCAACCGCTTCACTTCGACCTTCAAGACAGTGGGGATGAATTATAACGCCATCAATGCGTCTGCAGAGCATATCGTTGACAATGTCTCTTTCTCTTTTGGGTTCGCCGTGACTTATAGCAAGATTGAGACGGTATCCTTCTTTGCTGACCGAATCCTCTACGTCCCGAATAACACCTTCCATGATAGGGTTACTTACATTGCAGATGACCAGACCAAGGGTACTTGTTTTCTGCTGTACCAGAGCGCGTGCGTTGAGGTTTGGCCGGTAATCAAGTTCTTTGGCTAATTTGAATATCCGTTCTTTTGTTGCAGGGCTGATATCTGTTGCATTGGAAAAAGCTCTGCCTACTGTTGTGACAGAGATGTTAAGCCTGTTTGCAATGTCTTTCATTCCTGATTTTACTTTTTTACCAGGCATTAGGGCTCCAATAAAGGTCTAACGGTAACGATAACGTAATAAATATATTATATGAATAGTTGCGCATTATTCAAGAGTTTCGTCGGTAATCTTGAGGCAGATAACGATTTTTTATTCGTTTGCGACCTTGATTTAGATGAATTGTTTTCTGATTTTTAAAAAAAGTTGTCAGAAAATCACTTTTTTTAATTCTCTGAAATTAAACGATTTGCGTTCAGGTTGTATGTGTTAACCTGTCAAAAACCGAACAAAATTCAAAATTCGTTCGGTTTTTGTTTGGAATGTTCTCTCTTTATGTTATAATCATCTCTGTAGTTAAGGATAACTTGTTGTTTTTATTAGGAAAGACACGGAATATGAGTCTTGGAACAGAAACAAATATACCACTATGCAAGTTTGGCCCCGGCGGTGATTATCAGATGGATTATACTCCTGAGTATAATCATAATTCAGAGGGCTTTTTTACACCTGTAGCCGAAACGATCAAGTATATAATAAAATCTATCAGTTACAGACTCCCCGTTTGCGCGGGTGGTGATGATGTAGCAGACGAGCATAACTCTTTTGAAAGGCATGACAGCCGTGAATATAACGCCGGTAAAACTGGAAATACTAAAGATATTTTATCATTATCAGCAGAACAAGCCGTATTCGCCAACGATGCAGGAACTGGCGGATCTGCTTCAAAGGAGCCGCGCCACCGTGTTCGAGCACTGCGCCGCACTCCAAGAAAAAGGTTTTCTGTGTGCCTCTCGGGGCAAAGCCCGCTCTTTGAAGCTCACTGAAGAAGCGATAGAGCTTCTCGAGGAAGTAAGCGATGAGCCGTTTGTTTCGGATTCTGAAGCTATTGAGGAAGGGCTACCGCTTGTCGGTATGATTAATGCCGGTTTGCCGAGTGAGGCGATTGAAGATTGCGACAGGATTTCCCTTGAAACAGAGTTTGCTGTGAGTGCCGGTAACACCTTCGCTTTGGAGGTTTCTGGAGAGAGCATGATAAATGATAATATCTGCCCTGGTGATTATGTGGTGTGCAAGCAGAGTTCTCAGCCGCGAAATGGAGATGTGGTTGTCGCTATAGTTGACGGCACAGAGGCAACTCTCAAACGTTTCTATAAAGAGAAGGATCATATAAGGTTGCAGCCGGCAAATGACAGCTTTCAGCCTATTCTTACGAGGAATTGTGAAGTAAGAGGGGTTGTCGTGGGGCTTATAAGAAAAATTTAAAACATAACGATTGGACTTTAAGCGGGTTATGGATATACTTATCCATAACCCGCTTTTTTATTTGTCAAAATTTCAATATGTGCAGATTTGCCAATAATGCGGGAATATTTTTCATTTATATTAAGGCAGAATATGATAAAGAGAAACAAGGTGAAAACCGCCACTGTTGGCGATATAAAAATAGGTAATCGATATAAAGTTGCGATCCAGTCGATGACAAAGACAGCGACAACCGATGTCGCGGCCACTGTTCGTCAGGTCAGGGCGTTGGAGAAGTGCGGCTGTGATATAATCAGGATTGCCGTGCCTACTAAAGCCGATACTGAGGCTTTGGCAAAAATAATCGATAAGGTTGCTATTCCTGTCGTTGCTGATATTCATTTTTCACGTGACAGAGCGATAGAGGCTATCGAGGCGGGTGCATCAAAAATACGTTTAAATCCGGGTAATATCAAGGATCCCAAGGATGTGAAGCAGATAATTGAATGTGCCAAAGCCCATAAAATAGCAATGCGTATCGGTATTAATGAGGCCAGCATCAGAGACCTTAAGGCAGGCGATGTGTCCGAGAAAAAACGCGTCTCTCTCATGGTCAAAGAGATGACGAAGTATGTGCGTCTTTTCGAGAAGAACGGCTTTGATAATATCGTGATAAGTGCTAAAAGTGTTGATGTCATTCGAACAGTTGAGGTCAACAGGGCGTTTTCGGAGAATTTTGAATACCCGATTCATATCGGCCTTACTCATGCCGGTTTGCCGGAAGATGCTATCATACCTTCGTCCGTAGCACTTGGAACTCTCTTTAATGAGGGAATCGGTGATACAATAAGGGTTAGTCTTGCGGGTAATCCGGTAGCGGAGATTGCTGCGGCTCAGGATATACTCAGTGCCGTGGGATTATTTGAGAAAAATGAGCCTCAGCTTGTGGTCTGTCCTACCTGCGGCAGGTGCATGGTTGATGTCGTCTCGCTGGCAAAGAAGGTAAGAAAGGCAATCAAGGGAATACAAAGCCCTGTCAAAGTTGCAGTTATGGGATGTATAGTAAATGGTCCGGGTGAGGCGGCAGACGCCGATGTTGCTGTTTGTGCGGCTAATCAGAAGGGCTTTTTATACTCAAAGGGCAAGAAAATTGCTACCGTTCCCGAAGCTAAACTGCTTGATCGGATGCTCGAATTGATACATAAGATGGTTGACAATTGATTGTATATAGTGGATAATTATTGATTTATTACTAAATCAGGTTTTGCAATATTCAAGGATAATAAAGAATGAATGTACTTGTATGTGGTGGTGCCGGTTATATCGGCAGTAATATGACGGCTATGCTTGCAGCCAGCGGGCATAATCCATTTGTTTATGATAACCTCAGCAAAGGTCATAAAGCAGCTATCGTTGATGGCGCTGAATTTATTTATGGCGATTTGGCTGATTATGATAAGCTTGTTCGCGTTCTCCGCGATAAAAAAATAGATGCGGTCATGCATTTTGCCGCTTTTATTGAGGTTGGCGAGAGCGTTGCCGACCCTCTTGGTTATTACCACAACAATTTCTGTAATACACATAATCTCCTCAGAGCGATGGAGTTTGTAGGTGTGAATAAGTTTGTATTCAGTTCTACAGCAGCGACTTACGGCATGCCGGAGGTTGTACCTATCGTAGAGACATTGCCAAAGAAGGCAATAAATCCGTATGGTGAGAGCAAGTGGGCTGTTGAGAGAATGTGTCAGTTCCAGAGCCAGACAGGAAGACTCAACTATGCGGCTCTGAGATATTTTAACGCATGCGGTGCCGGTAACGGCGGCAAGCTTGGTGAAGACCATAAGCCTGAATCACACCTCATTCCGCTTATCATACAGGCAGCGATGGGCAAGCGTGAGGATATCAAGATTTTCGGCAGCGATTATGATACGCCGGATGGAACATGCGTAAGGGATTATATTCATATTGAAGACCTTTGCAGTGCCCATCTTCTGGCTTTGGAAAAACTTGGCGATTTGAGTGAGCAGTTCTATAATCTTGGCAACGGTAACGGCTATTCGGTTCGTGAAGTTATCGAGACAGTAAAGAAAGTTTCCGGCAAGGATTTCAAAGTCACAGAAGCTGACAGACGCCCAGGCGACCCTGCGGTACTCACTGCCGATGCTTCAAAAGCAAGAAAAGAGCTTCTTTGGCAACCGAAGTGGACTGATCTTGAGAAGATTGTTGAGACCGCCTGGAAATGGCACAACGATCATCCTAACGGATACGCTGACTAATTAAAATTATAATACCGGCGATTTCGCGGCGGTATTGACATATTTCTGGAGAGAATAAAATGATTATCGTAATGAAACCGGATGCGACGAAGGATAGTATTAACCACGTTGTAAAGCTGGTTCATGATTTTGGATTGCGTGAGAACATCATTGTCGGTACAGACCGTACTGTGATTGCGTGTATTGGTGATAAAAGATCGGTAGAGCGTGAAGCGATAGAGAATGCACCTCAGGTTGAACGTGTCGTTCCTATCCTTGCTCCTTATAAACTGGCTTCGAAAGAAGTGCGTAAGGAAAAGACGCAAATTAAAATTGGACCTGATAAGTTCCCTGTTGGCGGCAAAGAGGTTGGTGTGATTGCCGGCCCGTGTGCTGTTGAAGATTTAGATCAGCTTTTACGTACTGCTGAGCTTGTCAAGGATGCCGGCTGCATAGGTTTCAGAGGCGGCGCTTATAAGCCCAGAACCAGTCCCTACAGCTTTCAGGGGCATAAGGAAAAGGGACTTAAGATGCTGGCAATGGCAAGAGAGCGAACAGGTCTTGCGATTGTTACAGAGGTTGTAAGCCTTGACACTGTTGAACTTGTGGCTGAGTACGCTGATGTGTTGCAGATAGGTGCAAGAAACATGCAGCATTATCCGCTGCTTGAAGCTGTAGGTAAAGTTAATAAGCCTGTTATACTCAAACGTGGCTTGTGTTCTCGTTTGGACGAATGGCTTCTTGCCGGTGAATATATTATCAATGCCGGCAACAGAGAAGTTATTTTCTGTGAGCGTGGTATAAGAACTTATGAGGAGTATGTAAGAAATACTCTGCCGCTTGCAGCAGTACCGGCTCTTAATGAAATGACGCACTTGCCGGTTGTTGTTGATCCTTCACACGGCACGGGGCATTCGTATATGGTTCCTGCGATGTGCAGGGCGGCTGTTGCTGCTGGAGCTGACGGCCTTTTGGTTGAGTGCCATCTTGATCCAGAGCATGCGCTTTCAGATGGAGCACAGTCTATAACACCGGAGGTTCTCAAAAAGACTATGGCGAGCGTGAGGAAAATTGCAGAAGCCGTTGACAGAAATTAATAACGCAGCGCAAGGGAGCAGGTAAAGTTTATTATGAAACATAAGCAGTATATGGAGATGGCTCTCGAACTTGCCGCAAGAGGGTTTGGCAATGTTGAGCCTAATCCAATGGTTGGTTGTGTTATAGTTGATGCTGATGGTAATGTGATTGGCTCAGGCTGGCATAAGACTTATGGTAAGGAGCATGCGGAGATCAATGCTCTGGCGGATTGCCGCAAAAGAGGACATAATCCTGCCGGTGCAACGATGTGTGTTACTCTTGAGCCATGCTGTCATCACGGCAAGACTCCGCCTTGTGCTGAGGCAATTATCAAGGCCGGTATTTCCAAGGTTGTGATTGCCATGCTTGATCCGAGTGACAAAGTTGCCGGCAAGGGTGTGAAGATGCTTGAAGATGCGGGAATAAAGGTGAGTATCGGGCTTTGCGAAAAAAAGGCACGTTTGCTCAACCCCGCTTTTATAAAACATTCCACAAAATCTCTGCCGTGGGTTGTGCTCAAATGGGCGCAGACGATTGACGGCAAGTTATCGGCGGCCGGTTTGCCCGAAGACCAGAGATGGATATCAAATGAGGCAAGCAGAAAAGATGTTCATAAGCTCAGACGAAGTTGTCAGGGGATACTTGTAGGCATTGAAACGGCTTTGATTGATGACCCTCTGCTTACGGCAAGACCAGCAAAAAGCAGAACCCCTCTTCGGATTGTTGTTGACAGTAAGTTCAGGATACGTACTGATCTTAAAATGTTTGGTACGATACAAGATGCCGACCTTCTGATTGTTACAACTAAGAAGGCTTTCGATAATGATATGGAAAAGGCCTCAAAGATAGTGGAGCTTGGAGCTGAGGTGTTGGCGGTTGATGCGGACGATGATGGTAGATGTGATTTGCATCAGCTGCTTGAGAATCTTGGTAAAAGCGGCGTGCAGAGATTGCTTGTTGAAGGCGGGGCGAAGGTTATAAGCTCGTTTATTGGTAAGGGAATCGCTGATGAAGCGGTTGTATATATTGCACCAAAACTGTTTGCAAGTCTTGGCGATGTAAATATGTCAGATTCTCTCAGTGAGATTAAAGAACTGCCCCAGCTATTCGATACAACTACAGGAATCTTTGACGGCGATGTGAAATTCACTGGTAATTTCAGAAGACACGAATTGATATAATATTTACAGTTTTATTGTATAACTCTGTAGGTTTTCTCTGAATCTGGAAAAATTTGGTATACTAACATGAAAGGAGAGAACATAGCCCAAAGTATTATATATGCGTTCTCTGAAATCATATCCAAGGTTTTTCGCAAAAGGCTTTTACTGGATTGTTTTGCAGTATAAGTTTTTCTTTTCAATTCGTAAGGCAATACATCTTTTTTGAATTTTGTGACTTTAGACCGTGTCTTTCGTAATTCAGATAAACTTGCAAAAGGAAATGTTTCTGCTTTTACAGGCTGTTTATCCATTTCTTCTTTGTACTTTCTTTCTTTGGATTTTTGGCTCCACTTATGAAGTAATATTGATGTTAACCCAATTGGAAACAATAGTTTAAATAGATCAAAATCCCATCCTATTTGCAAGGCGATATAAAGATATATTCCGAATGATATTGCAGCTAACAGTTGTCTTATGTTCCAAGTTTTATTGGAAATAACTGATAATTTAGCATCAGATTCAAGCAGCAAGATTGTTCTTTGATAAAAATCCCAACAATTTAGATCAACCTCATAATCTTTGAAGTCTGAATAAGTACACCATAAAAGGTGTATGAGTTCATGAACTGTATCGTCATGCGGCTCCATTTCGTCCATTATGATATCATCAAATCTAAAAGCGTTAATTTCCTTATTTGTATATGCTTTTATGGCAGCGATAAGGTCATTTCGTTCTTTTCTGTCAACCATAAAATACCTCCTTAATACGATTGTCTTCTAAATTCACTCATTCTTGAATTATGAAATCAAATGCTGCTTTAATTGTTCAACGATTTCTTGTGGGATTCGTTTTGACTTCTGCTCCTTGAAATCGAAGTGTACACATACAGACTTGCCTTTTGCGCCAAGTTTGCCGTTTTGCCATGCTTCCTGATATACGGTGAAAGAAGAGTTGCCTATTTTTTCGATTGATGTTCGAACTTCCACATCGCTGCCGTACATAAGCTGACCGACAAAGTCCAGCTCAATACGTGCCATAATGAGGTTCCATTTCTCATAGTTTACGGTCAAGTCCGGCACGAAGAATCTGAATATAGGGTTTCTTGCCATCTCAAACCATACCGGCAGTACTGCGTTGTTTATATGTCTGAGTCCGTCTATATCACCGAATCTTGGTGTTATTGTTTCTGTAAACATTTTAATCTATCCTTTACTATTTATTTCCATATCAGTTTATAAATACTGATTGAGATGTTTTTTTGTGCGTCTTTACGTTTATTCAATCCTGAATTTTGTCAACTTTAATCTTGTACACTTCTTGTGTATCGTCGGATATTTTTGTTATATCTGAAGCTCTGTGTGGAGCGATCCAGATGATATTTTTGTTGTCATCTTCAAAAATCACGATTTTTGCACGTTGTGCATGGTCGATTCTTGCACCTATAAGGAATTTGCCAACTCTTTTTGGTGTTCGCTGGCCAATAGGGCGGAATTTGTCGCCAGTTTCCCTGCTCCGTACGCATATCGGAAGTTTTACAGTTGCCGCGTCAAACCATTCCTCATTTGATTTCTTATTTCTGATGAAATCCTTAAACATTTTTTTGTTGAATGATTCTTTGCTGACAACAATTTCATTGTCTTTGAATTTGTATGTTCCTGGTGAGTTAATTATAGTAAAAGCGATTCCGTGTTCTACTATTTTTCTGAATATTATTCTGCCGTAACCCCTGAAGCAATATATATCACAGGGCAGTTGAAGCTTTGCACTGTCTGTACCTGCAGCAAATTCAATTATATTATCATAATGGCTGCTTGTGATCTTTGATTCGCTTCCGCCAAGTCTGTTGTAGGCAAGGCGTATGATCTCCTGACGCACTATTATCGGTAGCAAATTGAAAGATATTGCCTCTATCACGACCTCATCATCTTCCGCTATTGATACGCTTTCATTCCATGCTGATCGTGCAAGCTCAAACACTTTTTCATAAAGTCTGCGGCTTGAGTCGGCAAGTTTGTAAAGCTTATTTCTGAGGCAGTTGGCTGAATTTTCTTCAAGCTTGGGTAATATGCTGTGTCTTATTACATTTCTCGTGTAGATAAGCTCATCATTTGAGCTGTCATGTCGCCAGTCTATGCCGCGGCTTTTACAGTATTCTTCTATTTCATGCCTATTGACACAAAGCAGGGGCCTGATATATCTGATTTGATGTCCATCTATGTTTATATTTCTTGACGGCCAGATTCCTCCAAGCCCTTTAAGACCCGTGCCGCGGCTAAGCCTGTGGATCATTGTCTCGGCATTATCATCCTTGTGATGAGCTGTGGCTATTGTTTTAGCTCCGAATTCGCTGGCGATTTTGCAGATTGCTTTTCTTCTGAGTTCTCTTGCGGCTGTTTCTGTAGAGACATTATTGTCACGGCAGTATGTTTCGATATCAACGTTCTCACTTTTGATTTTTACCTGTCTTTGTAAAGCGAAGTTTTCTGCGAATTTCTGGTCGCCATCGGATTCATTACCTCGCAGATTATGATTGATGTGAGCGGCGAATATCTCTGCCTTTATATTTCCACTTTCTTTCAGAAGGCACAATGCATCAAGCAGGGCAGCTGAATCTGCACCTCCGCTGAAAGCAACGACAATCTTTTCAGTGTCTATAAGAGAGTTAGCTTCTATATAATCAGATATTTTTTTAAGGAATTTTTCCATTACATAAAAAACAGGCAAGAGCTCAAAGCCGCTTGCCTGTTAAGATATCAAATTTGTTTTTAAAGTAAGCCTTGTTTTATTTAAGCTCAGTCTTGGCCTCAGAGATTTCTTTGCTCGTAGTGAGGTCTCTGATTCTCATATTGACATAATCAATATTTGAGTCGTAAAGATTCTCTTTTGCCAGAGATTCCTTGTAAAGCTCAAGTGCTTTGTCTTTCATGCCAAGCTTTTTGTCCATGAGGTATGCGGCTTTGAATCTTGCCGGATAGGGAGTCTCAGAATCCCACTGGAAGGCTCTTTGGTAATATGTTGCCGCGAGCTTTTCATCATTGAATGACTGGTAGATAAGCCCTGCTTTGTAAGCAGCATCATCTATTTTGTCACTTGTAGGATAATCAGAGATAAGCTGATTGAACATGCTCAATGCCTGACGCAGTTTTGGCTTGTCGCCAATGAGTGCGAGCAGTCTTGCCGTGCCGTAAAGGTCGTCTGCTTCAGCGTAAAGCTGGTCGGCTGCCTCAATAGAGTCAATCGCTCGCAGATTTACTTTTGCAACCTGACCGGCCGCTACGTAAGTGTACTGAGGGGCCTGACCAAGAAGCTCAAGCTCACGTTTTGCCCACATGCCCTTACGGTAATTGCCTGTCTGCTGATAGTATGACTCAAGCATCTTAATAGCTTTGACATATTCGGCACGCTTGGCAGAGAGGTCTTCGACCAGATCCACTTCCATCGCTGATGGTGGAGCCGTAACATCTTCTACTTGTACTTCTTTTGTGTATATTGAAGAATATCTCTTGTCCTCACTACAGCCGCATAATACTATTGCGGTAAGTACAGAGAGTACGCAAGCCACTTTATAACTCATCATTCCAACCTTTCAATACATATTGCAAGAAAAACTTGTTTTATATCATCAGTGCTGCCGGGGCGTCCAGTTACCCGACGGTATAACATTATAAGATTAACATAGTAAGCGATAGAGTCAAGATTTTTTTATCACTCTAAGGCTTGTTTTTATAGTATTTTACTAACTTTAGAGTGGTTTTGAGGTGAGATTTTGGCAGGTGTCAGAGTTAATTCGGCTCAAAGCGGCTTTCAGATACCTCTTTGAGGCCGAATTTGTTTGTAACTCATATGCTTTATTTTGTTTTTTTAGAAGCTTTAGGGGCTTTGGTCTCTGCTTTTGTCTCAGATTTCACCTTTTCAGGCTTCTTATCGCTCTTTTTATCTGATGAACCTTCGGCTTTTTGAGGTTTTTGCTCGCTTGTCTGACCTTGTTTATAGCTGTCACTGCGATAATCAGTTTCATAAAAACCGCTGCCTTTGAATATGATACCAGCACCTGTTCCAATGAGTCTGCGAAGTTTCATCTTGGAGCATTCGGGACATTTTCTAAGTGGCGAAGCACTCATCATCTGGAATTTTTCAAAGGAGTGGTTGCAATTTTCACAAACATAGTCATATGTAGGCATCTTTATTACTCCGTCTTTGTATCATTCTCTTGCTGTTGATCTTCGTTTTCGATTTCAGCAGACTCTTGTTCGGGGGCTTCTGTTTCCGGCAGTTTATTGACTACTACCATGGCAGGACGCAGAACCCTGTCTTTGAATTTGTATCCCTTTTGATATTGCTCAAGAACAATACCATTATCTTTTTCTTCATCAGCACGCTGCATAACAGCCTGATGACAATTAGGGTCGAAATTCTCGCCTTCGGCATCAATTTGTTCAAGCCCGTTACTTTTCAGGATAGAAAGAAGGTTTTCGTAGACCATCTCAAGTCCTTTTATCATGTCTTCAAGGCTTGAAGAGGAAGCATGTGATAATGCATGATCAAAGTTGTCAATACCAGGAAGCAGAGACTTAATGAAAGATTCTACTTTGTATGTGATGGATTCTTCTATCTGTCTTGGTACTCTTTTCTGATAATTTGCATAATCAGCACTTAGACGCTGGAATTTGCCTTCCAGCTCTTTGTATTCATCTTTAAGCTTTGCAATGTCTGAACAGTTTTCAATGCATTCTTTGGGCATTGTTTCTGTTTCATTTACAGTTTCTTCTGTATTCTTGACATCTTCAGATTTATTCTGCTGCTCAACTTTTTCTGTTTTTTTATTCTTTTTCATCATTTCTTATTACCGAAATAGTTTTTAAGTTTTTCAAAAAAACCGGAGCTTTCCGGTGAAACGTTCTTATCTTCAGTTTCCGCGAATTTTTTAAGCATTTCTTTTTGCTTATCAGTGAGTTTTCGTGGGATTTCTATCGTTATCCTTATCAGCTCATCGCCTTTTCTTCCGGTTCTCATATCCGGCAGGCCCTGATTGCGAATCCTGAATACATCGCCATATTGCGTTCCGGCAGGTATTGTCAGCTTTTTGGCGCCTTCAAGACTCGGCACATCAATGCTTGCGCCAAGTGCCGCCTGCGTGAAGCTTATCGGCACAATAGCGATAAGGTTTGAGTCATCCCTCATCAGGAACGGGTGTTCCTTTATATTGACATAGCAATACAAATCACCCCTTGGCCCATTGTTCTTGCCCGGTTCGCCTTCGCCGTTCATACGAACTGCCTGGCCTTCATGTACACCGGCAGGTATCTTGACCACTACTTTTCTTTTAGCTGCTACAGTTCCTCTGCCCCTGCATTTGGAGCATGGATTAGGAATTGTCCGTCCCTGTCCACGGCAGGTAGGGCAGGTTGTGAGCATCTGGAAAAAACCGCCCATTCTTGAATTCGCAACTTGTCCGCTTCCGTGACAGGTTTGGCAAGTCTGAGGGGATGTACCCTTTGCACAGCCTGAGCCTGAACATTCAGGACAGTTATCCTGTCTTGTGAATTCAATATTCTTTTCACAGCCGTTGGCAACTTCATTCAGCGTAAGAGCTACAGAGGTTTCCAGATCGAGTCCTCTTTGAGGAGCGTTTGGGTTGCGGCTTCTGCGGCTTCTGCCTCCACCGAATATGTCGCCGAATATATCACCGAAGTTGCTGAATATGTCATCAACATTCATGTGAGAATAGTCATGAACGCCAGCACCTCTAAGCCCTTCATGGCCGAACTGGTCATATCGCTGGCGTTTTTCCTGATTGCTGAGGACTTCGTAAGCCTCGGCGCATTCCTTGAACTTCTCCTCGGCCTCTTTGTTGCCGGGGTTTTTGTCAGGATGAAATTTGACCGCCAGTTTCCTGTAGGCCTTCTTTATCTCATCCGCGGAAGCTGTTTTGCTTACGCCAAGAACTTCGTAATAGTCACGTTTTGCCATAATAAAAGTTACCGATCTTCTTTCGTTACTTATTTTCAATACTATTAAAGATACCGCATTATTTCGTATGTTTGCATGCGATATTTTTGATAGTATTGACAGAACAAAAGCTTCATCAGGTTTAAGTTTCTGATAAAGCTTAAAATGTAGAGGCGCTGAAAACCAACGCCTCTACACATGTTTTTTTCTATTTCACTAAATTAATTAGTGAATCGCGCCTGGGATGTCGCCATCTTCGCACTTATCATCATAGTCAGTGATGAGTACGTTTGTTGTCAGCATCAAGCCTGATACTGATGCAGCGTTCTGGAGAGCGGTTCTCGTAACCTTGGCCGGATCAATGATGCCGGCTTTAACAAGGTCGGTGAACTTTCCTTGAGCAGCGTCATAACCGACATTGCCTTTTTGTTCAAGGATTTGCTCAACAACAACATCGCCTTCACCGCCGCCGTTGTCAACGATCTGACGTGTTGGAGCTTTCAGTGCACCGGCGATAATGTCGAAACCGATTTTCTCATCGCCCTTAACCTTGCTGCGTGAATTGTTCACAACTTCGATAGCACGGAGGTAAGTAAGTCCGCCGCCTGCTACGATACCTTCCTCTGTAGCTGCTTTTGTAGCACAGAGAGCGTCGTCCAGAAGATCCTTACGTTCTTTCATTTCCACTTCTGTGGCAGCACCGGCTTTGATTATTGCAACTCCGCCTGTAAGCTTAGCAAGGCGTTCCTGCAGCTTCTCGCGATCGTAGTCGCTTGTTGTTTTCTCAATCATTGAGCGAATTTGCTCGCAGCGTGACTTGATGTCTTTCTTCTTACCGGCACCTTCGATAACCGTTGTGTTATCTTTGCCGATGATGACTTTCTTGGCACGACCGAGCTGCTTGAGTTCAACTGTCTCGAGCTTGATGCCGAGGTCTTCTGTTATGACCATACCACCGGTGAGGGTTGCAAGGTCCTCAAGCATTGCTTTACGGCGATCACCAAAGCCGGGAGCCTTAACGGCGGCCACTTTGATTACACCCTGCAGACGGTTGATAACGAGAGCTGTAAGAGCTTCGCCTTCAATGTCTTCAGCAATAATGAAAAGAGGTGCGCCAACCTGAGCAGTCTTCTCAAGAAGCGGAACAAGCTCGCGTACGTTTGATATCTTCTTTTCGTGAAGAAGAACGTAAGCGTCTTCAAGAACAGCTTCAAGACTGCCGGTGTCTGTGATGAAGTATGGAGAGATGTAGCCGCGGTCGAACTGCATACCTTCGACAACGCTGAGCTCTGTTTCCATTCCCTTGCCTTCTTCGATCTCGATAACGCCTTCTTTGCCGACCTTATCCATTGCGTTGGCGATCATTTCGCCTACCGCGGCATTGTTGTTGGCACTGATTGTCGCTACCTTGGCGATATCGGCGTGGCCTTTCACCTTCTTGGAATTCTCGGCGATAAAGTTTGTTACAACCTCTACAGCCTTGTTGATTCCTCTTTGTATAGCTACCGGATTAGCACCTGCAGCTACGAATTTAAGTCCTTCGGCGTAGATAGCTTCTGCCAGAACAGTTGCTGTAGTTGTGCCATCGCCAACCTTGTCGCTTGTCTTGTTAGCTACCTGGTTGACCATCTTTGCGCCCATGTTCTTGAACACTTCGGGCAACTCGATCTCTTTACTTACAGATACGCCGTCTTTTGTTACTTTTGGTGCGCCGAAGCTCTTGTGCAAAAGCACATTCTTGCCTGTCGGGCCCATTGTTACCTTAACCGCCGAAGCGAGTGCACTCAAACCTTCCTTGAGCTCTTTTCTCGCAGCAGTTTCGAACATCATTTGTTTTGCCATATTTTATTCCTCCGGCTTTTTAAGCCTAAAGTTAATAAACCAATTCAATCCAGTTATTATTCAACGATTCCGAGAATTTCGCCTTCGTGAAGAATCTTTAGGTCCTTACCGTCAACAGTGATCTCACTGCCGCTGTAAGTACCGTAAACTACCACGTCGCCTTTTTTGACGCTCATCTCTGCAACTTCACCATTGTCAAGAGTCTTGCCTTTACCAACAGCGATTATTTTACCCATAAGAGGTTTCTCTTGAGCTGAATCAGGAAGAAGGATGCCGCCTGCACTTTTCTCTTCGGCTGTCTGCGGCTCAACTACTACTCTGTCACCTAATGGTCTGATTTTCATATATATACTCCTGTTTTATCTTAGCTTTAGGGGCACAAAATCTGTGCCTCTGCTGTTATTTTGTTAAATATGATGCTTATTATCTAAATAATCATTTGATTACATCATTCCCATTCCGGGCATTCCACCCATGCCACCCATTCCTGGCATGCCGCCCATTCCTCCCATACCGCCCATGCCGCCTGGCATTCCGCCACCGGCCGGCATCTCTGGCTCATCGGAAGGCTGTTCGGTGACAACGCAGTCGGTTGTCATAAGAAGACCTGCAACACTCGCGCTGCTTTCCAGTGCGATACGTGTTACTTTAACCGGGTCGATAACACCGGCAGAGATGAGGTCTTCGAACTTGTCTGTATTGGCATTGTATCCGAAGCCTTCTTCTGCTTCTGATACTTTATTTACGATAAGGTTAGCTACTGCACCGGCATTGTCAGCAATCTGGTAGCAAGGCATCTTGAGTGCTCTTGTTACAGCCATAGCACCGGTCTTTTCATCGCCTGAAAGCTTGAGAGCTTCGATTGCAGGGATGCAGCGTACGAGGGCAACACCGCCGCCGGCTACAATACCTTCTTCAATAGCTGCACGTGTTGCGTGAAGTGCGTCTTCGATACGTGCTTTCTTCTCTTTCATTTCAGCTTCGCTGCCTGCACCAACGTTGATCTGTGCAACGCCGCCTGTAAGCTTAGCCATACGCTCCTGAAGCTTCTCACGGTCATAATCACTTGTTGTGATTTCAATTTCATTCTTTATCTGATCGATTCGTGCCTTGATGGCATCTTCATTTCCGGCTCCTTCAACGATAATTGTGTTATCATTGTCGATAGTAACCTTCTTGGCCTGTCCAAGCTGTTGGATGTCGATGCTGTCAAGCTCGATGCCGAGGTCTTTCATTATTGCCTGTCCGCCTGTGCAGATAGCGATATCCTCAAGCATTGCTTTACGACGATCGCCGTATCCCGGAGCCTTTACGGCTGCTACTTCGAGAATGCCGCGAAGTTTGTTAACTACGAGAGTTGCCAGTGCTTCACCTTCAACATCTTCAGCGATGATAAGAAGCGGTCTTTTGCTTTTGGCTACTGCTTCAAGGATTGGTACCAGCTTCTGAATATTACTGATCTTGTCCTCGAAAATGAGGATGAAAGGTTTTTCCAGTTCGCAGAGCATGTTGTCCTGATCTGTTACGAAGTGCGGAGAAAGATAACCGCGGTCGAACTGCATACCTTCTACGAAATCAACGTATGTATCAAGGCCTTTGCCTTCTTCTACTGTGATAACGCCGTCCTTGCCTACACGCATGAAAGCGTCAGCCATGGTCTTGCCAATATCGGGATCGTTGTTGGCTGAGATAGAAGCGATATTCACGATATCGTTCTTCTTTGAGATGTCAACCGGCTTAGCCATTGAAAGAAGCTTTGCTGTTGCGGCTTCCACTGCCTTCTTGATACCTCTGTTCATTGCCATTGGATCAGCACCGGCTGCCAGATTCTTGCAAGCCTCTTTGAAGATAGCTTCTGTAAGAACTGTAGCTGTGGTTGTGCCGTCACCGGCTTTCTTGCTTGTCTTGCTTGCTGCTTCTTTGACAAGCTTGGCTGCCATGTTTTCAGTCTTGTCGAAAAGATCGATCTCTTCGGCAACTGTTACGCCGTCCTTGGTTACGGTAGGGCCGCCCCAGCCTTTGTCGATTATTGCACACCGGCCGCGTGGTCCAAGTGTAGACTTTACTGCTGCTGCCAGTTTTTCAACACCGGCCAGCAGGGAAGCCCTTGCTTCTGATTCAAAAGATAAGTCTTTTGCTGCCATATCTTAATTACTCCTGTTAACGATTATAAGTTTCTGTATACTTCTTTAACGCTACGGTGTTTGCGATCTCTGTTTTGTCTGGACAGATATCGCACCACCTGTAGAACTTGTTATAAGCAAAAATAGTGCCAAAAGATTGTTTTGTGTTAATTTTGGCAGGGATTTTTTGTGTAAAGCACTGTAAAGGAAGTGTTTATGCTTTTGATATTAAGCCTCAGCTCAAGAGTTGATACTGGACTTGATTCGGCAAAGTGGGCATTAAAGCATCTATGACACGCCAGTTTGACAGTGTCATAGATGCCAGTGATTACATTTCTTTGCTGACAGTGTTTTGGAGTGTTCCGATACCTTCTATGGTAACACTCATATTGTCTCCTTCTTTGAGGTATAGCTTTTGTTTGCGTCCCATGCCTACGCCTGAAGGAGTGCCTGTCATTATGATCGTTCCCGGATGCAATGTCATGCATCTCGACAGGTAGCTGACCAGATAGCGGCAGTTGAATATTAGATCGGAGGTGTTTGAGTCCTGCACCTTTTCCCCGTTTAGTGTCAGACTTATATCGAGGTTGTCACCATCCAGACCTGTTGCTATCCATGGGCCGATAGGCGCGAATGTGTCGAAGCTCTTGCCTCTTGCCCACTGCACATCAAGCTTTAGCTGGCAGTCTCTTGCAGAGATATCATTGCCGCAGGTATAGCCTAATATATAGTCATCAACCTCATCTTCGGTGATGTTTTTGGCCGTCTTACCTATTACAATGGTCAGCTCAGCCTCAAAGTCTACCTCATTTGGAGCCATTTTCGGCAAAATTACATCGTCGCCGGGCCCTGCCAGAGAGCTGTTGGCTTTGATGAAAACAATGGGTGCCTTAGGATATTCCATGCCGCACTCATCAGCATGCCGGCGGTAGTTAGCCCCGATTGCTATTATCTGATAAGGTTCAATTGGAGCCAGCAGAGTGCATTCAGAGGCTGCTACTTTTTCTCCGCTTAGTTCAATTTCGCCGAATATATTGCCATTTATTATTTCAAACTCATTTTCACCTACAGAGGCATAAAAGATTGCCTCGCCCACCTTGATTCGTGCTATTTTCATTATATCACCTTATTGTTACATTAATTCTGGATAACGCTTCATAAAACGCGTAAATGGATGATAGTATACATGTTATTGCATTAAATGTTAAATATAATTCAAATTTACTTTAACAATGGCTGATCATCTATAATTAAGCGGTGATACATCTTCTACTTAGTTTTTGTTAAAAAATAGTTATTCATCGCTTGACAAATAAACTGAAATATATATGCTATGCAACTTCTAAAGCGGGTGTAGCTTAATGGTAAAGCCCCAGCCTTCCAAGCTGGCCACGTGGGTTCGATTCCCATCACCCGCTCTTTTTTATTTTAAAGCTCGCCTTGAATCTCGACAGATTACTATCACGAAACTCCCCGCAAAGTATATTGTTTACAAGAAAAATCCACTTTCCGTTTTTACTTGCATAATAGATTTCATGGGTTATAATAATTTTTCATATAAGTAGAGGTGGATGAAGTGTGTTTTCGGGACGCGTTGTTCCGTTGTTGGTATAGAAATCTTACTTTTTTGAGGTCTTTCTAAAATGATCTGGAACGAAAATGTCGAGTGCATGGGCGCCGAAGAGCTTAAGGCCCTGCAGTCAGAACGTTTACAAAATCTCGTTAGTTATATCTATGAGAATTCCCCTTTTTACAAGTCAAGAATCGATCAGGTCGGTATAAATCCTGATAGTATAAAGAGTATTGACGATCTCAGCAAACTTCCCTTTACAACCAAACTTGATATGAGAGACAGCTATCCTTTTGGACTTTTCTCTCAGGATATCAAGAATATTTCTGAGATACACGTCTCAAGCGGTACTACCGGAAATCCGACCGTTGTCGGCTACACCAAGGATGATCTTCATCTTTGGGCTACCGTTATGGCCCGTTCGCTTTGCTGCGCGGGTGCGGTGCCGGGTGATATGCTTCAGGTTGCTTATGGTTACGGCCTCTTCACAGGCGGCCTTGGCCTTCATTACGGCGGTATTGAGATGGGGCTTACGGTTATTCCTGCTTCAAGTGGAAATACCAAACGTCAGCTCAAACTGATGACTGACTTCAAACCTCGCATTCTTGCTTGTACACCGAGTTATGCTTTGTATATTGCTGAAGAGGCAAGAGCTATGGGACTCGATCCTCGCAAGAGCAGCTGGGAAATTGGAATCTTCGGAGCAGAACCATGGAGTGAGTCGATGAGGCAGGATATCGAAGAAAGCCTTGGCCTTGTCGCTACCGATATATATGGGCTTAGCGAAATAATTGGTCCTGGTGTTTGTCAGGAATGCCAGCATAAGGACGGACTCCACTTCTACAGTGATGTGTTCTACCCGGAGATAATAGACCCTGATACAGGGGAATATGTTCCTGAAGGTGAAAATGGCGAGCTTGTTATCACCACGCTTACAAAAACCGGTATTCCGCTGTTAAGATATCGCACAAGGGATATCGTGAGCATCAATAACCAGAAGTGCCTTTGCGGCAGGACAAGCCCTCGTATAAGCAAGATAAAGGGCAGGACCGATGATATGATAATCATACGCGGCATAAATGTCTTCCCATCCCAGATAGAGGATGTACTGCTCGGTATTGAAGGAACCCAGCCGCATTATCAGCTTGTGATTGATCGCTCTGAAAAAGGTATGGATACTATTGAAATTCTCGTTGAGATTGAGGAAAGCATATTCTCCGATGAGATTAAAAAGCTTCATGAGCTTGAGATGACCATCAAGGAAAAGATGGATTCTGTTCTTTCGCTGAGTGCTAAGGTAAGGCTGGTAGAGCCTGGTACTGTAGCCAGAAGTGAAGGCAAGGCGAAGCGAGTTATTGACAAGAGGAATAATTAAAGTAGGTTCAATGCCTTTGGCAGTTGATTGCTTTTGAAAGGAATAAAAACGATGAATATTACACAGATATCAGTTTTTTTGGAGAATCGCAAAGGAAGATTGTCTGATGTGTGCAATTTATTTGGTGAAAACGATATAAATATACGTGCACTTACAATAGCCGAGACGGAAACTTTCGGTGTTATGAGACTTGTTGTTGACAGACCATCAGCCGCGATAGAGGTTCTCAAGGAACATGGCTTTACCGCTAACCTTACCAATGTTGTAGCAGTTGAGGTGGAAGATACACCGGGCGGATTGGCCAAAATACTCAATGTACTTTCAAAGAATGAGATTAATATTGAATATATGTATGGTTTTATCGAAAAATTTTCTGATAAAGCCCTTATGGTATTTCGTTTTGATAATCCTGAAGCGGCTTCTAACGTACTTGCAGACAGTGAAATTACTGTAGTTTCAAAAGATGATATACAGAAGCTTTAGATTATTGACATAAAAATCTTCAAGCACGGTTTTGGCAGGTTTTGACTTGCTCAAGCCGTGCTTTTTCATTTTAAATCTTTTTGTCAAGTCTTTTGACTATTAGCGATGACCTTGGTAATGGCTTGACTATCAATGAATCTTTTCTGTATTCAGAGGGGCTTATTCCGTATATTTTTTTGAATAAACGTGAGAAGTGGTATTGGTTTTCAAACCCTGTAAGATGTGCTATTTGTTTAAGTCTGTAATTCGTTCGTTCCAGAAGTGTCGAGGCTCGTTTGAGCCTCATTATGGTTATAACCTGTATCGGACTCATCTCAAAAGCCTCATTGAAAAGACGACACAGGTGAGTTGTCGACACTAATGATTTTGAAGCAAGAGTCTTGAGGTCGGGTTTTATCAGGGGCAGTTTGCTCCATTCTGAGTGTATGTAGTGGAACACTCTTTCGATAGCCGGCGGCAGGTCGTCCGGCATTTCCTGCTCAACTTCGTAACAGCCGCTTACGAAGGTAAGCAGTATTTGCTGAAGCATGCTTTGCAGGATGGGGTCAGTGTCTTTTCTACCGTTTTTGATCATTCGAAAAGCATTCATGGCCATTGGTTTAAGCACGTTATTTTGAGGTAAATTATGCAGGAACGGCCATAAACTTTCATCTTTATATATTTTTAATGGAGGAGCAGCTTTCTTATTCAGGCCAAAGTGGTAAAAGTAATGGCTGCTATGTTTATTCCTGTCCCAGTAAAATGTTTCTCTGTCTCCTGGTCTTACAAGTAAGATGCTTCCAGGCATGAGGTTATATTCTTCACCGTTATGCAGCCATACAGCTGAACCGCTCTCTATCCATACTATCTCGTAATCGGCCAGTACTCGTGGTCCGAGTGTTGCTCCGGGCGGGTAAACACAAAACCCAAATGGTCTATTGTCTCTTTTGATAAAGCTCATGATGTTAATTTTAGACATCTTATTGTTTTTTACAAGCATTTTTTATTTTGCTGCCGGCAGTTATATTATTAGAGTTGTTTTTCATGAAATAATTTGAAACTATAACGTAAAAGGCGGTATGTAATGACTTCTAAGGAAAAAATTTCTGCGATTCTCGCAGGTGATGGCAGTGTTGGTATGGGTATTTCTGAGCATTTTTGGCCTGAGACTGTTGATAAATGGGTCAAAGAAGGTCATCTTGAAGAAGGTGAAAACCCTGAATTCCACTTCGATTTTGATATTATACGAAACTGGTGCAGCGGCGATATGACAGCCGACCCGCACAACCCTGAGACAATAATCGAGGAGACAGAGGAAACCAAGCTTTTTAAGAATGGAAATGGCGCAACCTTGAAACTCTGGAAAAACAAAAGCGGTGTTCCTGAGCATGTGGATTTTGACATTAAAGATTATGCGGCATGGACGGAGAAAATTAAACCGGTAGCTCTTGATGAGTCGCTTTATGATGTACGTCTTAAAGACGTGGTTGGTCCTTACAGGGAGAAAAAGGCAATGGCGGCGGAAAAAGATAAATTTTTCTGCTGGGCGGGAGTTAGTGTTTTTGAGATAATGCACCCTGTTTGCGGTCATGAGTACATGCTTATGGGAATGGCATTGGAACCCGACTGGATCAAGGAAATGGGCGAAGTTTATTCTGATCTGGTTATCAAGCTTGCGAAAAAGCTTTTTGCAGAAGAAGGCGAGCCTGATGGTATGTGGTTTTATGAGGATATGGGTTTCAAGTTCAAACCTTTCATGTCGCCTGCAATGTATATGGAATTAGTTCAGCCGTACCAGAAGAAGCTTTTCAGCTTTGCCCACAGCCTTGATAAGCAGGTTATGGTTCATTCCTGCGGCTATGTGGAAGCACTAATACCGGGGCTTATTGATGCGGGTATGAATTGCTTGCAGGCTATGGAAGTTAAGGCTGGTATGGACGTGAAGAAGATTGCGAAAGATTATTCGGGCAAGATTGCTCTTTGCGGCGGCCTTGATATCCGTGTACTTGAGACAAATGATAAGTCGCAGGTTAAAGCATATCTTGAGGATACATTGCCAACAGTGCTTGATAATGTGCCGTATATTCTGCACACTGATCACAGTATACCGCAAAGCGTCGAATACGACACCTACCGCTATTTCATTGATACCGCCTTTGAGATCGAAGCGAAACGAGGGTGAATAGATACAAGGCAGTAGGGGCGAAACAATGTTTTCGCCCGTTGACAGCTAAATTAAAATCTGAAATTAATTTTGCAATTTGAAAGTGAGCTATGTTTACATATAACAGAGAATCTATAGATTTAAACGGTAAATGGAAATTCAATCCTGATCCAATGCAGCGGTGCCGTCAGCAGAAATGGTGGCAAAATAAACCGCAGAACAACAATTTCTTTCCTTGCTGGGATGTAGAGGGGTTCTGGGATATAGAAGTTCCGGGTACATGGAAAAAGCAGATTGAGGAACTTAAATGGTATGATGGCCATGCCGTCTATATGAGGGATTTTGAGATTGATGAAATTCCAGCCGACAGCGAGGCTTTTTTGGTATTCGATGGTGTTGTCTACACCTCCGAGATTTACCTCAATGGTCAGAGCGTAGGTTCGCATGACTGGGGATATTCGCCTTTCAATTTTAGGGTGACTGATATTTTACAGGAAACAAACAGGCTCTTTGTACTTGTTGAAAACCTGCATAAAGAAGACAGGGTTCCCGGAACCCGTTATGACTGGAATAATGACGGCGGCATTATCAATGGCGTTAAGCTGGTATTTGTACCTAAGGTTTACGTCAAGAATTTCCGTACTCAAACAACTATTGAAGCCGGGCAGGTTCATATAGATTTCGAAGTCTTGCTTGACTGCCGTGACAGATCTTCTTATGAAGATGTCACCTTTGAAATTCCTGAGCTTGGTGTCAGTCAGACCGTAAGCGTAGCAGCCGCGAATTGGGAATGCGGCAGTGTAAGCATAGATGTTGATAAAATAGATTTATGGACACCTGAAAATCCAAAGCTTTATGAAACAGTTGTAAAAACTCGTTTTGAAATACTTACTGATAAAATAGGTTATCGCCAGATCAGCACAAGCGGCAGTGATATTCTGCTTAACGGCAAGCCTATTCACCTCTACGGTGTTTGTGTTCACTCCGAGTTTGCCGATACCGGAAGAAGTGCTACGGCTCAAGGTATCTCTGAGATGATAGCAAGGGCAAAGGAGCTTGGGGCTAATTTCCTGCGATGTGCTCATTATCCTTATGCCGAGATGTTCGGGCGTATGATGGATGAGGCGGGGCTGATGTGGTGGCAGGAGGTTCCCGTTTACTGGGTACCGCAGATAGATGATGTGCCGCATATGAAGGAGCAGGCTCTTGGAATGCTTTCAGATGCAATCGTTCGCGATTGGAACCGTTCGAGTCTTATCATATGGTCGACGTCGAACGAATGTGCTCACGGCTTTGAAAATGGCGTACATACTCCGGGCAGAGAAGAGTATGATTATTGGTTCGAGGCGGCGGATATGATTCGTGCTATGGATCCGGGCAGACTGATAAGCGGCGCTGAATGTCAGACACATGAAACAATGTCGCTCAGCAGTGGTTTTAAGATTGGTGATGAGTTTGATCATCAGATCAAGAGCCAGCGTTGGCGTGCGGCTCATCCTGACGAATTTTATGAGATGTATGATATACTTGGAGCGAATCTGTATGTTACAGAACCGGGTGATGGGCTTATTGCTTATCATAAGCTTGTTGACATTCTCAAGCCTTATAACAAGCCTATAGTTATAAGCGAGTTTGGCTCGATGTCTGTTTTGGGCGCTAATTCCGATCCCGAAAAGGTGGGCAACGAAGACTTCCATTGTCTTATGCTTCGCGAGGCTTACAAGAGCTTCCGTGAACTTCCGGAGATAAAGGGATGGTGTCCGTGGTGTCTTATGGATGTACGTGTTCCGCTGCACTGGCGATGGTACAACAAGGGTAAAGGTGTGTTCCGTTACGGTCTGATGGACGAGAACTGGAATAAGAAGAAGGCCTTTGAGATTGTTGCCGAAGAGAATGGTGAGCTCAGAAAAATATTCGAGGCAGATAGATGACGATATTAGGACTGCACATTATAGATGTGCTTATAATCGTGTTTTATATGTTCGGTATGCTTTATATCGGACAGCGTCTTTCTAAACAGGTTTCCGGTGAGACGGACTTTTATCTTGCGGGGAGAAAGCTTGGTAAGCTGTACCAGTTTTTCCTGATGTTTGGCGGGGCTACTGATGCAAACGGTGCTGCCACTGTTGCTGCCGAGGTGTTTCGGCAGGGTGTTAGTGGGGTTTGGATAGGCTTGCAAATGATGTTTGCCACTCCGTTCTACTGGTTCTATAATGTATGGTTTCGTCGCGTACGTCTTATTTCGATGGCAGATCTTTTTGAGGATCGTTTTAATAATAAAAAACTTGCCGCTATCTTCGCTGTCTATGCGATACTGCTTGCCTCTACTATGGTAGGGTTTGGCTATCTGGCGGCTGGTAAGACAATGCAGGCAATGCTTATCAAGTCTCCTGAAAAATATACCGCTACCGAATCGCAGATGATTGCGGAGTTTTCTGAATACAATAGTATAAAAGAAAAGATTACTTCTGATTCGGCTACTGAGGCAGAGATTGAAAGATATGATACCCTTGAAAATATGCATCTGAAGGGGCAGCTCAAGGGTTACGTGTCTTATCTTGGCGATACTCCGATTTTCTTCTACATTTTATACGGTGCGATAGTTGCGTTTTATGTAATTTGCGGCGGATTCAGGGCGGCGGTTGTTACCAATCTCGTTCAGGGTTTATTGATAATAGTGTTTTCAATAATACTGATACCTTTCGGGCTTGCTAAGCTTGGAGGTTTTACTGGGCTTCATGCTGCTGTCCCTTCGGATATGTTTGATCTTTTTGGTTCTTCGAGTCTTAGCGAGTATAACTGGTTTTCGATATCAAGCATGATATTGCTGGTTGCTGTCAGCGTTAATGGCGGCTATGCGAATATGGCTGGCGGCGGCTCGGCAAAGGATGAGTATTCGGCAAGAGTAGGAGTGGTAACCGGAGCCTTTGGCAAGCGTTTTATGATGATGGCATGGGCGTTGGCGGGATTGATAGCTTTCGGTTTATTCAAAGACCAGATAGCCGACCCCGATCAGACTTGGGGATATCTTTCCAAGAGTCTGCTTGGAACCGGTATATTAGGTGTTATGATAGCGGGAATATTGGCGGCAAATATGTCTAGTATGGATTCGAGTTCGCTTTGTATTTCAGCACTGTTTGTGCGAAATTTGTATACGCCCATTTTCCCTGATAAGAGCGAAAAGCACTATGTGTTTGTTGGCCGAGTGGTGATTTTTGTAATCCTTACACTTGGTCTTTTTGTAGCGGTAAAATCAACCGGAATAATTTCGCTTATGAAAGTCCTTCTGGCACTTCCTGTTGCGTTTGGTTCTGTGGTTATGCTTATATTCTTTTGGAGAAAGCTGACTGTTGCGGCGATATATACTGAAGTTATAAGTTTCCTTTTGATATTCGTTGCTCTGCCTGCGATACTCGTGCAGTTCGATTCATTCAAGCGGTTACCCGCGATTACCGTTCAGTCAATTGCTGAAACAGATGGAGGGGTCAACGCCATATTTTTTGACAAAGTGGCAAAAGCTGATTCTGATGATCCTGATTCTGTTGATGTTGGCATCGGCAGATTTAATATTGAGGTATATATTGCCTCGATTATGGGTTTCCCTGTAGAAAATTTCTCAAGAGCCGGTCTGCTTGGAACAAGGTTTCTTGTCAATATCATATTCCCGTTTGTAGTGCTTATATTGGTCAGTTTGTTTACAAAGACTCCCGATAAGCAAATTTTGGATAGGTTTTATGTGAGAATGAAAACTCCAATTGCCCCGACCCTCGAAGAAGATGAGATTGAAGTGCAGAAAAGCTATGAAATGCCCCATAGATTCGATCACAAAAAGCTTTTCCCGAAATCAAGCTGGGAGTTCTGCAAATGGACAAAGACCGATACTTACGGGTTTATTCTTTGCTGGATTGCTACCGGTGTGATAGTATGGATGTTTATGTGGATACTTGGTATAGGAGCTTAAATGAACAGGCGGGATTTTTTTAAGGCGGCAGGTTTTGTAGGAATCAGTTGTGTATTGCCGGGATGCTCAACTGCCGTTTGGCAGACAGAAAATATAGGCAGTAAAGAGAAGCCTAATATAATAGTGCTTTTTGCTGATGATTTGGGTTATGGCGATCTTGGCAGTTATGGCCACCCGACTATCTCAACGCCGAATATTGATCGAATGGCTTACGAGGGACAGAGATGGACCAACTTTTATGCCGCATCATCACTTTGTTCTCCCAGTAGGGCTGGTCTGATGACTGGAAAATATCCCATACGCAGCGGAACAGACGGCCATGTCTTTTTTGAATGGTCGGCCGACGGGCTTTCTTCCAAAGAGATTACTGTTGCCGAAATGCTTAAACGGCAAGGTTATAAAACTTCGTGTGTTGGTAAGTGGCACTTGGGGCATCAGCCTGAATTCTTGCCGACAAATCAGGGCTTTGACGAATACTTTGGAATACCATACTCAAATGATATGCGGGTTGATCCGTATATGCAGGTTGCCGAAAAAATAAATCTTCGAAATGGCGTGACGCTGGAACAGATGAGAGACCCTCAAAAGCGAAAGAATGATTGGGTTCCGTTGATGGAAGATGAAGTTGTAGTGGAATATCCATGTGATCAGACTACCCTCACTAAAAGATATACAGAGCGTTGCGTTGATTATATAAAAGAAAATCGCGATGAACCGTTTTTTCTTTATATGGCACACAGTTTTCCTCACGTTCCTTTGTTTGCTTCAGATGAGTTTCTTGGAAAGAGCAGGCGTGGGCTTTATGGTGATGTTGTCGAAGAACTTGATGCCTCTGTCGGAACTATTCTGCAGACCTTACGCGATCTGAATCTCGATAAGAATACGCTTGTTGTCTTTACTTCAGATAACGGTCCCTGGCTGAGTAAGTTTGAAAAGGGCGGTTCGGCAGGTCTTCTCCGGGGCGGTAAGGGGCAGACTTTTGAAGGTGGAATGCGAGAGCCTTGCATCTTCTGGTGGCCCGGGCATATACAGGCTGGCAGTGTTGTTCGTGATATTGGATCTACGCTGGATTTCTATAAGACTTTCGGTGTTCTTGCGGGAGCCGGTGTACCCGGCGAACATGCTGTGGATTCGTATGATCTAAGTTCAGCGATTTTAGGTTCCGGTGAGAGTCTGCGGAAAGATTTTTTTTATTATCGGAATAATGAAATCTATGCGGTAAGATACGGAATGTGGAAAGCTCATTTTATTACCGAAGGTTCGTTCCGTCAGGGGCCGGAGAAGACATGCCATCAGCAGCCTTTGTTATATCATCTTGGGCAAGACCCGAGTGAAAAATATGATGTTTCTAAAGAGCATCCTGATGTTATAAAAAATATCCGGGAATTGAAAGAGAAGCACTGTGCGGGAGTAGAAGCAGTGGCGAGCAGATACGAGAAGAAATTTGATTGGAAAGAATCGAAATGAACAGGCGGGATTTTCTAAAGTTTACCGGTGTTTGCGGATTAGGATTGTTTGGTGGCTGTGTGATTGATAGAACTGCCAGAGGTTTCAGTGAATCAAAACCAAACTTGCTTTTCATAATCTGTGATGATCTTAACGACAGCGTAGAGAAGATGGGCGGCCATCCCCAGGCTAAGACGCCTAATATCGACAGGCTTATGGCAATGGGGACGAGGTTTACAAATGCTCATTCCAACGATCCTCTTTGCGGACCCAGCCGTGCTTCGCTTCTCAGTGGACTATACCCGCATAGCTCCGGTCATTTCGGCTACAACCAGAACAGGCGTGCAGCTTGGAGACTTAACGATGCAATCAAGGCTTCGACAAAACTGCCGCAGTATTTTGTTCAAAACGGTTACCGCGTAATGGCGACGGGCAAAATAAGCCATCCAAATGCCCTCGATCGCGACTTGTGGCGAAATGCCGATGGTGAGATTATCTATCCGATAGCCCTTGATTACGGGCCGTGGCCTTATGACGGCAAGGCTGAGTTGCCGCAGGCAAACCCAAATCTTTCTTCCCCTCTTGACGAGAGAATGTGGGACGGATTCGGGCCGCTTTCTAATAAGCCGGTATTTACTGATGATGAGGGTAATAAGTTCACCGGTGGTTGGCGAAATTATACCGGTAGAAAATCAGATGAAAAATTGAAAAAATATTTTGAGTCCATTGATCAGCCGGTTGTTTTTCCTGAAGATGTTTCTCCTTTCCATTACGAGAGTGATGACGATAGGGACCTGATGCATGATGAACGAGTTGCGAACTGGGCCGTGGAGCAATTCGCAAAGGACCGCGACAAGCCGTTTTTTATGTCGCTTGGATTTGGGAAGCCTCACAGCCCGCTTTATGCACCGAAGAAGTATTTCGATATGTTCGATGCGGATAATATTCAGTTGCCTCCTTATCTTCCCGGTGATCTTGAGGACTGCGCGAAGGTACTGGCCGAGAAGACAAGTCCTGACGATTGGGGCAGGGATGTATTTGATGCCGTTCAGCAGGCCGGTGGTGTAAAGGTGTGGAAGCAGTGGTTGCATGCGTATCTTGCATGCGTGGCATTTGTGGATGAGCAGATCGGTAAGGTTATTGATGGACTTGAGGCCGGCGGGCTGCTTGATAATACTGTGATAGTATTCTGCTCCGACAACGGCTATCATATCGGCGAGAAAGACCATATCTTCAAGAATACGCTATGGGAAGAGGCTACAAAGGTGCCGCTGGTTATCGCGGCTCCGAACTTCAAGGGTTCGCAGGTCTGCAAACATCCGGTTTCATTGATAGACCTGTACCCGACAATGACGGACCTATGCGGCTTGCCGCAGAATAAAGAAAACGATGGTTACAGCCTGCGCGAGTTTCTCAATGACCCGCAGACCGATGATTGGACCGGGCCTGAAGGTGCTTTGAGTGTTGTCGCCAGTGATGATGAGCTCGGGTTTTATGAGCCGGGCAAGCCCGACCGCCAGCACTATTCCCTGCGTACAAGAAGATGGCGATATATTCTATGTAATGATGGCAGTGAAGAACTATATGATCACAGCACCGATGCAAACGAATGGCACAACCTTGCATATGATGGAAAATACACAGACATAAAAACTGACCTCAAGAAAAAACTCTTAGCTATGCGACAATAACAGTACCGCACCCGTGAGGAAGCGGGCAAATCCCACATCAGTACCTCAGGCCTGTAGGGAGCGGGCAGCTCAATCAAGCAATATCGGTCAGCCCCAGCTTACCGCCGAGCTTTGATATTACAGTTTGTCTCAGATTGTAATGCTTAGGCTTTTGCAGAAGCGGATCTTCCTTGACAAGTTTGAACGCATCGCGACGAGCCATATTGAGCAGATCGAAATCTTCGACTATGTTTGCGATCTTCATATCCGGCAGGCCGTGCTGACGTGTGCTGAACATCTCGCCCGGGCCTCTTATGGCCAAATCCTGCTCGGCGATGAAGAAGCCGTCGTTGCTCTTGCACATCACATCAAGCCGCAGGGCTGCTATCTCATTGTCGGAGTCGGAAAACAGCATGCAATATGAATTGCTGCTGCCTCGGCCTATTCTGCCGCGAAGCTGGTGAAGCTGGGCGAGGCCGAAGTTGTTGGCATCCTCTATCACCATCACAGTTGCGTTGGGTACATCCACACCCACCTCGATAACCACTGTTGAAACGAGTATCTGTATTTTGCCGTGCCGGAATCTCTCCATCACATCCTGTTTCTCATCGGCTTTCATTCTGCCGTGCAGCAATGCAACCTCAAACTCAGGGTATATCACTTCGTTGAGCAGATGAAATTCATCTATTGCGGCTTTGAGGCTGTTCTCTGCTTCGGTTGACTCGATACGCGGATATACGAAGTATGCTTGCTTACCGGCCTTGAGCAGAGAGCGTATGAACTCGAACGCTTTCTGTCTGTCATCGGGCTTTATCCATTTTGTTGTAATGGTGCCTCGTCCGGCCGGTTTGTTCTTGATTATCGATACTTCCAGATCGCCGAATACAGTCATCGCCAATGTTCTCGGAATCGGTGTTGCCGTCATCACGAGGCAATGCGGCGTTGTCTCTTTGCGGAGTTTTGCACGCTGATCGACGCCGAACTTGTGCTGCTCATCGATAACCACAAGCCCAAGCTCTTTGAACTTCACATCATGCTCTATTAATGCTACCGTTCCGACCACTATGTCGACATATCCCTGTTCAACACTGATCAGCAGCTCTTTGCGTTTTTTAGCGGGCATTGAGCCGGTAAGCATGGCAATCTTGACCTTGCTGCCCTTCAGGTAACGGCAGATATTGATATAATGCTGTTCGGCAAGAATCTCAGTCGGGGCCATTATCGTTACTTGCGTTTTGTTTGCTATAGCCACAAGTGCGGCATACACGGCAACAGCAGTCTTACCAGAGCCGACGTCTCCCTGAAGAAGACGGTTCATCGGTTGTTCCGATCGCATGTCGGCTATGATTTCAGCGACAACTTCATCCTGATCTGCGGTAAGCATGAACGGGAAGCGTTTGCGGATGCGGCTGTCGAGGGCGGCTGAAAATTTCATTGCCCTGGCTTTCTGGCCGGTTCGTGAAAGATATCGCCGTATCGCAAGCCCAAGCTGCATTATGAACAGCTCCTCATACTTCAGCGTGCGAGTTGCCTTCTTTATATCCTGTTCATCTTGCGGGTCATGTATCAGCCTGAAAGCGGCTTTGCGGTCGAGCAATATCGCTTTTTTCTGGAACTCATTATCAAACAGCTCGCAAAGACCATCGCAGAGCGCATCAAGATTGTTGCGGAGTATGAATTTTATCTGGTTGCTGCTGATATCGGAATTTGCCGGATAGACCGGCCCGCCGAGTCTGTTGACATCAAGTTCGCCACCTGCTCCCACAATCTTGAACTTAGGGTTCGTTATCTGCAGTTGGTATTTATACTCGTTTATCTTACCGGTTACGGCTATCGTCATCCCGATATTGAGCTGACGTTTGAGATAGCCGCCGTTGAACCATAATACCCTGATCGAGCCGCTGTGATCTGCAAGATAAACCTCGAATAAGCTCCTGCCTCGCATGTTGCGGAAATCGATGCTCTCTATGATTCCCACAACGGTAGCTTCCTGACCGGCCTCTACGGCTGATATCGCACTGCAATCGGGCAGGAATTCCCATCTGCGGGGGAAATATTCGAGCAGATCCTGAGGCGTCGTTATTCCCATTGATCTGAGAACTTTGGCCTTTTCCGGCCCGACTCCCTTTAGATACTGCAATTTATCTTCTGTGTTTTGCTGCTGTTGAACCATGACAATGATTATGATACATCAGGCAGAATTTGCGTCAACAAAAATCTCAAATATCAGCAGGGCTACTGGAAAGGAGCGGGCAACCCCCACCATCCCACATCAGTACCGCGACTGTGAGGGAGCGGGCAATTCCCCAATCCCTTACTTTATCTGAACAGCAGGCATTTTGTGCCGCTTGGGTGCCAGCACTTGCCGCACGAAACGCACTTAGGCTTTTCAGCGGCATCTTTCTGCCATATATTGATAAGATCGCTCTGGCAGACCAGCGGCCTGCTGAGTGAGAAGAACTTTATGCCGCTTTCATTGCTTATCTCAGACATACGGCTAATATCTCTGTTGCCGCCGACAAGTGCCACTTCACAGTTTACGGCCTTTGCGATTTGGCCTGCTTCTTCGGCAAAATACGACTGCGTATCTTTCTTTACAGGACGTATCGGCCTAAGGTGTTCCTGTGAACCGGCTGTGCCGCCGCTCACTTCGATAAGAGCAACGCCCATCTGGTCGAGCTTTTTGCAAACTTCGATGGACTCTTCAAGCGTCAATCCCGTGTCGGGTTCGTTGAAGTCTTCGCAGTTGATCTTTACCATTATTGGGTAGCCTGGCAGTGCCTGCTGGATGCCCTCGATTATTTCGTATGTCATCCTTGCACGGTTTTCTATGTTGCCGCCGTAAGCATCTTCCCTGCGGTTGTAGTATGGGTTGAGGAATTTGCTGAGCATATAGCCGTGGGCGCAGTGAAGCTGTACGCCGTCGAATCCGCTTTTCTTAGCCCGTACCGCCGCGTCGATATACGCCTGGATATTCTTTTTGATGTCCTCTTCACTCATTTCGACAGGCGTTACCCTGTACATCTTGTCCATCACCTCTGATGGGCCGAGTATCGTGCGTCTTCTTGCCCTGTATTTAGACTGAGAGCTGCCTGTTGCAAGCTGTGCGGCTATCTTGCCGCCTGCCGCGTGCACCTTGTCTGTAAGCTCTTTGTAGCTGTCTATAAACTTATCGTCATAAAGCCCGATCATTCTTGGTGCAATAAGGTCGTCTTCAAGGATTCTCGCGAATCCCGTGATTATCAGTCCTACGCCGCCTTCGGCAAAATCGACAAACAGCTTTGTAAGCTGCTCGGTCGCAAAACCCTCATCGTCTGCCATGTTTTCCCACGTAGCAGACCTGATAAAGCGGTTTCTAACATTAATTCCGTTTATTGTAAATTCTTTGAACAATTCTTGTGTCATCTTTTGTACTCACCTTCACATTAATTTAATAGAGGGCGGTAAAATAGTGATTTTGAAGAAAAAATCAAGCTAAATTTTAATTATAACCGAGTTAGCAATCATATATCTGCTAAAAAGCAATGCCATACACTCTAATATTTACTTGCGCGTTTGTGCTTTACTAATAGGCAATGGTCATCAATCAGCAATCAGCGATTAGCTATTAGTAATTAGCAGTAAGTTGTTGAAAAGAAAGGTTTTATTAATTGATAATTGACAATGGAAAATTGAAAATGAGTTTTATTTATTTTTTTGGTAATTACTGGAATATGGTTGCGGTTTTGTGCGAAAATGCAAGCAACTTGGACACTTGGTTTGTCTCCAATAGCAAGATAGTATAACTTTTTTTTGCCCTGAATTTGACCAAAACTGGTCTCAAATGCGACCAAACGCGCGCTTTTTGCTCACTTTTCAACGATTTTTGATCAATTTCAGGGTAAAAAAGGAAAAAGTCTCACGTGACCGGAAAAAATGGGTTCTTTTATGATATTATTTTGCTGTTTTATGGGTTTATAGGTGAGAAACAAGGTTTTTAACCACGAATCACACGAAATTCACAAAATCATTGTTTTACCATAAAGGACATTAAGTTAATGAAGCTTTTTTGATAGGATTTAGATGTATTTATGTATAGGTGAGAATTGTGGCTTAATTTGAAATATAAAGAAATTTATTGTAAATTAAAATTTCAGAAGTAGAATTAGTTATAAATTAATGATTAGCATTTAGGTGAAAATTCGGTTGAGATTTTAACTGTCTGAATATTGTACTGAATGTTCATTAATAGGTTTGAAAAGTATTGAAGGTTGACGTATAATTCTGATATTATTAGTGAATTAAGAAATATAGGTAATATTGACCAGTGGAAAATGAAAAAATAGATTTTATACTCCCTAATGATAGCGATATATATGTCGATAATATTGTAGGAAGAAGCAAAGCTCTTATTAATACTGGCATCTGGGATGGGCTTGAGATTGTCGATTTAGAGATTTGGCTTAATAATTTTAAGACAAAAGAGGAAAAATATTTTTCTGCTTGCGTCTTAGATTCATTGATATATCGTTCTGATAAGCAAATGAAGTCAATGATGTTACAAATACTGGAGAGAAATCTTGTAGATTTGACAAGAATTCATCCTCCCCAAGACAATTCTAATAAAAATTGGTATGAGGCTTTGATGAATCCTGATGTAGATCCCAAAATCAGGGTTGTACCTGTTCTAATCCCAGGGTCGCCAACAAAAAGTGGGGCCCCTATAGCTAGAATGTATAAAAAAGATTTATTAATATCTGAGAATTGGATTATAGAACCCGGTCATATTAATCTAGCGAAAGACCAAGGTGTAAATTGCTTTATCTTTATAGATGATTTCATGGGTACTGGGGTACAATTTGGCACAGATTTTATCATGGAACCGGAATATAATAGAGTAAATTGTAAAGAAGAGCATAAATTGAGTTCTATAATAAGAAATGATTATGTTGTTTATGCACCATTAGTTGCGCATTCAGAAGGTATTAAGGCGATTAAAGAAGAATATTCTCAAATACACATTATTGCGGCTGATATACTTGAAGAATCGCATGATTTTTTCTCTGAAGACGCTGTAAATTCAGGAAAATTTGGAGGCAACTCTGTTGCGGTAGCAAAAAAGTTTTATTATGATTTATTAAAAAAAAATAATCTAGCTTCAAATAAAGATAATCGTAGAGGCTATGGCTCATTGGGATTGACATATTTTTTCCAAAGTGCAATGCCTGATAATTGTCTTCCCATACTTTGGAAAAAAACACATAACTGGCATCCATTACAAAGTCGCTAAAATGAGTGAAACAAAAGATATTAGCACTGTATTTACTAAAAATAGAACCGAAGAGCTTGGGTATGATGTTTGGAAACATTTCGTTGTGCCTCCATTCTTTGATAAACTTGACTTAAAAGAGGGACGAAAACCATGTGTTATAGTTGGTGGTCGGGGATGTGGGAAAACCATGCTTTTAAGATACCTTTCACACCAAAGCATCTTTTCTCCTGATAGAGTGTCAATTGATTGCAATGCAGTTTCTCGTATAGGTCTATATTGGCGGGCAGATACACAATTTGCTAGGCTTATGATAGAGCGGGGACATGAAGATGATGTTTGGGAATCGGCATTTAGGCATTTGCTTGCTTTAGTGCTGGGCATTGAGATACTTAACAGTATTCTGAATATAGAAGGAAACCAGCCAGACTTAATTAGCAGTGAAGATATTGCAAATGTTTCATTTAAGCGATTATTGCCATTTGGTGAGAATTTTGATGTGGGAATAAGGGGTTTAATTGATAATTTAGAAAATGAATTATGGGAATTTGATTCGTGGGTTGCCAATGCTCGTAGAAAGGAGGAGCCATCATTTTTACCAGGTGATAAATTCCTTCATGCTCTGGTTTCAGAAATCCAACGACAGGTAAAGCTGTTAGAGAATACCAATTTTTTCGTTTATGTAGATGAATATGAAAATTTACATGAATACCAGCAAAGGATTATTAATACTTATTTAAAGCATAGTGAATCACCTTTGATTTTTAATATTGCAATGAAGAGAAATGGCTTTAAAACGACTAGGACAGATGGAGATGAATCTATTAATGATGTCGCAGATTATAGAGTTCACGACATTGACCAATATCTTATAGATCATCAATTCCCAATATTTGCAGCTGAAGTTCTTTATTTGAATTTAGAGCAAGCTGGGTACGAGTCAATTCCAATAGATTGTAAGAATCTTCGGAATCCTGAAAGTCTTAATAAGAGAAGGTGTAATAAGTACAAAACAAGACTAATTAATCAAATAAATAAGCTATTTCCCGGGAAAACTGAGGAAGAACTTTCAAAGGAAGTCTTTCAAGACACTACACTAAATAAAAAAATCAAGAAGCGAATAGAAAAAGCATTGAAAAGCAGAAATGAGAGTTTTGGTATTAATGATTTTTATGATGAAAAACTGCCAAAGGCAACGATTATAAATTCAGCATTGCTTTATCGATCACGATTAAAACCTCAAAAGATTCTCGAAGAATTTAATAAACTTAAAGAGGGGAAAGATAATGATTTTACAGGTAGAACTAATTGGATTCATAACAACTTTATTGGTTGTCTTTTATCATTGTATGAAAGCCATTCGGTAACTTGTGAGTTCTATTCTGGATTCGAAACTTTTTGTTCATTATCTCGAGGCAATCTAAGGCATTTCTTAGAGTTATGTCATAAATCAGTTCAAAGTATTGAAATGGATAGCACTGACCAGTTAGTCGTTTCAGCTTCTAACCAAGCTATTGCAGCGAGGCAAACAAGTGCGATATTCTTAGAAGAGGTTAGCAGCTTCGGAAGATTTGGAAATAAATTGCATTCATTCACTTTAAGTCTTGGTTCGTTATTTGCACTATCACATCGTATATTAGCACAAAGTGAACCAGAGCGTTCGCATTTTGTTATATCTAAAGGTGAATCATTGACAGAAGAAGATTTTAACCTTTTGAAAGAGGCGGTCAAGTGGTCTGTTCTATTTAAGGTGGAAGAAACTAAAATTAAAGATCCCTCAATACAACAGACGAATTATGAATATATTTTGAACCCTATATATTCACCTTATTTTAATATTACATACCGAAAAAAAAGAAAAATAGAATTAAAGACTGAAGAGATTAGAGTGTTAATAAATGGGAATTATGAAGAAAAAAAGAGTCTATTAAAGAGTTATTCCAATAAATGGAAAGTCTCACTTGATGATGCTAATCCAACTTTATTTTCTCACCTTTTAGAGGAAGGTGAGGCATGAAAATTTCAATGCAATGTGGAGAAAATGAGGGTGACTTGCATTTTTCAGGATGGGATCATGCTATTAGTGGGGTTAGCGTAGATGACAGAGGTCGCTCTGCTATAAAGTTTTGTGAAGATAAATGTGTCAATACCCACAAATTAGAATATTGCCCAAATTCATTGAGAATATTTTTCGATGATAAAACATACTGTGCCGAGGATATTGAAGAGTTAATAGAGGGATTGGGAGAAGGTTCTATATTATTAGAGACCACAACTCTCGGGTTTGTGGAAATTTTTCTTGCATGCCGTGCGATTAAAGGTATGTCGCGAAAAAAGACCACTTTATTATATATGGAGCCACAAGACTACACGAAAGATCCTCATAAAAGATATGTTTTAAGTAAGAGAGATTTTGAGTTATCAGACGAAATAAAAGGTTTTGTGGGAATTCCGTACGCAACATATATGTTGAGGAAAGGCATATCTACAAAAGCATTATTCTTGCTCGGTTATGAGGGTGACCGCTTACGTCAGGCGTTTGAAAGCTTAGAAATTCAGCCATCAATGTGTTCTTTTGTCTACGGAGTTCCGGCTTTCCATCCTGGTTGGGAGATGAATTCTTTTGCAAATAGTGTTTCTATCTTGCAAGAAAAGAATGCAGGTAGGAATATTTTATATAGTGGCGCACAAAACCCTAAAGTTGCATATAATGTTATAGAGAAGATTTATAAATCGTGTGACCCAAGTAATAGAGAAAGACTTTTGATTAGCCCTATTGGAACCAAACCTCATGCTATTGGTGCAGCTCTTTTTGCATGTGAGCATGAGGATGTGGCACTTGTGTATGATTTTCCGTCAAAGAAGACTGGAAGGAGTTCTAAAACTTCAAAATGGCATCTTTTCGACATTGATTTTGGAGCTGTTGATGAAGAGATATGAAACCCCTGATGATGTTGCTTTTGCTCTTGCTCGTTGGGCGCCAAAAGGTATAAAAAAAATACTTGATCCTGCAGTTGGAACAGGTATTCTTATTAAACCATTTTTGCGAAGATTGGTAAATAATAAAGGTATAGTTTATTGTGTAGATATTGATGGTAAAGTCCTTGAATTTGTTGACGATTTTTTAAGCCCTCATTTAGGAGATTCTCTTAATTTAATAAATAAAGATTTTTTAGATATTGAGTCCAATGACATAGTTGTAGAAGATGATAAGTTGTTCGATTGTATTGTAATGAATCCTCCATTTTCTGGTCAAAGAAAAGAATGGCGTGAGGTGAAAATACCAGCCACAACAAAATCTCCTGAGTTAGTAAAAAAACTACCAATTGAATCTGTTTTTATAGTAAATGCTGTCCAATTCCTAAGACCGCAAGGTCGTATTTTAGCAATTCTTCCTGCCTCTGTTATTTCAGGAAAAGCATCAGAATGTGTAAGACAATATCTATTAAATATTGGGAAAATATCTCATGTGCATGAGCTTTCAAAATTTACGTTTAAGAAAGTTGAGGCTCGTGTCTATTTGTTTGTTTTTGAGAAATCTACAAAAACAAAACCAATCAAATTACATAATCATAGATTAAAAAATCCCGACAATATAGTTTTGAGTCCATGTTCTTTAGAGGATGGTATGCGTTTGGATTATCGATTTTATGCCGCAAAACAATGGTTTGATAATCTTCAGTTAAGATCTTCCAATGCAGGCTGGATACCTTTGTCTGATCTTGCTGATGTATATAGAGGTAATGCATCCTCACCTCATGGGGTTAATAGTGCAATTCATACAACTGATTATCGAAATGGTAGATGGAATCATCAACGAGTTAAAAACGTAGAGGGGAATATAGGTCCTTATGTTGTACAACCCAATGATTTTTTACTTAAAAGAATTGGTAGAAATTGTCAAAAATCATTAGGTATGTTAACAGGGACTCATGGTGGTGGTTGTACTGATTGTGTGTATATAGTTCGTCCTAAATCAGAGGATAGAAAAAAACAGTTATTTTTTGCGTTAAGAACTATTCTTTCATTTAAACAAATTGAGGGTTTAATTCTTAGGGGAAGTGGTGCAGAATATATTACCTTGGCTGATTTAGAACAATTAAATATACCAATCAATATAGCGGATATATACCCCGATATCTATTCAAGATATTATAGTGCTAGTGTTAGAGGTCAGATACATAAAATATCGAAATACGAGGGTTTAATTCAACGAAAATTGATAGAATGTATTTAAGTATATTGTCTAATTTTAAGTTATTTTTGCTCTAAACAAGTAGATTAAAATATTATGACTTTAGAGTATTTGAAATAAACAGTATTAATATTATTAATTGCTTTTTAACTGTCTTTTATTTTTGTTACTTGCGGCGGTTATTATCTCTTATTACTCCATTGACACCGTATAAGTGAAATTAAATAGGGTTGTCTACCGTTCTTATTCTCGTATAGTGATATTCATGGGACTGATAAGACTTTTGGGACATATGGGACGGTGGTTATGTTTTTTTTTGTTGCGTGCGGCGATTCTTGCGGCGGTCATTCTCTCTCTTATTCCGCCGTGCTTAAGGAAATCGGCTTCGAGTTGCTCGATTTGCTTACCAAGCAGATATTTTGTCTGATAGATAAGGCATATTGCGATATTAGCTACTATTTCGCCCTTTCTTGTCTCAAAGAAAGTTCGAAACGAATCGGAATTTGAATCCTTCTGCGAGGCTAATTTTCTGACAAATACAGCTGTTTGGCTGAATTTTTTATGTATTGAGTGCGACTTATGAGACTTTTGGGCGATATGGGTGCGGCTTTGTTTTTGGGTTTTGATTTTGATTGACAATGGTGTTTTTTTTACGATAATGGCCTTTTTGTTGTAAAAATGTAGCAATTTGTGTATATGAAACTATTTGAAAAGCCGTGAATCGGCGAGGTTCAATAATGATAGATATAAAACTGATACGTGAAAATCCTGAAAAATACCAACAAGCGGCGATAGACAAGCATTTTGATGTGGATATTGCCCGATTGATCGAGCTTGACGCTTCGATTCGTGACCTTAAGGCTAAATTGCAGGATATCGCTACAGAAAAGAATAGTGTTGGCAAGACGATACCGAAGCTTTCTCCTGATGAGAAGAAAGATGCTCTTGCTAAACTTGCATCTTTGAAAGAAGATGAGGGCAAGGTTGATTCAGAGCTCAAGGAGCTTACTCCTGAATTCGACAAGCTTATGCTTTTTGTGCCGCAGCCTTCTGACGAAGATGTGCCGCTTGGCAAGGATGATACGGAAAATGTTGAGCTCCGCAAGGTCGGCGAGATTCGTGAGTTTGATTTTGAGCCTAAGGACCATGTTCAGCTTGGTATTGATCTTGATATGCTTGATATCGAGAGGGGTGTCAAGCTTGCGGGTACGAGAAACTACTTCCTCAAGGGTGATGGTGCGATGCTTCACTGGGCGGTGCTCAGGTTCAGTATCGATTTTATGAACCAGAGAGGCTACACTCCGATGTCTGTGCCGCTTCTGATGCGTGAAGAGGCTATGAGGGGCACGGGTTACTTCCCCGGAGCCGAAGAGCAGACCTATATGCTTGAACGCGATCAGCTCAGCCTTGTCGGTACCGCAGAGGTGCCGCTGACTGCTTATCACAGCGATGAGATTTTGAGCGAAGATGATCTGCCGGTGAAGATATGCGCGATGAGTAACTGTTTCAGGCGTGAGGCCGGAGCCGCGGGCAAAGATACTCACGGACTTTACAGGATACATCAGTTCGAGAAGGTTGAGCAGGTTATCATCTGCAAGAACGATATCGAAGAGAGCAAGAAGTATCATGATGAGATACTTGCCAATTCCGAGGGCGTATTGCAGGCGTTGAAGCTTCCTTACAGGGTTGTAAATGTCTGCAGCGGCGATCTTGGCAAGGGACAGGCTAAGAAGTATGATATCGAGACATGGATGCCTTCACGTGAGAGCTACGGCGAGACGCATTCGGCCAGTCGTTTCTACGACTTCCAGGCAAGGCGTATGAACCTCAGATATAAGGAAAAGGACACGAAGAGAAATGTGTTCTGTCATACGCTGAACAATACTGTTATTGCTTCGCCGCGTGTTTTGATTCCGATTATGGAGCTTTACCAGAATGCCGATGGTTCTATCACTATACCTGAGGTACTCAGGCCGTATATGGGCGGCAAGGAAAAGATTGTCAAAAAGTAAAGTAATTGGCGAAATACTGAAAGACTCAAAGGCTTCCAAAACGGGAGCCTTTTTTATTTGTGTGAATATGGTTAGGTTGTAAACAGGAGTAGAAAATGGGAAATATCTCCAGTGAATCATTTGACGGTATAAAGAAAGAGAAATCCGATTTTTATGGATTTGACAGGTACGACTTTGTTTTTGACGGTCGCGATTGCATAATTGTGATGCCTAAAGAGCATGCAAGCGGCAAGCCGTGGCTTTGGCGTGCGAGATTCTTCGGCCATGAGCCGCAGACTGATATTGCCTTGCTTGGCAGGGGATTTGCGGTTGCGTATATTGATGTGTCGGATATGTATGGTTCGCCGGTTGCGGTCGCGCACTGGGATAAGTTCTACGAGCTGATGACCTGCAAGCTTGGATTTGCAACAAAGCCTGCGATGGAAGGCTACAGCCGCGGCGGACTTATCGTTTACAACTGGACGGCAAAAAATCCCGATAAGGTTTCGTGTATATATGCGGATGCTCCGGTGTGTGATATCAAGAGCTGGCCGCTGGGGCTTAAGAGTGGGCCGGGCAGCGAAGAGGATAAAGTCAAGTGTCTTGCGATTTACGGGCTTGATGAGAAGAGTGCGGCAGAGTTCAATGATACTCCGATAGGCAATCTTGAACCTATAGCGGCGGCAGATATTCCGCTGCTGCATGTTTGCGGAGAGGTCGATCAGACTGTGCCGATGGTAGAGAATACGAATGTGCTGGCTGAGAGGTATGAAGAGCTTGGCGGCAGGATAAGGGTTGTGTCGAAGGCGGGAGTTGATCATCACCCTCACAGTCTGGAAGATCCGACTGTGATAGTCGACTTTATACTTGCCAATACTATCGGCTTGAATGATCATATCGTTGCCCGCGGTGATTTGGGTAACAGCTATTCTGTATTTACTGATACTAAGAAGGGCAGGGTTGCTTTTCTTGGCGGTTCGATTACTGAGATGGATGGCTACCGCCCGAAGGCGTGCAAGACTTTGCAGAAAATGTTCCCTGAAACAGATTTTGAATTCATCAATGCAGGTATAGCTTCGACCTGTTCTACTACCGGTGCGTTTCGTCTTGAACGTGATGTTCTGAGCAAGGGCAAGATCGATCTGTTGTTTGTTGAGTTTGCTGTCAATGATAAAGGAGATGCCGCACATACTCCGAATGAATGCATCAAAGGCATTGAGGGGATTGTTAGGCATGCGTTGAATGCGAATCCTTTTACTGATGTCGTATTGCTTTATACTGCCAATGAATCACATATTGCTTCTTATCAGGAGTCAAAAGTGCCTGTGGAAATTGCGGCACATGAAAAAGTTGCTGAGCATTATAATTTGTGTTCTGTTAATTTTGCATCTGATGTAGCGGTAAGGATGGCGGCCAGTGAATTTGACTGGGAGAAATTCGGTGGAGTGCATCCGGCGGATTTTGGCGCGGAGATTTACGGACAATCTATAAGAACTCTGCTTAATAATTGTTATACTGCTGCCGGGGTTGCCGGTTCTGAGCATTCTATGCCTGAGTTAATGGATGAGTATTCATATTACAATGGTTTGCTTCTTGATGTAGATAATGCGGCGATTGATTCGGGATGGAGAGTCGAGATTCCTGATTGGAAGAATATAGAAGGCCAAAGCCGTGAGAGGTTTAGTAAGATAAATATGCTTTGTGCTGAGCAGCCTGAGGATTGGTTTGAACTTGATTTTGATTCAACTGCAATTGGTCTTTTTGTTGTTGCAGGTCCTGATGCGGGAATTGTTGAATATTCAATTGATGACAGCGAAACAAAGACCGCAGATTTGTATCACCATTTCAGTGAGAGTTTGCATTACCCGCGAACTGTTATGCTGGAAAAGGAATTGGCAACAGGCAATCATAAATTGAAATTGAAGCTGTCGTCTGATAAGAATCCGAAAAGCAAAGGAACTTCAGCAAGAATAATTGCTTTTGCGATTAATTGATGAGTGGAATGAAAAAAGGCGTCTTTGAATTATTTTCATCGACGCCTCTTTAACGTTCAGCATTAAATGAATTATGCTTTCTTAGTCGCTTTTTTTGTTGCTTTTTTAGCTTTTTTTGCAACTTTTTTTACAGCCTTCTTAACGGCCTTTTTTGGAGCAGCTTTCTTAGTAGCTTTCTTTGCTACCTTCTTTGTTGCTTTTTTAGCAGCAGCCTTCTTAGTTGTTTTCTTAGCCGCTTTCTTTGTGGCTTTCTTTGCTGCTGGTTTTGCCGCAGCCTTAGGCGCAGTCATGTCATCAACAATGGCGAGGAATTTCTTCCATGTGATGTTTACCGGCTTTGCTTTACCTTTTGTCCATACAAGCCCGGATTTCTTTACTGCGAGAGTACCGACTGTGGACTTGCCGCCGGGGCCTTTAACATCCAGTTCCATTCCTTTGGCCTTGAGTGCCATCTCTGCATCAAGATTTTTGATTTTTACATCCATTTCAATTCTCCATTAACTTGGGTTATTGTATGGCAGACATACCGTATCTGCGCATTAATCCTAAAACCGGAAACGGCTTTTACGTTTATGTTCTGTTTATCGAAGGGGTAGGTCAAACGCAACAACAAACCGATTCAAAACATCTGATGAGATTCTAAAACCTCAAGAATCAAATCGTTATAGAACCAAAAACAATTAATATCAAAAAATAAAACTTAACATTAATAACCCCATCTTAATTTTTTTTTAGATAATTTTCAACAATAACTTTTCGATAATGATTAAAAGAAGGGGATAAAATGCAAAAAAAAGAAGTTTTTTAATTTTTTTTACCACTTTAAAGCTTTTTGTCTTTGTTGAAGGAAATAATTGTCGTGATTTCTCAAGAAGTCAAAATTGTTTTTTTAGAGTAAATAGGTGTTTGATTATATCTTTATTGTGTTATAATTTTTTTGTGTTGCTGCTTGTTTTAATATTAAAAGATGTTTCGAATAATTGGATTTTGAATACAGTTCAAGAGTGAATCGTTGATGCTGAAGAATAATTTCGACAAGTTAAAAATTGATGTTCTGAATATAGAAAAATACAGAGTAGGTTCGGAGTGGCAACATACCAAAGTCAATAGTCCTTATTCACGATTGTATTATATTCTTGAAGGCAGAGGCTATGCTACGCATCACAACCAACGTTATGTTCTTCAACCAGGTATGCTCTATCTGATTCCTGAGTTTACGACTGTTGATCTTTACTGTCCTGAATATTTTGTGCATTACTATATACACTTCAATGCGATGTTTGAGAATGGACTTGGTCTTTTTAATTTTGTAAGGTGTCAGTATAAGATCAGTGCCAGTAAATTTCATGTTGATCCTGATGTGATATTCCGCCGATTGCTTGTCTTGAATCCGGGACTTGAACTTCTTGAACGCGATGCGAACAAACCCATATATCGTTCGATAATAGATCGTTGCCGGAATATGAACCGCAGTAAAAGTGCTGCCGATCTTATAGAGATCAATGCGATGATGCGGCTGCTTCTTGCCGCATTTATAGAGTCTGATCAGGAGCCTGAGGTAGAGGATTCAGCGAACGGCATAAGCAGGCTGCATTGCGTGATTGAGTATATACATGAAAATATAAATCAGCCACTCAAGCTTGAAGAACTTGCGGAAATAGTCGATCTGAATCCCGTTTACTTTTCTGCTCTTTTTACAAAGCTCATGGGCGTTACGCCGATAAGATATATAAACAATCGAAAGATTGAAAAAGCTCAGATTGAACTTTTGAGCAGTCATAAAACTCTCGATCAGATATCCGCTGAGCTTGGTTTCAGTGATGTTTTCTATTTTTCAAGACTTTTCAAAAAGATAGCCGGTACTGCTCCCGGCAAATACAGAAAACAATTCCAGACAACTTAAGGTTTGCAGCTTTTGGCTGCCGGCATCAACGTTTGGGTATTTCGCTTTCCTTTGTGAGTTATAAGCTTAAATTTAATATCATGTGTTTTTATTGTTTACAAAGTAAAATGCAGGACATATAATGTTTGGGTATTAGAGTATGTTGTCCGATCGGCAGGAAAGAGGAATGATATGAAAAATATGGTGCTTGTTGTTATTTTGTTTGCTTGCTTTACTTATGCGGATACTATAACAAATAAGAAAACAGGGGATGTTTATACTGGGTTTGTTACTCAGGCGACGGAAGGTCATGGCACTTGTATTGTAAGTGAACAGAAGGGTAAATTTGAGGCCAATCTTGCTGATTATCATATAGAACGTAATGAGAAAGGGCGTAAGGAATCGATTTCGGTTCTCAAGGTTGATAAGGCGATTGAGTATGAAATTGAAACCAATGCCTTCGAAAAATCACTCATCGAAGAATCCAATAAAGGACCGCTTGCTATACTTATCGAGATAGATACTCCCGGAGGACGTGTGGATCTTTGCAAGAAGATGTGTGCGGCATTGATAAAGACCAGTAACTGTAAAACCATTGCTTACATATGCGGCGGTGAAAACGGTGGAGCTTATTCAGCCGGTTCGGTTATTTCCATGGCGTGTAATGATATATACATGGCTCCTGGCTGCTGTATAGGGGCCGCTACTGCGATACTTACATCCGAAGAGGGTGTTACTGATATGAAGAAGGCTTTCGGTGAGGAAGTTGGCGAGAAATTCGGTTCTGCCTGGCGTAATTATATGGCGAGTGTTGCCGAGCAATCAGGGCGGCCAAGCTGCCTGGCAAAGGCGATGGCTGAAAGAGATATCGAGATACTGGAAATAAGAAGAAACGGCAAGAAGCTTTATATAGAATCGAATCTCAAGCTTAAGAGTGATGAGGTGTTGAGGAGGTTTTGTCCGAAAGGTACACTTCTTACGCTTACTTCCAAAGATGCGATTGACTGTGGAATGAGCGATGGAGAATGTGAGTCGAGAGATTATGTCGTTGCTGAAATAACATCGTTATCTCCTGAGATATTTGAGCCTGTTCTTATTGATCAAGCGAGGGAAGAACTTGAAAAAGTTGTGAATAAGTTCAAGAAGATAGAGGCAAAAATCAATAAGGAGATTGTTGAAATCGAATCAAGATCAGCTCGCAAGAGGCTTTACAGAAGGGATATGCTTAAGAGTCTCAGGGTTTTAAGCAAGAATGCTGATTATCTTCTAAATCTTAAGAGGCTTTATCCTGATGTACCTGTAACTGAGGAGAGGATTAGGAATATGAAGACGAAGGTTGACGGTTTGATAGCGGCGATTATGTAGGATTTATAATTTTATAGGTTTTGTGTTACTATACGGGACAATAAAAAAGGCGACGTGTCAATATTGATACGTCGCCTTTGATTTTTTACCGGTTATGATATTACATCATTCCGCCGCCAGGCATTGCCGGCATAGCTGGTTTCTTCTCAGGTATCTCGCTGACAACCGCGTCTGTTGTAAGAAGCAGTGAAGCGATAGAAGCAGCATTCTGAAGTGCGCTTCTTTCAACCTTTGTAGGTACGATGATACCCATCTTGATCATGTCGCCATACTCTTTTGTGAGTGCGTTGAAACCGTAGTTAGCGTCGCTGCTCTCAATAACCTTCTGAGCGATGATAGAGCCGTCAAGACCTGCGTTTGCAGCAATCTGCTTGATAGGAGCAAATACCGCTCTCTTGACAATATCAGCACCAACAGCTTCGTCGCCCTTGAGCTTGAGGCCATCGATTACCTGAATCGCACGCAGACATGATACGCCGCCACCAGGAAGGATTCCTTCCTCTACTGCAGCACGACAAGCGTGAAGGGCATCTTCAACACGCGCCTTCTTCTCTTTCACTTCCGCCTCAGTAGCAGCACCAACATTAACCTGTGCTACACCGCCGGCGAGCTTAGCCAGACGTTCCTGAAGTTTCTCTTTGTCATAGTCACTTGTTGAAGCGTTGTATTCAGCCTTGATCTGGTTGATACGTGCCATGATGTCGTCGCTGCTTCCGGCGCCTTCAACGATGGTTGTGTTGTCTTTATCGATGGTAACGCGTTTTGCACGTCCAAGCTGAGGCAGTTCGAGATTCTCAAGCTGAATGCCGAGGTCTTCCATGATAGCCTGACCGCCTGTAAGAGTAGCGATATCGCCAAGCATTGCTTTACGACGATCACCGAATCCAGGAGCTTTTACGGCTGCGATGTTGAGTGTGCCGCGGAGCTTGTTAACTACGAGAGTAGTGAGTGCTTCGCCTTCAACGTCTTCTGCGATAATCAGAAGCGGGCTTCCCTGCTTTGCTACCTTCTCAAGAATAGGTACAAGGCTCTTAACGCTGCTGATTTTCTTTTCGTGTATGAGGATATAAGGCTTGTCGAAAGAGACAGTCATGTTCTCTGTGTTGTTGATGAAGTGCGGGCTAAGGTAACCCTTGTCGAACTGCATACCTTCTACGAGGTCAACAGTTGTTTCGAGTGACTGGCCTTCTTCAACAGTGATAACGCCGTCTTTACCAACCTTATCCATAGCGGCTGCCATTGTCTTGCCGATTTCAAGATCGTGGTTTGCAGAACATTTTGCAACCTGCTCAATTTGCTTGCTTGAATCAACCGGTGTGCTCATTTCAGCGAGCTTTGCTACAACTGCTTCCACAGCCTTGTCGATGCCGCGTTTAACGCTCATAGCGTTAGCACCGGCGGTGATGTTTTTGAGACCTTCTGAGAAGATCGCTTCAGCCATTATAGTAGCTGTTGTAGTACCGTCACCGGCTACGTTACTTGTCTTTGAAGCAACTTCCTTGACCATCTGGGCACCCATGTTCTCGTAGCTGTCTTCCAGCTCGATTTCTTTTGCCACAGATACGCCGTCCTTGGTTACGGTTGGTGAACCGAATGATTTTTCAAGTATTACGTTTCTTCCACATGGGCCGAGAGTGATCTTGACCGCTGATGCGAGTTTCTTGACGCCGGCTAAAATAGCCGTACGTGCTTCATTTTCAAAAGCAATTTTTTTTGCTGCCATTTTCTATTACTCCTAATATATTTTAGTAATCAGTAATCAGCCGTCAGTAATCAGTAGCTAACAGCTTATAGCTGATTGCTTATTTTTCGATTACGGCAATGATGCTTGATTCATCAACGATGATGTATTCTTCGCCATCAAGCTTGACTTCTCTTGGTGCATAGCTCTCAAAAAGGACGATGTCGCCTTTTTTGACGTTCATTTCACTTCTTGTGCCGTCGTCTTTGAGCTTGCCTGGACCAACGTTGATAACTTCACCTCTTGAAGAACGCTCCTTAGCTGAGTCTGGAAGGACGATTCCGCCTGCTGTTACTGAAGAAGCCTCTACTCTTTTAAGCAACACTTTGTCTGCCAATGGCTTAAGTTTCATTTTATACTCCTGTTTTTATACTTACATATTAATAACACTATTATTTTTTTACGATACATGCCTAATAAGCAATTTGCGTGCCAATTAAACTTGGCAGGAAGGGTTGTTAGCGGTAAAGGTTTGTGTTTACTGGTTTTAAGATTGTGCTTCTGCTCGAATTCTTGGAGTAGTAACCATAATAAACCCTGCCGATATGACAAAATGACAGTCAGATTAACGCCTTATGCTATAATAATCTCTGATAATTGAAGTTTAATAGGACAAATAAGACATTTGAGACAAAGCTGACTTACCATCATATCATATTAAAATAACAAAATAGCGTCTTTGCGTTAAAATTTCGTGAAACTTGTAACCATTCACGGTGAGTTAAAAAAATTACGTTTTCATGTATTAATTGCCCGAAGGGCTTAAAATCATAGCCCGCGGCAACGCCGTGGGAATAAATGGCAGCGCATACCCTCCCTCCTGTTTTCAGCCTTGGGCTGAAAACAGGAGGGAGGGGGAGTTTCTCGATTTGTCCATTATCCAGGGGCGATGCCCCCGGCTATATTATGCAGCCTCTTCGAGGCATAAAACAGCAACTTTGTGAATGCTCACTAAAGCTTTCTTTTTTGCTCTAAGTTTGATTTTAGGTATTTAAACATACGTTTGCGTGCTTCTTACTTTTCACACCTTTAATACTTTATATCCTTCTTCTTTTGACTGTTGCTTTAAATATGATAGAATTACCGTTTATTAGACTTTAATGATGTTAAGGGATTTCATGAATAAGGTAGATAATATATATTCGCTGTATCAGGAACGTGTGGCGAGCTTTGTCTTTGATGAGAAGGTTGTTGCCGTTTTTGATGATATGATAAGGCGTTCTGTGCCCGGTTATGGGGCGGCTATCGCCATGACTATGGTTTTCGCCGAGCAGTATGCTCAGGCAGGCAGTAATTGCTATGATCTGGGATGCTCGCTTGGGACCAGTACACTTGCTATGCGGAAGGGTATGACCAAGCCTGATTGCAAGATTGTTGCGGTTGATAATTCGCCGGCTATGATAGAGAGGTGCAAGGAGATTGTAGCTCAGGATTTGCGGGATGTACCCGTTGAGGTTACTCTTGGCGATATTCAGGATATAGAGATAGAGAGGGCCTCGCTTGTTGTATTAAACTATACACTGCAGTTTCTGCCTCCGACAGCTCGTGATGCGATGATACAAAAGATATTTGACGGTATGCTTCCCGGCGGGTGTCTGCTGCTTTCAGAGAAGATTGCTTTCAATGATGAGGCTGAGCAGAAGTTTCAGATAGATATGCATCATAATTTCAAACGTCTTAACGGTTACAGTGCTACTGAGATAAGCCAGAAACGCAAATCCATAGAAAATGTGCTTATTCCCGATACACTGAATAAGCATCGTGAGCGGCTTGAGATGTGCGGTTTTGAAAATATTACGCTTTGGTTCCAGTGTTTCAATTTTATGTCATTAGCGGCTTTCAAGGGCAAAGATGTACTACAGTGATTTTTTTGAAAAGATGACAGGCTCTCTTGGCAGTTGCGGCGAATATCTTGCATCGCAGACCACAAAGGCCATTGAGCAGATGCAGCATGGACATTTTCAGCAGTGGCAGAGTGTTTTGGATCGGCTTCCTGAGATAAAGCCTTCTTCTATTGATTTGAATTCATCGCAGGTGAGAATTGGCGGTGCCGACGACTGTTCGCAGGCTGATAAGCGACTGTTAGAGGAGCTTCTGCGGGTTTATCATCCGTGGCGAAAGGGGCCGTTTGATGTTTTCGGTATACATATTGATACTGAATGGCGGAGCGATATAAAATGGGACAGGCTTGTGGGGTCTATTTCGCCGCTTGAGGGCAGACGCGTACTTGATGTAGGTTGCGGCAATGGGTATCATTGTTTGCGAAGTGCCGGTTGCGGGGCGGATGTTGTTGTGGGTATTGATCCGTTTTTGCTTTACGTAATGCAGTTTCAGGCTTTGAATAAATATTTGATGCTCGATAATGTGTCGGTGCTGCCGCTTGGTGTAGAGGCGTTGCATGCCGGCTGCGGCTGTTTTGATACGGTTTTTTCTATGGGCGTGCTTTATCATCGGCGTGACCCTGTGGAGCATATTCGGGAGCTTGGCGGATTTATCGCAGACGGCGGCGAGCTTGTACTTGAAACTCTGATTGTAGAACAAGAGGGAATTGAGGTTTTTATGCCGCAGGGCAGGTATGCCAAAATGAGAAATGTGTGGCAGTTGCCGAGCGTAAAAATGCTTGAGAGGTGGCTTATTGATGCGGGGTTCAGGCAGCCGCGAGTTGTTGATGTGAGCAAGACTACACTTGAGGAACAACGGAAAACCGACTGGATGACTTTTGAATCGCTTGGTGATTTTCTTGATTCGGCCGATGGAAATCTTACAGTTGAAGGGCATCCTGCGCCTGTAAGGGCGGTTGCGGTAGCTCGGAAATGATCGTTGTTTTCGCTTTGTTCTTTTTGAAAATTGGCAATAAAATTATTATTTTTCATTGATTACAAATCAATGAACTGGTATTTTTGATATCTGTTTTGTTAAAAGAGGACTTCTGGATTTTAATTATTGGTTTAATTTGGAGAAAATGCAAATGGATAAGTGTCAAGAAAATGATATACTTGAAATTACTCACGCGATATGTGAGAAAAGAAAGAAAATGCGAGAGTTAGTTGATAATTATGATTATTCTTCTCGTAGGTTTCAAATTCCCCATTCTTGTTTAGATCAAATTGATGATGCTAATGTGGCTATTAGTGATTATGCCAATCTTGATTGGGTAAAATTAGATATTGGAATTAAATATTTATGCGTACATGGTCTTTTCCAGATGTTATTTATTCAGCAAGACGCAATGAGAACTCTTAGAAAAGAAATGGAGTTAACAGATGGGGATGACGAAGAAATTAAGAAAAAAATGGATGAAATTCGTAAAATTCGTAATGACGTAACGGGGCATCCTACCGACAGGGGTAATGGGAAGAAATGCTATGGTATTTGTCGTTCAAGTTTGTATTATTCAAAATGGAATTTAACTATATTAGGTACTGACTGTCGTGAAGATAGAACGGGAGGTCTTGAAGAACATAATCTCTATAATATTGTTAAAACGCAATGTGAGTGTGTTTTATCCATATTATCAGATATAATAGACTTAGGATGCAGTACTTAAGGAGTCATAAAATGGGTTGCAAAATAATGTATATTCGACTATATAAATGATTAAATCGTTTTAAAGCTGAAAATCAGATTTAATAATCTGTTTAGACTAAATTGTGATCGTTTGTGTTCGGTTTGCTGTAGCGATTGTTTCGATGGTTAAATTTTTTAGTTTTTTAACTTGACGGCAATCAGTTTTTTGCTAAAATCCATTTGTATCGATTAAATCCGTATATAGGAATTAGCGACTTGAAAAATAAGATCAAAAAACCAATGAAAAAACCCGATGAGGCAGAAAGATAATACCTCTTTCTGCTCCGTCGGGTTTTTCTTTTGCCCAAGTACAATGAAAAAAGAAATCAACAATTTAAGAAATACCAAAAGCCGTCTGCCACAGATTGACGTATCTGTGAGACGGCTTTTTTCTTTGCATTTTCGGGTGATGAGGAATTGAATGAATTTAATGGGCAGGTTTTGGTGTACCCCGAACAAAAATAAGATTTCGTGGTATATTTAAACGAGCCTTATGACGTTTTATACATATTTTATAACTTTTTACCAAAGTGAGGTGAATTATGGACGCATTAGAGCAGAAAGTAACAAGAACACTGGAAAAATCAGGCTGGAGCACAGAAATCAGAGACGGCGTTGATATGGTGGGTTACAAACCGCGAACGAAGAAAATGTTCTATGGTAATTTATTTCACCTGTGTCATGACCATGAGATTGATATCGTGCTGAAACACAATTACTCTAACTGACCCTTTGGGGTATAATACAAAGACAAACAAAAAATAAAACCGCGGCAACGATTTTTAAATATCTGCCGCGGTTTTTTTGTATATTTTTAACGCAAAGACGCAAAAGTTTAAGTGTTATTATCTTACAGGAGGAATTTTATTTATCTGTGCAATGATATTTTTCTAAGCCTTCTTTTTGATTTTATCTTTGCAGAGAGTGTTGAATGTTTGCCACTGTTCTTCCGTGAAAAGGTGTTTTGGGAAGAATATGCTTGTTGAGCCTCGCATGTGGAGAATCATTGTTTTGCCGTTTGTTTTGTAATAATCAAATGTTTCCCACGGCAATTTTGTGTCAGATAAATCAGAAGTTTCATGAAAGCCGTTTTCGTCAAAAGTCACGGTGGATTTAGAATGACTAAAGATGCTTTTTCTGTAGTTTCGGATAGCTAAGTAGGGTGCAATAATTAAAAGATATGCAGGCAGAGCTATTATGAAGAATAATAAAACAGGTTCTTCAACTTCTTTGAATCCCGAAGATATTAGTTGGTTTAGCAGTACAATCGCAGCAGTCAGGTAGATTATTGAACCGGCAACAGCATAGAAAGGGCGAGGTTTAAGGTTTAGGAGAATGAAGTCCCTTAAATCCTTATCTTTGATATGATATTCAATACTAACCATCTGAAAAAAACTCCTGCCAATAAAAACATCCAATGAACGTATTATATTTTATTTGCCTGTCATGTCAAAGGGTATTCTATTGCCAAAAAGCTTTAATGGAAATTGGTAAATAGCTTTTTGATTGCATTAAATATTATTTTTCGTTGAGTTGGTCGAAGCCTATAGTCGATGGCATTATTGATCTTATTGTAAGTTTCATTCTTTATATCGTTGGTTCCTGGTTTTGGATTATCGGTTTATCAGATGCAGTAGTCCGGGAAGTCTGAGCAGTTGAGCTGATTTTCCTCTTCTACAAGATCTGCGAATGTTGTTGAGTCGTAAACTTCTTCTATCGCAGATTTCGCCCTCTTCCATAGATTTATCAACGCACACTTTCCACGCAGCGGGCAATTGGGGTTGTTTTTGTCTCCTATGCACTGAACGGGATCAAGCGGTCCATCGATCAGTCTAATTATCTCACCTACGGTTATTTTATCAGGTCTTTTGATCAGCATATAGCCGCCGTGAGCGCCTCGTCTGGATTCTATCATGTTTGTAGATTTCAGTTCGTTTAGTATGTTTTCCAGGAATCGGGGGGGAATAGCTTGCTTATCTGCTATCTTGCTGATTCTTACAGGGCCTTCGCCGTAAAATTTTGACAGTTCAAGCAGTGATCTAATCGCATATTGACATTTTTGTGAAAGGTTCATTTTCTCTCCAAAATAATCTTTAGTTCAAATAATTACTGTAGAATTGTATCAATTATTCCCTATTAAGTCAATGAAGATGACGTGATATATTTTTTTATGCCTTTAATGTCTTGTGAATAAAGAGTTTGAGTGTTTTTGTCTTTTTTGTTTAAAAATATGGTTGACTTGAGATATAATCTACACTAATATAATTGACATAGTGTAGATTGTGTTTTTATTATTTATTACAAAGGAAGACAAATGAACAAAAGACTGAACTTATTAGGAAAAGTAATCTTGCTGACTGTATTGCCCGGATTAGTTTGGGCGGCTGATTCGGAGAAAACATCTGAATGCGAAGTAGAGTGCCCGCCGCTTCCGTTTCACTCTATTGAGGGTGTCGGCGGTGGTGCAATAACACCTATCGCTTACATCGTAAATCCTGAGCAGGTTGACGGTAAGTCAAAACCTTCGATAGCCATATCGAACATTATCGCAGGTAAGAAGAACCTGCAGGCAATAACAATAACTCAGGCATTTGATGGGCGTATTGAATTTGGTTATGGCTTTCAAAGGCTTGGGCTTGGTGATCTGCCCGATGATATTGAGGATGCTACAGGAATCGATATAGATCGTAATCAGGTGTACCTGCACCATTTCAATCTGAGAGGGTTATTGTTTGAGGAAGACCCTCAGGGCTGGTTTCCGGCTATAACTGCGGGTGTCCATTTCAAAATCAATGATGGTATCGACAGTATTGACAATAAGCTTTCCGGTGCACTTTCGGGAATCGGTTATGAAAGGGATTACGGCGTTGATTATACGCTTACCGCCAGCAAGAAGATAGAAGGCGCCGGTTTGTTTGGGCGTCCTGTGATTTTGACGGGTGGTTTGCGAAACAGCTCAGCCGCACAGATTGGTTTACTTGGTTTTGGAGATGATCGTACTACGACATTCGAAGGCAGTGTGGTAACCTGCCCTGCGGACAATGTTATCTTGGCTTATGAATTCAGACAGAAGGCGAACCCATATGATAAGATTCCGGGCCTTGTAGGTGATGAGGATAACTGGCACGCAATAGATGCAAGTCTGATTCTTGATTCACAGACAACGATTGTTGCCGGTTGGGGAGCTTTGGGTAATCTTGCAAATGGAAGAGAAGATGGGGCCTGGTGGCTTCAGGTCAAATACGAGTTCTAATCAGTGGTATCGTTAGTTCTATTATCAATTGTATTTCAAACTCGAAAAAGTAAAGTAGAATGACACAGTGAAGGAGTTGATCATGAACGGCATATACAACGACATAACAGAGACAATCGGGCGAACTCCTCTTGTTCGCGTAAATAAGATCATTAACAGCCGGGCTAATGTACTTGCCAAAATCGAGGCACGCAATCCGCTTGCATCGGTTAAGGACAGAATCGGTCTTTCAATAATTGATACCGCTCTAAAAGACGGCCGGCTTACAGAGAAAGGAATGGTCGTCGAGGCTACCAGTGGCAACACCGGTATTGCTCTTGCGTTTGTATGTGCAGTCAAAGGTATACGATTGATGCTTACCATGCCGGAGTCGATGAGTATTGAGAGGCGGAAGGTGCTTAAGGCACTTGGTGCCGAGCTTATTCTCACTCCGGCGTCAGAAGGCATGAGCGGGGCGGTGAAGGCTGCTGAGCAATTTGCTGAGTCGGAGAAAGATTCTTTTATTGCCGGTCAGTTTGATAATCCAGCCAACCCGTTAGCTCATAAATTGACTACAGCAAAAGAGATTTGGGCCAGTGCCAGCGGTAAGGCAGATATTTTGATTTCAGGTGTCGGTACCGGCGGTACGATAACCGGTATAACAGAGTTGTTCAAGTCAATCAATCCTGATTTCAAGGCGATAGCTGTTGAGCCGGCTCAAAGCCCTGTTATTACTCAGACGCTTGCCGGGCAGACACCAAAACCCGGTCCTCATAAGATACAGGGAATCGGTGCCGGTTTTATTCCGAAGATCCTAAGACTTGATCTTCTTGATGAGGTTGTTGCTGTTGATCAGGATGAGGCCATTGAGTGGGCCCGAATGGCGGCGTTGAAAGAAGGTTTGTTTGTGGGTATATCATCAGGTGCGGCTCTTCGTGCGGCTGATATAGTGGCAAGACGGCCGGAGAATAAAGACAAAAATATTATCGTGATACTGCCGAGTTTCGGTGAGCGGTATCTGTCGACAGTATTGTTCGATCATATAACCGCGTGAGGGCGGCTGATTCTAAAGATAATTAACGGGAGATAATAATGAACAACGAATATCATTTTTCAACCAATGTGTTGCATGCCGGTCAGGTTGATGACCCAGTGACGCATTCGAGGGCGGTTCCGATATACGCAACCGCATCGTATAATTTTGAAAACACCGACCATGCGGCTGATCTTTTCGGCCTTAAGCAGTTTGGCAACATCTATTCACGTCTGATGAATCCGACTACGGATGTGCTTGAGAAACGTCTGGCGGCTCTTGACGGCGGTGTTGGTGCTCTCGCATTTGCGAGTGGACAAGCGGCGATAACGGCGGCAATTCTGAGTATCGCTCACAGCGGGCAGAATATAATTGCGTCTACGAGTCTCTATGGCGGTACGTGGACACTGTTTACACAGACGTTCAAGAATCTTGGCGTTGAGGTGAGGCAGTTCTCACCCCAAGAGCCTGAGAAAATAGCCCAGCTTGCTGATGAGAATACGAGAGCTGTATATCTTGAATCTGTCGGCAACCCTAAGAATGATGTGCCGGATTTCAGGAAGATAACTGATGCTGCCCATAGTAAAGGATTGCCTGTGATCGTGGATAATACTGTGCTTACTCCGGCGTTGTTTCGTCCGATAGAACACGGTGCGGATATAGTCGTGTATTCAACGACAAAATTTATCGGTGGTCACGGCGTTCATATAGGCGGAGCCATAGTTGACAGCGGGAATTTCGACTGGACTAAGGATGCCAAGAGGTGGCCGGAGTTTACCGCTCCCGACCCTGCCTATCATGGAGTTGTGTTTACGGAGGCTCTGAAGCCTTTGGGGAATATCGCGTACATAACTCATGTACGAACGCACTGGCTCAGGGATACGGGCGCGTGTCTTAGTCCGTTCGGCAGCTTTCTGTTCCTGCTTGGCCTTGAGACACTTGATGTGCGTATGGAGCGACATACAAAAAATGCTTTGAAGATTGCCAGGTGGCTGGAAGGAAATCGGTCAGTTGAGTGGGTCAACTATCCCGGGCTTGAGAGTCATAAGAATCATGACAATGCGAAAAAATATTTCAGTTCAGGTTTCGGAGCGATTATTGGTTTCGGTATTAAGGGCGGTCTTGAAGCTGGTAAGAAGCTTATCAATAATGTTAAGCTTGCAAGCCATCTGGCGAATATCGGCGATGCCAAGACGCTTATAATACACCCCGCTTCCACGACTCATTCACAGCTTAACGATCAGGAGAAAGCCTCGACCGGCGTTACGGATGAGTATATAAGGCTTTCTGTCGGAATAGAGAATGCTGACGATATAATCGTCGACTTGGATCAGGCTATAAAGATATCACAGGATTAATCTGTTCTTGATCTCATCTTTTTAAATGGGAGAAATTTTATGGGTAAAGATGAAATATTGAATTGGCTAAAAGAAGATAGAGAAGGAGTTCTTGAGAGATTGTTCAGGCGGGCTGATGAGGTGAGGGCATCCAATGTAGGCGATGCGGTTCATCTCAGAGGTCTGCTTGAAATTTCCAATAACTGTAAGAGGTTTTGCGGGTATTGCGGAATCAATGCGGGCAACTCGGGCATCACCCGTTACAGAATTTCCTACGAAGAGATCATGGAGTGTGTGAAAGAGGCTTCTGACTATGGGTATGGAACGATTGTGATGCAGGCGGGTGAGGATGAGGGTATTGGTTATGAGTTCGTTGAAAGAATCATCAGAAAGATAAAGGATGATTTTGGGCTTGCCGTTACGCTTAGTCTTGGAGAACGCAGTCAGGAGGAGCTTGTCGGCTGGAAGAAGGCCGGAGCCGATCGCTATCTTTTGCGGTTTGAGACTTCGAACAGGAAACTTTATGATCTTATTCATCCGCCGCTAAAAGGAAGGGAGGCGTTTGATCGTATAGAGATGCTGAGGCGATTGCGAGATATAGGCTATGAGATTGGCAGCGGGGTAATGATCGGTTTGCCGGGGCAAAGTTTCAATGATCTGGCGAACGATATACTTACATTTGCTGAACTTGATCTTGACATGATAGGGGTTGGTCCGTATATCGCTCATCCTGATACCTTGCTGGGCAGAGAGCCGGAGAGATATTTGCTTGCGAATGATCAGCAGGTCAGAGCGAGTGAACAGATGTGTTATAAGGTTATTGCACTTGCGAGAATCGTGTGTCCTCAGGCGAATATACCTGCGACAACAGCTCTTGCCTCTATCAATATCGCTGACGGAAGAGAGAAGGGGTTGTGCCGTGGTGCCAATGTGCTTATGCCGAATATCACGCCGACAGAATATCGTCAGTATTATGAGATATATCCATCTAAGGCCTGCATTTATGAGACGGCAAAGCAGTGTCGAGGATGCATGGCAGGCAGAATCAGAAGCATTGGGCGAAGTATCGGCAGCGGTGCCGGTTCACGGATGCATTGATTCTACTTGATTATCTCTGCGGTGAAGAGGTATACGTCTGTGTCGTCTTCCTGCCAGTCGTGTCGGGCGAGTCCTGCTTTATGCGAACAGCAGTAAGACAGAAACTCCTCTTTGCTCCAGCCTGTTTCAGTGGCTACCTGCGGTAGAAAGCAGCCTGTTTGGTGGCCTTTTTTGATGTAGATGCCGTGTTTGCCAAGCTCAAGACTCAATGGGTTATTGGTCTTTTGGAGTTTTGAAAGGACTGATATTTCTATCTGAAGGTCTTTCATATCCTGTGGGACAAGACGGTCGAATTCAAAACGAGGATCGTCAGTTGCAGATGAATACGCCATCTCCACCGCAAGCTCTACCAAAGGCTTGTTAGACATGAATACACCGATGCAGCCTCTTAATCTGTCTTCTGTCTTTAATGTAACAAAGCAGCCTCTGTGCTCCAGAAGTTCGGGGTCGTCTATTCTTGGGATTTGATATTTCTTGCCGCAAACCGCGGCTTTTACGGCTTCCCTCACTATGTCCAGTAATTTTTTCTTGATTACAGGGTCCATATTATCTCACCTCTCTTTCTCTAAAGCATCATGATCAAAACTGTCTGAGAGTAATCTGTCCGCTCCATCACTGTTGCGACTCTGATGGTCTGTTATAATGCAATCCCACCACTTACTCTAACTGTATTATATCACAAAATCGGCAAATCTTCTCTGAAAAAATCCCGACATGCAGGGATTTTGTGTAACGTTATCTGCGGCAGTTTGTATTAGATAATGTGAGTACTGTGATATTTTGATATTATCTTTTGAGGAAAGAGAACATGGACAGCAAAAAATATAAAGCGTTTACACTTATCGAATTATTGGTGGTAATATCCATAATAGCGGTTTTGATGGCGATAATGGTTCCGGTTTTGGCTAAATCCAAAGATCGGGCGAATCGACTGCTGTGTATATCGAATATACGGCAGTGTTATAATGCGGGTTATCTGTATGCCAGCGATTATGATGATTATCTGCCTATGGGTAATATCTGGTCGGATCAGAGTCAGCCGGAGGGGTGGACAGATATGAATTTTGCGACTTGTCTTGTCCTTAATCAGCAATACGCACTTACTACCGAACTTGGCATGTGTACATCATGGAAGAGGTGGGAAGATGAGTTTTTCAAGGAACCGAAAGGTTTTGATGATGACAATTTCAAGCTTGGCGGCACACTTGTGGGCTACATATATATGGGCAGGCGTTTCGATAAAGACGGCAGCTCTTATACGCCTCGGCTGGAGGATGGTACGATATATAAAACACCGGTACGTGCAAGTGATGGCGGGAAACGTATAACTTCCGATACTATAATGACTTGCTTTCATTGGGACAGCGTGTCTACCGGAGGCAGTTGGGGTGCTAAAATGCCGCATGTTAAAAATGGCATCGGGCAGATATATGAGCCTGGAATCAAGAAATTTGACCCAAAGCCTGAGGGGCTTTGCGTGTCAAAGCTTGACGGTTCCGGTGGTTGGACTAAATGGCGCAAGCTTGAGCCGGTTACGCAGGGGGATGTAAGGTTTTATTACAGCAATTAAAAAAACCGGCGGCAAATTATATAAAACTTGCCGCCGGTTTTTGTTTTTTTTATTCAGCGTCTTCGGGGAATATTAGCTTTACGTTGTTTTGCTGGGCTGCTACGTGCCACTGGTTGCTTGGCTCTACATCCGTTATAATTGCTTCAAGGTCGGAGAGGTCTGCGATTTTGTATAGAGCCGCGCGGTCGAATTTGCGTCTTGTTCCGACGAATATTGCTCTTGCCGCACGTTTCAAGATGACCTTCGTAAAGCTTACAGTTGCGATGTCGGCACCGCTTATACCTGAATCAATGCTGATGTCATCGGCGCTTGTGAAAGCAGTGAATCCGCCAAGCTGCTTTATTGTGGCCTCAGCGGCAGGTCCGATCATGTCCATCGTCTCAGGGCGGTATTGACCGCCGGTAATTATCACCTTGTGCTGCGGCTGTTCGTGAAGTCTCATCATAAGATTTATAGAGTTAACGATGATTGTAAGCCCATTTTTATCAGCCAGATAAGGAATGATTTCGTTGCAGGTACTTCCCGCTTCGAGATAGATGTTCTCACCATCATGAACCATATCCGCGGCAAGTTTGCCGATCGTCTTTTTGGCCTGAATGTTCTTTGTCTTACGCGTGGACAGAAAGATATTGTTGTCAGCGGGGCCTACAAGCACTGCACCGCCGTAAGTCTTTTTCAGTATGCCGTCACGCTGCATGGCGCTTAGATCTCTTCGGATAGTAACTTCTGTAACGTCCAGCTCTTTAGCTACTTCGCAGACTTTTATTCGTCCGTTGGCTCTGAGCTGTTCTAAAATGTAATTGTATCTGTTTTCTGCAAGTAATCCCATGATTAAACCGAAACAAAATTAAAAATGTTTGAAGTTGTTTGAATAATTACTCATTTAATAGTCAATGATACAAGAAAAATAGTTTAAATCAAGTTTAAATGTATTTTTCTGTGCTATTTTGTTCGTTTCGTGTTGTTGTTAGTTTCGGTTCTGTATGAGTAGCTTTTGCAGTTTCTTTTTCAAAGGCCAATCTTAAGCGATTGTAAAAAAGGTATTTTAAAATCTCTCAATCTATTTATAATTGTAAACTGGTACGAGGGCATTGTTTGCGTAATTCGGTGGAATAGAGAATCTTAGGCATGGTATTTATAAATTGATGTTGGATAAGAGAACAAATACAGCTGTTTTTATAATAATGCTGATTGCGGCAGGGTGCGGCTTGTTTTTGAAAAATTACATTGGCGTATTTTGGAGTGTATTTACCGCAATAAATATTGCAGCGTTCCTATTGTACGGCTATGATAAAATGCGGGCAAGAAGGCAGAAAACAAGAGTGCCGGAGGCAGTTTTGCTGGCTTGGGCGGCGATTGGCGGAAGTATTGGCTCAATATTAGGCCAGCAGATTTTTAGGCATAAAACAAAAAAGAAGAGTTTCAGACTGAAATTCTGGGCAGTTGTTATTCTGCAACTGATAATTTTACTATTATGGTTCTGGCTCAAAACAAAGAAGGCTTAAGCAGCTTAGTTATTTTGCAGTATCAGCGTAAAGTGACGGCACTCAATGATAAATCCTTAATAGCAATTCCGGCTTTATTTAAGCCGGTAGTTTCCCATCCCATATTCATACTTGCTATTTTGTAGTCGTCCAAATCTTTTGAGTCAGCCAGATATCCTTTATCCCATGCTGTTTTGAGGGCTTCAAGAATAGTTGGAAGAAGGTCGCAATTTATAGTTACCCATTTTCCGCTTCCTGTTGGGGTTGAATAGTATTTTCGACCGCCGGGATCGAAGATCATCTTTGCAGATTTGTCAGCCTTGTCCTGAGCAATATATGGCTTGGGATACTCGTACCTGTCATCATACAAAGGAACTATAAACCAGATAAAATCACCATATCCGGCTGATTGCTTATTTGCGTTTTGAATAATCAGAACGTAAGGGACATGAGCGGTATGCAGATTTTTCGAATAGCCTGCTCTCTTGATTGTTTCCGACTCTATGATTTTGACAGATATATTGAAATCAAGCCTTTTGAGTTTAGCCAGAGAAGGAGTTTGGAGTTTTTGTTCTACCAGAAGATGAGGCCATGGCTGACCGTCAGTCCGCAGCTTATTATCATATTCGATAACCGAATTGATATATAGTATCAAATCTGCATCGTCAACACCTGTCATTATTTTCTTGGCTTCATTTCTGTAGATGCAGCCGCCATCTTCGCTTGTGCTTTTACTTCCTTCGAGTATGTCGTATCTGCTGTTCCATTGTGCAATATTCCATGAAGGCTCTTTATCCTTGTCAGTTTTGAACTGGCCTTTTATCACAGCTTTACCATGCTTTGGATCAAGAACATTGAAGCCGCGTTTAAAATGTCTGTCGGCTATAAGTTCTTCTGATTTTAAGGTTGTGGCATTGTTATTCTCAGAAGCAGTCAGACCCGCCGTCAGCAACATAATACATAGTGTGTAGAATAGATATTTTTGCATAGAATTTGTTTTCATTCAATAACTCAATATCCCAACTGTTAAAATAATTCCAATTTTACCAGTTTTAGAAACCGTATAGGTTCTTTAATTCATTTACGAAAGATGTTGAGCTTCCGAGACTCTTGTTTTTATAGTTTATTAAATTCTTTTCAGGCATTATCTTCTTTTGCGTTGAGAAAATAGCGACAAGGCTGTAATAAATACGCATAACAAGAATACCCCGGCCAACTTGAATAATTTTATACATTCGTTTCTTTCAGGTGTCCCATGATTTATTATATCAGCAAGCATTGGAGCAAGATTAAAAAAGCAGACGAAACCAACTATAATGCAAACTATGGCAATCAGATCAATACCTACCGAAATTTGTGTTCTTTTAATTAACTCTCCATTTTTAACATATACCCATTTAACCGAATCTGTCTCTATGAAGCGTTCAAATTTTTGGCCTTCATCCATAGATGATATTTTATCGGCTGTATTCAATTTTAGATGCTTAAATATCTTTTTTATTTTGCCATTGGTGTGTTTATAATTGAATGTTAAGATTGCAACTAATCCAGTAAGCATTAAGATATTGAAAAAGTTTCCGCTGCTTAAAATCAGGCTAATCCAAATTGTTACCATAAAAATACCGAACATAATAGTGGATATAAGTTCAACAGGTGATATGAAAGTAGCTACATTATAACTGTTGTGTGATGCTTTGCTTATTTCACCCTTAATACGATACTCCCGCATCATCGGTCTGATAACTTCAAATTCAACAATCTTCTTCCGCTGATCTACCCGGTATCTTAATCTGTGATTGCAAAGCATAAATCTACCGTTGTTCAGACCATTATCTACGGCAGATTGTAAATCTGCCAATACATTAACAACTGAAGATCTGTTCAATGTTAGCTGCATTTACCAATCCCCTTTAATTTATTTATTAACCCTGCTCCCATATATGAAAGATGTGTTGAGGGTACTATTACAACCGTGCTTTTGTATTATAGTAAATTATTGTATTGTAAAGCAATGATTTAAGCAAGTTTGTTTTTGCTATTCTTAAATCGATAGTATTAGGTTTTGTTGCTGTTTTACTCTGATCTTAAGATTGCCTATTCATTTTAATCTGGGGCTATTGACTTATTATTTTTTTGTGCTATATATAGTAATAGTGAAATCTGATATTTTTGCAGATATAATTAAACAAAACAACAGAGAGAATTAAATAAAAACATACTGCCGTAAGATCTATATTAGCAATTTTAGAATCTGTTCGCTTACGCGCAGTTTTATTCCAGTGATTTCCGGCTGATAAAAAAAGTATGTTTATGAATGCCGGTTTACGCCGGTTTTTTTTTGCGCATTTTTAAATTAAAATTAAATCAAAATCCTTGATTGCAAGGTAAGCAAGACTTTTAACAGGGGCTTGTAATATTAAAATTAAAGAGGGTAAAATTAAGATGAAAAAACAAAAAGACCAAATTTATCTAACAAAGTCTGATCGTGGCAAGCTTATTAAAATGGTTAATGATTTTTTGAGTTCTTCCTCAAAAGATAAAAAGAATCTTCTATTACTCAAAGAGGAAATTGGGAGAGCTGAAATTATTGATGCTGAGCAGATTCCTCAAAAAATAATAACAATGAACAGTACAGCAAAACTTAAAAATATTGAAACTGAAGAAGAAATGTTTATTCAGCTGGTATATCCATGGGATGCTGATTCTGATGATTATAAAATATCTGTGTTGAGTCCTATTGGTATAGCGGTGTTAGGATATGGAGCAGGTGATAACGTAGATGCGATAGTGCCTGCCGGTTTACGTAGATTAAAAATTGACCAGATATTATATCAACCGGAAACAAATGGTATTTATGACTGACTGAGAAACAAAGAAACAAGGGGCAGTTACAGATTAATTATAGAACTAATCTAAAACCGTCCCTTGCTCAATGCTTTTCGGTTTAGGCAGTTAAATGAACAGCCCCTGTTTTTGTACTTAGTAGTTCATTTCAATCATTGCGTGGCATGTGAATGAATCCAATTTGAACTTTACCTTGCCGTTTTCGATTACTGCATCAATCTGTTTATTTTCCGGCTGTAGGAATACCGACTTAACCTGCTTATCAGTTTTAAGCTCTACCTCTACATTATATAGTGGGTTTAGGTCTTCGATGATTTCGATTTGTCCGGTAGCTCTGATGTTGCCGCCTTCAAACTGCATTGCTCCGCCGCGGCATGATTTTTCCGCGTAGAGAAGGTGGAGCACAAGTCTGTTGTTTTCACTCTGGTCCATTAGAGAGACGCGTGCGGATGATGGCAGATTTGTTTTGAATGACTTGTCGCCATTCAACAGCATGTCTATGCAATTGCATACGTATTGTTTGTAGGCGACAGCTCCGTACCATCTGTAGATACTGAAAACAGGGTGTGCCAGATACAGTATGTTACCATTTAATACTCCACAGTCAAAGCCGGAGTCCTCTGTCTTATAAGGTGTATGCTGATGGCTGCAGAAATGCTTTGCCTCACGGTTGAAATATGGGTCGTATACTTTGCCGATTGACTTGCCATTTGTGACTTTTATCCGTTTGCTTTTCATGTACATTACAAGCGGAGTCTTTACAAAGTCAGGACTGATATCATCATTTAGCAAGATATAGTCGGGGCAGAACTCACTTGTCTGCGAACACTCGGCGCCTATATCGAATAGCGGTTTATTGTCATTGCTGAAACCGCTCTGGCCTGTCAGTATTATTTTGCCGCCGGATTGGAGATAGGCGTCTATTTTAGTTTTGAATTTTTCGCTGACATTGATATTGTCCGGCAGTATAACTAATTTGTAAGGAGATATATCCGTTTGGTCATTGATGGAGTCGAAGAGGTAGTGGCTTTCAAGCAGGATTCTTGCGGCACCTGTATCTGCTCCTGAATCGCTTCGTGAATTGAATGCGAGTTTGTTTGTCGCCTCTTCGTTGATAAGTGCGATTTCAGCTACATTTTTAGTGTCTTTGCACCAGGCTTCTTTTTTCTCTACCTGTTCGTAAGCTTTTCCAATAAGATCGTAAGTTGATTTGTCGATTTTGCCCGATGGGTGAAGCTGGTCACCGACTGAGCATCTGGAATTGAATGCCAGCATTGCGGCTGTTTCGTATATCAAAGCATTGGGATGTTTAAATCCTCCGAATTCGCCCCATGTGGTGTTGAATTTGCCTGTCATACCCAGATACTGATGTTTACCGTTCATGGCGTATTTTGCCGACATCGGGAAGTGGTCGTAACCCCAGCCGCCGGTTGGCAGTGATTCCATTTCGAGGTGGCTGAAATAATCCAGAAGCTGCGGTTTGTCTTTTCTGATATGTCCGCTGTTATGGAAGATAGGCATTTTTGAATCGAAATTGCGTACCGTCTCTGTTGTCATTTTATAGTAACGTTCGAGTGCAAGCTCTGAGCATTTTTGGCTGTCGTGTTCATTTGCAGGGTCAAGGCCGTTCTTCTCCATTACTTCCATGCAGTATTTACAATAGCATTTGCCCTGATTGATTATGTCGAGAAATATCCCGTCACAGTTTGGGTAGCGTTCGAGGGCCTCGGTTATCATTTCGCATAGATGCTCAATGTATGGCGAATTGAAGCATAGCATTTTGAAGCCCGGCTCAAGTATGCTTTTTGCCCAGCCCAGATATTGACCATTGTGGTCGATTTCCCGCCAGTCTGGATGCTCATCTGCTGCGACATTGTTCACTCCGGCAGTGAGATAAACCGGCACATTTATATCTACTTCTTTGCAGGCGTCTATCTGTGCGCCAAGTAAGTCGAAGTCGAGATTGGGATGCATCTTCCCTACTTTCGTAGGATGATAGCTCCAGCCGTGATGACAGCTTGAGAAACATGTTATCGAATCAACATGAGCATCAAGCAATGTTTGCTGGAAATCTTTTTTGTCAAATTGTTTACCGATTCCGGGAATGTTTTCTGATGTATGAAAATCCAGATGTATCTGCCTAAACCTTAAGTCTTTGACCATTGTGCTATCCTTTTACCCTTTTTTATGTATTTTAAACTGATTTCATCTTCTATGTTAACAGTAATATGTGATTATTACTGTTAATATACACGATTTAGGGTGAAAATGAATGCAAATAAAGTAAGAAAATATGTATATTTTTGCTGTCTGTATGTGTTGTGTTTCGTAGAGACGCGATTAATCGCGTCTCTACTGATGTGTTTTTTTGTTGTTATTTTCCTTCAAGCCATTGGCCTGCCATTATGGAGAGGTCGGGCTGGTCTACCGGGAATGTGCCGTCAATATTTGCCGCATCACATGCCGAATCACTGCTGAGCCAGCAATTTGCCAGAATAGAGAGGTCAAGTATGTCTACTTCGCAGCCTGCATTCAGGTTGGCACTGTACTGGCACAGCGGGCAATTGAGTGTTGCATCTATGTTTTCGCTGAAACTGGAATTGCGAGAAGTACCTGAGATCGTTATTGCATCATTCAGCGGCTCGTAATTACATGTTTCGCAGCTTGCATCTACGTAAAGAGTCGTTGAACCATAGCCGCCAATGCTTAAAGGAGCTGCCTGGCTCAATGTTATCCATGAAGGGTGTGTTATGCTGCTTATGTCAGCAGAGAAACGGCTGTCGTTTTCGATGGTAACCAGCTGGCCGCTGTAGATATCGAGGTTTTCTATTGAATTTGCAACACTTATTCGTGGTGTCGTTATACCGTTTTTAGTATCGGTTATCGGTTGGCCGTTGTCTGATAGAATCTGTCGAACTTCATCCGGAGTCAGGAATCTTCCCAACGAGTCTTTAGCCGCACTTTGAAGGCTCGCCACTGCTCCGGATGCATATGCGCAAGCGGCAGATGTACCGCCGAAAGAGCCGTAATAGTCACCTACGCTGCTCCCTGATACTCCTTTTATATCAGTGGTATACGCGTTATGACTTGATGCGAGTACGTCAACGAGTGAGGAGCTGTTGGAATACGATGTAACCTGGTCGGCAGACGTTGCGGTGTAAAGGAGCTTGGAATTTGGAGAGGAGCAACTTGCTGACACCGTACCTATGCAGCTGTTGTCGCTGAGGCAGAAACCTACTGTACCTATGTTGTTGTCAAATACTGCTCCTACTGATATTACGTTTGATATACATGCGGGAAGCCCCATTGCATCGCAGTATCCATCATTACCGCTGCTTGAGAGTACGGTAATACCTGCGGCGGTTGCAGCATTGACGGCGTTTGTTATTCCCGAAGAGAGACTGTCGCATTCGCTTGCGTATTCACCTCCGCCGACGCTCATGTTTATTACGAGTATTGGGTTGTTAGGGTCATCATATTGGTGAGATACGCACCAGTCGATTGCCGATGCGATTGCAGTTGTTGAGCCGGAGGTTGAGTTGTCTGCCATTATTTTAAGAGCATATAGTTTGCCTTCGGGAGCCACGCCGCCTATGTAATCGGCGTATGCTGTGATATCGCCGCAAGCAACGCCGGCGCAGTTTGTGCCGTGAGATACGCCACTTATGGTTCCTACGGGCATTGGGTCTGCATCATTATTACCGAAGTCGTATCCGCCGAGTACTTTATCATTTGGGAAGGAGCCGTTGCCCAGTGCCGGGTGGGTGTAGTCTATTCCTGAATCCACTATCGCTACGGCTACGCCGCTGCCGCCGAATACCGGTCTGTATACATCTGCATCCATGAGTGGTATACCCTGGGATGTGTGAAGCTCTACCGTAAGAACAGCTTCAACAGATGCTACAAGAGGTGAAGTTTTTAAGAATTCGTAAGCTTCTGCATCAATTTCTGCACTTATTACCGGAATATTTTCCATCATATGTTTTGTTTTGGCATTGAAATTTGCAAGCTGGTTGTGCATTTCGAATTGGGCATTCTGAATCCTCTGTGCCTTTGATTTCGCTTGAGTTTTCAGTGCAGAGGTTTTCAATGTAATCATTACTTCAGTGGTGGTGTTTGTTGATATTTCGGTATCTATCTTGTCTTTACTTATAATTTTTCGGGCAGGAACATAGGACAGATCCTGATATTCTGTTACAGATGTCGTTGACGTTGATATCAGGATTGGTTCGCTTGTTGATTTCAGGGTTATGTCAGTGGTTGTAACGCTGTTGCAGTCAAAGGTCAGAGATGATGGGGTTACAATGATTCCTGCTGATACAGTGCTTATTGTCAAGTGTAAGAAGATTACTAACAATATTGACACCACTAAGTTGATTGAGTAATGTTTTATACCTTTTTTCATGATTCTGCCCCACTAAAATACAACGAAAGTACTTTTTAATAAAACTGTGCCAATAGCGTATACGAAATTAATGTTCGGCTGCTCGTAAAGTTCGTAACTTATTTGCAAATACATACTCTAAAGCTTGTATTATATACTATGAAGGGGGGTAAGCAAAGTTAAAATAGGACAAATTGGACTCAAAACAGGACTTTTGTTTTGATGTGCAGGGGGTGTATCTTGAAAGATGGCTGTTTACAGGGTCTCAAACTACTATTATTTGATGTTTTGAGCCTGTTACGAGCTGGCCGCCATTGGGTGTTACTATAAATGTGTTTTCCGTGCCTACCATGCCTATATTTTCGATAGCTTTTTTAGGTTCGAGGGCTATTACCATGTTTTCCTGAAGCGGCTCATCGAAGCCTTTGGCTATTGCCGGCATTTCGTCAATGTGAAGTCCGATGCTGTGGCCGAGGAACTTGACCGCAGAGTTGCCGATACCCATGAAATTGGTTTTGAATTCATCGTCAAGACCGGCCATTATATTTTCATATATTTGTGAGGGGATATTGCCTGGTTTTAGCATTGCGGCAGTTTTGTTCATTACATCTACGCATTTATTGTGGATATCGACCACTTCTTGTGATGGTGCCTTGCCGAAAGCGTAGACGCTGGTTTTGTCTGTATGGTAGCCTTTGTAGCCGCAACCGATGTCAATGAATATGATATCGCCTTTTTTAAGTTTCCTGTCACGACTGCCCATAAACGGAGCAGAAGGATGGAGACCTGTGTTGCCGTCAGGGCCGTCAAAGTTTGTAACCATAAGATTGTTTTCGCTGAAGCCTACATATCCAAGCAGAAACTCCATATCGTGCATATTCAATCTTGCTATGCCGTGGGCATTATTGTCGATTAGAGTTTTGAGAAGTGTTGATGAAAGCTCTGCTTCGCTCATTCCTTCCTTAAGCATTTTGGGTACGAGTTCTTCGAGTACGAGTGCATGGATTTTACCTGCTTTTCTTATTCGATTGATTTCGAAAGGGCTTTTGACTGCCCTGATCGCCATCAGGTGGGAATCAAGAGAGCCGATAGTCTCAAAATTGAAATACTTGTTGAAAAGCTCAAAGAATGACAATGGCATGGAATTCTTTTCCAGCAATACACTTTTGGATGTATTGTTTACATCTGCGGCCATGTCACGGAAGCTGTTCATGCGGCGCATATCCGGGAACTTTGACTCAATGACTGCACGCTCGTAGCCGCGGCGCACGAAAAAGGATGCTCGTCCATCTCTTTCTATCCATAAAGTGCCGGATGCCATTGTTCCGGTGAGATAGTAGAGGGATACTTTTTGCGTGATAACAGCAATTTCCCATTGCGGGCAATAGGTGTTGAGTCTGTTACGCAGATTGTCGAGTCTATTTTTGAGTTCTTCTTGTGGAATCATTTCATATATTAGGCATTAGGCAATAGGCATTAGGCAGGCTTTCGCCTTTTGACTCTCACCTAATGCCTTATGCCTTTTATTTCGTTATTTTATGCATCGCGTCCGGCATCAAAGGCCTTGATATTCAGGTCTTTGAATTTAGGCTTTACGCTGATAGCTATTGCTTCTTTCCAGGCATCGAGTGAAAGATCGAGGCCTTTTGAAAGAGCGCCAAGTAGAACGACATTGGCCGCTTTAACTGTGCCAAGACATTCGGCTATCTTGCCGGCATCTATGTAGATAAGATTGCTGAATTTTTCCCTGAGAAGCTCTTCCGCATTATCGGGGTATTCTGCAAGTCCCATTGATACAGTAACCGGTACCATTTGCTGGCTGTTGACTGCTACAAGGCCGTCTTTTGCAAGATAATCAGCGTATCTGAGTGCTTCGATTCTTTCGAGAGCACCAAGAACTACTGCTTCACCTTTGGCCACAAGCGGGCTGTAAACTTTTTCGCCATAACGAATCTGTGCGATAACGGATCCGCCTCGCTGTGCCATACCGTGTACTTCATTGGTTTTTACATCGAAACCGGATATCTTTGCCGCCTGAGCGACTATTTCACTTGCGAGAAGTATGCCTTGTCCGCCTACACCCGCAAGAACTACGCTTGTTGTTTTATTGCTCATCGTCTGCTCCTGTTGCTGTTATGGCTCCAAATTTACATACTTGTTCACATAGCGAACAACCTTCGCAAAGCATCTGGCTGACCTTGGGTTTTTCGCCTCCGCTGCTTTCAATAGCAGGGCAGCCGAGTTTTAGACAGGCCTTGCAGTTTTTGCAAAGCTCCTGTTCTATTTTGACCTTTGGTCCTACAGCCTTGCGCTCTTTAAGTATGCAAGGTGCTTTTGACACGATAAGACTTGGCTCATCGGTGTTAAGCTCTTCGGTTATGACCTTCTGTGTGGTTTCCTGGTCGTAAGGATCTACAACTTTGACTCGCTTGATGCCGCAGGCTTTTCCTATTTCTTCAATAGAAGCAGTAATAGTAGTTTCACCCATAAGCGTCATGCCGGTTCCAGGGTGGTCCTGATGGCCTGTCATAGCTGTTGTTCTGTTGTCAACTACGATTATTGTTGACTTGCCTTTGTTGTAGGCAATGTCAAGGAGCCCTGTGATTCCTGAGTGGAAGAATGTAGAATCGCCAACGATACCTACCACTTTCTTAGGCTCACCGGCTTTGTCAAGGCCTTGTGCCATTGAAACGCCGCCGCCCATACAAAGGATAATGTCAAGTCTTTCGAGTGGCTTGAAAGCACCGAGGCTGTAACATCCGATATCACCGGCTACTACAACATCATGTTTCTTGAGGGCGTAGAATATACCTCTGTGAGGGCAGCCTGCACACAATACCGGCGGTCTGCCCGGCAGTTCTGCGGCCATGTTCTGGTAGCAGCTCTCGCAAGGCTCTGTGCCGTCAAGTTTGGCTCTTGAGGCAGCGAGTGTTGTTGCGCTTAGCTCTCCGATGCCCGGAACTACTTCACGTCCTATGCAGTCTATGCCCATTACTTTAAGATGCTCTTCAAGTAGATTGTCGAGCTCTTCGACTACGAGGAGCTTTTCAACTCCTGCGGCGAATTCCTTAAGCAGTTCATCAGGCCATGGATAAGCGAACCCAAGCTTGAGAACAGAAGCCTGTGGCCATACTTCCTTTACATACTGATATGTTATGCCGCAAGCGATGATGCCGAGTTTCTTATCGGCCCATTCGATTCTATTTGCAGGGCTCTTGACCGAAGCTTCAGCCAAATCGTAATATCGCTTTTCAACTTTCTTACGCATCTCTCTGCCCCATACAGGAACAGGTACGAAACGTGGCGGATTCTTCTCAAATCCTACTTTGTTGGTCTCTCTTCTGTCTTTGAATTCTACGAGAGAACGTGAGTGACTTACGCGTGTTGTTGAGCGGAGGATTACCGGTGTCTGGAACTTCTCTGATACATCAAGTGCGATGGCCATAAAGTCTTTAGCTTCCTGACTGTCAGCTGGTTCGAAGATTGGAATTCTCGCGAATTTAGCGTAATTGCGTGTGTCCTGCTCGTTCTGAGAAGAGTGCATTCCCGGATCATCTGCCACGCAAATAACCAGTCCGCCTTCAACTCCGATATAAGCAAGTGTCATAAGCGGGTCAGCGGCTACATTGAGGCCGACATGCTTCATTGTTACTATAGCACGGGCGCCTGCCATTGCCGCAGAGGCAGCTACTTCAAAAGCAACTTTCTCGTTTGGTGACCATTCACAATATATATCGTCTTTATACTTGACGACATTTTCGAGTATCTCCGTTGAAGGAGTACCCGGATAGCCGACCGCAACCGTTACTCCGGCTTCGTAAGTGCCGCGGGCGATCGCCTGATTTCCTGATAATAATTCTGCCAAGGTCTTACTCCTGTATTAAGGTTGTCAGATCTCAATTTATATTTATTTGACCGATTGAGATTATAAACAAAAACGTATTTTTGGCAAGTTTATACTGTTTCCAAAAAGTGATTTACTTATAAGTTTTGCATTGCTTAACTGCTTTATAGGTAGTTGTTTGGGGTTATTTCTTGACATTATTTTTTTATTTAGTAAGATTAAAATAGGTCAAATTTGGGTGTTAATAGCACCAGGACCGTGTTTTTGAGAGTGTATGTGGAGTAATGACAAGATTTTATGTTGTTGCTTTGCTTACTGCCTTTTAGATAAAAATGGACTGAACGTACGTGCTTGATGAATTTAATTATGTTTGTTTTGTATTAAAACGAACAGATATGAAAGGGCAATTTTGAGCTTTTCAGCTTTATTGTTCATGTTGATTTGAGTGCGGGTTAGCTTAATTTTATAAATCTGTTAAGGGAGTACTTTGTATGGATCAGAGAATGATAGCGTATTGCGGCTTGGATTGCAGCGAATGCGAAGCCTATCAGGCGACAAAGAAGGAAGATATCGAGAAATTGAAAGCTGTTGCAGAGAAATGGTCTGCTCAATTTCGTGAAAGCATTGATCCTGAGCAGGTTCTGTGCGATGGATGTAAGGGCGGAGGACGCAGGTCTGTTCATTGCAAGAATGACTGTAAAGTTCGTTACTGTTGTTTAAAAAAGGCAATAGATTCCTGCATAGAATGTGAAGAATATCCATGCAGCGAGGAAAAAAGCATGCTTGAAACAGCTCCTGAAGCCAAATCCAACCTTGAGAATCTTCACAGCAGAATTTTGTAAAGATATACGACGAATTTTGTTTTAGTTTTATTTTAGTCTGTGTTTTAGCTTGATCTCCAGTGGGGTTTAACTTAAAACACAGACTTTGTTTTGCGCATATCTAATTCTAATTGACATCCCGAATATAAAATACTATACTAAAGCTGTTGAAAACAAGAATAATAGGATGATTTTGGGGCTGCGAGGATTTGTATGGTAGATATTAGTGCTTAGATATTGAAGATCATATAATAAGCCTTTTGTCATAAATACCAGTATTATAATGGTGCGTTTTTTGAAGGTTTGAGTTGCTTTCAGAGAGAATTACATAATGGTATTTACTTTTTTGGCGAATAATCTTGCGGTTATGCTTGCAATAAGCCTCCTTTACGGTTTTTTGCTTGGTAAAAATAAGCAGAATAAGCTCTTGAAGAAAATTCTGCTTGGGGTCTTCTTCTCCGTAGCAACTTTGGCAGTAATGTTCAATTCTTATAAATTCACCAGTGGAGTGGTGTTTGACTGCCGTTCAGTTTTACTTGGAATAGCAGGCCTTTTCTGTGGTCCTTTGGTTGCTTTAATGGCTGCTGTCTCGGCTGCTTCGTATAGGCTGTTTTGTGGTGGAGCGGGAGTATTAATGGGGGTTTCTGTAATTCTGAGTTCATCAGGAATTGGCATAATATTCTATTACCTAAAAAGAAGACGTTCATATCTTACAGATGTCCGTTATCTATATGTTTTCGGGCTGATAATACACTTAGTTATGCTTGGTATGATGGTTTTGCTTCCTTCTGATATAGCGATAATGGTTTATAAGGATATTGCCATTCCCGTCATCATACTTTTCCCGATTGGTACCGTTTTACTTGGAATGATGCTGAAAGATCAGGAGAGAAAAAATCAGGTAGAAAAAGAGATAGCGGAATACAACTGCCGTCTTATTGAGACGAATAATAAGCTTAAAGATGAGATAGCGGAAAGAAAACAGGCAAGGGATGAGTTGAAGGAAAGTGAAGAACACTTCAAGCTTGCTGTCACAGATGCTCCGTTTCCTATAATTATTCATGCTGAGGGCGGGGAAATACTTAATTTGAGTAAGGCCTGTACCGATCTGACAGGTTATGATCAAAGCGAGATTGAAAATATAGATGATTGGCTTGAAAAAACTTCGCCTACTACTGATGTAAATCGTATGAAGTCATACGTTAGGAATTTGTACCAGATTCAGTATCAACAAAAGGAAGGCGAATTTGAAGTAAGAACCAAAAGCGGGGATATTCTTATATGGGAATTTCATTCCGTGCCTTTGGGTAAGTTACCCGATGGACGTGCTCTTGTAATGAGTATTGCCGCCGATGTGACAGCCAGCAAAGCTGCAAAGAGAGAGCTTGTTGATGCTATGGAGAGAGCTGAGGATGTCAATCGATATCTTGAGATACAGACTATGTTTGCAAATGAGATGGCTGCGAAGGCCGAAGCCGCAAATATTGCTAAAAGTCAATTTCTTGCTAATATGAGTCATGAAATACGTACACCTATGAACGCAATTATCGGTTTCAGCAGTTTTCTTTCCAATGAAAGTTTGACAGATGCCCAGAAACATGATGTTGGGATAATTATTGAGTCGAGCAATATACTCCTGAAGTTGATTGATGATATTCTGGACTTTTCAAAGATCGAGGCAGGAGAGATTGATGCAGAAATCGTTGAGTATTCCGTTGATAAGATACTTTATTCTGTTGAAACTCTGATGAGGCCGAAATTCACTGAGAAGAAACTTGGTTTCAAAATTATAAAATCAGATGACCTGCCGCCTTTCATATATACCGATCCTACCAGACTGAATCAGTGTTTGATAAATCTTGTCGGTAATGCCGTTAAGTTTACCTCCAAAGGATACGTTCAGCTTAAGGCTTCTAAGGTCAGTGTTGATGATGAGAATTTTGTGCGGTTTGACGTGGAAGATACAGGTATAGGCATCTCTAAGGACAAACAGCAGGTTATATTTGAACCTTTCAGGCAGGTTGATGGGAGCACTACGAGACAATTTGGAGGTACCGGGCTTGGACTTGCAATCACAAAGGAGCTTGCGGAACTTTTGGGAGGAAGCCTGACTTTGCGAAGCGTTGAGGGAAAAGGTTCGGTTTTCAGTTTTACGATACCTGTTGGTGACTATCTTTCAGAGACATTGCCAAAGAGCAGATGTGTCGAGTTCGAATCGGAAGATTCAGAGAAAGATGAATTGTCATATAGCTTTGAAGGTGAAGCCTTGGTTGCTGAAGATGCGAGAACCAATCAGGTTTTTATTAAAAGACTCCTTGAGAAGTTTGGGCTTAATGTTACAATTGTCGAGAATGGAAGTGAAGCAGTTCAAAAAACACTCAGCCGAAATTATGATATCATCTTTATGGATATACAGATGCCTAAGATGAACGGCTATGAAGCGACGGGTATTATTAGAAAAAACAAGATAAATATACCTATAGTGGCTCTTACTGCAAATGCAATGAAAGGTGATGATGAGAAGTGCATAAAAGCGGGTTGTGACGATTATTTACCGAAGCCTGTAAGATATAATGATATGCAGCGGCTGCTCAAAAAACATCTAAGCGGCAAGTAATAATGGCAAATGTTATTGAGAAACAAAAGAGAAGGCTTTCCGGTATAGATGCAGTTCGTCTTCTTGGAGCTTTTTGTGTTATACTTCTTCATATAAATCCAGAAGGCCTTGGTACAGGATTAGAATATTTCAGGTGTTTTTCACGGTTTGCCGTTCCATTCTTTTTTGTTGTGGCTGGCTTTTTCTATGAAAGAAGTTACCGATCTCATGCCGATACTGTAAAGAGGATAGTTAATGTCCTGAAAATAACGGTTGTTGCTAATCTGTTTTATTTTTTCTGGGCCTTGGCAACGCATCAGATTCCTTCCTCCATAATACAATTTCTTGTTGAAGGGTTCTCGGTACATTTATGGTTTCTTCATTCGATGATACTTGGATACCTTATAATCGGTCTAATTAAAAGATTCACCTCAAATCCTTACAAATGGCTTGGGATATTATCTTTTGTCGTAATTTGCATGACTATCTGTTTTGAAGATTTTGGGGTTTTGCGGTCTCAAAGCTGGGCACATATGGTCTTTTATGCCGTGGTAAGAAACCTCTGGGCTGTTGCTTTCATGTATTGCGGCATGATTCTTGCCGTTAATGAGGAGAAACTTTCTGCTTATACCGATCTTAAGACTTCTTTACTGTTCTTTATCGCGACATTGGTTTTGCTTGTTGTCGAAATCGGCTTTCATGGCGGAGCTGCAAAAGCGTTGTATCTGCAGATGTATATGTTTTTGCCATTCGTTGTAATCTCTTTGTTTGCAGTCTCTTATAATGTCAAAGATGGTTTTGGTGTGAGCTTGGCTTCTGAACTTGGCCGCAAATATTCACTCTTTATATACCTTTTTCACATGCCTTTAATAAAGATACTGTCAAAATTGTTTGAGATTGTTTTTAAGACTCAGAATAGATTTGAGATGTTTTCAATTTTATTAGCTGCTGTTGTGTTTATTTTCACTCTCTTAGGTGCTGTATTTCTTGATAAGTACATCAATATATCATTCAATATCCTGACAGGTAAATTTCGTTTTCCCCGCAAGGTAGAATAGTTCAGGCTCAAGCTTCGATGTTTCCGTAAGCATTTGAACTGGAAATTTATCTGAAGTTTGAATGCTCTGTTTTCTTAAATCAGCTACTAATCATTCTTTAGGTGATTCTTTTGACTTGAATCAATCAAAAAAGACTTGCTATTACAATGACTTCAATATATCCTATATGCAGTAGGTTTGCGCCTCTTTTTCGGGGGTGTTTTCCGGTAACGATATGGCGTTGTCATTATGTGTAATAAATTTTAGATAAGACTCAATGAAATTTGATTTTAGAGATAAACAGTATCACTTTATAGGTGCCGGTGGAATCGGGATGAGCGGGCTTGCTAAAGTTCTGCTCAAGAATGGAGCTCGCATCAGTGGTTCTGATCAAAATGGCGGTTTTGTTATCAGCCGTCTTAATAAGCTTGGTGCAGATATCCGTTGCGGACATATGCAGCAGTGGATAGAACGCCTTGGTGATGATATTGAGGCAGTTGTCATATCGGCGGCTATAAGCGAGGATAATCCAGAGTTGAAATATGCAAGAGAACAGGGATTCCGCGTTTTGAAATACGCGGATATGCTTGGCTCATTGATGGATTGTTACCGAGGTGTTGCTGTTGCCGGTACTCATGGTAAAAGCAGTACAAGCGGATGGGCAGCTTATGTGCTTGGGCGTTTGGGTATGAGTCCTAACTATATAATTGGGGCGGATATTCCCCAGCTTGAGGGTTCCAGTGGTGTTGGTGATGGAGAGTTCTTTATCGCTGAGGCATGTGAGTACGACAGAAGTTTTCTAAAACTCCGTCCTCAAATAGCGGCAGTGCTTAACATTGAGGAAGATCATCTTGATTATTACAAAGATGTTGATGATATAATCGGTGCATTCAGTGAGTTCCTCTCCGGTGTCAAAAGCGGAGGTCTAATTGTAGCCAATGCCGATGATGCGAATATTGATAAGCTTAAAACTGCTTATGAAGGAAGACTGGCCGAATTTGGAAGAAAACCCGAGAAATGGGTTACATTTGGTATTGATAATCCTGCGGATTATACCGCAAGAGATATACGTCTTGATGATGGTTTTCATAGTTTTGAGCTTTGCTATGCGGGCTATGCGGTAGGAAGAATCAAGCTTTCTACTCCGGGTATGCACAATGTCTATAATTGCCTGGCGGCAGCCACTATAGCGAGTTGTGCGGGTGTCAGCACCGAGAGAATAATTGAGGTGGCAGGCAGTTTTGCAGGAGCCGACAGACGGCTTATGGTTAAGGCTGAGGCTAACGGAATCAAGGTACTTGATGATTACGCTCATCACCCAACAGAGATCAAGGCGAGCCTTAAAGCTGTACGTGAGCGTTATCCTAACGCGAAGATAATTTGCGTTTTTCAACCCCATCAGTATAGCCGTACAAGGTTTTTGCTTGATGATTTTGCTGAAAGCTTTAAGTTTGCTGACCTTACGATAGTGCCGGAGATATATTTTGTACGCGATACTATCGAGTCGAGGCAAGAAGTTAATGCGAGTATTCTGGTTGAGCGTATTAAGCAGGCCGGAAGCGACGCTGTTTTTATTGATGGATTTAGTAAGATTTGTGATTACTTAAAAGAAGCGGCCAATAGCGGCGATGTAGTCGTTACGATGGGCGCAGGTGATATCTGGAAAGTTGCAGATGAATATATTCAATGGCTTAGATGAAATAGTTAAGACCGATTATCCGCTTGCAGATCATACATGGTATGGTATTGGTGGAAATGCGGATTATTTTGCGTCCCCAAGGACGGTTGAAGAGCTTTCAAAGGTTATGAAAATAGCTTCTGAAAATTCACTTCCCGTTTATATCATGGGGCATGGTTCAAACCTTCTCATAAGTGATGAAGGTGTGAATGGAGTGGTAATAAAACTTGAAAGCCCGGATTTTACCACAATAACTTTTGATGGTAACAATGCCACTGCCGGCGGCGCTTCTAATTTGAGCAAGCTGGTTATCGAATGTGTAAGACATTCATTGGGCGGTTTGGAAGGGCTCACGGGTGTGCCCGGAACTGTTGGCGGGGCAATACGCATGAATTCCGGCGGCAGCTTTGGTGATATAGGCTCGGTTGTTGAGTCTGTTAAGATAATGGATCAGCAGGGCAACGTTTTCGAAAAGAGGCGTCCTGTTCTGGCTTTCGGCTATAAGAGTGTGAATATACTTGAAGGCGGTATAATTATTTCCGCAACATTTAACCTTCATACTGCCGATCAGGATCGTATGCTAAGACGAATTAAAGAAATATGGATATATAAAAAGAATAACCAGCCTTCTTCAAGACGAAATGCCGGATGTGTTTTCAGGAATCCTCAGGGCCAGAGTGCCGGTGAGATAATTGAACGTGTCGGTCTTAAAGGCTTTGAAATGGGCAAGGCTAAGATCAGTGAAAAGCATGCCAATATAATTGTTGCTGATGAAGGTTGTTCAAGTAATGATGTCCTGGCTTTAGTAGGACATATATGTGAAGTAGTCGAGCAAAAGACCGGCATTGAACTTCAAACAGAGATTGATATATGGTAATCAAGACTCCCGAGAGATTTATAACAGTTCTTTCGGGGGTACTATTTTTTTAGACTGAATTATGAAATTAGCGGCAATACTTATACCCTATACTTTTCTTATAGGAGCGTGTATAGGAAGTTTTCTGAATGTAGTGATATACAGGCTTCCGCGGGGTAAGTCTTTGTCAAAGCCGAGATCCTTTTGTCCAAGTTGCGGCAAATCGATACCTTTTTACCTTAATATACCTATTCTTTCCTGGTTAATGCTTAGGGGCAAGTGCAGGTATTGTAAGATTGCGATATCTCCTCGCTATATAATAATCGAAGCAATAACAGGGTTTGCATTTGCAGGATTGTTCTATTGCTATTTCGTTGCCAATACAAGACTTGTAGGAAGTGAAAACAGCATCAGGGCCTTTCTGGACGGTCATTGGTGGATATATGTTTCTCATGCCATACTCGTGGCGGCATTTATAGCTGCATCAGCTATTGATCTCGAATTATGGATAATACCATTGTCGCTTTGTTGGTTTGTCACAGCTACCGGTGTTGTATTCTCAACGATTTCAGGGTATTTTGTATCTCCTGATATACTTGCCGTTACAGCTTGGGTGCCTTTGGCTTCGGCAAAAACGGCAGCAATTGCCGTTGGCTCGGCTGTCGGATTACTGACATCGCTTGTTCTTCTTAAAAAGGGGCTGGTGCGTCAGAGTTACGAGGGACTTGATGAGGCTATTGAAGACCAACTTGAGAATGAGACAGACAAGCATATTGAAGAGCCTGAATTCAATGATCGAGTTGAGATGCTCAAAGAGATTATTTTTCTGCTTCCTGTTGCAGCAGGGGCGTTAGCGGCTTACCTTGTATTAAAGGACAATCAGACCTGGCATGGTTTTTGTGATAATATATACGTTAAGTCTTTTACAGGAAGCCTTTACGGATATTTTATCGGTTGTGCAACTGTATGGATAACCCGTATATTAGGGACTTTGAGCTTTGGCCGGGAAGCGATGGGACTTGGCGATGTACACCTTATGGGCGCGGCAGGGGCTATAATCGGAGCTGCGGCAGTAACAACGGCGTTCTTCATAGCACCTTTTTTCGGTCTTATGTGGGCTTTGTTAGGTATGTTTTCTAAAAAAAGTAGAGAAATTCCGTATGGTCCGTTCTTGTCTTTAGCGGTATTTCTTGTTATGATATTTCAAGATGCCTTTATGCAGAGGCTTCATGAGATGTTCGGATTTTGATTTGGCATCAACGGCAATTTAGTTATTGATTGGAATTTGCTTCATAATCATGTTGTTGTTTCATGATAATAGCTTATTGTCATAAAAGTATAAAGTAATAATAACACATAAACAGGAGTTGAATTAATGAAAAACACGATGAGATTAGCAGCGTTGGTGATAGCATTAGGAGCATTAATGCTTTCGGGCTGTACCGATTGGAAAAAGAAATATGAAGGTCTTAATGTAGAATATGAAAATCTTCAGGGCCGTTATGATAGTTGTATGGGGGCTCTTGACAGTACTGCAGCAGAGAAAAGCGATCTTGCCGGCAGACTTGCGGCAAGTCAGAGCCAGATAAATAATCTTCAAAGCCAGATCGAAGACTTGCAGCAGACTGAGGGACAAGCGACAGGTTTTGGCGATGAGTATGATGTGGCATTTGATGCACAGGCCGGTACAATAACAGTTACTCTTCCAAACTCTATTCTCTTTGCACCAGGTAAAGCTTCTCTTAAGAGTATAAGAAATTCAGATCTTAATAAAATATACAGCGTAATTCGCGAGAAATATTCGGATAAGCAGATCGACATAGTCGGTCATACAGATTCCGATCCTATTAAGAAGTCTAAATGGGCAGATAACTGGCAGCTTTCTGCAGAGCGTGCACTTTCAGTGCTGAGATATCTCAAAGACCAGGGAATCCCAAGCGATAAGATTCGTGCGGTAGCATGCGGTGAGAGCCGTCCGGTTGATACTAACAGTACATCTTCAGGTAAAGCAAAGAACAGACGAGTTGAAATAGTTGTACGTATGAAGTAAGTCTTCACTTCTTTTCAACAAAATTAAGGTGTATTGAACGGAATACTCAAAGCCCGACGTGCAGGCCGCACCCGGGCTTTTTTTCGAAAATGAGAGGGTTGAGTTTAAACTTGACGGAAGGAGATTCTAATGCAGCAGAACGTTATGACAAGAAGTGAAGTCAGAGAGTTCGATAGAAAGGCTATAGAGGAGATAGGTGTTCCCGGTGTGGTTCTTATGGAGAATGCCGGAAGAGGATGTGCGGAGATAATCAAAAACATGAATACCGGCAAAGGTATCGTTGTAATCTTTTGCGGACCGGGAAACAATGGCGGAGACGGTTATGTAATAGCAAGGCATCTTGATATCATGGGTATAGATACTCGTGTTGTCCTACTGTGTGAAAGAGAGAAGATAAAAGGTGATGCTCTTGTCAATTTAAATATTATCGAAAAGATCGGTATAGATATAAGGCAGATAGATCCCGGTGATGGGCTTAAAGTTTCCTCAATGCTCAATGGTGCTTCTATGATAGTTGACGCTATTTTCGGAACGGGATTGACCGGAGAGGTAAGGGCTGAGTATCTTCCTGTTATTGAGATAATAAACGCAATGCCTAACACTGTTTTTTCGGTTGATATCCCCTCAGGTCTTGATTGTGATACCGGCCTTGCGCTCGGTGATGCCGTTGAGGCAAATACAACAGCTACTTTTGTGGCCCTCAAGCAAGGTTTTAAGAATACGGATTCAAAAAGATATACAGGTAATGTTGTGGTTGTCAGTATTGGTGTATAAGTTAATTATGTGTTTTTTTACAAAGGGAATGGTGGTGCGTTATGCATATGGCAAATGAGTTGTTGTCAGTACCGGTAGCAGCCGGTGGTTTTGCGATAAGTGGCGTTTGGATTGCAGCGGTCTGCCGTAAGATCAAGGATTCTATTGAAGGTGAAACTGCTGCTCTTATGGGGATAATGGGTGCATTTGTTTTTGCCGCACAGATGGTTAATTTTCAACTGCCGTTTATGCCGGGTACAAGTGGGCATCTTGTCGGTGCCGTTTTGCTTGCGATAGTTTTAGGCCCTAACCCAGCAGTTATTACGCTCAGTTCAGTGGTGCTGGTTCAGTGTCTTATATTTCAGGATGGAGGCATTCTTGCGCTTGGCTGCAATTTGCTTAATATGGTGATTATTCCTGTATATACCGGGAATTTTATATACCGACTTCTTACAGGTAAGAGCCAAAGCGTTAAAGTGAAATACTTAGGTTCGATAGCGGCATGTTTGATAGCGGTTGAGGCCGGAGCTCTTTTAGTTCCTTTTGAAGTTGGTATTTCGAATGTTCTAACTGTTCCTTTCGGCGGTTTCCTGCTTACAATGTTGGGCGTGCATCTTATTATTGGTGTCATAGAAGGAGTGATCACTGCTGCTGTAATTTGCTATATTGCTAATCTGAGACCACAAATATTAGAAATCAGCAGTAATAAGCACTCACTTACGTCACGTTCTTTCGCTCTTGTTATGCTTACATTTACAGTTATAATTGCCTGTGGTATTTCCTTGTTGGCGAGTGATAAGCCTGACGGCCTCGAGTGGAGCTATGCAGAGAGACCCGATCAGGCAGGTTTCGAGTCTTTAGTTGAAAATGAACAGCCGGTAATAAAGCAGGCTGATGAGATACAATCGAAGTATTCCATTATGCCAGATTACACAACGAGAAATACCTCATTAGGGCAGGTCAATACAGAAGCGGAATCACAAGGGCAGTGGACAAGCTTTGCCGGCGTGATAGGAGCTTTTGTTACAATGTTTGTCATAATCGGTTTGGTACGTTTGTTTAACGGTAAGAAGCATTATTCGTTTATTTGCTGACTGACGAGTTAGGTTTTATATACAATGCATCATGCCCATATAGATAAATATGCCAACAATAATACTTTTTTTCACCGACTTGACAGTCGGGGAAAGTTGGTTATGACAATAATTTTTACGATTCTTGTTGTGACCTCAGGAAAAGGTGTTGCTTATCTGGCATGGTATCTTTTATGGCCTTTTACTATTCTTGCAATTGGACAAATACCTTTTAGGTTTGTAATCAAGCAGCTTGCTATTGTCAGTCCATTTATAATTGTTCTGGCTATAAGCAGTGTGTTTTACAACAGAGAGCCGGTGGATGTCAGGTTTGGCCCATTTCAATGGCATGTAAGTAATGGTGTTATACAATTTTTCAATATTGTAATAAAATTCAGTATTACGGTTTGTTCTCTTATTGCTATGGTTTCTACAACTCGTTTTGATGATTTGCTTGCCGGTATGGAAAAGCTGGGTATGCCGAGGCTTATTGTGTCTCAGCTTGGATTTCTGTATAGGTATATATTTCTTCTGATTGACAGAGTAGGGCGCATGCTCCGTGCAAGAAAGGCGAGAAGCCTGCGCAATCTCGGATTTTCCAGAGAACTTAATGTTGCTTCTTCGATGATTGGCAGCCTTCTTATAAACAGTATTGATATGGCAGGTCGTGTCGGCGTTGCTATGGAAGGCAGAGGGTTTGATGGCAGAATCAGAACTCTGAGAATGATGAAGTTTGAAGCGGTTGATGTTTTATTTGTATGCATAAGCGCTATGTATATGGTTTGTTTACGTGTATTTGCGTAGTCTGGATTTGATATCAAGATGGAAAAAGCGATTAGTATAAAAGATTTCAGCTATGTTTATCCTGACAAGAGTGTTGCTCTTGAAGGTGTGACTCTTGATATTGATCTTGGCAGTAAAGTTGCTGTTATCGGGCCTAACGGTGCAGGTAAATCAACGCTTCTTCTTGCTATTGGCGGTTTTATTTTTGGTCAAGGCGATATTTGTGTTAACGGGTATAGGTGTTGCAAGGCTGAGATTAAAAATATACGCAAAACTCTTGGTGCTGTATTTCAGGATCCTGACGATCAGCTTTTTATGCCGCGATTGTTTGATGATGTAGCTTTTGGTCCGCTCAATATGGGATTATCCGAAGAGCAGGTGAAAAGCCGAAGCTATGATGCTATTAAGACAGTGGGGCTTGAAGGGCTGGAAAACAAAGAGCCGCATCATTTGTCTGCCGGGCAAAAAAGAGCGGCGGCAATTGCTACTATACTTTCCATGATGCCAGATATAATCACAATGGATGAACCGGATTCGAATCTTGATCCGCGAAATAGAAATAAACTTATAGAATTACTCAACTCGTTAAAACAGACAATTATTATAGCCAGCTGCAGTATGAATTTTGTAGCTAAAGTATGTGATAAAGCGGTGTTGATTGATGACGGCAGATTGGTGGCCGCAGGAGATGCTCAAGAAATAATGAGCAATTCAAGTCTTATGGAAGAGCATGGGCTGGAAGTGCCTGCTATATACGGAGGAAGTTGATTAATTTTAATTTTCCTCAGGTGTGACTCCTGGCGCATCGGTTGCTGTCTTGAAGCTTTCATAGACAAGCTGAAATGTTTCCTTGGCAATGTCTTTAAGCCCTGAATACTGATTATTAAGTATTTCTGTTCCTGTTGTTCCTGCTATTGTTGCGCATTGTATTACAGGTGTGTCAATTACAACAGCCGCGTTATGGTCGAGGCAATTGATTTGGTTTTTTGAATGTTTGTCGAGCTGTATTAATGCGACAACTGCTATCAATGAAGCGATTGCAATCATTGCCGCTACGCGCAAGTGCTTAAATGCAGCAGGGGCGTGTGATGCATTTCTTTCAGACTGGGCAAAAGATATGTTCAGGTTGTCTTTTGCCTGAGATTTAAGAGTCTTGATTAAACTTACCTGAGAGTCGTAATATCTTTGGCATGCGGTGCATTTTGCCATGTGCCTTTTAAGGTGTTTTGAAGGCTGCTTGCCCTCTGTTAAACTCGCAGATATCATCCATTTGTATATTGTGCATATCATATTTGTCAATCCTCTTTTTGAGTTATTTTCATCAGGTTGTTTCTTGCTCTGTGCAGTAATACTCTTACATTCAGTTTTGTTGTGTTCAGCGTTTTTGCAATTTCTTCGGTAGTGAAATCCTCGCTGTATTTCAGGTATAGTGCTGAGTACTGTTTTGTTTCAAGCTTTCTCGCCTCTGTCCAGAGATTGAGTTTCTGTTCCTGATCAATCATTTCCTCGAAGGGTTCGTTTATCTGTGATACTATTTCGAATTTTATATCAAGAGGTTTGGGAGTTTTGGTTCTTGAGTGGTTAATTGCATTGCGTGATGCAATCGTGAAAATCCAGCATGAGAATTTATACTTAGGGTCGAACGACTCAATGTTGAGGTATACCTTCAGGAAAGTATCCTGAAGGATATCCTCAACATCGCTTGGATTTGGCACTCGTCTGGAAAGGAATGAACGCAGACGAGGAGAAAATCTTTTGAGCAGTAGATCAAATGCCTCTTTATTACCGTTTGCAAAATCAAGAGCCATTTGATTGTCGCTGATATTTTGTTCTTCCTTTATCACTGTCATACTTAATTAAACGTCATAGTGATTAAAGTTGTTATATATGGCCCTTTTCAGGTATCTGTTCATATATTTTCGACAACATTCTATCGCTTATGATCTTCTTGATCAGACTGTCAAATTCTCCAGTTGAAAGAACGGCTGTTGTTATTACGTTTTTATCCAGCGTGCTTACGGACATTTTATCAAGTGCGTTCAGCATCAGTTGGCTGTTTTTGTCTTTGGCATTCATTTTGCCCATTGCTATCATGCCTTGAATCATCTGGTTAAGCAGCTTCGTGTTTTCATCAGTGTCGGCCTGTACAATCAGTTCACAGAACATGTCATCATCTTTTTGTCCAACAGAGAATAATGACTTGCCTACGTTGTTCAAAACTACAAGATGAGGGTCTTGCTTTGAAAGTGTTGAAGCGTCGGTAAGGAATAATTGAAATATAGAATTGTCAGAGGTAATGCAGTTGCTGCCGGATAGGCTTGGCGAAGTGCCGCTGATGGTGTCGATAGCATTTTTTATAGAGTCTTTACTTTTAGACATAATAAGAGTGTTGGCATCATAGAAACAGCCTGATTTCGTTGTGTTTCTAAAACTTTTCCAGCTTGCAATCGTAATTTTATTATAGATGGTTTCTGTGTATTCGGGCTGCTTACTTGCTATCTTGCTTAATTTGTCTACATCAAAGCTGCCCTTCATTATGACTGCGGCCTGCTCAGGATTTCCTGAGACGCAGTAGAGTGTTACGCTATTGATCGATTCTGTCGGATCTATATCAAGAAACTTGTTGACCTTCTCGCATTTGTCGGCCAATCCGTTTTCATCCGCAAGTTTGCGGAGATAAGAGTCGTTGAATTTTTCTATGTCAAAATGAGCAAACCATAATGCCTGACTGTTTATGTCGGCAAGATTAATATTTCCGGCTGTCAGGATAGCCGAAAGACCTAAAATCAAGCACGCTACTGATTTTGATAAAAAGTTCATATTTATCACCTTTCTATATATAATCGCATTTATTGTTTTGTTAAGCAGTTCTTATGCTTGCAAGCAAAGCTGTTATACCCTGTTATACACAAAATATGAGCTGGATGTTACAATAAATTTGATAATAATTGGCAGTTAATTCGGTTTTATGTTTGTTGTTATGGAAAATACCGGCAAAAACTTGCTTTTTAGCCTGTATTTATTTATATTATCAGTCTGAGAAGTTGGCAGCGATAAGATTAATATTTGGCGAAACTGACAAAAGTCAATCGTTGCTGATTAAATCTGCGATTTTAATCAGATATCAAGGGTTAATTGGATGTTTATCAACTTTTGTCGGACGCATCATATTTAGGTACATATTCGCAATTAAGTTGCTTGTTATAAAGATTAATAGGTATAACTACGGTTAGTTTTTGTTTAATGAAAGGAATTTGGAAATGGCTACAGTTGATAATTTGAAGGAAGCTTTTGCCGGTGAGAGTCAGGCGAATCGTAAATATCTTGCGTTTGCGAAGAAAGCAGAGCAGGACGGTTATGGTCAGGTTGCAAAACTGTTTAGAGCTGCAGCTCACGCAGAGACTATTCATGCTCATGCTCATTTGAGAGTTTTGGGCGGTATTAAGGGTACAGAGGATAATCTTGTTGAAGCGATAGAAGGCGAAGGCCATGAGTTCAAGGAGATGTATCCGGGCTTCCTGAAAGAAGCAGAAGCGGAAGGCAATAAGCCGGCAGTTACAACCATCAAAAATGCGATGGCTGTTGAAGAGATTCATCACGGACTTTATACAGAGGCATTGGACTCAGTTAAGTCCGGTAAAGACCTGCCTGCTACAAAAATAACTGTTTGTCCTGTTTGCGGCAATACGGTTTATGGTGAAGCTCCAGAGAAGTGCCCGATATGCGGCGTTTCTGGTGCTAAGTTTGAAGAGATTGACTGATTTCTTATAACGAAAAAGGTGTTGAATAAGCTATCATTCAACACCTTTTATTTGTCTATATTTTGGGAAAAGCTTACATCTGCTGAGGGACACTTATTCTCAGTATTTTTTCAAGTCCGTGGCTTAGTGTCATTTCTGTCAGTCTGCAGAGCATAAGTCTTGTCGGGCGTTTTTCGTCACCGGCAGAAAGAACCGGGCAGTTTGTGTAGAAAGCACTGAACTTCTGAGCCAGCTCGTAAAGATATGTCGTTACGAAGTTTGGCTTGTAATCACTGCAGGCAGATTCAAGAACCTGCGAATATTTAGTAATATGCATTGCAAGATCGAGTTCCTGAGTTTCTGTCAAGTCCAGCTTGTCAATGCCTGCCAATTCTGATTCGATATTGATGCCTTTTTCTTTGGCCTTGCGTTCAATCGACTTAACTCTCGCACAGGCATATTGCATATATGGAGCGGTGTTACCTTCCATTGCGAGCATTTTTTCAAAGCTGAATACGTAGTCTGTGGTTCTGTTATTTGAGTAGTCGGAGTATTTGACGGCTCCAATTCCAACCGATTGGGCTATATCCTGCTTTGTTTGTTCATCAAGCTGAGGATTCTTTTCGTTCACTACCGCATATGCGCGTTCAACTGCTTCAGCAAGCAGGTCTTTGAGCTTTACGTTTTCACCGGAGCGAGTCTTGAACGGTTTGCCGTCATCGCCGAGCATTGTGCCGAATGTAACGTGATCAAGTTGAGTTTCGGCTTTTGCAAATCCTGCCATTTTAGACACCGCGAATAGCATCTGGAAGTGGAGCATTTGTCTTGCGTCTGTTACGTAAACGATTCTCTGAGCATCAAGCTTGCCTGTTCTGTATTTCATTGCGGCAAGGTCAGTTGTTGCGTAAAGAAAAGCTCCATCGCTTTTTTGTACAATAAACGGCATTGGTGTGTCGTCTTTTGTCTTGAAGCCATCAGGGAATACGCAGTAAGCACCATCAGATTCTACCGCAAGCTGTTTATCCTTAAGATCATCAACAACACCTTTAAGCTCATCCTTATAAGCACTCTCTCCATATTCATCTTTTTCGCTTAAAGTAACAGAAAGGGCATTGTAAATCTGGGTGTAATGCTTTCTTGATTCTGCTACAATTTGCTGCCAATAGCTTTTCCATGTGTCATCGCCATTGTGCAGACCGGCGATTGCTCCACGTGCTGTTTTTGCGAATTCAGGGTTGCTGTCATAGAGAGCTTTCGCCTCTTTGTAGAAAGCTTCGAGATCTGAGAGTGCCATGGATACATTTTCGCTTGCCTTCTGCTTTTGGGCGAGAAGTGCACATAACATGCCGAATTGAGTTCCCCAGTCACCGATATGATTCTGCCTGATGACATTGTGTCCCAACGCTTCCAACATCTGACATATACAGTCGCCAATGATTGTGCTGCGAAGGTGTCCTACGTGCATTTCCTTCGCTATGTTGGGACCGGAATAATCTACCACTACTGTCTGAGGGTTTTCTGTTGCTTCTATTGCCAGATTATTTGTGTCCTTTGAGATTTCAAGCAATGCATTAGAGATGAAATCAGTCTTTATTCTGAGATTGATGAAACCTGGGCCGGCTATTTCGGGCTCCTCACATATATCATCAAGGTTTATCATTTCAACAACCTTGGCTGCAAGCTCTCTTGGATTGAGCTTGTTTTTCTTTGCCGCACCCATTATACCGTTGGCTTGATAATCACCAAACTTAGGGTTTGCCGATGCTCTTACGATACCCGGATAGGTACTTCCATCATTGATGATGGATGTTAAGATCTCTGATATTCTTTCTTCGAGTATTACATTTACTGGTTTCATCTTTTATAAGGCTTTCAACTCTCTTAAAAACTTGGCAATAATGAGAGATTATTGGATTTGTCAGTTTTGTATTTCGGCGAGTTCGATTTTTTCCGCATCACCCCATAGCAGTTCAAGGTCATAATATTCCCTTGCGTCCTGATCAAAGAGATGCACGACTACATCTACAAAATCAATCAGTATCCAGTTGCCTGTTTCAAATCCTGCACGGCCAAATGGAATAAACCCGTCTTTTTTTCCCTCAGCGATTATTTCCTCTGCAACAGTTCTCGTTTGACGGTTACTTGTACCGGTTGCTATGAGAAAGTAATCTGTCGCTGGGCTCATGCCCTTGAGATCCATCGCAACGATATCTGTGCAATGTCTTTCAGAGGCAAGTTTTGCGGCTTTCATTACGAAATCTTTAGCTTCTTCTTTATTCTTTTTTAAGCTCAAATTCATCTTCCATTAATAATAAGTTTTGTCATAAGTATCAGCTTTTCTGATATAATACAAGCGGTGTATTTTAACTGATTTTTAAAACTATTCAAGGAGCGTAAGTTTTATATGCTCATTTTTTGCCTATTTTTGAGGTTTTTAGCATTGTTTGGGACTTGCTTGTTTTTGTAAGCTCTTGTTTAGAAGTGTTTTATGCTCCAAGGTGGTGTGGCGTTGTAAAAAAAGTAATAAATGCGGGGCAAGTATGATTAATATTGTCATATTGTCTTGTCAAAGAACTTTTCTCGCCACTTGCCAGGAGATTTCTTATAATTCTTCTTGAATAGCCTTATGAAGAAATTGACGTTTTCATAACCACATTTTTGTGCTACTTCCTTGACTGTAATGTATGGATTTCGTAAATAACGGCACGCAAGCTGCATCCTTTGTTGTTGTTGATATTGAATTGGTCCAAGGCCAACTGATTTTTTGAAAAGTTTGGTCAGGTAGCTCGTGCTTAGGTCAACTTGTTCCGCTATTTGATCGACGCTTACCACGTCTGTAAGATTTGAATGTATCAATTCTATAGATTTTTGTACGAGCGGGTGAATCATTACAGCTACTTTTTGTTCATATTCTATCTGTTTAAGCCTTGTAGTGATGGCCTGAAGCAGGCCGGCGGCTACCTCAGAATATTTTAAGCTGTCCTGTACAATCGTATGAAGGTCGATTATGTCGTCTATCCATCTGGTTATGTATATTTCATTTTTCAATGATATTACTCTGAATGAAGAGTCAAACACTTCTGGTTTGTGCCTGAAACCAATGTAGGAAGTTCCTACGTATCCTTTTTCTATTTGTGTATGAGAAAGGTGGGGCGGAATGACTATCAGGTCTCCGACTGTGACCAATATATTCTTTTCTGCCTTATAAACCTCATTTCTGTTATCAATCTTTAGAAGGCATTCTCCCTGCGTTACCAGTATTATCTCAGTAAAATCATGTGCATGGTCGCGTACACTCGTGTTTTCTAATCGCCTGCCTGCCGGATAAATTGTAGGTATGCTGAAATTTGAAGTTAAGTTTATGTTTTCATTAGTCTTACTCATTTTTAAGCTTCCCTTTTTATTGTGGCCTTTTATGCCTTTCGACTCTTATAGTAGCATTATTGTATACTAAAAGCAACTCGAAAGCAAGACTAATGAGCGTTTTGTGCTATTAAAAAGTGCATTAATTGCATTGAATTCGCGAGTTATGTGTGGTATCCTTAAAACTGATAGAAAAGACTTTGGTTATAGAAAGTTTTGCGATGAACAAGGAATTAAGGGACAAAATGACATATTATCCGACGCCTATTATCATTGATACTGACTTAGGCAACGATATTGATGATGCACTTGCTATAGCAATAGCCCATTATCTTGACAATGCCGGTGAATGTGAGCTTATTGGTGTTGCGGTTAATAAAGATAACAAGTATTCACCTGCAATGGTTGATGTTCTCAATACCTTTTACGGTAAAGGGAATATCCCTATAGGTAGTGTATCAAAAGGTAAAACGCCTGAAGACGGCCCATTTCTAAAGAATATTGTAGAATCAACTAATGAATCAGGATATAAGTATGGCAGGAGCTGTTCGGATTATAATCTTGATTCGGTTGATATGTACAGGAAATTGCTCTCAGAATCCGATAATGCCTCTGTTAATATAGTGAGCATAGGGTTTATGACGAATCTTGCACGGCTTCTTGCTTCAAAGCCGGATAGCTATTCACCGCTTACCGGTGTTGAACTGGTCGCTGAGAAGGTGAATTTGTTGTCTATTATGGCCGGTAATTTCACAAAGGAGGCATTAGAGAGCAAAGACATCAAATTTGCGGAGTTCAATGTTAAACATGATATCGAATCCTCTATTTTTGTTTGTGAGAATTGGCCGGGCGATATTCTGTTCAGCGGTTTGGAGGTAGGTTCTGCTATAATGTATACTGCCGAGGCCATATATAATGATTATGGCTGGGCTGTTGATCATCCGGTGGTAGAGGCGTATAAGATGTATCTTGAGATGCCATACGACAGACAGACATGGGATCTGACATCCGTTTTGTGTGCGGTAAGAGATCCGCTGGAATATTTTGATTTGTCGGAGAGAGGCAAGGTAACAGTTGATAATCGCGGTGTTACAAGCTTTACTCCACAGAAAGACGGCAGGGATCGTTATCTCATAGTTCGCCCTGAAAGAGTTGGGCATATTCAACAGATAATGCGTCAGATGTGTGCTTATGAGCCCAAAGCCCTAAGTGCAGCCGTAGTGACTAACTAAACGAATATATCTATATAAGGAGCTTATATTATGAAAAAAAGAAGTGCTTTTACATTGATTGAACTTTTGGTTGTTATTTCAATAATCGCAATATTGATGTCAATTTTGATGCCTTCATTGGCAAAGGTCAGAATGCAGGCCAAACAGACAATCTGTCTTACTGGACTTAAGCAATGTGCTGTTGGTGCGATGGCGTATGAAGTAGATTACGGAAGACTCCCAACGCATGCCTGGGAAGTAAGCAGGAATGCTATGGGACTGAGTACCGCTTTGCCTAAGCAGGTCACAGTACCTACGACTGCCGGAAATTATGATATAAGGGAATTGTACTCTACTTATGTGAGCATGAATTATTTCAAATGTCCGCTTTTACCTAAGTGGGAGAGAGATATTGATGATATAGAGATTGGCACGGATATGTACCTTTATACCGACTATATAATATGCGGCGGTTACTGGGCAAATCTGGAAAAAGGAAAAAGCTGGAAAAGCCTTACCGGGCCTAATTTTAATAAATCAAACGCATTTACCAAGACTTCACAGACTTGGAGTTATGAAGGTCACCAGTTTAACGTTCTTTTTGGTGATGCTTTGTGGCGTGCTTACAGATACTCACAATTCAGAACTAATCACCCTACAGGTGAGGGGAATTTGTCGATATTTAAGCTTGAGCCTTCTGACAGGCAGGGTTGGGTAGAGACTTTTTACAGGCAGGATGGTGTTACTGATGACATAGTAGAAAAACATCTGAGTTCTGTAAAGAATGGCTATGTATATACAGACGGCAGTGCAGAGCTGCTTGATGGTGATGATGATAAAATGGTGGAGATGTATCACAGGCGTGATAATGATTATTCATTCTACATTCCGCATAAATAGTTTAGCGATAAGCGACAAGCAATTAGCCAAATGCTGCAAAGCCAACCGATAGCTAACAGCTAATTGCTAATAACTGATTAGATTAATTAAATGAGGTTTGCTTTGATAAGAATAATTTTGACATGTATTCTTCTGAGCGTTGGTCTTGTATACTCTACAGACATTGCGCTATGGGAATTTGAAACTGATACCCCGGGATTCGTATCATCTATTGATGAGAGTGTGAGCGGATTGAGTGCAGATGTTTTATCGAAACAAAGTACAAGTGTACATGTTGATAAGGGAGTTTGCTGCGGTGCGGTTTATTTTCCAAACTCCGAATCTGACAGTGATCTGAACAACTTGATGCTTGCTGTCAATGATACTGATGTTCTGACCGGCCATGCAAATGGCGGCAACGGACTTAATTCTTTGACGATAGAAATTGAATTCAAGGTTGATATTATAAAGCAGTCTATTCTTGTCAGAAAGACTGAGAGTAACACATCTGAAGGTTATCAGGTGTATATGACCAGTGAAGGGAAAGTCGGCTTTCAGATAGGTGATGGAGTAAATAGCGGCAATGCGGTTAGCAGGAATCCTGTTACTTTAGGTCAGTGGCACAGGGTTAAAGCTACATGGGAAAATCGTTTTGTCAATTATAATACGCAGATTATGCTTGATGGTGTTGTTTCACGTGCAAGTACTGCAATTGGTGCTCTTAGCAATACAACATACCCGCTTACTATAGGCGGTCTTTACAGGGACCCTGGAAACTATGGACAATTCTTCAGCGGCATGATAAGGTCTTTAAGGATTTCTACAGACAGACCTCGTATTCTTGATGCTCACGGTAAATGTGATCCGATGGAATATATAATCCCTACCGGTGGCCATCTGGAGAGTCAAAGTGGTTTTGTCAGCAGTGAGTTTATTTATGAAACACCAAAGACACCTGAATGTCATGCTTCGACAATAGAAGATCTGGGTAACGGAGAATTAGCTGCCTCATGGTTTGGCGGTACATGCGAGGGGCATACAGACGCTAAAATATGGTACTCAAGATATAATGGCATCAGATGGTCTCAGCCGATAGTTATGGGAGAAGGGCCTATGCTGTTCCCACAGAGAGATACGGTTTTTAATCCGGTACTCTACAAGCATTCGAATGGCAGATTATTTTTGTATTATAAGATTGGTGAATTGGGAGGCACAGGCCTTAACGGTTACCAACGGTATTCTGATGATAACGGTTTAACCTGGTCCTATGAGATGGCAATACCCTCTGATTCTAAAGGGCCGAGCAAGAATAAACCTGTCGAATTGGATAATGGTGATATTGTAAGTCCAACATCAGGAGCTTATGTTGAGATATCTAACGATAACGCTATGAGCTGGGATCGAGCTGGTATATCTAATACCAATGATTATCTTGGTGTGATTCAGCCTACCATACTTGTTTATCCCGGCGGTAAACTTCAGGCACTATTCAGGACACAGGAAAACAGCATTGCTCAGGCTTACTCATTTAATTATGGGCAGAGCTGGTCTAATCTTTCTCTCAGTTCATTGCCAAATAATAATTCCGGTATTGACGCGGTTAGTCTCAGTGACGGAAGACACCTGCTTGTTTACAACAACAGCACAGCGTCGGAAGGGAGCTGGGGCGGCCCTCGGACACCGCTTAATGTAGCTGTTACAAGTGATGGTACAAATTGGAATATGGTTTTGACATTGGAAGATGAAGATGGTGAATATTCATATCCGGCAGTGATTCAAGCTGATGATGGATTGGTTCATATAACCTACACATGGAAAAGACTGAGAGTCAAGCATGTTGTAATTGATCCTCAGGAGTTTTAGTATAATAATCCGAGTATAAAACTGTAAATAAAAATTGTTGCAATAACAATGAAAAATTAATTACTTATTTTAAAGGAGTAGCACTATGAAGAAAATGATGGTTTTTGTAATTGTAGTTTTAGCGGCTGCATCGGCATTCGCTGCTAATGTTTGGACAGGAGCTGCAGGCGATCATCGCTGGACTACATCTGCCAACTGGGATCTTGGTTATCCTGATTCTGCTAATCAGTTGCAAGTTCATGGCTATGATGAAGAAGTTTATGTTGTTGATGGTGAAAGCATAAGCACCAGCAGAATGTTGTGGATGTTTGGTGGATCGAGTTATGATGATTATTCACTGGCGGTTTATTTCCAGGGTGACAGCAGCTTTATTAATGCAGGTTACTGGTACGTCTATGATAATAATACTACAGGTACTGAGCCTAATGATGGCTGTGTCATAACTTTAAGTGACAGTGCTTATGTTCAGACTGGTTCTATTGCTCTTTGCACAGGTAATTATGATGGGACAACCGGTGCTATTGCAAGAGCGAATCTTATTATTACTGACAATGCAAGAATGTATGTCACCAGTACCGGAAGTACAAGCTATAGGGCAAGTGGATTTGTTGCCCCTGGTGATCTCGACAGTTATTCTCGGGTAAGAACTACACTTTCAGGCAGCGGTGTTCTTGAGGTTAATAACCTCGTAATAGGTGATGGCGAAGATGTTATAATTGACGTAACTCAAGATGGTATTTTAAGAGTTAAAGGTGATGTCGAAAGTATGATACTTGCTTTGAATTCTGCCGGTCAGGTTGTTACTGATGGTGATACGACAACTCCTTACATCGCTTATGATGGTACATGGACAAATGTAATGTCACCAAATAATTCCATTCTGGCAAAGCCTAATACTCCGACTCCTGCTGACGGTTCTCCAACAAACACGATTGTTGATGCTGCATGGACTGCCGGCGGTGCAGGTTCTTCTTGGAATCTTTATCTCGGTACTGACGCAGAGAATCTTGAGCTTGTTGAGGCCGGTTTAGCTACTCCGGAATATGAATTCTGCGGCCTTGAATTTGGCACCACTTATTACTGGAGAGTTGATGAAGTTGGAGCCAGCACAACTGTAGAAGGTGATGTATGGAGCTTTACAACTCGTACTTATTACAAAATGTACTGGTTCGAATATGCAGATCAGACAGAGCTTGAAACAGAATGGAACGCTTCTAATTCAATACTTGGTATTGAAACAGATATTGCCCGTGGAGCTTCTTCTATGACTCTGACTTATGATCTTTCATCTTCTCCATATGTAAACAGTGCTGTAAGCTATAGTTTCCCTGAAGAGAATATAGCATGTTCAAGTGCTTATTCAATGAGCGTATGGGTTTATGGTGATGTTAACAATAGCGATGAACAATTATCTGTAAGTTTGACAGATGGAACAAACACTTCTACCGTTGTTTGTGATGTGCCTTACGTTACACAGAAAGCTGATGTAGACACAGACAGTTCTCTTATCTGGACTATCTGGTATATCGATCTGCGTGACTTTGAGGTAAATAACCCAAGTATTGATATGGCTTCTATAGCATCTATGACAATTGCTGTAGGTGACGGTACACCAGGCGGCAGCGGTACAATATACATCGATAACGTAAACTTGTTCCCTGTTATGTGTGTTGATTCTCCTGAGTATGATCTAAATGATGACTGTTTGATCAACCTTGAAGATTTTTCTCTTCTGGTTACAGAATGGCTTGATAACGGGATTTTCCCAATCATAACTGAATAATGAACGTAAGATTCTAATTCGAGGCGCAGGGATTCCTGCGCCTCTTTTTTTACACATTTATAATTGAGAAAGTAATATGAGAAGAATATCATTATCCTTAACTGTAATATTTTTTACTTGCTGTTTACTTTTTGCCAAAGACGTTGCAAAATGGGATTTTTCAGAATTCGATGACAGTATTGTAAAGGATTCGGTCAATTCATTTGAAGCAAAAGCAATTTCCCGCGGGTTGCCGGGCGATGTTAATATAAAGCAGGAAGGCAATGTTTTATATTTTAACAACAGTGAAGATGAGAAAGATAAAAATGATTCTTTTCTTATAGTTGATGATAATGATATTCTTACAGGCCATGATAATGATGGTGACGGTTTTGATTCATTGGTCATAGAAATTGATGTTAAACCTGACGTGTTAAAACAGGCACAGCTTGTTCGTAAAACTGACGGCGCTACTGATATCGGGTATGAACTTTGGATGATGAAAGATGGAAGGGTTGGCTTTTCAGTCAGCAGCCGTAAGGGTAAGCTTGGAAGAGTTGTTTCCAAAAATAAAATCGAAGCCGGGAAGTGGCATCATATAGTAGCTGTCTGGGATGGCATGTATGAAGTTTATAATATGCAGGTTCATGTAGACGGCTATGTTGCGTGGGGTGGTGGAATTCATTCTATACATCTTAGCAATACTAACTCGCCCCTGTCGATAGGAGGACTTTATCGAGGCGAAAATAATTACGGGCAGTTCTTCTCTGGTGCTATAAAGAATGTCGCAATTTCTCACAGCAGACCTGAACTTCTGAACGTCAGCGGCAAGCTTGATCCTGTTGAAGTTATTCCAACCGGCAGGCATCTGCTCAAACAGCCGGCGCTGCTTGAAAGCCGTTTTATATACGAAACTCCTCCGACACCCGAATGCCATGCGTCAACAGTAGTTGATCTTGGTAATGGTAAAATTGCTTCGGCATGGTTCGGTGGAACTCATGAAGGTCATACTGATGTAGGGATATGGTTTTCTAAGTATAATGGCAAACAATGGTCGAAGCCTCGTTGTTTAGATCAATCGCCGGTTTATAATAAAGTGTCGCATATATCAATGTTCAATCCCGCATTGATTAAACTGTCAAATGGTGAATTACTGCTTTTCTATAAAGAGGGCTGGCTTGAACACATGGAAGCAAGGCTTATAACTTCTGATGATGATGGAGAGACTTGGTCGCAGCCGAGATATTATAAGCCAGGGTATATCGGACCGGGGAAAAATAAGCCGATTGAGCTTGAGGACGGTTCAATATTAAGTACCACAGGCCCATATATTGGAAAATATTCAGACACCTATGATCTTGAAAGCATTCTGGAAATAGAGAATCCGGAGAATTATGAAGGTATCATTCAGGGCGCATTCTTACGTCATGGTAATGGTAAACTTCAAACAATATTCCGTACGATGCGAGAGAAAAAACTCGTTCAGTCGTTCTCTTATGATAACGGCAAGTCGTGGACACCGTTTTCACTTACCGAACTTCCAAGTAACAATTCCGGTCTTGATGGTGTTACTCTTAAAGACGGCAGGCATCTCCTTATATACAATCATGTAGTAACTCCTGAAGGCAGATGGGGCGGACCGCGTTCGCCGCTAAATCTTGCCATAAGTGATGATGGAATAAATTGGAAACAGGTTCTTGTTCTTGAGGATGAGCCGGGTGAGTATTCTTATCCTGCGATAATACAGGCCGATGACGGTATGGTCCATATAACTTATACCTGGAACAGGCTTAGGGCTAAATGGGCAAAAGTTGATCCAGCTAAACTTGCAGCGGAAGATGAAGGTAAGCCGGAATCAGTCATACCGGTACCCAGAAGTGATGCAAGCTGGTGGCGTCCTCGTCTCCAGGAAAAAATTGAACTCAATAAACAGCTGAATCCCCAGCTTATTTTTATCGGCGATTCAATTACGCATTGGTGGGAAAAATACGGCACTGAGACATGGGGAAAATATTACGGTCAATATAACGCTGCTAATTTGGGATATGGCGGAGATCAGACGCAACATGTGCTATGGAGGATAGATAATGGAGAAATCGATAATATAAATCCTAAGCTTGCGGTTCTGATGATTGGAACGAACAATACTAATTATGAAGAACAGTCGCCTGAAGATATTGCTGAAGGTATAAAGACTATAATCTCACGCATAAAAGAAAAACTTCCTGAAACAAAAATACTTCTGCTTGCTATATTCCCGCGTGGTGACTATGAGCAGCGAAGAGATAAAGACAGCAACGCCACACCGAATAAGTATTGGAACAAGAACGAGAAGGTTAACAGCATAATTTCAAAATTTTCTGATGACAAAGCGGTTTATTTTCTTAATATAAATGAAAGCTTCCTTAATTCAGATGGAGTTTTGACCAGAGATGTGATGCCTGATCTGTTGCACCCACAGCAAAAGGGTTATCAGCTTTGGGCCAAAGCCATGCAGCCAACGATTGAGAAATTGATAGCAGACTAATTGTATCGAAGGCCAATGGCCGAGTAATGATTAAAACCGAAAATGGCGGTTTTACTTCCCTTTCTGGCGTTTTGTTTTGGTTGTTTTCGAGTATCATACATTTTTGGCGATACTGACAAAACTTGATCTCGTTGCTGAAAATCGTTGATTTTGAGCAGATATTAAGGGTGATGCTGAAGCTTTTTGATTTTTGTTGGTGTCATTAATTTTATTTTAAGTTTAATACTCTAATATAAAGTGTGAATTATGACTACATTACATTTGCTTGACTGGGTTGTTATCGTTGTTTATTTTGTTGCTATGGCTTGGCTTGGTTTTTCGTTTTCTAAGAAGAATACAGATACAGAAGAGTATTTTGTAGGCGGCAGGCGTTTCAAGGGCTGGGTTGTAGGGCTTAGTCTTGTGGGAACATCGATTAGTTCCGTCTCATTCCTTGCATATCCGGCAGACGCTTATTGTACTGCATGGCTCAGAATGATCCCGAATTTTTTAATGCCTATTGCCGGTATCTTGGCGGTTTATGTGTTTATCCCATTCTACAGAACCGGTCGCAAGACCAGTGCTTATCAGTATCTTGGTCAGCGTTTTGGCGAGGGCATACGTATTTACGGCAGTATAGCCTATATAATCGGCCAGTTCTTAAGGCTCGGAATAGTACTTTTCCTTGTCGGAAAACTGCTCAATACCATGGTCGGCTGGCCCTTGTGGTTATGCCTTATCGTTTCCGGAATAGTGGTATCGGTATACACTATTGCCGGCGGTATAGACGCAGTTGTATGGACAGATGTTATCCAGACGATAGTGCTCGTATTAGGTGGAATTATTGTATTTTGGATTGTTTTGAGAAATATTCCCGGCGGTATTGGCGAAATAATCGATACAGCGGTAAAAGACGGTAAACTTGCTTTTGCAGAAAAACAGGGTGATAAAATGATTCCTGTTTCGTGGGGCTGGGCCTTATCTAAAAAAACCGGGCTTATGATGCTCTTGCTTGGACTTGTTTCCTGGATGCAGGAGTTTGCTACTGATCAGAATGTTGTGCAGCGTTATTGCGGAGCGGCAAGCGACAGTGAAGCCCGTAAGGCTATCTGGTGGAGTATTTGTGCCCGTCTTCCTATCTGGGCATTCTTTATGTTCCTTGGGACTGCATTTTATGTATTCTTTAAACTCAACCCGACAACTCCTGCAACGGAAATGCTCAGCGGCGTTCAGAAACCAGAAGGTATTCTCCCTTACTTTGTTATGAATTATATGCCGCCCGGGCTTTGCGGCCTTGTGATAGCGGCAACGGTAGCGGCTGCGATGTCATCGCTCGACTCTTCTATGAATGCAATTTCGGCAGTCTTTGTCACTGATATGTATCGAAGTCGAATTTGCAAAGATAAAGATGAACGTCATTATCTCTATGTTTCACGTTTGGTATGCGCCATTGCCGCGGTGGTTATGATTGTACTGGGAACTTTGCTGGCCTATTCGAATACCAAGACAATTCAGGATACCAGCCTGATTTTGGGCGGTATTCTCAGCAGTGGTCTGCTTGGCTTGTTTTTCTTCGGCTTCTTCACCAAATGGGGTGATTCAAGAGCTGTCGGCATAGGTATCGGCTTTACGCTTGCTTTCACTATTTATGCTGTATTGGGACAAAGAGAATTAGTTCCTATGCCAGGTTTCGATCTTTACTATACAGCTATTATAGGCAATGTCGTAATGTTTGTCGTAAGTATGATAGCTGCGGGGATACTCGGACGTAAGAAAACAGCACCGGCACTTGACAACCTCACGATTTGGACAATGTCTAAACCAGAGAAGTAAGACTAATATGAGTATGAGAACATTGTATATTCGCGGCATAGTTTCTGTTTTACAGATGCCTTTCGATGATTCAGGGAATATTGATATCAACTCACTTGACAGACTAATTGAAGATGCTGTAGATGGGGGAGTTGATGGCTTCCTTGCTCCTGTTGTTGCAAGCGAAGTTGCTTTTCTGACAGTAGATGAACGAAAAGACGTTATTAGTCATGTTGCGTCTAAAAGCAAGGGCAGGGCAGCTTTTATAGCCGGAGCATCGGATAGTGATATTGATAATTGCCGTAAAATAGCAGAGTGGTCAATCTCCTCTGGTGCTGATGCGGTGCTTGTGGCAGTACCTTTTGAAATGTATAAAGATCCGGATGAAATACCGGTATTCTTTGAAAATTTTGCCGATTTAGAAATTCCGCTTATTATTCAGGATTTTGAAATCAATGGCCCGGGTATGGATATGCCGACTATTCTGCGTTTGAAAGAGATGCTTCCTAATCTTGCCGGTCTTAAAATAGAGACTGCGCCTGCCGGACCAAAATACACTGCGGTTCGGGAAGAGTTTGGAGATAATTTCTTTATTGCGGGAGGTTGGGCTGTGCCGCAGTTTATTGAGGCACTTGACAGGGGTGTTGATGCTATGATTCCCGAAAGCTCAATGGTGCGGATATATAAACATGTGCAGAAACTCTATGATGCGGAACGGCGTGAAGATGCGACAGTGCTGTTTAGAAAGATGCTTCCTATTCTTGCATTCACTAATCAGGAGCTTGCCAACTCTGTTGCTTTCTTTAAGCGTCTGCTGGTTAAGAAAGGCATTTTTGCCAACTCCAATATGCGTATGTCTCCGCCATGGTGGGATGAGTATAGTGAGAGAATAAGCCATGAACTTATTGAACTCTATCTTGGACTTGAAGAAGACGTTTCCAAGTCTCTATAGAGAAATTGCGATTCTTTCAGCATAGGATAAAGTTTTTTATACTGGCGGAACTTCTGCTCGTATATTTCGCTGAATTGCGGGCGTGGATGCTTTTTGCTGACTACCGTTACCCAGCGGTTGGCGATGTCGGCAACTGGGATTTTTCTATCATAACTGCAAGCGAGCATTGCCATTCCAAAACAGCCGGCTTCTTTGACATCGAGTATCGATATCGGCAGGCCGAGAATGTCGGCCTTGAGCTGCACCCATTTGGAGGATTTTGCTCCGCCGCCTATGGCCCTTAATTCATTAACCTCACAGCCTGAATTTTTCAGGATATCGAGATTAAGCTTTATTTCCATAGTAACGGCTTCAAGCATTGCCTTTATAATCTCAGTGCGTTTTGTTGAGAGGGTCAGGCCGTATATCATGCCCTTGATATCGGTTTCGAAATAAGGTGTGCCGCTTGGTGTGAAGTACGGCAGAGCAAGCAGGTCTGTCGGCTCTTCATCGAGATGCTCGAGTATAAGTTCGTAAGCGTTTATATTTTTATTACGGGCTTCTTCGATCTCCGGCTGCCCTAATTCATCACGACACCATTTGAACATGTTTGCCCCGGTGATGCTGTAGGCAACGGTTGCGTAAGTACCTTTCACGGCATGGTCGTAAGTACACAGATTGTTTTTGCGGAGTTCATCTGAAAATACGGGGCTATCGAAAGCTGGCGTTATGCATTCAACCGTACCGATCGAATAGACCGCTTTGCCCGGAGTGATCGCGCCGGCTCCAAGAGCGCAGCAGGGCTGGTCGTGGCCGCCTGTCAAAACGAAAGTGCCTTCAGATAAACCGATTTTCTTTGCAACTTTCCCCGATACATTGCCCGCAAGACTTCCCGAAGGCATCGGGTTTGCGAATTTTGATTTATCGAGTCCGATGCTTTCGAGTATTTCGGTGCTCCAGCAGTGACCGGTTACGTCGAAAAGCATGGTGCGGCCTGCCATCGGATAGCCCATCGCCGGTTCGAGGCCGAGGCGATATTGAAGCAAGTCTTCGAAGCATAAAAATTTGTCCGCGCTGTTGAATATCTCCGGTTCGTTATCTCTCAGCCATAGTAATTTGAACAATGAAAAGAGAGAATGCGAGGTATGCCCCGTTATCCTGTAGAGTTTTTCTTTTCCGAATTGCTTTGGCCATGAATGTACGTATTCTGCGGCCCTGGAATCCGATGAAACGATTGCGTTGTAAAGTGCTCGGCCGTCTTTATCTATCGGGGTGAATGCCTCGCCCTGGCTTGAAATTCCAAGCCCTGCGATTTTTTCAGCCCCGCAATTGCCGGCGGCCTCTTTTATCACTTCAAAGCATTTCTCTATCACATTATCGGAATCAAGCTCGGCCCAGCCTTTATTGCGGACTATCAGATCGTATTCACGGTAAGCAAGGCTTAGCTGTTTACCGTTTTCATCGAATACCGCGGCCTTGCATCCGCTGGTTCCTATATCAATGCCCATATAACCGATCATTATTTCACCTATACATACCAAAGTTTCAGATACGACTTCACTATCTGTTTCATTTTATCGAAAACTATCTGCTGCCTGTAAGTTGTCGTGTAGTGTGAGAGGGATGCTTTGCTTATCTCACACTTTTCGCCGAGCATTCCCTGCGTTTGCAGCTTGCTTACGGTTTGTCCGCCTGCGACTTTTGAAGCATTATTGACCATGTCGGAAAAAAGTATGGGAGAAGAATCTCTTTCGAGTATTGTCCAGATGTTGACCTTTGCTATTCCGTCATTGAAGAGGTCTTTTACCTGATCGGAGGTAACTGAAGATGTGCCATGAAGAACGAGTTTTGTTCCGGTTGATGCTTTGATCTCTCTTGCCAGATCGCCGTGATATTTCAGCTCTGATGCACTGGCACGGTGTTCGGTTCCAAGATTGGCTACGATATAATCCGCCCCGGTGGCGTCAAGATATTTCTGTGCCTGCTGCGGTGTGGTCAGTTCACTTCTCTGAGTGCCGGTGGCATCAACGATTTCATCGCACGCGCCTTCGATTACTATCTCTTTGCTGTGCTCTTCCACGAAACGGGATGTTCGTGCAATATTGTCTTCGAACGGCAATGCCGATGCATCGAACATTATCATCGAGAACTGTTTCATATCCCATTGCAGAAGTTCTGCATCACTGTCCCATTGCGTATGGTCAAGATGGGTCATTACGCTCAGCTTTGAAAAAGGCGAAGCATCAGAAGTCAGTACGTCAATATCGGCCATAAACAGCCTCAAACCAATATCCCATTTGCGGGTATGCGTGTAATAGACGCTCTGGCTGCGATGGCTGTACTGGTTGGTTATCGCGATGCTTACCGGTATGTCCTTGTGCCCGATCTCGTCGGCATACTCCTGTGAAGCTGCAAGAATCGCTTCGGTAGTCGTGAGGTTTTCACTGCAGAATGTCGGCACGACCCACTTTTTTTCGGCGGCCTTTGCATAAACATCCTTAACTGCATTTCTATCCAATATCAACGGCATAATCTTTCCTTTTCCGTTTAAAGCTTAATGTTCTGAGGAAGCGATACGTCGAACCCGAGATAATAGCTCAATGCCTCGTAAACAGCGGGGACTATCGAGCTTCCCGGAGCGACCGATACATGATGACGATGGCCGTTTTTTCCGACATAAAGCAGCACGTCTTCGAGTGAATCAATTTTTGCCACGCCTCCGCAGCCGAAGAAGTCGGCAGGTATCGGGTCGTTTGTGAACTCTCCTTCACCAAGGTAGAAATCGAGCTTTCCGTTTCGGGTAGTCATGCTTGAGAATGCGAACGGGAACGCCTTTATGCGTCCTTCGTTACAGCCGAAAGAGCAGTTGGGACCCACCTGCGGATCATGCTGCAGCATAGAGTGATCGACTACTTCGCCTTTTGATGTCATAAGGCTTTGGGCGGTAGAGCCGCAGTGGAACAGGATGCACTTGTCCTGTTCGCTGCCGTAGTTGTTGTTCCAGTCGAGACAGGCGGTTGGCGAGTCGGTTGCAAGGTATAGTGCATACATAGAAATCGCATTGGCCACATCGACCTCACAGGCTACCGGCAGCTTTCTGTCGTTCATCTCGCTGAGCAACACGCATGCCGAGACATTGAGCTGTCTTTGCAGTTCTATCCAGCAGCGGAGGGCCATGGCATCAAGGTTTATCTCATCAAAGATAGAATCGAGGATAACGCCGAGCCGTACCAGCTTGTCATAGGAAGCATCGGGTGTCTGGCCCCAGTTGGTATAGGCCTTGAGCGATTGCGACTTTGCTTTATAGATGTCGGCGGAAGGATTAATATCATCCATGCGTTTAAAAATTTCGCTCAGATCCATTACCTCCATTGTTATGCCGTTTTGCTGGAGTGCCAGCTCATCCACACGTACCGTCTTAAAGGCTGAAGTACGTGCGCCTATGGCTCCGACCACCATATTCTCAAATCCTCCCACTATCCTGCACACTATATCAAAGTGGCGGATGTTTTTTGTGAATTCACTGCTATTGGGGTTTGCTACGTGAGGTTTCAGGGCGGTGAATTTTCTACCGTACTGATAAAACACATCCATAACCGAAAATTTTCCGCAAAAGGAATCCCTTCGATATTCGGGCGACATTTTATCCAGATCATCGGGATAGGCGTGTATAAGAATTGGTTTCTCTATCGATTTTACGGCGTTTATCGCTGACGATTCATCACCAAAATTCGGCAGAGAGATTATTATGCCGTCATATTTATCCTTGTTTTCCTCCAGAAATTCGGCATAGACGCGTGCATCGTTATTATCGGATACGGCTCCGTGCCGCGTTGTATTCTCATCGGGCATTATTACTTTATGACCCAGTGATTCAAGTTTGTTTATCAATTCTTTGCGGGCCTGTGTTATAAGCTCGGCTGGGAAAAAGCCCCTGTTGCCAAGCAGTAAGGCGAATGTGGATTTTTTAGCTTTTCGCATATCTGTTAAACCTTTCAATTTGTATTTTTGATTCTATGATTATTGTAAGGTGTGCAGAAGGCCGATAAAATGTCTTGTACTGCAAATAGTATTGACGATACTGCAAGTTAAGCTATAATGTACATTATGAAGAATTCGTTCAATCTAATGTTTAAGGATCAGGCTCAGGAAGTTTTTGACAGCTTTACAAGGCTCTTGGGTATACGTATCGTTTTTTTTGATGCTGATGGTGAAGAATTGAATGCCGGAGATAATCAGGATATATGTGATTATTGCCATATGCTTAGGTATGATTTTTCCTGCAGCAATCTTTGCAGGAAATGGGACAGACAAAATCAAATTAAAGCTCGGCGTACAGGTAAGCTTAATGTCTATAAATGTTACTCTGGGATGAATGAGGCCGTTATGCCGGTTACTGTTGAAGACGAACTGCTTGGCTTTATAATGATAGGACAGTTCAGGACGAGTGAAAGTTTTTCTGTTCCATCGAAAATCAGCAAAATATCACGTCAGAAAAAGGAGTTACTCAAGACAGCCTTTTTCAGAGCCCCTTATTACGATGAGTCAAAGGTCGCTGAAATAATGCAGTTGTTTTCAGTACTTGTGAATTTTATCGTATCTCACCATCTTATCTCTATAAAGAGTGAAGACCCTGTTAAAATAGTTCTCGAATACATCAAGAGCAACCCGCTTTCAACTATTATTCCTTCGCAGGCGGCCAAGATGGTTTTTAGAAGTGAGTCGAGCATTTCTCATCTTTTCAAGAGTGCTACCGGTATGGGTATAGTTGAGTACCAGATTGATGAAAGGTTGAGTCGAAGTGAAGAGATTATGAGAGCTAATCCCGATATACAGATCAAAAAGGTGGCATCTATGATCGGCTACGAAGACCCACTTTATTTTTCCCGGCTCTACAGCAGGAAAAGAGGCTGCTCGCCGACAAGCTATAAGAAAAAACTGACAGCCCCAGAGCATGCTTAGGGCTGTCAGTAGTAATCATTGTCGATTCAATCAGACTAAGCTTGGGTGTTTCGTATCCAAACTCGCATCTCGCCGTGATTTCTGTTTGCCCATAAGAAGTATGGTATGGCTTTGATTTTTGCCGGCGTATAATGGTGTTCTTTTGCAACGCTGTATAATTCATTGCTTGAATCTGCCCGTCTTAATCCATTTGCTTCAAGTCCTATTGCTCCTTTGAGCAATTCATCAATGCGTACATCTTTGAATTCTGTTTCAGATGTCAGTTTAATATTGTGAAGTCCTTTGCCGTTGTCTGCTTCTTCTATGCAGTAAACAATTGGACCTCTTTTGATTGCAACGCAGCCTGCGTTAGTCCTCACCTGAGGATTGGATTCCATGAGTTCGGTTGTGATTTCCAGTATTAGTTCAACGGTATCGCCATTCTGCCATTTTCTATCTATTTTAGCATAGCCCTTTGTTGTGATAGGTTTGGTGTCTATCTGTTTTCCGTTTACTGAAAGTTTGATGTTTTTGCACCATGCAGGCAGGCGAAGGTTTAGCCCGAAGCTGGTATCTTGCTGCATATTGACTGTGAATTTTATATTGCCTTCCCATGGGTAATTGTTTTGCTGAATTAGTGTTACTTCTGACTGACCAAAAGTGTGCTTGATTGTGCTGCCAATGTAGAGGTGAGCATATATGCTGTTCTCGTCAAATGAGTATATATATTGCTCAAGCGATGCGAGTAATCTGGCGATATTAGGCGGACAGCAAGAACATCCAAACCATTCCTGTCGCTGCGTTTTTCTATGTTCCGGCATTAGGTAGTCGAGCTCGGGTTGTGCTTCAAGTGGGTTTGCGTAGAAAAAGTGCTTTCCGCTTAGCCCAATGCCTGAGAGCACTCCATTGTAAAGAGTTTGCTCCATTATGTCTGTATATCTGCTGTCTTTTTCAATGTTTACCATTCTCTGTGCGAAAAAGATCAACGCGATGGATGCGCATGTTTCTGCGTATGCTCTGTTGTTTTGCAAGTCGTAGTCTGCACTGAAACGCTCGCTCTCAGGCCACGAGCCTGTGCCTCCGGTTATATACATACGTTTTTCAGTGATATTGTTCCATAATGTTTTGCAGGCTTTCAACAGGCTTTCATTATTTGTTTCCATGGCAACATCAGCCATGCCGCAATACATGTACAATGCCCTGACTGCATGACCTTCCGCTGTTTTTTGTTCTCTTACAGGCAAGTGTGCCTGAAAGTATCTATTTGTAAATTGGTGGTTTATGTCAAGTTTTTTGCGTTCCTGATCGAAATATATCGGCTGCTTACCTCTTTGGTCTATAAAGAACTTGGCGAGTTTAAGATATTTTTCTTCATCTGTAGTCCTGAACAGTTTTACAAGAGCTAGCTCTATTTCCTGATGTCCTGGGTAGCCGTCAGTTTTATCAGGTCCGAACCTTGCTTCGATATGGTCGGCATAACTGCACATTATATCCAGTAGTTTCTTTTTACCTGTAGCCTGATAATAAGCTACAGCGGCTTCCATCATGTGACCGGCGCAATAAAGCTCATGCATTACAGAGAGATTGGTCCATCTATGTTCTGTTTTGCCGTTCATATAGTAGGAATTGAGGTATCCATCATCCATCTGTGCTTTTTCAAGCTGATCGATGTAAGAGTCTATTTCCTTTTCAAGCTGCTTGTCTTCACTTTTGGCAAGTATATACGCGCCTGCCTCAACCCATTTTGCTACATCTGATTCCCAGTAATGATGCGGTTCTTTGGATGGGTCATCACCGGGTTTCCAGCTAAAAGCATCTATTCTGCCGGTTTTTTTGCATAGTTCATATTCTATCGGCATAGTTACGGTGCGGTTAGTTTCGCATCTTGGTTTCCAAAATGCATCTTTGACTTCAATGTCAGTAAGCTGTGGCGTTTTAAGTTTGTGGTTTTTCATGATGAAAACTTTCATTTAAATATTTGTTTAGTATAATATATGATGTATTTTACTGTTAAAAACAATATTATTGAATAGCTGGTTATTTCATGAGTATAACAGATACTGTCATTGTGCCTGATAGTTGCAGAGAAAATGTTGTAAACTTAGCTACTACTGCGAATGCTGTTTTGCGTGAGAATATGATATTAGCTGCCGGTATAAGTGAATTGTATCCACCGTATCACATTGTTCGCTTGAACCCAAAGCATTCTTTTTTTGCTTACATAATTGATGGCAGCGGAGAACTTAAAACGGATAATCAGACATATCTTCTCAAAGGTGGTGATATGCTGGTTTTGCCGGCAGGGTCTCTACAGGATTATAGAGCCTTGGATTATTTCAAAAAAGTATGGTTTCATATTGATGATACGCCAAAATGGTCTTTCTTAAAGGATGAGGGTTCAAGGGTATTTGAGTCGAGGTTTGGGGAGGAAATACACCATGCACTCTCTGGTTTCTTGAACGAGGTGTTTGCTGCCAGTGTAAATGTTAGTGCAGTTTCTCTTGCGAATGCTTATGCTGAGATAATTTGTGAATTGATAAGGCGCGTGCTGCACCCTCAGGCTCGTGGGTGGGCGTCAAAACGTTTGAGGCAGCTCAATGAAATATGGAGAGAGGTAAACGAAAAATTATATGTGCCGTGGCAAGTTGAAGACCTTGCAGAAAGAATGGAGATTTCTGCGGTTCAATTTCATCGACTTCATGTCAAATATTTTTCTTGCACGCCGATTTCTTTTCTGACTGATCTGAGGATGAACAAGGCCAGACACATATTACGAACTACAGATTTGAATCTTCAGGAAGTTGCAGTTATGGTAGGTTATGACTCAGCTTTTTCTTTCTCCAGAGCATTCAAAAAGCATAACGATATCTCACCAAGCAAGTTTAGAAGTCAGAGTTAGCAGTGCTTTAATCAGTATACCTGATTCTGTAGAAAGCCTGTTAAAAGTCTGTGTATTAGTGATATTATTTGTCTTATTGTGATGTTGGTGTTGATTTTATTTACGGCATGAGGTATACAAGAATATAGTTTGTTCCAAAATAATTTTGTTTTGGTGATTTGTTTTGTTATTAATATACCAAGGTTACGATGAACGAATACTACAAATTTCCTTCAGACTTTATATGGGGCTGTTCAACTTCAGCTTATCAGATAGAGGGGGCTTATCAGACTGACGGCAGAGGACTTACTGTTTGGGATAATTTTTGTAAGCAGGAAAATAAGGTTCATGAGAACCATAACGGTAATATTGCTGCTGATCACTACAATCGTTTCCCTGAAGATATAGAATTAATGGAATGGCTGGGCATAAAGAATTATCGTTTTTCAATTGCATGGTCGCGTATTTTTCCTAATGGTTTTGGCGAACCGAACAAGAAAGGGATTGATTTCTACAATAAGCTTATCGATAGACTTCTTGAGAAGGGTATTGAGCCATGGATTACGCTGTTTCACTGGGATTTGCCGCAATATCTTGAGGATAACTATGGGGGATGGCTTTCAAGAGAGACTTCTGAGCATTTTGCGGATTATTGCGGACTGATAAGCAAGCTGTTTTCTGATCGTGTTTCACATTTTATGACGATCAATGAGTTTGCCAATTTTACAGACAAAGCTTACGGGACAGGTTTTCTTGCTCCCGGAAAGATGCTTAGCGGCAGTCAGCTTTATAAAATACGGCACAATGCTCTGCTTGCTCACGGTCTTGGCTTACGGGCATTGAGAGCCAATAAACAGCAGAATATTCAGGTTGGTATTGCTGAGGGGGTTAGCGGATGCGTTCCTGCTATTGAAAATCCAGAGTATATCGATGCTGCGAGAAAAGCATTCAGACATCTTAATACGCCTTTTCTTACTACAATAATGGAAGGTGAGTATCCTGAGTTTTATACAGACAATGATGATGCCGCAGGGCTTGATTATAGTGGTGATATGGAGGTTATCGGGGCTGATTTGGATTTTGTAGGTGTTAATGTCTATGCACCTGTTTATATCAAACCTGATGGTAATACTGAAGGTTTTAGTGTGGTTCCAATTACCGAGTCTCATCCTAAAATGCAGTCACCATGGGCATATGTATGTCCTCAGATAGCGTATTGGGTGCCAAGGTTTTTGTCTGAGTTGTGGAATGTCGATCAGATATTTATCACTGAAAATGGGTGTGCGGCCAAAGACAAGATGGAATGTGGACTGGTTTTAGATACCGATCGCGTCACTTTTATTCGTAATCACCTTGTTTCAGCTCACAGGGCTGTGACAGAAGGTTATCCTCTTAAGGGTTATTTTGCTTGGAGTCTACTTGATAATTTTGAATGGATAAGAGGTTATAGTCATAGATTTGGGCTGTTCTATGTGGATTTTGAGACACAGAAGAGAACTCCAAAGCTAAGTGCTGAGTTTTACAGTAAAACAATCAGCAACAATGCAATTTGTTAATATAAAAGCAGAAAGATATTTATGCAGGCAGCATTCTTGAAAAATACTGATGATGTGATTCTACGTGATGTAGAGGCGGGGGAGCTTGGCGGTAGTGAGGTTTTGGTTAAAGTTGATGCGTGCGGTATTTGCGGCACGGATATTATGACAGCCCGTAAGGGGGTTGCTGAATATAAGCGTTTTGGACATGAAGTAGCGGGTACTGTGCTTGAAGTCGGCTGTGATGTAACTCGTTTTAAAGCCGGTGATACGATTGTTATGGATAGTTCCAGTGCATGCGGTCAGTGTAACAGTTGTAAGGATATGCGGCAGGAATATTGTGAGAATCTCGTTCCATTGCAGTTTACTGGCTTTTCAGAAGTTATGAAAGTACGTGAAATATCGCTGGTTAAGTATAGCGGTCTTGATCCGTATGCTGCATGTCTTGCCGAGCCGCTTGGAGTGGCGTTGGATATTTTTAATGTGGCAGAGGTTAAAGCCGGCGATGTGGTGTTAGTGTCAGGTCTTGGTCCTATAGGTCTTATGGCTCTTCAGCTTGCAAAATGGGCTGGTGCATCAAAGATATATGCCTGCGAGCTTTCAGATTCTACTAAAAGAAAAGAGCTTGCACTTCAATTCGGAGCCGATGAGATTATTGAAGTGGATAAAATGCCTGTAAAAGATTATAAGTTTGATATGAAACCTAATAAACTTCTGGTTACATCGCCTCCATCAACCATACCTGACCTTCTCGGTGTTGCCGCAATGGGGGCAATAGCCGCTTTCATTGGAATAGAGACAGGGGCGGCAGGCAATATAACATTTGATGCAAATTATTTCCATTTCAATAAACTTCAGCTTCGAGGTTCTTTTGCAAGTCCTGCAATGAGAACTCCACTTGCCGTAAAGCTTCTTGAAGATGGTGTAATAGACGGCAAGGCTCTTGTTTCTCATAGGTTTAAGCTTAAAGATATAGCCGATGCTATTAAATTTGCCTGCGAAAACAAAGTGGATACAGCTAAGATTGTTATCGAGAATTAGATACATATATTTTGACAGGATATGAAATGAAAATAGGTATATTAGGAACAGGCAGTATTTCCTCGCTTCATGCTTCGGCATGTAATAATATTGGATTTCCGATAGTTGCCGTTTGCGATATCAATAAAGATAATTTCCTTAAACGCAAAGATTTATACGGGGAAGCCGTTTTTTATGATGATATGGGCGAGTTTTTGGCAGATGATAATATTGAAGCGGTTATAGTGTGTACTCCAAACAGGACGCATTATAATGTTGTCAAGCGGGTTATGCAGTCTGGTAAACATATTTTCGGTGAGAAGACGTTTACTGACAATCTTGAAGATTCACAGAAACTTGCACAGCTTTTAGAGGGTTATTCTGCTAATTTCCAAATAGGCTATATGAAGCGTTTTTTCCCAGCTACGCAAAAGGCAGTAGAACTTCTGCCTCAGATAGGTGATGTCATTACCGCGTATATCCGTTCTTACCAGACTGGCGGTTGGGATGCGGATATTTACAACAGTGATGCATGGAAGCCGCTTGATGGACAACCTTCACGAATAAACAAAAGTATGGGAGCCGGTATGCTGAATATGGCAGGAAGCCATGTTCTTGATCTTATGCATCTTTTTTTTGGAGTTCCAGAAAGTGTTTATACGCTCAACTGGAAACCGGCAGATTATGATGTTGAGCTTCACAGCAACTCAATTTTTAAGATGGAAACGGGCGTTTGTGTGCATTTTGAGGCGGCATTAGCTCCTTACAGCAGTACAGGTATTCATAAAGACGGCTGGGATGAAAAGATTGAAATCAACGGTACAAAAGGCAAGCTTGAACTCTATTACGTAACATGGAATAAGCCGATGGATAACGCGCCTCTTCTGAAGTTCTATAGTGAAGAAACCAAAAGCTGGACAACTTTTACTTTCCCGAAAACCAATCCGTTTGAGAAGCAACTGCTAAGCTTTGAAAAAGACTGCATTAACGGTGAAAAATCAACTCCGGGCAGTAATGAAGGGCTTGTTGTGGATAAGCTGATAAGCGGCTGTTACAGGTCGTATGAAAGTAAAAATGCAGTAATTTTGTAAAAGACTCTTTATGTGACTGGTGTTATATCACAATTTGTGAAGTTTTAGCCGGGTACTTATTGCTTTATTTACTTTGGGTTTTATTTTAGAGAACGATTATTGCAGAGAGTGTTTTGTGAGGTGATTTTTTGCTGTTGGTTGCAAATATTCGGATAAAAAAACTTTTATGTCACAGATAGCCAAATATTATCACTTTTAGCAAGGACTTTAGACTTTATATATCAAATTTGATGGGCTATAATAAATAGCGTATAACACAATTATAATTGTATAGGTTGTTTGAAAATTTATTAATTATTTATAAAGGAGATGCTTATGAAAAAAATGGCAGTCAATTTAGGTAAAAGAAACATGCTCTTGGCAGTAGTTGCTTTGATGTGTTGCTTGATTGTTTCCTCCAACTATGCCGGGACTGTAGCATATTGGGAGTTTAATGATGTGCTGCCGGGTGAAACTGTCGATAGTGGAACCAGGATTATAGACAGCAGTGGTAACGGAAGAGATGGTTACATAAATGGCGGTGATATCGTTGATGTCTTGGAATTTACTGATGGTGATCCTGGATATGGAGAAAGTTCGGCTGCAAATTTTACAGCATCTGATGATGAACTTATCTTTGAGCCGGGACATGATTTTGGCGATGAAGGCAGTCTTTCCGGTGATTGGTTCAGTCTTGAGAATCAGAGTTTCACGTTTGAAACAGCCGTAAGATTCCCCAAAACTTCAGCTTCACTTCAAAACGGTTTATGCCGGTATTTGACTGAAACAAGTAGAGAGTTGTGGTGGCGTATTGAAGGTGGTAATCTCCGTTTTGGCAACTATGCAGGAGGTTGGGCTTCTGCAAATACTACAGGTATCAATTTCTTTGATGCTCAGTGGCATCATCTTGCAATTCGTTTTACTGCTACGACTACCGGTCGCGCTGATGTTGATATGTTTGTTGATTATGAGCTGGTTCTTTCTTATGAAGGTGGTTATACTTCCTTTACAGGAACGGGCGGTTCACTTTACATTGGTAACTTCCAGCAGATGACTTCTGATATGGTGGGCGGAATGGATTTCTTCAAAATTAGTGATACAGCACTCGATGTGTCAGATTTTGTGCAGATTGTACCTAAGCCAACGAATCCTTTCCCTGAAGATGGTTCTGTAAATAATGCTACAACAGGTGTCTCGCTTAGCTGGGATCAGATAGCAGGTGTAACTGTGTCTTCAAATACAGTTACTGTATCAAGAACTGCTGATATGAATAATATTGTAGAATCTTTCAATATTACAAGCGGCAACAGTGTAAATCTTGACGTTCTTGGTGGTGCGGCGACATACTTCTGGAGAGTTGATACCGTAGGAACAGATCCTAACGATTATGCTGTTGACCAGGAAGGTGATGTTTGGAGTTTCTCTACAGTTGATGTCAATACCGATGTAGCGGCATTCTGGACCTTTGACGATAAGACAGTTGGTATGCCTACCGCGGCAGGTGATGTGATTTATGATATCAGCGGCAACGGCAGAGATCTTTATGCTTCTGAGAGTGAAGATGTATTGACTGATGATTCTATGTATTACACTCCGGCGCCGGGATATGACAGCGATGCTTCTTATTTTGGTGATGAGAGCTTTGAGTTTATTTTGGAGCCTGGCTATGATACAGGTACAAGTTTTGCCGGCAGTCAGATACCTATAGGTGAGAACAGTTTTACATTCGAAAGTCTTGTAAAGCTTGAGAATGATACCAATGTAATACTGCTGGTCGCTTCTTTAGTTACAGATGAAGAAAGATATTGGATTAGTAATAACTATCCTCAATTCTGGTGCAGAGTAGAAGGTTCTGGTAAGCTTGTATTCTCAACCACAGATAATTCAAACTGGTCTTATGTTGAAAGTCCATACAGTATCCGTGATGGTCAATGGCATCATATTGCTTGTGTTCGCGATGTAGAAAACAGTTTGCTTAAATTATATGTCGACTATGTTAATGTTGCGGAGGCAGCTGATGCTACGGGCAGTTTGATTATGCCGGGTACTACTGTTATAGGTGGCAGCATTCTTCACGATGCATGGAATTTTGAAGGTGTAATGGATTTTGCTAAGATATCTTACGGAGCTCTATTGCCGGCAGATTTTGAGCAGGCTCTTTGCAGTTCGCTGCCGTCTTCACCATATCCAGAAGATGATGCTGTTGCGGTAGACCCATCTACAACATTGAGTTGGACTCCTGCTTCATGTGGAACTATTGTATCACAGAATGTTGTGATTGCTACTGATGAACTTATGCAGACAGTAGTAGAGACTATTCCTACAACTTCAAATTCAGTTACTCCGACAGCACTTGATACTAATGAAGATTATTACTGGAGAGTTGATACTGTAACAGATACAGATACTGTTAGAGGTAATATCTGGCTCTTCTCAACTCCGAAATGTCTGATAGAAGCATCTACAGGTGATATTAACGGTGACTGTGCTGTTAATAGTCTTGACCTTGCCATTATGGCGGCTAACTGGCTTCGTATGAATGAATATGAAACCTTGAACTAAATTACTTAAATCTTTAATGACAGGCAGCTCTGTTGTTAGACAAGCTGCCTGTCTTAATAATTAACTCAAGCAGGTATTCAATCTATGCTTTTTCGATCTATAGCAATTATTCTTATAAGTTTCATGTCAAGTGGATTTGCTACTCTCTATCAATGGGATCAAAGTACATCAAACGGGTTGCAGACAGAGGGTAGTGTAAGTGTAGGATCTGGAAGTATTTCTTTCTCCAATGGCGGCAGAATTACTTTGGATAAGAACATACTTTATAACGACTATTCTGTAAATCTTGATGTTGTTATGGGCTCTACGGGCAGTATAGTAGTACGTATAGGTTACGATGAATATGTATTCAACAAAACCACGAACCTACTGAGGAACAGACTTAATACAGGTACTTACACATTCAGTAACTCGCCTCTTAATGTGGATATATCGTCCTATCTTCAAGTTTCTCAAAACACCAATATCGAAATATCAATGACCGATAATGTGATTTCTGTAGTTGTTGATTCAACATTACTCTATACGGGTGAATGCGACAGAGATGTGATAGGAACTGTTCAGGTATATTCAGAAAGTGCAAATTTCCAAGTAGAAAACCTTATGCTTGATGGAACAATAAGAGATATGTATGAAAAAGTTCCAGTTTTTGAACTTGGTACTGATGGTTACAGCTATTACAGAATTCCTGCTATTGTCAGATGTGCCAATGGTACGTTGCTGGCATTTGCTGAAGGACGCGTTGATGGAATAAGTGATAATGGAAATGTAGATATTGTATTGAAGCGTTCTTACGATGATGGTGCAACATGGAGTTCGCTTGAACTTATACACGACAATGGTCCTTATAATGCAAGTAACCCATCTCCTGTAGTTGATAAAAATACTGGAAGGGTTTATATAATCTATACTGCTTACCAAACTTTCGGAACCGGTAATTATACTATATATAAAAGATACAGTGATGACAATGGCGAAAGTTGGTCAGTTGCTCAGGCGGTTAGTGGGTTGCCTACATACTGGAGTGCATGTCACCCGGGACCTGGACATGGTGTTCAGATTCTTGAAGGTGATCACAGCGGCAGACTTGTTGTGCCTGTATGGCATACAACAGGAACAACGACAGATACGAGAGTGAGTTATTCGAGTTTGATTTACAGTGATGATGGTGGTACGAGCTGGGTTGCCGGACCTGATGTGTTAGACTATTCAGACGAGTGTCTGATATCTGCCGCAGGTGATGAACTTTATATGACTATACGTCCCGGTCCTACACGTGACAACAGTGAGTATCGCTGGGCTGCGAAAAGTTATGATGGTGGCGAGAGTTGGACAAACGCAACTGCTCAGACAAGATTAGAATCTACTATTTGTCAGGGTTCTACCTTTTACGATTCCGATTACAATGCTTTATTTATATCTTATCCGGCAGCTGGAACATATAACAAAGACGGTCTTGTTTCAAGAGCAGGTTTGAGCTTGTTCGTAAGTAGGGATAAGGGTAATACATGGGCGATGAAACAATTAGTTACGGCAGGTCTTAGTGCATATTCAGATCTTGCAAAAACTTATTCCGGAGAGATTGGGGTTTTGTTTGAAGTTGATAACTATAGCTCTATTTCGTTTACTACTGTAACATATGATTGTTGCATGGCTTTTAGGTATCCATCATCGAAAGTTAACTGATTACTAAAGGGGAATTATGAATTTCAGACATTATATTTTACTGTTTTTTTGTATAGTGAATATTTCATTTGGTACATTGCTTGTGCAGGATGGAAAAGTCTTAGGCGATTTGAGCAAAGAGTCTTCTTATTCAGTTGCTGGTAATGAGATTGTATTGAATGATGAGTATGGGACTTTGCTTTTTAAGGATGAATTTTATTATGGCAGTTTTGCCGTCAAAGTGAATTGCTCATTTTTAAGTGATGGTAAATTTATTGTAGCGATCGGAGCTGATGAATTTATTTTTGACAGCAGCAGTGATAAAATCACATCAAGAGGTCATACAGGAGTAAGGGCTTTCAAGGACAAGCCGCTTTCTGTAAAATTAAGTGATTACGTTGATTCAGAAAAATATGACTTTGTTTTCATGAACGTTTCCGGCACATTCAAAATTATGATTAACGGCAAGGATGTATATGAAAACGAATACCAGAGAGACACAATAGGACAGCTTTGCATTTATTCCGAAGGGGCTTCTGTAGCAATAAAGTCTCTTGAAGTAGAGGGGGAATTTGAAGCTGTACCACAAAAGGTAAAAGTGTTTACATGTGGTGAAAATGGTTATGCTTATTATCGTATTCCTGCTATAATAAGAGCTAAGGATGGGACGCTTCTTGCGTTTGCTGAAGGTAGACACGACAGCTTGCATGATAATGGCAATATCGATCAGGTTATCAAACGTTCTTTTGATAATGGAAAAAGCTGGTCCGATTTTAAGGTGCTTCACGATAACGGTAATTACAATGCAAGTAATCCGTGTCCTATTCTTGATGAAAAAACAGGTCGCATTCATTATGTGTATACAACTTATCAAAGGTGGGGTGCAGATGAATATGCTATCTATTACAGATACAGTGATGACAGCGGCGCGAGTTGGTCGCAGCCAGTTGATGTGAAACAGAATACTGTTGGCAATGATTGGGGAGCTTTGCATCCTGGACCTGGGCATGGAATTATGCTTGATAACGGTAGACTTCTTGCATCTTGCTGGGTGGCAAGTAAAGAGGTTAGAGGCAAGTTCAGTTCTGCTGCAATATTCAGCGATGATAACGGAAAGAACTGGCAATGGGCAGGTACGATATGTGATTACAGCGATGAATGTATGCTGACTCGAATAGCCGACAACGGATGCTGCATGTTCATAAGACCGGGCAATAAGATTCTTCCTGATGGATCAAAAGAAAAGCCTCTTGAATTTAAGAAACTTGCATTCAGTGATAATGGAGGAAATACATGGACTGAGGCCAAATATAATAAACAGTTGCCGTCAGTTGTATGTCAGGGTTCAATAATCACTGATGTAGATAATGATGTTGTTTATGCTGTTCATCCTGCGTCAGGCAGTTATAAAGGCGGCAGCGAAGAAGGGCCTTTATGGGATTCTCATAGAGCTGGTTTGACTGTGTCGAAGAGCAAAGATAAAGGTAAAACATGGCAGAAAATCAAATTGGTATGTCCCGGCAGAAGTGCGTATTCGGACGTAGCTTTGTTGTCAGAGAAAGAACTTGGAATATTATTCGAAGGCGGGCGTACCAATACATATAAAAATATCTATTTTACAGTTGTTTCTGTTGATTGATATTATCTCGAAAATATAGGAGACTATCCATGAAAAACAAAAAAGCATTTACATTGATTGAGCTATTAGTTGTCATATCAATCATTGCTGTACTGATGTCAATAATGATGCCTGCACTTACAAAGGCAAGAGAACAGGCTAAGCTTGTTTTGTGCAAGAATAATCAGCGTTCGCTTGCAACTGCTGTCAGCGTGTATGCTTCAGAGAATGGCGGCAAAATGCCTCCGACTATTCAAGGACAGGGACCTGATTATTCACCTTGGTATACTATACCCTGCAGGATCAAGTATTATGCGGGTACGGCAAATGAGCTCAATAGCGGTTCTCTTGTAGAAACTCTTGGCAATTATCTCAATAATCCCGAATATCTGACATGTCCGTTATGTCCTAATGATGATAACTGGCAGGATGTTTACCGTGAAGACCTTGCCGATGACAGCGTGACTATAATGAATTCAGCCTATTTCTTTTTGTGGAACTATCCGGTATTTACAGAGGTTGATACTGACAAAGCTCTTAATACAGGAGATAAAGGCAAAGATACATTGCTGTTGACTGATTTCCTCATGACATGGGGTGGTGACAGATGGTGGATACCTCATAATACCAAGGGTGCAACAGCCGGTACATATGATGGCAAGGAAGGTGACTCCCGGTATGGAGATTTCTGGAAGATGTTCAAAATATACTACGCAATGGATAGTGGTCTTGATGATCCTCCCAAGACAAAGCTCAATGCTGCTTATATTGATGGTCATGTTGAAACATGGACTGCTCAGGATTGTATAGAAGCTGATAGAAATAATGATGGATATAATTATTACAGGCTTCCGCCGAAATGGAGATAAGAGATTTGATGACTGTACATAAAAGCTATAAAATTGTGTTTTCTGCAGTTTTGACTTTAAGTCTGCTACTATCCGGTTGCGGCAATAGTTTTGACTCTTCTAAGATCAGCTCTGATGTAAACTGGAATTCCAAGTATGCAGATTCAGTAAAGAATAACGCAACTGGGATTGCTCTCTATGGTAATACACTGTATATCTGCCAGAATACAGAAAAGGCCTTTATCAAGATAGATTTGCTTAGCGGTATGGTTTCTGATATGCCTTCTGAATACCTGAAATCTCCGCATGGTCTTCGGTATTGTAATGGATTTTTATGGATTACAGATATTGAAACCCAGCAGATATATAAGCTGAATCTTGACGGTGATGTGATTGCAGAATATGGGCAGCGTGATGTTGCCGGTGATGATAAATTGCATTTTAACAAGCCTACTGATATAGCTGTTGCTGATAATGGTGATATTTATATTGCTGATGGATATGGTAACAGTAGGGTTGTCTGTCTTGACAAAGATGGAAAGTATCTTTTCGAATGGGGCAAAGAGGGCAATGGTGAAGGTGAATTCAAGTATCCGCATAATATAATAATACATGATGATTTAGTTTATGTTGCTGACAGGGCAAATAAAAGAATTCAGGTTTTTGATCTAAAAGGGAATTATGTAAGAGAGTTTGATCATTTTGGGAAAGTTTTTGGACTTTACTGCTGCAAAAATAACCTGTATATAAGCTGTACCACTCCTGAAAGACATTCAATAATCATTAGTGATTTTGATGGTGATATTTTGGCACAGTATGGCCAACTGGGTGATGGATGGGGACAGTTTACGACTCCTCATGCTTTGGTCGTGGAAGGCAGTGCTGTGTATGTGGCTGAAGTTGGAAATAAAAGAGTGCAGAAGATTAATCTCGATTAGTAAGATATAAAGGTAAATGATGAACACAGGATTTAACTGGCTTGATTACATCGTTCTAATAGGATATTTGTTTGCTATTCTTGGTGTCGCAACTCTTTTCGTAAAAGAGCAGAAGACACTGAAAGATTTTTTTATGGCTTCACGTAATATGCCGTGGATGGCAGTGGGGCTTTCAATACTTGCGACATTACTTAGTGCTATAAGTATAACTGGAGCTCCTGCTGAATTTTTTGAAAACGGGCATGTAATGTTTGGCTTGTGGTGGATTGCTTCTATTCTCGTTACATTTTTTGTTGTTAAGTTTTTTGTTGCGACATTTGTTAAACTTGAACTAACCAGCGCTTATGAATATCTTGAAAAAAGATTCTGTCTTGCAGTGCGTCTTGTAGCAAGTTTTCTTTTTATGATGATACGCGGAATGTATATAGGTGTTGTTATATATGCTTCGGCTATAATACTCATGCCGGCATTAGGCGGCAAGGTTGATATGATATGGCTTATAATTGGCGTTGGTGTGTTTTCAGCAGCATTTGCAGTGCTTGGCGGTATGAAGGCCGTTATATGGACAGATGTTATTCAGATAGTAGTGGTGTATATTGGTATTATCTGGATTTGTTTTACGGCATTTGGTCGTATTGATGGAGGGTTTTCAGAAGTAGTAAAAATCACCTTTGAACAGGGGAAGGATTTTTCTTATCTTTCCAATCCGAAGTATTGGTCTTTCGACTTCTTTGAGAAGACAACATTCTTTGGGTTATTGATAGGATTCTTCTTTAATGATATGGCTCAGAAGGGCTCTGACCAATTGACCGTGCAGCGTTACCTTACTACCGGTTCTGTTAAAGCTTCAGCGAAAGCGTTATGGGTTAATGTTATAGGCTCTATTGTAATAGGTTTGATACTCACTGGTGTAGCGATGGGATTGTTTGCTTTTTATCATGTATATCCCGATGCTATAGACATTGAAAGTGTTGGAAGTAATGGTATTTTACCTTATTTTATTGTGACTCAGATGCCACATGGTCTTGCAGGTCTTTTTATTGCGGCAATAATTGCGGCAATACTTTCAACTGTAGACTCTGGAATGAACTGCCTGGCAACGGTTACTATGACAGATTTTCAGATAAGACTTGGCAAGAAGCAGTATACTGACGATCAGAATGTGTGGTGGGCGAGATTCTGGACAATTCTATGGGGACTTATTACTACAGGGCTTGCGGTTTTTATTTATGTTTCTTCGACAGAAAACATAATGAGGCTAAGTACTAAAGTTTTAGGTTTGTTCTCAGGGCCTCTGCTTGGAATATTTCTGCTTGGGCTTCTTGTTCCGCGAGCAAATTCAAAAGGTGTTATCGTGGGGGCGGTTATAGGTTCTGTAGTGACATTCTGGACTAATTATGGATGGGTCAAAATTGTGGATGGTCAGCCGATTCACGTGTCATTTGTATGGCCGATTGTTTTTGGTGTACTTGCGACGTGTAGTGTCGGATATCTTGTAAGTATCTTCACAACCCCTCCGTCAGAACGCCAGACAGCAGGGCTTACATACTGGTCTCAAAATGAGAATATAATTGAATGAAATCAAGAATCATAAGCGTATGAAAAAAAGTATTGAAAAATTTTCTCCTCCATATATAGGTGCGGCCTATTACCCAGAGACCTGGTCTGATGACCAGGTAGATAAAGACATTGCGTTGATGAAGGATGCAGGTATAAATGCTGTTCGTATTGCTGAGTTTTCTTGGTCTATATTAGAACCTTCATGTGGAAAATATGATTTTGACTGGATACACAATGTCATAGTGAAATTACGTGATAATGGCATCGCTGTTATTCTTGGCACTCCAACAGCCACTCCTCCTATATGGATAGCAAAGTATTATCCGGAGTGTATCGCTGTAAGTGAAAATGGTGATTTTCTTCAGCATGGTTCAAGAAGGCATTTTTGTCCTAACAGTCAGGTATATAGACAATTTTGCAAGAAAATTGTTGATAAAATGTCTGATGAGTTGGGAAGGTATGAAAATGTTATAGGCTGGCAAATAGATAATGAGATATATCCATCTAAAGTTCTTGGTGCATCTGACCGAGGCTGTTATTGTGAGGTATGTAAGACAAAATTCAGAAAATCGTTACGGCAGAAATTTACAACAATTGAAGAGTTGAATCAACAGTGGGGTACGAATTTCTGGTCTATCAGGTATCAGGATTTTTGTCAGATAGATCCACCGCGTCCAGATACTTGGCATCATCCTTCACTTCTTGTTGCATGGATGCTTTTTCAGTCACAAAGCAATATCGAATACTGTCACTTTCAGGCTGATATACTTAAATCAAAAGTTAACCAGCCAATAGGTACCGATACTATAACGCAGGGTGGTCTCAGTCATTTCCTGATGACAGAGAAGCTTGATGTTGTACAGCAGAATCATTATACGCAGCCGGGCAATATGTGGGAAGCTGCATTTTGGATGGATCTATCGCGTGGTTTGAAAGACAAGCCTTTCTGGATAACGGAAACCGGCGTAAGCTGGAATGGAAATATCACGATGGCTGGTGGCGCTAGAGCTCAAGGTTTCTCCCGAATGAATTCGTGGCTTGCTTTTGCATTAGGTGCAGAAGCCAATCTTTATTGGCTCTGGCGTGCTCATAGGTCTGGGCATGAGATGATGCATGGTTCGCTTCTTTCGAGCAGTGGTCGGCCAACTTGTGCAATGAATGAAGTATCAGTGCTTTCGAAAGAGTTGAAGGAATGTGCCGATATACTGAATAATACGAGAGTTGTATCTTCGGAAGTTGCTTTGCATTTTTCTCAGTTTTCGTGGTGGCACTTTAAGTTCCAGCCGATGATAGATGATTTCGATTATTTTAAACGACTTATTCATGATTTTTATCTGCCGATTCACAGCAGCGGGATAAGACCGGATGTTATTCAGCCAGGCAAAAAACTTGATGATTATAAAGTTATATTCAGTCCATTTCTACCTAACATAGAAGAGCAGGGTCTTGAGTCTGATATATATAAATGGGTTGCTTCCGGTGGCGTTTGGGTGGCAGGGCCTCTTACTGATCTGCGTACACAGAATTCCACGGCATATGCTGATTGTAATTACGGGCATCTGGAGAAGTGGCTTGATATTTATAGTAAATATCAGCTCCCAGGTTATCCATTCGAGCAACAAATGGAACAGTGTAACGGTAGAGAATTCAAAGGGGCTGGCTGGTACGATGCTTTTGTTACTGATGATAGAGATTCTTTGGTGAAGTATACTTCCGGACAGCTTTGCGGCTTAAGCAGTGTTGTAAAGAAAAAACTTGGAGATGGTTGGGTGATAATGCTTGGAACTATCCCTGATTCGCAAAGTCTTGGTTATATCATAGAACAAAGTTGTCAGTTAGGTGGTGTGAAATCTTATTTTGATAATTCGCATAATTTGACAGTTGTTTGTCGACAGGGAGTTGAAAAGAAATACATAATAGTTGTTGAGACTATGGGGAAAATGGGCTGGATTGATATGCGTTCTAAAGCTGTTTCTTTACTGACAGGTAAGACATGTAATGGTCATGTTGATGTCGGCCAGTATGAAGTGCTTGTGCTTGAGGTTGAAAAATTTAATCCTGGCAAGTTGAATGTCAGCAGCTATGATCAGCATGATATTTTGAATATGACGAACTGCTTTGAGCAACTGCAGACAGGTAGTGTTATATAAATCTTATTTGCCTGTTAAGCTAACATGTTTTGGTTGTGGTGTTGGCCTATTGATTCATTTTCGATATTTTCATTGTTTTTAATTAAGCTTATTAATGCTTGATACGCTATCTCTGCGCTTTGATTATAGCATACATGAATAATTGACTATCATATGTGTTTTGAAGTCATTCTGTAAAGTATTATTTTTAAGGAGTAAGAAATGAAAAAAACATCTCGTCTGAAAATCTATTTTTGTATCCTACTGTTCCTGTTGTTTGATTATCAACTGGTAGTTGCTGATCCGGATTGTTATTGGAATTTTGATAATCATCTTAAAGAGCCGATAAGTGGATTTGATCTGTCAGAGCCTTCGGGCGTATCTGTTTCTTTTGATGATGCTTCACCTTTGGTTGCTGATTATCTTGTGCTGGATAATAGCGGCAGTACATTTGAAAGGGTTTATGTCTCAGATGCCAATGATTTGGCATTGGGATATGCGAGCTCAGGTCTTCCTGTTGACAGAGCTTTTACTCTCAGCGTTTGGGTCAAACCTGATACTGATTGCAACAGTGGAGAGAAATATATTGTCACCAAAGCTGCAATGACAGATGGTACATCATCCGGTACATTTGCGATTAGCATGGTAGAGTCACAAACAGAATCTGGTGTTATGTATGCGAGGTTGAGGATGTTTGGGAGTAACTGTGCATGGAGTACTGCTTTTACATCCGATACGCCGCTGGAATTAGGAGAGTGGAATTTGGTAGTTGCCAGATATTCAGGCCTTGCTTATGTGATTGAATCTGCCGTTGTTACTTCAGGAACCTTCAATTTCTATAGTGGTTCATGGCAAGGTTTTCAATGTAATACATGTATTTCCACAAGTGCTGAATTTACCATCGGTGGAAGAAGTGATTCTGTTTCTTCAGAAAGATTCAGTGGTGCAGTTGATGAACTGGCAGTTTGGTCAAGCTGTCTTCAGAGTTCCGAGGTTACGGATGTTTTTCAGAAAGGTCAGATGAAAAAAACTTTGGTGGATGTTATGGCAAGTGTTCCTGTTCCTTATGATGGGGCAGATAATATCCATTCAAAGAGTTTCTTAAGTTGGCAGTCTGGAGACGTTGCGACAAGTCATGATTTATATATGGGGCAAAATGCGGCGACTGTATTGAGTGCTGATACAAACTCAAACGAATATTTAGGCAATCAGACTACAAATTCTTATGTTCTGTCGAGTCTGAGTGCATCAACAACTTATTATTGGCGTGTTGATGAGATTTCTAATAACGGAATTGTTAAGGGTGATCTTTGGGAGTTTACCACAGATGAGATAACTACATCTTATGTTGCTCCTGATTATTACTGGGCTTTTGATGAAGATTCTACGGCTACATATGGCGGACTTGATTTGCAGGAATCCTCTTCAGGTACAATAAGCTATATTTCTGGATTAGTTGAAGAGTGTGTTTCGATAGATAACAGCGATCCTAATTATTTTGGGAAGCTTTATCGTACTGGTGATGATAGTGCTTTAGATCTTGGTAAAAATGGTGACAGTTGGACAATAAGTTTTTGGTTTAAGACTGACGCGGAAAGCGGTTATCTTCTTGTTGCATCTAAAGCCACAGCCGGTATCAATAACCGTAGCTGGTGGATAGCTGCTGCGCCTTCTGTTGGTCAGGTTGATGTTTTAGTTAGAGATACTGACAATAACTCTCAATATCAGATTGTTAACAGTTGCCCATATAGAGCTGATCAATGGAATCACTGTGTTGCTCGCTATATTGGAGATTTGGTGAGTATAAGTATACGGTCTATTACCTCAGATGATCATAAGCCGTATTCAACATGGTTATCTTGTAATGATACTTACGATTGTTCTGCAAGTTTCATGTTAGGTGGAAGAACTGATGAATTAGCAGCTAATAGATTTACGGGCGAGATTGATGAGTTTTCTATTTACAACGAGGCTCTTTGCGGCGATGCGGTAAATGAATTGTTCTTACTTGGGAAGTCAGGTTTGCCGTTAACTTATTTGACAGAACCTCAGGATGTGACATCACGTGCAAGTGTTCTGTATCCATTCGATTCGGAGTCATTATCAGCTACAGATGTTACACTTAGCTGGGGTTCGGGAACGTATGCATCATCGCACAATGTGTATTTCGGAGATGACTATAATCAAGTTGCCGTAGCGGATACTTTGTCTGATTATTACAAATCTAATCAGACTTCAAATACATATGATGTTGGTGGTCTAAAACCCGGGACAACTTATTATTGGAGAATTGATGAAGTGAATGGCGGTTATCCGCAAAGTCCTTGGAAAGGCGAAGTCTGGAGTTTTACTACTCCAATAGAAACCGCTGACTTATCAAGTGATACAAGCAGAAGGGTTATTGTTGAGTATGATCCTGATCAGTATTTCGGACATCCATCAACTGTTATGCTTGATGATTACGAAACAATATATTGTACTTATACATTGGGGCATGGCGGAGCTGTTGCAGGAATAACCAAAAGTACTGATGCCGGTTTGACGTGGCAGACTCGCAGTCAGGTTCCGGCAAATTGTTTGAGTTATGACAATTGTCCAACACTGCACAAACTTACAGACAGCAATGATGTTGAGCGGTTATTTATAATGGCCGGCTATGGCGATATGGTTCAGGCTTATTCAACTGATGATGGCGCAACATGGACTAATTTTGCAACCAATGGATTGGAATGTGTTGTGGTTCCAATTACTATAATTCCAATTAAGAACGGCAGTCAGCATCTTATGGTTTATCATACGTCTGATTGGACTATATGGCAGAGCGTTTCTTCTGACGGCGGGCTTACATGGACAGAATCTAAGCCTATACTGATATTGCCGGAGGCTCAACCAGCAGAACCTGCAATTGTACGTTCGCCTGATGGGAATCAAATATTATGCCTCATCCGATGCTGTAATCGCGGTGTGTATAATTCATTGATGATGACTACTGATGACGAGGGAGAGACATGGTCTGATCCATTGGAATTGCCTAATTCCCTTACTGGTGACAGACATATGCCGCGTTATAATAGTTATGGACAGTTAGTTATCGCATTCAGAGATATGCACAGTGAAAGTGATACGTACGGGAAATATGTCGCATGGGTTGGGCAGTATGATGATATTATAAGCGGTGTACAGAACACTCAGGGACAATACAAAGTTTGTTTAATTAATAACTGCGGCTCTACTGAATTGAATGGTATACTATGGGATACCGGTTATGGCGGCTTAGAGTGTTTGGGTGATAATACCTTTGTGGCCACTACCTATGCAGCGTTGGCAGAAGATGAAGAACATTCCATAGTTAGTACGAGATTTAAAGTAGATGAACTTTATGAACCTGCGGCTTATTATTGGGATATGGATGGTGATGGTGATGATTCTGTGGACAATCTGGATCTTTCCGAACCTTCCGGAGTGACATTGTCTTATACTTCAGGTGCAGAGAGTCTTGTTGGAAGCAGTGTCTATATTGATAATTCAGATCCAAATGTTTTTGAGAGATTGCTGAGGACTTTCGATGATGATGAGTTAGACCTTGGTTCTTCAGGAGATGGCTGGACAATAAGTTTCTGGTTTAAGACGCAAGCAAATAGTGGATACCATATTGTTGCATCAAAAGCTTCTGCCGGAGTTAATAATCGCAGTTGGTGGATAGCTTTGACCGGAGCTACAGGGAAATTGGACTTACTATTGCGTAAAGACGATAATACTTCGCAGTCTCAATTACTTACTTCAGCATCGAGTATTGTTGGCCAATGGAATCATGTCGTTGCAAGATACAATGGAGTTAGTTTTAGTATTAGTGTTTGTCCTCAATCAAGCACTGGTCACATGCCGGATTCCATATGGGAGCCGTTTGATTATGATGTTCGTGATTCCACGGCTAATTTTACAATAGGCGGCAGGTATGATGAGCCTTCTACATATAGGTATACCGGCTATATTGATGAATTTGTTGTTTATGATGATTGTATCACAGATGATCAGGTTAATGCCATATTCCTGTTGGGGAAATCGGGTGAACCTGTTTGTGATTGATAACTGATTAATATTAAATTATTTCGGATACTCAAGGGAGATGTTTCAGTGTGTCTTCTGCGAGTATCCGTTTTTGTTTGTACTGTTATAGTAGATGGTTTATTCCGGCTTTTCTGAATTCGGTTGGTGTCATATTTAGTGTCTTTTTGAATATACGTGAGAATTGAGCCTGATCGTTGTAGCCAAGCCTTGATGATATCTCTTTGTTTGAAAGAGTGCTGTTGTTAAGCATTTGGCATGCAAACGTCATTTTCTGTTTTACAAGATATTCATAAGGAGTAATGTGCAGGTTTTCCGCGAATATACGGGAGAGGTGTTCTCTTGAAATACTTATTGCCGCAGCTATTTCCGCTACAGAGATGTTGTGTGAAATATTGTTGGATATGAATTTCTGAGCCTTCAATATGAGTCTGTTCTGTGAGCTGCTGTTGAAATCTTCATTATGGCTCTGATTCAAAGCGGCCAATGCTTCTATGACGAGCATTGAACCTTCACCTGGCGTTATGTTACATGACATCCCGCTGTATGATTGGTATGATGAGAGTTTTTGTATAATAGGGGATTGAGAATCCAACTGATAGAGCGGACCGTTGCGTGAGATTATGTCTTTGGTATATTGTGCTGCAGATTCACCGCAATAATTGAACCATATGAAGTCCCATTTTTCTTTTCCATCTTTAGGATAGCTGAAAAACATACTTGGGTCGTTATCTATTCGCAGGAAGACATCTCCCGGATTTATTGTGTATTGTCCGCTGCTGTCCTGAAATTGTCCCTTGCCGGAAATTGTGTAGGTCATAGTGCACCGGTTCTCTACATTGCAGTTTTTGCCTACTCTGACATAAGAGGGGTTGTCCTGCACTTCCCTTTCTACTCTCAGTGGAGTAGGGAAGGAGCTTAGTGGTCGAATTATATTAAAACCTACAGTCCAGATTATCATCTATGTTCTTTCCTTTTTTCCGAAGGTTAACATTTGATAATATGTTAACAAATGTTAACGAATTATTCCAGCTTATTCCTTCTTTTTATAAACAGCTTGTACGGGGTCGCAGTATACAGATAATCTGAATAAAAAACCGGCAAAAGAATTAAGCTTCTGCCGGTTTTATTTGTTAAAGTATTTAGTCTTTGATTTTGTCTATTGCAAGATGGTAATCAGGATCGCCTATCATATCCACTTCGATTATATCGGATGCGTTATGAAGCAGTTTCTGGCATTCTCTGCTCAAATGTTTCAAGCGGATATTTTTGCCTTGTTCGCGATATTTCTCAGTTACGAAATTAATCGCCTCAAGTGCAGAATGATCGTAGACATGACAATTACAGAATTCAAGGATGACATTGTCAGGGTCGTTAGCAGGGTCTAAAAGTTCTTTGAAGCTTGTTATAGAGCCGAAGAAAAGCGGCCCGTTTAATTCATATGTGCGTTTGCCTTCTTCATCTCTTATTTCCGCGCTTATCCGTTTTGATTTCTGCCATGCAAACACAAGTGCTGATATAATTACACCTGCCGCAACTGCCATTGCAAGATCAAATATGACTGTCATAGCCGATACCATAACTATTATAAACATATCGCTTTTGGGAATCTTATTCCACAATCTCAGGCTTGTCCACTCAAACGTAGCAATTACAACAATAAACATCACGCCTATAAGCGAAGCTACAGGTATCATACCCACACATTTCCAAAGCGGCGGGAAAAGAATCACACAAAGCAAAACCAAAGCGGCGATTGTGCCTGAAAGTCTGCTGCGACCGCCGGAACGTATATTAATCATAGATTGGCCGATCATTGCACAACCACCCATACTTCCAAACAGTCCTGATACAATATTGGCAATTCCCTGCCCGATACATTCACGATTACCGCTGCCTCGCGTCTCTGTAAGCTCATCAATAAGAGTAAGCGTCATCAGTGATTCGATAAGTCCGATAGCGGCAAGAGTCAAAGCCAGACCGAAGATAATACTGATACTCTTAAAATTAAAGGCTATGTCAGGTATTTGGAACACGCCCGCTTTTCTGGAATCTTCCGCAAGCGGCACTTCAATCTCAGAAGCGGCGAGCTCTGCTGCTTTTGCATCTATTTCAGAGACCTTGAGATCGGCCTTCATTTTGTTAAACAAATCGCTCTTGTAGTTCTTTTCTCTCGTAACAACATTCTTATGCTCTACAAAATCGCTGACTGTTGTAGATTGAATTGGAGATAACTGAACAAGCAGCGTTACTGCAATAATCGCCGCAAGAGTTCCCGGGATTATATTTGTAAGTTTCGGTAGGAAATGAATTATTCCCATGGTGAGAAGTATAAGCCCTATAGTTATCCATAATTCAGAACCTAACATCCAATGGCCGGCTACTTCAAAGGCGTTGTGTGAAGCATTGTAGACTACATGCCAATCTGTCTTGAGCTGACCGAATTGGGCTTTGCCTATCACAATCGCCAGACCGTTAACAAAACCAAGCATAACCGGATGGGGCAAAAGTCTTACAAACTTTCCAACACGCAGAAAGCCGCACACCGTCTGTATAATACCGCACAATATAACAGCCGCGAAAAGGTATTCAAGACCGTAAAGGACGACAAAAGCTGTCATCACAACAGCCATTGCTCCGGTTGCACCCGATATCATTCCCGGTCTGCCGCCGATAAGAGAGGTTATAAGGCCCATGAAAAAAGCAGCCCATAATCCTACTGATGGGTCGACACCGGCAACAAAAGCAAAAGCCACTGCTTCAGGAACAAGGGCAAGTGCGACCGTAAGGCCGGATAGCAATTCATTCTTCAAGTTTTTCTGTCGTCTGATTATCAGATCGATCATTCGTTTTATCCTGTCTTAACATATGATTTTCTCTCTTTGAACACATTCAGAAGCTAAAGACTAAAGAGAGAAACGAATACGAGTCAACAGCTTGATTTTGCTCACAATGAGCTTGAAATGAGCGGGATATTCTACATATGGAGCCTGATAAAGCAACCTAAAACTTGTTTAAATGCCTTAAAGACGAAACAAAACGGTATCCCGTCTTTATTACTAAAGGAATTAGTGTTCTATGTTTGATATTTAATAATTTTTAAAATGGCGAATGTTTTTTGGTTTCTCAGTTTTTTTATCTATAATGTTAAACTGATTTAGAGATATTCAATTACTTGAAACGGAGAAATACAATGAAGGCAATAATATTTTATGAAAAACCGGGCTGTAAGGGCAATGCACGTCAAAAAGCATCTCTTGAGCAAAATGGATTTACGCTTGAGGTCAGGTCTATACTCGATCAGAATTGGACAAAAGAAACGCTTCGCCCGTTCTTTGACGATCGACCTGTAAAACATTGGTTCAACATGACTGCTCCCGTTATTAAAGAGGGACTTGTAAAACCTGGGGAAATGGATGAAGAGCAGGCTCTTGATGCGATGCTTAAAGAGCATTTGCTTATACGTCGTCCGCTTATCGAATATCACGGCAAGAAGTCATGCGGTTTTGATGACTATGTGATCAATGATGTTCTTGAGCTGAAAAAAGCAGAAGACGATCTGGAAGTTTGCCAGATGATGAAAACTGCGCAGCAATGCGATTAAAAGTTAGTGGAAATAAATAGAGGGATGCAAGTTTATTGCATCCCTCTATTCAACAGGGTTTTGTTATCACTTATTTGTGTTAATTGTTTTCGATACCGTATTGCGGCCCGTATTTCTCTACTACGAAATCGATATCTTTATCCCCTCTTCCTGAAAGGTTTACGAGGATAGTTTGCTCTTTGTCAAGCTTTGCGGCGAGTTTCATTGCAAATGCCACGGCATGAGCGCTCTCAATCGCCGGTATAATACCTTCAACGCGCGAAAGCTCGAAGAAAGCATCGATGGATTCTTTATCATCAATTGCCTGATAGTCAACACGGCCGGCATCTTTGAGATAACTGTGCTGAGGTCCTACGCCGGGATAATCAAGGCCAGAGGCAACTGAATAAACCGGTGCCGGTTCGCCTTTTTCATCCTGAAGCAGGTAACACTTGAATCCGTGTATAATCCCCGGTTTGCCGTATGTCAGTGTTGCGGCATGTTCGCCGACCTTGAAGCCTACACCCAGCGGCTCTACGCCGTATATCTTAGTGTCCTTATCCTCAAGAAATGCACTGAAAAGGCCCATTGCATTAGAGCCGCCGCCAACGCATGCAACCAGATTATCAGGCGTTTTGTTGGTCAGCTCTTTAAATTGTTCTTTAGCCTCACGGCCTACTATAGCCTGGAAATCACGTACCATCATAGGGAACGGATGCGGGCCGACGACTGAGCCAATCGCGTAAAGCTGGTTGACCGGATCGCCAAGATAAGCGATAAATGCTTCGTCTACAGCTTCCTTAAGCGTCTTGAGGCCTGATTTGACCGGCACAACCTTCGCTCCAAGTATTTCCATACGAACAACATTGGGATGTTCCTTAGCAATATCAACCTCGCCCATATAAATATGACATTCGAGGCCGACCAGTGCTGCCGCTGTAGCAAGCGCTACGCCATGTTGTCCGGCACCTGTTTCAGCTATGAGGCGGGTCTTGCCCATCTTTTTAGCCAGCAGGGCCTCGCCGAGGCAGTGATTGATCTTGTGAGCACCGGTATGGTTCAGGTCTTCACGTTTGAGATATATCTGAGCGCCTCCGATTTTTTCAGAGAGGTTTTTCGCATAAAAAACGGGGCTTGGACGACCTACGTAATGCTTGTAGTAGTAAGCGAGTTCGTCCTGAAATTCTTTGCTCTTACTGAGCTTTTCGTATTCTGTCGTGATTTCTTCAAGAATACCCTCGAGTTGCGGCGGGACAAAACTGCCGCCATATTCGCCAAAATATCCCTTTTTATCGGGCATGTTAGTAGTTAAATCGCTCATATCCACACAATCCTTACAAGTCTGTTAATGTCAATAGGCTACGAATAGCCCGTTTCTACATAAAGAAACATAATAGCATTTTATATAAACAATATCAAGGAAGTTATTGCCTTTTTTTATGCGGCTATGACATTATTGGTTGTCCCATTGAGCTGCGGATATTGTTGCCCAGCACCAGCCTCTGCCGCTTTGGATTGGGCGGTGGGATTTGAGCCAGTTATCCCAGTCTTGTCCATTGTATAAGGGTATCATAACCTCATATAGATTTGCGGGCCATGAGTCAGGCCGCGGCATTTTAACCTTATCGGAACTCGGATTGAATAGGTTGTGAATGGCTCCTGTTAGACCGGTCGGTTTTTCATATGGCCAGCTTTGCGGCGATATGCTGTATTCAAACAGCTTATCGAGTGCCGGTTTTAATCCCCGTCTTTTGGCATCAGTGTAGTTGAACATATCCTCACCGGTGGCATTTGTGACAATTGCGGCCGAGCAGCTCATTGGGCACAATGCGAAATATGTGTACCACATCCCGCTGTTTGTGCGTTTGTTCTCCGAAGGCAGCTCGCCTGAGTCGGCTATCATTGCCGATATTTGCTTTTTTAGAAGATTGATATCACTTTCAAAGCCTTCGGTATCTTCAAGGAAATAATTGCATGCCAGTGATGTATAGAGTCCCCAGCAGCCGTGATTGTTCTTTTTGCGTTTAATCGAATTTGCACTTTTTGCGAGCGTGTTTGAGAGCCACTGCCTGAAAATCTGCTTGTCAGTCTCTTTCCATAAAGGGTTTTCGTTTACAAGCTCTGCCGCCAGTACCAGCGGCACGCCGCAATAGCAGGCGATAAGATTCCCATCGAATCCTGAAATCTCTTTGTTCGTTGCGGCCCAGGCATTCAATATCCTGATGGCTGATGCCGTATATTTGTCGGCGGTTTCCGCTTCGCTGATCTGACCGGCCAAGGCGAGTGTGTAAGCGGCAAAAGCATCATCGCTAAGTGAGCTTTTCGCTTTCATACACGCCTTTTTATTCATGTAATAATACGGCACCTTGAAATCAGCCGGTGGATTTGGCTCGTATTCAAGGAGAGTTTGTGCAGTGGAAAACAGTACATCACAGGCTTTCTTTACAGGCTCATCGGACATCTTGTTTCTGATATTATCAATCTGGACGGCCGTATGAAGCCCGCCGGGATGCTCGAATCTGATTTGATCGGCAAAGACGAATCCGCTCAGCAGGAGGATGACGAAATAAATAATGTTTGGCCTCTTAATATCTGTCATATCAATGATTTTAACAATATCCAATGGCAAAACAATATAAAAAGCTGATTCTGTGAGCAATAAAAAAGCCCCTCATTGCCGTTTAATGCAAAAAGGGGCTTAGTGGGCGGTATAGGACTTGAACCTACGACCTTCTGGATGTCGACCAGATGCTCTAGCCAACTGAGCTAACCGCCCAATCTCAGAGGGGCAAATATTAACAAAAACACCGCAGATTGCAAGCAATTTTCCTGCTAATTTTAGAAAGTCAGATGTTTTTGGAGTAGTCTGGCAGGATTGTGTCTACATATTTGCATACCGTTTGCTTTGCAGTTTCCATTTGCTGTGTTTGCGGCAGGGCGTCGAATATCATTCTTATATAGCCGCGATCAATGAGCTTCTGGAGTATTGGCGGAAAGTTTATGTCGAATACCCAGCATAATTGAAGCAGCTTCCTGTCGTCAAGTGTTTGCAGTTTTGTATATTCCACTTGTTTGTGGGCAAGCAGGTCGTCCAGTACTGCCTGTGAGCATTTGCCGGTGTCCTGACCGAAATTCATCGCCATGTTGTTGGCCTTTGAAGGGTCCTTTAAGTATTGCTCATAGCTGACCTTTACCACTCGAAATATGTCGAGCTTGTCGGCATCGCGTATCATTTTGGCATAAAGCAGCGTATCCTGCGGGACATCAGCCGGCAGCTCTATCGCTTTTGCGTTATGCGATTTTATGGCTTCGGTAATCATTAGTTGCGCATCAGCAGGCAGATCGTCTATGATCTTTTGCTCTTCCATGATTCTTACGGCGAGCAGGGCGTGGTTTTCGCTTTCACCATCGTTGAAGGTTCTGTATTTTCTGATCTGCTCAAACCTGCCGCAATCATGAAGCAGCCCGATTATCGTTGCTATGTTTTTCTGTTGCTGCTCTAAGTTGATATCGTCCGCGAGGTCGGTTATCTCCTCGGCTACCTTTGCCGTGTGCAGTGTCTTTAGCCGTACGTTTGTGTCAACGAAGTCGTCACCGCAGTAAAAAGCCGCTGTATAGGCGGCAAACCATTTTTTGATATCGCTTATCTTTTCTCGTGTCATATCCATTAAACCCAATAAGTTTTGCAATAATCGCCCACAATCAAACTTTAATTATGAAATCAGGCTCTACTATACTGAAAGGATAATGATATACGGCAAAAAAACAATAGTCTATGTATTTATTATGCTCTTTTAAGGCTATCAGCAATTAAGCGGTGGGGGATTTCAAAGCGGAGCCGCACTTTGTTTGGCTCAGCACTCCAAAGATTGTTGCTCTTTTTTTGTTTTAGTGATATACTTCTGGTTTGGCGTTATTTTGATTTATTTTACATATTTTAAGCTTAATCGGGAAGATTATTGAAGGTAATATCATTACAATCCGGCAGCAAAGGTAACTGTATATATGTTGAGACGGCGGATTTGCGTTTGCTTTTTGATGCCGGTATAAGCGGCGTAAAGGCTCAGAGCCGGCTGGCTGAGTTTGGGCGTGATATAAGGGATGTTGACGCGGTGTTTGTTTCGCACGACCATGGCGATCATATTCGCAGTGCGGGGATTTTTAGCCGTAAGTTTAAGCATAAGCTGGTTGTGAGCGAGAAGACGTTTGCGTGTAAAAAGCATATGCTTGGCGAGACTCAGATTCTTCGTCATTTTACGCCGGGTGAAAAGATTGTGATGGGAGCTACGACAATAACGACTGTCGCTACGCCGCACGATGGGGTTGAGCCTTCGGTGTTTATTGTTGAGTCAGGCGGCAAGCGGCTTGGTATTCTGACTGATCTTGGGTATGTGTTTGAAGGGCTGCCGGAGATAATCGGCGGCCTTGATGCGGTTATGCTTGAGAGCAACTATGACCCTTACATGCTGGAAAATGGGATTTATCCTCGGAGCCTTCAGAATCGAATTAGCGGCAATGGCGGGCATATCTCAAATGAACAGGCGGCGATGCTTGTGAAAGAGCATTCGGGAACGTCCCTGAGGTGGGTGTGTCTTTCGCATATCTCGGAGAATAATAACACCTACGATAAGGCACTGGAAACTCATAAGCAGATACTAAGTGAAGGAAGACTGGCGGCAGATTTAACATTTGAAATTTTTGTAGCAAGTCAGTCGAAGGCAGTCGAGATGCCGGAGTTTTGAGTATGAGTCTATTGATGTTTTTTAAACGCAAGGACGCTATTTTTGTATTTACCATGAAGATAGGAAGTTCTTAAAGAGGATTAGATTGATTGCAGGGAGCGATGTCTTCAACGTTCGGCGGATTTAATTATGTTTGTGTTATGGGATTGGATTTAGTTTTAGGCAGTAAGGGTATAACTAATGGGTTATGAGCCGATTGAAATTTCTAAATTAGAAACAAGGTCGATTTTTGAGGTAGGCGGAGTTAATCTGCTTAGTATTTTGCCGTGGATGATAGGTCTTTACTGTTTTGGTTTAAAGCCAATATTGGATGATCCGAAACATGAAGAGTTTAAGGCGACGCTGTTTGTTTTAGTGGTTTCAATTCTTGTTTTGTGGACGATTTTGAATGAGTTGTCTGATAAGTCTTTGTCAACGAAAAAGACCTTTATTGTCGTGCGGATTTTTTCTTGGCTTTTGATTCCTGCTGCAGTTATCTCGCTGGTCGTTAATGAAGGTGTATTTCAGATGCGGCTTGAGGGTATCGATTCAAATCTTTCTTCTGTTCCAATCATTGAGTATATGGTATTAATTCTTGGTGTTTATGAAATTCGAAATTTTCTCAGAAGAGATGTTGAGAATCCTTCACGGTACAGTAAGACAAAAAAGCTATTTCTTTTTCTGATTGTTCGAATACTTATTATTTTGAATATATCATTCTGTATGTATTTTGTAGTCTCCTGGGGGAGCTGGTTTAGATTTATAAACACAGGCATGACAGATTAGATTGCAGCGATTATTATCTCTTTTTGAAGAAATTTCCTGGGAGTTGTTTTATCAACCCTTTCAGTCTTAGTGCCATGAGTGATGCGTTTACTTTGCCTGCTCCAAGTCCTGTTGTTTCGATTATTGTGTCGCAGTGAATTTCCTGTTTTGAGAGATTGTCGTATACAGTTTTTTCATCTTCGCTCAGTTTAACAGTCGAGATGTCAAACAGCGGTGCTTCTTTTTTGCTCTGGGCTTTTTGGGATTCGTCAACTACTACATCTTTGATCTGGCTGCCGATACTTCCAAGCTCATCCATAACATCGGCGATATCCTCGATCAATTTTGCTCCCTGCTTTATGAGCGAGTTCGGTCCCTTTGCCATTGGAGAATCTATACGGCCGGGAATCGCCATCACTTCTCTATCCATTTCGAGAGCATATTTAGCGGTTATCATGGCGCCTGAGCCGTAGCCGGCTTCTGCGATGATCGAGGCCATGGCAAGTGCGGCTATGATTCGATTTCTTGCGGGGAAATTTTCGGGTTTGGGTTCGACTTGCATAGGCAGTTCGCTTATCACTGCGCCGCTTTGGGCGATATCGTCGTGGAGTCGCTTGTTTTCAGGCGGGTACACATTTGAGAGTCCGCAGCCAAGCACTGCTATTGTTCTGCCGCCTGCGTTGAGTGCTCCCTGATGAGCGGCAGTGTCGATGCCTCTTGCCATTCCGCTTACGATTGTTATTGATGAGGATGCCAATCCGTAGGCGAATCTTGACGCCTGTTCTTTGCCGTAGATACTGCATCTTCGTGAGCCGACTATTGCAACGGCAAGATTATCGCTTTTCTTGAGTGTGCCGCGGACATAAAGAACAGGCGGGCATGCAACCTGCTGGCGAAGCGGCGCGGGGTAGCGTTTGTCAAGATAATGAAGCAGCCACACATTATTCTTTGCGGCAAGCTCGAGTTCTTTTTCTATGTCAAAGGTTCCAAGCGAGCGCAGGATTTTTTCCGCAGTGGCAGGACCGATGCCTTTAACTTTTGAAAGAGCAGTTGATGAAGAGCCAAGTATCGCATCAATGCTTTTGAAGTGTTTCAAAAGCCGTTTGAACGTTACTGGACCGACTCCCTCGGCACGTGTTAGACACAGCCATTTTACAACGTCGGGTGAATTAGCCTCTTTTACCATAAACCATCCCTAATAATTATAATCAACATATTTCTCCCTTGCGAATATATTGATATTACACCTTTGGGTACATATAGTCAAGAGTTAATTGTCGGGATGGAATTTGAGTATTTATTTTGCTATGGTGAAAAAGAAGGTTGAGCCTTGATTGATCTGTGATTCAACCCATATCCTTCCGCCGTGACGTTGAGCAACTTTTTTGCAGATTGAGAGTCCAAGCCCGCTGCCTTTTGATTTCGTGTTTTCCAGTCTTTGGAACATCTCGAAAATTTTATCCTGATATTCTTTGTCTATACCCTTGCCATTATCTTTTATGCTGAAGATATATTCTTCTTCATTTTCGGTGAAGCCTATACGTATTTGAGGATTAATATTTTCTTTTCGATATTTAAGAGCATTAGTTATTAGATTTCTGAATATCTGTTTGAGCAATGGACAGTAGCCTTTGATTGTCGGGAGTTCTGATATCGTGATTACCGCATTAGTTTCATCTATTATCAGATGAAGTTCTTTTATGATGTCTTTTGCTATTACAGATAAGCTGCAGTCTTGAATCGGGTAGTCAAGTGAGTTGCTTCTTGAGTATGCAAGCAGGTCTTCTATCATGGTATACATTCGTTTTGATGCATCAACTACGAAATTTATATATTGCTTGGTTTCATCTTTTATTACTGCGGTGAGTTCTATTAACTGCAGGTATGATGTGATTGTACGCAGCGGTTCTTTCAAATCGTGGGATACTGAGTATGCGAATCGTTGTAATTCGGAGTTTGATTCCTGAAGTTTTCGTGCGATCTGGCTGCGTATTCTTTCATCTTCTTTAATGCGTGTTACCATTGTATTGAATTCTCTTGCAAGTGAGCTTATTTCGTCCTGTGATTTTTTTGTTGGTATAACTTCCAAGGTCTTTTTTTCTGCCATGCCTTTAATTTGGCTTTCCAGATTTTTTATTGGTCTTACAACCACCCTCATGATGATTGTGAGGGTTATCCCTAAACCGCCCAATCCCAAAATCAGAGTACTTACAGTCATTATGAGATTATATTTTTCGTTATGTCTTCCGATGAAATTTGGAGTTATCAACTGTAGTACGTAGTTGGTCTGGCCATAGACGGTGTCGATATATTTGCAAACGGAGTAGCTGCCGTTAGAGTAGTTTGTGATATATGTGTCAGTTCCAGGGTCGCAATGGCAGTCGGTTTGCTGTTTCTCTACTATTTTAAGCGAACTTCCGCCTTTTGAGAAGATGTCGCCTAAGAAATCTTGATCAAGTATTCGGGCCATTATAACAACCCCTCCTACAGAGTTGGAGTTGTCTTTCCTCGTTATGGGATGTGCGGCAATAAAAACCGGACCATGTGAGCTTTCCGCTATTCCGGATGTTTTTTTGAGTGTAGAGGTTGCAAGTAATGGTGAGTCAGAGGAAATTATGTTGTCCTTGAAATCTTCAAATATTGGAGCGATGAATTTCTTAGCTTTAAAGTCGTAACTTTCTGAATATATTACATTTCCATAATTCCCGACAATAGCAATGAAATTGAGGGAATTATACCTGAAAGTATCAGGTTGAAGATTGTTTTTTGAGAACTCTTCATCAATACAAAAGGCGTAATTATATGTGTTGTCGTTTACTGACCAGTCAGTACAAAGCTCTGTTATTCTTTGCGTTTCACGATTTATGAGGTCGTCTATCCAGCCGACTTCATTTTTTATAAACCACCGTTCAATTTCTTCAAAGCCGGGTGCTACAATATATCTCTGAGCGGTTATACCAAGTAACAAAATGAGCAAAAAAGTGCTGCATATTATTATTGTGATTCTATGGCCTATTTTCATCCGCTATTTTCTTGCTGTGTTTTAACCTTGTCAAATTCTGATTACACAAAACGGGCTGATGATATGCTTGCTGTGTTTATATGAAATTAGCGGTTTATTTTAATTTTGTTATGATTAGAGGTGTTCGGATTTTTGTTGACAAACGGGTTAAGAACATTAGTATATATCTCTCGTTTAATTAAGCATTTATATCGGCAATACGAACAATAGATTCTTGAGGCTGATAGAAAACTGCGATTTGTACCCCCTGAATCATTAATCAATCTTAACTTACGAAAGATAAATATATGAGCAATAAAATAATATGGACAAAGATAGATGAAGCTCCTGCTTTGGCTACTTATTCACTCCTGCCGGTAGTTGCGGCTTACTGCAAGGCTTGCGATGTCGAAGTTGATGTAATGGATATTTCGCTTGCCGGAAGAATCATTGCTAACTTTCCCGATAATCTTACAGAAGATCAGAAAATAGATGACTGCCTGGCTATGCTTGGCGATATAGCTAAAACGCCTGATGCGAATATAATCAAACTTCCAAATATCAGTGCATCAATACCTCAGCTTGTAAGTGCAATAAAAGAATTGCAGGCAAAAGGTTATGATATTCCTGATTATCCGGCTAACCCCGCTAACGAGCAGGAAGAGCAGCTTAAGAGAAGATTTGCGAAGGTTCTCGGGTCTGCGGTTAATCCCGTATTGCGTGAGGGAAATTCGGACAGGAGAGCGGCTGAGTCCGTTAAAAAATTTGCTAAGAAGCATCCTCACAGGATGATGAAACCTTGGCCGGAAAGCGGCTCAAAAGCAGATGTTGCCCATATGACAGAGAAGGATTTCTACGGCACAGAGAAAGCTGTCGTGATGGAAAAGGGCGGCGATGTCAAGGTTGAGCTGGTTGCCGCTGATGGCAGCACTACGGTTCTCAAAGATAAACTTTCGCTTTTGGCAGGTGAGGTTCTTGATTCTGCGGTGATGAGTGCAAAGGCTCTGAGGGCTTTCTATGCTGAGCAGATTGAGGCTTCCAAGAAGGATGGCACGCTTCTGTCATTGCACCTTAAAGCAACGATGATGAAGGTTTCCGATCCTATTATGTTTGGTCATTGCGTATCGGTTTATTATAAGGAAGTGCTTGAGAAGTATGCTGATACTTTCAAGGCCCTTGGCGTTAATGTCAATAACGGTCTGGCGGATGTTCTTGAGAAAATCGAGACGCTTGACGATGATAATAAAGCGGCTATAAAGGCCGATATTGATGCAGTTTACGAAAATAATCCTGCACTTGCGATGGTCGATTCACGCAAGGGTATAACAAATCTGCATGTACCTAACAATATCATTATTGATGCTTCGATGCCAAACGTAGTCCGTGATGGCGGCAAGATGTGGAATAATGATGATCAGCTTCAGGATACAGTAGCAATGATACCGGATCGCAGCTACGCGACTATGTACAAGACTATTCTTGCCGACTGCAAGGTTAATGGTCAGTTCGATCCGGCTACTATGGGCAGCGTATCGAATGTTGGCTTGATGGCTCAGAAAGCCGAGGAATACGGCTCGCACGACAAGACATTTGAGGTTAAATCTGACGGTCAGGTGCGTGTTATTGATAATGAGGGCAATGTTCTTATGGTTCAGGATGTTGAAGCCGGCGATATATTCAGGATGTGTCAGACTAAGGACGCTCCTATTCGCAACTGGGTTGAGCTTGCAGTGGCAAGGGCTAAGGCCAGTGGTACGCCAGCGGTGTTCTGGCTCGATCAAGCCAGAGGGCATGATGCGCAGATAATCGCTAAAGTTGATAAATATCTCAAGAATTGCGACACCGAAGGTCTTGAAATACATATAATGAAGCCTGATGATGCGATGAAATTCTCGCTTGAGAGGGTACGCAAGGGGCTTAACACAATTTCCGTTACGGGTAATGTGCTTCGTGATTATCTCACCGATCTGTTCCCTATCTTAGAGCTTGGAACAAGTGCGAGGATGCTTTCTATCGTGCCGCTGATGAATGGCGGCGGGCTGTATGAGACGGGTGCCGGCGGATCAGCTCCAAAGCATGTAAGCCAGTTCCTTAGTGAAGGACACCTCAGATGGGATTCTCTTGGTGAATATTGTGCTCTCGTCCCTTCATTTGAGCAGATTGCTTCGAAGGGTAATAAGAAAGCTGCTATTTTGGCTAAGGCTCTTAATGATGCGATTAGTAAATACCTTGAAAATTCAAAATCCCCATCCCGCAAGGTTAATGAGCCTGATAACAGGACGAGTACATATTATCTTGCGATGTACTGGGCGCAGACACTTGCCACTCAGGATGAGGACGAGCAGCTCAAGTCTAAGTTTGAGCCGGTCGCGGCTAAGCTGGCTGAAAATGAGGCTCAAATTGCAAAAGATATGATCGATGCTCAGGGAAGTGCTGTTGATATCGGCGGATATTACAAACCTGATGATGAAATGGCCAATAATGCTATGCGTCCAAGTAAGATATTTAATGATATTATCGACAGTATGTAATGTAACTACTTTAATATAATAGCTTTACATTTGAGTTTAGTGGTTAGCAAAAACGGGATTTTTCTCGGTTTTGTTAACCACTGTTTTTTTGTGTAATTTTAAAGTTGAACTTTAAAATTACACAAGGTATAATAATCTTATGATTAGCAGGACTATTGAAAAAGAATTACTTCAATGTGCGAAAGAGTATCCGGCTGTTACAATCTTTGGTCCCAGGCAGTCAGGTAAAACAACTCTTGCGCGTTTAGCCTTTCCTGATCATCAATATTATTCACTTGAGGATGTTGATCACAGGAGGTATGCTTCCGAAGACCCTCGCGGGCTTGTAGAGGGTTTTGAGGGAGGTGTAATATTCGATGAGATTCAGAGGGTACCGGAATTACTTAGTTATCTTCAGGGTGTCATTGATGAGAATCCGGTTGAAGGCAGGTTCATACTTACCGGGAGTCATCAACCAAGAATTCAACAATCGGTAAGTCAATCATTGGCTGGCAGAACAGCGGTTCTTGAGCTGCTTCCTTTTTCTGTTGAAGAGCTTGCACAATACAAAAGAAATTATGATTTGCCATATGAGCTGATATTCAAGGGGTTTTATCCACGTTTGCATGAGAATGAACTCAGACCATCAAGATTCTATGCGTCATATTTTGCCACTTATGTAGAAAGAGATATTCGTGAACTGATTAATCTAAAAGATCTAAAGCGTTTTCATGAGTTTATGCGACTTCTGGCCGGTAGAGTTGGTCAGTTGATGAATTATAATTCACTTGCCGGTGATGTTGGCGTTTCTTCTGTTACTATAAAAGATTGGATATCTGTATTGAAGGCGTCTTATCTTATTTTTGAACTTCCGCCATTTTTCAGGAATATACGCAAAAGACTGGTCAAGATGCCAAAGATATATTTTACCGATGTTGGACTTGCTTGCTGGCTTTTGGGTATTGAGGATAGTCAGCAGCTTATCAGGGATCCACTTAGAGGTAATCTTTATGAAAATATGCTGGTAGTTGAAACTCTTAAGCAAATACAAAATCGAGGTTTAAATTCGCAATTGTATTTTTACCGTGATTCCCATGGTAATGAGGTGGATTTGGTGATTGCAGGACGAAAATCTATTACTGCTATAGAAATGAAGTCGGCTAAGACATTTCATCCTGATTTTTTTAAGGGGCTTGTTAATTTTGAGCAGGCATTATGTGAAGAGATACCGGTAGATAAGCAACTTTGGTATGCAGGGAAAGAGGTATTAACTTACAAGGATGTCAGTATAACTAACCCGTTGAATACTTACTTACAGGGTGGTAATGTTTTTGATTGAGATATTTAATGATATTATCGACAGTATGTAATATAACTGTATTTATAGAATGGATTTGTAGAGACGCGATTAATCGCGTCTCTACGATTTTGATGCATAAGCAATAAAATTGACTTTTTGTTAAAAAAATGCTTGAAAGCGTAATTGTTTTCTCTATAATCTCCTTCTCTTTTGATTTGCGGGTGTAGCTCAGCGGTAGAGCGTCACGTTGCCAACGTGAATGTCGTGGGTTCGAATCTCATCACCCGCTCTTTTTTATAGCTTTATAAGCTAAAAACAAAACTTTATATAGTCTCGGCGAGTTATCGGTCTTAAAAGGCTTGGCGCTGGTCGGCGGGATGTTCGAAATGTTAAATACAAGACTGCGAACTCTCTTCGCGGTCTTTTTTTTATGCACTCAGAACACCTGTGGAATTACTAAATGTATCATTTTAGAACAGGAAATTGAAATGGCTGAAGAAACAAAAAATGAGATCAAAAATGTAGTAAAGGTAGCGGACGCAGGTCCTTGCCGTAAAAAAGTAAGCATCGAAGTACCCGAAGATGCTATCAAGGAAGTTGTAGCTGACCAGTATAAAGAGCTTCGTCAGGAAGCTGTATTGCCTGGTTTCAGAAAGGGACGTACTCCGATCCGTCTTCTTGAGAAAAGATTCGGTAAGGATATCAATGAGCAGACAAAGCTTAAGCTTCTTGCTGATGCTACAGAAAAGGCCATTGAAGAAAATAAACTTGACACACTTGGCGAGCCGGAAATCAATCCTGAAGATCATACACTGCCCGAAAGCGGTTCTTTCTCATTCGAGTTTGAAGTTAATGTTCGTCCTGAGTTCGATCTGCCTGACTTCAAGGCAATAAAGCTTGAGAAGCCGGCAATCGAAGTTAAGGATGAGGAAATTGAGGAAAGACTTGAGTCACTGCTTAACAACTTCGGTGAGATGGCAGATAGAGAAGAAGACGCCGGTATTGAAGAAGGCGATATGGCGGTAGCAGACGTTGTTGTTACTCCTGAAGGCGAAGAAGCAATTACGGTTGAAGATACTGATGTATCTGTCAAGAATGACGGCTTCTGCGGTAAGGTGCCTGTTGCGGATCTTGGCGATCAGCTTGTTGGTGCTAAGGTTGGCGATGAGAAGAGCTTCAGCACAGAAGTGCCTGAGACGTTCTTCAACAAGGATCTGGCCGGTAAGAAGTGTGATGTCAAGGTAACTGTTAAGAAAATCACTTTCCGTAAGCCTGCTGAGCTCAATGATGAGCTGTTTGACAAGCTTGGTCTTGATGATGAGACAGCGCTTAGAGAAAAAATCACAGATATGCTTGAGGATGAAAAGGAACGCGCTGCTCAGAACGAGATGGGTGAGACTATTCGCAAGTACCTCCTTGACAATACATCATTCGATCTTCCTGAAGATGTTGTCGCTGAGCAGACCGATTCTCTCGTTAAGAGACAATACAGCCGTCTTCTTATGGAAGGCCTTGAAGCCGATGAGCTCCAGAAGAAAACAGAAGAGCTTCAGACAGCAAGCCAGGAAGAGGCTAAGGATAATCTCAAGAGCTTCTTTATCATGGATAAGGTTGCACAGGATCTTGAGGTTGAGGTTGCTCCTGAAGAGATCAACGGTTACATCGCTCAGATGGCTATGTATCGCCAGATGAGACCAGAGAAGATGCGTGAGCAACTGCTTCGTGATGGTTCACTTACTCAGTTTACCATGCAGGCACGTGAGCAGAAGTGCATAGAGAAGATCATCGAGATGAACCTTGGCGGCGATGATGCTAAGGAAGAAAAAGCTGAAGCTAAGAGTGAAGAGAAGCCGAAAGCTGCTAAGAAAACAACCAAGAAGGCAACTAAAAAAGCTGCCCCTAAGAAAAAAGCTGAAGAGGCAGAAAAGACGGAAGAATAATCATATTGCTTCCGGTCTGAGCCGGAGCCTGCATTTACTGTGGGTTGATATTGCTTAAAACATAAAAGCCGGTGTCAGTTGGATACCGGCTTTTTCTTTTAATTACGCTAAATTAAAATGATACGTATGTTTGCAACTGTCGTTTTAATTGGTATAATACGATAATGTTGACGTTTTTAGTCGATATATATAAAGTGTACTAAGATAACCCATCGCGTGAGACTTCTCCGAGATATTTTGTGTAATTCGAGAGTCTTTAGCGTTGTATTTCGATATAACCCTTTGATAATAAGGATATTATTATGACTGAAGGATTGGATAAACTCCAACAGCAACGACTTGAAAGATTGAATCAGATTCGTGAGATGGAGGTTGATCCTTACGGCAAGCGAGTTGATGATATAGAATTGAGCTGCGATATTCGCGCTCGTTTTGTAGAAGAAGCAGAAGGACAGAGAGCGAAGGCGGCAGGAAGAATAGTTCTGCTTCGCGACATAGGCAAGCTGATATTTATCACACTTCGGGATTCTACAGGAAAGATACAGATTGGTCTCAATAAGAAGCGTGTTGCCGAGGAGCAGTGGCCGCTCGCTAAGAAGCTCGAACTTGGCGATATATTCTGTGCTGAGGGTGAGCTTGGACTTACAAGAACCGGTGAACTTACTATCTGGGGTGAAAATATAACATTCCTTTCCAAGGCTCTGCTTCAGCCGCCGGAAAAATTCCATGGTCTGCAGGATACCGATGCCCGCTATCGTCAGCGATATGTTGATCTTTGGGCAAACCCTGAGGTAATGGAGCGATTCCGCAAGAGAAGTGCTATGGTTGCCAGCATTCGTTCTCTTCTTACAAGCAAGGGCTTCTGTGAAGTTGAAACGCCCATGATGCAGTCTATTGCGGGCGGTGCTGCGGCTAAGCCGTTCGTTACTCATCATAATGCTCTCGATATAGAACTTTATATGCGTATTGCACCGGAGCTTTTCCTTAAGAGGCTGCTGGTTGGCGGTTTCGAGAAAGTTTTCGAGATAAATAGAAGCTACCGTAATGAGGGACTCAGCACCAGACACAATCCTGAATTTACAATGATGGAGCTTTATCAGGCTTATACGGATTACAACGGGATGATGGATATCGCAGAAGAGATAATCTCCGATCTTATCGAGAAGCACTGCGAGGGAACAACGCTTCCGTTTGGTGATATGGAAATCGATTATACCAGACCTTGGCGAAGGGCTACTTATGCCGATTTGCTCAAGGAACATAGCGGTTGCGATATTGATGATATTGATGCTGTTCGTGCCAAGGCTCGTGAGCTTGGCATAAAAGAAGAGAAGATGGATGATTATGTTGTGATAAATGAGGTCTTTGAAGAGACGGTCGAAGACCATCTTGTCAATCCGACATTTGTCATTGATTATCCGGCTCCACTTTGTCCGCTGACAAGACGTAAGAGTGATAATCCTGAGATTGCCGAGAGGTTTGAACTTTTCGTTGCCAAGATGGAACTTGGTAATGCTTACACCGAGCTTAACGATCCGGCGGTACAGGAAGAGAATTTCCGTCAGCAGCTCAAGGGGCAGGAAGAGACTATGGCGACAATGGATGATGACTTTGTCAATGCCCTTAAGTATGGAATGCCTCCTGCAGGCGGGCTTGGTATCGGTATCGACAGACTTATTATGCTTCTGACAAATGCAACAAGTATCAGGGATGTGATATTGTTCCCTCAGCTCAAACCGCAAGGCTGAGCTGCCAGCAAATTGAACACCGGTAAGCCGGATTACGTACCAATACAGCGCTAAGTAGTGCTTAATTTTATGGAAGGAGAATGATCATGAGTTTGTATGGATTAGGTAACGGATATCAAAAATTGGTTGATGATTCCGAAAACAGGGCGGTCTCGTCTGCGATCTTGAGTGTTGCTGAAGGTAAACGGCTTATAGCCAAGGCCGTGGCAAAGATGCACATGGTTCGAAGGGCCATGCGAAAGGGTATGGTCATTATCTGTAAGGGTACAACCAATTCTTACATTGCCGAAGAGCTTACAGGTGAGAAAATTACTCACGGCAGCTATGTGCTTGGCAGGATATATCCTAATGAGAACGCTAACAAACTTGGAGCCGTTCATCAGATGGATGAACTTATTCTTATCGATGGAATTCCTGCAGAGAATATTTCACTTGAGAAAGCCGTTACGATGCTTTCGCCGGGTGATGTAGTTATCAAGGGTGCTAACCTGCTGGATTATAGAAATAAGCTTGCCGGTGTTTGTATTGGTTCGCCAACTTCCGGTACTGCCGGCACTATAATGCCGTATGTAATTGCAAGACGTGCTGAGCTTATAATACCAATCGGGCTTGAGAAGCTTATTGCCGGCGACCTTAACGATATTGCCTCACGGCTTAACAACAGTACCGAGAGGCTCAAGGATACTCCGGCTATGTTTACTATCAGCGGCCATATCGTAACAGAGATTGAAGCGATACGTCAGTTTGCAGATGTTGAAGTTTATGAGACAGCTTGCGGCGGTATTGGCGGGCAGGAAGGCGGCAGATGGCTTGCAGTTGAAGGTGCCAAGCACCAGGTATTGAAAGCCATGAAGGCTGTTGAAGAGATTTACGGCGAGAAGCCGTTTGTTGAGTAGCTAATAGCGATAAGCGATTAGTAATTAGCAGTCTATTTGAGATTTGAAATTTATGAAGCCCTCACCACCGATGATAACACCTGGATTTGACAGCATTGCCGAGTTTGAAGGTGATTGGTATGTCGCTCATACCAAGTCGCGCTTTGAGAAGTCCTTTGCCGAGGATTTGCGGTGTATGGGTGTGAACTATTTTCTACCTATGCGTGAGAAAGTGTATGTTTCCAGCGGCAAAAAGCGTAAGTCTGTGTTGCCTTTGTTTACTTCGTACGTTTTTTTCTGTTCTGCAGATCCGGAGATAAAGACGAAGGTTTTCAGGACTAACCGAATTGCGTCGATTATGGATGTTGTTGAAAGAGAACGGTTTGTTTCGGAACTATCAGCAATAGAGGCTGCGATTAAGAATGACATGACGCTAAGCACTGTTGAAAGCTTGCCTATCGGTCAGAGTTGCAGGGTCGTAAGCGGTGTTATGCTGGGTACTGAAGGCGTTGTTGTTGAACATCTCCAGAATAAGGCGAAAGTCGTGCTGGAAGTCAGTGTCCTTGGCAAGGGCGTTGAAATGGAGCTTGACAGCTCTATGATTGAGAAAATTTAGGAATAGAATAGGCATAAGGCAGTAGGGGCGAAACAATGTTTTCGCCCGTTTCTCGGCTGTTAAAAAGATGTGAGACAAAAGTACCGCTGGCTGGAAGGTGAGCGGGTAAAGGAATAATTAAAACAGGATTACGAAATGAAGAGATTTGCGGTTATAGGTCTTGGACGTTTTGGGCAGAAGTTGGCTATAGCATTATCTATGAGCGGTGCGGAAGTTATCGCTATTGATATAAATCGCGAAGAGATCGAGCTGATCCGTGATCAGGTGAGTCTTGCAGTGCGTCTCGACAGTACCGATGAAAATGCCTTGCGTGCTCAGGGAGTTGACAAGGTTGATATGGCGATTGTCGGTATCGGACAGGGCAAAGGTGGCTTTGAGGCGGCAGTGCTTACCGTTGTGAATCTCAAGAATTTCGGTATTCCGAATATATATGCACGAGCCGAACAGGAAATTGCCGGACAGGTGTTTGAGGCTGTTGGTGCTACGCAGGTTATCTATCCTGAAATAGAGTCGGCTCAGAGATGGGCATATAAGCTTATCGCTCCTCAGATAGGTGAAAAGATTGATTTTGCACCTGGTTACAGCCTTGCAAGAGTGAAATCTCCGGCAAGCTTTAACGGTAAGACGCTTGTTGATATTCAGCTTCGACAGAAATACAACGTCAACCTTGTGGCGATCAAACGTGGCGAAGTTGCCGGTGAGGATAGCGGCAAAGTGATAAATGTGCCCATGCCGCAAACCGTTATATACGAGAATGATATTCTGATGGTAGCCGGTTCAGACTCAGACTTGGCCAAACTCCCGCAGGATTAGTTTTTGCCCGCTCCTTACCAGTCGCGGTACCTACAGGGCTTGGGCAGCGAATAAACAGTACCGCGACCGGTAAGGAGCGGGATATATTGGCGAATCCGTAATTGACAATTCTCAATTCTTAATTGACAATTCGGCGATAATAATTATCATTTCGGGTTTATTGATGTTTCAGGGGTGTTTTTTGCCCTTGTTTTGAGCATCTTTTCCGTTGTTTTTTATGAACACGTATTTACTATTACCTGTTTTTTAGTGTAAGTAGCAGGTACAAAGGAACTTATATCGATGAGTGAGAAAAATTACAAGAAGACGTTGAATCTGCCTAAAACTTCATTTGCTATGAAGGCTAATTTGACCCAGCGCGAGCCTCAGCAGCGTAAGGCTTGGGATAAGGCGGATATGTATAGTAAGATCAGGGCTGCCCGCAAAGGCAATCCTCAATACATCCTTCATGATGGTCCGCCATATGCTAACGGCGATATTCACATGGGGCACGTGATTAATAAGGTTCTCAAGGATATAGTCCTCAAATATAAGACAATGAACGGCTTTGATACACCTTATATCCCGGGTTGGGATTGTCATGGTCTGCCGATTGAGGTTAAGGTTATGGCGGAGCTTGGCGATAAGGCTCGCGAGATGGAGAAGATCGAACTTCGCCGCCTCTGCAAGAAGTACGCTTCAAAATATGTAAAGCTCCAGTCAAAGCAGTTTGCGGCTCTTGGTATCTTTGCCGACTACAGCAATCCATACCTCACAATGATCCCGCAGTATGAGCAGGGTATTCTTGAGGTATTTGGTAAGCTGGTTTCACAAGGTCTTGTCTATAAACAGCTTAAGCCAATTCACTGGTCTATCGGCTGTGAGACGGCTCTTGCTGATGCCGAGCTTGAATATAAAGATGTAACCTCATCAAGTATATATGTGAACTTCCCTGTTGCCGATGAGTCTTTGGGTAAGCTTAAAGATGCAGGCTTGGTTGAAGATGATGAGCAGGCATGCTTTATGATATGGACAACAACCCCTTGGACTCTCGTTGCCAACCTTGCGGTAGCGGTTCATCCTTCGCTTGAGTATGTTGCTCTCAAATATGAAAAGGATGGCAAAAAGTTCGCTTCTATTGTTGCTGTTGACAGGCTTGAAGCTGTTATTGCGGCAGGTGGGCTTGAGGAAGGTTCATACACCGTATCGGATGCCCGTATAAAGGGTATCGAGCTTGAAAGACTTCGCTACAATCATCCGTATGTTGAAGAAAATCCGACTGAAAAGGATGCGTACTTCGTTGTAACCGCTCAGTATGTTACGACTGAGGACGGAACGGGTCTTGTGCATACTGCTCCGGGTCATGGTGCTGAGGACTATTCTGCGGGTGTTGAGTATGGTCTTGATATTTATTCGCCGGTTGTTGATAACGGTGATTATGATGATACAGTGCCTGATTTCCTCAAGGGTCAGAATGTTCTGAAGGTTGATCCGGTTGTTATAGATAAGCTTGAATCTCTTGGTCTGTTGTTCAGTATAAAAGAGATTACACACAGTTATCCGCATTGCTGGCGCAGCCGTATGCCGGTTATTTTCCGTGCTACAGAGCAGTGGTTCGTAAGCGTTGATAACAAGGCTAAGGAATTTGATAAGTCGCTTCGTGAGCTTGCATTAGGCAGTACTCCTGATGTTAAATGGATACCTGCGTGGGGTGAAAAACGTCTTCGCGGCATGCTTGAAAGCCGTCCTGACTGGTGCATAAGCCGCCAGAGAGCATGGGGACTTCCAATCCCTGCGTTCTACAACTCAGAAGGCAAGACGCTTCTTACCGCTGAATCAGTAGCGGCAGTAGCGGCTTACGTAGGCAAGAAGGGTTCTGACAGTTGGTTTACAGACAGTCCGCAGGAGCTTCTTGGCGAGGATTTTGTACTTCCAGAAGGTTTCAGTTTTGATGATCTTCACAAGGAAGAGAATATATTCGATGTATGGTTTGAATCTGGTTGTAGTTGGCACAGTGTTGCCGATAATGCGGGCTGGGATGTGCCGGTTGACCTCTATCTTGAGGGAAGCGATCAACATCGCGGCTGGTTCCAGCTTTCAATGCTTCCGGCTCTTGGAGCTTTGGGCAAGCCGCCGTTCAAGAATGTGCTTACTCACGGATTTACTGTTGATGCCAAGGGTATGAAGCAGTCTAAGTCGCTGGGCAACTATGTGAACGCACAGGATGAGATCAATAAGTATGGTTCTGATATTCTGCGTCTGTGGGTATCAAGTGTGAACTATCAGGAAGATATGCGATGCAGCGATGAACTTATCGGCAGAATGCAGGAAGCATATCGTAAGATAAGGAATACAGTTCGCTATCTGATGAGTAACGTTGACGATTTTGATGCCAAGACTATGAGCGTTGACTACAATGATATGCTCCAGATTGATCGCTGGGCATTGCTTGAATATAATAAGATGGTTGAAGGCGTTCTCAAGGCTTACGAGAACTTTACATTCCACAGGGTGTTTGGCCTTGTGTATAACTTCTGTACGGTTCAGCTCAGCAGTATCTATATGGATGTACTGAAGGACAGGCTCTATTGCGACGCGGCAGACAGCCTTTCAAGACGCAGTGCTCAAACCGTTATGCAGACAATGCTTGATGGAATTATACGTCTGGTTGCTCCGGTTCTGGCTCATACCGCTGAAGAAGCGTGGGCGGCTAACAAGAATAAGAGCGAAGATGTTGAAAGCGTGCATCTTGCGGCAATGCCGAAGGTGGATGAATCTCTTACAAGTGCTGATGAGCAGGCTAAGTGGGATAAGCTGATGAGCCTGCGTGATGAGGTGCTTAGAGTGCTTGAAGGTTTGCGTCAGGAGCAGGAAATCGGCTCTAATCAGGAAGCCGAGGTTACTATCGCTGCAGGTGATCAGCAGCTTGCCGGTTATATAAACGAGCTTGGCAGTGAACAGCTTGCGGCATTGTTTATTGTAAGCGAGGTGATAATTGCTGATGGTGAAGGCGAGACAAAGGTTACTGCGCGTAAGTCAACCAATAAGAAGTGTGAACGTTGCTGGAATTATCTCAAGAGCGTTGGCACGATCGAAGGAAGCGAAGAACTTTGCAGCAGATGCTATGAAGTTGTGAAATAATAACGCTTTAGAGTGTTGAAACTATAAGAGCGGTGGAGCCGGATTGGCTTTTCCGCTCTTTTTTTTATGAAAAGATTGATAAATTTAGAACAAAGTTTGTGATATTTCGTAACAATAAAAAACAGACATTGCCTTTTAATGTTCTTTTGGAGTTTAATTATGTGGCATAATGAAGTTGACAGTAATAACGTTACAGAAATAAGATTACGTAATACCATATATCTTGGAAATGGTGCGATAAACAAGATTGCTGATATCGCTGCTGAGATGAAGAAAAATGGTATAAGTAAGGTTTTATGTGTAACAGGCAGAGGTGCCTACAAAAAGACAGGTGCCTGGGATTATGTTGTTAAGGCTTTTGCTGATAACGACATAGCTTACTTTTTGTATGACAAGGCCAAACCTAATCCTACAGTTGACCAAGTTGATGAGGCTACTGCTTTAGGCGTGGCCAACGGTGTTCAGGCGGTGCTTGGAATTGGCGGCGGAAGCCCCATTGATACGGCTAAGAGTGCGGCAATACTTCTTGCTAATACCGGATACAATGCACGCGAACTTTATAACGGTAAGTTTGCACCGGTAAGGGCGTTGCCGATAGTTGCGATTAATCTTACCCATGGCACCGGTACTGAGGCCAACCGTTTTGCGGTTGCTTCTATTCCTGAGACAGAGCATAAACCTGCGATTGCCTATGACTGCATATATCCATGGTATTCCATTGACGACCCATCACTTATGGTCTCGCTTTCTGAATATCAGACAAGAAGCACGGCCATTGATGCTGTAAACCATGTTGTAGAGGCTGCTACCACGAAGGTAAATTCGCCGCTTGCCGTGGAAATGGCACGTGAGACGATTGCGAATGTTGCGAAATATCTGCCTGCAGCATTGGAAGATCCAACTGATACGACAGCTCGTTACTGGCTTACATATGCGGCGATGATTGCCGGAGCCTGTTTTGATAACGGTCTTTTGCACATCACTCATGCTCTTGAGCATCCGTTGAGTGCTTTGCATCCGGAGTTTACACATGGTGCAGGGCTTGGAATGCTGCTTCCTGCGGTTGTAGAGGAGATATATCCGGCAAAAGCGGCTACTCTGAAATATATATTCCAGGATGCTATTCCTGAATTGAAGGCTGAAGCTGGTTTCGGAAAGGAAGCCGCAGAGAAAATCGAAAAATGGCTTTTCTCTCTTGGGCTTACTGAAAAGCTCGAAGATGACGGATTCAAAGAATCTGATATCGAAAAGCTTACAGAGCTTGCATTTACAACACCGTCACTCGATATGCTGCTTGGACTTTCTCCGGTAGAGATGACACGTGAAAATGTAGCTAAAATATACAGAAATTCATTGCAACCTGTCTGTAAGTAAGAGATTTCTATCTTACAACAGTTCCTCAATATTGCTCAAGTGATCGCTGCTGGGATGGACAACTATTAGACACAGCGTGAGCTTGAGCCTTTTTATTGAATTTTCAAAAAATATTGCCAAATAAAGATTGTTTCATTATAATCCCCGTCTGTACGTGCATTAATTAATTTGATAATGGGTTTTGAAAAGACAAAGGTGAAAGATGAATGTACTTATAACAGGCGGAGCCGGTTTTATCGGCAGTCATATTGCCGAGCACTTTAACGGCAATGCTAATATCAAGATTCTTGATAATCTTAGAAGCGGCTACAAGCACAATCTTGAAGGGTTTGATGTAGAGTTTATAGAAGGCTCTATTACGGATAGGAAAATCCTCGAACAAGCCTGCAAAGGTGTTGATTATGTGTTCCATCTTGCGGCGATGATAAGTGTGCCGGAATCGATGGAGAAGCCGGAAGAATGTGTAGAAATCAATGCTACAGGTATTCTTAATGTACTTAGAGCAGCAGCTGACGCAGGGGCTAAAAAACTGTGTTTCAGTACTTCCGCTGCTATCTATGGCGACAATCCTGTAGTGCCTAAGCTGGAGACAATGTTTCCTGAGCCTAAGAGTCCTTATGCAGTAACAAAGCTTGATGGCGAGTATTACTGCAATATGTTTACATCTGAGGGCTGGCTTGATACTGCGTGCCTGAGATATTTTAATGTATTTGGTCCTCGTCAGGATCCGGGCAGTCAGTATGCGGCTGCAATTCCTATCTTCGTTTATAAGGCGCTCCGTAACGAGACTATTACTGTCTTTGGCGATGGTGAGCAGACACGTGACTTTATTTATGTCAAAGATATTGCTGCGGCGAATGTCTATCTGGCAACAACCGAGCATACCGGTGTTTACAATGTTGCTTACGGTGGGCAGATTACGATAAATCAGCTTGCCAAGAAGATTATTGAGTATACCGGCTCAAGTTCTAAGATTGAGTATCTGCCGTCAAGGGCAGGTGATGTTAAGCACAGCCGTGCTTGTGTAGATAAATTGATGGCGACAGGTTTCAAGCCGGGAGCTGATTTTGAACTTGGCTTAGAGAAGACAATCGATTTCTTCAAATCAAAAGTTGACGGGTGATTTTTTGATATCAAGTTTTTAGAGTGAAAATTAGGGCCTCCGGTCAAACATTATTTGTTCGGAGGCCCTGTTGTATGAAACGAGGAGATAATATGGCTAACAAATATGAGAAACTTGCTTCTCAGGCAAAAAACTTTGGAGCAGCAGCTTCCGGTGTTATAGATCCTAAGGATATATCTTTCGATCCGGGATTTCGACTGGCGTGTGAACAGAATTATTGCGGCAAATACGATACTAATTGGATGTGTCCGCCGGGAGTAGGTGAACTTGAAAGCCTGAAAGCAAAGATAAAGGGGTACGAAAAAGGGGTTGTTTTTCAGACTGTATACCAAATGGATGACTCGTTTGATATAGAAGGTATGGGAAAGGCCCGTGAGATTCATCAGGATGTTTTCGAGAAGATACTTGAATATATACGTTCAAATGAAGAATATGGTGAAGTGTTTCCTCTAAATGTAGGCGCTTGCAGTGTTTGCAAAGAATGCAGCTATGTTTCCAAGCAGCCTTGCAGGTTTCCTGAGAAGGCTGTAGCTTCAGTAGAGGCCTGTGGTATTGATGTGAATGCTATGCTCGGATTATGCGGGATACCATATAATAACGGCACTGCTACAGTCTCATATGTTGGGCTTTTTCTCTTTTGAGAATTTGGGGCTATGCTGATAAAATTATTTTTTTGTTTGTATTTATAGTAATTTTTATATAAGATACTTAAGTGGGTAAGTTGTGTTTTGCAATTAATGTACCCATAACGATGTTAATTGTCGACCATATGAATGAGGCTTTTTCCTTTCAGTTGCACCATTTTCTGAGAGTTAAGGGGTAGAAATGCTATCAAAGGAGTACAGCAAAATATCGTTAAGGCTGATTGCTGGTTTTGTGATTATTATCTCGCTGACAGTGGTAATCGGTGCATCATCTCTCTATCAACTTACTAAGGTCAGTAACACAGTTATCGATATTTATGAGCATCCGCTTAATGTAAGCAATGCTATAAGAGATATTAATTCCGAGATACTTTATATACAATCGTCTTTAAGAGATATATTGTTGTCTCAAGACCAGTCTCAGATAGATATTCTTTATTTAGATATAAATGCTCGCCAAGATCGTATAGGAGAGCTTTTCGATCTTGTTTACGATCGTTTTCTTGGCGATAAAAGTGATGTTATTGATGCCCGAAATTCTTTTGAGAAATGGCAACCTGTAATTGATGATTTCGTTGAACTTAAAAAAGAGGGTGAGTCGAATCAGGCAGCCAGGGTTTTAAACGAAGAAAACAATTCCTGTGTCGAGCTTATTAATTCAAAAATGAGTATTATGAGTAAGTTTGCGGCTTATAAGGCCAAGGCTTTCTATGCTGATTCCAGACAAACTCTTACAAATACGATAATTCTGACATCTTTATTCCTTATCATAGCTGCTGCTTCTGCAGTTATAATAAGCATTATGATAACCCGAAGTATTACGAGACCGCTTTCACTTGTCATAGATGGAATTAGGAAGATAAGCGGCGGAGATCTTGATCATAAAATAAATATCGACAAGAAAGATGAAATATCTTATCTTGCCAGAGAAATCAATGATATGATCGAAAGATTGAAACACACCACTACATCAAGAGATGAGTTATTTGATATAAATAAAAAACTTGCTGAAGAGGTAAAGCATCATCAAGAAACTTCTGAGCAATTAGAGGAGGAAAAGGAAAATGCCCGTATAACTCTTAACTCGATTGGTGATGGCGTCATTGCCACTGATACTCATGGCAGGATTACCAGGCTTAATGCAGTTTCTGAAAAGCTTACCGGTTGGAAAGAGTCTGATGCACTGGGTAAGGATCTCAAAGAAGTGTTCAAGATCGTTAATTCCTATACAAGGCAGGAAGTTGATAATCCTGTTGCAAGAGTACTCGAAACAGGATGGATTGTTGGGCTTGCGAATCATACTGTACTTATATCAAAGGATGGCAGTGAGTATCAAATAGCAGACAGTGCTGCGCCTATAAAAGATTCTTTTGATAGTATAATGGGAGTAGTGCTTGTCTTTCGTGATGTCACTGATGAGTACAAGCAGCAGGAGCAGCTTTTTGAGCAAACAGAACGCAATAGGCTTGCCATCGATGCCGGTTCAATGGGTACATGGGATTGGGATATAGAGACGGGTATGGTTACGGTTGATAAGAGATGGAGAGCTCTTTTTGGATTTGAAGACAGTGAGGAAGTTATTGCGGCAGACAGAATATTTGCTAAAGTTCATCCTGATGATCTTGAGACCTTAGAGCTTGATGCTCAACGGTGCATTAGTGGTCAGACTGATGACTATATTTCTGTATTCCGAATTGAGAAGGAGCCGGATGAGTGGGTCTGGATAAAGGCAGTGGGGCGCGTAATGGAACAGCCTTCGTGTACAAAACCGACTCGAATGCTTGGAGTAAGTTATGATGTCACCGAGAGCAAGATTCTGCAGATTGAGCTTGCTTCCGAGAAGGAGCATTTCAAGACGATACTTGAATCTATCGGCGATGCAGTTATTGCGACTGATACGCATGGCAGGATTACTAATATCAATCTGGTTGCGGAGAAGTTGACAGGCTGGGATATTGACAAGGCTTTAGGAGAGCCGCTTGAGAAAGTTTTCAAAGCTATTGAGACAGAATCGGAAAAGGCTATAGAAGATCCTGTTTCAAGGGCAATTTCTGCCGGTACTCCTATAGCTCTTTCAAAAGATACTACTCTTATCAGGAGAGATGGTAAGCGTTATCAAATATCTGACAGTATATCGCCTATACGCGATTCACAAGGAGAGGTTAGAGGTGTAGTGCTTGTTTTCAGGGATGTTACTCAGGAGTATCACCGCAGAGTACGTCTGCTTGAAGAAACAGAGTATCGCAAGCTTGCCGTGGAGGCTGCATGCGTGGGCTTATGGCAGTGGAATATCAATACGGGTATGTTTACTGTTGACGATAACTGGGTCAAGATGTTCTCATGGAAAAACGGCAAGACATTCCATGTTGATAAGGTTATTGATAATATTCATAAAGATAACTTGGCTGAGGTCAGGAGGAATATAGAAGACTGTTTATGCGGTAAAATTGACAATTACGATGTTACCTTCAGATATAAAGTTGGTTCGGGGAAATGGATATGGGTTAGGTCGCTTGGAAAGGTAATTGGAAGGGATTCAAGCGGACGGCCTCATAAATTTATGGGTGCAAATACGGATATAACCGAGATGAAGAATAAAGAGCTTCAGCTTCGTGATAGTGAGCAGCGTCTTAAGGCTATGTTTGATAATGCTACGATGATGATAGCACTTGTTGATTCTGATCTTAAGCCAATGTATATAAATCCGTATTGTGAGAAGTTGGGCTATTCGATAAAAGAACTCCGTCAGAATTCAATCATAGAGTTTACCCATGTAGATGACAGAGAATCGAGTATTGAAAATTATCGTAAGATATTTGCCGGTGAAGTCCAAAGCTTTGTTGAGGATAAGAGATACATCTGCCAGGATGGAAGAATCATTGAAGTAGAGTTGATGGCAGTTCCTATAACCGGTTATGATGGTGAAATAAAGTATGTTCTTGCAATGGCTTCAGATATAACTGAACGAAACAGAATGCTCAAGGCTTTGAAGAGAAGCAATGAAGATCTTGAGCAGTTTGCTTACATTGCATCTCATGATCTCCGAGAACCGTTGCGTACAATCGGTTTGTATGTAGAGCTCCTTGAGAGGGAATACGGTTCATTGTTTGATAAAGAGGCTGTTGGATATATGCATCTTATCATACAGAGTGTCAGGCGCATGTATGATCTGATACAGGGTCTTCTCGATTATTCGAGAGTTGGTAATAATCTTGTGAGAATGGATTCTGTCGATATGAATCATGTATTCAAGACAGTCTCGGCAAACCTTGAGAGGTCTATAAGTGAGGCAAATGTTCAGATAAACGCCGGGGACCTTGATGAGGTAAGGGGTAGTGAGCTTCTTATTGTTCAGTTAATGCAGAACCTCATTTCCAATGCAATAAAATTCCGTTCAAAAGACAGGACACCCCAAATAGATATCTCAAGCATTCGTGAAGATCATAATGTTCATTTTATGATCAAAGATAACGGTATTGGAATCAAGTCGGAGTTCCATGATAAGATCTTCGATATATTCAAACGTCTCAACAGCCGTCAGGAATACGATGGCACGGGCATAGGTCTTTCTGTGGCCAAAAGGATTGTTGACAGGCACAACGGCTCTATATGGGTCGAGTCTGAAGACGGTGAGGGTGCAACTTTCCATTTTACGCTTCCTGGTGCATGAGAAAAATGTGGCTTGATTTGAGTTACTTATATCCATCATAATGTTACTTGTGATTATTTTATTCTGCTTAAATTAATATTAAAATAAACCTGTAATATTGTAACGCTATAATTAATTGATGTTTACGGAAACAGGAATTTTAACATGGATATGGGTGATATTTTTAAGTCGTTTTGTATTTTTGGAGATTTTATTTCAGCAGCACCTTACGGCAGCGGGCATATAAATGATACTTATGCTGTTGTTTGCAGTCAGGCCGGCTTGAAAGTACGTTATATATTTCAGCGTATAAACCACAATATTTTCAAGAATCCACAAGCTCTGATGAGCAATATTGCTCGCGTAACCGAGCATTGCCGCAGTCGTCTTGGCGCAAGTGATCAGGATGCTTCCCGCAAGACTCTTACCCTTGTAAAGGCGAATGACGGCAAGGATTATTTCATTGATGATGAGGGCTCTTACTGGAGATGTTATCTCTTTATTGAAAATGCGGTAACTTACGACGTTCCAGAGACAAATGAACAGATATTCCAGGCGGCTCAGGCATTTGGCAGTTTTCAGAATCTTGTATCGGATTTGGGCGGTGAGCCTCTCAATGAGACTATTCCAGATTTTCATAACGGTCCCAAACGCTATAAGACACTCTTGGAGGCGATTGAAACCGATAGTGTCAACAGGGCGGCTTCTGCAAAGTCTGAGATAGATAAGATTGTTGCTTTGTCACCGGTTTTTGATGTGCTGCCGGCTCTTGTTGAGGCGGGCAAGATACCTGTTCGTATTACTCACAATGATACGAAAATCAATAATGTCATGATTGATAACGAGACGGATAAAGGAATATGTGTTATCGATCTTGATACCGTTATGCCCGGGCTTGCACTGTACGATTTCGGTGATATGGTAAGAACCACGGCAAGTCCGACTGCTGAGGATGAGAAAGACCTCAGTAAAGTTGGGTTGCGTCAGGACAGGTTTGAGGCTGTTCTTCGCGGCTATCTTTCAACCGCAGGTGCTTTTCTTAATGATGCGGAAAAAGATAATCTTATACTCAGCGGCAAGATGATAACGCTTATGATAGGCGTAAGATTCCTTACTGATTATCTCAGCGGTGATACTTATTTCAAGACTAAATATCCAGAGCATAATATAGATCGCTGCCGCACTCAGATAAAACTTGTGGAGTCTATAATTGAGCAGGAAGACCAACTGCAAGCTTTGCTTGGAAGTATAATTTAATAAAGAGCCTCTAAGAAGAAATATATGCAACGGGAATGTAAGAAAATATTTCTCTCAACATTTTCCGCGTGTAATGATTTAATGTTTGTAATAAAAAAACTAACCGCTATACTATAGAATATTATAGTTATTGGTTTTGGCAGATTAGCAGTTCAATAATGTTGGTTGAAGTGTTCTCTGTCGTATTGGTTAGCGGATTTTTTACAAACATAGAAGCATTATATGCATCTTGAATATTTTCTTACATTTTTGCCCGGTCTTATAATCGGTATAACCTTTCACGAGGCGGCTCACGCCTGGAGTGCTATGCTTCTTGGCGACAGACTTGCGTATTCTCAAGGCAGGGTTTCTCTTAATCCGCTCAAGCATCTTTCTCCATTGGGGACTCTTGCTCTTTTTGTGCTTGGTTTTGGCTGGGGCAGGCCGGTGATGGTCAACCTTTACAACTTCAAGCGTCCCAAGTTTTACTATCTTCTAAGTTCTCTTGCAGGGCCGGCTGCGAATCTTCTGCTTTGCATTGTATGTATGGTCATTCTCAAGTTTTCAACAGAAGAAACGCCTTTGATAGGGTTTGTTGAGGCGACTTATCTTATAAACGGCATCCTTATGATGCTTAATCTGCTGCCTATACCTCCACTTGACGGCAGTAAAATATGGCCCTGCATAATACCGGGTATGAGACCAATAAGCTCCTCTAAGTGGAATATGATATGGCTTGGTGTCGTTCTTGTGCTTGTTTACTCAGGTGTGACGGACAAAGTGATATATAATATGTTTCAACTGCTTAACAAGGCACTTGCCAGTATAATATTGTAACTCATTTAATTTGATGATATGTTTGCTCTACGTCTACTTGCAATAAGGCCGTTAGTTAAGATTGAAGATGGCAGGGTCAGGATAAGTACTGCGATTATTTTCAGACTTATCTCACTGTTTCTTCGGATACGCAGTGTTGAAGTGTGCAGAGATACTCAGTCGGTAACTATAAGCAGCAGAATTCTCTATTTTTTCAAAAAGTCAAAAGTAATCCGTTTTGGACAGATCAGGTGTCTTGATTATACTTATAAGGAAGTGGAAGATCTTGATTTTTCAGGTCGTCGTTATGACTACAGCAGAGATACATACGAGATTTTCACGATACTTATTCGTACAGTCGATGAAGATAAGGTTGTGCTTGCGAAGTATTATGGTGAAGGCGGGCGTACAAGCAACTGGTTATTTGACAGGTATCATCTCGACTGGATAGGCACTCAATCTGAAGATTCAAGAGAGGTTGCTGAACGGATTTCTGAAATTATGGATATGCCCATAGGCAACCGGGTTACAAAGACGGTTGACTATAAAAGTCTGCTTCTGTGTGCTGAATGCGGAAGGCCTTCTCCAAATTCGTTCGATCGCTGCCAATATTGCGGCGGTGAACTTTGCTGAGTATTCCGGAGCTTTGCAGTGATTGATTTTTCAATTCAATATTAGACTCAATTGTATTGTTTAATCTTTATGATTTTAGAAGACCAGAACAGGAAATGATATGGGAAAAGTATATTTATTAGGATTTTTGATTATGGTGACGGGTAGCGTGACAGCTTTGGCTTCAGAAAATTCTGTGCGGGGAAATCAGTTGATAAAAATCTGGGGACAAAAGGTGCCTGGACCTGTAGTTGAGGGCATAGAGGAGGTTGATAATGGAGAGAGCGTTTATTCTGTTTGTGAGCCGACTTTGGAAGTGTTTGCTGCTGATGAATCAAAGCGTGTTGATACTGCAGTGATAGTTTGTCCTGGTGGAGGGTATGGAGGCCTTGCAATTGAAAAAGAAGGCTACAAGGTTGCTAAATGGTTTAATTCTATTGGTGTGACTGCGTTTGTGCTCAGGTATAGAGTCAAGGAGTATGGTTATCCATGGCCGATGTGTGATTTGCAACAGGCGATTCGCGTGGTTAGGTCAAGTGCCAAAGAGTTTAAGATTGATGCGGATAAAGTTGGCGTAATTGGTTTTTCTGCCGGCGGGCATCTGGTTTCCAGTATTTCTGTTCATTGGCGACATGATTTCCTGACTGATGGCGAGGCGAAAGAAAATCTGCGGCCTGATTTTACTATTCTCGGCTATCCGGTTATTTCTTTCCAAAGTGATATCAGGCATACCGGTTCGATGATAAATCTGCTTGGTAAGGAGCATGATGCCCAGATGGAGAATATGCTCAGCAATGAGCTCCATGTAGACTCAAAAACTCCGCCGGCCTTTCTGTTTCATGCCGGAGATGATGCTGCCGTACCAGTTGAAAACAGCGTCAGATATTATACTGTTTTGAATAAGGCAGGCGTTGATGCTCAGCTTCATATATTTGACAAAGGCGGTCACGGTTTTGGTCCTGAGCCGGTAAGGGAAGAACTGGCTTTATGGAAAAAACTCTGCGAAAATTGGATGAAAAATATTGGTATGCTTCAAGAGTGATTTTGTGATTGAAGTTGGCCTTGCGGATAAAGACAAGCGTATAATTTTTTTGAAATAAGCTTGATTGTAATAGCTGTTTTTGTTATTATCTGCCTCTCTTTGGGGCCATAGCTCAGCTGGGAGAGCGCTTGCATGGCATGCAAGAGGTCGTCGGTTCGATCCCGATTGGCTCCACTGAATTACATAAGCCGTTCTAAGACAATGTTTTAGGACGGCTTTTTTCGTTTCTCCTCACAAGATAGTTGACAACCGCTGATTTCTGTACTACTATCGTAGATGAAGTATGCAATTTGAGGTAAGGAGAAAAATATGTTCAAAGACAGAGACGATGCCGGAAGACAGCTTGGGGCTGCACTGATGGGATACAAAGATCAGGGTGTTTTGGTGCTTGGTATTGCCCGCGGCGGGGTGGCAGTTGCCGCGCAGGCCGCGGAGATGATAGGAGCTGAGCTGAACCTGCTTGTAACGCGTAAATTGCCTCTGCCGTATAATCCTGAGGCCGGGTTCGGTGCGGTGGCCGAGGATGGCTCTGTATTCATGCATCCATGGGCGGCAAGTCAGGTAGATTCCGAAACGATAGAACTTATAAAAGAGCAGCAGGTTGCCGAGATAAAGAAACGAATCGATAAGCTCCGCGGCGGCAACCCTCTGCCTCCAATTGAGGGACGCACAGTTATTCTCATTGATGATGGAATCGCGATGGGTTCCACTGTTCGTGCTTCTTTGATGTTTTGCCGTAATCAGGGCGCGGCAAAGGTCGTAGTGGCTTCTCCCGTGGCAGGGCCTACTGCCAAAGCTCAGCTTAGCGGGCTTGCTGACGAAATAATCATACTCGAAACTCCGCCAAACTTTATGGCGGTGGCACAGGTCTACCTTGATTGGTATGACATGAGCTTTGAGGAGGTTAACCGAATCATGGAGAAATGGAGAAGCGGCCATCCCGATAACGCCTGACCTCCTAAGTGTCAGCTTTTTTGACGCCTTTTCTGAAAGTTAATATCTTTGCCGGTTTTGTAATGTTGTTGACAAATTCCTATTATTAACTAATATTAATCTGTTGCAAACGAATTGGTGTTTAATTAAAGGCTGGAGAATAATGTTTATTTTAAAATTGTTCATTGTTATCGCACTTGTCAAGTTTCTCATCCAAACCAATATGCCGTTCTGGACTGCCGGTATCTATACGGTTGTGAATCTTCTGTTTTCGCTTGCTATGGGCCATAGTTTTATGCTGTGTCTTGTGGCGTCAGTGGTGGTGTTTATCTTCGCATCAATATATTTCTGGCTGCTCGATAAATTTGAGGACAGTCTGCTTTGGTGGCCGATAGCAATAATAGGTATACTGCTGATAGCACTGCCCAATGTTGCCGGATATGTTTCTGCATACAGCAGTTTGAGTTAAGTTTTTTATTGAAGGATTAAGTTGCAATGAAAATTTGTCGTTTTATTGTTTGTTTGGCTTTTGCTGTTTGTGTTTGTTTCAGTTGCGGGTGTCAGCAGCGGCAGGGGGATGTTATTACTCAGGCCTCTACTATTGATGCTCTTCTTGCGGGCTCTTACGGCGGGTTTATGACGCTTGATGAGCTTGAGGGCTACGGTGATACTGGCATCGGTACTTTCGACTCTCTTGACGGCGAGATGGCTATGATAGACGGCGTTATATATCAGGTTCGCTATGACGGCAGTATAAGCCGGCCGCAGGATAGTGTTACAACTCCTTTTGCTTCTGTGCTGTGGTTTGAGTCTGAGGATACGCTGGAGCTTTCAGGGTGTGATTATGATTCGCTGCAGGAGCAGATAGCGGGTCTTATAGGCTCTGATAATGTGCCGGCGGCTATTGTGATAGAGGGCAGGTTTAGTTATGTGCATACAAGAAGCGTGCCGCCGCAGAAGAAGCCTTATCCGCCGCTTGTGGAAGTAGCTAAGAATCAACCTGAATTTACTGCTGAGAATATAAAGGGGCGGCTTGTTGGGTTCTGCCTGCAGCAGTTTGTCGGCAAGATAAACGTACCCGGTTTCCATCTGCACTTTATTTCGGAAGATAAGAGTTTCGGCGGGCATCTGCTTGATATAAAAGTTGAAAATGCGACAGCCGAAATTGACAGATGCTCCGGCCTAAATGTCAGACTGCCCATAAATGATCAGGATTTCGCCGATATCAACCTTGAAAAAGACCGCTCTGGAGAGCTTGAAAAGAGCGAAAAGAAGCGCGGCAGCTGAGTTTGTTGCCGCTGTGAATTGAAATTTTATCTTTTTTCAAAAAAAACGCTTGCAATAGTGGAATTAAACAGTATTATATCCGCTCCAACGCTTAAACGGGCGAAGGAAATATGCTTGCGAAATGCTTGATAACAGCTTTGAAAGCTGATTGACGGCCCCATCGTCTAGTGGACTAGGACATCAGGTTTTCATCCTGAAAACAGGGGTTCAATTCCCCTTGGGGCTATATAAAGCGGGTCTTGTGAGAAATCACAAGGCCCGTATTTTTATGTCCAGACAAACAACAACACAAAACATAACTGCAAATACCTCCTTGATTAAACGTAAAAGGTCCGGCTTCAATACCGGACCTTTTCGTGATTTTACAGTTTAATTTTTTCAATTCAGGGACTATGCGACCATTTGTATCATTCTATCGGCATATTGATCGATATCCCCATCCCAGAGTTCTTTGAGGGCTTTTTGAACGGCCTGTGCAGAAGGTTCGTTTTCTTCAAGCAACACCTTGACTCCTGCTTTTGCTCCCTTTGCCATATTGACCGGCTCAATACCGTGTTTGAGGGCAAGGTGCATGGTGCCGAAAAGGCGGTCGGTGAAGCCGAGCTTTCGCTGCGGGTCACGGGCGGCTCTGTCAACTGCGTCTGCAAGGTATGGATTGGTCATTCGTTTCAGAAGATCTTCTGCGTAGTCTTTGTAGCCAGCTTCGGTGAAGAGTTCATCTCCAAGGTCGGCATATTTCTTTATAAGTGCCTGACCTGATTCATCGATAAAGGCTTTTCTTGCTATATCCATAAGCTCTTTATCATCAGCGAGCTGATCCATGGTACGATAGCCTTTCTCAAGGCCAAGATATGCCAGCAGGGCATGTATTGCATTGTGCCCGTATAATTTTGCCTCTTCGAATGGAAGCAGGTCGCTTTTCTCTGCAAATACTTCTATTCCTGGTTTGAGTGAAGGCAGGTTGGTCTTTGTTACGAGTATGCGGTTGAATTCTTCTACAAGAAATGCTCTGCCATAGCCTTCGGCGATTGTCTTTAGCCCTTTGGCTTCGATAAGTTGAGGGTCGTTTGTTACCTGACTCATCTTTCCGATGACTGTATTGAGAAACTGAGTATGCTTCGGGTCTATGTCTATGTATTTCTTAACAGCTTCGGTTAGAATTTCCGCGGCATGGTTGTTGTTTTCGGCGGTATAAATAATAGTGCCGGGTGAAGTGCTTTTTTTGATGCCGGCTGCAATTGTTGAGGCTACGCCTTTAGGAGAATCGTAAAAGTTCACAGAAGGCAGCGATGTTACTATTTCTGTTGCTTCGCTGATTGCATCAATAATCTGCTCTCTCTGCTCGTCGACAGTGGGGTTGAGCATTTCTATGCCATCGATTTTTTCGGCTATGATTCCATTTTGGCCCGCTACGTTTACGTGGTAGCTTCCGCCGGAGGCTTCAACCGCGTCTATCAGCGATTGGTCGATTTCTGCAATGACTATCCGTTTGAAGTTGCCGCTCTTGAATGCCTCTGAGGCAAACAGTCCGCTCTGAATCGGACCAAATCCAAATCCTACAAACACGTGTTCTTTCATTTAGTTATGCTTTCTGTTCTGTATATTTTGAGGTTTTATATTTTCTATTCTCTCATGCAGGTATATAAACACGGTTACCTGAATCGTAATGCCAGTTCTCTGTTACATTCTCATGCAGATTCTGCTTCAATGACGAATCGTTTGCGATTCTGACGGTATCTTCCCATGTCCCGATTCCGCTTAATGTATCGAACTGAGCTACATTCTGAAGCCCCATTGCATTAGCGATTGCAAGCGATTCTCTGGGGCCGCATTCATTCACTACCGCGGCAAGGAACCCACCTATAGTCGCATCTCCTGCTCCTGTGGCGGACGCGAATTTCTCTGCGAAGAAAGACGGCATCCACATCTTTTGATCCGCCCATAGTTCAATATTCATCTTGTTCGATAGTGCAGTAAGTTTTTCTTTGGGTGCTGTTTTCAGGAACAACCCATTGATACCGCATTTGATTGCCACTATCTTAACTCCCATTGCGAGAAGTTTGTCCGCAAGCAGTTCACAATCGCAGGCATCATAAGCAAGAACGGGATCGTGTTTGCCGCTATTCTTTTTCTCTGTGAACATGTTCCTGTCAAGCATATAGGCTATCTCTTCTATGCTTGGCATGAATATATCGACAAATGGCAATGTGTTCTTAATTATTGCCGGCCAGTCTACTTTGCCTGATTCACTGTCAGGATCGGGAAGCGTCATATCAAGGCTTGTTATTGTGCCGTTTTTTTGAACTTTTTCAAATATTTTTACCAGTTCACTGCCTTGATTGAGGTACATTTGTTTCATAAGCGGCGGGTAACCGAAATGAAACAAACAGCATTCCATGGCTGCATCGTAGTCTATGTCATTGCTGGTGAAGGTGTCATTTGTGCCAGGGTTGTGAAGAAATATCCTGTCAATACCCGGTATTGCAAGTACAACGGAATATGAACTGCTTTGACCTGAAACAACTTTGAATGACTTGCTTCTGTCTTTGCCTACGAGGTTCTTTATTATGGTACCAAAATGGTCGTCACCAATTTTGCCGTTGAGCATTACATCAATGCCTATTTTGCCCATAGCCATGCCGGTGTTTGAAACAGCTCCTCCTGTTGATAGTACGGCGTCTTCGACGTTAACTAATTTACCCGGACACAGTATATCGTTAATATTTCCACTGTAGTTCTTGAAAGATGGAGTTATGTCCAGGCATATATGTCCTGCGACCATGATCTTATTGTTTCTTGCCATTGTTCGTTCCTTACTATCCCTTGAATGTGCCTTGCAATACAGGTTTTCTCCATATTGCCGAACCTCTTTTGAACCAGTCGGTTGTCATATCAGCACTGCCCATAGGCGGCTTGAGCTCTTCGGCGTATTTTTTGTTTACAGGCGGTTTATTGATGACTAAATCCATAGGTACGGCCGAGTTCTCATTTACTACCGCAAGTTTTTGATTGTCGGGATGAATATTTGTCCAGCCGTGAGCGCACGGACCCATGTCTGTGGTCGCTACGTAGAGCTTTTCCCCCTGATGGAGTACGACTGGTACGAGACCGTCAAATTCATCGTGTATTTTTTCAGGTATAATGAATTCTCCGGCCATTTTATTACCGCGGTCTCTTGCGTCATTTAGGTAATCCCTTGCCGCGTTTACCGGATGAGAAAATGCTTTATCCGAGATAAATACACATACCTTGCTTTCGTTATGATCGCTCATCATCGTGAAATCTTCAAACTTTGCGGGTATTGTATCGATGTAACCTTTTTCCTGCCAAAGGCTTGAGAAGCTTCTTGCAGGATCGGAGATCATTACGTATGTCCAGTCCGGATTCCATGTAGTATTCGGCGGTTCAAAGCCTGCTAATACGGCCTTGGCATCTATCGTGCCTTGGGGTACATTGTCAGAGCCGCTGTAAACTTGAGGGTCGAATACGAATACATTATTGTGGCCGTGCTGCGGCAAGAGGGCTGTGACGAGGCCCTTATTGCATACGGCATCGTTTATACCAAGATATATAGCAAGCATTGACTCTGCTACTTCCGGTACAAGGTGTGCAAGCTCCAGCGAGTTTATGTCTTCAGCAGGGGCAAGGTAGGTTTTGCAGGAATCGATGAGGTCAAAAGAATCTTTAAGAAATTCGCTGTAGATATTTTTATCACAGACGCTTCTTGCTATTATGTCCATATGACGCCTAATATCAGTCCTAATCATATACGGCTCCTTAGATCAAATGATTTTTAATTGCAACATTATGCGTAATTTTAGATATTATGTATATATATGTCAAGTATTAAAGCAGTGATATATAAGGTTTTTCTGTGAGATTTAAAACAAAAAAAGCCCGAAGACCATAAAGATCTTCGGGCTTTGTAATTGGCTTATCGCAATCGATTAATAGCGGTTTCTTCCGCCGCCGCCGAAGCCGCCGCGTCCACCACCGAAGCCGCCGCGTCCACCACCGCCACCGCGGTTAGTCATTGGCTTTGCTTCATTAACCTTAAGAGCGCGACCATCGCAATCCTGACCATCAAGTTCGCTTATAGCACTCTGAGCTTCTTCCTCAGTGCTGAACTCAACAAAACCGAAGCCTTTGCTGCGGCCTGTTTCACGGTCCATGATTACATTTGCGCTTTCAACTGTACCAAACTCTGAAAATACTTCACTAAGTTTCGCACTGTCAATACCATAACTCAAATTTCCGACATACAATTTTTTGCCCATTTTTGTTCTCCAATTCTGGGGTACTTTGGCCCTATCTTTTACTCTCCAGGCCTATTAGGAGAGAGGCAATTACTTCGCCCACATCGTTAGGAAAGGCTCTCAAGCTATTTAGTTTCTGGTAAAACTAACCATAATCTACTATACTCTTCGCGCACCCCAACAAACTATTAAAGCTGCCAACGAGGCAACTTTTATACCGAGGTTTTTATACGAATCTCTTATCCTTCAGAACTTCCCTGGTGTCAGCGAATTGTCGGACTACAAATTCTAATTTACAATTATACCTCTCACATCTTTATAAAACAAGATAAAAACGCAAATGGCGTTAAAATACCTATAAATGGGCTTGAAGAAGTTTTTTTGATGGGTTAATCTGTTATAGATAAATTTTGTTTATTTTTCTAAAGCTTGCTCATATCTGCTTGTTTTGCAGGTTCTTATATGTTTTACTTGTCAGAAGATGCCTGCGGTATCAAGGATTGTTATCTTGTGTCATTTATTTGATATAATTAGTATAAAAAAACGAAAAAAACACTGCAAAGTCACTGTTTTTTGCGGTATAAAAACTCGTTTTCGCTTTTAATCAGTTTTTTTGAGGGCTTTGGGAGCGGAAAAGAATCATTGGCCTTATCAGCCGAAGATGTTTTTTCTCATCCTAAGCTCAGCGAAGACCTCACCTGCGGTGTTGTCTTGCATTTTAAGTGCTTTTTTGACCTCTCGATCAGATGATTTGAGAAATATGTTTGTTTTTTTCTCGAAATTCAACGTAGATGGGATGATATCTTTACCCTGGTCTTCAAGTTTTTGAGCATTAGCAAATGCATTTTTTATAGTTTGGTCTGATGGTATTATTGAAAGCGCAAATTCGTAATTTTCAATAGTGTAGTTGTGTCCGGGATACATGAGGGTTTCGCCTGGCAGTTGGGCAAGTTTGCAGAGTGAATTCCACAGTACTGAGCTTTTGCAGCTCATTGGTCTGCCGCAGCCTCCGGTAAAGAGAGTGTCGCCAGTTAACAGTATACCGGTCAGCTCATTTGATGGTGTTATATAATAACATACGGAATCTTTTGTATGGCCGGGCGTGGCGATTGTTTCTACCTTGGAAGATCCAATGGTGAGCGATTGTTCATCTTTCATCGCCAGTGAAACGCATCCGGTTTTGCGTTTCAGCATCTCAACTCCGCCGATATGATCGAAATGGCTGTGCGTTATGAGAATATGCGACAATTCAAGGCCTTTTTCGTTCAGTGCCTTGACGACAACTTCGCCATCACCGGGATCTATAGCTATGACCTTAGCATCATCGTAACGATAAAGGTATATGTAATTATCCTCGAATGCTTTCAGTATAATAATCTCTTCCATGATTTCTATATTAAGATTTGGATAAGTTTAAGTCAAGTATGTATAAAACATCTTGAACTATTTTTCTATAAATTTAAGATATATTCTTAACGATGATGTCGGAGTAAGTTATATAATCATGATTGGAAGCGATTAAGCGTATGAGCAGAAAAAATAATACCGGCGGGCTTGTTTACTCCACAGAGCATGGAAGAATGTGTCCTGGGTGCGGCCAGCCAGAGGGTAAGTGTCAATGCAGCGGATTGAATATTATTCCTAAAGGGGATGGTATTGTCAGAGTTGGCAGAGAAACGAAGGGGCGTAAAGGCAAGGGGGTTACAGTTATTACCGGTCTGCCGCTTGGTGGTGACGATTTGAAAAAGCTATCTACTAAATTAAAGAATAAATGCGGCTGCGGCGGAACTGTAAAAGACCATGTGATAGAAATACAGGGCGATAAACGGGATCAGCTTGTTGATGAGCTGTCTAAAATGGGTTACAAAGTGAAGAAAAGCGGCGGGTGAGCTGTGTAAGACAAATAATATATAGCTTAATTGAGTTGATTTTTACGGTTAGCGGGTTATAATCTTTTTTATGGATAAACAAGGCAAAAAATGTGTAATATTTGGTGATTGTGCCAGAGACAGCTGCCGTGAAGCCGTTGAGAGGTTTAAGTCCATTGCCTCGGATAAGCTTGAAATAATAGCTAATTGTTATGGCGGCCAATGCGGTATTGATACTCTCAGGGGTGTTGATTTTGCCTTTGTTTTTGGCGGTGATGGATCCATACTCAGGGCTGCCCGTGAACTTTCAGAGCTTGATGTTCCTGTTGTAGGTGTCAATGTGGGTCGTCTTGGTTATCTTGCCGAATTCAGCGTTGATGAGCTTGAGGATGTGTTTGATGATCTGATTGCCGGTAATTTGGCTGTAGAAAAACGCATGCTGCTGCGGTGTAATGTGCATAATGGAGCAGATATTTCTGCAACCGCGGTAAATGAGGTTGCTATAATACCGGGTTCTCCACTGAAAATGATCGAACTTGAGATTGCTGTTGACGGCAAGCCGCTTGCCAGTTGTGTAGGTGATGGTGTTATTGTTGCAACCCCTACAGGATCAACCGGTTACAGTCTTTCCGCCGGAGGCCCTATAATAGCGGCCGGACTCTCGGCAATAACAATTACGCCTCTTAACCCTCATTCTCTCAGTTTCCGGCCTATAGTTATAGGTTCAAATCGCAAGATTGAGATTTATCCTGTACGAATAGATAAGGAGTCTATAGTTGGCTGTGATGGAGAGACTCTTTGTACTATAGGCTGCGACAGTATTATCGAGATATCAAAAGATCCATCAGTATTCAACGTTATAAATAATCCGGTAAGAACACAGTGGGACACCCTGGCGTACAAACTTAAGTGGGCACAAAAACCTGATTATAAAGGTGAATAGTGAGGTGAAATATGAAAATTAATATTTTTTTTATAGTATCGTTTCTTTTGACAGTAGAACTCTTTGCAGCATCAAGCCCTACTGACGGTACCGGTGTACAAAGGTATGATGCGAGGGTCTCTGCCAGACAAAATGCACGTGCTTCCTATAATACTCCGCCGTCACAGAGTTCGAGTCGTGTAAGTCCAAGAGTGGGCACAGGCAGTGTTTATAGAGGAGTTGTGCCATACAGATCGTCATTGGGTAATTCTACCAATCCCTACAGTGGGAGCTATTACAGTCCTGTGACCGGTTCACTTCCGAGAACTGTATATCCGAAAACGGCTACAGGGCTTAATATAAGTAATTATCCTCAAACTTCTTATAAACTGCCTTATATATCACGTGACAAATCTTCTCTTAAGAGCGGCATGCCTGAATTCGATCAGTATAATGCTAATAAGATAATAGCCCAGACTTATTCAAAAAGTGTTGATCTGAGACCGTTTACAGAGGATATTAAAGATTTTGAGTATTATCTCAAAGAACGTAATTTGCGTACTCCGGAACAGGTACAGAGGCAGCGGGATTTGCTGTCTAAAAAGTACAGGATAGATTCTCAGGAGTCTTTGCCGGGGCGTTCGGATCTCGGCCTCATAATGGATAAAGAATTCAAAGGTGATACCAAGGAGCTTTACGGTGATGTTGCTGCTGACGCTGAGAATGTGTTTGATCAAATAAGGCAGAAACAAAAAGAAGTTGGTCTTGAAGCTGAGGTTTCAGGCAGAGATATTGCCGATGTTCTTAATGGTGACAGCCTTGGTATTGAGGGTACAACATCTCTTAAGGAGGAAGATACGGGAAGTAGAGAAGATGTGGATTTCTCTGATAAGAAGGATATGAGGATGAAGGCTCGCGGGGTACTTGGCGAGTTCAAGAGCTTTGCCGGCTATTCTGATGATAAGTTCAACAGCTATATGAAGAAGGCTGAAGATTTTATGGATGAGGGTGAGTTCTACAGAGCAGCCGATGCTTACTCGCTTGCTTCGATATTCCGCAGGGAAGATCCTCTTGTCTATGCAGGTCAGTCGCTTGCACTTCTTGGTGCCGGTGAGTATATGAGCAGTTCGTATTACCTCAATAAAGCACTTATGCTTTATCCAGATTATATAGCTGTCAAGGTTGACCTTGTTGAAATGCTTGGTGACAGGGACGTATTGGAAAATAGAATCGTTGACATACAGCGATGGATGGCAAGGAGCGGCGCCGGTGAGCTTTCGTTCCTGCTTGCTTATATCTATTACCAAATCGAAGAACCTGCATGGGCAAAGGAAGAGCTTGAGAAAGCGGCCGATGTTTTACCGTTCAAACAGACAGCGAAATTGCTGGCTGATATGGTTGACGCTGACATAAGCGGTGAAAATACCGAAGAAAAATAACTGTTAATACATGCCTTACAGCAGTATAGCCAGCAGCAGAGGGATTGTAAGAAGACTCAAAAGATGAGTCATTAGAACTGTGCTGTTTACTATGTCGTCGTCTGTTCTGTATATCTCGCTTAGCATTGAGCTGGCAAGGGATACAGGCATCACTGCAACAACAAGCATTACCGACCTCCATTGATCTGTCAGCGGCATGAATCTAAGCATGAATGCAACGATGAGGGGTATTATAAGAAGTCTTAAGCCGCATATTATCCATGTGTAACGGTTGATATTTCCGAGTTTCATATTCGCAAGTCTTGCACCTGCTATTATCATTGCAAGTGGAATTGTTGCTTGGCCTATCAGTTTGGTAGTGTTGTGGAAATAGTACAGCAAGGAGTTGTTTTCAGTGTATAGTGTTTTGGATGCACCGGTGATCTGGAATATGCCGAGCCATATCAGTGCAGTGTATAGAGCCAGAAGAGGGGGAGATAAAAGGTGCTTAAGACTTTTCTTTTCAACTTTGTGACCGGTTAGTATGAAAACTCCGAGTGTCCATACCGTTATTTCCGCACCAAGTGTTGAGAATATCAATGCAGCAACAGCCTGCGGCTCGAATATCTCGGCAACTACAGCTATAGGCAGGAATGAATAATTATTTATCGTACTTTGGAAGAGGAAAGCATGTTTCTCTTTTTCTTTTTTGAATCTTATGAACAATGTTACTGTCAAACCAATGAAATATCCGCTGAGCATTATCATCATTGAACTTGCAGGAAGAGGCCATGCGGCAAATAATCCCTTGAGCGTGAAGTTCTGTGTAATAGATGAGAATATCAGGCACGGGTAGATTGAATATACAAGCAGCTTGGATATGTCTTTGAGGCCGCCGGGAGTGATTATGTTTTTCTTTGTTAGAAAAGCTCCTGGAGCCATTACCATGAATACGCCGAAAATTGTGAAAAATAATATATTGAACATTTTCTTTAATAGAGTGTTTTTTGCAGGTCTCTATTTCCCTATACAAAAGTTGGAGAATATTGTGTCGAGGATACTTTCATCAATACTTTGCTGCTCGTTCAAATCGGACAACTCCATATATGAGCTTCTGAGGTACATTGCCGTAAGTTCATCGTTACCGTTCTTTACTTCTTTCAGTCCATCGCTTACATTCGCTAATACTTTCTCGAGTGTTTGATAGTGACGCCGATTTACAGCTATGACTTCTTCGCTTCCTTTGCTGCTGCCGCAAAGTAGTGCCAGTTCATTTTCAAGCATCTTTATAAAGACAATCACATCATCATTTTTAGATGTACAGATTGGTGTGAATTTAATATTGAATATGCTTTCAAGCTTTGCGATTCTTTTTTGAAGCTCATTTTCAGTTAGCTTGTCGCTTTTGGTAGCAAGTGCTATGGTGTTGTTGCTGAAACATTCAAATAGAGTTTGCTCGTCAGTGAAATCTGTTTTTGTGATATCAACACAGAATATTACCATATCCGAACTTTTAATGGTTTCCATTGCGGAATTCTGGGCTATAGCGTCTATCTCGTCAATCGCATTGTCCTTGATTATACCCGCGCAATCGCTCAATATGCAGGAGAAACGGTCAAACTCAAATACTTCGCTTATCACATCACGGGTTGTTGCTCTTACTGAGGAAACAATGCTTCTTTCCTTGCCGAGCATAGCATTCATCAATGAGCTTTTACCTGCATTGGGGCAGCCTGTTATTGCGATAGCCGGCAATCCTATCATGCGTTCGTACTTGATGTTGTTTGTTATGAGCTCTCTGAGGCCGGATGTTATTTGCTCTACCCGCTTGGCGGCCTGGCTTTCCGTTATGAATGTTATATCTTCTTCACTGAAATCAAGTCCTGCTTCAAGTAGACTCAGAAGCTCGAGTATCTGTCTTCGCAGATTGCTTATTTTTTCCGATAGCCTTCCCTTTAGGAGCTTCTGGGCAGCCTGCAGTTGAAACGCATTGCTGCCTGATACTATCTGGGCAACCGCCTCAGCCTGCGTGAGATCAAGCTTGCCGTTGAAGAATGCTCTTGCCGTAAACTCGCCTGCTTCGGCCAGTCTCACATTATTATTTTCGCAAAGTTTTTCAAGTATCTTTTCTGTTATACATAACGGGCACTCAACGTGAAGTTCGATCAGTTCATCGCCTGTATAACTTTGACCTTTCGGGAATACATAAGCGATTGCATCAAAGCTCATCCGCATTATATCCAAACGCCCATTGATTATGCCTCTCTCTGAGGCATTAATGCAGGGGCTGAAGATGCTTAACGCATTTGCCGCTTCGTTGCCGCTTAGTCTTATTATATGCCGCAGGCCATTGGCAGAGCCACTGCTGACGGCAGTTATTGTATCCGAAGATTCATACATGATTTGCTTATTATACAAACACAAAATTCATAAGCAACAATTTGTGAATAGTTTATTACTTGTTAAGAATATAGTGAAAGTCATAAAAAACTCCCCTGAAGACTGTTGCGGTCGACAGGGGAGTTCTGGGTATTATAGTTTGAGCTAAGTTATTAGCGGACGAATACCTGTCCTGCATCGGCTACGATTGTCTGGCCGGTTATTACTCTGGCTTCGTCTGATGCGAGGAATACCACTGAGTCGGCTATGTCCTGACCCTTGATTTCTATTCCCAGGGTTGCCTTGCTTACATAGTAAGGTATAACTTCTTCCGGCTTGATTCCGTATTTCTTCGCACACACCTTGATGTATTCGGGATTCCATATTTTAGAACCTTCGAATACGTTACCCGGGCATACGCAGTTTGTTCTTATGCCGTATTGGCCAAGCTCTATTGCCCAGCCGCGAGACATATGAAGTTCACCCGCTTTAGTTGCGTTATAAGGTGTATTGTTCTTGCTGGCATCAAGACCTGACTTAGAGCTGAGGTGTACCATGCTTCCGCCAATACCTTGTTTTATCATGATTCTTGCGGCATTTTGAGCCATTAGGTAGTAGCCTGTGAGGTTGACCTCAAGTGCGAATCTCCATTTATCAACAGGCAAGTCAACAAGTGAGAATGCCGGAGCAACGCCCGCACAGTTGGCAACGATATCAAGTCCGCCCCAATTATCAAGTATACTGTCGAAGCCGGCTTTGACGTTGTTTTCATCAGTGACATTACACTTTATAGCCATTGCTTCGAGACCTGTTTCTCCTTCGATGATCGATACCGTTTCTGCTGCAGCGGATTCGTCTATATCAGCTACCGCGACAAAAGCACCAACTCTTGCAAGTCCTAATGCAGTGCTTCTTCCAAGTCCGCTGCCTCCGCCGGTTACTACTGCAATACGGCCTTTGAGTCTGCCGCCCGCAGTTCCGCCTGCTTGTGAACTGCGGAACGCTTCAGCTTCCCAGTTGTTTATAAATTCTTGCTGGGCCTTTGTGAGGGCACGTATTCCGCCGCCTTTATTGAGGGCGTTGAATCTTATGAACAGTGAGCTTGCCACTATGTCACGTATTATCGCTGCACGTTTTGCTGTGGCTGCTACAAACAGTCCCTGGCCTTGCACAATCAATGCTGCAGGAGTTTTGCCGCCTTTGGCTTTTGCCGAGGCTATTTTTTTTGCGATCGCTTCTGGTTTTGTATTGTTTATGAATATTGCCGGACCGTTTGAGTAAACCAGCTCATCAGGTGTAAGAGCAGAAGCAGCAAGCATCTTTTTTATCTGGTCGCACTGGCAGTATGATGCAATTTCGTCATCTGCGAAATACTTTATTACGCCTCTTGTATTATCAATGTCGAAATAAGCTTTACGGATAGCAAGCTTTGTATCGTTTATTTCTTCTTTAGAAGCCTTTATCTTTGCCTTTTTAGGAGTTTTAAGGCCTGTAGAGCAAACCTCAATTACTTTGTCAACAAGTTTTGTTGCCGCATTTGCGGTTTCGGCGGCTACAAATACGCCGTGCTTGTCAAGCATAAGTACGGAAGGTTTTGTGTTATTTTCTTTTTCGTACTTTTCTATCAGTTTTGCTGTTTTGCAGGAAAGGATGTATCCCGGGTCGCAGTATGGTACCCAAAGAGCATTGATTGAGGCTTTTTTCTCAAGCTCATCAATGAGTTTCTTGCCTTCTTTTGCGTTAACCCATGCACCAACAGTTGAAGGGTGCAGGTGTATAACGTATTTATCAAGCATTGCATGCAGAGGGGCTTCTACGGATGGTCTTGCGCCGCTTGTTACATCATCATCGCAAGATAACGCCAAACGTCCGACGACTTCACGTTCTCTTGTATCAACATCGCAGATAGTCAACACTTCGTCAGTCATCAATCTGTTGAGTCTTGAGATGTTTACTCTTCGCCAGCCTTTTGTCTCGCTCATCTCTTTTAAGCTTGTTCCGCTTGCTTTGATGAACATGTAATTGCCGTCTTCGCTTTTAACGGAGGTATTTCCACCGCCGCCCTGAACTAATGTAACATCACTGCCAACTTTGTTGGATATTTTTATTAGGTCAGATAGAGCCTTATCCATAATAGTTTCCCTTTGTTTAATCTTAGAATTCGAATTACTGCAAAACCCTTAATATAACAGAATCGTAATTGTAAGGCAAACTCAAAGGCGGCATAAATGTCCTTGAGAGTACAATTGTGGGAGGTTTTGTGTTAAAAAGAGCTTGAAACGAAAGATAAAGAAAATAAGTTTACATTTAATTAGTAAAATTTGATATAAGCATTAAAAAATAAGAACAAATATTTGTTTTTTAGATTAATTTGTGTTAGAATCTTATATGTAGCATTGATATCTATAGCAAAAGTTGAAAACGGTATTATTATATTCGGGTGCCTGGTAAAAATCACGGATCTTTATCGGAATGCCAGACTTTTGTCGGTATCGCCAAAATTATAGGTGAAGTTTGTGATAAAATCTGATAAATACCTTATAATACAAAAATTTCGTCCAAGTCCTTTACCGATTAAAGGTCTGCCTTTGGGTTTGCGTGGAGTAGGTCATTATTATGTTCCTAAGGGTCATATATCTCCTATAAGGTATTCTACCTATACAGTGATGGCTTGGGGTCAAACCGGTGTTTTGCGTATAACAATTGAAGATATGGGTGTTTTCGATCTTTCTGCAGGTCATATTATGGTGATTACTCCAGGCCTTAAATTTGGTCTTGAGGTTACCAGTGATGAGTGCGAGTTTCGTTACCTTGCAATAGACGGACCTCAGGCAAGCAGTACTGTATTGTCAGCAGGTTTGTGGACCGGTGTTTTTCCATGTCGTGAGGTTCCCGTGAGGTGGCTTGAGGACCTTTCTGAATTAATAGACCGTGAGAGCAAACAAGATCAAGTACTTGCGATATCAAGGGCGCATGACCTTTTTGTCTTTCAGGCAGATCTTGCCAGAGAGATGATAAAGGATAATCTTGTTTATCAAGCTCAATGGTATTTGCATAGAAACTGGCATGATTACGATGTGAATATAGAATCGGTTATTGCCTATCTAAATGTTGACAGAGCAACGCTTTCAAAGCGTTTTAAGCGAAAAGTAGGGATGTCAATGCTTGAGTATCTTACACGGATACGTTTGAGTAACGCCAAGAGGCTCCTAAAGACCTCCAGTATACAAATATCAGAGATATCTATTATGTGCGGCTATAAGGATTCTTCTTATTTTTCGAGACTTTTCCGTAAAAAGACGGGTTGCACTCCTTTGCAGTATCGTTTGGGTGGAGAACCTAAGGACAGTAGGATGTTTGTTGTTCCCCCGTCAACTTATTCCAATTAAAACTTGGCTTACATGTCATATCTTTTTTTTTTGTCTCAAAAAATAGAAAATCATTTCGATTTTGAACGATTATCGTAGTTGGTAGTTTATATCTGTTTTCACTTCCTTTAACTTGTTAATAAAAAGTTTATAGGTTGTTTTTTGCCTTATTTTAGTTTATAATCATTTTTTGTTGATTTTTGTGTTGCAACGGTGTTGTGCCGAATGGCATTTTGTTGAAAATAAGTTCTTAGGGGCTTGAAGTGAGTGATAATTGTCCGGCTAAATTTAGTTGGTATTCAGATACTGGCAATTATATATTAGATTTTGTTAGAGGACTTATGTCTTTGTGCATAATCTTTGTCTGCGTATCACAAGCTCAGAATGTACTTCTTATCAATTCTTACAACAAAGGCTTAAGCTGGACAGATGATATCACTGAAACAATCGAAGCAGAGCTTGCTTCCGATGAAATTGACATTCATGTTGAGTATATGGATGCCAAGAGAATCGCTCCGAGTGAGATTCAGGAACAATTCCTTGAGTTGTTAAAGCTGAAATTTTCTTCAACAGAATTTGATGTTATCATTTCAAGCGACAACGCATCTCTTGAGTTTGTAAAGAAAAACAGGTCTTTTTTTGGCAGAACTCCCATTGTCTTTTGCGGTATAAATAATTTTTCAAAAGAAATGATCGCTAATTGCCAACCTGTTACAGGTGTTACAGAGAGAACTGATACCGCTGATACCTTGATGTTGATGAAGACGCTTCATAGGAAGTTAAAGAAGTGTGTTATTGTCGCTGATCATACTATTACAGGAAATGCAGAGATTGCTGCCGCTCAAAGAACTATCGGTAATAGATTTGCCGGCATGGATATAGAGTATGTTCAAGATGTTTCCATGACGGAATTACTTGTGAAAGTAGGAAATCTTGATCCAGAGAAAGAAGCTGTTTTACTCACAATTTTCAATCGTGATAAAAATGGGAATTTCTTTTCATTTAAACGAAGTGCCCAAATGATAAGTGGTGTTGCTCAATGTCCTGTCTATGGGCTCTGGGATTTCTATCTTGGCGAGGGTGTAGTCGGCGGCAAAATGGTGAGTGGTAAAGAGCAGGGTAGAAATGCTGCGAAATTAGCTAATGAGATATTAAACGGAAAAGAAACTTCCGATATACCAATTTTGTATGACAACGTTAATCGGGTGTTGTTTGACTATAAAGCAATCAGAGAATTTGATATAATGCTTGATAATCTTCCCGATGATTCAGCTGTTTTAAGTGATGGAGAAGTTGTTTACAGAGCAGAAGATTCAGAGTGTTTACGCCTTGGTGTTCTGGCCAATAGAGGTAGAGATAAGTGTATTGAACAATGGTCTGCTACTGCTGACTATCTTACCTTGAAAGTGCCTGAATATCATGTTGAACTTGTGCCGCTTGAATTCAATCAAATTAAGGTTGCTGCAGCTAAACAAACAGTTGATTTTATAATTACAAATCCGGCTCAGTTTATTGAGCTTTATAAGAATTATCAGCTTTCTGCGATAGCTACAATGATTTCTGAATATAAGAGCAGGAATTTTATGCAGTATGGCGGGGTTATAATAACCAGAGCCGATCGTTCTGATATAAAAGACATTGACGACCTTAAAGGCAAGAGCGTAATAAGTCCCGGAGAGCAGTCGTTTGGCGGCTGGTATATGGTGCTTAGAGAATTGGACGATAACAATATTGATATCTTGCAAGATTTTGATGATTTATCATTTGCAGATAATAATTATGATGTTATCAGGCAAGTTGTTAAAGGTAAAAGTGATGTTGGTTTTATAAGGACGGGTATACTTGAACGCGTTGAAGCTGATACGGATATTTCGGTAGATGAACTTAAAATAGTGAATCCATACCCTACTACCGAGGAATTTCCGTTTGTTCATTCAACAATGCTTTATCCTGAATGGCCTATTGTTTCAGTAAAAAGTGATAGTGATTTGGACCGTATTGTTTCGGGAGCTCTCATTGCTATGCCCAAAGATTCTATGGCGGCTGTTTATGCCGGCTCCGGGGGCTGGACAATACCTCAAAGTTATCAGTCGGTAGCAGATTGTCTAATGCATATAGGTGCTAAGCCGTACGAGGGATATGGGCAGGTGAAAATTACGAAGATTTTAAGTCGTTATTGGAAATGGCTTACTGCTGCCGCTATCTTTATTCTGATGCTTATTGGATTCAATATATATTCTTCGCGACTGAATTTTAAACTGAAATCGTTGAGTAATTCACTCTCAGAAAAAGAGAAACTGTTAAACTCAACGCTGCATTCTATAGGTGACGGATTCATAACTACGGATAAGGATGGCAAGGTTTGGGATATGAATCCCGTTGCTGAGAAATTAACAGGCTGGTCATTGAAAGATGCGAAAGGCTATCCGCTTGAAGAGGTGTTTGATATAATCAATAATCAAACCGGCAAGATGGCAGAGAATCCGGCATTAAGAGCTTTGAAGGAAGGCATAGTTTTCGAACTTGCAAATCATACAGATCTTGTTTCCCGAGACGGCAAGGTAAGGCATATCTCTGATAGTGCTTCTCCTATAAAGAATGATGAAGAACAGATTATTGGATCAGTGCTTGTGTTTCGTGATGTTACAGAATCCTATGAGGCTAATGAGAAAATAAAAGAGCGAGAGCAGCGTTTTGACCAGATAGCTGAACAAAGCCGGGAGGTTGTATGGGAGGTTGATGCTGATGGTTTGTATACATATGTTAGCGATGCATGTGTTGATGTGTTTGGTTATTCTCGGGATGAGATGGTTGGTCGGTTGCATTTTTACGAGCTTCATCCAGAAGATGAACGTGAGCAGTTTGCGAAAGATGCTTTCAAAATATTTGAAGAAAAAGGAAAGTTCTCAGGTCTTCTAAATAAGGCAGAGACTAAAGATGGTAAGGCTATATGGCTTTCTACTAATGGGCAGCCTATTCTTGATAAAGAAGGGAAACTTATTGGATATCGCGGAGTTGATCAGGATGTTACAGAAAGGGTCGATTCACGCAAGGCTGTTGAAAACGCCAACGCATTTCTAAAAGGGTTGCTTGATTCTATACCTGACATGATATTCTTTAAGGATAAAGACGGTGTTTATATGGGGTGTAATCCTGAGTTTGAGAAATTTGTAGGAAGAAGCAGGGATCAAATAATAGGCAAGACTGATTATGATATGTTTGATAAAGATATCGCCGACTTCTTTAGAGAGAATGATAAGAAGATGATGGCTCAGGGGCAGGCAAGATCCAATGAGGAGTCTGTTACATATCCTGATGGTCATGTGGTTCTCCTGGATACGATCAAAGCGCCGCTTTTTACTTCTGATGGTGATTCGATAGGCATAGTTGGGGTTGCGCGTGATATAACGGAGCGAAAACGCTCAGAAGATCAGCTTCGCGTCATGAATCACAATCTCAAAAAGGCCAATGATAAAATTAGCTTTATGGTAAAGCGAGCCGAGGAGGCGAATAAGACTAAAAGTGAATTTTTAGCTAATATGAGTCACGAAATCCGTACTCCTATGAATGCTATAATTGGTTTTAGTGATATGCTTTCTGACGAACCTCTTAAAGACCATCAAAAAGAATTTGTAGGTTTGATAAGGAGTGAAGGGCGTACTTTACTGAATTTAATAAATGATATACTTGATTTCTCAAAGATAGAGTCAGGTAAGTTGCAGATCGAGATGCTTGACTGTAGTCTTGAAGAAACATTGAATTCAATAGAAGCAGCAATGTTGCCGCAAGCTGACAGAAAATCGCTTGAATTCAAAGTTGTCAGGAAAGGGCAGTTGCCCGCAATAATTCATACAGACCCTAATAGGCTAAAGCAGTGTATTGTTAATATAGTTAGCAATGCTATCAAGTTTACTCATGAGGGATATGTGCATGTAAATGTAGAGTCGATAGAAGAGAAGCAGGGCAATATTGTTGTCTTTAATGTAGAAGATACCGGAATAGGCATACCTGAGGATAAGAAGGATAGTATATTTGAAGTTTTCACTCAGGCAGAGTCAAGCACGACAAGGAAATACGGCGGAAGCGGGCTTGGTCTTGCAATTACCAAAAATCTTGCCAAAATGCTTGGTGGAGATCTTACTGTTGAAAGTACTGTAGGTAAAGGGTCGATCTTTACATTAAGAATAAAATCTGGTGAGCCAAATTGTGTTGACATTAGTGAGCTTGAACATAATAATGACAAGAAGGATACCTCTCTTGAATCTCTTGGTAAGAGATTTGGCTCAGTTCTTGTTGCCGATGATGCAAGGACAAATCAGATACTTATTAAGAAACTGCTCGAAAAGGTTGGGCTTGATGTGACTGTTGTGCAGGATGGGAGTTCTGCGGTTGATCAAGCTGAGAATAAAACCTTCGATATGATTTTAATGGATATTCAAATGCCTGTTATGAATGGATATGAGGCTACACGCAGGATTCGTGAAAAAGGAATAGAGACTCCTATAATTGCACTTACGGCCAACGCGATGAAGACAGATAGAGAAAAATGTATGAATTCTGGTTGTAATGACTACCTCTCCAAACCAATAGAGAGACGACGCTTGGCTAAGGTTATAAGTACTTACATTAAAAAAGCTTAAAGTCGTTTTTTTTCTTTAATTTGAGGTATATATCTGTGATAATAGTGCAAGGGTTGCATTCAAGGGCAATAAATATTTTTATGATTTCAATTATGTCAACTCTTCGTTCTCTAAGTTCTATTTTGGCTATGTATGAGTGGCTTACATTAAGCTTAGCTGCTAATTCTCGCTGGCTGATACCAAGTTCTTTTCGTTTCCTCTTTATCAACGATATGAGTTCTTGGTATTCTTTGCAATGTATTGTTTTAGTTATTTTTATCTGTTTCATTATTGCTCCTAATATAGAAACAATAATGCTTGTTCCCAAAATAGGAGCGATTTCCCTTGCTTTATATTCTGTATTTAATATCATTATATTTATTGCGAAAGAGAAACGCATTCTTGCTTTGAGGTAAAGCTTGTAAGGGCAATAGCTGTGAATTCAAAATTTGCAGATTTGGTTAAGTGGTACTATGTTATTGGTGTGGTTATGAGGCGAGACATGTTTGATGTTGCGGACAAAGAATCTTTGCAGGAAGAGTTTTGGACTAAGGTTGTAAACTTTTGCCCGGATATTGTTGTGGCTAAAGATACTGATGGGAGGTACATAGATTGCAATGCAGCATTTGAGAAGTTTGCAGGAAAAGATAAGGCAGATATTGTAGGCAAATCTGATGATCAAATTTTTGACACCAATTCAGCGGAGCTTTTTTATATAAAAAAGGACGGTAAGACTCTTGAATTAACAGAGAAAAGAGAAATCATTTTAAGTGATGGCAGGCGTTTGATACTTGAGGTAAGCCAGTTTCCCCTTTTTAGTGCCGATAACCATTCTTTTATTTGTTTAATTGCAAGAGATATTACTGAATCAGAGCCGGTTATTAAGGGTCATGATGTACTTGAAGATCGTTTTGAACAAACAGTTTTTCACAGTAAAATTCTTGTATGGGAAATAGACAAAAAAGGACTTTTAACCTACATGAGCAAATCTGCTATAAAGTTATTGGGCTATGATGCAGAGGAGTTGATTGGTAAAAAGTACTTTTATGACCTTTGTCCTCCCGAATTACAAGAGCAGTTCAAGCAAGAAGTTTTTGAATTGCTGGGTAAAGGGGAAGCTTACACAGATTATATTCATAGCCTGTACAATAAAAATGGGGAAGAAGTGCGTGTTTCAGGTGATGGTATTCCGATTTTTGACGATGATGGAGTGTTACAAGGTTATAGGGGGACAGTAAAGGATATAACCAATATATTGGAGAAGGATGCGGCGTTAGATAAAAGCCAAGACCAGTTTTACTCGATATTCAGCAACTCAATAAATGGCATTCATACGGTTGAGGTTTTGTTTGATGAAAACAATAAAGCTTTTGATTTGATATTTCTGCAGGTCAATGAAGCGGCTGAAGAGCATACAGGCAAAAAAGCCGAAGATGTTATTGGCAGAAAGATGAGCGAGGCTTTTCCCGGTGGTGAAGATGATGAAATTGTGCAAATATATGCCAAGGTTGTTACAACCGGCGAGCCAGTGAGTCTTGAATATTATTTTTTGCCGCTTAATTCTTACTTTCAAGTGCATGTTTACAAAATTGATGAAAATGTTTGCACATCAATGTTTTTCAATATCACAAAGTCAAAACGCCAGAATATAGTAAATGAAATTAAGGGTGATATCTTTGGTGAGTTGAATAGTGATAAAACATTGAAAGTTTTGCTTGAAGATGTTGTCAGGATTATAAAGGAAAAATCAGGAGTTGATGCGGTAGCGTTGAGATTTAAGGATGAGGATGATTATCCGTATATCAGTCATTGCGGTTTTGATGATAATTTTATTAAGGCAGAAAATTCTCTGTTAAGTAAGGATAAGGGTGGAACAGTTAAATTTGATCAGAGCGGTAAAGTTGAACTTGAATGTATGTGCGGGCTGGTTATTTCAGAAAAAACTGACAGCAGCCAGAGTTTCTTTACCGAGCACGGCAGTTTTTTCACTAATAATTCATCTGGGCTTCTCGGGATTGATAAAAGTTGCGATGAACGCATAAACCCTCGCAATAGATGTATAAATGAGGGTTACAATTCTATTGCCTTGATTCCAGTTAAAGCGGATAATAAAGTTGTAGCAATGCTTCAGCTTAATGATCGTAGGCCGAATAACTTTGATTTTGGATTAGTTAAGGCATTTGAAAATCTTTGTGATACGATTGGTATTGTTATATCACGAAGAAAACTGGAAGAAGATTTGATTGTCTCTAATAGATATTTAGAAAAGGCCACTGAAAAATCAAATAAGATGGCTATAGAAGCAGATATGGCGAATTCTGCCAAGAGCCAGTTTCTTGCAAATATGAGTCATGAGCTTCGTACACCAATGAATGCTATATTAGGTTTTTGCGAATTGCTTTTTTGTGAAAATCTTAATGAGGAACAGAGGGAGTTTGCTGATATAATCTACAAACAGGGGAATCTTTTACTGCAGTTGATGAATGATATCTTAGATTTTTCGTCTATTGATTCGGGCAAACTCAAAATTGAGTATTCAGATTGCAATATAGATGACTTTATTTCTCAGCTTGAATCAGTTTTTAGAAATCAGGCTAAGAGCAAGGGATTGTATCTCAAGGTAAATAAGGACTCTAATGTTCCGGCTGTTTTTAAGAGCGATTATGTAAGGGTAAGTCAATGTTTGATGAATTTGGTTAATAATGCGATTAAATTTACTAAAGACGGAGGAGTAATTGTTGATATTTGCGTCAGGAATGACGAGGTAGGAAAACGCCTTCATTTCTCAATCAAGGATACTGGCATAGGTATTGAGCATACCAAGCATGAGGATATTTTTGATTATTTCACTCAGGCTAATAATACAAACAGCAGGGAATACGGGGGAGCGGGGCTTGGTCTTGCTATTTCAAAGCGGTTGGCTAATCTTTTAGGAGGCGATATTGATTTTGTGAGTGAACCGGGTAAGGGGTCTGTCTTTGATTTCAAAATTCCTCTGGAGGAGTCCGCTCATCGATTGATTCGCAGAGATGGGTCTGGTAATGAGGAATTAATCGAAGGTAAATTTATTGATAAAGATATACTTGTCGTTGAAGATTCCCTTGTTAATCAGAAGCTCCTCTGTATCATACTTGAAAAAATGGGATTTAATGTTAAAGTTGCGGGTAATGGGCAAGAGGCGATTGATATTGTGTTGAAACAGGATTTCGATATGATATTCATGGATATACAGATGCCTGTAATGAACGGATACGATGCTACTAAAGATCTTCGCGGCAAAGGTATCGATGTTCCTATAATAGCACTGACGGCTAATGCTATGAAGAGTGACAGGCAAAAATGTATAGATGCAGGATGCAGTGATTACATGTCCAAGCCGGTAGACAGTCAGCAACTTGCCGATATTCTAAGTGCTTATTTTAATCAGACATGAAATTTGTTAAGTTTTAAGTCTATTTGTAACTAACCTTTAATCTTTACATTTTTCCCACTTTGTGTATAATTATTTTCGTGTTATGTTTACGAGGATATGTATATTGCGTATTGGGTTATTAAGAGGATCGGCTAAGGTCTTATGCTGTTTCAGAAGGTAAGTGTGTGAAGCCGATCGGTAGTTTTTGATGCTTTTGCTGAGGCTTGGTTCCTGTTAACATTTCACCCTGATATTAATTGGTTTAAAGATCAGGCTTGAGTATTGTTTGATATCGGAGTGGATAATGAAGAACGTATTCTGTGTTTTTTCTATCGTTTTTCTGGCTCTTTCAGTTGCTTTCGCTGACCAGAAAAGGTTTGATAATCCTTGTGAGACAAAAGATATGTTTGGCTCAGTAGGTAAAGGAGATGTCGTATGGAATGGACGAGGTCAGCGAGTGGAATCAGACCATTCTGACTCTGTAAATGGTGATTTCAGCTTAGTTTATACGGCAGATACTATTGCTCCTAAAGAGGTTGGTTTTATGACACTTCCTTCTGAGGAATCTTGGGATGTCGGTTATGACTGGACTCTTGTATTAAATATGAAAAGCAATAATCTGACGCATGGAACATGGCCGGTTAAGGTTATTGATCATCGAGGTGGGCAGGCTTTCTTTGAATTGCCGGCTTTGGTTCAATCAGATTGGAAGACAGTGGAAATTAAGTCTTCTGATTTCTCTCCCGGATATTCCCGTTTTGATGTCAGCAAAATAATTGCATTTCAATTTCTTGTCTCTACCGGCAAAGGTAATAAGATATGGTTTGATGATGTCCATTTTGTGAAAAGTGATGGTTCAATAATAGGTGTTTCTGAGAAAAGTATAGAGCAGATCATTGCATCTGAGCAAAGATCACGAGATGAGCGTATAAGAAAGGCCATGAATGAGGCCGCGATATCATCATCAAGAACAACTCTTAATTCTTATTTTGCAAAGCTTTACCTAAATCAAGACATTGATATTGTTAATTCCGAACTGCTTAGGATATTTACTACCGGTGAGCAGCGTGTTCAATCTCAGTATGGTATCAATCAGCTCTGGCATCTTTCTCTTGATTCGTTGTTGTGCCGTATGTACTATACTTTTGGGAAGAAAAGTGAAATTTATCCAGGACGGCTTGCTGATGATACCGAAGAAGCTCTTTTGGAGTTGATATGGACGAGGAATGAGGAGAGAAATGACATTTCTCTCGCAAAACAAAGCACTTGGTGGATAGTTGCAGGTGAGAGCAGTGACCTTATTTCTAAATCTGCAGCATTGCTTTCATCACAAATTTTTATAAATGAGCCGCGTTTCAGAGATAGGGTTTATCCTGATTACAGTACTGGCGGAGGGTATGGATATTGGTTCCATAAGTCTGATTCTGATTGGCAGGGGCCCCGAGGAAAAGGTAATTATAAAGATTTTAAGGATTACAAAGCAGTCGAGCATTATTATGCTTATTTAGACTACTTTAAAGAATATTTTCGCGAAAGAGCCGGAAAAGGGCTTTTTATAGAAAATGGATCATCTATATACGCTCAGTACTCTCTAATGCCTGTTTATGATCTATATTCAATGACTGATGATGAAGAGCTGAAAAAGCTTGCCGGTAATTTTCTTGATCTTTATTGGTCAGTGTGGGCTCAGGATCAGCTTAATGGAATAAGAGGCGGTGCGAGGATAAGAGAGAGTGCTGATGTAATGGTTGAAAAAGACAGCGATTATGTCATGGCATACTTCTTTATGGGATGCGATGGGGATGCCAAGGGCGTTACATTGAGTCAGATATTAAGTGGTTACAGTTGGCCTGAAGTTATTTGGTCGCTTGCTTTAGACAGGGAGGGCATGGGGCAATTCGAGTTTGTTTCAAGGTTGCCTGGCGAAGAAGAAAACCTATTGCCAAGGCCAGCCGGTAGTGAGCGTACGCTTATGTGTGACACTGAAAGCCGATTCGTTAGATACAGTTGGGTTACTCCTGAGTATGTATTGGGTTGCAGAATGGATTATCCAACAGCTATCCATAGTTATATCAGTAATTTAGGGACGAAATACGGCGTTTCTTACTCTACGATACCTGGGATGGCAATATTCCCATGGTCTATTGATGTTGCCGACAATGATACCTGGTCTCTGGCTTCTGAAAGTGGTAATTTCAGGACAGTTCAGAATAAGGGTACAATGGTAATCCAGCAGGCAAGAAGTACTATTTCCGTGAGTCCTCAATGGTTTCCTCAAAAAAATCATGTAGCATTGCCGATTGGCATTTACGTATCCCCTGAAGTTGATGAGATTATGGAAAAGGATGGCTGGATATTTGTCCATGAAGGACGCGCTTATACAGCTATAAGGATTGTTAAAGGGCAGTTTACTGCGGACCACAGAGGGTCTTCTGCATGGTTCGACTTAAAGGCTTCAAGCAGCCCTTATGCGAATATCGATAAAGATTCGTACAGATGGAATCAGGACAGATCAATTATAAAACTTAAGGATATTTATAGTCCTGTAATCATTGATACTGCTACGCAAAAAGATTTCCCGACTCTTGAGAGCTTTTCTGAGTATATTCTTGATGGTCAGGTGGCTCTTCTTAAGACGGTTGTGCCCGGCTGGTATATATTGCAGTATAAGACTGCAAATAAGGTTAAAGAGCAGATTGTTTTCGAGTTCAATGCGGCAAATTCACAGATTCCCGCAGTTAACGGCGAGCAAATCGATTATAAACCTGCAAAACTTTTTGAAAGTCCTTTTATTTCCTCGGATTATGAAAGCGGCATAATTAAAGTACACAAAGACGATTATGAAATTACTCTTGACTTCAATTGAGATTAATTCTTTTTTGAAGAAAAAGCTTATTTTGGTCTAAATTTTGCGGAAAATTGTAGATTTTCGGATTTTATTGTGTATAATCCGGCCTTTCGGTTTTTCATGTTTTGATGATGGTGCCCGTTCAACCGCCAGATAAACACGACCTGTGATGCGTTTCTTGCCGGGTTCGCATACTTGTAGAACTGGAAAAAGACTACTTATTTGAAGGATGCTTGCGTAAAGTGTTCTGACGTTGGATTTTTTAAATACTTGACATTTGAGCTGCGCCTATTATAATCTCGCAACTTGACTTGTTAGGTTCAAAAAATAATTACGAACGGAGTATTAACAGATATGAAAAGTTTTATGGCAAAAAATGGCGAAGTAGACCAGAAATGGCTGCTTGTAGACGCCGAAGATCTCGTGCTCGGTAGACTTGCGTCGAGTGTTGCGACTATCCTTATGGGTAAGAACAAGCCGACTTACACCCCGCATGTTGATACAGGCGACTATGTCATTATAGTAAATGCCGAAAAGATAAAAGTTACCGGTAGGAAAAAAGACCAGAAGATGTATGATTATTATACACGCTTTCCTGGCGGACATAAATATGTCTCATTCCAGGATATGATGGAAGACAAGCCGGAAAGAGTAGTAGAGCTGGCTGTGAAGAGGATGCTTCCTAAGAGCAAACTTGGACGCAGTATGCTTAAAAAGCTTAAAGTATATCGTGGCCCTGAGCACGACCATATCGCTCAGCAGCCTCAGAAAATGGAACTCTCTATATAAGGGGTATGAAATATGACAGATAATGCTCAAAGCCCAATGATCGATCCGAGTGTTGTTGCCCCTGTTAGCGTGGCAGCAGCTCCGAAGACCAAAAAGCAAACCCCGGACAAGGGCGGTTTCATTTGGGGTGTTGGAAGACGTAAAAGTTCGGTAGCACGTGTACGTATCAAACCAGGTAGCGGTACACTTATTGTTAATGATAAAAAAGTTGAGGAATATTTCAGTCTTACACAGGACAGACAGACAGTTGTTGCTCCTTTGAAGTGCTGTGATGTTGAAAACAACTTTGATATCTATATCAACGTAACAGGTGGTGGTACTACAGGACAGGCCGGAGCGGCCTTGCTTGGTATTGCAAGAGCTCTTACAAACTATGATGAAAGTTTCCTCAAACCACTGCGTGATAACAGTATGCTTACACGTGATGGCAGAATGAAAGAGCGTAAGAAACCTGGTCAAAGAGGTGCGAGAAGGAAATTCCAGTTCTCAAAACGTTGATCTTGCTTCTTTCTTTACAGAAAAACAAAACCCCATCAGGCAAACAGCCTATGGGGTTTTTTCTTGTTTTAAATTTTGTGTATGAATAAAGCGTTGCCCGCATCAGCATCAGCTTTATTTTCTTATAACGGTTTTGGACCGTCTTTTTCAATACATGCAGAGTATTCTTTTTCAAGAACTTCAGTCAGCTCTCTTACTGACAATATTTCATTGACGCGGTAGGCGTTTGCACCTGCGAACGCGAAACCATCTTCTACTTTTCCCAATTTAGCATTACTCAACGCCAAAGCGATACAGTAAGGAACATTCTTGAAGTCGCAGCTTCTCAGGCATTTCCATGGACATTTGAATGTCTCAGTTTTGCCTTCAGATACTCTTGTAAGAAACTCGTTTTTTATTGCTCGACCAGGTAATCCGACCGGACTTTTTATTATTACAATGTCTTCTTTTTTGCAATTGAGGTAGGAATCCTTGAATTGTGGTGAGGTATCACTTTCTTTTGTGGCTACAAACCTTGTTCCCATCTGGACACCTTTTGCCCCGAGTTTGATGATTTCGTATATGTCTTCTCCATCATATATACCACCGGCGGCAATTACAGGTATCTCTTTACTGAATTGTTTTTCAAAAGGTTCAATTGCGGATATGACTTTCGGAACTATGTTCTTAAGCGAGTAATCAGGATTATTGATCTGCTCGGGTTTGAAGCCCAGATGTCCTCCTGCCAACGGTCCTTCTACGACTACCGCGTCAGGTACATGGTTGAATTGTTTGGCCCATGATTTGAATATAACGTTTGCTGCCTTTGCAGAGGAAACTATAGGTACCAATTTCGTGTCTAATTGTCCTAATTTGTCCAGAGGCAGTGTTTTAGGGAGTCTTATAGGTAAACCTGCCCCGAGGAAAAGTATGTTTGCATGCTCATCCACTGCACATTGAATCAAGTCATCAAAGTCAGAGAGGGCAACCATTATATTAACGCCTATAATACCGTTTGTCAGGGATTTGGCTTTACGGATCTCTTTTCCTAAGGCTCTTCTATTTGCCTCTTTAAAATTTGTAAGGTGGTCTGGTTCGAACATTCCTATACCGGCAGTGGCAATCACGCCTATGCCGCCGGCATTGGCCACGGCAGAAGCTAAGCCTGAAAGTGATATTCCAACGCCCATGCCTCCCTGTATTATGGGGAGACGTGATTCCCAGTTGCCGATCCTTAACGATGGCAGCTTTCTGATTCTCATATTTTATCTGTTTCCTTTAAGTCAAAAGCATAACTATCCGGAAACTTTGCAGAAGGCTAAGCATCTGGATCTTAATACCTATTATAATTGAAAATAGCTATTTTAGAAGCTTAAAATAACTTAATTTTTCAAGTCGGTATTAGCAATTTTTTGTTAGCATTTATATATACGACCGTTATAATGAAATAAAAATGCAGATTGGGCATCTTGGTATTGTTTGATTGTTGGGGTTTTGTTATGCAGAATATAGAATTACCGGTTTCGAATTATGTATTTAAGACAGCTTTCGGATTGGCCTCAATTACTATAGGTCATGAGGAAGTGGTCAGTTTTGTACTTCCTGGAGTTAACAGGGTTTCCGAGCTTAGAAATGCTAATAATCCTTCAAATGAACTTGACAGCTTTTCGAAAGATGTCATAAAACGCGTTTGTGATTATTATGAAGGTGAAAAAGTGATATTTGATGATATACCGTTGAGTATGCCTTTTGGCAGTGATTTTTCACGAAGTATACTTGATAACTGTCGTAAAATACCTTATGGTGAGGTTAAAAGTTATACTCAGCTTGCTACTGATTCTGGTTTTCCGAAATCAGTTCGTGCCGTAGGCAATATATTGTCGAGAAATCCCTTGCCGTTGTTTATACCCTGTCACAGGGTTATCAGGGCAGACGGTAAGCTTGGTGGTTTTATGAAAAATATTGAAGGTGCAGTAGATATAAAACGTAGAATGCTCGAACTTGAGAAGAGCAGTTAAATTGTTGAAGTTAAAGTTAGATTGTAAGAAAGTTAGATAGAATTATGAATATGCCGTCATGGCTTTCCAAAGCCGTTTTTTATGAGATATATCCGCAAAGTTTTTATGATAGCAATGATGATGGAATAGGTGATATACCGGGTATTATCGAAAAGCTTGATTATATAAAATCTCTCGGTTTTAATGCTATATGGATAAATCCTTGTTTTGAATCCCCATTTGATGATGCCGGTTATGATGTCAGCGATTATTATAAAGTCGCTGATCGTTATGGAACCAATGCTGATCTGAAGAAATTGTTCAAGGAAGCGCACAAACTTGATATTAAAGTTTGTCTTGATCTTGTTCCCGGGCATACTTCAATGGAACATGCATGGTTTAAAGAGTCGGCTAAAGCTCAGAAGAATGAATATACCAATAGGTATGTATGGACGGATAATGTCTGGGATCAGGATACCGGTGGTATGACAGGTATAAATGGTTTTGGTAACCGAAATGGCCGTTATATAACTAATTTCTTTTATACTCAGCCGGCTTTGAACTATGGATTTGCAAAACCAGAAAAAAATAAGCCTTGGCAGTTGCCCGTTGATCATCCGGATTCTATTGCGACAAGAGAAGAACTCAAAAATATAATGAGTTTCTGGCTTGATATGGGAGCTGACGGTTTCCGCGTAGATATGGCTTCTTCTCTTGTTAAGAATGATCCCGGCTGGAAAGAGACGAGTAAACTGTGGCAAAATATTCGCCAGAGTCTTAGCGAGAAATATCCCGAGGCAGTGCTTATCTCTGAATGGGGCAGTCCTGCGGCAGCCGTAAAAGCTGGTTTCCATATTGACTTTATGCTGCATTTTCATGATCCTGCCTATACGGCATTGTTGCGTCAAGAGCCTGTTAGGGATTGTTTTGGTGTTGGCACAGATCCGGGAAACAGTATATTTGATGCGGAAGGCAAGGGGAATGTCTCTGTGTTTATGGATTCTTTCATGTCGCATTACAAATCGCTTCGTAAGAAGGGGTATATCTCCATACCTTCCGGCAATCATGACATCAGCCGCCTTAACACAGAAAGAAGCTTGGAAGAACTTAAGGTCGCTATGACTTTCATCCTTACCCAGCCTGGAGTGCCGTTTATATATTACGGTGATGAAATCGGTATGAGATATATACCGGGTCTTGATTCAAAAGAGGGCGGATACGGAAGGACCGGTTCAAGAACTCCAATGCAATGGTCAGGCAAGAAGAACAAGGGTTTCTCTAATGCTCCGGCATCAGAGTTGTATCTGCCTGTAGACAAAGATCGTTCAGCTCCGACTGTAACTTCCTGCATGAGAGACAAAGATTCGCTCCTTCATACTGTAAAGCAGTTGATTGAGCTAAGAAACAGCAGTGAAGCTCTTTCTGCCGATGGAGGTTTCACTCCTCTATTTGCCAAGAAGAAAAAATATCCGTTGGTTTATATGAGAAATAAAGGAAGAGAGAAATTTATAGTGGCATTGAACCCGACTAAGAATGAGACTTCAGCATCTTTTGATATTATCGGTAAGGGTGATACTGAGCCGGTTTTTGTTGAAGGCGTGGAAATCAAAGCTGCCGGCAAAAAGATGAGGCTTAAAATGCAGCCCTTCTCATACGGCATATTCAGTTTGGTTTAAAATTGAATTTATTGTGTTGGTATTGCTGAAAACGCAAATGTCCTTTTTCTCTATTTCTGTTGCAGAAAAGCGATATAAAGCTATAATTAAACGTCCGTTTTGATTTTTGTAATGATAATTACTAACTGCGAAGGGTTATTTTATGTCAGATAAAGTATTGAAAGTAGTCAGTATCGGCGGTTTTGGCCATACTGTTTGTGTTTTTGATGAGATGATAGGTTTTGAGAAGGCTCAGTTGGTGGGACTTGCTCCTGCGTTTGAGGGTGAAGATATTTCTTTCACTCTCAATCATGATCTTGTTACTGATGATATCAAGGTGTATGATGATTACAAGACTATGCTTGAGGAAGTTAAGCCTGATGTTGCTATTATAAGCAGTCAGCTAAATGAGATGCCTCAGGTTACGATTGATGCGGCAAATGCCGGTTGTCATCTTATTTGTGAAAAACCGCTGGCTCTTGATGTTGCTACACTTGAGAAAGTTTATGATGCGGTAAAGAAGAATAACGTAAAGCTTACAGCTATGCTTACAATGCGTTCTGAAAATATTTTCCGTGCGGCTAAGCAGGCTTATGATAGTGGTGTGATAGGCGAAGCGGTGCTTTGCAATGGTCGTAAGTCTTACAAATACGGCACGCGTCCTGAGTGGTTTGGTAACAGGAAGCTTTATGGTGGTACTGTTGCTTGGGTTGGAATCCATGCTTTTGATTTCATTAACTATGTTACAGGCTTGAAATTCACCAATGTAGCTGCGATGGGAGGCAACTTCGCACATCCTGAGCGTCCTGAGTGCCATGATAATGTGGCGATTTGTTCTACAATGAGCAATGGCGGCCATGCTACGGTAAGTGTTGACTACCTGCGTCCAATGGAATCAGTAACTCATGGCGATGACTGGGTGCGCGTAGTAGGTACAAAGGGCGTGATTGAATCAAGAGGTTCAAATGTAACATGTACTTTGCACACAGGCGAGAAGCCGGTAGAGGTTGAACTTCCTGAAAAGAGCAAAATGTTCCAGCAGTTTATGCTTTCAATTCTTGGCGAGTGTGAATACGAATTCGCTCAGGAATTATCTTTTGAGCTTACGCACGTATGCCTGAGCTGTGAAAGTGCTATTGACAGCGGTAAGGTTGTTGATGTAGAGCAGGGCAAGTGGAACTGATAAAATAGTCTAATAGATAGATCCAAAGCCGCCGGAAGTCATTTTGATTTCCGGCGGCTTTTTTATTTGCTTGGTGTTGGGATTTGTATTTTTTTAGATTTATTTGATAAGTATATATTTTTTAGTATAATCAAATTGCAGGTGTTTTAATTTTGATGTTAGTGTTTTTGTTTTAGGGATAGTAATGAAGAAGTATGTCTTGCAATTTGTGATGTCGCTTGTTTTTCTTTCTGTTTTTAATATTCATGCTGCGGAGAAACCTGCGGACCTTTCTTCTATGTTTCGGCAGGCTGTACGCACGGAGAGGATTGATAAAGATATTGATAAAGCCATCTCATTGTATCAGGAGGTAATAGATGCTTCAGGGAGATTTGAAAAGGTCAAGGCAAGGGCATTGATGCAGTTGGGCGGATGTTATGAAACAAAAGAGCAGTTTAAGGATGCGGCAGACTGTTATAATAGTATAATTCAAACCTGCCAGTCGCAACGGTCACTTGTCAGTTCTGCTCAGGCAAAATTGAAAAAGCTTGAGCCTTCATTAGCAGAGATCAAAGCTGAAAAAGACGAAAAAAAGTCGAAGGAAAATAAAGCCCTGAAATCAAAGAAACAGAATTTCGATAAGCTGATCAATAAAGATGCCTGGAATTATATAAGCGGGCGTGTAAAAGAAAATTACGGGCAGGCTTGTGATGACAGGAAGAAATATGATGTCAAAGTATACGGTTTTAATGAAGATGAGGAGTTTTGCTGTGGCGGTATGGTTGTTTACAAAAATGGACCTTCTACCAAGAATCCCGGGGATAAGATACCGTTAGGTGAATTTTCTGATAGGGATACTATAATTGTATCTTCACAAGGTCAAAAACTTGAGTCTGAATTTACATCGGCAAATGACACTTCCTGTGAAATATGTGTTGAGACGGATGTGCAGATCAGCTCAGGTGAGACTGTTTGTTTTGGGTGGCAGCCGCCTCGGGTTGTGGAGCTTGAAAGTGATTATGATTTGTATGATGCGGTTATGGAGTGTGATGCTAAACCCGGTTGGGTTGAATCCGTCTTCCTTGTTACTCCTGCTGATATAGGAGTGATCGATCCGAATATTCCTGTTACAAACCACCAGAAGCTTGATAATCTGAACGTGTACGAATGGACAGGAAGTGAGATTAAGCCAGAATCAGGCCAGCTTATAGTGAAGCTTGGCAAACCGGGTTTGCAGTCACTTATAAATAAGCATCCTAAAGGCGGAACTTACATACTGAAAGATGGTGTTTATACCGAGCCTCTTGTTATATCCAAACCGATGACGATTCGTGGCGAATCATTGAAAGGCTGTCGATTTGAAGTTGTTTCGCCTAAGTCTGCTATCTGGGTAAGAGACCTTAAAGAAGACGAGAAAGTTGTCATTGAGAATCTTACTGTCAACTGGCGATATGACAAGGAATATGATGATAGTCGCAAAGAATATGCAGCAATAGAGGCAAGTGGTAAAGGAGATGTTGTTATAAATTGCTGTTTGATTGAAAATACGGCTGGTGTTGATCTCTCGCCTTTAGGTGTTTATAGCAGATCTTCATGCAGTATGACGCTTAGCAATTCACAAGTGAATGGGGCTTTTGCTGTTGGTATTTGTATTGATGATGTTTCTAAGGGAATAGTTCATGACTGTTTTGTGACAGATACTGTCGGTGCCGGTATAAATGTCCGTATGAATGGTAATGCAGAAGTGCAAAGAAATATAATTTCCGGTAATAAAGGTGTCGGGTTGTCGTCTCGAGGCAATGAAATAATTGCATGCGATAATATCATAAAAAATAACGATGAAGAGGGGATTGTTTTAGGAGGAGATAGTCGTGGTGAAGTGAAGAATAATATAATTGTCGGCAATGATATGGGGGTGTATGCTTTTGCTTCCAAAAGTGTACTAATTGCTAATAATGTTATAGGTGAATCTTCTACCGGTATATTTTTTACATCATTCTGTAGGCTTGAGGTCAATAATAATATTCTCTTCAAAAATGAAATAGGATTGCTTTTTCTGAATATGTCAAATTCCAATGGTAATGAGCTTGGAATAAATACTTATTGGGGCAATAGAAATGTGAGTGAAGGATTCAAGTATGTTACCAGATATATATCAAGCTTCAAAGACAGCTTCACCAATTCATATTATGCTATCGAGGAGGATTGCAAAGCTGCTGAGGAGAATCAGGGACTTACGAATACTGAAGTTTTTGAACGTATCGATAAGAGAAAAAATGATGACGGTATAATAGACTATATTGTTGCCGGTGAATTCAGCGAAAATTAATTTTGAACAAAAAAAGAGACGCGTGTTTTGCCGCGTCTCTTTTAATATTCTAACATGTTGAGCTGCTTGAGAAAGAGTTCTTACTCTTCGTTTTGCTCTTCTTCTTCCTGTTGCTGCACTTCCTTTACCATTTTCCAGAGAACTTCCTTGAGTTCCTCTATTCCCTGGCCTGTTGCAGCAGAAATCGGTATGATGTCATCTCTGCCCAAGTCTTTTTTGAGCTGATCGAGTATTTCATCGTCAGGACACAGATCCATTTTGTTTGCTACGATGACTTCTCTCTTATGCGTCAGTATATCGCTGTAGCGTTCAAGCTCATTGCGTATCTTGCGATAATTTTCCGCCGGGTCAGACAGGTCAGGCGGGTCTATATCAAGTATATGGACGATTGTCCTCGTACGCTCAATGTGCTTGAGAAAATCATGTCCAAGGCCGGCTCCTTCATGAGCTCCTTCAATAAGACCGGGGATATCGGCAACTACAAATCGCCTGAATCCGCTAAGCTCTGCTATTCCAAGCACTGGTGAGAGCGTTGTGAACGGGTAGTTTGCTATCTTAGGCCTTGCCTTGCTGCATACAGAAACAAAAGTACTTTTACCGGCATTGGGCAAACCAACCATGCCGACATCAGCTATAAGCTTCAGTTCGAGCTTCAGGTTACGTTCATCGCCAAGAGTGCCGGGTTGTGCAAAACGAGGTGTTTGCCTTGTTGATGTGGCGAATTCCTTGTTTCCTTTACCGCCGAGGCCGGCTTTACACACGCAAACACGCATGCCGGCTTCATTCATATCTTTTATCATGAGGTCTATGTCGGTATCGTATATAAGCGTACCAACCGGAACTTTTATGATCAGATCCTCACCGTCTTCGCCTGTTTTGTTGCTTCCCTCGCCCGGCATTCCGTTAGGGGCTTTCCAGTGATGTTTTCCTGAGAAATCGAGCAGAGTGTCAACGTCCGCCGCGGCTTCAAAAATGATATTTCCGCCATCGCCGCCGTTTCCACCATCGGGACCACCTTTGGGCATGAATTTTTCACGCCTGAAACTTACGCAGCCCGCGCCGCCGTCACCGGCTTTAACATATATCTGTGCTTCATCTATAAACATATAGTTTTATTCTACTAAAATTAATTTTGGCTCATCAATATAGCTTCTTTAGCTACTTCCTGAACATTCTTTACGAATACAAATTCCATATCCTTCTGAGCCTCTTTAGGTACATCAGGCATATCTTTCTTGTTTCTTGCCGGAAGTATTACTTTAGTTATGCCAGCTTGTTTTGCGGCAAGGATTTTTTCTTTCAGTCCGCCTATAGGCAGCACTAAACCTTGAAGCGTAATCTCTCCTGTCATCGCAATGTTGTGGTCTACTTTGCAATCCATAATTAGTGAGAGAAGTGACGTGAACATTCCGACACCGGCACTCGGCCCGTCTTTAGGCACTGCTCCAGCCGGCACGTGAATATGGTAGTCATAATCCTTAAACGCCTCTTCGGGGATATCATATTTCCCTGCCATTGATTTGATTAGCGTATAGGCAGCGCGTACACTTTCTTCCATTACTTCACCAATCTGGCCTGTAATGCTTAGTTCGCCCTTGCCTGCTACTGCAAGAGACTCGATGAACAGGATCTCGCCGCCTACAGGTGTCCATGCCAGACCTGTTACGATTCCCGGTTTGCCGCTTCTCATTGCGACTTCTGATTCGTATTTTATCGGTCCAAGTACATCCTGTACTTTATTTTTCGTGATGGTTACCTTACGTCGCTCTTTTTTCGCTATCTGTGTGGCAACGTTCCTGCAGAGCGAACCTATCTCCCTTTCAAGAGAACGCACTCCCGACTCCGCTGTGTAACTGTCTATCAGCAGCAGCAAGGCATCATCTTTAAATGTTATCTGGTTAACCTTTAGACCATTTTCTTTTATCTGTCTCGGCAAGAGATATTTTTTAGCTATCTTGAGCTTTTCGATTCTTGTATAACCCGGCAGATCAATGATTTCCATCCTGTCGTAGAGAGCGGGCGGTATTGGATCGAGGTAGTTTGCTGTTCCAATAAACATTATATTTGACAGATCAAATGCAAGATCAAGGTAGTGATCTGTAAAGCTGTCGTTTTGTTCGGGATCAAGAACCTCAAGCAGTGCAGAAGCCGGGTCGCCCCTGAAATCCTGACCTATCTTATCGAGTTCGTCAAGCATGAATACAGGGTTTTTGCTGCCGCACTTTCTCAGCTCTTGCAGAATTCTGCCCGGAAGGGCGCCAATATATGTTCGTCTGTGGCCGCGGATGTCGGCTTCATCCTTTATGCCGCCAAGAGAAATGCGTACAAATTCTCTGTTCATTGCTCTTGCTATCGACTTTCCAAGACTTGTTTTACCAACTCCCGGAGGGCCTGCAAAGCAAAGAATCGGACTTTTGCCTGTTGGGTTCAGTTTTCGAACCGCAAGGAACTCAAGTATCCTTTTTTTGACCTTCTCAAGGCCGTAATGGTCTGCGTTGAGAGTCTTTTCCGACTTGTCAATATCCAGAGAATCCTCTGTTTTCTTTGACCAAGGCAATTCACAAGCCCAGTCAATATAAGTTCTTATTACACTGTATTCAGGTGAGGCCTGGTGTATTTTGCCAAGGCGTTCAAGCTCACGCATTACTTCTTTCTCTGCCTCTTTAGGCATTTTAGCCTTTTTAACCTTCTCGGCTAAAGTGTTGAGCTCTTCTGTTTTTCTGTCATTTTGTCCAAGCTCATTCTGGATTGCTTTAAGCTGTTCCTGAAGGAAGTATTCACGCTGGGTTTTGTCTATCGCGCTTCGAACCTGACCGTGTATTTTATTGCTCAATTCCAGCAGTTCTGTTTGATTGGCCAGAGAAAGCGATACCATATCAAGCCTTTTGACTGGATCAAGCTCGTTGAGTATGGCCTGTTTCTCTTTTACCGGCACATTCAATGTTGCGGCTACAAAGTCTGCGAGGGCACTGGCATCATTGATATTCTCAATGATGTACATTGCTTCTTCAGGAGCATTGGGGCTAAGCGAAATAACTTTGTTGGCCATACGCTTTACATTTACCATCACGGCACGAAGCTTTTTCGTTTCCCTGACCTTGACTCTGATAGGTGAAACCTTGGCCTTTATGAAGGGTTCTGTTTGAAGTACCTCATCGATACGAAATCGCATTATGCCGTGAACGATTATCGTAGTAGGCCCCTGAGGCGACTTAATCACCTTGAGAATTGATGCCGCTGTTCCGATATTATATATATCCTTTGCACCAGGGTTCTCTATGTCGGCCTTTTTCTGGGTCACAAGGCCAATAGTATCCTCTTCAGTGTTGCACTCATCAAGGAGTTTTTGGCTTTTATCACGGCTAAGGGCAAGTGGAATCACTGTGCCGGGAAAGGCTACAGCGTTTCTGACCGGCAGGATACACATTGTTTCTGGAAGTTCCATGTTTTCCACCTGTTCAGGACTCGGCTGGCCGTCATCGCCAATGATAGTATCAAAATCGTCTATGTCTAATAATCTCATCACTTAAGAAAAATTCCGTATATCTTTATCTAATTTCATATTTGTAATTTCTGTACGTAAACTGCTCAATTATAAGGCTAAAACCGCAAAAAGCAACTTGTTTCGCGTCCTGATAGCAGTTCTTTTCTTTTTTTCAGGAGAAAAAGAGGGCGGATTTCTAAAATCACAAAAAAGTCGTAGGTTTTGGGGTGGATTTACTGTTTAAATCAGTGATATATCTGGCGACTCAGACTGCTTCGGCATCTCAGAGATTCAGACTTTCTATTTTGTGGTTATTTAGGCATTTAGAAGGCGTATTCCTTTTGACATATTGCTTTATTTGAATATAATTAGAGACCTGATTTTGTAGTGTGGCCGATAGTTTGACTAATGCTGTTTTATAGTTGGCATTGTTGCTGCCTGCAGAGTTAAAAATTGTTACAAAGTCGATTGGTTTCGACTCATTAAATCCTGGAGTAAACACAACTTATGTCAGAAGTAAATAATGAAACTCAAGTTTTAGAAAAATTTGAGGATATGCCTATCCTGCATGAGATGAAAAACTCATATCTCAACTATGCTATGAGTGTTATCGTATCTCGTGCTCTTCCAGACGTTCGTGATGGTCTTAAGCCGTCTCAAAGACGAATTCTGGTTGCTATGAATGATCTTAATCTTGGCCCGCGAAGCAAACACAGGAAATGTGCCAAGATTGCCGGTGATACCAGTGGTAACTACCACCCTCACGGCGAAAGTGTTGTTTATCCGACTCTTGTCCGAATGGGACAGGGCTGGAATATGCGATATAAACTTGTTGATCCGCAGGGTAATTTCGGAAGTATTGACGGCGACCCGCCTGCTGCTATGCGTTATACCGAGGCCCGTATGTTCGCCACGGCGACAGACATGCTTGAGGATCTCAAGAAAGATACTGTCGATTATATCCAGAACTATGATGAGACAAGGACTGAGCCGGTTGTTCTTCCATCAAAGTTTCCAAACTTGCTGGTGAATGGTTCTACCGGTATTGCGGTTGGTATGGCCACAAACATGGCCCCTCACAACCTTACTGAGGTTTGTGACGCGTTGATGATGATTATAGACAATCCTGACTGCGGTCTTGCCGATATTATGGAAGTTATGCCGGGGCCGGATTTCCCGACTGGTGGTATAATCTGCGGTAGAAAAGGCATACTGGATGCATTCTCCAAGGGTAAGGGACATATTACACTTCGCTGTAAATACGAGATTGAGGAGAATACCAAGAGCCGTGATAAGATAATTATCACGGAGATTCCGTACATGGTTGTTAAGACCAATATCGTCTCCAAGATAGCTGACTGCGTTCATGGAGGTATAATCCCTGAGATTGCGGATGTTAATGATGAGTCTGACCGTAAAGGTCTTAGAATTGTAGTTGAGCTCAAGAAAGATGTTGAGCCGGAAGTTGTTGTTAATAAACTGTTTAAGTATACGCAGCTTTCAACTACATTTGCTATAAATAATGTGGCTCTTGTAAATAACAGGCCTGAGATTCTCAATATACGACAGCTTATGCTTGAGTATCTTGAGCACCGTAAGATAGTTATCAGACGCAGGACTCAGTTCCTTTTGAGAAAGTGTCAGAACAGGGCGCATATACTCGAAGGCTTGATTCTTGCTGTAAGTGATATCGATGAAATAATCGAGCTTATAAAGAAATCGCCTGATGCTCCTACTGCTAAGCTTAATTTGATGAAGAAGCCTCTCAAGCTTGTCGAAAGTGCGACATTGAGGAACCTTCTTCCCGACAGATTCCTCAATCAGAGCATATCTGAAGGCAGATATCTGACCGGTCCTCAGGCTGATGCGATTCTCACGATGCAGCTTCAGAAGCTTACAGGTCTTGAGATTGAGAAACTTGCTAAAGAATATTCTGCATTGATGGAAGAAATCGAAGGTTACGAAGCGATATTGGCAAGTGATAAGCTTGTTCTTGATATTGTTCGTGAAGACCTTAGAGAAATCAAGGACAAATACGGCGACACAAGGCGTACAGAAATAACCGATGCGGCGGCCGATTTCGACATTGAAGATTTGATTCAGGAAGAAGAAGTCGTTGTGACTATCAGTCATGAAGGCTATATAAAGCGTATGCCTATAGATACTTACCGCAGGCAGGGCAGAGGCGGCCGTGGAATTATGGGCAGCGATTCCAAAGACGGCGACTTTATCGAACTGCTGTTTGTTGCTTCAACACATGATTACCTGATTGTGTTTACCGATGACGGAAGATGTTATTGGATAAAGGTTTATCAGCTTCCAAGTCTATCGCGTCAAAGCCGCGGCAGAAATATAGTCAACTTGCTTGATCTTGGTGATTCAAGGATAATGTCTATTATCAACGTTCGCGATTTCGACAGCGGCAACCTGATTTTTGCTACCCGTAAGGGTATTGTGAAGAAGACGCTGCTTAGTGCGTATGGTAACATAAGGTCTAACGGCGTTAACGCAATCAAGCTTGATGATGATGACGATCTTATCAGTGTACTCAAGACCAGTGGCGATGACGAAATCGTTTTGGCCACTAAGAACGGCATGAGTATTAGATTCCATGAGGATGATGCAAGGCCGCTGGGCAGGGTTTCACGAGGTGTCAAGGGTATTAAGCTCAAGGGCGATGACGAGGTAGTTGGTATGGTAGTTCTCGAAGAGGGTTGCTCGCTTCTGACCGTGTGCGAACGCGGCTACGGAAAACGTACCAATACTGATGAATACCGCGTTCAGTCCAGAGGTGGTTCTGGTATAATCAATATCAAGACGACCGAGAGAAACGGAAAAGTAGTGGCAGTGATGCCGGTTTCCGATATGCATGAGCTTATGATGATTACACGCAACGGAATAATCATTCGTACCGGACTTGATGAGCTCCGCGAGATCGGCCGAAACACTGCCGGTGTGAGAATGATAAAGGTTGGCGACGATGATGCAGTAGTATCAGCGGCAAGAATCATGCGTGATGAAGAGTCAGAAGAAGATCAAATGACTGACGATCAGGTTTCCGATTCGCAGGACCAGCCGACATCTGAGACTCAAGCAGACAATGCTGAGGCCTCTGACTCAGATCAGGCAGATACTTCGCAAGAGTAATACTAATCATAATGAATGAATAAGCGTGAGGGCTAAACTCCTCACGCTTTTAGTTTAGAGATAGATTTAATTGGCTTGAGGGTTGAGCCGACTAAGTGACCTGCTATGCAGACTACTGGTAAGAAAAAGTCGGTTCGACGATGAATTTTGGTTGAAATTTTGGGCTTATCCGGTTAGGATTTAGGCTTATTATGTAAAGACTGTCTTGCGCTTGGTTTAGCAAAGGCAGGCAAGCTTTTACGCGTATATTTAAATGTTATTATACAGTATTTATATATTAAGGGTATTCTGATGAGAAAATTTTTAGTTTTAGGGATGTTGGTCTCTGCTGTTATTATTGGCGGTTGCAGTGGTACTAAGAAAAACATCATAGCCAAAGATGCCGGAGTTGACATAATTGCTCCAGGTTTACTAAGTGGTGCAGGGCTTAAGCTGGATTGGCAAAATGACCTTCCTCTTGCATCTAACGAGAAGATCAATCATCTGATTGTTGCTGAAAAGTTTGTCTATGTAATAACAGACCTCAATACAGTATTCTGCTTCGAAAGATTTGAAGGTAAACTCCGTTTTATCAAGCAGTTTGCCCGTCCTTCGCTTCCTATGATGAGACCGAAAGAGTATGAAGGAGCACTTTATACTGTTGTTGGTGATGAGCTCTGGAGGCTTGATCCACAGACATCTTCTGTGAAGATGGTACAGAAGCTTGTTAATTCAGCGGTATGTCCTGTAGTGTTCACTGATGATTATATTTATGTTTCCGGGCTTGATAACAGAATAAGCTGTTACGACAGGGAAGGCAACTGGCTGAAATACCAGATTACAGCGGACAATGATTCGAAAATCACTTCTTTGATTGTTGAAGACGAGTTCATGTGGTTTGCTACCGAAAAGGGTAATATTTACAACGCTTCGGCTTATGAACCAACAAAATACTGGGCTTTCAATACTACAGCCAAGATAGTCGGCGACATAGTTAAGGATGATAAGTATCTTTACATAAGCAGCCTTGATACAATGGTTTATAAACTCAGTTCTGTTTCTGGTACATTGATGTGGAAAGCTCCTTTAGGCTCTTCCCTTCTTAAAAATCCTATCGTATATGATGATTATGTATATCAGCAGTCAAGCCGTAATGGATTGTATGCCCTTGATACTGAGACAGGTGATGTCGTTTGGCAGGAGCCTGAGGGCGTAGCGTTTGTAGCGAGAAATGGTGATGATGTTTATGTTTGTACCGAAGGTGAGCTTTTGAGTATAATGAATAATCGCACCGGCAAGAGTGAGTTCAAGATTAATTTTGCTCCTGTTGATATTTGCGGTCGCAACATATATGATGATAATATATATGTTCTAAGCGAAGAAGGCAAGCTCGCCAAGATAAGCAGCAAGTAATTAGGTTGGGTATCAAATATATATCCTTTTTTGTTAAAATAAATTGAGCATGGATAGAGATATGAATGTTAAGATAAAAACAGCATTGATTAGCGTGTCAGATAAAACCGGAGTTGTTGATTTTGCAAAGCAGCTTAGTTCCAAAGGTGTAAAAATAATAAGTACCGGCGGTACGGCAAAGGCTATCGCTGATGCAGGTGTTGAAGTTACCAGTGTTGATTCTGTTACTGATTTTCCTGAGATGATGAATGGACGTGTTAAAACTCTTCATCCGAAAATACATGGCGGACTTTTAGCTCTTCGTGATAACGAGGAGCATGTAGCAGCTATGGAGAAGCATGATATTGGTGCTATTGATTTGGTATGCGTAAATCTTTATCCGTTCGAGCAGACTGTCGCAAAGCCAGACTGTTCACTTGAAGATGCCATTGAGAATATCGATATCGGCGGTCCGAGCATGGTTCGCTCCGCATCCAAGAATCATAAGTTTGTAACCATTGTTACAAGTCCATGTCAGTATGCGAAAGTGCTTGCTGAGATGGAAGAAAATGATGGTGCTACAACTATGAAGCTTCGTTGTGAATTAGCACGCAAAGCTTTTGGGCTTACAGCATCATATGATGCTGCTATAAGCAAATATCTCAACCAGCAGGCAGAGATTACTTATCCTTCAAAGCAGAACATTGCTATTGAAAGGGTTAAGGAATTGCGTTATGGCGAAAATCCTCATCAGAGCGGTGCGTTCTATCGCTTACCTGACAGTAATGAAGTTTGCATCGGAAACGCCAAGATGCTTGAGGGTTCTGTTACTGATATCAGCTTTAACAACCTGCTTGATGCAAATGCTGCTTTTGAGCTTGTTAAAGAATTTGACGAGCCGGCGGCAGTTGTGGTTAAGCACCTTAATCCGTGTGGTTGTGCTATCGATAAAGACATAGCAGTTGCCTATGAGAAGGCTTACTTGGGTGATGTTGTCAGTGCTTTTGGCGGTATTATAGCTATAAACAGAAAGATCGATAACGATCTTGCGACTATAATAATGGAATCATATGCACGTTTCGGAAAAGCAAATGGTGCCAGTGGATTCTTCGCAGAGGTTATAATAGCTCCTGAATTCGCTCCTGACGCAATTGAAACAATTCGTACTCTCAAAGGCTGGGGTCAGAGAGTTCGCCTGCTTGAAACAGGTCCTATAAGTCGTGATAATATGAATACATCTGAATATGATGTCAGATGTATAGCAGGCGGGTTGCTTCTTCAGCAAAGAGATCTTGTTGGCTGGGAGTCCGATCAGCTTACATTCCCTACAAAGGTAAAGCCTACCGAAGAGCAGCTTGAAGATCTTCGTATAGCATGGCTAACGGCAAAGCATGTAAAGAGCAATACGATTACTCTTGTTAATGGAAAGAAACTTGTCGGTGTTGGAGCCGGTCAGATGAACCGTGTTGAGTCGGGCCTTATTGCATTCAAGCAAGCCGGCATAAAGGCCGGTGGTTCTGCGATGGGTTCAGATGCTTTCTTCCCATTCCCTGACAATATTGAAAATGCCGCGAAACACGGCATAGCGTGTATCGTTCAGCCCGGCGGCTCAAAAAAGGATGACGAGGTTATCGCCGCCGCAGATAAGGCCGGAATAGCAATGGTCTTTACCGGCAAAAGACACTTTAAACATTAAAATATATCAAGGAGAAGGGAGGCGAATTTCATATGAAGCCATGGCTAACAGTAAGTATTGTGGCTGTGAATGAAATCGAAGGGATACTTGACGTATTTATAGAAAAACTGTAGAGAGAAATGATGGCTGAGTCTTTGGCCTTCATTCTCTCTATTTTCTTATTATGATGAACTTTAAAGACAGTTCTATCCAACAGCTGTTTGTTGATGAAAGATTCAGCCCTATAAGACAGAAGCTTAAAATGCTTGAGACTGCCCAGGAGCTGTCGGCAATCATTTCACCCCAGCAGCAATATCCTTTTGAATTTGTCTGTTATAAGATAACCGGTTACAGACCGGAGACCCAGGCTACACCCCATCTAATAAACGGAGAAATATTGTCGTCTGATCTTGCCTGTTTTGTCCTTTCGATGAGCAAGACTATCTCTCAGCCGGTTCAGATGATAACGGAGAAATTTTATACTATTGACGAACTTGCCGAGAAGCTTGATGTTTCTGCCAAGACAATAAATCGCTGGAGAAAAAAAGGACTTATCTCAAGAAGTCTTATTTTTGAGGATGGAAAACGCAAAATAGCTATTTTTGAATCAGCCCTAAATGATTTTCTCAAAAAGAATGATGAGCTTGTTAACAAAAGCAGTAATTTTTCCCGCCTTAGTGAAGACCAGAAGAAAGAAGTTGTGGAATTGACTCTTAGCTTAGCTCAGCAGCATCCGAGTTGGAGCAGACAGAAACTTATACGCGAAGTTGCTCGTTGCAGCGGCAGGGCGGTTGAAACTATAAGGTATACGCTGGTTAATAATTTTAAGACACTGACTTCTAAATTTGTAACGAGTCCGGCTGTAATAACACCGGCCCAAGCTGCCAATATATATAATTCCTACAAGAACGGCACTTCGGTTAAAAACCTGATGACGGCTTACAATCGTTCAAGGAGCAGCATATACAGGATTATAAATCAGCAAAAGGCAAGATATCTTGTCGCTTCTGAAATTCAGTTTATAAACAGTGAAGATTTTAAGGATCCAGAAAAAGTTGCCAAGATACTTGCGGAGTCACCCGAAGCTGAGCTCAAGATATCTCCTGCTGATATGGAGAGTCTTCCCGGTAATGTAAATAAGATAAACGACATGCCTCTTCTTACACGCGATCAGGAGCTTGATCTTTTTATGCTTTATAACTGTGCTAAATTTGAAGCATCGAGGCTTTGTGAGTTATCAAATAATTCCGATGGTGTTAAGAGTATCCGTCGAATAGAGGGTTTGCTTAAAAGAGCGGAGAAAATCAAGAACATACTTGTATGTGCAAATTTAAGGTTAGTAGTCAGTATTGCGAGAAACCATATAAATAAGGGAGCCACTTTCTCTGATCTTATAAGTGAAGGGACGGTAGCTCTTATGAGAGCTGTCGAAGGCTATAATTATAGAAAGGGTTTTCGGTTTGCGACTTATGCAAGCTGGGCTATAACCAGGAGTTTTGCCGAATCAGTACCTGATAAATCGGTGTCAATCGGCAGTGATGTCGACCATCTTCATAGTGATATGCGACGTAATGATGTCGCGGCTGTGCCGGCAATAGAGCAGGCCGGTGAGGATCTGGATCTTGTTATCTCAAAGAATCTTAATGAGAGAGAGCAGTATGTGATAAGAAGTCATTTTGGTCTTGATGGTTCTTTGATAAGACGAAATTACAAGAGCATGAAACAGATAGGCGCCGATCTTGGCATAAGTGGAGAAAGAGTAAGGCAGATTGAATTGCAGGCTTTGCAGAAATTGCGGCACTGCCTTAGCAGCGAAATGTTTGATTCCTTACTTAAATAGTTTTAAGTATCAATACATTAAACTTAGGGGATGAGTATGTCTAAAAATAGCGAGCGTTTACATAATGTGCTTGAGGAAAATGCCAACAGGCTCAAGCTTGAGCAAAATTGGATCACAACAATTTCAATGGTGATTTTAGCGGCTATAGCCCTTGCGTTTGCATTGAAGATAGCCAGTTCTATTCTTATACCATTTGTTCTGGCGATTTTTATAAAACAGCTTGTTAAGCCTTTGCTCGACTATCTAATATGCAAGGTGAAGATGCCGAGGATATTAGCGATAATTTCAACGTTTTTGATTTTACTTGTTATTTTCCTGCTGCTTTGTTTATTCCTCACCGGTACTATTGGAGCGGTAGCGGGCAAGGCTGTTGAGTATAGCGATAAATTTGTAAAAATGATTGATTGGTTTGATGCGAAAATGACCAGTTTGGATATCCAAATCCAAACGGATGATATAACAGCACAGCTTAAAAATAAAATACCGTCAATTATAACTTCTTCATTCGGTACATTTTTTGGCTCTATTACAAATTTATTTCTTGTGATAATTTTTCTGATGTTCTTGCTTGCCGGGTACAATCACGGGCCTGAAGCAAGCGGTATGTATCATGATATGGGTATGCAGATCAGTAAATATATTTCTACTAAACTGACTGTTTCAACTGCGACTGCTATACTTGTCGGTATTGTTCTTGCTCTTTTTAAGCTTGATCTTGCCTTCTTCATCGCTTTTGCAGTATTCCTGTTGAATTTCATACCGTCTTTAGGGTCTATCATTGCCACATTTTTACCGTTGCCGATAGCTTTAGCTCAATATGAAAATCCATATATGATTGTCTTGGTGATATTAATCCCGGGAGCTATACAAATTGTAATTGGTAATGTAATAGAACCTAAAATAATGGGTAAAGGCTTGAGGCTTCATCCGGTTACTATACTTCTTGCATTGTCTTTCTGGGGGCTGATATGGGGCGTGCCGGGTATGTTTTTGGCGGCACCTATAACTGCAGTTATAAGGATAATATGCGAGCAGTTTGAAACCTTACAGCCTGTCAGTGCGATAATGGGCGGTAAATTGCCCGAAAGAAATTAGAGTATCATGATGTAAAAAAAGATGGCCGGATGACTTGACTAAGTTGGAAAGGGGTTTTAACTTGCCTTTATGTCATTCCGGCCATTTGTAGAGGTCGTGATTATTTAACCGTTTTAAGGTTATCCGATGGCATCTCTGCCGCGTTCACCTGTTCTTATTCTTATGCATTCGCCAAGATCAAGTATGAATATCTTGCCATCGCCTATATTACCGGTTCTTGCACTTTTTATGATTGCATCAACGGTTTTTTCTACGAATGGCTCGGATACAGCTATCTCTATACGAACTTTTTTGAGCAGGTTAACTTCAAATTTAACACCGCGATAACTTTCTTCGTATCCTTGCTGAGCGCCACAGCCGAGGCTGTTTGTTACACTCATTTTACATACATCGGCTTCTGTAAGAGCCTTCTTTACGTCATCAAGCTTATGCGGCTGTATATATGCTACTATTAATTTCATGATTTATCCTTTTTGTTAAACAAACCCGTTTAAGGCTTTTGTGTAAGTAATGCTGTTAGATTATTATCACTGGCTGCTGAATATCTGGAAGCCGCCGTAAGATTCCATTCCATGCTCTGTTATATCCAGACCGCGAATCTCTTCTTCCGGTGCTACTCTCAGGCCGATTGTCGCATCTATAAGCTTGAACACAAGCCCCATTGATATCAGTACGAAAGCACCGATTGCCACAATACCTACTATTTGTATACCCAGCATTGTCGGGTTCATTCCGTAAACAAGTCCACTGTGTGGAAGGCCCAGGGCCTCTTTGCCAAATATGCCGATGCTGATAGTACCCCATATACCGCACATGCCGTGAACAGGGAAAGCACCAACCGGATCGTCTATTTGCAGCTTGTCAAGCAGTTCAACGCCGCGGACAACAATCCATCCGCCAATACCGCCAATAACTATCGCAGCCCATGGGTCAATGAAAGCACAAGGTGCTGTTACTGCTACCAAACCTGCCAGAGCACCGTTCATTGCCATTGAAAGATCAGGCTTGCCGAATCTTTTCCAAACTGTAAGCATTGCAATTATTCCACCTGCAGCCGCTGCTATATTAGTGTTGATTGCAACTCTGCCGATGGTGTGACCGTCATCAACTCCAAGTGTTGAACCTGCGTTGAATCCAAACCAACCGAACCAGAGGATGAATACACCAAGTGATGCAATCGGTATGTTATGAGCAGATATTACGTTTGGCTTGCCGTCAATACTGTATTTGCCGGTACGAGGTTTGAGGATGATTGTTCCTACCAAGGCTGCAACACCACCTGTTGTGTGTACAACTGCTGAACCTGCAAAGTCGCTGAATCCCATTTCGCTAAGCCAGCCACCGCCCCAAACCCAGTGACCTACAATAGGATACACTATTGCTGAGATGATGAAGGTGTATACAAGGTATGCTGTGAATTTCATTCTTTCAGCCATTCCACCTGCAACAATTGTTGCTGCGGCACCGCAGAATGCGGCCTGGAAAAGCCAGAATGCGTACAATGGAAGTCCGCCTACATTATCTTCAAGACCTGCAAGGCACCATCCTTTTGCACCGCAGAATCCATTTCCGTCTCCAAACATAAGCGCGTAGCCTATAATGAAGAAGCCCAGAGAGGCCATACAGAAATCAAGGAAGTTTTTCGTAAGAATGTTGCAGGTGTTTTTAGCACGAATGAATCCGGCTTCAACCATTCCAAATCCTGCTTGCATGAAAAACACGAGAAATGCACCTAAGAGAACCCAAACGGTATTGAGTCCGCCGGCAATTCTCGATACTTCACTGCTCAAATCCGCATTTACCTCTTCGGCACCTGCGCTTGCGCATATACAACCTATCACTATCGGCAAAAGCGGCATAAATTTCATGCGGCTTTTGCTAAAACCCAAATTAAGCATTTTACTATAGCTCCATTTCTAAGCACTATCTATTAGTCTACACTATCGAATCTAACCACACTCGATAGAACACGATTTGACGTCGACTTATTTGTAAACAATTAGTGTGCCATAAAAATGATTCTGATATCTGCCAAGTATTTAAGCTCTTTTTAAATAGTTATTTATACGCTTCTTTCAAGTATATATAAAAAACTGATGGATTAATTTAGCTGTATTTATAAAGGCTGGTTTTGTACAAAAATGTGTTTTGAAGTTTTTGTATATACAATTTTGTGTGTACAAAAATGTATATCTACGGCATTGATATTGAGCTGCGGCAATAAAAAAAAGGCCGCTTATAAAAAGCGGCCTTTTTTTAAGTTGCTTAATCCTGTTTTTTAAGGATCAAAGATCTTGAGGCTTAACAGTCTTACGACCATTGCCGTCAGTTCTCTTGATAGCATCGTCGAGCATTGCGTAGATCTTTGCGTTTAGAGTCTCGAGAGTCTCTGAAGCAGTCATCTTATCGCTCTGCTTGATGTAGGCTTTAACCTTGCTTGCTACAAAGAGTACTTCCTTTGGAGCTGCAGCTTTCTTTGCTGCCTTCTTTGGAGCGGCTTTCTTTGCAGCTTTTTTTGGAGCTGCCTTTTTAGCTGCTGCTTTTTTCGGTGCAGCCTTCTTAGCTGCTGCCTTCTTTGTTGCTTTCTTCACTGTTTTCTTTGCTGTTTTCTTTGCCATGAAAACCCCCAATTGATTTGAGTATTAACACTTACATAACCGCATTGGCGGTTAACGTTATTCTATTTGATTGAGAGTAACGTCTCCCAACCGATAACTTCATATTACTATTTATATCCTTCAACACCTTTTACGGTGTATTTTTCGCAAGCTTTTTCTATATCAACTCCGTTTATGTTTGCTAGTGTGCATAGCCAGGCGAATACGTCTGCGAATTCTTCCTGCTTGTTCTCGAAGTCGTCACCGCTAAGAGCGGTTGAAAGCTCTCCAACTTCTTCAATAAACCACATGAACGTTGCTGCTGTTCCACGTTCTCTGTCACGGCTTCCGTAACGGTTTTCTATCCAGTTCTGAAATTCTTTAATATTCATCTTTTTGGTGAAGTGTTGGCTTTGGTTGTGATTGTTCCTGTTGCTCAGCTGTTTCTTTAGCCTTTTCATTTACAACGACATCGCTGAGTTTCACAGCGGCAAGCATATCCCTTGTTTTTTCTGTTATTCTTGAACACGCACCAGAAATCTTCAGGATAAAACTGGTATCTTTAGCCTTTTCCGGTAGTTGCAGTTCGTTATTCATAGGTCCATCAACTGCTTCAACTATTTCGAGAAGAGTTGTTTCTTCCAATGATTTAGTGAGATAGAAGCCGCCTCTGGGACCTCTCTTACTCCGAAGAACGTTTGATCGCACCAACAACTGAAGAATCTTCAAAAGATACTCCAGAGGGATGCCGTATTCCTCCGAGATTGTTGAGGCAAGGATAGCTGTGTTATTATCGCCGTATTGAGCGATATAACCTACAGCTATAAGTCCGTAGCCGGTTGATCTGCTCAGTTTCATTATGTTAACCCCCGTAAAAGTTTTCGCCTTCTTGAAGACGCAATAAACAAAGTTGCCATTGTGTATTTGTTATATATGTTTACCCTTATTATCCTGAATTGTTTTTTTATTTCAAGTTTTTTTTGGTTTTTTCTACTGTTTTTTGCTGTTTTTAGGCCCGTTATGCAAGTTTTTTTGCCCCAGACGGCTAAAAATCATAAAATCTTCTTTACTATCTGGCCTAAACGATTAGAATTGTCGCTCTATTTGTAAATGAAAATTTGGAGATTTATAATATGTATGCAATAATCGAACAAGGTGGTAAACAATATAAGGTATCGCAGGGCGATAAGATTAATATCGAGCTTGTTGATGTAGCTGAAGGCGCAGAAACAATTGAGCTCAGCAATGTTCTGTTTGTCAATGATGGTGAACAGGTTAAGGTTGGTAAGCCTTATATCGAAGGTGCCAAAGTTGTCGCTAAGCTTGATATTTACGATGGCGATGCTGTTGTAAAAGGCCCAAAGCTTTACCCTACTCATTTCCGCAGGCGTAAGAATAGTAAGAAAAGAATTGGTCACAGGCAGAAATATCTTCAGGTGATCATCGATACTATCGAAGCCTGATTGGTTACGTTGATCGCTTTTGCGATAAAATAAGCTAACTCAAAAGCCCGGCCGTAACCGGGCTTTTTTGCTTGCGCGTTTTTATTCTGGACAGGCAGGTATTTGTAAAATGAACCAGTTGCTTTCTATACAAAACCTTGAAGTAAGTTTTTCTACCGATGACGGTGTTGTTAAAGCTGTCGGTGGGGTCAGCTATGGTGTAGATGAAGGCAAGACACTGGCTGTAGTTGGGGAAAGCGGCTGTGGTAAAAGCGTTACATCTCTTGCAATACTTCGTTTGCTTCCCATACCACCAGGTAAGATATCAGCAGGTAAGATTTTTTTCAAAGGTGAGGAGCTTACAAATGCCGATGAAAAGAGAATGAGGCAAATAAGAGGCAATGAGATTGCGATGATCTTTCAGGAGCCTATGACAAGCCTCAATCCAGTATATACCATTGGTTATCAAATTGCTGAAGCAATACGTCAGCATGAGAAGCTGACAGAGCAGCAGATTTATGAGCGTGTTATAGATATCCTTTCGCTTGTCGGGATTGCTGACCCGATTAGGAGGATAGATGAATATCCTCACCAGCTTTCTGGTGGTATGAGGCAACGTATAATGATAGCTATGGCTCTAAGCTGCAATCCTTCTCTGCTTATAGCTGATGAGCCAACTACGGCTCTTGATGTTACAATCCAAGCCCAAATACTCGAACTTATCCGTGATTTGCAGCAGCGTAATAAGATGAGTATACTTCTTATCACTCACGATTTAGGTGTTGTGGCTGAAAACGCAGATGATGTTGTTGTAATGTATGCTTCTAAAATTGCAGAAAAGGCTTCTGTTGAGCAGATATTTGATAATCCTCTACATCCATATACCCAAGGGCTGCTTGATTCTCTGCCCAAACTTGGTCAAAAGACGGTTCGTTTACAGACAATTAAAGGCAGCGTACCCGATCCATTGCATTTCCCGACCGGTTGTAAGTTTCATCCAAGGTGTAAGATATGCAAAGGGTATCGAAAATGCATAGAGACCGAGCCGCCTTTGAAGGAAGTTCAATCAGGCCGCTGGGTTGCATGCTGGAAAGCGAAGGGCTACGAAAATAACTGAATTGAAATAAAAAAAGGCCTCGATATTCAAAATCGAGGCCTTTTCGTTTTATTCTGAATCTTTACTTTGTGGTTCTTTCTGTTCAACTTCAACAGGATTGCCGTTAAAGTCTACAGGTCCGGTTTCAAACGGTAGTTCAATTTCTTTTGTGCCGTCAACGACAACAGCTTTTACAAGCAAAGTGTCTGGATAATTTTGTTCAAAATTGATGTATGTTGAATAAATGTTGTTGTGTCCATACATCTTTTGATATGAGCAATTGATCTCTGTCCCCAAGGTGTCAAATATTTGGATGTCTATGATTTTTGCCTTGTCGTAATTGATTTTCAATTGCATGCTTCCATTGTCTCCGTATCCTCCTTCGTAAAGGCTTTCGATTGAAAGAGTACCATTCTCTGATTTTGCATTTTCTATAACGGAAATTTCGCCAAGCTCAACCATGCGAGGTTCATTCATTGCCTGACAAGTGATCGTGCCTTTTATGTTCTTGAAATATGCGGCATCTTCAGAGGGCAGACCTTTGAATTTTTGGCTTACAAGTATATTTTTTCTGTCTTTTGAAGCAGATGGAGTATTGTAGCTGTCAATTACGGAGAGTATATTGCCCTTATCATCAATGATCTGCTCAAATTTAGTCAGTCCTGTGTCAGCGATCTCATTTGTTAATTCGATGCAAAGCGTAAGTCTTATGCCGGGTTCATCCATATCGTATGATGATATATTATAGAAGTGGTCATTTTGTTTCTCTTCTTTTCGGTAAGGCTTGTTTATAGCAGATATGGCGACTAATCCAACGTTCTTGATTTCAGGCATGTTCGCGGTCTTGATTTCTGTAGTTGTATCAGATAGATTGGCGGAATCCAGTTCAAGTTCTTTCATATACCCTTCATGAGCAATCTTCGCTTTCTCGATTTCTTCTGAAAAATCAAACGCCGGCTTGCTGTCATCTTTTTCGCCTGTAAACTGAATTGTTGATTTACCAAACATTAGTTCAGACATGATAGCAGTGTCTTCATAAGGTGATGATGTTTCTGATGCGGCTAATTGCATCAGCTTTGAATCATCATTGACAAGTTTGTCGATATTGCCTAATATCTCTTTGCCGGTTAGATTAAGACTGAGTGTGTTGTCAGTAAGATCAAAACCATCGTATGAGACAATATTGCCTGCAAAGTGATACTTGCTTGATGATTTGAAGCTTTTTAGATACATCTCAGCAGATGTTTTGCTTGTGTTAAGCTGTGCCTTTATCTGCTCGGCTTTAAGTTTCAGCTTTTCCTCGTCTATATCTGCTTGATCCTTTTCTTCTTTCAGTTCTCTTTCTTCAGTCGTATCATTAACCACTGCAAGGATGAATTGGCCTTCACTGTTTTCGCCAGCGCTGAATACCTGGATATCGTTGTTTTCTAATGTCAAATTAACATCGCTGAAATATATCGTAGCATTCACATAATATGTACCAGTGTCTGCCTGACCGTATTCCATATCGGATATGTATAAGTAGTCATCGCTATCTGTATCAGTGCCGGTTTTGTATTGGCTCAACATTTCCTGAGCAATTTTCTTAGCCAACTCTTCGGAGCTTTTTACATTATACTGAGATCCCATCATTCCTGCGGTATCTTCAAAGATAACTGTTTTTGTTATAAGTTTACCTGAACCATCCGGGTTGATATAATAATCTTCCTCGACTTCAAGGCAACCTGCCATAATCATTGCTATTAAGCTTAAAAATATAAATTTCTTCATTTTTTTATACCTATCAAAGATTTAATTTAAGTTTTGGTGATGAATTGTTAATTCACTGTTTCATTCTGTTCTTTCTCAATAGGCTTGCCCATAAGATCGAATGCTTCGGTTGAGAAATTGAAACTTGTTTGATTGAAATGATCCGAACCTATGGCCTTTATTATTATGAAGTCCGGCACTTCTTCGTAGATATTCAAATATCCAGAGAAACATCCCGGGCGTACTTCCTCGATATCATCACCACAGTTTCCATAAGCGTTCAGTTTTTTACCTTTCGAATTGAAAAGAGCAATATCGCTGATGTACTTCAAATCTGTAGTAAGCTCAAGGCCTATTCTTGCGAAAGAAATTGGCTCTCTGTCGTCTTCAGGGATTGCCAATTGTTCCTTTGCAAGTAAAGCGGCATTTTCCCTTACCTGCCAATCAATGATTTTGATTTTGCCATCCTGGGATACCGCGTCTTTAGCAGGTACTATTTCGCCAGCGTTGATTACTTCAGGGTCACCTTTGTATGTCAGTTCGGCTTTGAATTCGAGTCCATTGATGTATTCTGTGTCCTTATAAGGCTGTGCGATATCCACCTCGAAGGCTATTCTTGTTTTATCGTCAGACTGATATTCCACATATGTCCAGTTATCTTCTGTGATAAGTGAGCGGTTTTTGTTATCATTTGCGGTTACAAGCTTGATTTCGATATCATCTTTTTCTATAGGTGTATCAAAGTCTACGCAGACAACCGCACTGTTTTCTGTGTTATATGAACCGTATGAGCTGTCTTTAAACTTGTCAGCAAGTGCAGGCTTTCTGACAAATGAAACAGCGGTAACTTCTGAGCTGATTACTTTAGCCGCCGCAGAATTTTCATCAACAGTAATTTCATCATTGATGCTCAGTTTTTCTTTGAGTTCAGGAAGGTATGCCTTGGCATTTTCTGTTTCCTGCGTGAAATCAAAGCTTGTCTGTGGTTTAATACTTGCTTTGAAAAGCTCTTTTGTGCCGAATAGTTTTTCTCTAAGGAAGTCCTTTCCGATCATCATTCCTATTGAGTTGTTTTCTTTTTCAGCAATTTGAGCGAGAGCTTCATCGTCAAGCAAAATCGCATCGTAGCCTTTGATTATATCGCTGCCTGTTATAGTGTATGTGATGCCTTTGTCGAATATTTCAAAGCCGGTATAATCAGTCACATCACCTGGAAAGTAGTAATATGTAGAAATGTTCATGTTCTCGATGTATGGCTTGAGCATGGCTATCGTTTGCTTAAGCTGTGAGCGCATCTGAGATTTTCTGAATTGCAATTGGTCTTCGGTCAGCTCTTCTGTTTCTGATTTGGAGTTGTCTTCTTCCTCCATTTGCCATTCATTTACTGTTTCGACAAGATGCATCTCGCCGTTTTCGCCAGTAATGAGCTCGATATTGCCAATTATATCTATATCGTCCAGCATTGAGTTCATATCGTCAAAAAACTCATTATAGTTTTTGAAGTATACTGTACCGTTGAAATATATCTTGTCGTCTTCTGTAACCCCAAAATCTACGTTGTCCCAATATGTTCCGCTTTCTACACTGTTTTCAGAAAAGTGCCATTGCTCGTAGCTATTGTCGTCAGAATAGAATGAAAGGCCTGTTATTTCTTTGGCAATATCCAGAGCTTGTTGCTGCTTTGATAAATTAGCTTCTCCCATCGCGAGGGCCTGCATTCTTGCTGAGTCGGGTATTACTACTCGTACAGTTGCCTTGCCTGAACCATCGGGATTGAGCCATACGTGCCGCTCCATTTCCAGACAGCCGGGGATTAATGTCAGTAGAATTAGGAATGAGATGAATTTTAAAGTTTTCCTCATTATGACGCTCCTTTCTTAATATTAATACATGTTAATGCATACCATTAGTAATAAGATTAACATTAGCTTACTATTTGTCAAGTTTTTTAATATTAATAATCTAAGCGTGACGTCAGGGCATTAAAAAAGCCCCGACTCTTCTCAAAGTCGAGGCTTAGACCTGGATATATAGAATCAGCCATCTCAGACTGTTGCGTTAATTCCGATATATCTTTGTGCTTAGTTGCTTTTTCTTTAATTAATAGTAATAGCCATATGAGTAGTATGGATAGTAATAGGGCGGTGAATATGGGCTGTAATGGTATGGCCCGTAATATTCATAGTGTATATCAAGATCGTTTTCCACCTTTTTGGCTCCGCCTTCATAGGCGTTGTCAACGGCGCTCTGTCCTTCTGAGTAAGTTTCGACTTCGCCGCGAAGTGTTACTACTCCATCTTTTACAGAAACGGTAATGTCATCACCGTCAACGAATGGACTCCACATTATCTGGTCTTCAACATTTTGCTTGATCTCCCAGTCAGGGCGCCAGGTCCATTTATTTCTTGCTTCTATATTATTGAAAACGTCTATTACGCCTTGGAAATTTTCAATCGATTTCTCTGCATAATTTTGTTCCTAGGAAGTGTTTACATCCCCATATAGATAAACCTTGCCGCCAATGACTATTACTTCAATATCAAACCTTTCAAGGTATGGGTCGCTTTTGAAATTTTCAGTGATAGCTGAAGTCAAATTGTCATCAGAGACATCCTCTGCAAATCGAATACGTATGTTGTTGTTTACAATTGACACGCCTATTGTGTTTTTAGCGTCCCATTCAGCAGCTTTTTTGGCTTTCAAATTATCTACAACGCCGCTAAGTATTACCTTGCCGAATTTTACATCTATGTTGATATCGAAGTAATTTACTCTTGGGTCGTACATTATCGCATCAGTGACTGCTTTTTCGATTTCATCATCACTTCGTGAGATATACATCTTTTTTCGTCTCATGGAGTCACGTGCCCACCACTTTATTTCAAGATGGTCTGTGTTCACATTCTCGACTCCTGATACCCATGAAAGCATTCTGGCACTATTCTTTTCTGCCAAGCTGCCTACACTTCCTTTTAACATTACATTGCCGTCTTCAACTTCTATGTATATCATTGCATCATCGACTTTTATGTCGTTTGAAAGCATTGCCTGTATTTCATCTTTAATCTGGTCATCACTTCTTTCAATACCGTATTCGATTTTGATGTTATTAACGATTTCAGTGACGCCTTTTACGCCTTTTGCAACTGTTGAACAGAGTCTTTTCTGCTGCCATGATGAAGCAGTGCCGCTAAGTGTTACTATTCCCTGATCTACCTCAACTTCAATTTCTATATCATCAGAGTTAGTAGCAGGGTCAAATATTAAAGCCTGCTCAACGTCTTTTTTGATATTTATGTCAGTTATATGAGCAGGTGGATCGACTTCTATGAGATTCACGATAGATCTTACACCGACAATACTCTCGGCGATTTTTTCAGTCCGATCCTTAGCCAGAATATTATCTACTGTACCTGAAAGTTTTACAATTCCCTCATTGGTTTCAATATCTATTTTATTTACAGGAAGTTGACTGTCTGCAAAGAGGTCAGCTTCAATAGCAGTTGTAATATCTTCGTCTGCGATATCCATTGCATTTGCTGCGGATATAGAAAGTATGCAGACGATTATTGCTGTTAATAATGATCTATTAAATATTGTTGTGAATTTTTCCATTTTTTTCTCCTTTCAAATCTTTAAATCTTAGCCATAGTAAAATGGAACATCTTAAACATTTCTCACGGATAAACTTTGAGCAGCATGTGCCTAACTCTTTTATATTAGAAAAGTTCTCCGCATTCTACAGGATATACCCTTTTTCTGTCTATCTCTGATCGATCATTAGGTACCATTGTTACCGATAATTGCGATTGATTCAATGGTTAATATCCTGAATTTGGGTTAAGTGAAACCCTTATCTTAGGTGAGAGGTGATGTGGGATTTGTGTTGCTGTTTTTTTGTAATTACTTGTGGCACAGTGATTAAAACAAAAAAAGCAGTGGTCAGATGATTCTGGCCACTGCTTAAATCTACAGATGATTTCGTTGGTTTGCAGTTATTCTTCTCTAAGCTCTTTAAGAATTTGTGTAGCAAGGCCAACTGATCCGGAGAGTCCTGTTTCAATGTTGCTGCCACCAGTATTATTGTCGCTTTGGGCTGTTATTATCCTGCCGTCGACAACTATAGGCTCATCTACATAAGTTCCTCCATTTTGCCTGACAGTACGTCTGGACAGCGCATCTGCTGTAGCCCTGACGCCATTTCTGAGCAAACCGGAATCAGCTAATAACTCAACGCCCTGACCATAAGCGGCTAATATGCAGCCTTGGTTGTAAGCTCTTGCTGCAAAGTTCTCTAAAGTTCGGTCATTTCGGTCATTTCGGTTATATCGGTCATTTCGGTTATACAGTCTTCTTTCAGTAGTATTCCCGATAAATACTATCACATCATAAAATTCAGGGGTCACTGAGTCTATATGCATGTCTGCGTATAAATCATTTCCAATATCGCTTCTGATTGATTCCAGTGTAGTGCTGGCAGTCTCGACTTCAATGTCTCCTAATTCAAGCAATTTTGAAATCTCGGTTAAAACAGTCTCCGAAACATACTTGGTTGGTATGTATATTAGTGCCCGTTTTTTATCGACTTGTTTTTGAGGTTGTCTTTTTGAACGTTCGGCTTCTTCAAGAGTTTTTTCTTGCGGCTTAATCTGGTCAACGGTCTGTGGTTTTTCGGTGTTCTGTTGGATAACCGTCGTAGTAGTGCTGACGGATTCTACAGGCTCCTTCAGTTTGCCGATTGTAAGTATTGATACAGGTTCAAACCCCGAAGGCATCCGAAGCATGTAGCTTATCTTGGATTCGTTGAAATTGTCGCTGATAATAAATCCCAGACCTTGAGTCATTGCTTCAAGTTCCATATTCTGCGCAACCCTGCCTGCTTCGATGAGCATGTATTTACGCCCATCGCGCGGCCTTTTGTGTCCGGCTTTCTTAGGTGAACCGGCAATAATTATGCTTGCATTAGCAACAAATACGGTCTTGTTTCTTCCGGCGGCATTGGCTAATTTTGAACGTATGTCAGTATCCAGAATCTTTGCGAGACTGTGGTCTGCCGGTACATAAACATATACACTGTCATTAGTTACAAGATACAATAGTAATGAGTATCCGTCATCATAAGATTCAACGCTTCGAGTCAGCAGTGTTGGGTCGACTATTCCATAACCTGCCCAGAATATCTGGCTTAGTTGGGTTAGGTTAGTCTGGTCAGCAGAAAGCTCAACGCTTCCGCCGCGTGATCTGAGCAGCAGCTCAAGAGGGTAGCCCTTGTTAACCACAGGTTTGGGCAATTCTATTTCCGATATTACTTCTGCGCCTCTGTAATAGTCATTCCTCTCAATTGTTGTGGCTCCGATAGCCGAGCCGATTACTGCAAATAAGCATAATGTTATAAAGAAATTTCTCATACCAACTCTCCATTTCCTAATTAATCAATATTGTTTTATAAAACGGTTAATATCGACAGGCAAATGAAATGCCCATCCCTTCAAAATCATTGTTAAGTTGCGGCTGAAAATACGGCAGTACCGAAAATTCCCCAATCTTCAATTGGCTTTTCTTTTCGCCTGCTATTGAATGGCCTGTAATATATCCCAAAACAGCACCAAATACAACATCACTGCCCCAGTGATCTCCGGTCTCCATCATACGGTAACCTACAGTACCTGCAAGGATATATGCCGGTATTCCCACGCCTGGGCCATAAAATTCATCAAGGACAGATGCGACAGTGAACGAGCTTGAAGTATGTCCGCTTGGCCATGCTAAAGGTTTACCATTGGGTGTTTCGTTGTCTCTTGCAACTTTTAACGTCAGCGTTGTGAAACCTGTTACCGAAAGGCTTTCTAACATTATCCATGCGCGTTCTTTATTTAGTTCATCGTCATTTGCCGCGGCAATCAGATACCACAGTCCACTGAAAGCAAAATGCTGACCTGGGCCGCCTATGAAATCAAGGCTCCTGTCGCCAAATTCGCTTAGATTTTTGTGGTCTGCGAAGTTGTCGGCAATTTTATCGTCATTTCCGTTGTTATGCATCGCTATGCTTGCCGCTCCGGCTAATGAGAGGGCGATGAAATTGTCTTCTCTGAGATAGACATCATGCATATCGTCCAGTACTAATTGGGGCAGTGTCTTTATATCTTCATAGAGACTGCCGGTTGCGCTGGAGAGGTCTCCGGCGTTTGTATTTCCGGTGAATGCTGCCGTAATGACCGCTGAAAGTATTAATAAATCCCTGATACGCCCTAATTTAAGTTTAACCATCTAACTATTACTCCATCAATGCTGTAATTCTCAATAGTATTGATTATACAGGCAAATACGGCAGATTCAATTAATAATTAAGAATCGATAGTGGATAATTTTCAACCACGAATTTTGAAGCAAGGTCGCAAAGATACGGTTTTGTGTTTGATGGAATTTCTCTATATCAGTAAGAAAATTAGATAATTTCTCTAAGGGTGGTTAGGAGCTTTGTGTTTTCGGCGGATGTTCCGATTGTTATTCTTAGCTTGTCGTCTATGCCTTCTACCGGGAAGTAGCGAACGAAGATGTTTTTTGCTTTTAGTTTTTCAAACACTTCTGCTGCCGTGGGGGTTGAGATTTGTGCGAAGACAAAGTTTGTATTACTGTCGTTTACGGCAAAGCCGAGTTTACGCAGTTCTTCTGTAACTCTTGCTCTCTCCGAGATAACGAGCTCTACATTCTTATTGAAATAGCTTCTGTCTGTTATCGCGGCGGTTGCTATCTCTATTGCGAGAGCATCCACGTTGTATGAATCCTTTAGCTTCATCATGCCTTCAATAAGCGAGCTGCTTGCTATGCCGTAACCGAATCGCAGACCGGCGAGAGAGTATCCCTTGCTCAGCGATCTTAGGATTATCAGGTTGTCGTGTTCCTTTATAAGCTGCGCACAATTATCCGGTGCGAAATCAGCGTAAGCCTCATCTACGAGCAAAACGGCCTTGCCTTCGAGTTTTCTGGCAAGCGATGCTATCTGCTGTGGCTCGACATAAGAGCCGGTAGGGGCGTTAGGATTACAGAATATGATTAGCGATGCGTTTGTGTCGGCGAGCTTTTCAAAGAGGTTGTTGCTTTCAAACGGCACTTTTATAATCGGGCAGTTTTGAAGTTCTGCCAGTTCGTCATAGAGTGTATATGTGGGTACAGGGTAGGCGACAGCTCTGTCTGTATCGCAGAATGAGCGGAAGGCTATCGTAAGTAAATCATCGCCGCCGTTGCTGCAGATGATATTACCCGGCTCTACATTGTTGAGCTCTGCGGCGGCCTTCTGAAATTTTGCGCCGGTTGGAGAAGGATATCTGCGAAGAGATGCCGGATCGAAATTTTTGATTACTTCCGCAACCATAGGTGATGGCGGGTATGGATTCTCATTGGTGTTGAGTTTTACAACATCAGTGCCGCTTGGCTGGAATCCCGGCACGTAGCCGGCGAGTTTTTCGATGTTTTCCCTGAAGTAGCCCATTTTACAGTTATCAATTTTCAGTTATCAGTTGTCAGTTGTCAGTTGTCAGTTGTCAGCCCGCTCCCTTATAGTCGCGGTACTGTTTTTGTGTTTTGTGCCCATGTTAATTATCAATTGTCCATTATCAACTATCAATTGATAATTATCCCATGTAGTCAATCAGACGGCCGATTTCGTTACGAAGGTCTTTTCTGCTGATTATCATATCAACAAATCCATGGTCGAGCAAAAATTCGCTTGTCTGGAAACCTTCAGGAAGATCGACGTTTATTGTCTGCTTTATAACTCGAGGACCGGCAAAACCGATCAGAGCTTGCGGTTCGGCGATTATGATGTCGCCAAGCATCGCAAAACTTGCACTAACACCGCCTGTTGTCGGGTCGGTAAGTACTGGTATGAAAAGACCTTCGGAATCATCCAGCTTTGCCAGGGCAGCACTGGTCTTAGCCATCTGCTGTACCGATATAACACCTTCGTGCATTCTTGCACCGCCACTGCATGTTATCATTATAAAGGGCAGCTTTTCTTCTATTGCTCGATCAACTGCTTTGCAGAACTTTTCACCAACAACTTCACCCATTGAACCCATCAGGAAGCTGGGGTCCATGACGCCGAGAACAACGCCTCGACCTTTAATGAACGCTTTCCCAACCTTCATAGCTTCGTTAGAGCCGCTTTTCTTCATGTCAATTGCAATTCGGTCCTTGTAAGTTGTTCCGCGAAACTTGAAATCAAGAGGGTCAGAGCTTACTAACTCCTGACACATCTCTTCAAAAGAACCTTCATCAACTATTTGTGATATTCGAGTTTGGGCGTCTATTCTAAAGTGATGATTGCAGTCAGGACACACGTTAAGATTCGCTTCGACAGCCTTTTTGAACAAAGTGCCTTTGCATCCTGGGCACTGCATCCATACGCCTTCGGGCATTTCCTTACGTGGTTCAAGAGAGAAACCATCCCATCCTGATTTTAATTTTTCAGCCATAAATACCTGTTTCCAAGTAACTTAAATTCATTTAACAACAAATACCGGTGCCTAAAAAGATACCGGTTTTTTTACATAAGTCAATAATTTGGGGTTATTATACAGAAAAAGCCCCTGATTTACGAGAAAAAATGTTTTAGATATTACTTTGGTGTCGCAGGTATGCGATATATATTGGAAATGTTCTGCAGGAAAAAAAGCAGGCAACCCGAAACAATCTCTACCAAGCGTAAAAACGCTTTTCTAAAATTATCCCCATCAAATAGGTTTTCGGTTAACTTAGTACCGGTACAGAAGGGGAAGCCGGTACTCCAAAAACGTGACTATTTAATAGAGCCGTGTTGTAGATATATCTGTTTCGGGTTGCTCTGAAAAATGAAAGTTTATTTTTTTACCCGATAAAATCGAGTAACCTCTTTAAAGCTGTTTTCGAGCTGAGGCTTTCTTTCTAAGCATCCTTAATTATGCATGTGAAGTACTATGCATGTGAATGTCCCACCTTTTGGTTATTGCTTTTACACCTAACAGGTCGTACAACGCTGCTAAACCTACCAAGCTGTAAACAAGCCGGCTTGCGCCTCCAAAGATGGCTTCAACGAGATTGACATCAAAGATGCCCACGAGTCCCCAGTTCAGTCCTCCAATTATAAGGACTGCCCATACGAATACATCAAGAGCCTTCATGATAAATCTCCTCTAAATTTAGATTAATTTAGTTCCCTCGTAATGTCTACGCCGACATTACATTTAAAATGAAGCGCAACTCAAGATCTAAGGACCTATACGTCTTTGCTGAATGATTTGCTTTTTACTTCTCTACCAATGTATACGCTTATTGTATGCAAAAAGTGCTTGTAAATCAAGAAAAAATGTCTCAAGTCGAGCCTTGCCGAGGCTTTGAGTGTCGTTTATTGTGCAGGTAAACCGCGTTTTTCGAGGATATCCGAAAGGTGTTTCAGCTTTTGCTCATCCATTTTAGGAGTATTGGAAAGCTCATATTGTAGATTGAGTTTTTCCCATTTTTCAACGCCAAGAGTATGATATCCAAGAAGCTCAACTCTTTCGAGTCCATCCCGGCTTTCAAGTGTGTCGGCGAGCAGTTCTATGTCTTCTTCGTTATCGTTGATTCCCGGTATTATCACCTGTCGTACCCAGAATTTTTTACCGGTTTTGGTGATGTAATCAAGGAATTCCATCGTCTTGTTAATATCGCGGCCTGTAATCTGTGTGAATTTTTCAGGATTGCAATGTTTTATATCCAGAAGCACGAGCGATGTTTCCTCGAGCAGCTCTTTGACTTTTTCATCAAATCTGCTGCCGGCGGTATCGAGTGCGGTATTTATATTGTTCTTACGGCACAGGGTGAAAAGCTCGGTTGAAAACTCTACTTGCAGGAGAGGCTCGCCGCCGGATAGTGTTATGCCGCCTTTTTCACCGTAATATGGTTTGTAGCGAAGCAGCTTTTTATATATTTGTTCAGCGGATATTTTCTGGCCGACTTTGATATCCCATGTATCTGGGTTGTGGCAATACAAACATCTTAGCCCGCAACCCTGAAGGAACACGACGAATCTTGTTCCCGGTCCATCGAGCGTGGCGAAAGTTTCTATTGAATGAATATATCCTTCCATAATTAAAAAGTCCGTAGTTTACAGTTCGTAGAGATTCAATAATCAGCGATTAGTATCGGTGAGTTGCTTTCCACTTGCCGTGAACTACGGACTGATATTTCTTATTTTGAAGAAGCAAGCTTTTCATCAAGCCTGCATTTATGCTCTTGGTAATTTTCCAGAGCTTTTTTCTCGTGATTTGTGTAGGCTTTCATACGGTTGATCAACTGGTCGAAGTTGACTTTGTGGCCATCGAATTCAGGGCCGTCAACACAGGTGAATTTGACTTCGCCGCCGACCTCTACACGGCAGCCTCCGCACATTCCTGTACCATCGATCATTATTGTATTGAGAGATACCTCTGTGGGCACTTCGTACTGCTTGGTTGTCATGCAGCAAAACTTCATCATTATCGTAGGTCCGATAACAACGCACATATCCGGCTTGTCCTCACGCTCGCACAATTCCTTGAGCGGCTCGGTTACAAGTGCTTTACGGCCGTAAGAGCCGTCGTCGGTTACGATTATCATCTCATCACTTATTGCGGCAAACTCATCTTCAAGTATCAGGATGTCTTTGCTTCTTGCGCCGAGAATACTGATCACCTTGTTGCCGGCTTCTTTCATTGCCCTTGCGATAGGAAGCAGCGGAGCGTTTCCGATTCCGCCGCCAACGCAGACAACAGTGCCGACTTTTTCGATGTGCGTAGGCGTTCCGAGCGGGCCTGCGATGTCATCGATGTTGTCGCCGACTTTCATGTCGGCAAGCTCGGCGGTAGTCTTACCAATACGTTGGAAGACGAGCCTTATTGTTCCATTATCCTTGTCAACACCGGCTATTGTAAGCGGTATTCTTTCGCTGTATTCGCTGTTTTTGCAAATCAGAACAAACTGTCCGGGCTTGCGAGCCTCAGCGATGAATTTTGCCTCTACATCCATCTGAAAGACGTTTTCAGACAGTTGTTTCATATCTGTTATCTTATGTGCCAAAATAAACCCCTAAATAATTCCAATGCGGCTGATTAAAAAGCCATAGATTAAACTAAAATCTTAAGCACGAAAATGCATACACGAGCAAAATATTATACAAAAATAATCAACATTTTCCAGCAGTTTATAATAATATCAGTATCGCAAACATGACAATTTATTGTTAATTTAGAGATGGTTGTCAATTGAGGCGAGGATCAATGCTTTTGTTTCGTTAGGTGGATTGCGATGATGGTGTAAACAATAATAGCATAGTTGCGATTCTCGATTATTTCGATATTAGCATGCGGTAGTTTGTTTCTTTTGCTCTATGTATGATTTGTCCAGTTAAAAATATGGATAATGCATTGAATTAGTGGGTTGTTAAGGATAAAATGCAGTATTATTGTTAGCGATACAGACAAAAGTCTATCGTTGCTGATAAAATCTGCGATTTTAATCAGGCATCGATAGTGAACCTGTCGTTCTTCAACTTTTGTCGTGCGTATCATTAAAAATCGCTTATTATTAAAAATTCTGCATATTTAATTTTGGAGAGATGTTATGGCAGATACAACTGCAAAAAAACTTGAAGCCGCTTGCGGTATTGGGCCTAAGAAGCCTGTTATCGGTGTGTTCGCTCCTTGCGATCCTCGTATTGATAACGACAGCAGGGTGAGAACTCAGAATATTGTTAAGCATGTCGCCGATTCTGTCAGCGGCAAGATAATGCTGCCTGGGAATGAGGCTGTAGATGTAGTCTATTCCGATATTCTCATCGATTCAGAGAAGCAGGCTGATATTGTTGCAGCTATGTTCAGGGAAGCAGGCGTTGATATTCTGATCGCGTGTCCTGATACATGGGCGTTCCCGCAGCTTACCGGTATTTCATTCCTTCAGCAGTTCCCTGATGATACTCCAATCAACATAACTTGCGGTAACAGTGGACCAAAGCCCGGTGTTGTTTACGCTCATGCTCTCAATGGTGCTTTTGCTCAGTACGGCAGGATGACAACACTTAACGTTGGTAACTGGCCTGATACAGGTCTGAATCCTGAAATGAGTGAAAAGACACTCAATGATCTTATCGACTGGTGCTATGCGGCAGTTACAAAGGTCGCCACAAAGGGTCGCAGGGTAGTTATATTCGGTCACGACTCAATGGGTATGGAAACAGCTTTGGCGCATATCATCCCTACAAGAAATACTTTCGGTCTTGAAGTAACAAGACTGGATATGAAGCTTCTTTCTGATATGCTTGCGAAAGAATCTTACGATAAGGAAGAACTGAAGAAGCTCAGGGCATGGGTCGATACCAATATCGGCGACAGGCTCGAAGTACGCAACGAGGAAGAAAGCAAACGTTTCGATCAGTCGTTGGCTCTTTACCTTATCTGTCGTGATATACTTGCCGATCTCAATGCGATTGGCGGCGGATTTATGAGTCAGCTTGAATGGGGCAGCGACCCCAGAGGTCTGCCGCTTCCGGTAGCTGATGTTATGGAAACGCTATTTAACAGTACATTTGATCATAACGGACCTAAGAAGGCTATCCCGTTTGCAACAGAGGCTGATTGCCAGGCACTTCTGACAATGCTGTATATGAGTTATCTCACAGGCGGCGGTGCTCCGTTGTTTATGGATTTCCGCAAGGTTTGGGAAGGCTGGGAGATCAAAAGGCTTGCTGATGAGATTGGTGTTGAATTGCCGACTGATCAGGAATGGGCTGCCAAAGGACTTGTTGACGGTAACAACTCAGGCAGTGCTTCGCTCGACTGGGCAGGTATGCCTGACTGGTCTGCAGAGAAGATACTTGAGAGGGTTTCAATGCCTATCGCAGATGACGGTTACTTCCCCGGCGGCGGTAATTCGGTTACTTTTATGTCACCGGCGGGTATCAAGGGTATTGCCGCGAGAATGGCATACTGCAGCCTGAACAACAAGTTCAGCATGATCTGGGATGAGGCCGAGAGTGTTGAAGTACCGGCTAAACTTTCAGAGGCAATGACTAACCTTACAAATTGGAACTGGCCGCACACATTCCTGGTACCGAAGTATGCGACTATGACAGAATACAAGCAGTATACTCCTGCTAACCATTTCCATATGGTTCGCGATCTCCCGGTCGCAAGACTGCAATACTGGATGGACCTGACAGGCGTTCAAAATGTTGCTCCTTGGGCAGCAAGACCTTCCTTTATTGAGGGCGTTGATCGACCTGAACCGCTTGTGCATTTGCTTGCAGGTGGTGCTGCTAACTACAAAAGCCTTGTATAATTGATTGAAAAGGTCTCTAAATATCTTTAACAAAAGCCTGCCACCGGAAATCGGTGGCAGGCTTTTAAAAAAGTCCAACTATCCCCTATTTACCTTACTATAATCAGATTATCAAATCTCCTCAATAAAATCTCGTTTCTTTGAATCTTGAATTCCTTTTCTCAGACAACATATACTATCCTCTATAAATTGCCTATGTGCCAAAAAAACTACAGAAGCACACAACGCTGCTACTGCTTGATAAAATTCTATCTCTTGTTCTAAAATAGGCACGCGACTTCCTGACCAGGTTGATATTCTGGGGCCAAATGGTAAATTCTTGAAATCATCAACTCTCTTATTAACATCCAAAAAAGCTTTGTAAAATTTTAGGCTCCTGGATATATCAAACTCTGCGATTACCCAAAACAGCATTTCCATAAACTCACTATCGGCAGCTTGATTTGTAATTTTTTCCTTCAAAAATGAGTCTTGTTTTTCTATCAAGTCAGCATCTGTTTGAGCCTTTCTGTTCTTGTTAAAGAATATCTTAAAAAAACCGAAACAGTAACATTGTTGCTGTCGCAAATACCCTAAGAGAATTGTCGAGATTTTATCCATCACGTCAATATAATCATCACGTTGCCATATAAATGAATAATCGCGATGCTCATCAAACTCACTTAAATATTCATTTCTCGAAACAATATCATCAAAATATCGATCTATGAAACTAATATTTCTATCAATAAGAATTGAGAATGCATTGCCATCATGGTCAAAATGACTCTGACTTTTATTTGCTATAAGATAGATATTTTCTAAAAGATCCCACTGATCAGTAAACAATGTCCTTAATTGTTTGTATATTTTAAAATGATCATAAAATATAAATGATAATATACGTCCAAATGAGAAATCTGAAATAGCCCGACTGAGAACAATTTTAAGTATGCTTAAAATATACCCTTTTTCTACTTCCTCATATTTTAAGAGAAAATCAAACCCATTTGTCATACATTCAACTTTGGCAGTGGAATATAAGTCAGACAACTCTTTGAAATGAATTGGACTTATCGAATCTTCAGGTAGATAAACATAATAGTTGAATAACCACATCTCTTTATCCGAACGGTTCACATTTGATAAGATTTCAAATGTCTCAGAGACCCCACAAAACTTAAAAAGGTTAGGTACTACTCTCCATGCATCAAATCTCAATTGTTTATCGGATATCAGGCAACTTTTCACAACTTCAACATAAAGTGAAGGATCTTTTTCCGCAAGATCGTCAAATATGTAAGAAATACCACGTTCAATCTCCCAACTGGCATGCCCGTTAGATACCTTCATAATTTCAGAAATCTCGGCAATTAGGCTTTGATAATCGACCAAACTGAATGATCTTGTTAGCTTGCTTATTTTTTTCTTCCTGTATTCTTCAAAATCCTTGTGATTTAACTTTAACTCTGCCTTGTCCATCTTGTTGGTAAATAGGTTATATAAATAATAAGTTGCAGAGGTGAAGCTGGTTTCTATTTCTTTATCGTAAGAAAGACCAAGTCTTTTCAGCATCTTGAGATATTTTTGAACAATCATACACTGATAGAGATCATTAACATCAAATTCCTTTTTGAAAAATGCAAGAACTATCTGTGCATCTGCTTTGATAATATCTTTCGCGGACTCAATGTTTCCAGGCATAGAATGATGATGGAAATCTGAATGACCAAACAACAAATCAAGTATATATTTCTGCATATACTCTATTTGATAAATATTAAACAGATTATTCCATATCCGTTTTCTTAAATCACATAATTCATCAGATACAGGCAACAGAAATTGACATATATTTCCAGCCCCTTTTCTTTCTGTAAAGCTTGTAAAATGAGTGTGTAGATAATTTTCAGATAACGCAATGAATAACCTTGAGAAGTACTCATTTTGTCCTGAATCACTGCGCCTAAACAATCTGTTGACTACTTCGAATTGAACATAATAACCAAGTCTGTAAGAATACAGATTGAACCCGTATGAATCTGTAAGACAATGCAAAATAATAGAGGTATCCTTGGGTCTCTTTTTTACATAACACAACAGCAAATCTATGGATATACCTGTGTATGTTTTTGAATTTATAAATGAAGGAAGCACAGACAAGAATTCGGGCAGGCTTGAATTGGACTTGGTCGTAAATTCTACTTTATCAATATCCACATCTTCAAAATCCATACTTTTAATATCTTCCTGAATAAGACTTAACGTTTCATCAGGTTTCAAAAGAGGCCCAAGCATGTTGACAAGTTGTCGAAACACGTTTTTGTCTCTAATTTTGATTTTATCCCATACTTTGTCAATCGCAGAGTGCAAATCCGTTTTAATTTCATCAAAGTTGAAGTTATTAATTATTGGATTTATTGTTTCAACAATATGTTGCTTAAATTTAGGAAATAACTCTTCAATGATAATCGATAAATCTAAAATTTCATCCTTAAAAAACACCAGATATAGAATATATGTTGCAAGAACTTGATCAGAAACCTTAACTACTTCATTTTCGTACATGTCCAGTATTTCCATATCATGAAGCTTTTTGACTTTGCTCCAGAATGCGTCGCAAGGTATTCCAAATAATCTTTCGATCAACTGCATAAATTCAGTGTTAGTGTTATCTATATTTCTAAAGAATGCCACAATACCCGCTACCTTCAATATATCTTCATCTTTCAATGCTTCAAGATCGGTTTTTATTGATGAATAATATTTATCATATAACGCAGATGCATCTCTTATGGCTTCGAGCGTATCATGTTCTTTTGCAACCAATGCAGCCATTACCGCCAATCTGGCGTTGCCTTGCGATATATCCGCTATCCTCTCTAAATAAAGATGATTAGTTATCTCAAATTCATCTTGAACAAGCGTTTTTATCTCTTGCTCTGTAAAAGCGTTCAGGCATACTTCTTGGTATTCCCCGAATGGCTTGCATATTTGTTTGACATTTTCTAATGCGTAGTCGCGAACTGTTACCAGAACCTTAAAATTCTGATCATCACGTTTTACCTGGAGCCGTTGCACTATATATTGGAATCCGCTAACCCTGTTAGCATCATCAACAAAGATCAGAAAATTACCGGAATCAGAAAAATAAGATCGAATATCTTCATAAAATTCAACGTTCTGGTTAAAGATACAATAAGCTTTGTAAGTATCATTTTCATCTAAAAACTGCCGAAAACATTCGACCGCAATTCTCGACTTACCAACTCCTGCCTTACCTGATATTATCGTTATGTCATTATTCTCCAGTGATAAAAGCAGATCGTTTATTTCTTTATCCCTGAAATGAAAAGCAGTTTCAAGTGTTGTTGTCAGCTTATTCTTTTCATATAAGGATATAAATCTATCCAAATCGACAATTTGCCCGGTATCTACCTCGACCCCAAGATTATCTTTAGCAACACCGGGATATTTCTGGAGCAGGTCATAGGAAATGGAGGAAAGTCCATAATGATTAAGATTTACACCGGCTTCTCGGCACTTTTTTTGCAAACTCTCTATCTCGCCAGACGACAACTGTGAGGTATAACATAAGACAATCCTTTCTATTTTGCTAACTGGAACACCTGTCTTGCTTTCATCGAAACATTTGTCTATGTCTTCTGTAAACTTTCCACAGACTTGGTTTTGAGCAATAGTGGTATGTTCCGCAAAAATATATTTTCCGTTTGGTAGTGGTATTAATGTATCAGGAGTTCCTTTTCGAACTTTATTACTGCCTACAACGGAGCCTATTGGGTTAATTGGGCGATAACCAATCTTTTGTAGATATTCATCCGCTAATTTCTGAAAAGCGCCTCCATCTAACTCTCTGATGGCATTTTGAATTTGATTTATCTTTGTCATATAGTTTCCTCAACAACACACTTGTCCCACGCAGTAATATAGTAGTAATGTCTCTACTTACATAATAAGTCCATTTCTAAATTTGATACACTGCTTATGATTAGAATAACATTCTTTGCTTACTAATTCAATGCCTTTTAGTAAAATAACAATGTCTTCTTCAAATAAGAAAGATAAATATTTTCTGCAAAGTAATTTTAAACAACCGCGGTCTCCAAGTCAGTAACATCCGAAAAACCATCTTCCCCGATAACGAAACGGGGGCAGGTGTCTTAAAATGAGGGAGTGGTCTAAGTTGTTGATATTAGTGATTTTACTAATGTTACCAGAACGGTTTTAATGAAATATTGGCAATGGATGATGGTATGAGCAGAAAATGTTGATGGGGCGTCTACAGACTTTGTAGTGGTTGTTTGTGATTAGGCGATTGCCGTTATCCCTTACACCGCTTATGATACTTCCGGCATCACCTTTCGGCTTTGCCGGAATCTAACTTATAGTAAATTCCCATCTGTTTTGTATTGCTTAGATAATCAGTCGTCCGGGTTTATGCTTTTGAGACTGAAGAGTGTTGGGAATACTATATCACTCAGGCAGCAGGGCAGCCACACTGCTATGAAAAGAACCACGAAGATGCCAACATAATTGATTGGAGTTAGGTGGTTTGCCGTGTTCATCATGATATGCGCCATTGAGGCCCATGTGCTTACGAGTACGTGGGTTGTATGAGGCAGTTTTCCGGCGGTAAAGAATATACCCAGTATGATACCGAGTATAGCGGCAGAATTGACCGTTTTCCAGTCTTCGATAAAGCCGATATGTATATCCGGTCTTCCTGGAACATGCTTTTCTGCGACGGGTGTATGCTCATCGCAGGTTTCGTGGTCATGTCCATCTTCTACCGGATGCGTCGCTGCTTCTTCTACATGTTCGGTGTGATCATGTTCTTCATGCCCGTGTTCCGTATGGTCATGCGAATGGCTTGGAACAGCTATCCCCATGATTCTTTCGCCGCAATATGGAATCAAGCAGTCGCTTATTGTGGCTACTCCGATTGCTCCAACATAACCGATGATAACCAGTTTCAGCAAGGAGCTTTTGGGGGCGCGAAGCCTGTAGAGCATTGTTGTGGCGAAGGCTGAGAGTATTACGTGAAGTGGATGGAATATTCTGAATAGTTTGTATCCATGGCCTGAGAAGAATTTGTTGAATATCACCATCAGTATTATACCCGACAATGCGCCTATAAGCGTAAATGGGATATGTTCTTTCAGTTCTTCTGAAAGCGTGTGATCGTGGCAGTGATCGTGTCCGCCGCAACAGAGCAGATTCTTTATCTTAGATGATGAATTCGCCATTTTCGTAAACTACCTTTCCATCCGCCTTTATATAACTGTTTTTTGTCATGTCGGCAAGCAGATCCCAGTGGATGCTTGATTCGTTTTTGCCGCCTGTTTCAGGGTAAGCCGCGCCTACTGCCATGTGTATTGTGCCGCCTATTTTTTCGTCAAAGAGCATGTTTCTTGTGAATTTCTGTATGCCTTTGTTTGTTCCTACGGCAGCTTCGCCAAAGCGTCTTGCTCCTTCGATTTCGAATACTTTATCAAGAAGCTCGCGACCTTTCTTCGCGTCCCATTTTACTACAAGTCCGTCTTTGATCTCAAGCGTTATGTCTTCTATTTCCTGTCCCATGAATATGCCGGGGTATGAAAATCTTACCTTGCCGTTGACAGAATCCTCAACGGGTGTGGTAAATACTTCACCTGAAGGCATATTGAATGTTCCTGCGGAATTGATCCATTTACGGCCATCGCAGGAGAAACTTACATCAACATCATCACTCTTATACTCGATTTTGGTTGCTTTGTTCAATTCATCCACAACACGCTGCTGCTTGGCGGCAAGGCTTTTCCAGCTTGCAAGCGGGTCTTCATCATACAGAAAACATGCTGAATATACGAAATCTTCGTATTCGGCAAGGCTCATGCCCGCTTCCTGAGAACCTGAGTTGGTTGGGTGGACGCAGAGTGTCCAGCGGAGATCGCCGGCTGCTGAGCGTTCCATAAATACCTTATTGAGTTCGGTTCTTGCTATCGAGACGGCTTGCTTTTTTGCAGGGTCTACATTCTGAAGCTCTTTGAGGTTGAATGGTGAGTCTATGTTGAGCAAACAGTCATATTCATTGTAGTAGAGCTTCTGAACAGGTGAGATATATTTGAGCTGCTCATCGCTGGCGTGTTCATAAAGAATCTTTTCTGTGCCCGCAATTGATACCTTTGTTTCTGGCAGTCCGCCGCGTTTTATGGCTTCTTTATATACCTCTCTTATCAGCGGCTCGGCAAGATAGCTGCCGCAAATAAGGACTTTATCACCTTTTTTGACTCTCATTGAATAATCAACAAGAACCTCAGCATATTTTTCATTGATGCTTTTCATATTAACCTTCTAATTAAAGTGATTTAGCAATAACCCTATGCGAAATTATTAATTCAATAATACTACCTAAATTAAATAATCTTGCAAGGCTTTAACTACGAAATTCATTAAAGGCCCCAAATTAATTATTAGACGATAGGACGCAGAGGTGAAAGGGCGAAATGTTTGAAATATATAATTGAGAGTGGTAATTGCGGTTCTCAGAATCTTATAAACAATTTTGGGAAGAATTGAGCTTGTATCATTTAACAATGTTTGGGGTGAACTGAAGATTTGTCTTAAAATGGCAATAAATTGGTTTATCTGGAATCTTCCGATATTTTGGGGAGCGGTAATTTGATAATTGACGAATTGTTATATGTATGTTACTATAGGACAGTTGTTAGGTCATGTAATTATAGAGAATCGAGATGTTTTAAGAGAAAGAGTATATGGAAAATCAAGAATTTCAATTCAGACCGCCTAACCCTCAGGCTTTTAGTCGGTACATGCTTATAGGTATCGTAGCGATACTGATTATAAGTGCTTTAACGAGCTCTTATTATACAGTTGATACCGATGAGAAGGGTGTCGTTCTTCGTTTCGGCAAATTCAGCCGTATAACTGATCCGGGCTTGCATTTCAAGATACCTTTTGGTGTCGAAACTGTGCAAACGCCTAAATTTACCACTGTTTTTAAAGAGGAGTTTGGATTCAGAACTCTCCAACCGGGAGTTGAAAGTCGATATGCCGATAGAAAGTATCTGGAGGAATCTCTGATGCTTTGCGGTGATTTGAGTGTGGCAGATGTTGAGTGGATCGTTCAATACAGGGTTTCGGACCCCAAAGACTACCTGTTCAATGTGCGTAATCCGCAGCGTATCATACGTGATGTCGCTGAGGCAGTCATGAGAAATATTGTTGGTGATTCATCGGTTGATGAGGTGCTTACTGAACGAAGGGTTGAAATAAACGATGTGGCTGCCAGCCAGATGCAGGAGATACTCAACAGCTATAAGTCGGGTATAAGAATCGAAGCAGTGCGTTTGCAGGATGTTAATCCCCCTGAGAGTGTTAAGCATGCTTTCAATGAGGTAAATGCAGCTCAACAGGAGAAAGAGCGTCTTGTAAACACTGCCCGTAAGCAATATAATGAGATCATACCAATGACAAGAGGTCAGGCTCAGCAGTTTATTAAGCAGGCTCAGGCCTATTCTGTTGAAAGAGTTAACAATGCTGAGGGTGATGCATCGAGATTTACCCAGATATATGAGGAATATAAGAACAGCAAGGACGTGACCAGAAGACGTATGTATCTTGAGGCTATGGGCGAGGTATTGCCGAACCTTGAGAAGAAATACATAATTGACGAAGATATTCAAGGGCTTGTTCCATTTATGAGGTTAGGAGAGCAGGAAAATGCAAAATAAAACACTGCTTACAATATCAATAATCGTCCTTATACTGGCGATAGCGTTTAATTCATTTCTTTATGTTGTTCCTGAAACCAAGCAGGTTGTTATAACGCAGTTTGGCGAGTACAAGCGAGTAGAGAAAGATGCCGGACTCAAACTGAAGCTTCCATTTGTTCAGAAGGTCAACTATTTTGATAAAAGGCTGCTTGAATGGGATGGTAAGCCCAATCAGCTTCCTACTCTTGAGAAACGTTATATTTTGGTAGATACATTCGCAAGATGGCGTATTGTCGATCCTCTTCTCTATATGAAGACTCTTTTAGGAAATGAAGAGGCGGCTCACAGCAGGCTTGATGATATAATCAATTCAGAGGTGAGAAACTTGATATCAAGCAATTACCTTATCGAAGCGGTTCGCGATTCTGACAGGGATATGATCATAAAGGTTGATATCGAAGGCGAACGTGATAAAGAGCTTCAGAATGTCAAAAAAGGCCGTAGTGATATAGAAATGCTCATACTTGAGAGTGCTAAAGAAGCTGTGGTCAGCTTTGGAATTGAATTGGTCGATGTCAAGATCAAACGCATAAACTATACTGAGCAGGTTCAGAAAAAGGTTTATGAACGTATGGTTGAGGAACGTCTTCGAGTTGCCGCGGAGTATCGCTCTGAAGGTGAGGGTGAGATGATGCGTATTCAGGGTGAGAGTGAAAATGAGCAGAAGAGGATTCTTTCAGAGGCTTACAGGACATCAGAAGAACTTCGCGGTGAAGCTGATGCTAAGGCGATAAAGATATACGCAGAGGCTTATTCACTCGATCCGGAATTTTATTCTTTCCTCAAAACTATGGAAAGCTATAAAGAGAATCTCAAGGGTTCAACTATTATGTTCTCTACAGATAGCGAATATACCCGATATATAAAGACTCTTGAGGTAAGCTCTACCGAATAATTTTTCAGAAAATCACCAAACATTAGTAGGCAGGTGGTCGTATTTATGGTCGCCTGCTTATTTTTTAGGCATATTTCATAAATATTTAATACCGGCAAGTTTAAAATTAAAGGAAGGGCTAATTTCTGCAGCTGTTCACACGTTTACCTAAAACACTAATGCTTTATAAGTTGAATACCGTTTGGGTTTTTCGCAAACAGCAACTACTGTGTCTTAAAGTAGGATTCTAAGTAGCGGCTTGAACGCTTACTAACTTTTTAATTTATTTCTTGCAAGATAAAGCTCATTTCGATACGATTTGCAGGGCGAAATATTGTGGTTCGCCTTTTTATTGATCCTTATCGTTTCATCTACGATAAGTTATTATATTTTAACTATTTCTGCATAATAATTGTGAATTTAGGCAGAATTGATATACGAGGTAAGCTGTGGCAGAGAAACTGCTTGAAACTAAAGGACTTATAAAACGTTATTCCGGCAGAACTGTCGTCAATGAGGTTTCCATTTCAGTGGAACGCAAATCCATAGTTGGATTGTTGGGTCGCAATGGTGCCGGTAAGACAACGACTTTCCGTATGTGCATAGGTATGGTAATACCCGATTGCGGCGAAGTCATGTTCGATGGTCATGATATAAGCAAACAGCCGATGTTCAAGCGATCAAGGCTTGGAATGGGTTATCTTTCACAGGAACCGAGTGTCTTTCAGCGTCTCAGCGTCGAGGATAATCTTAAGGCAATACTTGAGACCATGCCGTATTCCCGGAAAGAGCGAAATAGAATTGCTTCTGAGCTTGCTGAGCGTTTTGGATTGGCAGAGGTTTTTAAGTCGCAGGCGAAATTCCTTTCCGGAGGCGAAAGACGAAAGCTCGAGATTGCCCGCGCGATGGTGACAAATCCATCTCTCATCCTGCTTGATGAGCCCTTCAGCGGCGTTGATCCTATTGCTGTCGAAGAATTACAAAAAGAGATATATGCCCTTGTAGAATCAGGGGTTAGCATACTTATAACAGATCATAATGTAGAAAGAACTCTTGAGGTGGTTGATAAAGCTTACATTATGGATCATGGTCGTGTAATAGCTTCCGGCCAACCTTCAGAGATTATCAAAGACGATCTTGTGAAGAAGAGCTATCTTGGAAGAATGTTTAAGGGTGATGAGTTTGATTAATTTTTATAGTTTTTCAGGGTTTTTAAGCCCTTATTACTATTGTGACAGATAAAATGCAAGGGAATGACCCAAAGCAAAAAAATAAAGCTGATGGACTGAAAATCTTATCGTTTTTTGGTTTGCCAGAAAGCTTTTTTAGGGATTTAAACTGGCTTAACTTTATTGCAGGGACGCTTGTAATTGTAAGCTTCGTGCTTCTTTTTGGTTTCTATACCCCGCCAGTAAAGATAGAGTATCTGCATATATTCCACTTTTTCGCCTTTTTATACTTTGTCTTAGAGAAATATTACAATCTCTGCAAATCAGAAAGCAAATTGGCATATCTCCGTGAGAACTGGCTTGAGATACCAATGTTGTTTGGGTTAGTTGTTATAAGTCTATTTTCAAGCCGTTTTTTTCCAACACTTATTCCTGAAAAGGTAATAGGCACTGCTTTGGGTGTATACCTGATTATTCAGGTTGTGGATAAGCTTTGTCGTTTTACGGTTCGGATTGCAGCTACTGGCCGCAATCCAATGCGAATATTGGTAATTTCCTTCATTGTTCTTATTCTTGGTGGTGCCGGGTTCCTGATGCTGCCTACATTTCACAATAATGGTCATCTGAGTGTTGTTGATGCATGCTTTACAACTACCAGTGCCGCATGTGTAACAGGGCTTATTGTAAAAGATACAGGTTCTGATTTTACTATATACGGGCAGTTTGTTATCTTGATTCTGATACAGCTTGGCGGCCTTGGTATTGTGATATTTGGAGCGGTTATTGCCCAGCTTTTCGGCAAGGCGTTTTCTCTTAGTGAATCAGTGGCCATGCAGGACCTTTTGAGTGCCGATACTGTTAGCCGTATAGGGCGTATGATTGGTTTTGTTTTTATGTTTACGATTATAGCTGAAACGTTGGGTGCCGCAGGACTGTATTCTATGTGGGATACGGTTTCTGGAATCGACCTAACTGCAGGCCAAAAAATATATTACAGCGTATTTCATTCTATAAGTGCGTTTTGTAATGCGGGGTTTGCTCTTTTTGGTGACAGTTTCATGAAGTATGCCTATTCCGGCGAGATTTATTGGGTGGTTTGCCCTCTTATTGTTATCGGAGGGTTAGGCTTTAGTGTGCTTTATAATATTTCCAATTTAATTGTGGACAAATTTAGGATTTTATTGTATAAATTCACCCATCCGGCAGACTTAATGCTGCCGCAGCAGCCGAAAAGGTTGAGGTTGCAAAGCAAGATTACTTTGCTTGCAACAGGCTGTTTGATTATTGGTGGAACTATTGGGTTTATGGTTCTAATGAAGAACCATCCCGGCAACGCAGGGCTAAGGTATGAAAATGGATTCAGACGTTTTATGGACGCGGCTTTTATGAGCGTTACATCGAGAACGGCCGGATTCAATACGGTAGACATATCGCAGTTGAGCGGTGCCAGTAAGTTGTGGACGATAGTATTGATGTGTATAGGCGGCAGCCCCGGCTCAACTGCAGGTGGTATAAAGACGGTAACACTTGTTGTGTTGGTGATGGCTGTGTGGACGACTGTCCTTGGCCGCGGTGAGGTAGAGATATTTAAAAGGTCTATAAGGTATGTTATTATAGGCAGGGCACTTACGGTTATGGTATTCTACATAATTGCTCTGCTTGTTGCGATTTTTGCGTTGTGTGTAACTGAAAGGCAGAGCGATTTTACAATGATGGATATTGCGTTTGAGGCTGCTTCAGCCATGGGAACTGTTGGGCTTAGTACTGGTATTACAGCGGCCCTCTCGAGTGCAGGCAAGGTCGTAATTATTGCTGCGATGCTTACAGGAAGACTTGGGCCTCTTACACTTCTGGCGTCCTTTATGTTCAATACGAAAACGAGCAAGTACAGCTACCCCGATGAAGCTGTAGTTGTAGGTTGATGATTTGGTTTGGAATATCTTTTGTTTTGAGCTGAATTTAACTAAAATATAAGTGTATATTGATACGATGGTGAAGTCCATCGTATATCCTCGAAAGCTGTAATCAAAAGAGTACAGCCACGGGGACGGAGTGCATCAAGACGAGGTGGGATAAACCGGGAAATAAAGGGATTCTCTGGGATTGAGCGATTTTAGCAAAGATTTATATAGGATTATATGCGATGAAAATTTCAGTTGTAGGTGTTGGATATGTAGGGTTGGTAGCTGCAGCTTGTCTTGCCGAAGGTGGTAACCATGTTATTTGTGTTGATAATGATGCGGATAAGATCAGTCGCTTGAATGGTGGGCATATCCCAATTTATGAACCAGGACTTACTGAGATAGTCAAGCGTAACGTTGATGCACAAAGACTAATATTCACAACTGATATTAAACAGGGTGTGCAAAACACATTAGTTACATTTATTGGAGTGGGAACTCCAAGTGCTCCAGATGGTTCAGCTGATATGTCAGCGGTGTATGCTGTTTCTGAGGAGATAGCAAAAGCGATGAATGATTATCATATAATCTTGACAAAGAGTACTGTTCCAATTGGTACTCATGTTAAGGTTTCTGAGATCGTTCGAGCTAATACATCGCATCCTTTTGATTATGTCAGCAATCCTGAATTCCTTAAAGAGGGCAGTGCTGTAGATGATTTTATGAAGCCTGATCGAGTTATAGTCGGTACTGATAGCCCCTCTGTTAGAGAGATAATGAAGCAAATTTATGCTCCGTTTATGAGAAAGAGCAGCCGTATTATTTTCATGGATCCGGCAAGTGCAGAAATGGCGAAATATGCGGCTAATGCAATGCTTGCAACTCGAATTACTTTTATGAATGAGCTAACTGCCTTGTGTGAAAAATTTGGTGCAGATATCGAGAATGTACGTCATGGTGTTGGAAGTGATTCACGTATCGGTAATGCATTTCTTTTTGCAGGGCTTGGTTACGGCGGGAGCTGTTTCCCAAAGGATGTAAGGGCTTTGGCTTTTATGGGTGATGAAAAAGGTGTTGACATGACCATTGTCAAGGCTGTTCAGGCAGCTAACTACCGCCAGCAAGATAGGTTTGCTCAAAAAGTAATTGACTATTATAAAGATATGTCAAATGTTACTTTAGGTGTATGGGGATTAGCTTTCAAGGCTAAGACGGATGATATACGTGAGTCGCCGGCGATAAGATGCATACAGAAATTTATTGAAGCAGGCTTGAAAATCAAGGCTTTTGATCCTGAAGCTATGGATAATTCAAAATTGGTGTTGGGTGATAGTGTTAAGATGTGCGATAATGAATATGATGTAATAAAGGGATCTGACGGCTTAATAGTTATGACAGACTGGCAGGAATTCAGAACACCGGATTTTGAGAGGTTTGTACAAGAACTAAAAACGCCGGTAATTTTTGATGGCCGTAATCTATACGACCCAGCATATATCGCAAAGCAGGGAATAAAATACTACAGCATAGGCAGGGCGTGACGTAATGTAGCCGATGTTAAGTGGCCTGATAGTATAGGTATCGTGTGGATTTTAATAGTGATGGAAGTGCGTTTGTGAATTATTGCTGGTGGATAGTTTTTGCGTTGAAATGTTATAATAAATGATTGGTTTTTAATGTCGTCTGGTGTAAAAGATTTGGGTTTTTCTTTTGGGGCAAAAATATTGACTATTGTGTTGTCATTGGCATCACAAAGTTGTCTTGCGTGGACTCTTGGACCTGCTGGTCGAGGATCTTATGCAGTGTGTTTAATTTTTACAACATTACTAACCCTTATTTTTATTCTTGGCTGTGATGTAGCTAACGTTTATCTTGTAGCGTCAAAAAGAATGACAATCTCAGAAGGTGTTGTTATGACATTTATCTATAGTTGCACCGGCTCTTTTTTAGCTATCGTGACAGGCCTCTACTTGCTTAGATTAGATTGGGTTTTTTTTTCTAAAGCTAACCACAATGATTTTGTTCTTGCGTTGAGCGGAATCCCTATGGTCGTTTTAGCTGGTTCAATCATAAAGCTTATGACCGCAGTCGGAAGATTTAAATGGTTTGCTATTTTGCAAACTTTTAATGGAATCATCCAGCTGATTTTCATGTTTCTTTTAATTCTGGTACTTCGGATGGGTGTTACTGGTGCCATTTTATCCAATATCATATCATGTGCATTTAGTGTTATTTTAGCTTTGATTTATTTAAGGAAAGAATTTGGAATTGTGTGGGTTAATCCTTCAAAGAGCCATACTATAGAAATGCTCCATTTTGGATCGAGATACTACTTTGGCAAATTGAGTAATGAGGTTAATTTTCAGGTTGGTGCAATACTTCTCGCTTTTTTTGCTATTAAAGAGGATATTGGTTTATTTTCATTAGCAGCTATGATTACGACCAGAATAATGGTTATACCTGATTCGCTTGTTACAGTACTTATGTCTCGTGTTGCTCCAGATGAGAAGGGGCGATACCAATTAGTAGCCAAATGTGCACGACTAACTTTTTTAGTATGTGGTTTACTGCTTCTTGGAATTTTCGTTGCAGCTCCTTTAATGATTAGGGTATTGTTTTCAAACGAATTTTTACCGGCTGTTCCACTTGTAAGAATTTTAGTATTGGGTGTTTTATTTCGAGCAACTAGCAAAGTCTTTGTGCCTTACCTGCTTGGAACAAATAAACCTGGTACTGTTTCTATAAGTGTTGCAATAGGAGCTGTAATTAATCTCATGTTGCTATGGATACTTTTTCCTATAATGGGTGTTAAGGGAGCAAGCGTTGGTATGGCAACAAGTTATGTTATCAGTTCTACTTTATTGCTTGTAGCTTTTTGTCGCAGAAATAGTTGTAGAATTATCGAACTGTTTCGCTACAAGAAGACTGATTTTACTGAAATTTATAATATTAGAAAAAAAATATGAAGTTTTTTCTTTTTAAGTTGGTTTTTTAGCGAATTATTTTGAATCAAACAAAAGTTTTTTTGGGGATATAATGAATATATTAGCAATAATACCTGCTCGTGGAGGCTCAAAGGGAATACCGCGTAAAAACATTAAATTGCTTTGTGGTATGCCTTTGATTGGTTACACAATTGAAGCTGCTATAAATTCTGAATATGTAACAAGAGTAGTAGTCTCTACGGATGATGCTGAAATTAAGGCATGCTCAATTGATATGGGAGCCGAGGTAATTGATAGACCTTCGGATATTTCAGGTGATAAGGCGTCATCGGAGCAGGCTTTACTCCATGTTATTGATGTTCTTGAGAAGGGCGAGGGCTATAAACCGGATATAATAGTTTTCCTTCAGTGTACCTCTCCGTTTACAAGAGCTTGTGATATAGACGGAGCTGTTCGTACTTACATTTACAAGAATGCTGACTCTCTTTTTACAGCTTTTGAGTTTCACGGTATGCTTTGGCATGATATCAAAGGCAATATGGATGGAATAAACCATGATAAAAGTAAACGATTAATGCGACAAGATATGGATACGCAGTATCTTGAGAATGGAGCCATTTATGTGATGAATGCAACTGGTTTTAGAGTTGCCAAGCACCGTTTTTTTGGAAAGACATCGGCTTATCTTATGGACGCTTCTCGAAGTGTGGAAATTGATGATCCTTCGGATTGGGTTAAGGTAGAGTTTCTTATGCAATTCTTAAAAAGAGTAGAACAGCAAAGTCACTTACCATTAGATATTGAGCTTGTTGTGTTTGATTTTGATGGTGTATTTACTGATAATAAAGTTATCGTACTTCCAGATGGCAATGAGGCAGTAATTTGTGATAGAGGGGATGGAATGGGGATATCCATGCTAAAGGAGGCTGGAATTAAAACGGTAGTGGTATCTAAAGAACAAAATAATATTCTTGCTAAGAGATGCGAGAAACTTAATTTGGAATATTTTAATCCTGTTGACAATAAACTTGTATTTTTGAAAAAATATCTTGCAAGAAATGGCATTGCAAAATTAAATACTGTTTATGTTGGAAATGACATAAATGATAGGGAGTGTCTTAATTATGTAGGGTGTGCGGTAGTTCCTGCTGATGCTCATGAAGATGTTAAGTCGATTGCTTCCGTAAAACTTTGTAAGAATGGCGGCAATGGAGCCATTAGAGAACTCGTAGATTTAATATTAAAGAGGTAATTATGATTCCACAAATTATAGCAGAGATTGGATGTAACCACAAAGGCAATATGGATATTGCTCGTGAGATGATAATGACGGCGGCAATGTACTGCAAAGTTGATGTTGTTAAATTTCAGAAGAGATGCCCGCGGGAGCTTCTTAGCGAAGAAGAATATTATGCTCCTCACCCAAACCCAGCCAATTCTTACGGTAAAAGTTATGGAGAACATCGAGAGAATCTGGAGCTTGATATTGACCAGAATAGACAGCTTAAAGTTTGGTGTGAGGAATTCGGCGTGGTTTACAGTACTTCAGTATGGGATATTACATCAGCTAAAGAAATAACTGAGCTTTCTCCCGAACTTATAAAAATACCTTCTGCCTGTAACCTTAAGTTTGATATTCTTGAATTTTTATGTAATAATTATAGAGGCGAAATTCATCTCTCTTTTGGTATGACTACTCACCAGGAAGAAGAGAAAATAGTTTCTTTTTTTGAAGATAAAGGCCGAAATAAAGATTTAGTTATTTACAGTTGTACTTCGGGTTATCCTGTTGCGTTTGAAGATATTTGCCTTTATGAAATAACGCGTATTAAAGAGTCTTTTACTGATAGGGTAAAAGCGATAGGTTTTTCCGGCCATCACCTTGGAATTGCTGCCGATATTGCGGCGATGACTCTTGGAGCAGAGTGGATAGAACGGCATTTCACTCTTGATCGTACATGGAAAGGTACAGATCATGCTGCGAGTTTGGAACCGCAAGGTATGAGGAAGCTTGTAAGAGATATTAGGAATGTTTATAAAGCTCTTTCTTATAAACAGAATGAACTTCTTAGCGTAGAAAAAGTTCAAAGGAATAAATTAAAAAGAGTTTAATACGGAAAAGTGTAAAATTGAAACGAATAGTTTTTGTGCCAACTAATAGTTCGCATATAAGAAGATTTAGTGACTTTCTTTGTTTTTTAAATGAAAAAAAGGGCTTTAATGTAAGCATCCTTCTGGTAGATAAGATATCAGAACCGAAACATCGAACTGCGACAGTGTCTAGAAATTTTCAGTTTGATTACTCAGAGCTGGATACCTCACTTAGATGGTCTCTCAAGTTTAAGTCTTCATTTTATAAGCCTTTCATCGCTTTTATGATACGTAGAGATGTAAAAAAATATATTTCAGAAAATAAATCAAAGATAGATTTGTTGGTTTTTGGTGCAGATAGTGGAATTATTTCAAGTAATTTTTCGAAATTGGCAAAAAGGAAAGGTATTAAAACTGCCCTAATGGTAGATGGTGTCGTACCATTCCCTATTATTAAGTTTAATATTATCTACTCTTTTATCGGTTTTTATAATAGATTGTTTTCTACGGGAGGAAAAAGAGGGCAAACAAATCCTAATTATGTTTTTTTAATGAATAAAAGTGGAAAAGATATTTTTAAAAATAATGGAGCAAAAGATTCTGAATTTATCTGGTTGGGGAATCCCATTTTAGAAGAAAATACAGAAAACAATGTGAAATCTTTTGAGTTTGAAATCCCTTTTGGTTCAGATCTGCCGATTGTTTTCTATGCTCATCATGAAACCGGCATGACAGAGCTGGAAAAAGAGAAATTGATTGTACTATTAGTTGAATTGGCAGAAAAAGAGGGATTTAATTTGGTAGTCAAATTCCATCCAAGAGATAATAATAATGTATCTAAATGGAATAAATCTTTTAAATCAGGTAATGTTATTTTTTGTAAAGACGAGTATTCAACTACACAAATATTAGGTTTATCTGATATATTAATTACTATTTTCAGTACAGTAACATATGAGGCGATGAATGCCAATGTGCCTGTTATATTAATCAAATTTGTGAAATCTTTTTATCGTTTGCATTATGTTGAAGATAGCAAAGCGGCGGTGTTGGCTAATAATGAGGATGAGTTAAGAAGAGAAATCAAGAAATTGTTTTCAGAAACTGACTACCGAACTAGATATATCCAAAGAGGGAGACAGCACTTAATTGAAGATATTGAAAACCCTAATGGTTTTGAACAGGCAAAAAGGGTAATAGACGAATTATGAGTGTTAGAATTTTAATAACGGGAGATTTTTGTCCGAGTTATAGTTATAACTCTTATCCTTCAGAAAAGATTGATCCGGAGAATGTTTTTTCGGACTTTTTACCAGAAATAGAGAACTCAGATATTTCAATTGTAAATCTTGAGTGTCCTCTTACCGATTCAATGACTACAATTGATAAGTGTGGGCCTAATTTGAAGGCTGGCCCTTTTTGGGCGGATTTGCTTAACGATTCTGGATTTAATGTCGCAACTTTGGCTAATAATCACATTATGGATTATGGTAAGCAAGGACTTGAGGAGACCTTAAGAGAATGTAGTAGGGTTAGGCTCAGTACGGTTGGTGCGGGAGTAAATTTGAAAAATGCCTCTGAAACTTTTTATAAAGAAATTAGCGGTACTAGGCTTGCGATTATTAACTTTGCAGAAAATGAATTTGCCTCTGCGGAGCTAGATAAAGCAGGTTCTCACCCTATGGATATAGTCAAAAATTCAAGAAAAATTCGTGATGCTAAAAATAAGTCTGATTATGTAATAGTAATAATTCACGGAGGGAGTGAACATTGTAATTATCCGAGTCCAAGAATTGTAGAACAATATAGATTTTATGCTGATATGGGTGCTGATGTCATAGTTGCACATCATACACATTGTGTAGGTGGTGTTGAAATTTACAATAATGTACCGATAATTTATGGCCTGGGAAACTTCTTTTTTCCTCGAAAAGTTGAATTTAAAGATTGGGCAATTGGTTATGCTGTAAGGTTTTATTTGAACAAGAATCGGAAAATGATTGATTTTGATATTATACCTTACTGTCAATCCAAAGAAGATGAGATCATCAAGCTTTTACATGGACAAGAGCGTCAAGATATTATAAATAAGGCGTTGAGCATAGGTAGTAATATACAAAGTGGAAACTACATTCAAGAGTGGAATAATTTTGCGGAGAGTCGTAAATTATCTTATCTTTATAGTCAGACTTCTATTCCAAGATTCATAGGAAGTATATTTAGCAGATTAAACCTGTTGAAACTTTTGATTTATGCCAATCAGAGAATGAGAATGAAGCAGAATCATTGTAGTTGTGAGTCACATAGAGATGTTTTATTATATAGTTACAAGAGGCTATTTGATAAAAACGGCCAACTATAAGATTTTAGAGTACTTTAAGTTAAATAAGAAGGTTTCATATGTCTAAATTTCTTTTTGATTCCACAAGGTATATTGTAAATAATAATATTTTATCTGATTTCAAGAAAGCACTTAATTGTGTTGTTAGTCCTTCCTTAGATATTGGGGCAATACTTGGTGTTTTGGCTTTTAACTACCCTACAGGCGATAGGACACTTTTGAATGAAGTTAAAAGGCAACCCTGGCTATCTGAAATAATGCAAGATGGAAGAATTGAATTTTTAGATATACCCAGTCATGGCTTAAAGTATGCTTCTCCAAGAGAAATCTCAGGTGTATTTTTAGGTTTGTTGGAACAAGAAGCATGTGAAGCTGTTGAAGGTTTTAGTGATATATATGTGCTTACATCAGGCGGGTTAGATAGCCGGATTGTTTGTGGCGTACTTGCTAAATTGTATCGTGAAAAGAAAATTAGTCGTAGGCCTATATGTTTAACCTGGAGTAATGACGAATTTTCCAGAGACTATGTTTATGCAAAAGAAGTTGCTAAGATTTGTGGTTTTGAATTTCAGCCTTTGTCGCCTCTTACGGTTGAAGATGTTATAGAGAATACGGAACGCTCTCCAGAATTGATTGGTTGTTTTTGTCCACCTATACATCTACATTCAATGCAAAAACTTAGTAATTTAAGTGAAGACTCTATAGTATTTGCTGGGAGCTATGGTGATTCAGTTGGCAGAGCAGAGTTTTCAGGGAAGCATCTGATTGAGATAGGAATGTTGAAGCCAAGAAATTCTTTTGAAATATTAAAACCGGAAGCTTTCCAAATTGGAATTTCTGAAATTGCTTTGGACGCAAAAAAACTGAGGGAAAGAACAAGTCCAAAATATCCATGGGAATATTATGAGCAAATTCAGCAAGGTTGGTATATGAGAGGAATGATTGCTCAAGCGATGGATGTAGTAAATAGGTATTGCAAATTATACCAGATGTTTACATCTCCATCGGTATATAGTTATATCTGGTCATTGCACCCCTGTTGCAGGACAGATGAAATGTATGCAGAATTACTTGAATCATTAGATTACAGGCTTGCAAGATTGCCATGGGCGAGAACTAACAAGGCGTTAAAAGGCAAGACGATTGGGCAAGTTAAGGGTTTAAGCAGGAATTTTCAAAGTTATGAGGCCTGGATTTCAGGACCTGTTTATGAGCATTATTCGAAATATATTGATCTTGATTGGTTTGAAAACACAGGTGTTTTCAGTGGTAAAGATATAGAAAAACTTACTGATAAGATTAGGAAAGGAGATATTTCACTGAAACCCTTCGGAGTGAGGCCTTATGAGTTGTGGCTGTGGTTAATATCTGTGCAGAAAATGTTCCAAAATATTGATTTGGCCCAAAGTGTTCGAGATAAGTGTGAGATAGGTCAAGCTGTTGGTCGTGAGATGGGAACTAAATATTTTTATAATCTACGAATGTCTTTGGCTCGCATTGATTGTTTAAGAAGTGCCAAAGCGTCTGTATGTAGAAAAATAATGTTAAAAAAAATAAAGACCAAATACCCTTGTGAATGATAATTCATTTTAATATTATGAGTTTGATATATTTTTGAAAAGACAGTAGATGAATTTAACTAAAATAATTAGTAATCCTGATTTCAAGTTTGAATCACAGCCGGATATTTGTAGTAACTTTAGCACAGAGCGGTTCAGTTGGTTTTATGTCCTGATGTTCGGTATATATGTATTTACTGCTGTATCTATTTCTTACATGGAAGGATATAACTATTTATCAAAATATATAGGTTATACTGCTACTGTTTTAGCTTTAATTAAAATAATATTAAGAGGAGTTACTGTTTCCAGAGAGATATTGTTTTATGGCAGTTGGTTAATATGGTCGTGCACCGGTGTATTTGTGTATATCTCACCTGTTGTTTTCTGGACAAGATTTTTTACCGTTATGCAGCTTTTCATATTATTTTTATTAGTAATTAGGATTTCTGATAACTACAAAAATTTATTAGGTTTATCTGTTTTTTACTTCTTAGGAGTACTTTTAGTCGTTTTGTTGACGTTTATCACTGGTGATTTTAATTACGGAATTGAGACCGGCGAAAGAATCACAGGCACAGCAGGCAATGCAAACTCTTTGTCGGTAATTATTCATCATATGCTCTTTATTCAGTTTGCATATTTCGAGTTATCAAAGAAAAAATGGATTAAGGTTTCAATGTTAGCACTATTGCCATTTCAGGCGAAGGTAATAGTAGCTACAGGATCTAAAAAGGGACTCATATTCTTTTTATTTGTAATATTAGTTTGGTTTCTGTTTTTTCATATGAGAGATGTTTACAAAAAACCACATATATTTCTTATATTAATGACCTTAGGAACACTATTTATGGTTTGGTTTTTCAATAATATTATTGGGACGACATTATATAATAGATTGTTAGGGCTCCAGGCAACTTTAGAGGGTGGTGGAGGTGATGACTATGCTAGGATTACTTTGGCTAAGAAAGGAATTCAAGTTTTTATTGAACATCCTATATTTGGGGTCGGCTTAGATAATTTTAGATTCTATTCTGGAATTGGCGTTTATGCACATAATACCTATATTGAACTTTTAACGAACGGTGGATTAATTGGCTTTCTGTTGATGTTTAGTGTATTACTAAGTCTTTTTTTAAGAGGTTGCAAAGGTATGAAATCTTCTATTACTAATGTGTCTGTTATTTCAAAAATTGTAGTAGTATATTTTCTATACGTGTTTTTAATATCTATGGTTTCTCCTCTATATTATGATAAATTTCATTGGATAATGCTTGGTTTTATCACTGCCTTTTATGTGCATAGAAATAAGGTTGTTAAAAATGAAAATAGTTATTGATTACCTTGCTATGGAAGCAGCACAGCGTCAGATTGTTTTGCTTGCTAAGCTTCTTAAAGCTGAAGGTTATAATTTTTCTATGCTTTATCAGCATATTGAGAATCCTTTCTATAAACTTAAAATTGGTGATTGCTTATCTTGAATCAATATTTTTAATTGCAGATATATACAACTTTGCAGGTATAGTACCTTATCAGATGACAACAGAGTAATAATTGCAGATTTGGTAGAAAACCTGTCTTAAGGTATTGTTATTGCTCATAAATATTTTAAACAATATGAAATTTAACTTAATAATTTTGCTTTTTTTTTCTTTTCAGTCTACACTTGTTGGCGAGTTGGAAAATATAGCACTAAATAAGCCATGTATATTTGACCCGCAACCGACATACGTCTATACAAAGGATGCTCTTGATTATAAACAACTTACAGATGGAGTAAAAGAGGAGAGTTTATGGTATAGTAGGTATAGAGACAAGACGGTTGGCTGGTTCCCGTTCTCTCAAAGCGTACATATCACAATAGATTTGGAACAGAAAGAAAATATTGAAAGCGTTAATATATATACGGTTGGCGGTGGTGGCAGAGGAGGCATGGAATACCCGGAATATATTATTGGAATGGCATCAAATGATGGTATAAGCTATAGTTTTGTGTCATTGTTTGAAGCAGATAAGTCCGGTTGGGTGTTTGGCGATCCTAATCATGTTAAATTGAGGGAACCTAAAATTGCTACATTACGATATAACGTTAGATGTAGATTTGTTAAATTGTTGATCAGACCTTTCGGCAACTGTTTTTTCTCTGACGAAATTGAAATAATGAGGTCGGAGAAAGATCAATCATACGACCTTGGTTCATATTTATCATATGATGAAGCTTTTGATTATGTCGAAAGAATTAGACAACTTGGTAGAAACACGATAGTGCTGAACAACGCTCTAACTGATTTAGGAGAAGTAGCTTTATCAGATAGGCTTAAAAATATTCAATTGGAACTCTATAATCTTAAGTCTAGTTTTTTTAATTTGAAAAAGCTTGATAAACTTTCAGTTAATTTCAATTTATTGAGATCAGATTTCTTGCGTTTCAGAAATAAAGTTTCATGGCATGCCTATACTACAGATGTTATGAAATTGTTAAGATTCGAAGATTTGCCTGAAGTTAATACTGAAGAGCAGAAGGTATACTTTTATGTTTGGCATAACGAAAATTCTCTTGCTGCATTTAATATTGTAAATACATCTAACCAGCCTTTAGTTTTTATTTTAAACACATCACCTATTAGTAGTGGTAACAAATTTATAAAATCTGATCAGATAATTAAACTTAGAAGAGCGATATATGTATATTCGCGTAACACTGGTTTTTTTGCAGACCCTTTAGTTTTGCAAAATAATAAACCTTTTACTGTTAAGCCGGGTGAAACTACTCAGATTTGTTTAGAAATTGATTCTGCAGGACTTGAAGCGGGTAAATACAGTGCAGCAGTTGCAATTGTTACAGAAGATTGTGGGGATAAGCCGAATCAAGTTTTACCAATAAGTATTGATGTAGCTGATAAAGAATTTTCTCACGTAAATAGTTTTATGGCTTGTAATTGGGACTATATTAAGGGGAGTGCTGCATTTACAAGATCAATTGTGGATGAGGCTGTAAATGATCTCAAATCGCATCATATTAATGTCACAGTCATGCATCCTGTCTGGATTTTCAAAATCAATTCATCTGCAAAAGACTATTTCGATAAAGTTACGATTAACCCTGAATTAGGAAACGAATTGAAGTTAAGGACTCATGCTAAGTTCATTCTTTTGCATTTAGGTTTAGGCCCTGGGCGAGAAAACTATTTTGGCAATGATATGTATTCTGACGGTTGGGAATCAAATTTTAGCCGGTATATTCGTAAATTATCAGTTTATATGAAATTGCAAGGATATAATTATGATGATTATGCTATTTACCCATATGATGAGAGTGTTGAAGATAGCTTTATCAGGGTGGCTCAGGTGATAAGAAGAACTGATCCTAATATCCAAATCTACGCAAATTCAATTGGAACAATTACTGATACTGTAAATATTAAAGGTGAAAAATACATTCAAAAGGCTTTGAATAAAATTCAAAAAGTAAAAGAGCTGATAGATATATGGGCTCCGCCTATAGAATATTTAGAAAATTACAATCAAATATTAGAGGCTGTTAAAAAAAGTGACTGTAAGATTTGGTCATACGGAGGCTCAAGTAAGCTATCATATACTTTATCTAAATTTAATGTCAATATTAAACCCAAAAGAGGTTTTTATCGATTGTCACCTATTAAAGCGGTTGCTTTAGGAATCAATGGCGCAGGCTTTTGGAGTTATACAGAATATGCTGATGACAGTAGTTTTAATCAAATTGATGCGAGAGGTTATGGTGTGGTGTATGATGGAAAAGATTCAGGATTTCCATCCGATGCAATATTTGAGGCAATAGTACCTTCTAAGCGTTGGCAATTATGGCGTGAGGGAGTCGAGGATGCGATTTGTTTGCAGGGGCATGATGATCTTTTACAGGAATTCATGAATAAACCTGCAGAAGAGTTGACAAGTGAATATTTGACTTCATTGCGTAAAAAAGCTGATGGGGTTTCTGAGTAATAATTAGAGTAGAGTTATTGACAGTTTAAGTTCATAGGGAATATTATGAATAATCTCGCAGGTAAATTTTGGAATTAAAATGCAGATAGTTTTATTTATTGATTGTCTTGGTTCTGGTGGAGCACAAAGACAAATCGTTGTACTTGCCAAGCTTCTCAAAAAATCAGGTTATGATGTTTCGATGCTTTGTTATCATAGAGCTAATGCCTTCTATAAGCCCGATCTTGATAACGCAGGAATAGATACCGTGTTTTGTGAAGGAAGTAAGTTACTCAGAATTCATAAGATAAGAAAGTATCTTATGGTTAAAAAACCTGATGTTTTAATTGCTTTTCAGGAATCGCCTGCCATTATAGCGGAGATATGTAAATTATTAGGTGGAAAGTTTAAGCTTGTTGTTTCTGATCGTAATACGGATTTGAATCCTAAGCAGTTAACAAAACGTATTAAGTATTTTATGTATAAAGTTGCAGATTGTGTTACTACCAACTCTTATTCGCAGTATGAGGTAATAGCAGGCAATGCACCAACGCTCAAACAAAAATTAAAGGTCATACCTAATTGTGTAGATCTGGATGTGTTTAATACAAAAGAACCCTTGTTAAATAATTTCAATACTCTTTTGGTTGCAGCCAGTGTTTGGCCTCAAAAAAATCCGTTGAATTTTATCGAAGCTATAAGAATTTTATATTCTAAGAATGAGCGTTTAAGTTTCAAAGTCAAATGGGTTGGTAAGCATTCGTGTAATAATGATCAGGCAATTCTGTTTAATAAGATACAAGAAAGTTTGTTGAATAATAAAATGAACAATATTCTTGAATTTACAGGTGTAAGTAAAGATATTGTTGAAGAATATCGAAATGCGAAAGTATTTTGCTTGCCATCTTTTAAGGAAGGTTGTCCGAATGTCATTGGTGAAGCGATGGCATGTGGTTTGCCTATACTGGCGAGTAATGTTTGTGATCATCCAAAGTATATTGAGGAAGGTGTCAATGGATTTCTTTTTGATCCATGTTCTCCAGACGATATTGCTGCAGTAATTGAGAGGTTTTGGCAATTAACTGATATAGAAAAACAGAAGATGGGTGAGAACAATAGGAATAAAGCTGAAGTTCTTTTTTCCGAGAGTGAATTTACAGGTTCGTATAAGGGGGTTATAAATGGATTGTTTGAATAATTTGTTAAGTATATTGCCCAGATGTATAATACTATGTTCTAAGATATTTACTCGTACCCTGATGTATATTATGCTTCCATTGTTTAAAGAACATGGGCGAAATGTACTTTTTAACCCGTTCGATAGATTTACATATAAGAATGTATCTATTGGCAGCGATGTTTGCATAGGCTTTGGAGCAAATTTTATAGCTCAAGAGTCATATATAAAAATTGGCAATAAAGTCATGTTTGGTCCTAATGTAGTTATCCGAGGAGGGAATCATAATACATCTGTAATTGGCAGATATATGTATGATGTTCATGAAAAGAGACCGGAGGATGATCAGCCTGTAATTATACAAGATGATGTTTGGGTTGGTACTAATGTTACGATATTAAAAGGAGTGACAGTCGGAAGAGGTGCAATAATAGCGGCAGGGTCTGTTGTGAATAAAGATGTGCCCGAATATGCAATTGTAGGTGGAGTTCCTGCCAAGGTAATAAAGATGAGATGGTCTGACGGTGAGATAAAAAGGCATGAGGAGTTTTTGTATGGTAGATCGTAGTAAAGTCTTGCTCTTAGCTCCAGTGAAGATTCAGCAAGGTGGAATAGCAAGATGGACTAGGTTACTTCTTGATAATACCAAGAATGATGGTGTTGTTTATAAGACTATTGATACATCTGTTTTTTATCGCGTTCTGGGTGGCAGAACTGGTCTGGTAGATCGGTTCTGTGGGCTAAAGCAGGGCTTAATACGTGGGTTTAACTTAATCTCAAGTATTTTAAGTTTTAAACCTGATATTGTTTATTTTACATGTTCACCGAGTGTTGGTTTTGCTTTCAGAGATGCTCCTCAGGTATTGCTTTGCAAGCTTTTAGGCCGTAAGGTTGTTATACATCTTCGTGGCGGTAAGGTCGAGGGCTTTTGGGGTGGGAATATCCTGAGACGATTTTGGTCAAATTTAGGAAGCAAACTTGCTGATTACATATTTGTTATAACGCGTGATTGTGAGAAGTTTGCCAGGGAGAAGTTTGGGAATTCAAAAGTAGTTTACGTACCTAATTATATTGATTGTAGTTCTATTAGTGAATCTTCTACTGATATACCTGTTGAATTTAAGAATGATAAATTCAATATAATACATGTTGCTTTTCAATGCAAGGAAAAAGGAACCTTTGAGATTATTGAAGCCGCTAAGAGTTTACCTGACAACGTATCAATTTCGTTAATTGGAATTGTATCTGATGATAATAGGGATAAGATATTGGATTCAATTTCAGATGTGGGTGTTTCTGAGAAGGTAAGATTGTTGGGGCCTATAGATAAACCAAGGTTGTGGGATTATTATAAGAATGCTGATGTCATGCTTTTTCCAAGTCATTCTGAGGGGTTCCCCAATGTAGTAATGGAGGCAATGCTTTGGGGATTACCAATCTTAGCAACAAATGTAGGTGCTATCAAAGAGATGACTGCTGCAGATACTGATACGCCAGCTGCTATAATGTTGGGGGAAAATGATCCTTCGGTTTCTTTTGATATTTCAGAAAAAATTAAGATTATTATGTCTGACTCAAATTTGAGAGATAAGCTGTCTCAGAATGCTACAGAAAGAGTAAAAGGGTACTATTCTGTTGATGTTGTTCTTCCTAAGTTAGAATCAGTTTTAGGTTGTATTTCAAACAATGTGGATACTTTGACTGAGGCAAAAAAACATTTTAGACAAGATGAAATCTGACCGTTTTTATTAAAGATTTTTATAAGGAATTTACGTTTGGCGAAAAGTGGAAAAATAATCTTCTTGGATCAGAAAGTTGGAACTTTATTTCAAGAACTTGCAGTTGATTTATCTTATAGTTGGCCGGATTCTATTATTTATACATACAAATCTGACTGGCAAGGCAATGAATATGGGAATCTCTATATTAAAAATGCTCCGTCATATCAGAAAAAGAACATCTTTACTCGCTTTTTTTCCTGGTTGAGTTATTTCATATGCTCTTTTTCTCTTGTTTTGTTTAAGTCTCGCTCAAATACGCTTTTTATTGTCACTACACCTCCTTATCTTGGTCTTATAGGCCTGTTTTTTAAGAAAATAAGACGCCAGAAATATGTAGTTCTTGTGTATGATATGTATCCTGATGTATTACTGAGTATCGGTACTATTAAGGATGGTGTTTTAACTCGCCTATGGCGTAAAATGAACAGGGTTGTATACAATAATGCTGATGCAGTAATTACTATCGGAGAATATATGCAGAAGAATCTAGAGAAGGATTTTGATGTTTCTAAAACCAGATTGAAATATATTCCTGTCATACATAATTGGGCCGATACAGATTGGATAGTTCCGCTGAAAAAAGAAGAAAACCCTTTCCTTAAAGAAATTGGAATGACTGATAAGTTTATAGTGACGTATTCAGGAAATATTGGCTCTACTCATGATATTGAAACTATTATAGAAGCAATAAATAAGCTTAGAGACAATGATAATATACATTTCATGTTTATAGGCGAAGGAGCAAAAAAGAAATATGTTGAAGACTCTAAGCGTCAGTATGAGATGGATAATTTGACTATATTGCCATTCCAACCTCAAAGTAAACTTCCTTTTACTTTGAGTGCTTCTGATTTAAGTTTGGTCTCGATAGGTAAAGGAGTTGAAGGTTTTTTAGTTCCGAGTAAATTTTATTCTTATTTAGCTGCTGGTACTGGTATTCTTTTGATATCAAGAAAGTGTGAGATATCAGATATAATTGAAGAAAATGAGTGTGGCATAACAATTGAACCAGGTGATTCTGATGGGCTTGTTGAAGCTATTCTTGAATTTTATAGGAATCCTGCAAAGTTACAGATTGCTAAGTCCAACAGTCGTCTTATCGCAGAAGAAAGCTATTCGAGAAAAAATACTCAAGATTATATAGAGTTTTTGAAGGAAGTTATTAATTAAAATTTTGGTGGAATGATTTTGGAAATGAAGAAGGCATTAATTACAGGTATAACAGGACAAGACGGGGCTTATCTTTCTGAGCTGTTACTTAAGAAAGGTTATGAAGTTCATGGCATAAAACGTCGCAGTTCTTCTTTTAATACTGATCGTATAGATCATCTATATCAAGATCCTCATGAAGATGATTGTCGTTTTTTTCTGCATTATGGTGACTTGACTGATTCAACCAATATCGCTCAAATAATTGAGCGTATTCGCCCTGATGAGGTTTATAATTTAGCAGCTCAGAGTCATGTGAAGGTTTCTTTTGAAACGCCTGAATATACAGGTAATGTTGATGCTCTAGGTACATTGCGAATTCTTGAAGCAGTCAGGAATGCCGGATTAAGCAAAACTACAAAGGTTTATCAGGCATCAACTTCCGAGCTTTATGGTAAGGTGCAAGAAATACCTCAGAAAGAAACCACACCGTTCTATCCTCGTTCGCCATATGCCGCGGCTAAGATATACGGTTATTGGATAACCGTTAACTATCGAGAGTCATATGACATGTTTGCCTGCAATGGAATTCTCTTTAATCATGAGTCTCCTCTCAGGGGAGAAACATTTGTAACCAGAAAGATCACACGTGGCGCTGCAAGAATCAAGATGGGGCTGCAGAAATGTCTTTATATGGGTAATATAGATTCGCTCAGAGATTGGGGACATGCTCGTGATTACGTGGAAGCTATGTGGCGAATACTCCAGCAGGACAAACCCGAAGATTATGTTATTGCTACTGGAGAGCAACATTCAGTGAGAGAATTCATTGAGCTTGCCTTTAAAGAAGTAGGTATTGATATTGAGTGGCAGGGAGAGGGAGTCCAAGAGGTTGGAATTGCCAAGACTAGTATATGTGAGGGCCGTGATACCGAAGATAATGTTATAGTAGCAATTGATCCTCAATATTTCAGACCGGCGGAAGTAGAAACTTTGCTTGGTGACCCAACAAAGGCCAAGGAAAAGCTTGGATGGACTCCAGAAACGAGCTTTGATGATCTTGTAAGCGAAATGGTTGGGTATGATTTGGAGATAGCTAAACGCGATATGATAACCAAGAAACATGGATTCCGTACTCCGGATTATAATGAATGAGGACTGATATGGTGAATGAATTCATGAATAAAGATGCTAAAATTTATATCCCGGGTCATACAGGGCTTGTTGGATCTGCTATTGTCAGAGAGCTAAAAAGATGCGGATATGGAAATTTGTTGCTCAAAACTATAGGAGAACTTGACCTGCTCGACAGCAGTGCTGTTGCGGATTTCTTTGCTGTGGAAAAGCCTCAATTTATAATTCAGTGTGCGGCTAAGGTTGGCGGGATAGTGGCTAATGATACCTATCCTGGACAGTTTTTCTACGAGAATATGCGCATTCAGGAAAATATCATTCATAATTCATATTTGAATGGTGTTAAGAGATTGTTGTTTCTTGGTTCTTCATGTATATATCCTAAACTTTGTCCTCAACCTATGAAAGAGGAATATTTGCTTACAGGTGAGCTTGAGCCTACCAATCGTCCTTATGCTTTAGCTAAAATAGGTGGTATTGAAATGTGTTGGGCATATAACAGGCAGTATGGCACAAGGTATCTTGCAGTTATGCCTACTAATCTCTATGGCCCCGGTGATAATTATGATCTGCAGAATTCGCATGTGATGCCGGCCTTTATTCGTAAGATGCATACGGCAAAAATTAATGATGAGAAAACTGTGACTCTTTGGGGGACAGGTAGTCCTTATAGAGAATTTTTATACAGCGATGACTTGGCTCGTGCGTGTGTCCACTTACTGAATCTTGATGAAGCTGCTTATTCTAAATATGTAGGGCATGAAGATGTCGCACCACTAATAAATATTGGCTGTGGTGAAGACCAGACAATCAAAGAACTTGCAGAGTTGGTAAAGAAAGTGGTTGGTTTTGAAGGTAAGCTTGAGTGGGATACAACCAAGCCTGATGGCACTCCAAGAAAGCTTTTGGATGTAAGTCGTCTCTTTTCATTAGGTTGGAAGCCGGAAGTGAAACTTGAAGAGGGTATAGAAAGAGCTTATAAAGATTTTTTGCAATTTTTTAATCAAGTATGATATATTAATGTTTTATATAAATTTGAATAAATCTTAAAGTGAAGAATTAAAAGCCGTAAACTGGTTAATAAACTATTGAATTTGGGAGAAAAAATGGAAAAGAAAACTTGTGAACGATGTTATCTGAACGAAGATTATCCTGGTATATCATTTAATGATAAGGGGATCTGCAATTTTTGTGAGCGGGCTATGAGTTCTGAATATCAGGATGATATAAATTCCCGTGCTTCTGTAAAAAATATTGAAGGGCTTAGTAAGATAGCCGAAGAAATCAAAGCAGTGTCTAATTCTAAAAATGCTAAGTATGACTGTGTTATTGGAGCTTCAGGTGGATTCGACAGTACATATGTTATTTATATAGTAAAAAAACTAATGGGTCTTAATCCATTAGTAATCAAATACGACAATGGCTTATGTCATGAACTGGCTAACGAAAATATTAAAGAAACTTGCCGTATTCTTGATGTTGATCTTAGGTTTATTTCTGTAATCAAAAGTGAGCGAGATTATATGGTTAACGCAACTAAGTCATTAGAGAGCTTGGGTGTGTTCTTTTCAGCATGTTTTTCTTGTCATTACATACTTCCTTCCTTGGTCTATAAAACTGCAAGGGAAGAGAATATAAGTTATACCTTTTCAAGTACTAATATTATAGAAGATGAGGCTGATGCAGGTAGCCATGGTTTTAAAGTTAAGGCTTTAATTAAAGGATTTTTTACAAGCAATCCAAAGCAGATGCTTAAAATCATCTACTATCAAATTTTGGCTCAAATAGACTTTGTGAAGTTGAAATTCCAGATAGATGGTTTTTCCATGGCGTTTTTAAGAAATCTTCCGACACCTTATCCGGTCAGTCCAAAGTGGTTGAAAAAGGTGAATGTAAGCGAATATATTGGGTGGGATTATTTGGCAATAATGAAGAAAATGCAGGAGGATCTAAATTGGAAATCACCAGCGGCATCCAAGGTTCCGTTATTCCGTTGGGATTGCTATTATGGAGCATTGACAGATAAATCTTGCCAGAAGACAGTTGGTATTGGTGCCCATGCCGCTTTGTGTAACTGGTTTGTTCAGACAGGAATTGTTTCCAAACAGGATGTGGCAGAGGAGATGAAGTATCTTGAAGACAAACAAAGGATTCAAGAGGAAATCGATATTGTTTACAAAAAGTTTGGTTTACAGGATTAATTAAGACATGAATTGTATAGATTTGTATTGTTTTATTCTGTTTTACTCTTTTTAGGGGTATTGTGGGCTGTCTTTAGTGACTAATTGTTAGTAGTAACATAATCCTAATGGATAGCAGGGATTTTGCAATCATATGAATATATTGGAAATTACGTTATGAAGTACGCAAGGGGTTGAAATGAAAATAATTCCTCTTAAGGAAGAATATGTTGAACAAATGGTTGATGTCCATATGCAATCTTTTCCTGAATTTTTTCTTACATTTTTAGGACCAAGATTCTTGAAAGAATTTTATAGCTCTTTTCTTCATGATAGGGCGGGAATGGCTTTTGTTGCTGTTGAAGATGGAAATGTTCTTGGTGGCGTAGTGGGGCCATTAAATCCGGATGGTTATTTTAAGAGACTATTGATGCGCAGGTGGTATGCATTTATTCTTGCCAGTTTAAGTGCTGTAATAAAGAAACCTTCAGTTATGCCGCGTTTGTTTAGAGCTGTTTTTTATCGCGGTGATTCGCCTGATAATGGGCAACCAAGATCATTGCTCAGCTCAATTGCTGTCTCTCCTGATTCTCAGGGAAAAGGTGTTGGTGCAGCTCTTGTAAATGCTTGGCTTGAAGAAGCGGAAAAAAGAGAAAGCAAGGGATGCTTTCTTACTACAGACAAGGAGAATAACGAATCTACTAATCGTTTCTATAAAAAATTAGGTTGGAAATTGGAGACGAGCTTCGCTACTCCTGAAGGTCGGAAAATGAATCGATATGTATATGATTTCGATAATTGAGGAATCTTATGACTGTTAAGAATGTTTATGAACAGTATTTTTCGGAATATTTCAAGGCGGATTCGGCTTTTTCTTTTTGGAAGGCTCGGGTTGCTCTTTATGCTATATTGAAGGCTCTTGGCGTTGGCGATGGTGATGAGGTTATATTGCCCGGCTATACTTGCGTGATGGATGTTAATCCTATCATGTATCTTGGGGCAAAGCCGGTTTATGTTGATATTGAGCCTGATACATTCAATATGAATGTTGATTTGCTTGAAGATAAGATTACTCCTGCAACTAAGGTGATTATTGCACAGCACACGTACGGCTATGTTTGTGATATGGACAAGATAAAAGAGATCGCCTCACGACATAATGTGACGGTTATAGAGGATTGCTGTCTTTGTTTTGGCTCAACCTACAAGGGACGTTTGGCCGGCACGATGGGCGTAGCATCATATTTCTCCGGTCAATGGAATAAGCCTTTCACTACAGGGCTTGGCGGTGTAGCTATCGCTTTCAATTCAGATCTTGCTGCCAGAATAGATGAGCTATGCAAGCAGGAAATGGCGGCCCCTTCGCTGAAAGAAAAGCTTATGCTCGCGGCACAGTATTGTGTTTACAAGACATTCATATATCCCAGAACCACGGCGATGGCTCAGAGCCTCTTCCGCTGGCTCACTAAAAAAGGTATCGTCGTAGGGTCTTCTTCAACTGAGGAATTCGAACCGGTAATGGCTGACGATTTTTTTAAGGGTATGAGTAGTTTGCAGGCCAAATGGGGAGCCGGTCAGCTTGCAAAGATTGATAAAAATATAGAACACAGGCGTTCAATGGCAGCTCTTTATGATCAGATGCTTGAAGAAAAAGGCTGGCAAGGTCGCAAGTATGATGCGAACGTTCAAGATCCGGTCATGGTACGCTATCCTGTACGTATAAATGATAAGGACAAGGCCATTGAGATGGCGGCATCGGCGGGTGTTGAGCTTGGCAGTTGGTTTGAGTGCCCACTGCATCCAATAGAAACACCTTTGGAGAAGTATTATTATGAGATTGGTATGTGCCCGCAGGCAGAGAAGGCGGCAAAAGAGGTTGTGAACTTGCCTCTTCATCCAAGGGCAGGAGCAGCTACTGTGAAACGAACAGTAGATTTCATAACGCAGTTTAGTCAGGTCTTATAGTCTTTTTAGAAAATATATAATAGATAGAACTCACTATAATTAATAGTTTAATTTTGTAAGAGGAAGAGTAGTATGAGGTATTATGTTCTATTACTTGGAGTTTTTGTTTTAACGGAATTTGTTGCTGCAGAAACTATTAGCCGTTCGCAGGTTGTTGATAAAATTGAGGGTATGTGGCTTGGTCAGATTGTAGCTAATATGGCGGGACGTCCTACTGAAGGAAGTTACAGTGGTTCTTCACCCAATCCAGCAGAAAGTGTCGAGTGGGTTCTACGGGGTCCTGATTCGTACTGGCCTGGTGATGATGATACCGATATTGAGTATATTGCCCTTGATACATTTGAGACCTATGGAATGAATCCAACTCCCCAGCAGCTTGCAGATCAATGGCTTGATCATATCACTTCTTCAGGTATCTATATATCAAACAGGCAGGCATGGTACCTTATGGGAGATGGATTTCTGCCATCGGAGACGGGCAGTAGAAGCTATAATATGCATTGGTATTCAATTGACAGCCAGATTACAACTGAAATTATAGGTACAATAAACCCCGGACTTATTCAACATGCTATTGATACTACTTACACATTTGCTTCCATTTCAAATGAGGGATTTCCTATTCACGCTTCGCAGTTTTATTCAGCAATGTACGCCAATGCGTATTTTGAATCGGATATAAGGACTCTTATTGAAAATGCTCTTGTCTGTATCCCTCAAACCAGTCGTAGCCGGCAGGTTATTCAAGATGTTACAGCATGGTATGATGCAGATATGATTGATGATGTTCCTGATTGGCGAGCTACACGAGGCTTACTCTATGATTATTACGGTAGTGGTTCTTATGCTAAAGGACGTTATTACAATTGGCTTGAATCAACAATAAATCTTGGTGTAACGATAATGTGTCTTCTTTACGGCAATGGAGACTATAAACAGACGGTTCAGATTGGTGTTCTTGCAGGTTGGGATTGTGACTGTAATCCAGCAACTGCTGGCGGAATTTTAGGTGTCATAAATGGTAGGAGTGGTTTGCCGCAAGATTTGTTTGGCGAAGATGTTTGCAGTAATCGGTATTATAATGGATATCGACCGAATTTATTAGTATGGGATACGATCAATAATATTGCCAATCGTGCGGCTGATTTGGCAGAAAACAATATCAGTCAAAATGGCGGTAGTATCTCATTGCAAGGGGATGATACAATTTATACTATACCAGAAGATATCAGTATTGTTCCGCAACCAGAGAAACCTGACCGATCTGACCCTAAAGGCCTTGTGGGAGAAGCTATTGCCAATGGGATAACTGTTACTCCCAATGCTGCAAGATACAATAATAGCTCAAGTGATTTGTATAATATTAACACTATTATTGATGGAGTTACGGATAACTCATATAATGGAATGAGGCCTTACTATAGCTATAGTGTTTCAGGAGAACATTGGTTTAGCCTGACTTTTTCTGAGCCGATAATTCTCGATGAGATTACTTTTTATGAGGGAGATTATAAATGGATCGGAATCAATACTTATATACAGGATAATATCGGCAATGGTGGCTATTTTGACGATATTCGTGTTGAAATATTAGTTGATGGAGAGTTTGTTTCGCCACAAAATGTGTTGCAGTCTGAGCCTCTTATCAGAACGAAAATGTATCAAACTATATCTTTTGAATTTGAACCGGTCGTTACTGATACTTTCAGAATAATAGGAAGCCCAGGTGGTCTTCTGGGATACACAACAATACTGGAGCTGGAAGCTGAGGGTGGCTTATATAGGACATTTGGTGATTTTAATAAAGATCTGAAAGTTGACTATCTTGACTTGGCATTATTGGCTTCAAACTGGAAAACTAATTCAACTGACATAGACTGCAATGGTGATGGTTTTGTAAATGACATAGATTTGGTTGCATTTGCTGACAGTTGGTTCTGGTGTTACGAGTAAAGAAGTTTTTTTCGAAGTTTAAGTACATTGATGTTGAGCCTATAGATTAGAAAGAGGGATATAATGGAATTATTTGATGTTTTGAAGAAGCGGCATAGTTATCGCGGGGAGTTTTCTACTGAAGCTGTTAGCCGTGATGATCTTACAAAAATAGTTGAGGCTGGGCTTATTGCTCCTTCTGGGTGCAATCGTCAGACTACCGAGTTTGTTATTGTTGACGATGCAGAGCTTGTTAGTAAGATTTCCTCTATCGAAGGTGCCAATCCTGCGGTGAAAAGTGCAGCAGCGTATATCCTTTGTGTGATTGATAAAGATCCGCAGCCGGTTTTCGAGGGGTTGTCGTTTCAGGTTGAGGATTGTGCGGCGGCGGTTGAGAACATGCTGCTTGCGATTACTAATATGGGATATGCGGCTGTATGGGTTGACGGCTGGCTTCGCCGTGAGAACAGGAACGAGAAAATCGGCAAGTGGGTCGGTTTGCCCGAGGACAAGATAGTGCGTATATTGCTGCCGGTAGGTATGCCGCTTGAAGAGCGTCAGCAGCCGGACAAAATACCGTTTGCCCAAAGAGCATGGTTCAATAAATACGGGGAGTAAAAAGGCTTTAGAAGTTCGTAGTTCGAAGTTCGTAGCAAGTAGTAATAAGGGATTCGCGGTTTATGCCGTATGTCCCTTTTTTAGTCCTTGTTTTCCGGTGGGATTTTCATGTACTTTAAGGTTTTGTCGATGATTTCGGCAACTACCGGCCCTGATACTGTTCCGCCTGTGTATCCTTTGCCAAGCCTTCTATTTGGCTTGACTATTGATACCAGTACGATAACTCTCGGGTCTTCTGCCGGTGCTCCGCCTACGAATGAGGCAACATAATTCTGGCTGTCATATCCTTTATTGACTGATATGTTTGCTGTACCTGTTTTGCCGAATACGGTATAGTCATCAAGTGCCGCTTTTTTGCCGGTACCATCGCTGCTGTTAACCACATCTACCATTGCTTTTTTAACGATATAATCCGCGACTTCCGGTTTAATTATATATCCGGCTCCTGCAGAAGGGGGCTCGGTTATTACATTTGCTCCATTACTGTCTACAAATGCCCTTACGATATGCGGCTGTACGTCACGGCCGCCGTTGGCTAGAATACAATATGCTTTCGCTATTTGAAGTGCGGTAACGCCTATTTCCTGGCCGTATGGCACGCGAGTTATACTGTATCCATTCCAGCGTTCCAGGCGATTAAGCAGACCTTCCCTTTCACCCAGAAATTCTGAAATCTCTTTATTTTTCTGTTCTTCAGGGGTCCAATCCGTTATTTTTTTATGAGTTACCTCATCACCAAATCCAAACATCCGCAGAGCATTATAAAGTCGTTTTGCTCCCATCTTCTGCCCTAGTTTTGCCATTCCGATATTGCTTGAATGCTGTATGATACCTGCAACAGTGAGATTGCCGTAAGAATGGTTGCCGTATTCGCCGATGCAACCGAAACCCTTGCCACAGTATTGGCCTTTTTCGCAGTAGATCACCGTGTTTTTGTTGATGACTCCCATATCGAGTGCTATTGCACAGACTATCGGTTTCATGATGCTTCCAGGTTCGTAAACATCAGTGACTGCGCGATTACGCCTGGCAGGTATTTCCGAGTCAGCCAACGCGGTTGGGTCAAAGTCAGGGTAATTTGTCATAGCCAGTATTGCACCGTTTTCTGGATTCATTACGATGGCCATTCCGCTTTCTGCTTCATATTCCTTGCATCGCTTATGAAGTGCTTCACGGGCGTACAGTTGTATTACGGCATCAGCGGTTAATATAAGACTTACGCCGTGGACTGGTTGTTTGCTTTCGCCGTAGAGATTAATAGGGCGTCGTGATCGGTCGCCGAGATATGTTTCGTAGCCGCTCTGACCGGTTAGCTCATCATAATAAATGCTTTCAAGACCTTCGGAAAATTTCTTATTGCTGCTGGCAAATCCTATAATATGACTGAAAAGTTCTCCTGTGATGTAATCTCGTTTTGAACCGCTTTCGACTACCCCTAATCCTTTTACGTTTTTACTTTTTACGAAACCTACTTGTTCCTTTGTGAGTTCAGGTTTGATGGGCCAGTATCGATCATTGGGATGGTTGAATATTGTATCTTCGATCTTATAAGGCGGCAAGTCGAGTGTGTTCTCGATTTCTTTGAATTGGTTGAATTTTTCTGTCAGCAGTAACTGATTTGGTTCTGACATCAGGAAAACAGGATCAACAAATAATGTGCTGACTTGCTTATTGGCGGCAAGCAGTCTGCCTTCGGTGTCAACAATCAATCCTTTTTGCGGTTCGAGTTTGACTTTTATTCTTTGCAGATTCTGGAGAGCTTGGGAGTCTTTTGTTGTCTTATAATCGCCAAGCTGAAAACATCTGTAGGTAAGAGCAACCGCTGCAGAAATAAAGATAAGCATAACCATGCACAGTCTGAACCAGTAGTCTATGCGTGAAAAGTTTAATTTAATCCTCTTATCAGTTTTCTTCGGTTGTGCTTTCATCTGCCTTTTCGATGACGTCCTTTATGTCAACGGGATTCTTAAAGCTTTCGATTTCTATTTTCATAAGGCGCAGATCTTGTTCAATCCTGTCTTTCTGTACCTTGCTGTGACGGCATTGGTAGAAAATTCGAGGGTTTTCTGTGCGTATATACACCGTGAAAATAAGGAATGTTGTAACGCAGGCGGCGGCAAAGATGAAACGAATTAGTAACATCATAGTGCTAATCGTTTCAGTTAGGAATTATTATTGCCATACCTGGAGAGATGCTGTTCCCTTTGCCAAGCAGACCTTTATTGACTTCAATAATCTCTTTGTATCTGCTTCCATTGCCAAGGCTGTTTTGAGCGATAGTCCAAAGGCTGTCACCTTTTTTGACTACGTAAAGCTTGCCTTTGGGGGCAGCGACATACTTAGAGCTCATAAACTGAACTTTGTCCTGCATGGAATCGGCCAGCATCTTAAGTTTGCTCTGATCGTCTGCTGCGTCAGGAGGTATTCTTAATTTCTGTCCGACTTTTATTTTATCCATACTTGGAAGTATGTCCTTGTTGAACTCATAGATTTTGCGGGCGTTCTTTATTGCGTTTGATTTGGTATTGTACACAGATATTGCGATATCTGTTAATGTTTGTCCCTTTTGTACAGTATAAGTAGGCCCTGTTACCGCAGCTTTTTGAACTTTTGCAGGTGTCTGGACTTCTGCGGTGGCTCTTACTGCCGCAAAAGCTTCCTTGCGTATGATTCTCTTTTCTATGGCAGGCTTTATTTCTGTCGCCTGTTTGGTTATTTTCAACTGAGAGGGGACTTCGGCAATCTTTTGTGTTTTCTCTTTAATGATTTCTACTGCACCTCTTGCATCATTAAGAGTGTCAATGTCTTTGATAGAGAGCTGCCTGGGGAAAGCAAAAGACTCCTTCGATGATAAATCATTGGAGTTGTCGTTGTTGACGAGTTCGGCATTGAACCGTCCATTTATTATTAGTGCACCACCGACAATTACAATCAAGGCACTAAGCAGTACTATTTTATCTCTTACTGACATTTGTCCAAACTCCTGTCAATGCTTACCTTACTCTCGCAGCCATCCATCGTATCCGCTTCAATCTTAAAGCCTTTTGGCAATTCTGAGTTTGGCGCTTCTCGATCGCGGATTATCGCGTATTTCCCCTTTGGAGGCGGTAAGCGGTTTCTTCGTTACAACTTCGTATATCTTATCTTTTTTGTTTTTATTAAAATTTTCTTTTACGATCCTGTCTTCCAGACTATGGAAGCTTATGATCGCAGCATACCCATTCGGGTTTAACAGCTCGGGTAGGGCATTAAGCAGCTCGTGCAGAACGTCAAGTTCTTTATTTACCGCGATTCTCAATGCCTGAAAAACCCTTGACTTTGAGGCTATTGCCCCACCTACAGCCCGGTAGATGATCGCTGAAAGCTGTCCTGTCGTCCTGATAGGACTGTACTTCCTTTGTTCCACTATCATCCTGGCTATTTTTCGTGAAGCTCTTTCTTCGCCGTATTGGTAAATGATATCTGCGATTTCTTCTTCATTAGAACCATTTACTATATCGGCTGCCGATATTTCAAGTCTATCATCGAGCCTCATATCCAGCGGCATATTTTCCTGATAGCTCATACCTCGTTGGTGGTCGACTACCTGAGCCGAACACCATCCAAGATCTGCCAGAACTAAATCCGCTTTCTCAACGCCGATCTCGTTCATCCTTGAACGGATATTTCTGAAATTATCCCTGATCAACGTTACTTTGCAATCGAGAATCTCAAGGTTCTCTCTTGCCACTTCTATACTGCCGGGATCCACATCAAATCCTATGATATGGCTTACCGACTCAAACTTCTTCGCAAGCAGATATGCGTGGCCTCCTTGCCCGATGGTTGCGTCTACCATAACCGCGTCCTTGGGAAGACTTATCTGCTGAAGAAGGGTATCAGCTAAAACGGGAATGTGCTTTGCTGGCACATCGTTCATTAATTCACCTTTATTCAGTTTTTAAACTTAGCTGTAAGTACTATGCTTGCAGCCATTAAACTCGAATTGAAGGAGGTCGTCCATGACCAGGGCCGTTTAAGGCTTATCCTTCACTCTCTTTAGATGATGATGCCAGCGAGTTCGCTTCCTTGCGGTTGGTCTCGAAAGTCCTGCTTCGAGCCGCTCTTGTCTGCTTTTGGAATTTTGCAAACTGTTCCTTGCGGTACTGGTACCAATCATCGGTATTCCATATTTCAATATGATCGCCCACACCTAATAATGACAGGTTGTCTTTGAAGTCGTAGAGATTGATGAGTTCTTCTGTGAGTTGAATCCTTCCACTCTTATCAAGCTCAAATTTGTGAGCCATCGAAAACATCATACGCTCATATGCAACCGGATCATCCATTTCACTAACAGGTGTAGAGTACACATACCTTCTAAAAGCTTGCTCTGTATACAGGGCACCGGCAGAGTTAACGCCGGGGACGAGGTAGACCACCAAGCCTGCCTCGTCACCGCCCATCTGGCTTCGCAGCTTCTTGCTGACGAATAATCGATTACTTGAATCGATCGAATGTTTTATGTCACCAGTAATTAATGCATCCATACATATATCTCTTCCGTGAGATAAGTTCACTTCCATGAGAACCCTAACAAGCTTAAAGTTAAAAGTAGCATAATGCAGAAATTAAGTCAAGATATTTTTTTGATATTTTTTGATATTATACTTAACTATGATGATATTTATTGATATTTTTCCCATAAACTTGCAAAAGCTCCTTTGAAGAGCTGAAAATCCAGTTTCTAACTTATGACTTTTAGATGGACGTATATTGCATTTTCTTGATTTTTATTGCAAATGTCTGCTGTATAGTAGTTTTCTGTGTTATGCTTTATTGTAATTTATCTGTTCAAATGACAATAGATGAGTCTGGCTTGCAGAGGTTCTAATTTGGTCTTTACTAATTCAAGGGTACGTGTATAATCTTGATAGATTTTAGCGGGGCGGCGGTGTCCTGCTTTCAACTAACAGCTATTATAGCCGCGATAATAAGAAGATAATATGTGTAATTGTGATAAAAATCAAAAAAAAGCTGGCATGTTTACTGCCAATGTTGTCTATAACAGGCCGGTCGGCGAGAGGTATTTTCGTCTCAGCATGGCGTTTGGGGGCGAAGGGGCCAGTGCTTTTGCCAATGCGAGAGCTGGTCAATTTCTGGAAATACAAGTAGAAAACCTTTCTATTCCCGGCTGCACGCCGCAAGGATTGAAGGATGCAGCGGTTCGTAATCCTATATTAAGACGTCCTTTCAGCTTCGTTGATATATTCGAGGAAGACGGCAAGACTGTCGTTGACATTATATATGCTGTTATAGGAGCCGGTACCGTTCGTCTCTCATCGCTTTGCGAAGGGGATATTGTTAATGTGATAGGCCCTCTTGGCAATGGTTTTGAGGTGGCGTCGGAATGCAAGACTGCGGTTATGATTGCCGGTGGTGTAGGCTGCCCTCCAATTGAGCATTTTGCCAAAGAACTCGCCGCCGAGCGTAATGATATTAGGATAGCAGCGTTTGCCGGTGCCAGAAATGTTAGTGATTTGCCGTTTATCAGTGTTCAGAGGAAACTTAAAACTTCCAAACCGGTTGATAATATAGAAGAATTCGAAAATGTTGGAGCCGAATCCGTAATTTCTACAGATGACGGCTCAGCCGGCTTTCACGGACTTGTTACAGGTGCACTTGAGAAGTGGCTTGATGAAAACACTATAGACCCATCGAGCTGTGAGTTCTTTGCCTGCGGCCCTGAACCGATGCTTGAGGCTGTTTCAAAGCTTGCAGATTCCCGTGACATTAAATGTATGGTAAGCCTCGAGCGTATGATGGCTTGCGGTATAGGTCTTTGTCAAAGTTGTGCAGTGGAAGTCAAAACCGGTGACGGTGACGAGACTGTATATAAGCTTTGCTGCAAAGATGGCCCTGTTTTTGATAGTAAGACCCTGGTTTGGTAAATAAAGAGGAAATGATGAGTAACGTTGATCTAAGTGTGAAATTTGCCGGTCTTGATCTTAAAAATCCGGTTTTTACGGCCTCAGGTACTTGCGGCTATATTGATGAGTTATCCGATTACATGAATGTCGAAGCACTTGGCGGTTTTATTACTAAGAGTATATCTATAGCCCCTCGTAAGGGTAATGGTGTGCCTCGAATTGTTGAGACCAGCAGTGGTATGCTCAATGCCATAGGTCTTGCAAATATCGGGCTTGACAGGTTTCTTGCCGAGAAAATGCCTTTGATTGAAGAATATTCGGTTCCTGTATTTGTCAATCTTGCCGGTCAGACTATTGATGACTATGTAGATGTTACGGAGAAGCTTGCCCTGCAGAAGTCGATAGCCGGCTTTGAGCTGAATATAAGTTGTCCAAATGTCAAAAAAGGCGGCATTTCTTTTGGTACGGACCCTTCAGCTATAAAGAAGATAACGTCTGAAGTTAAAGCTGTTTGCGGAGGTAAACCTCTGATCGTCAAGCTTACGCCTACAGTTACAGATATAAGTGTTACTGCGGCAGCGGCTGTTGAAGGCGGGGCGGATGCTCTCAGTCTTGTGAATACATTTACTGCAATGGTGATCGATACTAAAAAACGTAAACCGGTACTTTCCAACAGAACAGGCGGACTTTCGGGAGCGGCAATCAAACCTATAGCGGTTTATCTTGTTAACAAGGTGTATAATGAGGTTGCCAAAGATGCCGGTATACCTATTATGGGGCTTGGCGGAATACGAACCGTTAATGATATATTGGAGTTCATGATAGCCGGAGCAGCGGTTGTAAGTATTGGGACTGCGAGTTTTGCCGATCCTTCCACTTGTGAGAGGCTTATAACAGGACTTGCTGATTACTGTAGAGAAAATGGTATTGAGAAGCTCTCAGAATTGACTGGGTCGCTTATAAATTAATAATTGACAATTTGATAGCTATCGGGCATAATGGTAGATAATGGAGACAGATAAGAAAAATTATCTTGAACAGCTTATAGAGTATTTTCCCACGGCGGTTTATACTGGTGAAAAGCTTGTCTTTGTTAGCGAGAAGTGGAACGTTGAAGTTGTTGAACATACTGAAAAATTCTACTGTTCTCTGGCAGAGAGCTATTCTACTATTCGTGTTAATGTTTATCGTACTCCGGATCAAGGGTATCGGCAGTTGATAAACAGCGAAGATTTTACAATAAAAAATTGCAGACAACTGGCAGCACAAATTGAGAAGTATATAGAGAATGCTGTCGGTGCACTGATAAAAGAAAAATAGTCAATTTTGCTTGTTTTGATTTTAACTGTGCATTTATATCTTACGTGAGATGTTTTTGTGCTTATCTACATTAATAGTATTTTCGGAGGGAAAAATGAATATTGATAAGATTACTAAGTTATTAGCGTCTGATGCAGAATCTCTTTTGGCTTTTGACAGCCCTAAAATTTCAAAAGACCATTTGAATGTTCCAGGTCCCCACTGGATTGATGATGTTTTCTCTTTAACTGACAGGCCTGTTGCCGTTTTACGAAATATGCAGACTCTTTTCAATACGGGAAATCTTGGTGGAACCGGTTATGTTTCGATTTTGCCTGTAGACCAGGGGGTTGAGCATTCCGGAGGTTCGGCATTCTCACCAAATCCGATATATTTTGATCCTGATAATATTGTGAAACTTGCCATTGAGGGAGGTTGCAATGCGGTAGCTTCAACTTCAGGAATTCTAAGCAGTGTGGCAAGAAAATATGCACACAAAATTCCTTTCATTCTAAAGATCAACCATAATGAGCTTTTAAGTTATCCCAATACCTTTGATCAGATTATTTATGCAAGTGTCAAGCAGGCATTTGATATGGGTGCTATTGCCGTCGGTGCGACGATTTATTTTGGCTCGCCGGAGAGTCCAAGACAGATAGAGGAGATCAGTGCGGCTTTTGAGGCGGCTCATGATCTTGGCATGGTAACTATACTATGGTGCTATGTTCGTAACAGTTCTTTCAAGGTTGACGGCGTAGACCATAATTCCAGTTCTGATTTTACCGGACAGGCTAATTATCTTGGAGCGACTATTCAGGCCGACATAATCAAGCAAAAGCAGCCTGTCTCTGACGGGGGATATCTTGCTATGAACAAGCAGGAAAAATTCGGCAAGTATTCAGATCTTATGTACGACACGATGAATTCTTCGCATCCAATTGATCTGACTCGCTATCAAGTAGTTAATAATTTTATGGGACGAGTAGGATTGATAAATTCAGGTGGTCCTTCAGGCGAGAACGACCTTGCTCAGGCGGTTAAGACTGCAGTAATCAACAAACGTGCCGGCGGGATGGGGCTCATATCCGGAAGAAAATCATTTCAGAAGCCTATGAAAGATGGCGTTGAACTGCTTAATGCAATACAAAGCGTATATAAATGTAAGGATATTACTATTGTCTGATAGGCAGTTGGTTGATCTATGAAAAATATAGGAGCAAAAGTACTGAAAAAGATAATCAGTGAGCGGCGGCAGAAAGTTGGTCTGCCTCCAGGTACTCTTGTGCATACAGGTGAGAGAAAGCTTGAAAATGTCAGAATTACGGTATTTGACTACAATGAGTCGAGTATTGATAATAAACAGATAGATAATATCGAAGAAGCTTTTGCTCAGGAGCAGGAAAATGTGAAGTGGATCAATGTTGATGGGCTTCATGATATTGAACTAATAGAGAAGATTGGTGAAAAGTACAATATACATCCGCTTGTTTTGGAGGATATTGTTCATACGAGTCAACGCCCCAAGATGGAAGATTTTGACGATTATATTTATGTTGTCCTAAAAATGCTGACATTCAATGAAGAGAGTCAAAGGATTTCAATTGAGCAAGTCAGCCTTGTATTGGGGCAGGGATTCGTGCTTACTTTTCAGGAAGCAGTAGGCGATGTCTTTGAGCCGGTTAGAGAAAGGCTTATTAATTCAAAAGGCAGAATAAGGAAACTTGGCAGTGATTATCTGCTTTATGCTCTTGTTGACAGTGTTATTGATAATTATTTCGTAGTACTTGAGGCAATGGGAGAGAAGATAGAGAGCTTGCAGCATCAGGTTGCTGAAAATCCAGATCAGAAGGTTCTGCATATGATACACGACACCAAGCAACAGATGCTTTTAATGCGAAAAGCCGTATGGCCGCTTCGAGAGCTCATCAGTAATCTCCAGAAATCTGAATCAAAGCTTGTTGAAGAGTCAACGCTTTTCTTCCTACGTGATATTTATGACCATATCGTTCAGATTATTGATACTACCGAAACGTTGCGTGAGATGACCTCCGGTATACTTGATGTCTATCTTTCTGTAGTCAGTAATCGTATGAATTCGGTTATGCAGGTTCTTACCGTTATAGCCACTATTTTTATCCCGCTTACATTTGTTGCGGGTATTTATGGGATGAATTTTACCAATATGCCTGAGCTGAATTGGAAGTGGAGCTATCCGTGGGGTTTCTGGACAGTAATAGTTCTTCTGCTGTTGATAATGCTTGCTTATTTTAAAAAGAAAAAATGGTTTTAATATATACGGTGAGTGTTGGATATGAGCAAACTTTCAGCAAATGAAGCGAAGACCAAGAAGCGAGTGAAAGCGTTAAAAGAAATCTTTACTGGCAGCGGTAGTTTGCTTATTGTCATGCAGAATAATCCTGACCCTGATTCGATTGGTGCAGCTATGGCTTTACGGTGTTTTGCCAATAAGATCGGTTTAAGCTGTTCGATTGTACACGGCGGTTCTGTAGGACGAGCTGAGAATAGAGCGATGGTGCGTTATCTTGGGTTGAATCTCAGACAGATATCTGAAGTTGACCCTGCAAGATTTGACCATATTTCGTTGGTTGATACTCAGCCTCAGACGGGCAATAATTCACTTCCATGTGAACTTAAGCCTGATATAGTGATTGATCACCATCCATGCCGGCATACAACAAGAAGCTGTAGGTTTATTGATGTCAGAAGCCATTACGGATCATGTTCAACAATATTGTTTGAATATTTAAGAGAGGCGAAGATAGAAATAGATACGCAGCTTGCTACGGCACTTGTTTATGCGATAAGATCCGACACTCAGGACCTTGGCAGAGAAGCTTGCAAGATGGATATAACTGCCATTCAGGCTCTTTATCCGATAGCAAACCTTAAGATGCTCAGTGATATACAGAGGGGACGAGTTGAGAGAGTATATTTCAAGATGCTTGCGAAGGCATTAACAAATGCCGTAGCGTGTGATAGATGTATAATTACAAATCTTGGCGATATCACGAATGCTGATATGATAGCCGAGGTCGCCGATTTGCTCTTACGCGATGACAAGGCTGTATGGACTTTGTGCTATGGCTTTCTTGATGGGCAAATGCTTCTTTCGATAAGGACATCAGAGAACGGTAAAAAGGCTGGCGATATTATGAAGAGGGTTGTTTCAAGATTTGGAACCGGCGGCGGTCACGATACAATGGCAGGGGGGCAGATATCTATGCTAAAAGGTGATAAGAAAAGAAAAAAGACTGATATCGAGGATAAGGTTCGCAGACGCTTCCTGAAAAATATCGGAATAAGTCCTGCCAAATGTGAGAAACTTCTCGCTTGAATTGAATGCTGATATTATTTCTTTTCTCTTTTACCTGAAACATTGCCCGGGGTTCTCTGCGTGAATCTTTTGAATACGGTAGCAAAGTATTGAGAAGATGAAAAGCCAAGTTTATATGCGATTTCAGTTATCGACAAGTCGCTGCTTTTAAGCATTTCTTTAGCCATCTCTATCTTTTTACGCAATTGATATTCTGCTGGAGGCAGACCGGTCTGCTGTTTAAACTTGCATTTGAATCTTGAACAAGACAGATTGGCGGCATGCGCCATTTGTTCAACAGTGAGGAATGTATGCGGGTTATCATCCAGTAATTCGAGTGAGGCTGAAATGTCTTCAGTTATGAAGGAGTTTTTTGGGTTTGATGCGCAGTCTATTACATTCAAAAGTAATTGTACAAGCTGACTGCTGATAGCTAATTTTGATGTTTTTCCGCGTTTATGGTAAAGCTCAAATATCTCTTCAAAGCAGGAAGAAATATTCTTATTGCCTGCAAATCGATTGGTCTTTATATTTCTTAATTTATTAGAAAGCATCATTGAGCTTTCGTTGTTAAGGCATAGGATCGACTTCTTTTCTGATGACAGTGTGATTTGAAGCCAGTAGAAAAAAGCCCTGTCCATTAAATGACCACCGCTTCCGTGCAGTATGTCAGGTTCTGTTATGAAGACATCGTTGCTTTTGAGAGTATATTGTTTTGTGCCGGTAGAGAAAACCTGCTTGCCGCGAACCATGTATACTATTTCAAGCGTGCCTTTATGGACATGCAAAGGAAGCTTTCCTGTAGCTGAGGTTAGTATATTAACACCGATAAGAGGTATTTCAGGCAAACCTATCTTTTTCAGGTCGAGTTCTAATCGTCTTTTTTCTTTAAGTATATTATATATACCCATTTTAAGACTGTTTCTTAGATAGCTCCAGAGAATAATTGTCTAACATTTCTTTGACATGCGAGGCACGGCTTAGTGACAGCAAATGTTCGGTAAAGTTTTCAGCATCGCCTACATCAATTTTTTCTATGTGGTTCTGTACAGCCGGCAGGTAAGATGGGTCGAGACTTAGTCTTCGCATACCGATGCCCAGAAGGAATGGCAGGAACCTGATGTCACCGGCCATTGATCCGCAGATTCCAATTGGTTTATCGTGATTGTTTGCAGTCCAGACAACTTTATTCAAGGCTCTTAATACCGATGGGTGGTGAGGGAGGTAGAAGTCTGCAACATTTTCGTTAGTCCTGTCAACCCCGAGCATGAACTGTACAAAGTCATTTGTTCCTATGCTGAAGAAATCGGCTTCTGCGGCAAAATCCTCGATTATCTCTACTACAGAAGGTAACTCAATCATTATCCCGATATTAGGATTGGCGTTGAACTCATAGCCATCTTTTTCGAGGCCTTCTTTGCATTCTTCAACAACTTCTCTTGCCTCATCAAACTCGTCAAGCGAAGATATCATAGGGAACATAATCCCAAGGTCTCCGCCGTAGCCTGCTCTGAGCATAGCACGTATCTGTTGGTTGAACACATCTCGTTTCTGTAATGAGAATCTTATACTTCTAAGGCCTATAGCAGGGTTTTGTTCAGTTACATTGTGATAGTATGAGAGCATCTTGTCTCCGCCGACATCAAGTGTTCGGAAGATTACAGATTTGCCTTTCATATTATCCATCAACTTTTTGTATATTACGTATTGCTCTTCTTCTGTAGGGAAGTCATTGCGAACAATAAATGGGAATTCTGTTCTGTATAGCCCTATACCCTCGGCTTTTGTTTCTTTTGCAAGTTTCAGATCGCTCAAAAGGTTGATGTTTGCATACAGATTAACCCTTGTGCCATCTTGTGTAATTGTTTTCTCGTGGGTTTGGTGTCGTATCGTTTTGAGCTTTTTATTTTGCTCTTCACGATTTTCGACTTCCTTGAGTATGTCGTCGGTAGGGTTTATGTGTATATATCCACTTTCAGCATCAAGAAGGATTTTAGTTCCGTCTTTAATCTCAAGCAATTGGGAATCATTTGCGATTACCATTGGCATTTGCAGTGAGCGGGCAAGTATTGAAAGATGACTTGTTGCACCACCGCTGACAAGTATTACACCGCTGACGTTTTCACTTGTAAGCTTAAGCAGGTCGGAAGGGAATAGATCTTTCGCTATGACAATATTCTTATGACTTCCTACGAGGTCATCAGTTTCACCTGTTAGGTTGCCTATTATCCTTACAACGATGTCTTCCATGTCGTTAGCTTTTTCACGAATGAAAACATTCTGAGCTGCACTGAATGTGTCAATATAACTTTTGGCTACTTCCAGTAGTGATTCAGGAGTCTTTTGGCCTGCTTCAACTTTCTCTTTTATTTTCTTGAAGAAAACCCTGTCTTTGAGTATTAGCAAATGAGAACTGAATATCAAAGATGCCGCATCGTCAAGCTTCTGGTCAACGGCGGTTTGCATTTGTTCAAGCTGATGAGATGTCGTCTTGATAGCATTCTGTAAGTCATCAATCGAATAATCTTCATCATATTCTTTATTGAGCAAATAGTTGAAGTTTTTTCTATTGTTATATGTACGGCATGGCGCAAGTGCATAACCTTTTGATGCAGACTGCCCCTTTATAAATGTCAGTTCAGAACCTTGGTTTTTACCTGCTGAACCACTTTTAGGCGAGACCGAATCACCTGTATCATGGAAGGCTATAAGGAAACGTGCATTCTCTATCATATTCGCAAGCTGTGATGCCACGGCTCTGCATGTAAGTATTTCACCTTCATTAAAGCTATAGTCTTTTTTTCTTTGAAGTACCAGTGCTCCTATTCGTTCTATACCTCGCAGTATAGGCACGGCAAGAAAACATTCGAACGGTTCTTCTTCAAGATTAGTGAATCCTTTGTAATTGGGATGTTTGCTTGCTTCCGAGAGAGATATTGGGTTGAGCTCTTCAAGAGACTGACCTGTTATGCCTTCTCCAAGACGCAGGGTTACATGGTTTACAGAGCTTTGATTGAGACCTCTTGTTGCTTTGAGGGTGAGAAGTTTCTCTGTTTCATCATAAAGATAAATAGAGCAGACATCTGCTTTCATGTGATCGCCGACCATGTCAACGATTCTCTGCAGGAAATTTTCAATGCTTACACTATCTCTGAAAAGATGGTTAAGTTCACCTATATCACATAACAGCTTACTGTGTCTCATAATCATTCCGATCTAATTGCTCAATTCAGATTCTCTATCGTAAACCCAATAATTTCGTATCCACAAAAAGATATCGAGGCACACCATAATTAAATTTACACTATAGAAAATTATGGCAATGCCTATCTCCTGACAGACGATTTTCTTCATTATTCCACATAAATAACCCGTAAGAATTATGAATAGGAAAAGTATGCTTTTACCTTTGGATGTCTTTGAACGTATCGATTTGGCTATTGAAATCGGCCATGCAAATCCGAAGCATATAAGCATTAGTGTTTCGAGTATTTCTCTAAGGAATATTTCGTTCATGTTTGACTTTCTGCGACGGCTTACACCGCCGCAGTAATGTTTTGGCAGAATCAGTCAACGATTCCAAGATCTTCTTTTGTAATGATACTTTCGAAATCGTAGCCGGCTTCGGTTATGTTTTCTCTTGCACCTTGTTTTCTGTCGATTACTGCAACGATCTTCTTGACCTTTGCACCGGCTTCGGTTATTACTTTTGCCGCTTCGAGAACTTGGCCGCCTGTTGTCGCAATGTCTTCAACAAGAAGTACAACATCGTCAGGCCTGAACTCTCCGCCTTCAACAAGCTTGCTTGTGCCGTAATCCTTCTTGCTGTTACGAACGATTACCCATTTTGTGCCGCTTGCCATTGCTGCAGAGGCTGCAAGAGCAACACCGCCAAGTTCAGGACCTGCGATCAGCGTTACATCATCGCCGACATGCTTTGCGAATTCTTCGCCAAGTGCTTTGAGGATGTCAGGGCAAGCTTCGAAGAGATATTTGTCCATATAGTATTTACTTCTCTTACCGCTTCTGAGTACGAAATCGCCTTCGAGGTAAGCTTCTTCCTTTATTCTTGCTGCAATTTGTTCTTTTGTCATTTTGTTTGTCCTTTTTTAAGGTTTTTAGTGAGTAGCTAGTAGAAGGCAGAGGCTTTCTGCCGAATGTTTGCTTTTTTACTATCTATTCATTTCTCGCTATTTGCTGCTGATTATACTTTCAGTTCAACTTTTCTGTTAATTGATTTTCTGTATCTTCTTCGTATCGGAGTAACTACTTCCTCTACAAATTCATCAACCTGCTCAACGCTTCTGCCTATATACTGCTTGGCATCGAGAACCTTATCGAGATCTATATTGGCAAAATCCTCATCGTCTTTCATTCTTTGAATGAGATCGTTCGGTTTGCCGTACATTTTAACTTGTTCTGCGGCCTCATGAGAGTATACACGTATCTTCTCATGGAGATCCTGCCTGCTGCCGCCGGCTTTAACGCCTGCCATTAGGATTTCTTCGGTTGCCATGAAAGGAAGCTCTGAGTTGATTCTTGCCTCAATTACCTTTGGATATACAACCAGACCGTCTACCACGTTAGTCAATATCTCAAGGATACCATCTATTGCAAGAAATGCTTCAGGGAGTACAAGTCGTCTGTTAGCAGAGTCGTCAAGAGTACGTTCGAACCACTGCTCTGATGCTGTCATCTGAGGACTGCTTGTAAGGCTCAGTACAAATCTGCTGAGAGCGGTTACTCTTTCGCTTCTCATTGGATTACGTTTGTAAGCCATCGCTGATGAACCAATCTGGTTTTTGCCGAAAGGTTCTTCCATTTCTTTGAGGTTTGCAAGAAGTCTTATGTCGTTGCAAAGCTTATGTGCTGACTGAGCTACCAAACCGAGGGTGTTGATTGCCATGGTGTCTATCTTACGCTGATAGGTCTGGCCGGTTACAACGCAGCAGTTCTTGAACTTGAATGCTTTTGTAACCATTTCGTTAAGCTTCTTAACCTTGTTGTGGTCGTTATCAAATAATGACAGGAAAGAAGCCTGTGTACCGGTTGTTCCCTTTACGCCTCTAAACGGAAGCTCTTCAATACGGTGTTCCAGTTCTGCAAGATCCATTGCGAATTCATAACACCACAAAGTTGCACGCTTGCCTACTGTTGTAAGCTGCGCAGGCTGATAGTGTGTGAAGCCAAGAGTCGGAGTCTTCTTGTGTTTCTTGGCGAACTTGCCAAGCAGATTGATTACGCCGGCAAGCTTTGCCGCAACCATCTCCATTGCTTCACGAAGAATAATCAGATCAGCATTATCGCCGACAAAACAGCTTGTTGCACCAAGGTGGATTATAGGTGCAGCCTTAGGAGCAACCTCGCCGAAAGTGTGAACATGAGCCATTACATCATGACGGAATTTCTTTTCAAACTCGGCTGCCTTGGCAAAGTCGATGTTTTCGATATTCTTTTCCATCTCCTGAATCTGCGCAGCACTTATCTTGATGCCGAGTTTCTTCTCGGCCTTGGCCAGTTCTACCCATAGCTTTCGCCATGTACTGAATTTTTTCTGTGCGCCAAATAGAGTTGACATCTCTACGGATGCATTTCGTTCAACTAAAGGGCTAACGTAAACACTGTTTTTTTCTGACATTCTTTTACCTTATGTATTTTCTTTATCATTTAAGGTCTGCTCTGTGACCTTATCTCATTTTCTCTGCAATTTTTTCATCTCTCCACTCAAGGAGTTCTCTTATCCTGCTCATTTGTTCATCAGTTAAGATGTAATCACCGGCGGCAGCCGTTTCACCTATTTGGCCGCTTCTTCTTGCTCCGACGATAGCGGCTGTTACCGCCGGATTATGCACTGCCCAGCTTATCGCCAGTTGCGCAACCGTTTTTCCATCGTTGGAGGCCATTCTTTTAAGCTCTTCAATCATCTCAAGATTTATGCTTAACACCGGTTCATTAAAGTCGGGCCTTGTAACCCGGTTGTCATCGGCGGGAAGTTCTTTTACCTTACTCTTGTTGTATTTCCCTGTAAGTAAGCCTTGCTGCATTGGGCTGTAAGCTACTATCCCGATATTGTTTTCAAGGCAGAAATCTGTTATTTCATTTTCAATATCACGTCTTATCATGCTGTATGGAGGCTGCAAAGATGCTATTGGATGTATCTCTGCTGCTCGCTTCATCTGCGAGATACTGAAGTTGGATACTCCCAGATAACGGACTTTGCCCTGCTGTACGAGTTTTGCCATTGCGTCCCATGCTTCTTCAATAAGCTCATCAGGTTCCGGCCAGTGCATCTGATAGAGGTCTATTACTTCTACTTTCAGTCTTTTAAGGCTGTCTTCACATTCCTTTATTATACTCTCTGTTTTGAGGCAGTTGACTTTTTCGCGTTTTTCATTCCATAATAAACCGCATTTGGTTGCGATCAGCGGCTTCCAGTTCATTCTTTTAAGCACAGTACCTACAACTTCTTCGCTTCTGCCGCAACCGTATATTGGAGCGGTGTCAATCCAGTTGATATCAGCATCGCGGGCTTCTTTTATAGCCGCAACGGAATCTTCAAATTCCTGATGCCCCCAGCCGTATTGCCAACTGCCGCCAATTGCCCATGTACCCAGTCCGACTACAGTGAGTTCAAGTTCTGTGTTTCCAAGTTTTTTTGTTCTCATAGTTTAATCTTTCGTACAAAACTGTCTACAACTCCAATTAACTTCCAAACTTGGTATTTTACATATTTTCACGTCAGGATAAACAAAAAATCAATCTTTAACCCTTTTTTTGATATTATAGCATGAGAGTTATTCCGTTTGCAAGGTTTTCGAGTCTTAGTTTGCCTTTGTTTTGACAGGCATTGATATTTCGCATGGTATTCATTGATCGTCTGGTTAAAAAACTTGTTTTTTCCATTACAGGAAGCATTTTGACTAATTTTGAGC
>JBITAJ010000027.1:0-314376 GCA_044440125.1 Sedimentisphaeraceae bacterium JB056 | reverse complement strand
TCGTTTGCATTAAATCCTTTAAGACTTGCCATCTGTTATTTCTCCTGTGGTTGTGTTAATATTGTTTGAAAAATTCTTTTCAAGTCCCTCTGCTATAGCTGATGTAAAACTATCCCAGCTAAATTCAATCTCAGGCGGCATTGAATAGCGGTTCTTTGCCAATGCTCTGGGGGTTTCAGAAGTGATAAGGATACGAGTATCCTCGTCAATTTTCTTCGCCAGACACACAAAGTCACTCCACTCAACCATAACGTTGAGATAGCCCTCAGGCAGCTCCGGTGTTGTCTTTTCAATGGTAATACCGTCAATATCGGTAATCTCATCGCGCTTTGCATGAGCAAGAAGGATAACAGCAATACCTCTGCTTACTATTCTGTCAAAAAGCGGCAGCAGTATCTGGTAAACATAGTTTTTGAATACCTGCTTGCCGTTACCAAAACCGCCATGGCTGCGATTGAGAGTTGACTCTGCCTTGCCGTTTGAGCAACCTGAGACATGTTCCTCGATACGCCGCAGTAACCAGTCAATTGAATCGACAACCATTGCCCTGTAAGGGTGATCGGATCTTTCGATCTCCTTTAGCCAGTTATGGATATCAGGCCAGTTATCCAGATACGGAGTTCTTGTGCATTTAATTGCACCGGCACCGTTTTCACAGTCAACGATAATTGAACCATCTGCCGAAGCTCCAAATGTGGTCTTGCCGGTACCTGCAGGAGAGTAAATAATCCCCTTTGGAGCAGCAGGTGCAGGATCGGTGATAATAGAATTAAGTAATGTCATAAAGTTTACTCCTAAAATGAAAATTTACTGTTGTTGATTGTTAATATCTTTCTAAAAGGCGGATATCCTCAAACCTTGTTGGCCAGAAATCTGATTCGATACACTTTTTGAGCTCTTCGATGTGCTGCTCGTTCTCACGCTGGGCTTCATTGAGAGCCATCGCCGATATCTTCCATACGCCGCATCGGAACGGCTCTTTTTTCTCGACAGCTATGATGTGGACATCGTATTGGATTCCGCTTGCCTCTTTGAGTACCGCGCGATAGAACGCAAGCTGGCTTATATAGCCGTATCGTCTGGCATCGAACTCAAACTTATCAAGCGAATCGCAGGTCTTGAGATCGACTATCCCCTTATCCGGGTTGAAATAATCCATCCTGATCTGAGAAGGCAAGCCGCAATATTCTGTCCTGCAAACTGCCTCAGCCACTCCGCCGGTTATTAGCGAAGGTGCTTGCCGATGAGTTAAGACCTGATTCTGCATAAATTCAAGGATAACAAGCTCTTCGCTGCTGATAACCGGCTTGCCAATTTCATCTGCCCATGCAGCAAAAGCTTTGGTGTTCGAGCCGTACTCCTTACCGGTTTTGGGATTTACAGGTCCGCCTACTGCATACTCATCCTCAAAAACTTCTCTCCCCTCAAGTATCAAGGTATGAGCTGCTCTGCCAAAGCTGTAGCATTGCGAATCCCTGTCTTTAATAAGTCCGGTGAGTTTCTTAAAATACATAAGAGGGCAATTAATGAATTCGATAAGCTGATGGCTCGATAAATTCTCCTTAGCTTGTTTGTGATAATAATCCGCTGATTCAGCGATCAGCCAATCTGGTCTTTGCATAGATATAATCCTTCTGTGTAGTATTGATATTTTCAAAAAGTGAATTAAGACATATATTTCATACCCCAAAAAAGGAAAAAGCGTTGCGCTTTTTATTCAAAAAACGATTGGCCAATATCCGTTTTAGAGATGCCTTGCAGCTTAAAATACTCTCGCAGAGGCCAAATAATACGTTTATAGAAGTTGCTTCTGCCCAGATGCATTTTCTTTGCAGCCTGGCTTATAGAGTTGCCTTCAAGAATCAGCATACAAGCCTGTTTTTGTTCCGAAGGGAGATTTTCGATGATATTTTTTATATCAATTTTCCGGTTAATTGTATCGGCAAAATCATCCGAGTTATTTTGGTGAAATCTTTGATATTCCTGGTTGCTGATGCACTGCTCAAGTGTGAGATTGGCACCTTGAATATCATCTCTGGCAACTACGATGTTTAAGCTTAAGCAACCTTGATCAACTGTTTTTTTGCCGTTGTATTTACTCCTGAGAATATTGAAAAGCTTTTTCTCGACAACATGTTTAATGAATGTAGAGACCTGAGCCTTGCTTGCATCAAACTTATCTTTCTGGATAATCAGATGCATATAAAGCTGCTGTTTTATATCTTCAATATCATCTTTGGAAATATCTCCGCGGCTTGCAAGAAATGCACCTTTACTTTCAACACATTTTTTTGCCTGGGTCAAAAAGTCATTAGCTATGTTCATTTTGAATTTACTCCTGTATCTATTACCGCAGAAGCAGGAAGAGTGGAAACAAAAGAACTGATGCAAAAAAGCGGAGGTAATCAAGAAACATCTAAACTCTTTTGTTTCCGATCACCTCCGCTTTGCGGCCGGTTTTAATCGACTAACTGTTAATATGATTTTTTATGCTTATTGTTGTTCAATATCCATAGAAAAAGGCAGCCCATGTTTTATCTCCAGGCAATGAATAATCCCATCACTAATTAGCTCAATATTATTAAAAAAGTCAAGCACTTGAGCTTTAAGTTTAAAATCAACAAGTTGAGATTCACTTCGTTTGCCATTTTGTCCTCCGAATTTAACCTTCCTGATAACAACTGCCCTTTGATCTAAGATTGGTTTGCCACCGGTTACCTTGAGATTTTCAATTCTTCCGAAATTGATATCACTCATCAAATCAAGCATTTTTCTTTGCTCTATCGAAAGCTCTCTTTTAGATATGTTTTCTGTCATAGAATATTTCCTTTATCAAAAATGAATATTATTTTCTATAAAGGAAATTCTATTGACAAATTTTTCGTGCAACAAACTTGCAACAAAAAAACGGCATAAATCTTAAACTTATGCCGTTCTTAATATCAAAAACGCGGAAAAATATTTTTTTGTGCAACTTCAAACTTTACATATTGCTATAATTCCAGGCTTTCTGTCATCTCTCCAATTATAGCATTCCTGACCTGTTTTAACTCATCTACACCTAAGTCGTTGGTACATTGTATCCAATTAAGAAAGCTTTTCACCTTTAACTTTGACTGGCGACCAGAAAGACCATTAAACTCTATATCACCATTCTTAACTGCTCGGGATATAGTTGATTTATCAGGGGCTTCATCTTTACCAAGAACACTGTTGAGAGCTCTACCGGCCTGAGCCTGAGTTATCCATTCAAATCTTGGAGCATCTAAATTTGTGATTTGCTCATTTACTGGGATTGTTATTCTGTACTGCCTGTCGTATTTTGTAAACTCGATTTCTATATCATTTAAGTCCTGATCTGTTTTGAATGTTTTTGAAGAACCGGCTATTAAATCAAACGGTTTATGATCTTCAAACTTGAGATTAACAGCACAACCATTACCTGTGTTTGAAAGAGTTAATTTATCTACTTTTCTGCAAGCAGATAGCAATGGCCAGAGAGGTAAGCCGAATTGACTTAAAACCTCTCTGTCCATAGAGCCGATATCATCAACCGGACATGCCAGTATCTTATCGGCTTTATTTAAAGAATTGGGTACCAGCTCGTTTTTAATAAGCTTAAATGAAGAGGGCAGGCTTATATCATTAGGTAAAAGAGTTTTAACTGTTCTAAAACACCAGTCTAACTTTATAAGCAGTCCTTCAATATCACTATCTTGATTTATAAGCCTCTCATTGAAAATGTCAATTAATTTTTCTAAGGCTCTGATTAATATGTTATTAGAAAGATCATCAGGCTTCCAACGAAGCTTTGAGAGTTTGATTTCTCCGCTTTGAGGATTTACATCCCACAAATCTTTTTCGTTACCAATTGCCCAAAGCAGAAGTTCTGTTTCAACTTGCGTTCTAAATACCGGATTGATATTATAGTTTATTTGGATGACTATCTCTGCTGTAATTTTAGCAATGCGTGAAAGACCACTATATTCTCTGGCTGCTTTCAGCAGAGAAGTGGCTGTCAAAGGAGAAAGAGAGATTTTCTGCATTAGAATATCTGACACATCTTTCTTTATATCCTCAAGCTGCAACAAATTATTCAGAGCCCGGAGAGAGGGAAGCCATTTTTGCCAGTTTGTTTCAAAATCTAAAGTTGTAAGAAAATCTTGCCGCATTTGCGGATCTCGCAAGGCTTCCTGGTAAGGCGTAAGATCAACAGCATCAGGAAACAGTCCCAGTGATTTTTCAAGTTCATCAAGCGATACTTTCTGATGAACATAATAATCTTTATCAAGTATCTTTGTAACCACTGAATCAATTACTCTGTAATATGCCTGAGTTTGCAGTTCAACAGAATTATACTGATCTTTATAACGCATCTTAGGAAGTTTTAAGCGAAGTGCTCCACTTTGTCCCTTTATAAAAAAACGAACTTTCACCGGCTTCAACAACTCTTCAGCTGTGATTTCAATATCAGAGTCAAAAGACTCAACCTTAACATAAGGATCATCACAAACTTCTTTCAATCTCTCGCTCTGAGGATCAATATATTTACGGCTCTGAAATGAAGCGTGGTCTATGCTCTGGTATTCTTTGACAGAAGGATCAGAAAAACGAAGTTTATACAACCTCTCCAGAAATCTCTCAAAACATAACTGTCGCAGCTTGCTCAAGTCAAAATACCTTTGTGTTATCGCTTCAGGCGAAATATCTAAAAAATTAAGATTGAATTGATTGAGAGATTTTGCTTTTATCCGCTTTCCTCCACCTGTTGTGGTAAATCGCAGGAAACCTTCCTCGTCCTTAAAATAATGAAGATTAACCGTTTCTACAATAGCATTTTGCCATGAAAACCAAAGAGGCCTACGATTGTCATAATCATAGGCCCTGATGTGTAAATTATCCTGAAGTCCAAGAACGATACTTATCCATTCTTTATCAGAGCTCTCAATAAAACCTCTTGCAAAAATACCAAGTCGATTTTTAGGAGTAAGCCAGGCCGATTCCAATCCTTTGCTTATTTTCACATAATCAAAAGGTACAGAGGTCTGATAAGAATGAATCGTTATCTCTCGCTGGTTGAGAATGCTTTCTGAATAAGGAGATAGTTGCAAGGTGTTTATATTATTTTTGTAGTCGTATCGTTGTTGCATAAGAATAAGCTTTTCAATATCAATTAAGTGTCATTGCATCAAGGTGATATAAATATATCCAGTATTGGGTTCATGTATAACGTCATCTATAATTCCCCTTCAGGGACAATTCTAACATTCAAAATGGACATAAACAAGGGAAACAGTCAGCGCCACTATTACACTATAAAAAAAATCAAGCAAGCGATAAGCTATTACCAAAAAAACTTATAGCAATAACCTTCTTGTTCAAGTGCAACTAAATTGAGAAGGCTTCACGTTCATTTTTCAAGTTGAATAACAACCATCTGGTGGCATTTAAGCTTATCTATCTTAAAATTAACGGCACCATTCTGGGATACATAATCGAGCTGAATATTTTGCGGCTGAAGAGTTACCGATAATAACTCAGACTCAATACCCAGACTTACGGATATATCATGAAGCTCAACTAAATCTTCAATTATCTCTATACTGCCACTTTCGCTTCTCTTTGTTCCACCATCAAGTTTTATAGGCCCACCTCTATTTATAGTATTAGCATAAAGGATATGCAATACGTATCGGTTAAGCCCATTTTGATAATTCAGATTTATTCTTGCGGTCGAAGGCAAGTTGCTTTTTATCAATCTTTTACCAAGCAGTAATTCAATAGCCCTCGTTATATATTCACGGTAGACAACCGCTCCAAAGCCCCTGTATAAGCTAAAAACCGGATGTGCAAGATACATAATATTATTATTAAATACCCCGCAATCAAATCCTGAATCCTCAAGCTTATATGGCGTATGCTGATGACTGCAGAAGTGTTTGTACGATCTGTTAAAATATGGATCATATACTTTGCCCAGAGATACGCCGTTGGTAACCTTTATTCTGTGAGATCTTAAATACATCACCATAGGATCTTCGATATAATCGGGACGCAGCTCTTCATTCGGCAATATATAATCCGGACAATAATTACTTTCGCCCTGATAATCGGCCCCAATATCGAAAAGAAACCCTCCTTTCTCAGCATCAAGTCCGCTTTTCCCTGTGAGCATAAGCCTGCCTCCATCTTTCAGGTAGATATCCAACTTACTTTTAAACTCAGTCGAAACACTTACCGTATCAGGGAGTATAAGCACTTTGTATTTGGAAAAATCCATATCAGGATCAAGAACATCGAACAGAAAATGTCCCTCCAGAAGTATTCTTGATGCACCTATATCTTCATTATCCCCCTCCTTTAATTTACCTGAACCAAGTGATTGAGCGGATAATAAACCGATCTCTGCAACATTTTCAGCCTCTTTACAAAACTCTTCACATCGCTCAACATAATCATATGCCTGTCCAATTATGTTGTAAGTAGTTTTGCTCATCTGACCGGAAGGATGCAACTGATCACCTACACTGCACTTTGTATTGTAGGCTAACATTGCGGCACATTCATATCTCAATGCATTAGGATGCTTATAGCCTCCGAATTCCCCCCATGTAGTATGGAATTTACCTGTCATACCTACTGTATCAAGCGGCAGATTCTCACAATATTTTGCGGTTATAGGGAAATTATCATATCCCCAGCCTCCGGTAGGCAAAGACTCAATCTCAAGGTGAGAAATATATTTGAGCAAATCCTTTTTACCTCTGTGTATCCGCCCGCTATTATGGAATACTGGCATTTCGTGGTCGTATTTTCTTGCAGATTCGGTGGTTCTCTCATAGTATCTGTTAATCGCATTTTTACGACACAATTCGTTTGCATCAGGATCATTGGCATCCAAACCGTGTTTCCCAAGCCATTCCAAGCAATACTCGCAACAGCAATGACGCTGGCTGATTATATCGAGAAATATACCGTTGCATTGAGGAAATAATTTCACAACTTCTTCAATCTGTTCACATAAATAATCGATATAGGGAGAGTTAAAACAAAGATGTCTATAACATGCATTGAGTGGAGAATTTGCTATATTCAGCTCCCGGTCAATAAAGTTTTCCTGCCAGCCTCTGTTAGTTCGAGCTGCGTACTCATCAAAACCTGCAGATATATACACAGGTACACTAACCCCTATATCCTTACAGGCATCAAATTGCGCCCTTAGCAAGTCAAAAGAAAGCCCCGGATGCCTTGGAAACTTTTCAGAATCATAATAACTCCAGCCATGATGGCATTTCGCGAAACATGTAACAGAATTAACATGTCCAACTTTAAGAGATTCTTGAAATTTTTCTTTATTGAAATCGTTTCCTACTTCTTCTATAGCTTCGGAAGTATGAAAATCCAAGTGAACCTGCCGATAATTCAAAATCATATTCGATATATCCCAGTTTAACAAACATTGTAAATAAGAAAACAAATAGTGCCAACCGATAAGCCGACACTATTTGCAAAATACTAATAAAAATCCAATTTAATCAGTCACACTATTTGCCAGTAATTACCGTTGCAAAGTCCACTGCTGAGAAGTGTAATCTCTCCAATAATACTGTTTAACCTGAGCATTATCACTCGTACTTCCCATAGCCGGTCTCATAACCATATGCGAACCTTTGTTGACTATTTTTATATATCCTCCAGGCAAATCAACAACACGCCATAAAGCAAAATCATTCGTAGTATCAGTTTGTATCAACTTTGTTGCATCAACCAAAGAATCATTATCAACTCTTACATAATAGCCTGAATTTCGATTTTTGATTTTGTAAGCACCTTCACCTGCAACAATAAACTCCCAATCCTGGCTATTGTAGTTACTGTCATGATACTGTGATATATCAGCTCCAACTGTGGTAGAACCGGAAAGAGGGCGTAATAATTTCAGCGAATTCCTATTCTTAACCTCATAATACCCCGTTTTTTCAGGGTTATCATCACCTATAATTTCATAGACTTTAGCTTCATAATTAGCCAATGTCGGGCTGAAAGCATTATTCCAACTTACAGTAAATTCTTCATTATCAGTAAGACATTTCACTTTTGTCCAAGTACCTGGTATATTACTGCCGCTATCCTGCTTAAACTGAACCCAATTCGTAACACTGAAATTAGCCGTATTAACTACCACAACATAGTACTTATCGGTATAAGGACATTGAAAAACGCTTCCCTTCAACACAGAACTGTTAGATAAAAGAGTACTGTATTTATAATCAAGAGCATATCTCAATGTATCAACTTCCTCAATTACAGGATTAAATACATCATCGTACCAGTCATAACCATCATCAGGGTAAGGATCAGAGCTATTAGCCACACTTCTTTCCATCCAATGTTTTGCATAAAACGAAAAACCTACAGGAGTATCCCCAACAGCAAGACCATACCAAATTGCAAACTCAAATTCTCTTTTTGTAGGCAGCCTCTTATGCCAGGTATCATTATTTAATTCTCCATGGGCTAAGATAGTAAGCCTGAAATCTTTACTAACATCAGAAGCAGCGTCTTTAATATCATCAAAATTAGTCTTAAGATTACCATTCCCCGCATTCTCAGCTACATTATCACCATAAGGATAAGAATGCCCCATCAATACATCATAAGCATCAGCATAATCAGAAGGTGCAGTTGTTGGTATCTCAACTGGGCCTGAAAAAGCAATATAGCATGGCAATGAACTTCTTGCTTTCACTAAATTATAAGATGCCTCACAACAATTTACCGGTATATTCTGCATATCAGGCTCATCAGCTATATACCAACCGGCAAGTGCATTATGATTCTTAAACTTATTTATATAACTAATCAGATTATTAACATCTGTACCTGTTGGATTATCAGGATCAACAGTAGAAGGCAAAGAGATTGTTCCCTGATTAACACCTATTATGACCTCCTTATTCATATCCTCAGCATTATCAAGGTAAGTCTCCATTGAAGACCATGTTCCCATTTCGGAAGTATAACGATTGTTATAAACAAGGAATGTCCCCGCATAACCATACATTGGTTCAGATGAAAAGCTACAATTATCATACCAAACAATATCAAGCTCTGCGAACGAACACGAAACAAAACTAACACAAACAATCAATAATACTATCATTTTTTTCAAATTATAATCCATAACCTTTATCCTTAAAATACTAAATTAATTCATTTACAACACTTTATATCTGAAAATAACTACACAATACACCTCCTTTCAGCGACAACATCGCTAAAATATAAATTTGATTTAATGAGGATTTAGCTGAAAACCAACCACAAAAAAACAACTCAATCCCCAATTGATTATTTACTAACCAAACATGGGCTGAGGCAGTCCCAGTCGCTGCCATTGTTCTTCGGGTGAATCATTTTTCTCCATCAAATCAACCATCATAGCAATCATTCTTTTTTCAATCTCCACATCCTTAACAGGAGTAAGTTGATTGGGGTCGCTTTGCAAATCAAACAACATCGTTCCCATATCATAAGCATTGCCCAAACCTTCAAATGGTATTTTCATAGTCTTTACACCTTTACTGAAAGAAAAGGGCTCGGCAAGTTCTACCTTTTCCAGCTCGTTAATACGAAACCTGCAATTCATATGCGTAGGCATCAAGGTGTAATTATTGAGCGGAGCATTATCCTTAGATTTTGGTGCTCTCATATATACATATCTTCCATCAGTACAATTAACATGCCCAACGGAATTACCAAACAAAACAGCCTCTCTTAAAGGCTCCAAACTTCCAACAGTTTTATCCAGCGGTATCCCCTGCATATCTTTTGTAGCCTCCAAACCAAAAAAATTGAGAAGCGTTGGCGGCACATCTATATTCTGGACAAGACAATCGTTTTTCTCACCGGCAATCTTGGTTCGGGGGTCCCACAAAAACAAAGGAATATTGGCAACTTCATTATACCACGGCACAGAACATTTGAGCCAACAATCCTTCTCACCAAGCATCAACCCATGATCTGTATTAACTATCAACATGGTATCATCCCACATCGAATACTCATCCATCAAATCAAGTACTTTCCCAAGATGTTCATCACACATGCTCACCAGAGCGGCATATTCTTTTCTGAGATGATCCGTTATTTCCTGTCCTTGATCTTTTTTACCACCGCAAGGCCAATCAAAGAGCTTGCCTCTGTAATCATCTTTGTACAAAGCCTTAAATTTTGGATCAGAGAAAAACGGCTCATGAGGATCAAAAGTTTCTATATGCAGCATCCAGTTATCTTTTGCATGATTCGTCTTTATAAACTCACAACCCATCTTAAAAGTCTTTGCCTGCGGATAATGTTCAAGTTCGGGCATATAGTGTCTGTTTACCCAGTCGTGCCTGAGTCTTTTGGCAGGACGTACATTAAGCGTTTCAGGCATAGCTACATTATCAGTCAAGTCCGCTCGCCACGGATCACCCTCCTGCCCTCTGGATGCCTGCCAGGAGCTATACCTATTATGATATGTACAGCCGCCATCCTCCCAGTAATGATAATGATCGCTTACTAAATGTGTATATATATCATTCTCTTTGAGTATCTCCGGCATTGAATCATCAAACGGCTCAAGCGGTCCCCAGCTTCGATGCAGAAAATTATATCTGCCGGTATGAAGTTCGCGTCTTGTAGGCATACAAGGCATTGAACCAACCCACGCATTTGTAAATGTAACTGTTTTTTCTGCCAATCTCTCAAAATTGGGAGCCTTAACCCATTTATTTCCATAACAGGGGAGATCGCACTTCCGCAAAGAATCAAACATTACAACAATTGCTTTCATCAATCAATCTCCTTGACAAATTCTCCTGGATGTCTTTTTTGTAATTCTTTCACAGCCCAGCCTCTTTGGGTTTCTTCAAGTCTTCGGCAATACTGTTTAAGATGCCCTTTAGCATGATAAGGGCCACCTTGACGCATTACCTGCCATAAAGGATCAACCGCACTGTCGCTCTCGATCATCCTCTGATCATGCCATTGCATATATTTACCACATGCCTGCTGACACAAATCAGGTCTTTCTTTCGCCAAATTAACCTGCTCGTAAGGATCTTTCTCAATATCAAAAAGCATCTCATTATCAAAAAGATGGAAACCATCATGGTAGGTTCTGATATAAAGCCAATTATCCCATCGCACCGACCTCTGGCAAACATGGGCACACTGACTCAAAACAAGATAATCGCGGGAACAGTCAGATGTCCCTGTAACCGCCTCGTCAAAGCTCAATCCCTGCCAATCCGTCTGCCCATAAAGCTCACTGTTATGCTCAATACCGGTAAGCTTTTCCAACGTCGGTAGCAGATCAATATTATAATGAAGCCCTCTATCAACATGACCGGCTTTTGACTTACCAGGCCATTTTATAATTAAAGGAATATGGCAGGTAGCATAATCGGCTGTAGCATGCTCGGCATATATTCCAAGCTCGCCGTAATTTTCTCCATGATCAGCAGAAATTATAATCACAACATCATCAAGTACACCCTGAGTCTCCAATGCTTCAAACAGTTGCCCCAAATGCTGATCACAATAACGAATGCCACAATCGTAACCATCAATTAGTCGTCGCATACTTTTGCGGTCTGTAACCTCTCCGGGCTGTCTGGGAAACTCCTCTCTCTCCTGATTACTGTACATCAGAATCTCACGAGCCGAATGAGGACCTACCGACTGCTGGTGTTGTTGTATTAATTCATCTGTAATCCAATCAGGCAACGGATCATTCTCAAAGGGGTTTCCGAATTCTTCAGGTGCTCTGAAATGCGTATGGGGATCCCAATAATTTATATGCAAAAACCAGTCATCCTTAGAAGCGTTTTTATCTATCCATTCCAAAGCGACAGGTGTAATATCCTCTGCACTTTCATGCCCCCTTTTACCCGCATGGTCATGAGTTTCAGCAAAACCGGCATTAAAAACCCAACTGCCGTGCCTATCAGGAAAAGGACTAATGCTCACCGTATGTAAACCGACAGAACGTCTCAAATAGCCCGGTAATGACTTATAGCTAAGATTTGCCGCTATACCGCGATTTATACCTTCAGGTCGTATATCGGCACACAAACCTCCATGATTAACGACTCCTGTATTTATGCCAAACTTACCTGTCATCAAAGCCGTTCGTGAAGGCAGGCATGGAGCATCGCTGCAATAGTAATTCTCAAATCTCACTCCTTCTGAGGCTATTTTATCAATATTTGGAGACGTATTGCGATGGTATCCGTAACAGCCAAGATGGTCTGGACGTAAAGTATCAATGTCAATGTACAATATTCTCATTATTGTTTCTTTCTAATTTTATTGCAATATTCTTAGAATATTTTGGTTGTCCTTGCGAAAGTGAAATATCAGCAGTAGCGGCAAACATAATCACATTCCCATCAGATTCAAAAAACAGTTGCGGTCTTTCCAGTGAACCAAGCTTTTTCAACGCTCCACCTTCAAAGGCTACTTCTCTGGTATATGCCAATGGGTTATCAGCTATCTGCCAATCAATTCCATCTTCACTGTAAGCGTAAATTCCGCCACCCTTTTCACCGCATATTCCGCCGTTCATATCCTTCATCACCATATTATAGCGATTATCTTCCCACCAAACATAAGGGTCTTCAACATGCTGTCCTATTCTTTCAAAATCGAAAAGAGAACTCTGTTTAAGCCTCACAAAATCTGCCCCCAATCCTTTTGCCTTAGCAACACCAAGCTTCAATTTATCTCTATGATTTGAAACGGCCTTATATATTAGAAGGATACTGCCGTCATCATTAATGCAAACCGCAGGATTAGTTACCATCCAACTGTCCCAGCCGCTGTCAGAAACATCAAAAACCGGCTTATCAAATCTCTCCCACGGCCCAAGTGGGCTATCGGCAATAGCAAGACCTATCCTCTGATTTCTTCTTGCCTCAACAGCAAGCTCTGAATTATTATCAGCTAAAACAAATTCAGGAGATACTGGAGATTTACCCTTATAAGTAGTACCCGTATAAAAAAGCAGGTATTTGCTGCCATATTTATGCATAGTAGGATTATGCGTCATCCGACCATCCCAAAACTGCTGACCTCTTTGACCAAGAACGACTTCTTCAAACTTATACGGCCCGCAAGGTTTATCGCTCTGGGCTCTTACAATCTCACTATTAGTAAGCCAATGAGGTTTAAATGGCAGACTCTTTTGCCAACGAGAAGCAAAAAGATGATAAAGTCCTTTCTCATCCCTAACAGCAGAGCCGCACCAGACCCAGTAATCTTCCATCCGGAAACCATCTTGGCACCCAACAGGTTCACGCTGTATCAATAAAGGCTGACCGCTTATATTAGTCTTGCTTGTATCCATCTTGTTCACTCAGTAATAAAGGTTTTACGTTCTGGCTATTCATATATTGGGGTAACTTAAACACATCACCATCACGATTAGAGAAATAAATTGAACTCTCTGATGGGTTAAGACAATCACCATCAGCCCAAAACGCATAAAAATCATAGGCAGCATTTAACGGCTTCCTGACATATGTGTGATTATAACGACTGCCACAGGTAAGCTGTTTGTCCATCTTCCAAGAATTGCCATTGTCATTACTTATCCAATAAGCAACCTCTCCACCGGGATTATATGGCTGAGTACCTTTAATCGTAGGAGCGGCTATTAAAATAGTGTCATTATCAACATACAAACTGCCCATATCATAATTATTGGAAGCTGTCGTTATCCTATTAATAAGCCACTTGCCTCCGTCAAATCTCGCAATGTTCCAGTACCTTGGCTGCTTAGAAACACCACTCTTGTATGTATCAGATGTTATAAATAAAATAACAGGGTTGCCATTATTATCAATACAAATATCCTTCAGATAGACAAGAAGCCCATGCTTCTGCGAATTATAGATAAGTGCTTTTCCATGAATATCTCTAACCGGCAGTTCAATCCCAATACCATCGGCACCGCTCCAATTTTCGCCATAATCACAGGTTTCTACATAATACAAATTACTTCGCCCGTTTACACCCATATTTTCAGGGTGATAGTTGAAAGCAACTGCCGCTTTATCTCCTTGCACCGCAGTTATCTGGTAACTGCCCTGTCCCATCTGTGCAATTTCCTTAAACTTATCCCAAACGACACCATCACTGCTTTTTGAAAAATAAAGATTTCTGCTTCCCCAGCCTCTATATTTTGTAAAAAAATATAAAAACCCCTTCTCTTTTATATTCCAAGCCTGCATATAAGAAAAATTGTCTATTGTGTTCAACTTATTACCAACACGTTCAAAACAATGAATTTGCTTAAATTCAGAAATATCATACGGCTTGCAACTCTTAAAAACATAAGAAGGTCTCATATTGCCATGAGAGGTAGAAAACACCCACAAAAAACCCTCGTCATCAACCGATATAACAGGGTTGTCATGAGCATCTAATGTCTGCTTATCCAGTATCAACGTAGGCCTGGAAACTGTTTTAAGCTTGTGATCATATTCGGCAATACAATGCCCAATACCTTCAATAACTTTTACAGTATCAAGATTTTTGGCATTGAAAGAATCTTTCAAGTGATAATCGCCTTGACTGCCGCCATATACAAAGAAGGTCTTATCAACCCGCTCGCTGTAAATTGCCATAGGCTTATGCTTAGCACAATAAGTACCAAGACCGCCGCTATACTTATATTTATACTCATTACCCAAAGTTTGGTTTCTGTACCAGATACCATGAAATCCATCAAGCTTTTTGTTCGCCACCGTAACATTCCACTGCTTTTTTATCCTGTTAATAACAGGCCAGGCAAGCTCAGGATAAAACTGATGTCCTCCATCACCTTCTATAAGATCTATCTTGTCAGCGGCATCAAATTTGCCGTATATATTTGAGGCATAATCCACTGCCTCAGTTACTCCGTCAATATCAGCAATATTGTCTTGATTACCTGCGACCACGAGTAGACTTCTCGGCGCAATCAAGCCGGCAATATCAGGCATATCGGCATACTTTAATAACCCGGGAATATAGCCGCAACTGCAATGCGGATATTTAAGCCACGACTTCTCAAACGTACAAAAAGAGCACGAAACTACCGCAAGTTTTATCCTCTTATCCACTGCCGCTGAATAGAAGGAAACTGTCCCGCCCGTAGAATTACCCATACAGGCTATTTTGTAGTTATCCAACTCCTCTCTGCTGAACACAAAATCTATAGTTCGTATAACATCAAAAACTCTTTTACCGGTAAGATTCTCTCCCCTCAGTATAGCGGAAAGTGCCACATGGTTACAATCCGTTTCACCTTTCCGCCTGCCGAAACCTTTCTGCTCTATCGCCAATGCCGCCCAACCATTTCTCACTGCGTCAATAGCTATCGATCTGCCTCCGGCAGCTTCAGGATCTATAGAACCTTCAATACCACGTTTGAGGTGTCCCTGTAAACATATCATTACCGGATAAGGCGGTTCCATATTTTTAGGAGTTAATAAATATCCGACAATACGCTCACCTTCTAAAGCATCAAATTCAATATAATACCGCTTATGAACCAAATCTTCGTAAACAATCTCAATCTTCTCATTAAAAACAGACCGATCTTTACACTTTGGCAAAGCAAGCATTTTAATAAGCTCACTGCGAAGCGATTGCTGCCATTGAATTGGCGATTGTTGCCAATTATCAAATGCGTATTGAGGTGTTATTGGCTCACCATTAACAACAGCAAGAATAACCCACAAGAAAAACGCAGCAATTATTTGAGCTTTCTCTTTCATCAACTTCACTCGCTTGTATCAACGCTCTATCTTTAATTCAATCGGTTTCCAAATACCGACCGCTCCATTAGGGTCATATTTAAGCACTTTAACGGCTATAGAATTAGTACTGCCGGGTTTGAGCATATCAGTAACATCCAATGCCCATGGCTTATTCCACATCTTATATACAGGAGCATCTTGCGAACCGGCATAATCACCGTTAATCCAAACCTTAGCTTTACCGTCAACAGCATTAAAAAGAAGCCATATTTTTGAACCAGACTCAAAAGAAGGGACACTTAGCTGCGTCTTATACCACCCGATACCACGCTTATCAACACCTTGCTTATTCCATGGGCGGTCTATGCGTATCTCTTGGTAACTCTCATCGATTGGCTTATTAAGCCATTGCTGCTGTTCGCCTATCTTAGAATTATCAAGCTTGAAATTCCAACGCAGAGGCAGTGAAACCAACAAATCAGCCTGCAATGCCTCGGTAGGACTGACATATACAAAATCCAGCCCCTTCCATCTCGATTCGGGTCTTTTGTCTATTTCTACACTATAATATCTGTCTATATCCTTTGGTATCAGAAGATAACGAGCTATATCTTCCCTGCCATACGAAGGAATATAACTAATATCCACAATATCGACAACATCAGTATTGCCATTATCAATCAAAAATTGAGCAAATTTAATACGCAAATGCTCAAGCCTTTTAATCTGGTCGGCAGTGGCAAGATTGTTGTCTTTTTTCCTGCCAATATCAATCGCTTCCGTTATCATTTTGAGATAATGATAATTTTTTAGAAGCACATCAACCCTGTAAGCAATCCTCTCATCAGAACAAACTTTATCTTTTGCTCTTAAAAGAATCTCACCGGCATCCGCCAAAACATCAGCGTAAGATGCAGTTATGAGGTCTTCATATTTGAGTACGGCATCATCACCCTTGTCTTTCTGAAGATTATTCTCTTCATTAACCTTGAGTATGTTATTTTCAATCAGTTCAAAATAAGACCTTATATCATCTGCAGCTCCGCCGTAAAGCTTGTTATAAAACTCATTCAATACCGATTCCGGCGATTTATCTATATCCCAAAGTAACTGTATCCATAGATAAATATCAGGTTGTCTTACATGAACAGAACCGTAGAAAAGGCAATTATAACCATTATAGCCATTCTCATACAGCGTCTTCAAATGTTCTGTAATCCATTTTGTATTGCTCAAAGGCAAACTGAAAAAACCATGACTTACAGGCCAACTGTAGAAATCCATATTATCGCTAAGGTTGCCCCATGAATTTATTCTGTCAATAATTTTATCAGCCTCTTCTCTGCTCTGAAGACTCGTACCGTTTTGCACATGAACCATATACAAATTGTCAGGAATATCAATCTCCTTAACAGGCGGATCAACGTAATATGAATAAATGTATGTGCCAACTTTTTTATCTGGATATACTTTGGCTACCTCATTGGCGACATACACAAAGAAATCCATAAATCTATCTGTCTTGGAATCAGTACCCTCTGCATCCTGCGCCTTGCATTTTTCGCATTGACAATATCTGTCGCCATCTGTCATGCTTATACCGCACACATCGTATTCAGGATTTTCTTTAAAGAAATTCAGCACATAATCAACCGTTATATCCCGAACTCGTTGATTTGATGTACAAAGATGAAAACGATACCAATGCTTAAAATCACTCTCGGTTTTAGGTATCATCCTCTTACCATCATAAAGAGCAAGCCATTCAGGACGACCAATATATTTATTATTCTTAACAAACGGTGCCATAATCTTATCAACCGAATGTGTAGGTCTGCCAATCATACCTGCCCCACCACCATTTCTCCTAAGCCACTTCATAAGCTCTTCTTTACGCAATCCTGCACGTTTGGGATTAAGCGGATCGTGCCCTACATAATTAGGGGCTATCCTTCTGCTGACAAAATCCGGCTCATACACTTCATCAATATCATCCAGCACCAATGACTCTACATGAGGTACATACTCCCATTTCTCACCCGGTAAAAACCACCTTATACCAAGATGCTTTTCACAAAATTCACTCACACCAATCCAGGAACCTGCCATAGTAGTAAGCTTGCTGCTTAAAGGATTACCTGCAGTATCATCTCCCGCTATGATTAGATTAGAGCCATCATTTATAACTACACAACTCTCTCGTTTGAGAGAAGACAGCTTACAACTAAAAGGCTTGGTATAATCGTTAACACCTATTACGATAGCTTTCCGCTGACCGTTAAAACCTGTAAAATCATCAACTTTCTCTACCGGCAACCTTACTCCGGTAGCCTTTTGGATATAATGCTGCAAATCCTCTGCCGCTGTCTTTACAGATTCTACAGCACCTGAACCTATAACTATCTTATATTCAGATGCCCCATCAGCGACTATCTCCAAAGGCTCAGAAAAACAATTCAAACAACATAAAAATGTAACTGCTAAAATAACTCTAAACATATATCACTCCTCTGAAGCTTCACTACCTAATTGATGATTAACAACAGACCCATCATCACTGTTGTCTCGCTTAGCACTTGACAAATCTCTTTGAAGATGAATCATATCACGAATGCCACCAAACAGGAACCAAAAGACGCAAACAGTTCCAATCGATGCGATAAGATAAACCCTGAACTTAGAATAAGCCGCCCAGAAATCATTACCGGGATTAGCTATCTTCTGATAAGTAAAAACAATTATCCATAAGCTACCCCAGAGTATTGCCCAAAAAAATGTTGCGTAATAAATAAATTTATCAAATGCAGTAAATTCTTTTGTAATACCCAAAACTCGTGAAAGCTTACTTAAACTATTATCATCACCTGTATCAGTCTTCTCTGCATACTTGCCTCTATGTAGCATTTTATCCATATCAAAATCAGGGTCAGGTTTACTGAGCAAAGAGAAAGCGATATACATAATCATTGATACGGCATAGCATATACCCATCATTTCCATACCATTAAGAGGAAAAGAATCCGGTATATTTTGCAACCACTTGATATCCTGGTGCGACTCTTTCCAAACAGGCAGAAATTTCCATACTATATTCTGCAATACTATACCTGTGAAAGCAAGAACCATACCCGCTATCATTGCTGCCCAAGCACCCTGTTTAGTTCCCCGTTTCCAGTATAACCCGCCTATAATAGCAGAGCCTGCACCTGAAATATAGATAGCTCCCGTTATAAAGAAAAACATCCAGATATAATCCTGTAACGTAAAGAACATACTGAATACCCATGCAAATAAAGCCACAAACACCATTGAAAGTCGCAATAATTTCAAATGTTTTTTAGGAGCTAAAGCTTCCTTACGCTTTTTGAGCGGCATGTAAACATCTTGTATAAACATTGTCCCCCAGGAATGCAGACTTGTATCATCCGTTGTAATAGCCGCTGCAATCATCATAGCGCAAAATAACCCCATAAGCCCGGGAGGAAGCAAAAATCGCAAAACAACAGGAACCGTAAGCTGTGTTCTTATATGCTCATCACCTATCTTGTCCAATGCCGCATTAGCTTCAGAAGCAATCCCCGGATTAATATCAGTATTTAATATCATATAAACAGCCAAAGGTATCATCAAGATTACTAAAACAGTAACAATTGCCCGCCATGTGCCAAGTATATTAGCCATTCTTGCCTCATGTGCATTTTTTGCGGCACAATAATATCCCTGGTTACCCTGCCACGCATTTTTTGAATAAGCCATTCTAAACGCAAGCAATGCAAAAAAGACCCATGTAAACCCCTTTACGTTAGCCTGATCAAAAGGATTCACAAGCGACTCTCCGGCAGGAGCATCCTTAATTGAATCGACAATATTTGACAGCCCAAACTTATAAGACAAAAATACGAGAAGTATTAAAAATGTAATATTAAATACGATTCCCTGAAAAAAGTCCGTTATCATTACAGCAATCTGCCCACCTGAAAGCGAAACAAGCAAAGCGATTGACAAAAATACAAACATCACTATACCAAGGGTTATATCCATCTCGAATGGACCTAACGGAATTGAATACCTCGGCAAATCGCAAAAATATATAAAAAATCTCGCGGTTATAGCAGGAAAAACGCCATAATTGATAATTCCTGAAACCCATGCTACAATACCGCTGAATATTCTAAATTTACCGCTGTAACGAATCTCAAAAAACTGTCCCATTGTCATAGCCTTGGTTTGACGATACCTGTAGGTTACCCAGCCGCCAAGTGCCAATCCCCATGCAAACGGGTTTATGATGTCATACCAAAAGGCTGATGCAAAACCAATTTCATAGAATTTTTCAAATTGTGCAACAATTGTAATAACACCGACAGCAGCAACATTACCGGCTACACTCAATAAATATCTGCCCGCACATCTATTGGCTGCTAAAAAATCAGCTACACCAAGAGTGTATCGGTTAGCCCACACCGCAATACCTATTATAATACCCATTACGGCTAATATCACTACCCAGTCTATAAATAAAAGATTCATGAAATTCCTTATATTATTTTAATTTTGAGTCCAACGTTCTTTAAGTAGATGAGCTGCCGCCTTAGGCTGCCTCTGACGAGTAAAAACACCTTTTCTGTTGCCAAGTACTCTTGATGTTCCCTGCTTCGTCATGAAATCCGCGAAATTCCACACATGCTCACCGATAACAAAATCATATCTATCGAAAACCTTATGATACGCATCAAGCATTTGACACTGATATTCTTCTGTAAACATCAATGCCGGTGCATTATGCAAACCGGCAATAGTCTCAGCCCCATACTCAGTTATCAAAACCGGCTTATTGAATTTATTATAGTAATTCTCCATATCTTTACTTAACCGGCTATCAATACTGCTTATATCACCAAGATTCCAATACCAGCCGTAATAACTATTGACTGACACCACATCAAAAAACTGAGAGACTTTGCATCTTTGTGCCGGCATATTTATTACATTTGTGATTGGTCGGGAACGGTCAAGCTTACGAGTATAATCAGCAATCTCTCTAAAATAATCCACTGCCCCATCCTCATAAACAGCCGCTTCATTGGCAACACTCCACATCACAACGCAAGGATGATTAATATCCCTGTCAATCATTTCCTTCATTACATCACGGTGATGAGAAAGAGCATCTTTACCAATTTTCTCTTCACAAAATACCTTATCTCCACTGCCTCTTGCGTTAGCATTAAACATAAGTCCGACAGCAGGCGATTCATCAATGACAACAATACCTTCTCTGTCGCACAGATCGAGTATTTCCTCACAATAGGGATAATGAGAAGTACGGAATGAATTAGCCCCAATCCATTTCAACAGGTTCATATCAAGAACATTCAAAACAGCGTCATATCCTTTACCCCTGAAATCACTGTCTTCATGCTTTCCAAAACCCTTAAAGTAGAAAGGCTCTCCATTTATTAAAAATTCTTTACCTCTTACTTCAACTGTTCTGACTCCAACATTCATAGAATACTTATCAACTATACTGCCATCTTGCTCAAAAAGCTCTACGCATAATTTATAAAGATAAGCATTGCCCGGCTGCCACAAATTTACATTTTCAACAACAAGCTTACCTGTATGACTATGACCAGATGCAACCAATTGACCTTGTTCATCATACAGCTTGAGGTTCAACCCACCCCTGCCCGTTGAAGTTTTGACAGAATAATTGACAAACCCATGACCGGCTTGATCATAGGAAGTCTCTGTCTTTATACTCTCAACATATTCACTGTTTACCGCACATAATTTAACCGACCTGTGTATACCGGCATAATTGAAAAAATCATGAAAATAATCCTGAATCTTATAGGAGTCAGGATATTCAGGCGTATGGGGATTGAGTCTTGAATTAGCGGTTGGTGCATCTACAACCTCTCCGGGAGGAAGAGTCGTCCAATCTAATACATTATTAACAACAACCGTCAAAACATTATTTTCGCCATACTTGACAATATCAGAAATATCCGCTTCAAATGGAAGATACCCGCCCTTATGCGATGCGGCTTGTTCACCATTTACCCATACGCTGCAATGATGAGTTACACTGCCGAAACGAATAAATATCCGCCTACCATTCCAACTGTTGGGCAATACAAAATCTTTCTGATACCAAACATCACCAATATGATTACGTAAACTTAGCTCCTGCGTTATATCATTATAACTTGAGGGTACAGCCATATTAATCGGATCAGAAAGCTTATCAACATACCATTTATCATCACGACCTCTATTGTCATAATCGGCCTTAAACTGCCAGATACCATCAAGGCATCTAACTTCCCTCAATTCATTTTCTATTGGATATAACATTAAATTTTCCTAATTGACTTCATAACTAAAGATAGTGATTTCAGTGTGTTTCGTGGGCAATTCCTTCTGCCTCATGCCTATTTCCTTATACCTTATACTTTATGCAAGATAGCTTAAATCTTCTTTTTTAACTCGCCACTTCAAAGGCTCATTATCAATATATCTCACCAACTCATCAATCATATACCGTCCCATTCTTCGACATTCATGTCCAGCTGAACCGGCAATATGAGGAGTAAGTATAACATTTTCCATATCGTACAGGACTGAATCCTTCAATGGAGGTTCAGGAGTTGTAACATCAAGCACAGCAGTTAAATCACTGCGTCGTTTAAGGACTTCAATCATCTGCTCCTGTTCAACAATCATTCCTCTTGCTGTATTTACAAAACTCGCCCCCGGCTTCATGCTCTCAAAATGATGCCCCCTTATCATACCTCTGGTTTGCTCATTGGCAGCGGTATGAAGAGAAACAACATCTGCCTGCATAAATATTTCTTCTATTGAAGCTAATTCCACACCAAGCTCTTTTGCGATACAATCATCTGCCGTTATACAGTACAGCATAATATCCACACTTGTATGCTTCAACAAATCTATTACTCTTTTAGAAATATTACCCAGAGAAATAATACCTACTTTACTTTTGTATGACCCGGCGATATCATCTCTATCTACACTAAAATCTCTTTGCCGCTTCACTCTGTTCATAAAATAAAACTGACGTTTAAGACAGCATATTATTTGAGCAAAAGTAAATTCAGCCACAGGAATCGCATTAGCCATAGAAGCGGTTGTCAAGGCTATATCTTTTTCCCAGAAACAATCTGTAACAAAATGTCTCACCGAACCTGCGGCGTAAAATACAGCCTCAAGAGAAGGCATTGCCTCAAGCAAATCTTTATCAAGCTTTGGGACACCCCAGCTTGAAAACAGAAAGTTCACATCCTTGAATTTATCTAAATTTTCGAGAAAGTTTTTGGAGTTATAACTGGGCAATGCCAATTCAACATACTGTTGCAGATACTTAATATCATCCTTATGAAAGACAATATCAAACAACCCATCGGTCATAAAAAAAACAGCTTTTTTCATATCTCAAATCAATTTCTCGCAGCAAGTGTATTAAAATAAGAAGGCATGCTTCTAACAGCATATCCGGTATATACACGTATAATGTCTCTATCGCCGTCAACATACTGATTCTGAGTATCGGCAATTCTCTCAAAATAATCAACGCCTTCTTTAGAAACATGCATATCGGCAAATAACAGATTAGATTTCCCAGAATGCCTTGCGTGTACGGCATGAAGCATTGGACCTGTCCCAGCATAACTGACTGCCTCTTCTTCAGTTATCTCAGCACCTTTATTTGAAAATGCCGGTTGAATACCCATAAAAGGCGCATTATACCAAAAAGTATGACTGTCAGCGACAAGGAAAAAATCAGCCGCAGTCTTTATACTGCTCAAACGTTTATACTGATAGTAACTTGAATTACCTTTATGAGGATCAATCCAGTATCTCATTCCATAAGATACCTGCCATTGATCTGCTAAATTATTTTCAATAAGTTTCTGCCTGTTGAAAGGCCAGCTCGAAGGACAAAATGTAACGTTAGCACCTTTAGAATTCATCCAGTCTTCAGAATCGTTATAGGTTGAACTTTCAGAGAGATAACCCTGTATTTTACCAGTCCAATACCTGCCAAAACCAGCCTTCTCTACCGGATCATAAGGACCTGGAGTAACGCCGCCATTATCACCGGCGTTGCTTGTTAATACAGAAGCCGGAGGTATCTTACCATTGTAATCAGTGCTGTATAAAGACAAAGCACTTCCCAAATTCTTCTGGTTAGAACTGCATATTGATGCTTTAGCCAACTCACGTGCTTTTCCCAATGCAGGCATCATAACAGCCATCAAAAGCGCTATTATCGAAATAACAACCAACAACTCAATTAACGTAAAAGCCTTGTTTTTCAATTTTCTATTTTCAGTTTTGCAGAGATTCATTGTACTACCTTTTTGTTTTATTATACCGGGCCGCCAAAACAGCCCGGTATAGACCAGATATATCAATTAAAGCCAAGGCGTATCACAATTTGAATCGCCCGGGTTGATACAGTTAAGCCACTGTGAAGCCATTATAGTTAAATCACCGGTACCAATGTAGCAGTTGCCATCAAGATCGTAAGGCATAGGACCATAAACATCAATAGCATCAGCACAGTCTATTGGCGTGCTGTCAGGAGCAAACTCTGTTGTCCTGGTTCTTGCCTGCTCAAGATCATTATCATCCATGAATATAGGCATTATAACCATCTCATCAAAAATACCGTTATATATTCCGAAGAACCTGTTTGTTTCATCTACAATCTGACCGGTTAAAGTTTCAACCACCTGAGCTGCGTCATTAAGTTTTATTCCAATAGCATCAGCTGAAGCAGAATAAGATGCTCTGTTGTTGAACCATGAAGAAGCCACAAAGTTATAGTCAGCAAAATCAACAGCATCAACCGCCGCTACTGTAGAAACGGTTTCATCTCCAGAGCTTGTTGGAATTGTAAAGGTTAGATAGTCCTTACCTGTAGAAGCATCATAATTATAGGTAACAACGTAAGTATCCCAGCTCCATATTTCAACACTGCTTGTTACAGTAGGCTTAGCAAAATTAGGTTTCCACCAGAATGCTGTCGTCCTTACACCATTTTCATAGTCATCATAATGTTCATCACTGCCCTCAAAAAGAGCGCCTGTTGTATTAGGATCTGTAAACTCACTGCATACATTAAGAGCCTTATTGAATACGCCGTCAGCAACACTTGTAACATAATCCTGACTGTCTATCTCTGTGTACCATGAATACATATTTGTAGGATCAGCTATTGACCAATACGCATGACCTAAATATGATGATGTATCACTTTGGAAATGACCTACAAGTCGCGGCATAATTTCCGGCTTTTCAAAGTTTACTGTAAAATCATCAAAGTTCATCTTTCTTGTTGAACCATGATAAAATATCGCTCCGGCACAACCGCCGTTTGTCAAACCAGCAGCAGCAAACCTTGTATCATCGTACGCGATCGCGCATGATACAAGAAGCGGATCCTGACTCTCATCAACCGGAACAGCTGTAGCCCAAACCTGAGTTGCTGAAATATCGTCATTATCAAAAACATTAAGTGTAATAATCCAGTCCTGCTTGTCATCAAAATCAGTAACAAGTGTCCCAAGCCTAATTTGCTGGAAAGAGCCATTATTATTTATAAGTGTATAGATAAAAAGCTCTTCACTCCCATCACCTTTACCCTTAAAACGACAACCAATAGCATTACCGGTAGATGGCTGCAGACGACCAACAAGACCACACCAATCCTGAGTACTGCTCCAGTAACTGCCGTCATAATTGATTACAGCACTAACACTATAATTTTTCCAGCTTGTCGCAGGTACTCCATCAGCAGAATTACCATTATAATAGCATAGATCATAAGGCGAATCTGATGTTGTAACCATAGCTCTTTTTGAAGTTGCGACATTAGTACTTGCAAAACTGTCCGTAACTCCAAATACCACGGAGGCATCACCTGAATCATAATCATACACATTCCAACCTGCTGGCATTGAACCATTAGGTGTTGACTCGAAATCTTCAAAGAAAGAATCCGCGAAGCTTGATGCCGTAAATATCAGAACAAGACAAATTGTTAGTTTTATTATTTGTTCTTTCATAAATTTATCTCCTAATATGATAAATAATTTAATAACCTGTTTTATTTCCATGGATTTTCTGTACAGCTCGTATTAACGGGATCCATACAATTCAGCCACGAATCAGCGATTGCCGCAAAATCACCAAGACCAACATAACAATCACTGTTAATATCAGCAGCATTACCATATACAAGCAATACATCACTGCAATCAATTGAAAGTTCGTCAACACCGGTAACTTCAAAATTGTCAAATTCAATATAATTTGTGCTGTTCATAACAGAATAGACACCTACGCTGCCGCTAAAAAGTACTCCGCCTGACATGTCATTATCTGCCCTGTTAGGATAATCTGTATCTACAGAAGCAACCTTAGTATCATCCTCATCATATAGATTAACTATTACATGCGAACCATCACATATTACTTCAAGGTGATACCACTCATTAGGATTGAGAAAATCACTCATAACATCCTCAACAAACCAGTATATACCGGCAGGTGCGATCAGACCAAGAGTAAGTTGAGGATAAAGCTCACCCTCTAATTTCCTTACTCTTACAAGATAAGCATTATCAGCATCCTGACGTCTGAACGTAACACCGGGATAAAGCGAAGAAGAAGAGTCAGGGTTAGAACCAAAATTAAAACTGGTCCTAAAATCACACTCAAATGTGTAGTCAGTCCAGTCAAGACTACCTGCCGCATCATAATGAGCCCGGATATTTGATGATACAGAAGTATCACTAAGGAAACTTCCACTGTCAATAAAAATATCCCCACTGTCAACAACCCAGTCAGCAGGTAAAGTACCATCAATACCTGTGAAATCTTCGCTGTAGCTTACTGCTCCGGCACTCACATAAGATACCGTTAAAAACAACAAGGTAAACAGTAGGACCTGTGATTTTATGAAAATTTGCTTCATAATAAAATCTCCTTTAAAATTAATTAATCAATTAACACAATTACAACATAATATAATCACGTTGATTTACGTACTACAAGTTCCGGTTCAACTAAACACTCTACAGATGTATAACTGTCAGAATTCAAAATCAGCTTGACAAGCTCCGCCATCTTCTTTGCAAGCTCTTTGGGCTTAGTATCAATGGAAGTCAAAGAAGGTTTCAAGTATTTAGTCCAGAAATAATTATCAAAACCTACAACCGCGACATCCTCAGGACATTTTATCCCTGCATCCCACATATGCGATAATGCGGCAGCCGCTGCCGTATCCCAGGCTACAATAGCATCTATCTCTTGCTCTTTATAAAGCGTATCCACTGCCGCGGCGATATTCTCATCACTCAAATCTTCATGTGAAGGAAATGTATAAACCAGCTCTGGCTCAAAACCTCCGCCAAGTTCTTCTAAAGCCCGTTTATAACCGTAGAAACGGGAAGCAAAAGCATTAGTGCCCGTGCCAAGTTCAAATAAAGCAATTCTTTTCCGTCCTCTTTCTATCAAGTGCTTAACCGCATGATATACCCCATGTTCAAAATCAGATTCTACACAGTAAACAGACTTATTTATCATTGGGCGACCTAAAAAGACAGTCTTCTTGAATCTGGCAAGATTTTCACCCAATATTTCACTGTATCCGGGATAATTATGAGAAAAAGAAACAATACACTCTATGCCGCGATTTTTAAAGTCATTGAAATACTGAAGCATCTTATCCGGCTCATTATGACTTTGACCAACCAATATTCGATACCCAATCGCAGAAATTTCTTTCTCAAGACACGAAAGCACTTCATGCTGACTTAAAGAAACATCACTGTCAATAATAACACCTATAAGCTTACTGCCCTTACCGGCCAGTTGGCGAGCGGCAACATTAGGCTGATAGTTCATTTTTGCAGCTACGGCCTTGATCTTTTTTGTCGCCTCCTGTCCAACACGAACACTTCCCTTGCCACTGCCTAAGAGAACTCTTGCAACACTGCCTTTAGAATAGCCGGTTACCTCAGCTATATCTTTTAATGTCACTCTTTTTTGACTCATTCAAAACTCCTGATTAATAATTGATATTCCGGTCTATCAAAGTATTATAGATAACCCGGTCTATCAAGTCAAGAAAAAAGGAAAGATACTCTCAAAATATTCACAAAATCAAGCTATCTCGCTAAGTACTGAAGATGCTCATAACACCCAGACATCTGACCATCATAGCAGGCAAGCCAATACTCAGCTAAGATTGAAAAATCAGCAAGCCCTACATAACAATCACCGTTTATATCTCCCAACTGACTATAACCCAAGGACTTAGCATGATAACACAAATAATCAGTATTATAAGAAACGCCGCTTACCTCAAAATTGTCATAGCTACACGATTGTCCTGAAGGCATCAGCGAATTGATTCCGGCAGCGCCGGAAACATAGTCCGCATCAATATCAAAAATTTCGGCAAGAAGCTCTCCTTCATAATAAAGTCTGGCGGTAAGATTACTGCCAAAACAATACACTTTTAACGAATAAAAGGAGTTAGTATCCATGTAAGAACCAATATCCGCTGATCTCAGGTCAGTAATAGAACCATTAACAACTTTGCTGATAACAAGCGATGGGTAAACACTGCCGCTACATTTCTTAATCCTCGCAAGATAATAATTAAGTTCATCAACCATTCTAAACGACACTCCAATAAAGAATCTTTCATCAGAAGCTACTTGCCGAGAAAAACTGTAAGATGTTTTTAATTCACAACTTAAACTATAATCTGACCATAAATTATTATCTACAATATCTGGCACAGCCGAGCAAAAAGAGCTTCCGGTAACAAGAGAATCTTCACTTATCGCTGCCCCACCATAGTAATAAACCCATACATCAAGACTCTCCGGCAAACTAAAATTGTCAGTATAACTAAACTGACCAGAGCTAAACTCCGGCTCAAACTTCAACACCACAGAATCTACGTCATTCAGCACAAGAGTTATTGACTTGCCCGACTCCACAACTAAACAAGTAACACTCAACCTGTCTGCATAAAAATCGCCGTCGTCGTCATTACCTGCGGAAAATACAGTTTGCTGGCTTGGATACTCAACAATCCTCGCAAACTCAAAACCCTTTGGCATTTCAAGCTTCAAGACTTGCAAAGGGACATAAGTCGTTGATATACCAACATATATACTTCCATTATACTGCCTTGACCAATACTTAAACTGATCATTATCAGGGTAATCATCTTCTGATAACTGCCCCGCGTATAATTCACTTAGCCTTTGGTTTGCACCTGAAAATCTACAAGAAACTTTAACATCAACATCTGGTTCTTCGGACAACAAAACCTGCTCCAATGACTTTAATTCCAGCCCTATTTTTTTAACAGAATCCCATACCTGAGGTGTCTCGTTCAGTAAATCCTGCCAATATTTAGGACCCCAGTAGAAAACTAAGCCCCCTACCCCCTCAGTAGCAAGCAAACCATGCACCTGAGCTCTTATAGCCTTCCCTATAGTGTCAATATTATTATCATTAAGCGTCATTCGGGCAGGAAACGGGTCAGTAAGTTCCTTAGGCTGGTTGACTGCCTGCAAATCATGGACCTGCGGCACAGCCCATACCGGCTTGCCCGGATACAACTGCCGAACTTTCGCAATATTATTACTTATCTCAAAAGGACTATAAGGCAGATAATAACGGTCAACCCATATAATATCACAGAAATTACCATAAGAAGATTCGCCGGAAAGTCTTTCATAAGTATCTGTAATAGCAAGCAGATGCGCATCATCATTGCTTTTAACAACAGCATAGGCATTCGCCAGAGCATCAACCGACTGAAGCACCAATGTAGGCTCATCAATATACCAAAACCATAACGCCTCACAGCCTTTAAGCTCATTAACTATGTTTGCAATCACAGCACTATCCTCCAGCTTTACCGGCCACCGAGGCAGACCTAAAAAGACTGCCAAACCCTTCTCCTCAGCCAAAATCAAATAATCTTTAGCACTGCTAATCCAATCATCAACATCACTGCTTGTATAGTTCTCGTTAAGCAAGCTCTCAAAATAGTAATCATGCGTCAACACAAAATTCGCGAGCGAAACATTTGAAAACTCCATTAACTGATCGCAAGGATCCCTATAGCCTCCAAAAACAAAACGTCTCTCCCCATTTACAACAGCAAAACCATCATCACCGACACTCACAGTTGCGGCAAACAGAGCAGGACACAACAAAAAACAAAATAGATAACGAAGACAGTGTGACATCATAAAACCTATATCTAAAATTAACGATTTATCTTCCACACAAAACAATCCTTCTCATTAACCAGAATATCAAAATAAGAACTCTCCAGAGCTTGATTAACTTCTACATTCCAAATACCAACTGTTGTATCTTCTTGTTCTAAAACAACTTGCCCGTTATTAAAACTTGCGACAACCTTTTCTCCCGGATATTCTATTATAGAACTAAATACAAATGGAATACTGCATTGAAGGCGAGAACAGCACATATAATCAGCCGCTGCCATTATATAAAGTTGTCCATCAAGCTCTCTTGAATAATATGAAACATGCTCTACATCAGGCAATCCGGCTTCAAGCGTCTCTGACTCGCTCAATCCCCAATAAGATTTGACCCTCTTTTCCAAACCATAAGGCACATACTCAATCTCAACCCCCTGCAATTCTTGCCCATTTAGCCAAATATCAGAAAATCGACTTATATCCTCGCCAAGCACTTCAAAATCATCAAGTATAAAAGGAGATTTCTCCATTATATCGTTCTGTAATTTTGTGCCTAAATCAAATATCACTCCTGCAGCACCGGAAAAAGCTGAAGCATAAACCTGTGATTTCAAAGAATTTAGAGTAAGAGTGGCATTGCTCCTTTCAAGCTCAATACCACTACTACCAGAGTGATTATAAAGCAGATTAAGCATATCAATACCCTGACAGAAAGCCAACACACATTTATTCGCAAAATCAGCCTTTATTCGCCCAATATCTCTACCCAATGCTATCTGGCTATAAGGAACAGAATGCCTTTTAATCGCCATAATATCACAAAAATCCACTAAATCAGTATTAGAGTAAAAATCATCAGCACTGCCTATTATCATCACAGGATGATTGCCGTCAGCCGCCTTTACCGCATTATAAGCCGCTTCAATATTAGCTTGGGAAGCAGAACTGTTGCTTAAATCAGTCAAAAGCCAAAACCACAACCCAGGCTTACCTTTCAAAGAATTGATATAATATGTAATTGAAGCTAAATCAAGTTCAGAAACAAACACACTCGGAATGCCCTGATAAACACCTAACCCTGAATTACCCGCATTATCAATAAAAAAGGATGATTGATATATTAATTCATCAATTTCTGCCTGAATATACCCGGACAAAAGTTGATTTTCAAAATAAGGTTCATGCGTAAACCCAAAGCCACACTCTGTCGTTTCATCAAAATCAGCAGAAAACCCCGATGGATTACGGGATATTCCATAAACGAAAGTCCTTACCCCATCAACACTTAAAATACCTTGACTATCCAGTGTTATTTGCGAGGAAAACAAAGAAACACCGAATAGAAGCACCACCAAAACACTGATTAATTTTTGTAGTTTTTTATTCATAAAACAATACTCAATTCAATAGAAATGACTAAATTTTATATTTTACAATTGATAAACCGTTCTATCTATACTATAATTCATTTACTCGTAAGTCAAGAACTAATTAAAAACAATTAAGAAATAGTAATTTCCTACTAAATAACCTACGTTTTTCACGGACAATGACATGTTTACAACAGAAACATTAAATTATACTCAACTGGTAAAAACAGATATAATCGACTGGCTTGAATCAGTGAGACACCCCGAAAGACCTTGGGGCAGATTCCAGTTTCACTCAAAAATGCTACGACCATGGTCCTTGCAGGCATCTTCAATTGCGGTAAGAATTTTCAAAATGATTGGAGAACTCGACAACTTACCGGCAGAGCATATCCAGGACATCAAAGACTACTTCTACTCCTGCTATGATGAAGAAAAACGACTTTTCAGAGATCCGCTCGAAAATGAATCTCTAAGAGAAGGCAAACATGACTGGAAACATATATGGGGTCAACGAAACGGCGCAGTAATTGAAGCGTTTGAACATATGGGCGAGAATCCTCAAACAGAAACAATCCTGCCGGAATTCCTCGCTGACATTGACAATATAGACCCCAGGCAATGGGTTTTAAACCTAAACTGGCAAGACCCCTGGCTTAGCGGCGAAGTATGGAGCAGGCTTTTAATCGCTTTTGTAAACAAATACCCCGGCAAGGATATTGTAAACGAAATTCCATTTGTAACTAAAATGATAGAAACAATGGAATCAGAAATATTAGACGAAGATACCGGAATGCCCATACTCAGGGGCTGCCAAGACGATAAGCCGGTAGCAATGGCCGGCCTTTTTAAGATAATTCACGGCTACCAATTTATAGACCGCAGCATCCCTAATCCGCAAAACGCTATAGATTTCACGCTTCAGCTTCAACATGAAAATGGAGAATTTGGTCATAAAAGAGATATGACGATGAACTGGGACTCACTTGATCTAATTTCAAAAGTAAGCGACCAACTCAATAATGAATACAGATTTGATGATATAGTTGAAGCCGGAAATAAGACAGCGGAAGTCTTATTAACAGAATACAAAAAACAAGACGGCGGTTTCGCGTTCTACGGCGAGCAATGCCTCGACAGACACTGCTCTGTACTTCTAAGCCACGAAAGATACCCAATAAGCGACATGCTCGGTACAAATGCTGCATTGATATGCTTCAAATATATCGACCGATGGAATGATATAGCTGCTCAATGAATATAACAGGCTAAGAGAACAAGATGCAAAAGTACAATATCGTCTATATCCATTCACATGATACCGGAAGATACATACAACCGTTTGGACATAATGTATCGACTCCAAATCTCCAGAAACTTGCCGAAGAAGGCACTTTTTTCCGTAATGCGTTTTCTGCCGCACCAACCTGTTCACCAAGCAGAGCCGCCCTGCTGACCGGTCAATGCCCGCATAATAGCGGAATGCTCGGATTAGCGCATAGAGGATTCAAACTTAATGACTACAGCAAACACATAATCCATACACTCAAAAAATATGGATACCAAACCGCAATCTCCGGTTATCAGCATATTGCCGAGAAACACGAGATAATCGGTTATGACAATATACTGACAAAAGACTCCGAATTGGAAGCGGCTAAAAAAGCATGTGAGTTCATCTCATCCGAACATCAAAAGCCATTTTTCCTGTCGGTAGGTTTTTGGGATACGCACAGAAACTGGCCGCAACCCAACCCCGCTGATGACGAAAGATATACATTAGTACCGCCGGTAATACCAGATTGTCCTAAAACACGAAGAGATATGGCTGGCTTCAAAAGTTCGGCAAGAAGACTTGATGAATACATAGGCAGAGTCCTCAGCAGTATAAAATATAATAATCTCTCGGATAATACGATTGTAATCTGCACAACAGACCACGGCATAGCTTTCCCCGGCATGAAATGCAATCTCAATAATCATGGGCTTGGTGTATTCCTAATAATGAAAGGGCCAGAAGGGTTCACCGGAGGCAACGTCATAGACAATATGGTCTCACATATAGACATATTCCCTACTCTATGCGATATACTCAAAATAGAAAAACCTGATTGGCTTCAGGGTAAATCATTTTTGCCTCTGATTCAAAATAATCAATACGAAGAAAACGAGGCGGTCTTTGGTGAAATAACCTATCACGCCTGCTATCAGCCTACAAGATCAATACGAACACAAAGATATAACTATATCAGGCGGTTTTCACAAAGAACAAAGCCTCTATTGCCTAACTGCGATAAAAGCCCTTCAAAAGATACAGTGCTGGAATTCGGGGCAGATACTGCAAAAATACCCGAACATCAGCTATACGATATTCATCTTGACCCAACTGAAGCAAACAATCTTGCTGATAAAAAAGAATATGCGGACGTATTGCGTAAATTATCGAACCAACTTAAAAACTGGATGATAAAAACACAAGACCCATTGCTTTTGGGGCCAGTAACCGCCCCTAAAAAAGCGACAATCGATTCTCCTGAAGCACTCGACCCAGATGAGGAAATCATAGATTTTAAACCACTGGACAAGCAGTGGAAATTCGATTTCTAAAAAATATTTTTTGGTTACAAAATCTTTACAGACACAAGATTAAATACGAGCCTACAATGAACTCAAAAGAAATAGTAGAAAAAACTCTAAGCTATTCAAAACCTGAAAGAATAGCAAATTCATTTCCAGACACATCCGATATTGTAATGTGTTCACACAAAGTTCCCAATAAATCCACTGACTGGCAATTAGTTAGCGAAAATAAATGGGAGCGTTTTGATGCCTGGGGCAATACATGGTCAAGGATAGACAGCACATCAAAAGGTGAAGTAACAAACCCAATTTTATCGACAGCTCAGGATGCAGTTTCATACCAACTCCCTGATTATTCTAACATCTCTGACTACTCAAATGTCAAAAAAAAATGTCAGAAAAACAACGACAAATATATCATTGGAATGCTGCCGGGATTTGCTTTTGGAATAGCCCGTAAGCTATTCAGGCTCGACAACTATCTGATGAATATAATCCTTGAGAGAGATAAAATAGTAGAACTTCATGACAAAATAGATACAGCTCTTGAGCAGATGATTATAAACTATTCAGCCTGTGGAGTTGACGCTGTGATGCTGCACGAAGACTGGGGCACACAATCACAAACACTGTTAAGCCCTGAATTATGGCAGGAGGAATTCTTTCCGCGATTCGAGAAACTTTGCCGCCTTTCTCACGATAAAAACCTCAAAGTATTCATGCACTCCTGCGGCAAGATAGAAAAAATAATGCCCGGTCTTATTAAGGCCGGAATTGATGTATTCCAATTCGACCAACCAGATCTGCACACAATAGATAAGTTAGCCGAATATCAGAATGAAAACAGAGTAAGTTTCTGGTCACCGGTAGATATACAGACGACCCTGCAAACTAAAGACGAAAATCTGATAAGAATAAAAGCTAAAGAGATGATAGACAAGCTCTGGAGAGGCCAGGGAGGCTTCATTGCCGGATACTACACCGACAACCATTCAATCGGACTGGATGAGAAATGGCAAAAAATAGCCTGTGATGAATTTTTGTTACTTGGGCAAAGATAGGCAGCTTAAAAAGACGTAAAGAAAATATTTGACCTTCTCAAAAAAAGAACATCAAAATCAGGAACAAATCAAAATGAAAATCAATCGTAGAGATTTTATGCAGGCAATAGCGGCAACCGTTCTCACTGCCATGGGCGGTTGCAAGTTGGTTGGTGATAAAACAAAACCAATGAATATTATTCTTATAACCTTTGATGATTTGGGCTACAATGATTTAAGCTGTTACGGCAGTAAAGACATATATACTCCCAATATTGACAAATTAGCCTCTGAGGGTATGAAGTTTGAACGTTTTTACTCATCAAGTCCTGTGTGTACACCTGCAAGAGGTTGTTTACTTACGGGTCGCCGTCCTGAGTCAATAGGTTTAGATATGCCTTTGATGGGTTCTGGAGGTATGGCAAGTTCATTCAAGACTTTACCGGAGTATCTGTTGCGATATGATTATAATACTGCCAGTATCGGTAAGTGGCATTTGGGATACGATGGGGATACACTACCTAACTCACAGGGCTTTGAATATTTCTTTGGGCATCGTGGAGGAAAAATTGACTATTATAAATATACCGATGATGCGCAAAAGGTAGAAGGTGTTTCGACAGGCAAAAAGGATCTGTACGAGAATGGTACTCCGGTATCTATTGAAGGATATTCTACGGATGTATTTACTGATAAAGCGATAAAATATATTACAGAGAAAAGTAATCAGCCGTTCTTGCTCAACCTTGCGTATAATGCACCACACTATTCACAACGTGGAGTGCTTCAGGCACCTGAAAATTATATCGCGAAAGTGGCTAAGGACTTAAACAATCCAACTGCTCGTGAAATTTATGCGGCAATGGTTATGTGTTTAGATGATTCCGTTGCTAAAATAATAGCTCATTTGGATAAATTGGGCATCTATGATAATACTGCTATATTCATAATTAGTGATAATGGCGGCGACCCTCAACATGGGGCTTCAAATTATCCCCTAAGTGGCGGTAAATGGACACTCAGAGAAGGTGGTTTAAGAGTTCCTATGATAATGAGATGGCCTGATAGTCATGCCGGTCTTAAAACCGATACTACTGTTTATATGGGTGATATAACGCCAACTATATTACGCAAACTCAATATAGATGTTCCTGATGCGGACTTTGATGGTGAGGATATTTATCGTTTAATTGAGGATTGTAGATATGCCAAAGAACGAAGTTTATATTTTTCATATAAATACAATAAGAGTCTTGGCTATCAATATGCAATTATTGAGGGGGACTGGAAGCTAATGAAGGTTGGCGAGAAGTATTACCTATTTGATTTGACCAATGATTGCTCTGAAACTACTAATCTGGTTGAAATTCAACCGGAGATATTTTTTCAATTAAAGAAAAAATTAGAACTTGAATATAATTTGATTTGAGGATAAAGAATGCTGTTCCCACAGGAAACAGGAACCAAAGAAGTGAAAACGCTTAATGGTATCTGGGATTAAAAGGCTGATTATAAAAATCAGGGACGCGATGGCAAATGGTTTGATAAGCCACTTGAGAAGCCTATTAAAACTTCATGAATTTAGAGCAAATTTAAAAGTTAAAAATTACTCTAAATTCCAGCAGCAGTATCATTGTTTATTATGAGACAAAATTTAAGATTATCTACTGCCTTAATGAAAAGCCTGACTAATAAAGGAACTCAAGCAACATTACTCAATATGCAAAAATAGGTGAACTTTCACACTCAACTCTTAGCGGTAGAATTATTGATTTTTATCCTCAGAATCAAGACGGTGATGTAGTGGAATTTGAGCGGCTCGGCGGCCTGCTCCGAAGCTATCGACGAGTCAAAAAGTTGCCTAAAGGCAAATATGGGTTTTGGAACGTCGCTAAGAAGATTCTTTATAGAATCTTGACTAAAGAATTCGTATTCAAATCTATTCGAACCCTCTAAATCAAATTGCGAACCTTAAGCTAAAATCGAAAAAAAATGTTCTACGTTTATTTTAGGTAAATCTAAAACGTAGAACATTTTCACCTTTACGTATTCGCGTCCACTCGCTCATCCCAAGCCCTGTTAAGCAATTCCGCTTTCCGTATTCCGAATGGAATGGGGAGTAAAAAGCTCTGTTAGAGAAATCTTTCAGAGCTTTTTTTGTTTAAAATTCTAAAGGAAAGACTATGAGCGAAATACCTAACTGCCCTAAATGCGACTGTGAATACACCTATCCTGACAGAGGGCTATATATTTGTCCTGAATGTGCTTACGAATGGAACCCTGATGCCGCCGACGCTCAGGAGGAAACCGGCCCAATCTTTAAGGACGCCAACGGCAATATCCTCGAAAACGGCGACACCGTATCATTGATCAAAGACCTGCCGGTAAAAGGCTCAAACTCAAAGATAAAAGCCGGAACGAAGGTAAAAAACATCAGACTGGTTGAAGGCGACCACGATATCGACTGCAAAATCGACGGCTTCGGAGCAATGATGCTGAAATCCGAATTCGTAAGAAAAACATAAAAAACGCCCAGCTTTTCCAAACAAGAATAATACTAATTCATCACTCCGATGATTTTTTGAGTTAATCCGAAAACCCGTTCCACATACGCCTATGGAACGGTTAGGGGATTGGATATTAAGTCGTTTTAGACAAGTACATATCTCTTGGTTAACAGGTTCGAAATCGGTGCCTTGTAATGGCCTGAAATGAATGTGTTAGGACCGGTTGGGTCGCCGAGCTTTTCGACCCACTACGTTCGTTCAGAATACAACTGGCATTAATGTAGTGAGTCTTTTTTACGCATTCAAGACTGCCAAAATTACATCGAAGGACGATTCTCTCTGGAATTCTGAGAAACAAACTGTCTAATCATTTAAGTTGCAGCTTTCGCTATTCTTTGCTCGTCCCAGTCGGCGTAAGTCTGGCCGGTATTTTTGACCTTCCATTCTTTTCTGCCGTTAACTGATCTTCCTGCTAAAACATCTGCCGCTCCGCTTGGGCTTCGAAAAGCGTAATCTTCATTGAATCGGTATTGTTTTGCATTGTAGTCTGTCAAAACGCCTGTTTCGAGCAGCTCGCGGCGTTTTTTAAATGAACTGGGGCAGTGAGTTTTGAAGGAAGGGACTTCCTCTTTTCGAGCCATGGAACCTTCCAGTACTACGAATTCACCGTTTACTGTTTTAGCAGTTGCAACAGCATCAGATGATTTGAACTCAAATAAAGGAGATTCTTCGGTATTGGCGGCTGCCTCTGTGTTGGAAACTTGCGGTTGAGGTTTGAGCAGATCAATTCCCAGAACCGGCAGTATCATTTGCATTTGCCCGAGAAAGTATTCCATGTCGGCAACGTCCGATTCCGGGAGAGGAATATTCTCAGGAGTTGGGTTGGAACTGTTTTTCAAGGGCATTCGTTTTGCTTTCCGGGCTACCTGGATCATTCGTGCTTCAAGATATCGAATGTGGCCCTTGGTGAGATTATCATCTTTTTGAGTGAAAAAGCAAATATTGTCCCAGAAATCCAGTGTGCGATTATGCTCTTTGAGATGACTTGATATGTTTTCAGCCTCGCCGATATATGCCGCAAAAAACTGGGATTGTTCGTCCTGACTGGTGAGTATGTAAACACCTGGTTTGGAAGCTTCTTCCCGCCTGGTCAGCTTTTCTATCTCAGAACGAGGGCAGGTCAGTGCGATCCCGGTCCATTGCTGCAGTTCAGCAATTTTCAGCCCGTCGGGTTTACCATCTGTTAAAAATAACTTAATTGTTTTTCCGGCCATTATCAAAACTCCATTTTAATGATCACGGATAATAATATAACAAAAAATATATATAAATGCTATGTCTTCTTGACTAATGTTTTTTTAATTTACTGTTATAGAGAATATTGCATAAAAGTAAGATGGCTGTACAGTCCTGTAATAAGTCGTCGCTTAAAATAGCTAACTTTTATTATTACACTAAAAAACCGGCTCGAAATGGCGATAGCTCACAAATTGCGATTGCTGTTACCTTAAAAGAAGAGCAACGCATGATTCCGTAATAATTCGAGCTGATTTGACCAGAAAACGATAGCTTAAGAAAAATCAAAAAAGATTTAACACTCTCTGTTTTTGAGAGCATAGAGCTTCACAAACTTAGAATACCTCAAAACAGCCTTTCCGTAAACACCATATTTGCAAACATTTGCAAAAATAGAGACTTTTTCCAAACAAGGGTAATTCGATTTTACCACCCCCGATGATTTTTTGTGTTAACCCGAAAAACATTTCCACATACGCGTATGGAACGGGGAGCCACATCTTGGACTCGGCGGAAAAATCATAGCTCCTCTGCCGCAAGATAAATACGGTGAAATTGTAGAATTTCAGCGGCTTGGCGGCTTACTGAAATCATATCGCAGAGTCAAAAAAGCGGCATAGAGAAGGTTTACGACTTTTGGAACACCGCCAGAAGCACTAAACACAAGCTAAAAATGGCTATAGTTCACAAATAGTGATTACTGTTAAGTCAAAAGAAGAACAAAGCATGATTTCGTAATAATTCGAGCTGATTTTGACCAGAAAACGATAGCTTAAAAAAAACAAAAAAGATTTGACACTCTCTATTTTTGAGAGCATAGAGCTTGTTTCGCTTAGTGTACCCCAAAAAACAGACTTCGTAAGCACAATATTTACAGACATTTGCAAAAACAGAGACTTTTTCCAAACAAGGGTAATTCGATTTTACCACCCCCGATGAATTTTTGTGTTAACCCGAAAAACCTTTCCACATACGCGTATGGAACGGGGAGCGATAAAGACATATTTATCTTTATCGGCAATTATTTTTTAGGCTTTTCAGCAATTCGAAGTTGAATTGGGAAACTCATACGGATGGCGTTGTTTCAATATTGGAACAGCCCAGCCCCTGCCCGTTGCTTCAAGGCGGTTGCAGTAATCATGTAAATGCCCCTTTGCATGAAACGGACCGCCCTCAGATATCACTGTCCACATAGGATCTTCAGTATAGCCGAATGGCTGAGTCGCCATCATTTCATCGTGCCACTTCATCAGCCGCCACACACCTTCACGGCAAAGCTCCGGATGCCTGGATGCAAGATCATTTTGCTCATGCGGATCTTCCTTGATGTTATACAGCATTTCCTGCGGGAACAAATGGTACCCATCATGATAAGTTCGCATATACAGCCAATCATCCCAACGCACGCTGCGCTGACAGACATGGGCACACTGGCTTATAACAATATCATCATAACCCGTATCCTCACCATCTGTAAGGGTCTGAGAAAAACTCCTGCCTTCCCAATTAGGATGCGGCGGTTGATTCAGCATATCAGCCATAGTCGGTGCAAGGTCTATATTCAAATGCAGACCATCAACCTCTCCGGCCTTGACCCGTCCGGGCCAGCGAATTATCATCGGAATACGGCAAGTTATATTGTCCGCCGTGCCATGTTCAGCATAAAGCCCCAGCTCGCCAATATTCTCGCCATGATCGGAACTTACAATTATCACCGTATCATCAAGTACACCTTTATCTTCAAGCATACTAAGAATCCCGCCCACATGCTCATCCATATACCGCACGCCGCAATCATAACCGTCAACAAATTCCTTCAGGCGTTCCATTGTTTTCACAGTGCCTGGCTGACGCGGATATTCCGCATTATCATCTCCATTATACATACCTGTTTCAAGTGATGAGTGCGGCCCCACGTGCTTGTTGTGATGCTCAAGAACCTCAGGCGTAAACCAATCCGGCAAAGGATCTTCGTTGAATGGATTGCCGAAATCAGCAGGTGCGCGGTAAGGCGTATGCGGATCCCAATAATTCACATGAAGATACCAATTGTCGCTCTGAGCATTTCGATCCAGCCAGTCAAGCACAACTGGAGATATCTCTTCAGCAGATTCTGAACCACACTTCCCTGTATTATGCATCTCGTTAAAACCGGCATAATAAGTAAAACTGCTGTGCCTCTCGGCAAACGGACTGATAATCGCTGTATGCATACCGGCATTTCGATATATCTGCGGAAGAGATTGTAGATCCCAATCACTTCGAAAACCGCGAGACTCACCCTGCAAACGAAAATCAGCAGAAGTTCCGCCATGCCCAATGGCTCCGGTATGGATACCATACATACTGCTCATAAGTGCTGATCGCGACGGCAGACATGGAGCATCGGAACAATAATAATTATTAAACCGCACGCCCTCTTCAGCAATACGGTCGATATTGGGTGATGTATTGCGATGATAACCATAACAACCAAGGTGATCCGGTCTAAGTGTATCAATATCCAGATATAAAATTCTCACAACAATTTCTCCTTACTTATGCAGCGCGAAATTCTCTTGCGCTCTTTGATTAATATTTCTGCAATCTTCGCGATATGCTCATCAGTATTGTTTTTAGAAATTGCGGCCTCTGCAACCGAAACAATAAACGGAACATTTGACGCGATCAATAACGTGGCAAATCGCCTTACGCCATTGCTGTTGCCCGTCTTATCATAACTGACCCCGTCTATATTCTCCGCCGAAAACATCTCTACACTCTTCTGCCACGTGCAGGGACGATAGGAGGTATCGTAAAACTTGCTTGTATCAAAACAGGCCTCAACACCTTCCCTGCCGATATACGCAAGAAACAATCTGCTGGGAGCATCAAGTTCATAGATAGTACGACGCCAACCGGGTTTAGCGTTGATCCGTAATTGAATCTGCTGCTGTTCGACTTTCGCGTGCCAGAAGATATCAGACTCTCTCAAAAGTATGATTTCTGCCGAATCACAACCGGCTGAGATTAAATTTTGAAGTGAATCAGCCAGTATCGGCTCCAGACTTGCAGGCAAACTGCTCGCTTTTGCCAGATTAAACAACGGGGAGTATCTTTTATCAGCATCTTTGCAGACATAACCTCGCGCAGTCAATGTATTAAGAATTCGCAGCAAAGTTGCCTTGGGAATCCCGGTTTGCTTTGAAATCTCAACCAATGACGAAGACCCGCTGTATAGAGTGAAATACTCCAATACATCAAGCAGTTTCATCGCAGGGGCTGATTGCTCCTCTAATGCCTGCCTTGCACCTTGTTCCTTATTTGAAATACCATGTTCCATATAAGAGATTATATAAACCTCTATGAAATATGTCAACTCAAAAACAAAAGCAGTATACCAGCCTTCGTTTTTTCAATACAGCGAGCTAAAACCCAACACCATCATTGTTACAAATCCAAACTCAATCCTTCGCACTTGGAAATATGGTCATCCGAAGCTCAGTACATCCATAAGGAACAAGTGTTATAGTCTCCTCTTTAGCCGAAAGCTTACTCTGAAGTTTCTCTCCATCCGGCAAATCTGGAGTTACAGAATATACACCCTTCATATCTTCACAATGATACTCAGTGCCATTGGAAAGAATATACCTTATTTTAGGATTTTTCAGCTTCTTTATCTTCCAGCCCTTAACTTTTCTGGCAGGCACTTTCAATGAAACCGGCGGCTGCTCGGCATCCCACGGATATCCGGCTGCCCCGTTCAAAACAACTTCAACTTTTTGCTCAATATTCTTTGAATTCACAGCAAGAGCATAGTTCCAGTCACCTTTAGGAGTCATATTCCATGCGGGAAAATCTGAATTTGATTTCTTATCGGCTCTGTCAACCCTCTTATCCGCTTCTATCGGCAATGAATATACAATAGGACCTCTTTCAACAGCAACGCCGCCTTTAGGCCATTTTGTAACTTTTAGCTTCATCGGCAATCTAAGAGTTACAATATCATTACTATTAAAAACACGGCTCAATTTGCAGAGCTTACCGGCTTTGAGTTTTAGCCCCTTCACTTTCTTGCCGTTAACAAACAATGAAGCCCTGCGTGTCCATGAAGGTATCCTGAATCCAAAATCAAACTCCACCGACTCTTCACACTCTACTATAAAATTGATATCTTCTGAAAATGGATAGTTGGTATCCTCTGTTATCTTAACGCTCTTACCGGATTTTCCAACAGAAGCAGTTATCTCGGAAGGACCATACAAAACAGCCGTAATACCATCATCACCATCCTTCATCCACATACGGGAAACATAATTAGGCATAATCCTGTGTACCGCACCGGGGCAGCACTCCGTAAAAGGATTGGGTCTGTACGACATCGAAGAATTGCCAAAGAAAAACTCGTTATGATTTGATTGTTTATCACAAATAACCTGATTAGGCCCTGAAAAATACTGCAGCGCCTTGAAATCATTCGTAACAGCGCCCGGAGCAGCATTGAAACACGCCTTCTCGATTCTGTCGGCATAAGACATCTCACCTGTTGCCATAAGCAAATAACCAAGACCCCAGGTATAATCCGCAATATCACATGTCTCATGAGTATCGAGAGGATCCTTGTCGCTCATCAACTCTGAACTGCTGCAGACACCATCGACCATAAGGTTGTATTTATCAATCTTCTTATATGCATTAACCGCAGTCTCAAGAGCTTTTTTATCTCCATTGCACATATAGATTATAGCGCCAAGTTTACCTATTTCATTATATGTAACACCATGAACACCCGGCTTTTGATCTGAGAGAAGATTTCTCTGCAGGATATGATGATTGAAGATAACACAAGGATCGCAAACATCATCATCTGACTGTGCATTGTAAGCTTCGTATTTGCCCTCAATTTCTTTGAGTAGTTTTTTATCACCGCTTAAGGAATGGACATAAGCCATTGGCTCTATATTACAGATTTCCCTAAGCTCTGATATGTTGATTTCACGGCTTGCAAAATGACGCCTCATCATTTTTATGATATTCTCATTGCCGGTTGCTGAATACTCGACAAGAACAGCACGCAAGAATATCGCATATGGCCAGAGGTTATCAGAATTAGTTTTCTGCAAAGCCTTAGGCCCCAACCAACCATCCTTCTTAACACGCTTGAACACATAACTTATCTGCTTCCTTGCTCTCTCAACGAGTTCATTATCATTCAACAGATAGCCGCATTTAAGCATACCGTCGATCCAGTAAGAATACTGCTCGTAAGGCCACCACATATGACCGGTTTCAGCCTTGACCAATGGACCGGCCCAACCTTTTGTATCAAAAGGGAACCCGGCAACTTCCAGATTTCCGGTAAGGCCGTGCTTCTGATTTATCAGGTAACGACGAAGCCAACCTTTCGGTGCAACGCTTTTAATATCAACTTCTTTTAGTAAGGAATATTTCATCTTTTATTCTGCAAATTCTGAAAACCTAAACTATATTTACACATCTTTCAAACAAACTCAGCTCTCATCAAAATGCTCACCATTGTCTTGTTCAAGCAACCCCAGCTCCGCTTTTGTCTTAACTCCTTTGAGGTGCTTGATGAAACTGAACATATCTTTGAACCCGCCCCATGTAAACCATACGGCAAGTATTATACCAAGTACAAACATCCCCCAAAGCCAGTAATACCAATACTCAAACCATTGAGTATCCTTTATACTGTCTTGCATGATGGTCCCTGCAATAAAAACGATGAACCATACCAAGGGCCATACAATCGAGACAATCGCAATAAAATAATCGCCTTTCGTAAAGTCCTGTGAAAACCCGAGTCTGTTCCAGATGGTCTTTGCATCAATGATAGATGCTGATTCATCGCCCTCAATAGAATACTTGCCTCTGTGAAGCATTTTATCAAGATTGAAATCTTTTTTACAGGTAAAAATAGAAACGATCGCATATAATGCCATGCAGGTGTAACAAGTAAGAAACATCACAACTGCGGCATTCATCTTGAATATTGTATGCGCCAGTCTCCAAAAAGATTCATCAAGATTGATCTTGGCAAGAAGCCCAGTAACGGATATCCAGAAAGGCATCTCCATTGCACTGTCAACGGCTGACGCACCGGATTGAGTAATGAATATCCCAAGTAAAGCAAGTACAAGACCCGCTATCATGGCAACCCACGCTGCCTGGATAGTACCTTTTTTCCAATATAAACCACCAATTATCAGCGAGCCGGCACCACCAACAAACACTGTAGCGGTTATCTGACAATACATAGTTATACGCTGCGAATGTGTAAAAAGCAGGCTGAACATAAAGGCATAAATCGCAACACCGATAACAGCCAATCGCAGCAGTCTTATATGCGAACGCTCGCTTAATGGTTTCTTCCTGAATGGCAGAACAACATCCTGAATAAGCATTGATCCCCATGAATGAAGATAGGTATTATGAGTGCTTATGAATGCCGCAAACATCGCGGCACAAAAAAGCCCCGCCAGACCTCTCGGTATTATCCTGCCTATCACAAGAGGAAGCCTTACCTGACTTTTGATCTCATCAGATTTATCATACAGCAACTGGGATAACTTTTTTGCTTCAAGCGGTGTTTTATCAGAAACCGCAGGTATGCCTGAATATATCGAAGTGTCAACATCCTCTACCTTGTAATCCTGCAGCCTCAACAGCTTTTCAGATTCAGCAGGGCTTAGATCGGCAAGAAGCTTTAGTTCATCTTTTCTCACGGAAGTATTCTGAGCCATCTTGTTGAGCTCCATATTGACCCTTTGATCAAGAATCGCATTGACCTCAACTGCCTTCTCTGAGTAGTTGTGATGTTTTGTATATATATGAACTGATATTGGAAGGAATGCGCACAAAACAGGCAGCATAGCCAACATACGCCAGTTACCAAGCATTGTAGCCATTTTAGCCTCATGTGCCGTCTTGGCACAACAGTTATATCCTGCAGTACCCTGCCACCCCATAACCGTATAGAAACTTGTCGCAAGTCCGAGCAGATAAAATACCGGACTGAAATTGGCGTCTTTCCCAATATCATAAGGGTTTACAAGTGAATGGCCTGGAGGAGCTGCAAGCAAGGTCTCTGACATTTCCGCTTTTGAAAATGTAAAAAACAAAAACGCAACAACTAACCCGAATGCTATCGTAGTGAATAACCCCTGGATGAAATCAGTGAACATTATTGTTATCTGGCCGCCGATAAAAGTGAAAAGCACGGAGAAGAACAGCAGAATGAACATTAAAACAGGGAATGTCTGCAGATAGAGTTCCGTTCCGGGGACATGAAAACTGTATGGAAGACCGCAAAAGAACATAAAGAATCTTGCACCAACAGACGGAAATATTCCAAAATTCAATATGCCGGCGATAAAAGCCACAAATCCGGCAAACACCCTCAACCTACGGCTGTATCTAATCTCAAAGAACTCGGCAAGTGTCATTGCCCTTGTCTGCCTGAATCGAAAGATGACCCATCCTGATAAAGCAAAAACAAGCTGCAAAGGCCACCACGCGACCTTCCACCAGCTGTCAGAAAATCCGGTATCATAAGAAATCTGAAACATAAACATAAGAGTAATAACACCCAATCCCGCCATACCGCTGGAGATTGATATCATATACCTACCACCGCATCTTTCTGCGGCAAGAAAGCTCGACACGGTCTTTGAATAACGTTGTGTTATGATCGCAGAAGCAGTTAGAATGCACAATGCGGCTATTATTATTACCCAGTCTATTACAGTCATGAGACCTCTTTTACCTAAGATTATTTATTCAACTTTATATAACTATGCGAAACGTGATCCCCTGAAATTTTTCAAGGCATAGAATTTTTATAGCGTTTGAAACCAAACTCATTCCTGCCCACCGCTATTTTACAACAGCGTCAACTTTCTTCCAAATATCCAGATAGTCGAAAATAATTCCATCATCAAGTGCCCTGTCCATACCAAAACAAGTCGCCGCAGAAGTCAACGCGTCTATCATACCGGTAGGAGGAGTCTGTCCCTTTTCAATGGCATCTGAAAGAAACTTGCACAACACCTCATCACCACCGCCATGATTACCGCTGGCCTCTGTACTGCAATCAATAAATTCCGTATCAAACCCGATTTTCTTCAATTCTATCAACCCCTTGATGGTATCCGCACGAATTGCACCTTCGGTACCGATTATATACATTCTTCTTTCAGGTATGCCGCAGCAGCAGTTCGTATGAAATGTCGCACGAACATTATTCTCGTACTCAATTATACCTACCTGATTATCTACAACATCTTTTGGATTTGTAAATGGATCATGAGGCTGTCCCCAGCTCCTAAATGGCATCAACCCTGTTTTATGCGGCTCATATTTCTTCTGCCAGTCAACATGTTCAGGCTTAAAAATATCCAACCCGCCAAAACTCGCAGACTTCCTTGCCCTGCTGTCTACAAGCCAGTTGACAATATCAACATCATGACAGCACTTCTCAAGCAGATGCGTACCTGCATATTTCGTTTCGCTTCTCCAGCCGCCCATTATGTAAGAGCCATGGTTGAAATCCAGTGTTTCATTGAATTCAAGGCTCACAATATCACCTATCTCACCGGCATCTATAAGCTTTTTGATCTTGTTGTAATGCGGCGAATAACGAAGGGTAAAGCCTATCATAAAAGTACACTTACTTGACTTCCACGCATTATATATACTGAGGCAATCATCAAGGTTAGTAGCAAGAGGTTTTTCGCAGAAAATATGCTTGCCGGCCTTAACCGCAGCCTCAACATGCTCTCGATGATAGCAATTCCATGAACCTATAAAAACCCATTTAACCTTCGGATCATTAACAAGATCGTTATAATCTTCATATACAACTGGGTCGCAATCAAGATTCTTTCTGGTCGATTCAATAGACGCAGCAGAAGGATCGCTCACTGCCGCTATTTCAATACCCTGATTAACATCAAGCAGCCCCTTCACTACTTGCCCAATCCTGATACCACATCCTATTATGCCAATTCCCAAATTGTCCATCATCAATCCTCAAATTATCATTCAAATCTACTAAAAAGTTCCGATGCCGCAAGTCTGAAAGACAAAAACACAGACAAGGGCAAACGTTATCCTTATTATGACTCAAAACAGCGATTATTTCAAGTAAAAAAAGGTAAAACGACAAAAAAACATCAAAACAAACCGCGATTCAGAAGCAAAAACAAACTCTAAACCACCAGAAAACGTTTTACCATAATAAAACATATTTAATTACGCAAAAGATCTTCATAAACACCCGGCACAGATTTTTCTATCACCTGAGCATCAAGAACCTTCTTGTAAAAATCTACAGGTCCTGCACTGCCTATAATACCATAAGCGTAGCCGTCATTCCGCATCGCATGAAAAGCAGACAACATAAGAACCCTGCCAATCCCATTGCCCCTGTGTTTTTCCGTCACACCTGTAGGACCGAAAAAATTCTTGCACGTAGCATCATATACTGCAAACCCTAAAAGCTCCTTTCCCTTAGACGCAATAAAACAAGTCGGAGGAGAATTATCAAAAGCAGTCTCGGTCTCCGGCCCCCACCATTGCCCGAACGTTTCCTCAACCCATTTAACCACGATTCTTTTCTCAAGCGACATGGCCCTTTTAACAACAACCCCCTTCTCTCTGAAAGCCTTTATATCTTCAGCAGCATCCGGCAGGTCATACAGCCTTACTATCATATCATTCATTTACCTATCACCCTTATCTTTATTTTACAACACTGCATTGTGCTGCGCATTTAGCAAATCGTTTTAAGGCCCCGGATATAGTGAACTTCTTTTTGCCGATCAAATACGAATGGATTGTATTATTAAAAGGCTTTGACCAGTGAGGTTCAATACCCTCTTTCCCTGCTATAGCACCAACAATACTGCCCGCTGTTGCCGCGGTACAATCATTATCCATACCCATAGCAACTGTCTCGGCAGCCGTCTTGGTAAAATCGCCACCGCCAATAGCCAAACCAAACACAACTATAGCGGCATTGTTTATTGTATGGGCATGATGCATCCCCTTATAGCTCTCCATATACATAGGGTTATAAACAACATCCCTGTCAACCTGCGTATATCGCTGTTCTATCGCTGCGCGCCCGTCAAGATAATTCCTGATAGAAGGCAATGCATCCAGAGCCCATCTAATATCTTTTGCCAAAGTACATTCAGCAGGTATTTCCGTCAAGCCGATTTTCACAGCCTCAATCGGATCATCCACAACGAAAGCCGCCGCTATCGTTGCCGCAAAGAACATCTCTCCGTATATGCCCTGCCTTCTGTGAGAAAGAAACGCATCTCTATAAGCAAGTTCAGCAGCCTTTTGAGGCCAGCCGGCAGCGATATACCCCCATGGGTCTGAACGAATGAAAGCACCGATAAGCTCACAATACGGATTATCAACCCCACCTGCTTTATCAGCCGAGATTCCCTTTTTGAGATTATTTAAAGCGACTTCCTCGGCAGTACACGCAACAGGAAGATATTTAACCCATGCCTTCCCAACGTCCTCGGTAGTAAAATCAACACCATATTCCTCTGCAATAAGCAAACCTATCATGGTATACATTATATCATCATCAACCGGCACGCCATTCATCACATCACGTGTATACTCAATTCTCTTGGAGCCGCCATACCTACGGCTATAAGGATCGGGCACTTCCTTCCAGTAATCAACAGGCGGAAAAGGTTCCTTCCAGTATGCGGCATGCTCAGCCATTTTCTCTACCGACCAGAATTCAACCGGAGCACCAAGTGTACAGGCGGCAAGCCGGCCTAAAAACGCCCCTTCAAGTTTGTCGAGATAATCTTTCCGCTTAAAGCTGTCAATCAACCTGCGAGGCCCCTCAGGACGCAAAGCTCTAATCATTTCAAGGTCATCTGGCTCGCGAGCAGCAAGCCTCTCGTCTACCGGAAGCCTCTTCAGTTCTTTTACAGCCCGCTTAAGAGCCTTTTCAGCATCCTTGACAACCTTGCCAACGCCCTTGCTTCCATACTCAGCCTTGAGCTGAGCATAAAACTTCACCTCATCACTGAGATTATGCAGATTCGCTATTTTAGGGTATTTCATATTGCCCTTTCAGTTTGATCAGTTCTACTTAACAGCCGTCAGCCCAACAAGAACAATAGAACTGTCCGAAGGCTTATTTTCAAGATTGAAAGAGACCATTTCTTTGCCCTGAGCAATATCGATATCGATCCATCCAAGTCCAACCTCAGAACCGGCAGAATCAGCCCCTCGCCATGCTATTCTTGAAACGGATGTAACCCTGACATCGTTATACGCAAAGATATTTTTGCCATAGACCAAATCTATATTTTCACAAGTCCCATCACTGAATCCAATAGTCAAAGTACCAATATTATCACCATCCTTGACCCTTATTGCTGATGTCAGCAAAACACTCAGCTTTGACGCTTCTACAGGTTCAAATTCCAGTTTTACGCTATCAGGTATTTCGTCCCCGCGATTCAGGTTACTCTTAAGAATTATACAGCCTTCACCGTCTGATGTCTCATTAATGAGAAAGTTAGTATCATGCAGTAAAACTTTACCTGTCGGCATACCGGAAAGATCTATGGAATCACCAAATCCGGCCGCATTGTCACCTTCTTCTAATTTTTGATTATACAAACTGTTTAAATCAAAAAGCATACCGCCTTTATCAGACTTGAGCGGCTTGAGCTCATTCCATATTTCGTAAAACAAATCTGGTGCGCAAAAAGGCAATTCAGAAACAGCGACATTATCCCCCGTCCAGGCATATTCTGCGGCAAACAGATATGCCCAATACTGCACCCATGCGCTGTCACGATTATCAACGCTCATACTGTATCCGGCCCAGGTTGTCTGCAAAAGACCGTCAAGATTGTTATCATTAATAGCCTTTGCCATATTGGCTATATTATCAGGCTTGGACCATGTAGACCCGACGGTATCAAAATTCTCATCAGCAAAAACTTTGAGCGAAGTAAATTTCTCCGGCGGGTTCGACTCGTAATGCCAGTCAAATATCACTGCATCGTCAGGAAGCATGTCCCTGCGTTTCTTAGACTCCTCTGCATCAGAAGCAAAAGCGGCACTGCTCGCCTGATCAGGAGAAAGGAACATATCCCCCCAAAGCCCGATTCTTATATCTCTCTGCGAGAACCAACCATTAAGCTTTTGAATATCTTCTCCAACAAGCTCTGTAACGCTCTTGCCGCTATCCTTACTTCTGTAAGGGAAACGTCCGAACATCGTTACTTCATCGTGTCCAATGTGAAATATACGTGGTTTGTCGATGCAGAAATCCAGTATCTCTTCAAACATACCGTAAATAAAATCATAAGTCGCAGGATTGGTCGGACAATAAGCATAAGGCTTCTCCGGATCCTCAACAATATCCATATTTGCCCCATTGTCAAATATCCACTCAGCATGACCAAGCGTAGCCAGAAGCGGAATGAATTCCACATTATTCTGTTTAGCCGCAACCACTACCTTTTTAGCATCGGCCTTATCCATGCCGTAATTCTTATGGACAGTACCGGCATTATCCCAATTGACATAATCACACTGCCATACGAGAGTATTGAGTTTGAAACGAGCCATAATATCACGTATCAGTTTAGCAGACTGACCCCCTACATCTTTGCCTGAAAAGAAGTGCAAACCTCTCATATCAAGTGATGGATAATCCGTAACCGCGGCACCTTTTATATACAGCTCTGAATCTTCAAGCGTTATAAGCTGCAGCAGCGTCATGATGCCGTTAAAAACACCTTGGTCTCCGCAAGAAGATATCACAACCTTATTATCATCAGCATTCAGGCAATATCCTTCTGGATTCTCAGGTATCGAAAGCGATGTCTCTGTACAAGCCAAATCAGTACCAATCACAATAACATTATATGCATCATCAGGAACCTGCCCGCGAATAACTACCGGCTTAAAACCGAAATTATTCTCGATATCCTCGCGCAGAAAACTGACGCCATTTTCAACACGATCACTGCTGCCTTGCGGCAAATATATTTTGGTTCTCTCTGAGAGCGGAAACTTATCTGAAGTATATTCAAGCTGCTTTGGCGTAGGCATAATACAATCCTTGCCCCATCTTGCGACTCTTGCATCAGCAACAGCTTGAACATCTATCTGAGATGAAACAACTTTCTTTTCTCTGTCAGTCTCAACTGAAGGCAGTTTCATTGTTACAGTATACGACCGCCTGACATTCTTCTCAAGCGGTTTATTCAAATAACCAAACCACAGAATCGGATCATTAGCCTCAGCCCACATATTGCCGCGATAATCGAAGATAATCGCATCATCACCCTCTTTAGATGTTATCTCAACATCACCAAGTCGTGAATGAAAAATGATTCTGTCAAAATCATCGGCAACCTTACTTTCCTCTGGTGTAGCCCCAGCCGGTTTCACAGGAACAGTTCCTGCTGTTTTCTGCCCGCCTTTATAAACTTCATAATCACGACCGGCAAAAAGTACAGCATTAAGTCCCGCTATCTTGCTTTCAAAAATAGCATCGTCGTCTCCCTTGTAAACGACATCGACATGGAAAATTATTCTGTTGTCAGGATAAACAGTGAATACCTGCTCAGCTTCAAACACATTGGAAGGAGCAATAGTACTTCGTTGAATCAGGGTGATCTTCTTTGCTCCGTCAGCATCCTCAACAATCACATCCTCAATAAAGGATTCTGATGTTGAAAGAAAAAACTTTTCCACCCAATTGGGAGACACTACAAACAAGGAACTTGAAGTAACAACGGAAGTACCCCCGATGGAAAGATTTACTCCCTGCGATTGCCTGTAGTCAAATTGGATATCACCAATCTGCTCGGAAACAACTGTAACTTTTCCTGATTCATTTCGCGAAAGCTCTGCCATACCATCACCACAAAGTATGAATAAAGCCGCCGCCAGTAACACTGAACTTAAAATACTGTTTCTTTTCATCAAACCCACTCACTAATTTAGTTTTTACTTTTTCAATTCTTTATATGCCTCATAAGGATAATTGGTAGTTATACCATCAACCCCTAAACCATGCATCCTCCTGACATCGTCCATAAAATCAACCGTCCAAACAAATATCTCCAAACCGGCTGCATGCACGGAATCAACAAACTCTTTAGTTAGAACAGAAAACTGCACATCCAATCCATCAAGTCCGCGATGCTTGACAACATCAATACTCTCCTGATTGTAAGGCAATACCTTACCGCTCTCTTTATCCTTCTTGCCGCTTATCAGCCAGTACATCGGCACATCAGGCATAACTTTTTTAGCCTCGGTAAGAGCATCACAATCAAAGGAAATTATCCGCAAATCCTCACTGCGTCCGCTATCTTCTATCACCTTCTTAAGAAACGGCACAACTTCACTTCCGCATTTAATCTCTATGAAAAGCTTCTTCTCTTGCGGTATTACATCAATGACCTCGGAAAGATAAGGTATTTTCTCACCGGCATACTCACCCGAAAACCAACTGCCGAAATCGAGTTCTCTAAGAGTCTTTGAATCTGTTTCCTTTATTGTATGCTTAACCCCGCAAGTACGTTCAGTATTTGAATCATGGATTACAACTACCTTGTTATCAGAGGTCAGGTGAATGTCAATTTCAACAGCATCAATATCATACTCCCATGCTTTTTTAACCGCAGAGAGTGTGTTTTCAGGTGCTTTTGAGGAATATCCACGGTGAGCAACGATAGATGAGTTGCAATTGACTGCCATAATAAACACCATTACAAAAAACAAACTTATTTTATTGATCATTACAAACCTTAAAATTTTAAGTTAACAATTGTCATCAAACAGCTGAGATGAATACAGCAGCATTCTCGGCACATGAAAGAAGCCTTTTGAATGACTTCCCTTTGCTGAATTGATCAGATTTCCATATCTGTCACAGAAACCATACCACCCGCCGCCTTCTTCATCAATAAAATGATCTGCAACATAATTATGGAGTTTCTTCAACCAGTAAAGCCATTTTGGATCATCATCTTCCTTATAAGCACACAACACAGCATAAATTGCTTCTGCATGAGGCCACCACAATTTCGTATATGACTCAATCAGGATATCCGACTTATTTTCAATATCTATAGAATTGCATAAACCGCCGTATTCCCAGTCCCAACCATATTCAAGTGTTCCTTCGATTATATCATGAGCCAACCCGTTAACAGAGTTATCCGGTATGAATTTAAGTAAATGAAGAATAAACCATGCCACCTCTACCGAATGACCGGGACTGCAGAAACGGCCTTCAGGCCATTTGGTAATATCAGTTCCATCGAGTGAAATATTCTCAAGCAGAATATTTTTATCCGGTACATAATGCATAAGGATATTGGAAAGAACTTCCTGCATTATATCCAGATACTCCTGTTTATTTTCAACTTCATAAAGCTCCATCGACATATCCGCAAGCACCATCTGATCCGACAAAGTACTCATCGCCGGTACACCCGAACAGACGCCGTCCTTTGCCTGTCTTATTTTCTTGACGGAATCTATTATCTCATTGAAGAGAGCTTTTGATTTGTCGAAATAAGCACTTCTTCCGCTTATTTTGGAATACTCAAGATACCCAAGCATGCAGAATACTTTTCCGTAAAGATCTACCTGCCTGGCAAAAGGCTTGCCTTCTCTGGTAACACTGAAATAGTAGTCCCCATTTTCATCGGATGCGTATTTATCAATAAAATCTGCGGTAGATGCGGCTAAATCAAAGAATTCCGTTCTTTCTTCAAAATCGCAATAAAGTCGGGAAAACATCCATAAACACCGCCCCTGCAACCAGATATACTTCCTTGTATCATAAATACTCCCATCTTCCTCAAGACAAGTAAAATGGCCTCCAAACTCCCAGTCAGGTGAATTTTTCAACCAAAAAGGAATAACAGAGTTTGCAAGATTCTCTTTGTAGAAATTAATATACTTTTCTATCATAGTAATCCTTGAAATCGGTTATATTAAAAGCGTTACCTGTAAAACTCATTATAGTATAGACAGAACTAATTCCAAATATTTTTTATTCTACACATTAAATTTAACGATCTCGCTAAACCGATTGCTCTCTCTTATTTTAGCTGTGCCGCAATCGGCATTATACCAATTGCGGCACTGTAGTCCTTCAAAAACGGAAAACTTTAATCGTACAACCGAAAATAAGTTTCAGGGGTTCCGTTTTATTGAAACAAAACTAAAATCAATTATTTAACCAATCTTCAACAAGAAGCTGCAAATCATCGATGCCGACATAGCAATCACCATCAATATCACCCTCACATGGGGCCTCATTTGACTGCCAGTTCCTCGCAAGAACAGAATAATCATCCAATGCCACGATACCGTTATTATTGATATCTGCATTAGAGTATCCTGCAGTAAAGTTCCAGAAATAACCGGCATAGGTTGTCTCACCATCTACAACATCAACTCGCCAGTAATATTTAGCGTCCGCATCGATAAGAGCAGAAGCATCAAAGCTTTCAGATGTTGTCGAACCGACAAATGATTCATGAAGAGTAGAGTTAGTACTCAAATAAATATTGTAAGTTGGATTTGTAATTCCGGCAGGAGCATCCCAGCCTAAAACGCCGTTAATTGGTGCAGAAACAGAACTGACTGCGGGATAAGGATTACGGGCAATTTTGTCACCATCAGTAACCATTGCTGCAATTTCATCTGATGTCAGTGCCATATCAAATATATATGCTTCATCCATTCCGCCGGCAAATTTGGGATACCATGCACCGCCGCCGCCAATTCTCATGACATCGGCATGATCGTCCCAGTCCTGTGATCTTCGGTTGACTTCAACACCATTTATGAACAATGCGGTATCTGCGGTTGCACCATCAGAATCCCATGTCCAGGCAACATGGTTCCACTGAGTAAAATCAGAAGCAGAACCCGAATTCGCCTGCCACGCTACGCCGTTAAGACGTGCATTCATATTATTATCAATATAAGCCCATGTTTTCCAGTCGTTGCCGCTTACAGAAGAATCCCACATTACAGCGTATACTTCCAGAGCCGCATAGTCATACTTAACCCACATGGCAATCGTACCGGAAAGTCCCGGATGAGCGGCATACAACGAATCACCGTCAGTAGCGGTTGTCGGGTTATTCCAGTCGCCATAGCTGCCCATATTAGCAACTCCGCCCTCTGAAACAATATCAATGCTGCCGGCAACGCCGTCCTGATCATCAATATAAGTCACGCCATCGAACTTAGAATCCTCAAACGGGACATATGCAACTGCAACAGGTTTCTGCTCAACAATATCTGCATTGAATGTCCATACAACACTTTCATAACTTTCAGCCCCGTCAAAAGCAACAACTTTCCAGTAACAATCCTGATTAGTTGTAAGATTGACATCAAAAGTTGAAGTACTGATACCCGAAGCTATTTTATCTGATGGATCGAAAACCTCAGTATCACTTAGATAGACATCATAAACTGGAGAAGCAATATTAGACGGCGCATCCCAGCTTAAGGTAATCTGATTGGTAATAATAACATCACCTGCATATGGATAAGGATTGGACGCAACCTTACCGGACTCTGAAGTATTTATGAGATTCTCTATCTGAGAACCTGTCAAAGGCTTGTCAAAAACATAAAACTCATCCATAAGTCCGTTGAATTTCCAGTTTCCTGTACCGCCGCCAACATTGAATTGACCGCCCGGAGCAACCCAGTTTGTGTTTGTAACATTCGTCACAAGCAGCCCATTAATATAAACCTTCTGAGCACCGCTGGCCTTATCCCATGTCCACGCATAATGATACCAGTCACCCAAAGGAGCATCCGCAGAACTGCCCATATCAAACTGAGCCGCGGGATATCCACCTGTCTTGTTTGTAACGTGACCTGTAGAATCGCAATAAGCTTCCCAATTCCAGAACACCGCACCGCAATCCCAGAAATTCATATAGTTATAAGCTTGCGGCACATTAACATACATAGCAATCGTTCCCTGCTCCAGCACGCCGCTGTCATATCGAAGGTTATCACCCTGACTCTGCCCTGTAGGATTTGTCCACTGCGAACAGCCGCCTACTTTGCCGCCGGAAACAAACTGTATCTCACCCTCAACACCACTCTCATCATCAATTAGCTCAGCACCTGCAAAATCGTTTTCAAACGGCAAGTGCTTTATAGCCACAGGAGCATCAAGCACCTCAGGCACTCCATTGGTATATATTGCAAGATGATTGGCTACAGAGCGTTGAGTACCGCCTGAAGGAGAATTCACAACTCTTGGACTCGGATCAGCGAAAGCCATAGTAGTAGAACCGCCGCCATCAAAATTCATACCCTGATACACTCCAAGACTAACCAAAAGCTCTGCCGCTTCCAATGTTGTCATTCCTTCACTGAATCCATCCTGACGACCATCAATAGTTACCAATACTAATTCTGAAAGATCCTGAGTATATCCACCGACAGTCCTTGGGTTGAGCCCGGGATTAACAGCAAAACCATTATCAACAACAGCCACACCGTCACGAACTATCCATTCACTGCCCGGTACGGCATTCCATGGGTTCATGTCGGGATTGGTTTTGTACGTCGGCATCGTATCGCCCGGGGTTATGATCGTAGGAACATTTTCCCTTGAAAGGTTAAGGGCAACAAAAGGAGTAGGCCAGTATTCCCATTGATTATAATCAACAAAATCAGAATACACATCTCCATTTGATGCGACAAAGCCTAATACATCATAAGAACTCATATTGTAGAAACCGCAGTTTATGGCAATCTGAGCATCTGTCTGAGTAAGAAAATCCGTACAAACCATAGGATCAGCATCACCCGAAGCACTTCCATTGCTTGTAGTAACTGTAAACCCAACTCCCTCAGCATTGAGATCAACCCTTATTATATTAATATTCAAAGGTCTTGGACTCGTAAGCGTCCTGTGTATTCGGGTAACTCCGTTAAAAGGAGTCGTCACCTCATCAGAAGCCCAAACCGATACCACCAATACTAAAGATATAAACGCAACGATACTGTGTTTAACATTTTTCATCTTAAACCCTCATTTAACAACCAAACTAATTGAATAACAAAAGTAACTCTACTTTGCTAAATTAAATTGAAACCAAATCAGCAAGCTTCTTTTCAGTACTCAAGACTGAATCCAAACCATTGCTGTCATTCCCAAAGAACTCAACATATCTGTCGAACAGATTCCTTGCCGACTTATATATTGAATTGGGACTCATGAAATGTGAAAACTCAAATGTTATAAGTTTGTCTGTACCGGAAGCAGATGCCTGCTGTATCTTGTACAGTAAAGCCGGCCATGATATTGGCGGGAATTTCCAAGGCATATCGCGATCAAATGTTTCAACATTTGTCCAGGTCGTAATCCCATACTTGCCGGCCAGTCTTGAATTGACTTCAAGATAACTTTGCAGTTCACTGAAATCGACATTGCCATCCTGGAATGCCACGATATCAACGCAATCCTGTATCTCTGAAAACACCTTGTCCCATTGCTTCTCATGATCTGCAAGAGTAGTAGGATTCTCAGCAAATTGCTTCTTACCGTGAATGTAAGGTGATATCAGTATCGGCATATCCTTAAGATCTTTGAGGTGTTTGCCAAGCTGACGATAAACCTTCATTACAGCGGGGTTGTACGTATCAACCTCATGGCTTATATACCAGCCCTTAAAGGCTCTCCTCATGCCGTACTTATAAACAGCTTCCTCTACAAAAGCCCTGTTTATATCAACTTCTTTCTGGTAATCACCTCGCATCCAGTAATTACCGCTGTCATAAGTTCCGAAAAACAAATCCATATCATTGGCTTCTGCCTGATCAAGAAATACTTCAAGCAGATCGAATGGTACAGGTATTGTGGAACCGCATAAGTTATTGACCACTTTAGAGTCAAAGGTGGTTTTGTTTTTGTAACCATTCCTTATTACGATAACAGTATCAATACCGATACTCTTCATTGCCTTAAAATCTTTTTCCCATTCTTTAGGTCCCCAATTAGACGATGGGATATCGTGAGTTATTTCATCAAGAAATGTTCCTGTCAATTGCATAAAAAATCCCTTCCAACCTTTTGCATAGTTGAAGCAAAAAAGTCATATCCAAAATCAAGAGGCTTGTCTATAGATGCAATTATATTACCTATTACAGCCACACTATCAATTAAGCAACCTAACCTGCCTCAAAACTAAAAGATCATTCGTGATCGTCCCACCAACCGTGTTCACGAATACCGTTATCAACAAGATTACGTGTAAGATCCTCTTTGTCGATATCTTCGGCGTGTCCATCAACAAATGCAATACTCAGTTTACCGCCATGACGACCTGGCAGAACTTCCAATGGCTCGCTGCCTGCGGTGTTTGAACCATCAACGGTATAAGGCTGCCTTGTTGAATACCACTTAGTGTTGTGAGGTACACTCGGATTGTCTCTATACAGGAAGCGATCATGATCGAAGCAATACCAGTTGGCATCAGCATAGAGAATTTTAGAAGAAGGAGTTCTTGTTTGCGAAGCCTTCATTTCAGCAAATTCAATGTTATAACCTACAGAAACTCGACTTGGAAAAGAATAATCCATCTCACGCTTGCTTACGGAAGGACATGTCAGAACGGTCTTGCTGTCTTCAGGAGACTTTGTGTTTTGAACTTCATTAAGAACAAGTCGCAAGTCAATATATTTTCCGATTCCAAAACCGCTGCCTATCGGAGCACCGCCAAGTCCATTGGTCACTGTCGTATTATCTTCAGCAAACCATATTGTCCAGCCGTTGGGAACATCCTTATGTCCTGTGTAACCTGGCTCATATGGATAAGCTGCCGGCAGGCGGCCTTCGCAATCAACCGAATAGAGACCGGTAGCAGTACCTAACTGCTTCATATTATTCTTGCAGATACTCGCCTTTGCCATTTCGCGGGCTTTGCCCAGAGCAGGCATCATTATAGACATCAGCACTGCTATAATAGAAATAACCACAAGCAATTCAATGAGAGTAAAACCTTTTTGTGCAGTCTTTTCAATTTTCATAATCGTCCACCCTTTAGGTATGTTCCCGCCTCAGAAAGAGAACCCGAAGCGGGAACATTTTTTATCATTTAACTAATATTATCAATAAAGCCATTCTGCTGCAAGTGCTTCAAGGTCCAGAACAGTAACTTCGCAGTCACCGTCAAAGTCAGCGATCTGTTCACCAGAGCATTGTTTTTCTGTAAAGATTCTGATATCATCAAACTCAACAACGCCGGTTCCTCTTTCACCAACGTATGTCGGTGCTTCAGTCTCAGGCCATGTTGATACATCAAGAACAATACCGACAACAGCCGTCAAGTCTGTCCTGCCTGAAATATCTACGGTTACCGTATTCCAGCCTGGAGCTGCATCTGTAGAGACACCACCGGCAAAACCATCATACTGGAACAGTCCCGGATAAATAGTATCGCCAAAATCAGCCGAAGGACCTGAAAGGAACTTGGCACTCAGGTGATCTTCCTTGCTGTTACCTTCATGACAGTTATACTTGAGCTGGAAGTAATCATAATCACTCAAGTTTATTGGAGCATCAAACAGTAATTTGTAATCCGCTATAGCCCAATCACTGTTTCCGCTGACACCGGTAAAATCATATGTCAGCATCAAAGCCTGACCATCATTTGCAGGCGTTACGTCTATCGACTTGACGCCATACTGATCAGAAGCAAAAGACTCTCTTGGAAGCCATACATCCGCCACATTAGGATCTGCAGGCTTAGCCGCGTAAGACTCGAAATCATCAATGATCATCTCGATCTCTTCAGCGGTTACGGTACTGTCCATCCAGTAGTCTGCGACAACCGAATAGTCAGTCATATCAACGATACCATTGACATCGATATCGACATCTGAGTATCCTGAAGTGAAGCTCCAGATGTAACCCTCATAAGTATCAACACCGTCAACCACATCGACTCTCCAGTAATACTTCGTATCAGCTTCAATCAATGATGAAGCATCAAAGCTCGCATCTGTGGTACTTCCGACAAGCGAATTGTAAAGCGTTGAATCTGTACTGAAATATACATTGTAGGTTGGAGCTGCAACTCCCGCAGGAGCATCCCATGTGAGAATACCTCTTGCTGGGGCAGAAGCTGAAGATGCTGCAGGATGAGGATTACGGGCGATCTTGTCACCATCGTTAACCATTGCTGCAATTTCATCTGATGTCAGAGCCATATCAAATACGTATGCCTCATCCATTCCGCCGGCGAATTTTGGATACCACGCTCCGCCGCCGCCGATTCTCATGACATCTGCATGATCATCCCAGTTTTGTGATCTGCGATTAACCTCGACACCATTTATAAACAGAGCCGTATCAGCGGTTATTCCGTCAGAATCCCATGTCCATGCTACATGATTCCACTGCGTAAAATCAGAAGCCGAACCTGAATTGGCCTGCCACGCGGCACCATTAAGACGTACATTCATATTGTTGTCAATATAAGCCCACGCTTTCCAGTCATTACCGGTCACTGAAGAATCCCACATTACTGCGTAGACTCCCAAGGCCGCATAATCATACTTAACCCACATTGCAACCGTACCGGAAAGTCCCGGATGAACGGCATAAAGCGAATCACCGTCAGTAGCAGTCGTTGGGTTATTCCAGTCGCCGTAGCTGCCCATGTTAGCAACGCCGCCTTCTGAAACAATGTCAATGCTGCCGGCAACGCCGTCCTGATCATCAAGATATGTAACTCCGTCAAACTTGCTGTCTTCGAATGGAACATACGCTACAGCTATAGGCTTGGTTTCGCCAAGAAGAGCATCAAAGCTCCACTCAACGCCTGAATAAACATCCTCTCCGTCAATCACATCGACTTTCCAGTAATACTTAACGCCATTGGTCGGCAGAGTATAGTTATAAGTCGTTGCTGAGATATTTGAAGCGATTTTCCTTGATGAATCCGCCAGATTAGGATCAGTACTGAGATAAACATCATAGGTTGGAGAAGCAACGTTTGCCGGTGCAGTCCATGCCAGATCCAAAGATGATGTCGTAACAAGTTCGCCGGCATAAGGCGCTGGATCAGCCGCAAGAACGCCAAGCATACTGTTAGTTGTCAGTGCTGTAAGTTCGTCTTGACTCAAAGCCTTATCGAAAATGTAAAATTCATCCATAAAGCCGTTGTACTTCCAGTTACCAGTTCCGCCGCCGACATTGAATCTCGCCGCAGGATCTACCCAGTTGCCGTTGACAACACTTGCTACAAGCGAGCCGTCAATATAAACTTTCTGTTCACCGGTAGCCTTGTTCCAGCTCCATGCATAATGGAACCATGTATTGAGAGGCACATCCCCTGTAGCACCCATATCAAACTGAGCCGCAGGATAACCGCCTGTTTTACTTGTAACATGGCCTGTTGAGTCGCAATACGCCTCCCAGTTCCATGCAACAGCGCCGCAATCCCAGAAATTCATGTAGTTGTAAGCCGAAGGAACCTTAAGATACATAGCTACAGTACCTTCATCACCTATCGCACCTAAATACTGAAGATTGTCACCCTGACTTGGGTCTGTAGGGTTGGTCCACTCTGAACAGTTACCAACCATACCGCCGGATATTAATTGAATATCACCGGCAACACTGCCCTCATCGTCGACCAGAGCCGCACCACCGAAATCGTTTTCAAACGGAATATGGCGTAAAGCCACTGGTTCCAAGGCTAATGCCATTCCGCACAGAACCGCCATAAAGGCAAAAATCGTTCTTTTCATAGGTCCATCCTTTCTGAAAATTTTAAAACACACAACCCTTGCGGGAACTTTTTAAAGCAAGTAAACATCCTTTATTGTTTACGTCAGCCAAGTCTGAATGTGCCTGAAAATAGTCAAAAAACAGCCATCCGGATAAGACTGCCAGTGTTGTCGAAACAAGACAAGGCAAACGTTGTCCTTATTATGCGCTTCAAACAGGAATATTTCAAGTTTTTTTTCTCTTTTTTTACCTCTTTTTTTGATATCTACAAATAAAACTATACAAAAATCGACAAAAACCGCCCTCAGAGCAATAAAGCAAGGGTAAACGTTGTCCTGAGCGTGGATATGTAATTTTTTGGTTGCTATCTTTCAAAAAGAGTATATTATGGTATATGAGAACGTTTTACCTGATTATTTACAAAAAGTTCCGAATTTACCTATAATGATGATACAAGAAGAAACGAAAAAGAACCAGCCGACGATTGTTGACATAGCCAGAAACCTCAACATATCTCCTGCATCCGTGTCAAGAGCACTGAGAGATGCCGGCAAGGTTGGCCCTGAGCTAAAGGCCAAGGTATTGGAAGAGGCTGAGCGTATTGGCTACAGACCAAACTATGCGGCAAAAGCACTGAGAAATCAATCTTCCCAGCTGATCGGGCTTATAATACCCAATTTCTTTTCATTTCAGATCGATGAACTTGTAACATACATCCAGAAGTACAGCCAAAAAGAGCATTACGGCATAATACTCGGGCTGACGCAATGGGACCCGCAACTGGAAATAGCACAGCTCGATTTCATGCTCAGCAAGCGGGTTGAAGGCATAATAATAAAGTCAAAAGGAATAAACGAAACGATAGAGAAAATCCACCAGATTTCATTGAATGGAACGAAAATCGTCAGCTTGCTTGATGATGTCGCACTGCCTAATGTGAAGTCAGTTTTAGTGGATAACGTTATGGGCGGATACCTGGCAACCAAACACCTGCTTGAGCACGGCCACCGCAAAATACTTTACGCCACATACCAGCTTGCAAAATCAAACGTAGGAAACGACTCCCACTTTTCACGTGAAAGATATTTTGGAATGCTCAGGGCATATACCGAGATGAATATCACAAGACCTGACAACCTCGTCTTTTATGATGAAAGCAGTTGTGAAGACAACCACTCTGAGGAGAATTTCAGGGAATTTTTGCGTAAAAACAATGATTTCACTGCCGTATTCACTTATGACGACCAGATTGCGGCAGGTGTTGTAAGAGCAATTAAAGCAGAAGGTTACAGCATCCCCGAAGATTTCTCTGTAATAAGCTATGACGACAGCATGCTCGTAAACAGATGGTCAACACCACCGCTGACAGTTATAAAGCAGCCCGATGAGAAAGTGGCATTCGAGGCGGTAAACCAGATACTCTACAACAATGATGACAACCGGCAGAATAACACTTCTTCGGCAAGCTCATGCCTGATTTGCCCTGATCTAATACAAAGACAATCAGTAGCAAAACCAAGAGAAATATAGAAATCTAATAAACCAAAGCACTGATAATTGCCGCAAGCAGTACCGCGCCCAAAAGAAGCGGGCAGCCCCCTAAAATCCCTAATTCCTAATTCGTAATTTATAACTAATCACTAAGTCAATCGACCTATTTCGTCTGTGTCCGTCCATGTAAGTCCGTGCCTGTCCGTGTGCCTCTTTTTCAAACCTCAAATTTTTAACCAAAACTCTCTGCCATAATCTGTTGCTGCTTTTCAAAAAGCTCCGATTTAAGCATTGCATTGATATTAGAATCGGTAAGCTTCTTATAAAGCTCAATTTTTGTATTTACGAAATCAAGAACCAATTCATCAATTACCTTATCAGATTTTCGCCTGATGTTATCTTTACTATTTTTCTGATTTCTCGCTTTTTTAAGCCCCTCATCTGCCGCGTATTTTTCCTCTATTCTGCCGACATCAATTCTATCTTCCTCGGTAAGATTAGCCCCGTACAGCTCATTAAGAACCTCAACAATCTCTGAAAGAAAATCTCTTTCATCATCTTTATTTTTCCTCTGCCCCGTAGTAATCGGCACAGTCTCGCCATCCTCTTTTTCCAGCTCGATAGCCCCCTTATAAGTCTGTTCTACCCTGAGAGAATCCAGATCAACCGCCTCCAACACCTCATAAGGCAACGGATTATTACGGCGGGGAAGCTTACGCCCAAGACACTTACAATAAACATAAAGCTTCTCCAGCTCAACATCCTCAAACGTAACCAGCTGACTCATAAACCCGTATATCCTCACATAACTCTGCAAAAGCGACCGGAATTCTTCCCGCTGTTCCTCTTTTTTATGCCGCCACTGCTCCACCCCGCGATCAAGTATCGGTTGTAAACCCTCCGAAGCCAGAGCCGGATTAAAGAATATCTCCGCAAACTCATCAAGATCCGCCTGATTGAACACCTCAAATCCCCAAAGCTCCCTCTCAATATCATAAAGCTTGTTTTGGTCGCTCTCTTCGGCAAGCAGCGTCGTCTGGTAATACGGCTGAAACGCTTTCTGTATATCTTCCGCCTCGTTCACAAAATCCAGCACAACACACCCCTTCTTATCTGAACATGTCCTGTTAAGCCTGCTCAATGTCTGCACTGCACTAACTCCCCCAAGCTTCTTATCAACATACATAGTATGCAAAAGCGGCTCATCAAACCCCGTCTGAAACTTATTTGCGACTATCAGTATCCGAAACTCCGGCGTTTTCAAAGCATCCTTAATGCTAACCCTGCTTTCAAGCCCATTAAGCCGTTTTTCGGTATACTCCTCACCATCATCAACCACCGTCCCCGAAAAAGCAACCAGCGGCTTAAACCGCAAATGCTTCTCAGCCATTATCTTGCAGAACATCTTATAAAACTTCACCGCCTGCAAACGCGAGCTCGTTACAACCATTGCCCGTCCCTTCCCTTTTATCGCCTTCACAGTATGCGATAGGAAATGCTCCAGCATTATCCTTGATTTGGTTTCGACTGAATGCAACTGCCCGTCAACATACGACATCAAAAGTCGTTGAGCCTTGCCCTTCTCATATTCGCCGTCCTCTTCAATCTTCTTCGCAAGCTTGAAATACCGCTTATAAGTAGTATAGTTCTCCAGCACATCCAGAATAAAGCCCTCTTCTATCGCCTGCCTCATCTGGTAATTATGAAACGCCGCAAACTTCCCATCATCTTTTTTAAGCCCGAAAAGCTCCAATGTCTTATTTTTAGGCGTTGCGGTAAATGCAAAATATGATATATGTTTCTGCCTGCCCCGGGTCTGTATCTCTTTTATTATCTCTTCTTCAACATCAAATTCAGCCTCTAACCCCTCGTCCGCTTCTTCCACCTTAGCCCCCAAAGCCTTCTTCAACTGCTTGGCGGATTCTCCCGATTGGCTCGTATGTGCCTCATCAACTATAACCGCAAACCTGCTTCCTTTAAGCCTGCTTATGGTCTCTGCGATAACGCCGAACTTCTGTATTGTAGAAATTATAATGCTCTTGCCGTGTTCAAGTGCTTTTTGAAGCTGTGCAGAATTAATATCAATCTCACACACAACCCCATCAGTCTTCTCAAACTGTTTGATTGTCTTCTGAAGCTGTTCATCAAGCACACACCTGTCAGTAACTACAATGATACTGTCAAAGAGCCTTTCCTTATCGTTTTTATCTCTGTAAAAGCTCGCCAGCTTATGCGCAAGCCATGCGATAGAATTACTCTTACCAGAACCCGCCGAATGCTGAACAAGATAATTATGCCCCGCACCATCTTTCCTCACTTCGTCAATAATACTCCTAACGCAATCAAGCTGATGATAACGGGGAAAAATCAAGACCTCGCTTTCCTTCTCGCAAAGCCCCCTGCTCTTATCAAAATACTTCTCAACATTCTTCTGCACGCATAGATAATTGTCTATCATGTCAAGCAGCGTATCCCTCTGCCATATATCCTCCCACAAATACGCACTTTTATGCCCGTTAGGATTAACGGGGTTCACAATATCCTTATTGAACGGCAGAAACCTCGTCTTATCTCCCGAAAGCCTCGTTGTCATGGCAACCTCTTCGTTACCGACCGCAAAATGCACAAGACATCTCTTAAATGCAAACAACGGCTCCTTCTGACTTCGGTCTTTTCTGTATTGCTTCTTAGCCTCCGACACAAACTGTCCGGTAAGGCTGTTCTTCAGCTCTGCCGTTATTATCGGCAAACCGTTAAGAAACAGGACCATATCGAGGCTGTTTTCATTCTTTTCGCTGTAACGAAGCTGACGTACAACACTGAAACGGTTCTGCCGATAAAGCTCTATATGCTCGGCATTCATTCCGCTTGCAGGCTTAAAATATGCAAGCCGAAATCTCGCACCCCTGTCTTTAAAACCATTGCGCAACACATCCAAAACACCACGCCTGCCAATCTCTGCCGAAAGCCTGCCGATAAGCTTTTCATCCGTACTGCTCCCATACTGCGGCAAAAGTTTATCATACTCTTTCTCCTGCGTGGATTTTAAAAAGCCTAAAACATCATCAGCAATAAGACAAAGCTTCTTGTCATAATCACCATAAGACCTCTTACAATACCCGCTCGCAAGCAAATAAGCTTCAATATGTTCCTCAAAGTTTTGTTCTGTATAGGTATGTAAATTAATCATAAAATCTCATTTATCTTAAATTGACCGATAGTAATCATTAATATCATCATGCTTGTTAAAATGAATTAAGCTTAATAGATGTGTGTAGTCACTTATTTCATATTTAATTTCATCCAATGTAATCTCAGGATTAGGCTCAAGAAAAGTATCATCACATTCAATAAGCAAGCCTACAGAATACAACCGTTGCATCGCAATCTCAGATAAAGGAAGAGTTAAAAATAATACCTCAGATAAATCTGCCCAATAAGTATTATTAACTATATCCGATAGTAAAAAAGCAGTCTTAGATGATATTTTACCTATAATTGAAGACTTAAATATTTTGCCGATCAATTGAGTTTTCTCAAATCTGTCTGCCTTTTCAATAATCAACATTATTGTCTCTTCAAAATATCTATTGCCAATACAACTTTTTTTAACAAATTCTTCGCGTTGTTCTTGAGACACGTCAGACATTTGAGATAGAAATAATATCAACTTCTTTAAATACACTCTATCCCTCATATTAAAACCAATTTTAGCTAGACTTGTTATCGTCCCCAATATAGGAATATCTTTCAATAAACCATCTTCAAGGATAGTATCCAAACCAAGTTCCGCATAGCTTGCAGTAAGCTTGCCTAATTGCTCAGATTCGATAGATTTAGATAGTTTCCCTTCTAAATTTAGTGCATCATTAGTCATGACTTATCTCCAACATTGTTCTCAGGTATTACTAAGATTATATCTTCAGCATTTACTCCATCAGCAACAAATAATTCAGGAGTATCCACCTCTTTGATACCCTCCATCATTAATAATGCCTTAGCTTGTTCAAAAGCTTCTTTAACTGATTTACCAAATCCAATCGCAGAATAAAACTGACTTGCAAATATTTTGGCAGCGTTATCACCGATAGGAGCATTCATTCCAATAGCTGCCTCAACATATTCAACTATAGCCATCGCTTGTTCATGAGAGTAGCAAGCATTTAGAAATGCAAATCTTATTGAACTACTTGATGCAACCATGACCTGAACCATAGCATCGACATCGATAAGCTTTGCTTGCCCTGCATCATCCTGCAAAACAAGTTCTCCCGTTTCTGAACCATGCCCACTGAAATGAATAATTTGCGGAGAATACTCATTAATTCCCTGTAAAATATCCGCAGGACGAACAGCCCATTTTGATTGTAAAATAACAGAATCTCGATGTTCAGATTTTCTAACCATTTCATCAATAGCTCTCATCTCTTCATCGAGTCTCAAATCTAAATGAGGATTTGAAGCAAAGAATAAAACAGTAATTTGCTCTATAGGCTTCTGCAAATCTCTCACTGCTTGAGTATTCTCTTTAATAAGTCTACTCTGAGTTTCTAAGTTATAATTAATTTTATCAAAAGTCTGTTTCTGCTGACGCATCTGCTTATCTGTTTCTCTTAGTTCTTCCCTATCCAATCGTTCTTTTATTCGATTTAATTCTTCAGTCTTGCGAGCTTTTTTGTTTTCAAGATCGGCACGTTTTTGTTCTGATCTAGCAGTCTTGTCTTCATATCTCTCTATCTCTCGCATTTTAGAGCAAATTATACTTTGAGATGTATTGGAAGTAATACTCCTATTAACCCTATTAATATTTTTTTTAGCATCAGCAATTATCTTAGCTTCTTTGCTTAGATCAGTTTGAAGTTTAGCAATATCTTTTGTAATTCTCTGTATCTGATTGCGGTAAGATGAGATCATCGACATTTAACATTCCCTCCTAACATCAATCTTTCCAGTTACTGCTTCCGAAATCAAAGCTGTTCTGTATTCTGTCAATAATTCAATCTGTTTTTCAGCTTTGGAAATAATCTTACCTATTTTAGACAATTCTGATTCGATATAATTTGTTATTTTATATTGCTCTTCAATTGGTGGTAAAACAACCATTAAATTCTGATATTTATCGGCTCCTATATTTTGGATTGTTGCTTGAATAAAAACGCTATTTTTCCAATTCTCATATAATAGCGATTTCGTAAAATAATACAAAAAGTCAGATAGGCATATTTGAGAATCAGGGCTTGCTTTTATTAAATAGCCAGCAAAACAAGCAACTCCATTATAATTCTTAAATTGAAAAGTTTTCCCAACTGTTGCACCACTTCTTGCAAAAAGGATATCACCTTCATTTAATAAATATTCTTTTGCAATACCCATTGGTAAAGATCTGAACGTTTCATCTTTTAAGACTCCATTTTCACCAAAGTCCGTTATTCTAATATAGCGAGGCATTGATTTATCATCTGATTCCGCTGACTCATTAGCACCATATTTCAATTTACCTACCAACAGATATTTTAGCTTCTTCACCCCCCAATGCTTCGGAATCTCCCCCAGCCAATAAACACCTGAATCCTTCATCTCCACATTGGGATCAAGCCCCTTAGTTACGGCATGATTTATAACCGCCGTCCGCTGCTCCTTCAAAAGCTCAATCTGCCGTCTCTTAGCCTCAATCAACATGTCAATCTTAGAAGTCTTAGCATCAAGAAAATGTAAAATTGTTTCAGTTTCTTCTTTAGATGGAAGCATAAATTGAAAATTCGCATACTTTTGACCGTTTACATTTCCTATAGTTGATTCAACACTCATAGATGCCAGCCATTGAGCAAACGATTCTGATTTAGTTATATAAAACAAATATTTAGCATAAGTAAAATACCCAAAAACAAATCGTACGAGATAGCCAGCATATGAATACTTTACTTTTTGTTTGCCATGAACATAGGCTCTTCCGATAGTTCCACTTCTAGATATTAGAAAATCACCTTCTTTAAGTATGTAGCAAGCATCAACGGCATCATTTGACAAAAAGACCCCTTCATCTTGAATCTTCCCATAATCATCAATATCAGTTGTCCTTAAGAATCTTACTCCATTCTCAACATAATTTTCGCTGCCTATATTCAATCCATATTGAACATTTTCCTTCGCAAGATATTTGACTTTTATTGTACTCCAATGGCTTGGAATCTCTCCAATCCACTCAACACCTGAATCTTTATATTTATCGTATCTAATCGTCATATCCTTAAATTCGCAATTATAAGTCTTATCAGACCTATATGCCCAATTATCAATTGTCAATTAATCCCGTCAAAAAATCAATCCCGTAAAATCCACATCACGGCGTAAGCCATAAAAAATCGTGAGCAACAGCGAACACCTCAATTATCCATTTTCAATTTTCAATTGTCAATTAACAATTAATCTCGTGCTTAAAACCCGTTTCACTCATTCCAGTATCTCCTTCAAAAGTCCTTCAGTCTCATTTTCAAGGGCTAAAATATCCGCCTTAATCTCTTCAAGCGGTCTAAGCGGTTTATACTCATAAAAATATTTTGTAAAATTAATCTCATACCCCACCTTATCCTTGCTTCTATCCATCCACGCATCAGGCACGTGCGGCACCACTTCCCGCTCAAAATACTCATCAATATCCAGCCTTAAAGGTATCTTCTCATAATCGCGCAGCTTTGTATCTACCTTCGGATTGCCCTTCTTATCAGTTACAGGCGTCCCATCCGCCATCAAAGGCCGCTCAACGGTAACCTTCGTATATCCGAAATCGTCATTATCGAATATCTTGCAATACTTCCCATCCTCAAACTGCCTGTAAATATCTGTAATCTCCGCAATCTGCTCATTAGTAATATAATTTCGCTTACTGCCAAGGCTCTTTCTCATCTTCGAGAAAAATCCCGCCGCGTTCACAAGCTGCACCTTCCCCCGCCGCTTTTCTTTCTTGCGATTAGTAACAACCCATATATACGTTGCGATGCCCGTATTATAAAAAAGCTCCGTAGGCAAAGCCACAACAGCCTCAAGCCAGTCATTTTCAATTATCCATTTGCGTATTTCACTCTCACCGCTTCCGGCATCTCCTGTAAACAGAGGCGAGCCGTTGAAAATTATCGCTATCCTTGAGCCGTTCACCTCCATCTTGCTTATCATATGCTGTAAAAACAGCAGCGCACCATCTGATATTCGCGGCGTCCCCGCAGAAAACCTGCCGCATGGATTCTTTGCCTCGTTCGTGATAAAAGTCTTTTCCTTCTTCCACGACACGCCAAAAGGCGGATTAGTAAGCATATAATCAAACTGCATATCCGCAAACTTATCATCGCTGAAGCTCGTCCCCTGCCTGATATTACCTTCCTGCTCTCCCATTATAAGAACATCGGATTTAGCGATAGCATAAGTCTGCTCGTTAAGCTCCTGCCCAAACATATGCACTTCAACCTTATCGTTGATATGCTCTTGGATAAACTCCTTGGCTGTAGTAAGCATTCCGCCCGTGCCGCAAGCAGGGTCAAACACCGTCCTGATGATCCCCTCACCCTCAAGCTCATTCTTATGCTCGGCAAACATAATATTCACCATCAGCCGGATAACCTCTCTTGGCGTATAATGCTCACCGGCTGTCTCATTAGACATCTCCGAAAACCGCCTCAAAAGCTCCTCAAATATATACCCCATCTGATGATTGGACACAATATCAGGATGGAGCTCAACCTCTGTAAACTTATCAACAAGCTGATAGAGATAGCCGTTTTTAACCAGCTTCCCCACAACCTTATCTATCTGAAAATTTTCAATAATATCACGTACATTCTTGCTGTAGCCGTTGATATAGTTGTTGAAATTGAGTTCGATATTATCCGCATCCTGCGTAAGACGGCGAAGATCATAATGGGAAGTATTGTAAAAATTAAGCCCCTTATCCTGCTTATCCTTCCTCGTTGCCGCAATACACACCTGCGTTGTATCAGGTAGAACATCCTTATACTGCTCATAAGTGGCTATCACTTCATCTTTTCTATCCTCAAGCACACAGTCCAGACGCCTCAGCACCACAAAAGGCAAGATAACCTCTCCATACTCATGCTGCTTAAACGCCCCGCGAAGAATATCATCCGCAACCTGCCAGATAAAATTAGCCTTATCCTGAAAATTCATCATATATAAAAAATCCTGTAAAATCCAGTTATCCTGTCTAACAAAAAAATTCCGTCTAAATCCTCTGTGAGCCTCCAAGCCATCAGTGGTTTAATATAGCTGATCGCTAAACATAACTACGTCCATTATGTCCATTTCGTCAATAGAGTCCATAAAAACCCCATCAATCCCATAAAACCCTGTAATTCCGTCCCAAAAAAATCTGCTAAAAACTTCAAGCCCTTAAATCTCTTCATGGTAAAAAAACAATTAGTAGTTCTTTCAATCCTTGCATCTTACTATTGAACTTTTCCAGCTTACTGCTTATAGCTAATCGCTGACACCTAATTCCTAATTCGTAATTCCTAATTGTCCACTAATAGCTAATTCCATTATGTCAATCTCGTCCATACAGTCCATAAAAAACTTCAAGCAAAAACAATAAATTATCACCCCCTCACGGCGAAAGCCATATTATCTACTCACTGCTATCTATATAATTATGCGTCTTAGCGTCCTTGCGTTAAGTATTTTTGTGAACTTCGTGTGATTCGTGGTTAAAAACCCATTTCGAAGCCTCTAAACCCAGAAAATAGCACGATAATATCATTAAATTCCAATTTTTTCCACAAACCTGTGAGACTTTTTCAAATTCAGGCCATTTTTGACCAAAAATCGTCAAAAAGTGAACAAAAAGCGCGCCTTTGGGCGCATTTGAGACCACTTTTGGTTAAATTCAGGTCAAAAAAAGTTATACTATCTTGCTATCAGGCACAAACCAAGTGTCCAAGTTGCTTGCATTTTCGCACAAAATCGCCCAAACACTATTGCCAATTCTAAAAAATTAAAAAATTTTCCTCACCCCATCATCTACAGTACTGCGCCCGAAAGGAAGCGGGCAGAAACCCCCATAAACCAGCCTAATACAACAACTTACTCAACACACTATTGCCTATCGCCTTGTGCCTTATGCCTATTCTAATGCCTTATGCCAAATGCCTCTTGCCTATCTCAAAAAAAACACAAACGCGCAAGCTGCATTAATAGCGTAACAATTAGCAAAAATTATGATTTACGGTTTGAAATTTACGTTTTTAAGTATAAAATCATGGTATAAATAGTTTAAGTGATGTATATTAGGAGTTTTGTAGGCATAAGTATGTGCTTTGCCCGAAATTATCTTGATAATCTAACAGCATCAGGAGATTTAAGATGAGATTGAATAAATATATACCGGTTTTAATAACCGCCTTGTTCATCGTTTGCACGACAGGATTCGCTGAAAACAAATATCCTTACGTCGCTCAGGTCATAGGCGAGAACGTCAACACCAGAGCCGGCGCCGGCGTCAACCACTATCGTTGCGGCAGGCTCTCAGAACCGACAAACGTCATTGTAAAAGGTGAGCAGTTCGGATTCTCAGAGATAAAGCCGCCAAAGGGAAGCTTCTCATGGATAGCCCAGAAATACGTAGCAAAGAAAGATGATGCCACAGGCGAGGTAACCGGCAACAAAGTCAACGTATGGGTAGGTTCTCCATACGTCTCGGCAATACACTCTTCCAGCAGACAGACAACGCTCGACAAGGGCGCTGTCGTGAAATTCGCAGGCAAACCCGAAGGCGATTACTACAAGATTCTGCCGCCGGACGATGCCTCACTTTGGATCAACTCTTCATACCTCAAGTATGTCGGCCCGCTTTCAAAGTTTATGCCAAAAAATGATAACGAGATACCAGCCGAGCCGAAGGTTGCACCTAAGGACGCCGTAGACAACGCGGAAGAAACACCCGAGGAACCAGCCGACGCGGTAGCCGACGGCGAAGATATCGACCTCGACAAACCGTTATCAGAGGATATTGAGCAGCCGGCAGAAGAAGAAGCAAAGCCAGAAGAACAGCCCGTCCAGCCGAAGGAACCTGAAGTAAAGGTAAACACCAAAGAGATGGAAGCGATTGATGCTTACCTCGTCCTAACTGAAAAGGTGAAGGAAGAAAAGCAAAAACCGCTTGCCGTTCAGGACTATACCGAAATCAAAACCAGCCTTGAGGCAATAATTGCAGAGCCTGAAAATGGACGTGCCGTAAAATTCGCCCAGTCATTAATAGATGTTGTAGAGAGATACCAAGCCGCACAGCTTGCAGATGAAGCCATCCGTCAGCAGGATTCAGAGCTCGTTAAGCTAAGAAGCGAAATACGCAAGAATCTCAAGAAAGAGATGGAAGAAATCAACGCTACAACCGGCTACGTAATGATCGGAACTCTTGCAAAGAGCTATGTCTACACAACCGAAAGCGGCGATTTCAGATATGCGGTAAAGGATGACAAGGATTCTATCGTAGCATATGCGATACCAACATCTTCAGATATCAAGAACAAGGCTGAAAAACTCATAGGCAAGAAAATCGGCCTAAACGGTGAAGTCGAACCGGATGTAAACACGTCAAAAGTAATAGTCTACTTCACAGATATCAAGGAAATCTGGGAACCGAAAACTGAAGAAAAATAAATCTGTTTACAGATTCTGATTGATAAGCAAAAAGGTTTAAGGGGTTCGGCGGAAAGGTTTGTTTCGTCGAGCCTCTTTTGTTGTTAGCAATATAATAGGAAAAGGATACAAGAAATGTCGGAATACGATGTGTTCGTAGTAGGCAGCGCAAATGTCGACCAGACGGTAACTGTGGAGCGTATGCCCGAGGAAGGTGAAACACTAAAGGGGCTCAGCTATCAAATATGCTGCGGCGGCAAAGGTTCAAATCAGGCGGTAGGTGCAGCACGTGCAAAAGCTAAAACTGCTTTTCTCGGTTGCGTAGGTAACGATGATAACGGCAAGCTTTTCAGGGACAAATTCGCACAGGAAGGCATTATATGTGATGCAATGTGGGATGTTGATACGCCTACAGGTGTCGCCCTTATCTACCTCACTACCAGCGGCAATAATGCAATCACAATCTATGCCGGAGCCAACGGCTGTATCTCTTCTGAGCAGATTGAGAAGAGTACAGAGATGCTCAATGCAAGCAAGGTAGTATTGCTTCAGAATGAAGTGCCTGAAGAGGTCAACATACAGGTTGCCAAGGCAGTAACATCAGAAGATACGAAGGTCATCCTCAACCCCGCTCCGGCGAGAGAGATGAGCACCGAGCTTCTCGCAAAAACAGACTGCATCATCCCAAACGAAACCGAAGCACAACTCATAACAGGCATAAAGATCACAGATCAGGAAAGCCTGGACAAATGCGTTGACAAGCTTCACGAACTGGGAATAGACGAAGCAATCATAACGCTTGGCGAAAGAGGCTGCTACGTATCAAGCGGCGGCAATCGCAGGCAAATCACACCGCCGAAAGTCAAGGCGATCAACACGATAGGCGCGGGAGATTGTTTCTGCGGCGTATTCTGTGCGTTCCTGGCAAAAGGATTTGACACGTTCGCTGCTGTGGAGTATGCGGTAAAAGCAAGCTCAATATCGGTAACACGTCATGGAGCAATGGATTCAATGCCGATGCTCGATGAATTCTATACCGAATAGCAACATATAAGCCCGCTCCCTACCGGCCTGAGGTACTGTTGGATATGGATAGACCAACGTCAGTACCGCGACTGCTAATGAGCGGGCAAAACTCGTAAGTAAAATAAAGCCGGTTGAAACTGATTCAGCCGGCTTTATTTTACTTATTGCATACAATAAATTTTAAAATCAAGAAAAGTCGCGCTGCCGTGAAAGACAGTGCGACTATCATATTTTCTATCGTGGTAATCAGGTAATTACCAAGCGAAGTGTGCGAATGCCTTGTTAGCATCAGCCATTCTATGCACGTTTTCACGCATAGTCATAGCCGCACCTTCACCCTTATAAGCATCAAGAAGCTCTTGCGCAAGAATCTGAGCCATAGGTTTGCCCTTCTTGCTGCGTGTAGCATTCAGTATCCAACGGAAAGCCAATGACTGCTGACGCTTAGGAGCAACCTGCATAGGAACCTGATAACTGGCTCCACCAACACGTTTGCTTCTTACTTCAAGCATAGGTTTTACGTTATTGATAGCTGTTTCAAACACCTCAAGAGGCTTTGCGTCTGAAACACGCTTCTCGATTATAGCCATTGCATCATAAAATACCTTACGTGCAACGCTTTTCTTACCATCATACATAAGACAGTTTACGAACTTAGACACCAGCTTGTTTCCGTAAACCGGATCAGCCTTCAATTGTGTCGCTGACGCAGTAAATTTCTTTGCCATTTGTTAGACCTTTATTCTTATCAAACCAAACAATTACGACTTCTTAGCACCATACTTACTTCTACCCTGCTTACGACCGCTTACGCCGGCAGTATCAAGGCTACCACGAACGATGTGATAACGAACACCAGGAAGGTCACGAACACGACCGCCACGGATCACAACTGTACTATGCTCCTGAAGGTTGTGGTCAATACCTGGAATATAAGCCGTTACCTCTTCGCCATTAGTAAGACGCACACGAGCAATCTTTCTAAGAGCCGAGTTAGGTTTCTTAGGTGTCTGTGTTCTTACGATAAGACAAACACCACGCTTCTGCGGACAACCTGAGATGTCCGATACACGTTTTTTGCTTTTGTTTTTACGTCCCTTGCGTACTAACTGATTTATAGTTGGCATACCCTATATACCTTTTTTTTAAGTTTTAAGTTTTCAGTTCTAAGTTTTAAGTTTTGGCTTTTGCCTTACTACTTATAACCTATCACTTACCTGTTACTATTAAAATTATAAGCCTAAAGCTTCCCTGATTGCCGCATCAGCTGCTGCATCAGCATCTTTAGCGTCTTTAAGATCCTCGTGAACCGGCTCAGCAGTAAGATGTTTAACTTCCATCTCAACATAACTTCGGAAACCGGTACCCGCAGGAATCAAGTGGCCCAGGATAACATTCTCCTTCAAGCCACGAAGATCGTCAATTTTACCACTTAACGCTGCCTCAGTCAAGACTTTTGTTGTTTCCTGGAAACTTGCCGCAGAAATAAAACTGTCAGACTGCAATGAAGCCTTTGTAATACCGAGCAATAAAGTATTAGCTGTCGGTTGTTTAGGTTTCTTGCCCTTTGCAGGATCGCCAAGCAGCGATTCAGCTTTTTCATTTTCTTCAGACATTTGTGCCTTGGAAACAAGTGAACCGACCTTCAATGTAGTATCTCCAGCCTCGGTCACTATCAGACTATCGGCAAGTGAAGCAGTTGCCTTACGGAATTCGTTCTTGTCAACAACCTCACCAGGCAGGAATTCAGAATCACCAACAGAAGTTATTTCAACTTTACGCAACATCTGTGAAACAATCACTTCAACGTGCTTATCATTGATATTTACATTCTGTGCACGGTAAACATTCTGTATCTCACCAAGCAAGTAAGCTTGCAGAGCTTCTTCACCACGAATTCTGAGAATATCATGCGGCACAAGCGGACCCTGTGTTAGAGGATCACCAGCCATAACCTTATCACCTGTATGAACGTTGAGATGACGGTCACGCGGTACATGATGCTCACGTTCCATGCCAGACTCTTCGTTGCGGATGATAATAGTCATCTTGCCGCGGCGTTTTTCTCTTTGAAGTTCAACAACACCAGAAAGCTCAGCCATAGCAGCAGGCTCTTTAGGTTTACGAGCTTCAAAAATTTCAGTTACACGGGGCAGACCACCGGTAATGTCCTGTGTACCGCCGCTTCCTCTTGGAAGCCTTGCAAGCAGTGCACCAGCATAGACGTCCTGGTCCTCATCAACCTCAATACGTGCCTTAGCAGGCAGGTAGTGAACATCGAGAATAGTACCATTCTTGTCTTCGATAACAATCTGCGGGTGTCTGTCACCTTTATGCTCGATAACAATCGGGAATTTATCTTCCTCGTAGCGAATTGTTTCGCCTTCGATGATATCGTGCAGACGAATACGTCCGGGAACTTCTGCAAGAATCGGAATACGGTGAGGGTCCCAACTGAAGAGCTTTGTACCCTTCTTGACCTTCTGCTCATCATCAACATGGATAACGAAACCATATTCGATCTGATAGCTTTCAAGCTCACGGCCTTTTTCATCAACGATTGCCAATTCTGACCTATGCTTCAATGAAACATTGTAGTCATCACCATCTGGATTGGCAACCTTAACGCACTTAAGCTCACGGAATTTAATATAACCTTCGCGCGGTGCTTTTTGGTCGCTTTCGACAACCGCACGAGAAGCAATACCGCCAGTATGGAAAGTACGCATAGTAAGCTGTGTACCAGGCTCACCGATAGACTGTGCGGCAACTATACCGACAGCCATACCTTTTTCAACAGTCTGGCTCTTACTCATATCCCATCCGTAACATTTAGCACACACACCTGTATGTGCATCACATGTCAACGGACTTCTAACCCTGATAGCGTCCAGACCAAGCTCTTCAATACGTGCAGCCGCTTCCGGAGTTATAACTTCGTTCTCACGAATTATCATCTCGTCACGAAGAGGATCACGGACATTATCACGTGCAACTCTACCTACTATTAATTTAGCAAGAGATATATCAACCTGCTCACCCTTATAGATGGCAGTCTTAGTAATTCCTTGTAGTGTTCCGCATTCATCACAGGTAACAATAACGTTCTGAGCCACATCAGCAAGCTTACGTGTAAGATAACCGGAGTCCGCTGTCTTAAGAGCGGTATCGGCCAATCCCTTACGTGCACCGTGTGTAGAACTGAAGTACTCAAGAACGTTCAAGCCTTCGCGGAAGTTAGACTTAATCGGTGTTTCAATAATCTCACCACTCGGCTTAGCCATAAGAGCACGCATACCTGCCAGCTGCTGAATCTGATCAACACTACCACGAGCACCTGAGTGTCTCATAACCCAAATCGGGTTGAGGTATGGCTTACCGTCACGAGTATCATTTTTGAAACCGTCAAGCATCGCATTTGTTACTTCAATACGAGCATGTGTCCAGGCGTCAATAATCTGGTTGTATCGCTCACCTTCAGTGAGAACACCATCATTGTAGCCCTTAATAATCTTATCTACAATCTTCTGGGTTCTATCAATAATCTCAACCTTTTCCGGCGGAATAATAAGGTCGGTAATACCGAAACTTATACCAGCCAAAGTTGAATATCTAAAACCAAGATCTTTAACTCTGTCAAGAATATCAATGGTTTCACCACTTCCGCAACACTTAAAGCAGTAGCTAATAACTTTTCCAAGCTGCTTGCTGCTCATAACAAGGTTGAAGAAAGGTGCTTTATCATGTATTACATCATTGAATATACAACGACCCGGTGTAGTTTCTACTACTCCGCCTTCTCTCTCACCTTTTTCATCAAAGAGCATCTTACCTTCCGGCAGACGAACCTTAACCTTTGAGTGCAGAGAAACAATGCCCATATCACATGCACTTATCGCTTCAAAAGTGTCACGGAAAATCATTCCTTCACCTTTTTCGCCAGCCATCATAGTGGTAATATAGTAGTTACCAAGTACGATATCCTGTGAAGGTGTAAGGTTAGGTGAACCATTAGCTGGCGAGAAGATATTGTTAGTCGCCATTACCAAGGTATGTGTCTCAACCTGCGCTTCAATACTCAGCGGAAGGTGAACAGCCATCTGGTCACCATCGAAGTCAGCGTTGAAGCCTTTACAAGCAAGCGGATGGAGAATAATAGCATTACCTTCAACAAGTACCGGCTCAAAGGCCTGTATACCCATACGGTGAAGTGTAGGTGCACGGTTGAGCATTATAGGATGCTGATAGATAACCTCTTCGAGGATATCCCATACGCAGTCTTCTCTGCGTTCAAGCATTCTCTTTGCACTCTTAATTGTATCAGCGAAACCGCGATCTTTAAGTTTACGGATAATAAACGGCTGGAAAAGCTCAAGAGCAATCTTCTTAGGAAGACCACACTGATTAAGCTTCAGCCAAGGACCAACCACAATTACTGAACGAGCAGAGTAGTCAACACGTTTACCAAGAAGGTTTTCACGGAAACGTCCCTGCTTACCCTTAATCATATCAGTAAGTGATTTCAATGCCCTGTTGTTACTGCCAACTACAGGACGTCGGCATCTGCTGTTATCGAGCAATGCATCGACAGCCTGCTGAAGCATACGCTTTTCGTTACGTATAATAACTTCAGGAGCATTAAGATCCATCAACTTACGAAGACGGTTATTTCTATTTATAATACGCCTGTAGAGATCGTTAAGATCACTTGTAGCGAAGTTGCCGCTCTCAAGCATAACAAGCGGGCGAAGATCCGGCGGAATCACTGGACAAACCTTCAGAATCATATTCTGAGGATCGTTACCACTTTCGCGAAGTGAATTGACCGTCTTCAAACGTTTTGTATATTCGGTTATCTTCTGCTTGCTTCCGGTATTGTTTATCTCTTCACGAAGCTCTATACTCAAAAGCTCAAGATCAATACCTTCTATAAGCTCAGCGATAGCTTCAGCACCCATACCGGCTCTGAAAGCACTGCCGTATTTACGCTGCGCATCACGGAACTCGTCCTCTGTCAGCAACTGTTTAGGAGCCAGAGGAGTATCACCCGGATCAAGTACAACATAGTCCTGGAAATACACAACCTTCTCAAGCTCTCCGGTCTTCATACCGAGAAGAGTACTCAAGCGGCTGGGCATAGCCTTGAAAAACCATATGTGCACAACCGGAGCTGCAAGATTAATATGCCCCATCCTTTTACGTCTGACACGACTTGGAGCAACTTTAACACCGCAACGCTCGCAAATTATACCTTTAAATTTCGTACCTTTGTGTTTACCACAGGCACATTCGTAGTCTCGCTCCGGACCAAATATACGCTCGCAAAACAAGCCATCCCTTTCAGGACGGTAAGTTCTGTAGTTAATAGTCTCGGGCTTACGTACTTCACCGTAAGACCAGCTGCGTATATCCTCCGGACTTGCCAGAGATATACGAACCGAGCCAAAATCATTTATGCGTTCAAAAACAGATTCAACCATTGTAAGGTCAACTCCCTATATAAGGCGACTGTATTATAACGCCATTAGAATGGCGAATTACCTTTTTTACTCTTTTCAAGTCTGATATTCAGACCAAGACCCTTGATCTCGTTACAGAGAACATCGAATGATACAGGTGTACCCGCCTGCAGCGAGTTATTGCCCTTAACCATTGATTCGTAGATCTTGCTGCGTCCTTCAATATCATCACTCTTAACTGTGAGCAACTCCTGAAGTGTATAAGCGGCGCCATAACCTTCAAGCGCCCACACTTCCATTTCACCGAACCTCTGACCACCAGTTCTGGCCTTACCGCCAAGAGGCTGCTGTGTGATAAGACTGTAAGGTCCTGTTGCTCTTGCATGTATCTTTTCATCCACCAAGTGGTGAAGTTTAAGCATATACATATAACCTACAGTAGCACGCTGCTCGAACGGCTCACCTGTACGTCCATCATAAAGCTGTGTCTTAAGCGTCTCAGGAATTGTAGCGAAAGTATCTTCTGCCGGCAGAGCTTCTTTTTTCTCTTCCAGGTCAGCAGCTTTTTTCGTAACATATTCATTCGCTTCAGCAGTGAGCTTATGTATCTCTGCTTCATCAGCTCCATCGAATACCGGAGTGATTGCATCGAAGCCCAATACCTTTGCTGTCCAGCCAAGATGAGTTTCAAGAATCTGTCCAACGTTCATACGCGAAGGTACACCAAGCGGATTAAGAACGATTTGAACAGGAGTACCATCATCAAGGAACGGCATGTCTTCCTGCGGCATTATCTTCGCAATAATACCCTTGTTACCGTGACGACCGGCCATCTTATCACCAACCGACAGGGAACGCTTTGTAGCTATATAAACACGGACTTTTTCAAGAACGCCGTTTGGCAGTTCATCTCCGCGTTTCTTGCGATCAACATCACGTGCAAGATCTTCCTGAAGCTCAACGATCTTAGGCCAGTACATATCTATGACCTTGCGAACCTCTTCGAGCTTTTCAGGCTGCTTGAGCCAATCAAGAGTAAAACGCTCGATCTGCTCAATGATAACATCATCATTATCACTTGCGCCTACTTCCTGAAGTGTCTCATTATCTACAAAATCAACACCGTCAATCTTAGCATGAACATCTTCCATCATAAGTCTGAATAGATGTACCTGCTTCTCGATACTATCCTCTTCAAGAAGCTCGATCTCTTCTTTAAGCACCTTCTTCTCAGCATCAGTAGTAGCTGTGTAACGCTTAAAGTGACGTGTTCCGATAACAACACCTTCATGACCACTTGGCATAGTGAGCGAGTCGTTCTTTACATCCTCACCTGCACGTCCAAAAATAGCATGAAGCAATTTCTCTTCAGGAGAGAGTTCAGTTTTGCTCTTTGGCGACACCTTACCAACAAGAATGTCTCCAGGACCAACTCTTGTTCCTTCGCGAACTACACCGCCTGCATCAAGATTGCGAAGCATCTTTTCACCAACATTCGGTATATCGCGTGTGAACTCCTCACGTCCAAGCTTGGTCTCACGAACTTCAACATCAAACTCATCTATATGAATACTTGTAAAGGTGTCTTCCTTAACAAGATTCTCGTTAATAAGGATAGCATCCTCAAAGTTGTAACCATCAAACGGTACGAAAGCCACAAGAACATTCTTACCAAGGGCAAGACGTCCATTGTCTGTAGCACCACCATCTGCTATGATCTGACCGGTCTTAACAACCTGACCTTTCTTAACAATCGGTGTCTGATTGAGACATGTTCTCTCGTTAAGCTTATCAAATTTACGGAGAATGTACTCATCACGCCTGTCAATAACAATCTTATTGGCATCAACATAAGTGATTGTACCGCCGACTTCCGCCTTAATTACCATACTTGAGTTCTGAGCGACAGAATCTTCCATACCGGTACCTACCAGCGGAGCATCCGTCTGAAGAAGCGGCACTGCCTGCCTCATCATGTTAGAACCCATCAATGCACGGTTAGCATCATCATGATCCAGGAACGGAATCAATGATGCGGAAATACCGACAGTCTGCTTTGGTGAAACGTCAACGTATTCAACAATCTCGCTGTCAACCTGACTAAGCTCACCATGGTCACGAGCAAGTACCAAACCTTTGAGAAGTTCTTTTGTCTCAGGGTCAACAGCACTTGGTGGAGAGAAGATCAATTCCATCTCTCTGTCAGCACGGAGGTATTCGATCTGCTCAGAGATCTTTCCATCAGCAATCTTCCTGTAAGGCGTCATGAGGAATCCATACTCATCAAGACTGGCGAATACACCAAGAGATGAGATAAGACCAATATTGGCACCTTCAGGAGTTTCAATAGGACAAATACGTCCGTAATGACTAATATGAACGTCACGAACTTCAAAGCCGGCACGTTTTCTGTTCAAACCGCCAGGACCCAACGCACTCAAACGTCTTTCGTGAGTAAGCTGGCTCAAGCAGTTCGTCTGGTCAACAACCTGACTTAGCTCGCCACGGCCGAAGAATGAATCGATATGGTTTGCAACACTCTTTGAGTTTACAATATCACCTATCTTAGTTACATCTTCGGGTAATTTCGAATTAATACGGTCTGTGACAGTTCTGCGAAGCTTGAGAAGACCCTTACGAATCTCATCAGAAGCCAATTCACCAACTGTACGTACGCGTCTGTTTCCAAGATGATCGATATCATCGATTTCACCTTTGTTCTCGCGCAGACCAATTATATATTTCAGAACGTTGATATAATCATCAGGCCTGAGTATCTGCAGGTCTTCTTCAACTTCTGTACCAAATTTACGGTTAAGCCTGAAACGACCCACCTTGCCAAGACGATAACGACTGTCGTCATAAAATCTCTCAATAAAGAGCTGTTGAGCTTTTTCAACATTAGCAGGGTTACCGGGACGAAGCTTTCCGTATATTTTAATAAGAGCGTGTTCGTATGCTTCACACTCATCTTCAGCAAGCGTATTTAAGATAAGGAAATCACTTACCTTACTGATAACTTCAACAGTTTCAAGATTGCTTGCCTGTATCTGACCGATTCTCTCGCCGATTTGCTGAGCACTGTTTACAATGATCTCACCAGTATCGGTGTCAACAATCGGACATACCGCCCACATTGTAGGCTCAAGCTTTGTTACAGGCATGTCCTCTGTTTCATAGAACAAACGGAGGATCGCAGCAGCTGTTCCATATTCAGGAGCCATCGCACGCAAGAATACCGTAGCAAGAAGCTTGTTTGACTGATCTATCTTAACGATAAGATTGTCTTTTTTGGTTACACTTACTTCAAGCCAACTTCCACGTTCAGGAATAATACGTCCGCCGTGGAGAATACGGTCGCCTTCCTTGTTCTCAATTCCAAAGTCCACACCAGGACCTCTATGGAGCTGACTAACAATTACACGCTCGGCACCATTGATTATGAAAGTACCACCGCCAAGCATTATAGGCATATCACCGAGGAATATAGACTGCTCTATAACCTCATCACGTTTCCTGTTGGTCAACTGAAACGTAACCCGCAGCGGATAGCCGTAAGTAAGCTTCAGCTCTTTACATTCACGCGGGGTATAACGGGGCTTCTCAAGTTCATAATATTTATAATCAAGTACAAGATCCTGCCCCTCGATCGGAAACGCTTCACGGAATACCGCCTCAAGACCAAAATTAATCCTCTTCTGAGGAGAGACTTTAAGCTGCAAAAATTCAGCATAACTCTCTCTCTGCATTAGAGTTAGGTCGGGCACCGGTATGGCATCACCTATTTTTCCAAAATCGCGTCTATTACAAGACCCCATTAATTTTTCTCCACTTCATCAAGTTTTTGGTAACAATAAAAACTGGTATCTATATATAAGCAGGGAAGGTGTTAGGGCAAAAAAGAAGTCTTTTTCGCCCTAACACCGATAAATCCAGGTTAATACGGACAAGCCGAATTAGTCGATCTTTACTGTTGCGCCAGCTGATTCGAGCTGCTTTTTCATCTCTTCAGCTTCATCTTTGCTCACGCCTTCTTTAACAGCCTTTGGAGCTCCATCTACGAGTTCCTTAGCTTCTTTAAGACCAAGAGCTGTGATTGCGCGTACTTCTTTAATAACAGCGATCTTCTTATCGCCTACTGCTTCAAGAATAACATTAAAACTTGTCTTTTCTTCTGCTTCAGCAGCATCGCCACCTGCAGCAGGACCAGCCATCATTACAGCGCCACCGGCTGCTGGCTCAATGCCGTACTCTTCTTTGAGGTAGTCAGCAAGTTCTTTTGCCTGCATAAGTGTAAGTGCTACAATCTTATCGCCGATTTCTTTAATGTCTGCATTCCATGTTTTAGCTTCTTCGCTCATTGCTATATACTCCTGTAATAATGCCCGATGACAGCCGCGACAACACATCACGTTTAACCCGCTTTGGGGACAACCATCTGAGGCGTTTATTTAAGATAGTTTCTATCTTTATTAATTATTCATTCAATCCCACGCATGCACAACGCAAACGCGGCTAAATCTATACTTACGCTGCTTCTTCGCCCTTGTCGATAATTGTCTTCAGGCAGCCGGCAATATTTGAAGCCGGGCTTGTAACCGCACCTGCGATATTTGAACCTGGGGTAAGAGCGATCTGTACAACCTGTGCCTGAAGTTCTGCACGGTTTGGCATCTTAGAAAGATCTACAACGCCTTTACCAAGTACGAGTTCGCCGTCAACATAAGCGCCCTTCAACTCGATAGCCTTGATCTTCTTTGCCCAGTCAACAACTTCCTTGGCTACGTCAACAACGCTGTCGCCGCCGAAAGCAACTGTACATGGGCCATCTGTAAACAGATCCTTAGCAGTAGGCATATCAAGATCATCCATAGCCTTACGCATAAGAGAGTTGCGAACAACACGCAATCTTATACCCTTATTGCTAAGCTCGCCACGCATCATATTATTATCATTACCGCCTACACCATCTGTATCGATAACAACAAACTCATTCGTATCACCAAAGAGTGTTTCAAACTCTTTCTGAAGTAATTCTTTTACAAACTTACTCATTATATCACCTTATAATACTGGTTAACGGTTTAGGCCTGAACCATGACACTCGGACTCATAGTAGCACTTATGCAAATCTTCTTTACATATGTACCCTTTATTGAAGAAGGTCTCATCTTTTCGATATTATCGATGAAGGCCTGTATGTTTCCGATAAGTTTGTCATCATCAAAACTCAATTTACCTACCAGTGCATGAATATTTCCACCATCATCGTTCCTGAATTCTACCTTACCGGCAGCAAACTCAGATACGGCTGTGGCAACATCCGGTGTCACGGTACCGTTTTTAGGCGAAGGCATCTTGCCCTGTGGACCAAGCACACGACCAAGCTTACCAACCTTACCCATTACTTTTGGAGAAGCGATAGCTACATCAAAATCAAGCCATCCGCCAGCTACTTTTTCAACGAGATCATCACAACCAGCCTCTACAGCACCTGCTGCTTTAGCTGCTTCAGCTTCTGAATCATCGCAAAACGCGATTACATTCTTGCTTTTACCAATACCGTTAGGAAGGCTTATAGCTCCACGAACGAGCTGATCTGCCTGACGTGGATCGATGCCAAGAAGCATTACGATCTCAACGGACTGGTCAAACTTTGTAGCGGTAAACGATTTAAGACGTTTGACAGCATCCGGCAAAGCCAGTACTTCCTTAGTCTTTATCTTTTCCGCTTTCAAATATCTTTTACTTTTTTTTGCCATTATTACTCCGCGTTAAAGTTTTTAACTTTAGAATACGCTCCCACTATTTAGCCGTGGTAAGCATTCAATACATTTTAGCCTTCTACTTCGAGACCCATACTGCGGGCTGTACCCTCGATAATACGGTCTGCCGCTTCAGGGGTGAAAGCATTAAGGTCGTTCATTTTTGTTTCAGAAATTCTTCTGATCTGCTCTTTGGTAACCTTACCAACTTTATTGGTGTTAGGCTCGCCGCTTCCTTTTTCAAGGCCTGCTTCTTTGAGCAGAAGTACTGCAGCAGGAGGACTTTTTACGATGAAATCAAAGCTCTTATCATCGTAAACATTTATTACTACCGGCACGGTCATACCGTTGAGTTCACGAGTCTTCTCGTTGAACTGAGTAACGAACTGACCGATATTAACGCCGTGCTGACCAAGTGCAGGACCGATCGGAGGCGCTGGTGTCGCCTTTCCGCCAGGAGCCTGAAGCTTGATCTGACTTTTTATCTCTTTGGCCATATCTTTTTCTAACCTCGTTGAAAAGTAATAATATCTATAAACGCAAACAATCTGTGCGAGAATACACTTCTCCCGCACAGCCGTTTCGACTGTTAACTGGTCTATACCTGTCGCTAACGCGACTTTTTATTTATCGCTATCCCTGAATATCAGCTTTTTAAGATTTTTCAATCTGCCAATATTCAATATCAAGAGGAGTACTTCTACCGAAAATACTCACAATAACGCGTACCATTCCGCGTTCAGGATCAAGCGAATCTACAGTGCCTTCAAAATTCTCAAAAGCACCTTCATTAATCTTAACTACATCGCCCTTCTGGAAGTCCATCTTGAAAGTTGGCGTATCTTCAACCTTCTGCTCTACTTCCTTAAGCATACGTGCCACATCAGTGTCACGCATCGGCGTAGGAACACCTTCAGTACCGATAAAATCACCGACACCCATGGTTTCCTTTATCATAAACCAAACCTTTTCAGGAATGCGTCCACTCTCATCAGTCTCGAGCTCCATGAACACATATCCAGGATAAAGCTTGCGGGTTACAACCCTCTGCACGCCTCCGCGTCCACCGCGTTTGATTTTCTCAGCAGGAACCACTATCCTGCCAACAAGATCACTAAGTCCTTCTACCTGAACTTTACGCTGAAGACTTTCGCAAACGTGATTTTCCTTATTAGAAGCTACTCTTAATACATACCACTGCATTTTATCAACCCACTATTCTTTAATTTAAGAGTAGAGACCTATTAAGACATCGAAGAACAATCTGAACAGCACGTCGACTGATCCAAGCAATACAGACATCAGCAATACAACAAAGATAACTATCATTGTTGATGCCACAACCTGCTGCTTTGTCGACCAGCTGACTTTTTTCAATTCACCTTCGGCGGCAATTAAAAAATCAGCCAAATTAGGACGATTGCTAACCCAGTAAACAAACCAGGCAAGAATTGCCCAAACGACTGCAGGTGTCAGATTTTGAACCCATGGATTACCTGCCAAAGCGAGTTTGGAATGCAATTTATAGCAACCTATCGCCGCCAACGCGAGACAGGCAATAGCTGACCACAATCTCGTGTAGTATCCATGTCCTCTTTTATATATGTGTAATTGCATTGTCCTTCACCATTCTCTAAAACACAGTGACTTTTCGCATAATCAAATATCAGGCAAATAATGCATTACTGCCGGTTATATTTGCCTAAAACTAAAACAGGTCACGAGGGATTTGAACCCCCAACCTGCGGTTTTGGAAACCGCTGCTCTGCCAATTGAGCTAGTGACCTTTGTTCAGACGATTATTTACGCCTGATCTTATGCTCTGTATGCTTGCGCTCTTTTTTACAGAACTTTTTAAGTTCGAGCTTCGGAACACCGCCCATTACGTTAACTTCCGTACGGTAGTTACGCTCGCCGCATTCTTTACACTCAAGCCAAACAAATTCTCTTTTTGCATTTTTTGCCATTTTGATGACTTCCTTTTAGCTATGCAGAAGGAAAAACCAGCCGATACCAGTAGCATCGGCTGGTTTGTAGAATCGATATTTTGTTTATTATTCGATAACTTCGGTTACAACACCGGCACCTACTGTTCTACCACCTTCACGGATAGCAAAACGCAGACCTTCTTCCATCGCGATAGGAGCGATGATTTCAACGGTCATAGCGATGTTGTCACCAGGCATACACATTTCTACAGGGTTGCCTTCACGAGAAGTAATCTCATTAACCGCACCTGTTACGTCTGTAGTTCTGAAGTAGAACTGTGGACGGTAACCGCTGAAGAACGGGCTGTGACGGCCACCTTCCTCTTTAGTCAATACATAAACTTCACACTTGAACTTAGTATGAGGTGTGATTGAACCTGGCTTAGCAATAACCTGACCACGTACAAGATCACTCTTCTCAACACCACGAAGAAGAAGACCAACATTGTCACCGGCCTGACCTTCGTTAAGTGTCTTATTAAACATTTCAACACCAGTACAAGTAGTCTTCTTAGTAGCTACTATACCAACTAACTCTACTTCGTCACCGATCTTGATCATACCACGCTCAACACGGCCTGTACCTACTGTACCACGACCCTTGATGCTAAATACGTCTTCAACAGGCATAAGGAATGTCTGATCTACTGCACGCTCAGGAATTGGGATGTACTCATCCACTGAAGCCATAAGCTCGTCAATAGGAGCACACTTCTCATCATCCTTACCTTCGCACTCTACTGCCGCAAGAGCAGAACCCTTGATGATAGGGATATCATCTCCAGGGAAGTCATACTTGCTGAGCAGTTCACGAAGTTCCATTTCTACGAGATCGATAAGCTCAGGATCATCAACCTGATCAACCTTGTTCATGAATACAACGATTTTTGGTACGTTTACCTGACGAGCGAGCAGGATGTGCTCACGAGTCTGAGGCATAGGACCGTCAGATGCAGCTACTACAAGAATAGCGCCGTCCATCTGAGCAGCACCAGTAATCATGTTCTTAACATAGTCAGCGTGACCAGGACAGTCAACGTGAGCATAGTGACGAGTATCTGTCTCGTACTCAACGTGAGCTGTATTAATTGTAATACCGCGCTCTTTCTCTTCAGGAGCGTTGTCAATTTCGTCAAACTGTTTTGCCTTTGTACCCTGCTTTACAGCCATACGCATAGTAATGGCGGCTGTAAGGGTAGTTTTACCGTGGTCGATATGACCAATTGTACCAATATTTACGTGAGGTTTGGTACGTTCGTATACTTCTTTTGCCATTTCAGGTTAACCCCCAATAATTAGGTTACTCTTAAATTATCTATTCTTATTAAAAACGACTGCTACTCACAGTCGTTTATTTCGTTACAATGCTGCTGACGGGATTCGAACCCATGACCCCATCCTTACCAAGGATGTACTCTACCGACTGAGCTACAGCAGCAACCTTACTGCTATTTTCAGCGGGTACAGTAGGGACCGCTCCCCGCAATAACAAATAGAACGACTAATATAATTAAATAACCCTTCGATGGAAGGAAAATTTTGCAAAAAGCCTAAAAAAAGTGACTTTTTTGTAAAAAATACCTTTTCAGGAAGGGTTACAGTCGTCTTTTTTGTAAAAACTCAGTAATTTATCCATTAATTTGCAGTATTTCTTGATACCAAACCTAAAGCAGGTATCATATACCGCATTCAGCGATTATATTATATTTCAAAATCAGGTCGCTTATTATAACAAGGATTGATAAATGGTCAAGGGATTTAAACAAATTGCCTCATTTACTATGCTAAGCCGCATTCTTGGGCTTATAAGAGACATTTGTTACAGTAAATATTTTGGGGCTACGGCCCTTGGCGATGCATGGCTTATAGCTTTTCGCATTCCTAATCTTTCACGCCGCATATTCGGTGAAGGCGCCGCAAGCGCTTCTTTCATACCGGTTTACAGCGAAATGCTTGAAAAAGACCGTAAAACAGCCGATATGCTCGCAAATACGACGGTCACCATAATGTTCACTTTTCTTTCTTTTCTGGTGGTTGTCGGATGGGCAATAATGTGGATATACCGATTTGCGGCAAATCCAACCCCAGAGACTGTAACAATCATATCCCTTGCCTCTGTAATGCTCCCTTATGCTGCTGTTATCTGTACGGTAGCGATATTGGCAGGCATTCTGAACGTGCATTCGCACTTTGCAGCGCCGGCCGCCGCACCGGTGGTTCTAAATATCTTTATTATAGGTGCAATAGTCATAACCGGCTCATTACTTGGCCTGCCAACCACTGCACAAGTATACACTGCGGCGGTATGCGTACTTATAGCCGGAATCGTACAGACGGTAATGCAGCTTATACCTTTAAAAAAGAAAGGTGTAAAGCTGATGCCTTGCTGGCAAGTAAACTCAGGAGCATTTCGCAAGGTAATCTGGCTTATGGGCCCCATGATACTCGGAACAACAGCCACACAGATAAATACTTTCGCCGACGATATTATAGCATGGTTCTTTTCCGGCTCGGAAGCAAAGGGAGCCGAGCTTGTGATAATGGGAAAAACAATGGCTTATCCTCTTTGGCGAGGTTGCGTGATGCAGCTTTATCTGGCGCAAAGGCTCTACCAACTGCCACTCGGAGTAATCGGAATAGCTCTCGCCACCGCAATATTCCCTGTTTTGAGTCGTTCAGCAGCACGAAATGACAATGAAGAATTCATATCAACCCTCACAAAAGGAATCAAATGCGCTTTTTATCTGGCAATTCCTTGCGGCGTAGGACTGTGCCTTGTTGCAAAACCGCTGATATCCGTACTATTTGAAGGTGATAAGTTTACCGCCTCGGATATTACATCGACTTCAATCATATTATATTGTTACGCCTTCGGGCTGGCAGGCTTCTTCATACAGCAGATAATAACACGAGCTTTTTATGCAACAAACGACTCCAAAATGCCGGCAAGAACTGCCGTAATCGCGGTGATCGTGAATGTTTTGCTCAATCTTACGCTTATATGGTTCATGGGAGCGGCCGGCCTGGGACTGGCAACCGCAATCTGTTCCTATATACAGATTATAATACTTCTGGCAGTACTGAAAAACAGATATAGGGAACAGTTTACGCAAGGATTTGCAACTGCTATAACAAAAGTCATCATCGCATCAGTTATCATGTTTATTGCCGGCAGGACCCTTATGATCGCAATGGCCGCCCTTCCCGCAGACCTGAAATTCAACTGCATAAGGATTGCCGCCCAGATAATAATATGCGCATCAGTTTACTTAGCCCTCTCAAAAATAATGAAAATAGAAATGCTGGAGATAATAACCAACAAAAAGGCGGCCTCATAAGGAGGGAAGGGAGACAATAATGCCAAGCAAACTTAACATATCCATTTTGGGTTTTAGAATATTAGGCTTAATACTGTTTTTGAAAAGTTTAATCTATCTTGGACTTGGACTATCCAGATCAGGATTAAACTCATCTTCTGTGATCGCAAACATAACAACCTTAATTTTGGCTGTTTATCTTCTTATTGATGGAAAATATGTCGCAAAGAAAGCAAAGAAATTCATACCGCACAATTGCACTTCTTCTCTCTTTCTATTTATGCTCACTATTGTAAGATTCACTGGCTTTTTCCTGATACTCAAAAGCATTGCTTCAATTATACTATTAGTAAGGCAAATTATATGGCACCTTAATTCAATCAACGGACAATATATGGAGTGGATACAGGAGCTTGCAATGGCAACATCTATTTTGGTGACATATTGCCTGTGCTTCTATTTAATCAAACGCGGAGAATGGCTGGCTAAGGTACTGTTATTCATACCCCAAAAGCTAAAGATAAATGTCTATGATGAAAAAATAACCAATGAATCAATATTCCCCATAAGCATGACGATTATTTCCCTGAAATTCATCATCACTTCATTGGGAATTCTACTTTATTTAATCCTATACCTTACTCAAACAGACACAACCGGCAACGAAAACCAACTTATAACAAACGCATCATGCTTTACTCTTTCACAAGGGATATTTACCAAAATACCTGTTCTACTGTTAACATTATTCTTTATTTTTTTAACAAAAAAAGCATGGTCTACGATAGCGAAAAATAAATCAGAAGAAACTCTCCTAAGCATATCCTCAATAACAAAGCAGCTACTCAAAACTTTTGTTATCGCCTGTACAGGATTAGCCTTAACACGTCTGGTACAATCTCTTTGCAGCTATCTCTCTATCTCTGCTTTGAACAGAAACATAAAAGACTTTTTGTATTTCTCCAATATGCTAAAACTGAGTGCCATTATCAGCATAATATTTGCCGCTTATCTATTTGTGGTTTCCTATCATATTAAAAACAAGCAGCAATTCGTAGCCAATTTACTTACGAAGGGCATAGAAGAATGAGATATTGATATGCTCAAAACATCTGAAAATCAGCATTAAAAAAGCCGCAATCACTTTTACAGTCATTGCGGCTTTTGATATTTTATTCAAGTTTCTTTCTTACTGAAGCAGACTTTTGAGCAGTGCTCTCTGGAAGTGGAGACGATTTTCCGCTTCCTCAAATATTATCGACTGCTTACCCTCGATCACTTCATCAGTAATCTCAAGTCCGCGATATGCCGGCAGACAGTGCATTACCTTCGCATGGCTCGGAGCCGCGGCAAGCATATCCTCATTTACCTGATAACCGGTGAAATCCTTTATGCGTTTTTCCTTCTCTGCTTCCTGGCCCATGCTTGTCCATGTATCGGTATAGATCACATCAGCATCCTTGACTGCTTCAAGCGGATCGGAGATTTGCTTTGCTGTACCGGCAGCGATATCATTGGCCACGTCAATAGATTCACTGTCAAGCTCATAACCGGCAGGAGAAGCCACAACGATAGACATATCAAGCTTCGCACATACATTGGCAAGTGAACGCGCAACATTGTTGCCATCACCGATATAGGCAATCTTGATCCCTTCGCATTTGCCGAACGACTCGATTATAGTCTGCACATCCGCCATTGCCTGGCAAGGATGCGAGTAATCAGTCAAGGCATTTATAACCGGTACGCTTCCCCACTGTGCCAGACCAGTAGCAGTCTCATGGGCAAATGTACGAGCCATTATGCCATGAACATAGCCGCTGAGTACACGTGCAAAATCCTTTACCGGCTCACGTTTTCCAATTCCGCCGACATCCTCAGGCTTAACATAAATAGCACTGCCGCCAAGATTAATCATGGCCGTCTGAAAACTCATGCGAGTACGAAGGCTCGGCTTCTCGAAAAGCATCGCAAGCACTTTGCCTGCCAGACACAAATCACGTCCGCCAGACTTATAAAGCTTTTTTAGGTCTATCGAGAGCTCAAGAAGCTCTTTGAGCTGCTCAGTTGTACAATCGTTTATAGAAAGAAAATGTTTCATTATTATCTCCGTGTTCAATTAATAGTTGACAATTGATAATTAATTGAGGTGTTCGCTATTGCTCACTCCTGTTTATAAGGCTCACGCCTCATGTCTAATTATCCTCATTGTCAAGCTCTTCTTCTTTAGGAGCGATCTCGGCAAGAACAGACTCGAATATCTCAAGGGCCTGATCGAGCTGCTCTTTTGTCACTGTCATCGATGGCATAAAACGTACAACGGTATCATGTGTGCAATTTATACGCAACCCTCTTTCAAGACACTTACTTACTATTTCTGCTCCTGATATCTTGAGCTGTATGCCGATCATCAAAGATTTCCCTCTTATATGGTCGATCACCGGGAATTTTGCCGCTATCTCTTCGAGCTTTTCACAGGCATATTGACCCATTGCAACAGCATTATCAATAAGATTTTCTTCTTCTATAGCTTCAAAAGTAGCAATAGCCGCGGCACATGCAATTGAGTTGCCGCCAAAGGTAGAAGCGTGAGTTCCCGGTCTCAGTGAAGCAGCAATAGCACTCTTAGCAGTCATGGCACCAATTGCCGCTCCGCCGCCAAGCGCCTTGGCAAGAGTCATGATATCCGGCTCAATACCGTAATGCTGGTAGCCGAACCACTTGCCTGTACGTCCCATTCCGGTCTGCACTTCATCAAGTATCATAACCGCACCGTTGGCATCGCAAAGCTCACGTATCTTAAGCATATACTCTTCAGTAGCGACATTGACGCCGCCCTCGCCCTGTATAGGCTCAATCATTACTGCCGCTGTCTCATCATCGAATGCTTCCTCAAGAGCGGCAACATCATTGAACGGTACATAGCGGAATCCAGGCAGCAGAGGCATGAAACCCTTATGATATTTCGGCTGACCTGTAGCTGTTATAGCTGCAAAGGTACGCCCGTGAAAACTGTTTTCAGTCGTTATAATACGATACTTGCCTTCTGATGTCGCAAGACGTGCAAGTTTTATCGCCGCTTCGTTGGCCTCAGCTCCACTGTTACAGAAGAAGCATTTGCCGCCAAAACTGTTCTCACTTATAAGCTGTGCAAGCCTGCCCTGCTCGTAAGTGTAAAATGTATTGTCTATGTGCAGAAGCTGATCGGCCTGCTTTTTTATAGCCGCAGATACCTTTGGATGGCAATGACCAATGCCGCTTACCGCCCATCCCGGAAACATATCAAGAATCTTGTTTCCTTCAGCATCAAACAGCCAGTTACCTTCACCCTTTACAATTGCTTTGGGCAACCTGCCGTAATTGGCTATCACGTATTTATCAAAAAGAGCTATTATTTCTTGTGTATTCATAATTTACAGCCTTTTATAATTTTCCCGCTCCTTACCAGTCGCGGTACTGTTGCTAATTGCTTATTGCTCAATCAATGAACTATCTGAGTACCAATACCCTTCTCTGTATATATTTCAAGAAGAAGAGAATGCTCAATACGCCCATCAATTGTATGAGCCTTTTTCACTCCGCCGTCAAGAGCAGTAAAACACGACTCAACTTTCGGCAGCATACCGGATGTAATAACACCCTTGCTTATCAGATCCTTAACCTCATCTTCATTCAATGAAGAAATACGGCTGTCCGGATCGTTGACATCGCTAAGAATACCGTGAGTATCGCTCAGCAATACAAATTTCTCAGCCTTCACTGCCGCGGCAACCTTACCTGCTGCGCTGTCGGCATTAATATTGAGCTTTTTACCGGTCTTATCAACACCTACTGGAGCGATAACCGGAATAGTACCCGCTGCACAAAGCTTTACAAGCAGCTCTGCGTTAACCTTGTCAACCTCACCTACAAGACCGACATCAAGCTTACGGCCCTCTTCTGTTTTCAACTCCAGCGGCTTTGCCCAAAGCACACAACTGCTCATGGAGTGAAGCCCCATAGCTTCTGCACCCATAGAATTAAGCAAGTCGCATATCGGCTTGTTAACCTCATTGATTATCGTATGTTCAACAATTTTCAGTGTACGTTCATCGGTGTAGCGTCTGCCATGAACCCAAACCGGCTCAATACCGGCTTCCTGCATAGCCTTGGAAATATGCTTGCCGCCGCCATGCACGATTATAGGACGCATCCCGACCGTAGACATAAAAACAACATCGCGGAGCAGCTTCTCTTGCAGACCAGTGTCTTCAAGAATGCTGCCGCCAAGTTTTATGACAACTATCTTATCGCGGAACCGACGGATATACTCCATCGCCTCGATTAATCCCTTCGCTTTTTTTATAGCATCTTCCATAAGTCTAACCTTACTAAAGAATAATAGTACCACCGTTTTACATTCACTGGGGAATTTTCTGATCCTCCGACAACGGCGAGATGTCTAAACGATATAAAACGTAAAAACATAGTATTATAAACGCTATTAATGCCCTGTCAATAAATATTAGACCACCCAAGGGCCCCACTTAGACTTTTTATGGACATCAGCTTGAATAATCACACCAAATATAGCTTGATGGTGTCAAAAGAACCATTTCTCCATTTTCAGCTACCGATTCTTCAATTTCTTTAGAACTTATACAGATTTTCCAGTAAAAGCAAAACACGGTCATAATACTATCGCCTTTACATACATAAAACCTCTGCTGTTCCTGATTATAGCGGATATCAATATCCTTACCGCCGGAAAAAGTCTTTACAAAATCAGGCTGCTGCTCTAAAGCAACCGTAATGAAAGCATCTTCTTCCGAATCCTCTGAAACTTGAGGAATAGGCTGAGTCTTGAGCCAATTTTCAACAGCCTCAATATCTATATTTTCACTAACGGTTTTCTCCAAACCTTTCAAAAACATATTTTGATCGGTAAACGAACGCCTGCCAGGAACCATAAGTAATGCGGCAATCAAGACTAATCGTATAACAATTCGGCCTATTTGGATGCTAAGCTTATCAGTAACGAATCTGTTTATAATAATCATTAGTGTCAAGAAAGGCAAAAGCACTATACCTGACCTAATTGAAAAAAGAAGCAGGCTCAATTGAGCGGAATCTTTTAGCACAGAAGTTCCGGCGAGAAACCAAAGCATCCCCAATATTGGCAAAACAGCAATTACCGTCATCAGTACATCTGAAAGAATGGAATCTTTATTAAAGGTCATTGAAATAAAATATGCACCGAAAACCAAGGCGGAAATCAAGCTTATGCTCCCCAATATACCTGCAAAATCAAGAAAAAAGCCTATCATCAAAAAAGGAGCTATGAATCCGGCTAAATACAGTAAACGCTGCCAATGACCATATTGAGATTTGCAGAAAAACTTCACTAAGCAGGCAATCCCGATTCCAACAGAATAACATAGAGTAATCCCCATGGTAAAAATCGAGGATAATGCAAGGATAATTCCAACTAAAGGAAGCCTTGGGTATAACCTTGCCTTTTTATATTCAACTGCCTGGTCAGTCACTGCCTCTTCCATAAAATCAGCCTTATAAAGAAAAATACAACAATTTGAAGCTCTCCAATATACACCAATCCCAAAAAAGTTTCAAGCTCAAAGATACTACCCGCTCCCTCACAGTCGCGGTACTGACTCTACAATACCCACTTTCAACAGTACCGTGACTGTGAAGGAGCGGGCTTCTCCGCGCATGAAAAAAGCCTTCAAGAACGAATCCTTGAAGGCTTATAATTACGTAGTTGTAGGTCCAAAACCGTAAAAGCGGCTGACATAACTCGCTTGATCTATTAAATGTGGCATAATTGCCAAGACCAAGTGATCTAAGTTATCCCTTAGAAAGGAGGTGATCCAGCCGCAGGTTCCCCTACGGCTACCTTGTTACGACTTAGTCCCAGTTACCGAACTCACCGTAGGCAGACGTCTCCAATAAAGGTTAACAATCCGACTTCGGGTGCTCCCGATTTCCGTGACTTGACGGGCGGTGTGTACAAGGCTCAGGAACATATTCACCGCGTCATAGCTGATACGCGATTACTAGCGATTCCAACTTCATGCAGCCGAGTTGTCAGACTGCAATCCGAACTGAGGCAATGTTTATGCGATTTGCTCCACCTCGCGGTCTTGCATCGCTCTGTCATTACCATTGTAGCACGTGTGAAGCCCTGGGCATAAAGGCCATGAGGACTTGACGTCATCCCCGCCTTCCTCCGGTTTAACACCGGCAGTCCCGCTAGAGTCCCCAGCATAACCTGATGGTAACTAACGGTAAGGGTTTCGCTCGTTTAAGGACTTAACCCAACATCTCACGACACGAGCTGACGACAGCCATGCAGCACCTGTGAAAGTTTCACCCTCCGAAGAGGGCAACCAACCTTGTTTCCAAGGCGGCATCCAACCATGTCAAACCCAGGTAAGGTTCTGCGCGTTGCTTCGAATTAATCCACATGCTCCACCGCTTGTGTGAGCCCCCGTCAATTCCTTTGAGTTTTAGCCTTGCGACCGTACTCCCCAGGCGGCCTACTTAACACTTTTGCTACAACCATGATACAGTCAGAGTACCATGGTCTAGTAGGCATCGTTTACGGCGTGGACTACCGGGGTATCTAATCCCGTTCGCTACCCACGCTTTCGTACCTCAGCGTCAGGACAGTCCCAGTGGGTCGTTTTCACCTCTGGCGTTCCTCTTGATATCTACGCATTCCACCGCTCCACCAAGAGTTCCACCCACCCCTAACTGCCTCAAGATCACCAGTTTGCCCCCCAGTTCCACGGTTGAGCCGTGGGATTTCAAAGGACACTTGATGATCCGCCTACGTACGCTTTAAGCCCAGTGATTCCGAACAACGCTTGCCACCTTCGTATTACCGCGGCTGCTGGCACGAAGTTAGCCGTGACTTCCTCTGGGGTAGTTCAATAATAAATTACTTACTTATCCCTGACAGTAGTTTACACCCCGAGGGGCTTCATCCTACACGCGGCGTCGCTGGGTCAGGCTTTCGCCCATTGCCCAATATTCGTTACTGCAGCCCTCCGTGGAGGTCCGGGCAGTGTCTCAGTCCCGATATGGCGGGCCAACCTCTCAGTCCCGCTACCCGTCGTTGTCTTGGTGAGCCGTTACCTCACCAACTAACTGATAGGGAATAGGCCGCTCTTATGTCGATAAATCTTTGATGATACAACCTGCGATGTATCATATTATCTGGTATTACTGCCCCTTTCGGAAGAAGCAAGCTTCAGACGCTATCCCAGAACATAAGGTACGTTACCTATCCATTACTCATCCTTTCGCCACTAACTCCGAAGAGTTCGTTCGACTTGCATGTCTTAGCCACGCCGCCAGCGTTCGTTCTGAGCCAGGATCAAACTCTTCAATTAATATTAAAACCCCCGAAGGGGTAATAATCTTGACAGAAGCACAAACAGCTAAAGAGCTGTTGCTTTGTTTTTTGGCTCTAAACACTAAATCTAATTTACTTAAATTCGCTCGTAGTGATTTAGAAAAATTGTACACTTGTAATTGCCGACATATCCTTGAGCAGAATATATCAAGGCACTCACTTTTGCGATTATAAATGGATCTACAACTATTAAATTTTTAAAGAACGTAGTCGCTCCTGTAAATCAGGTGCGAAGTAATAGTATCTCAAAAAACGGCATTCAAGTCAAGCGGTATTTTGAGAATTTTAACTTTTTTTATAGCAATTACCCGTTAAGGGTGAATAAGCTTATCTTGTCTTTATATCCGTATAATCCTTTGGCTTGGAAACGCTCTTGTAAGCAGGCCTTATTATCCTGCCACCACTGACCATTTCTTCGATAAGGTGCGCAGACCATCCTGCGATACGGGCCATAGCAAATATAGCAGTGTAGAGATCCCTCGGTATTCCGAGCATATCATAAACGAATCCTGAGTAGAAATCTACATTGGCACTGATAACCTTATCGCTGCCCTTAACCTCAGCGAACACGCCCGGAGTCACCTTTTCAACATTCTGATAAAGATTATACTCTTTCTGGCGATCCTTTTCAGCCACAAGCTCTTCCACTTTCTTTTTCAGAACTATTGCTCTTGGATCAGACTTAGTATAGACAGCATGCCCCATGCCGTAAACCAGACCGGTCTTATTGAAGGCTTCTTTCTTTATGATTTTTTCAATATAAGAAGCTACTTCACCTTCATCATTCCAGTCTTTTACGTTATCTTTGATATTGTCAAACATCTCTGCAACTTTTATATTTGCACCACCATGCTTGAGTCCTTTAAGTGAACCTATAGCCGCTGCTATTGAAGAAAACACATCAGTATCAGAAGAGCTCACAACATGTGTTGTAAAGGTAGAGTTGTTACCGCCGCCATGCTCAGCATGAAGCACAAGAGCAAGATCAAGCGTCTCAGCTTCAACCTTAGTAAATTTACCATCAGGACGTATCAGCCTGAGGAAGTTTTCAGCAGTACTCAAACCGGCAAGCGGCCTATGAATAAAGAGACTCTTACGATCATAGTAATGCGATTTTGCCTGATAAGCATAAGCTAATATTGAAGGGAACTTCGCTATCATCGTAAGACATTGACGAAGCACTGTCTTCATGCTCCTGCCTTCCGGATTCCTGTCAAAGGAATAAAGCGTAAGAACACTTCTGGCAAGCTTGTTCATCACGTTTCTACTCGGAGCCTTCAAGATGGTGTCAATAAACACATCCTCAACCTCTCTATGTATCTCCATCACAGACAAAAATTCTTCAAATTCCTTAGCAGTCGGCAATTTACCGAACAGCAACAGGTATACAGACTCTTCAAAGCCAAACCTTCCGCCTGAGATAAATCCGGTTACAAGATCGAAGATATTAATTCCACGATAATGCAGAGAACCGTCTACCGGAACCTTCTCTTTCTCATCGACAATATAACCATGCACACTACCTATTTCGGTAAGGCCAACAAGTACTCCCGTTCCGTCTTCATTTCTCAAACCGCGCTTGGCATTATAAAAATCGAACAAAGAAGGGTCGATTCTATTTGCTTTTTTAGCCATTTTCGCATGTTCGACCAGAAATTTCTGCTCATTTTCGAGTGCTAATTTTGTTTCAGTCATCAGATCGGCTCCTTATAATTCGGAAAATTTCATCTTTACTTAATTTAACGTATATGTATCTAACTGCGGACCTCAAGAGTAGAAACTTGTAAAAGTAATCTCAAAAGGGGGACAGTCGGGCTAATTATACACAATAAGAGCGGCATTAGCAACATATAAAATGCCCATCTAACTTAATTATAGAAAATTTTTGCACAAAAAATCCGCAAACTTTTTTATTTGCGGATTCTGGAGAGTTTGTTTAAGTATTTCAAAAAAAAGAATTTAAGTCAAATCGTTCTCAATCTGTTTTATTTTTTCGTCAAGTTCTTCTGTAATTTGGACTCCAGGATAGTTCTTAAGAGTTGATGTATACACATCAACTGCAGCCTTGACTTTCTTGCGTTCAAGAAGTTTGTCTGCAAAAGCAATCCTCTTCTTCAAACGGATATTTATCTCATTTATCACATCCTTAGCTTTGTCGTTAAGTTCTCCGGTCGAAGAAGCATGCTTCTTAAGCGATGCATAAACCTGCGAAAACCTGTGGCCTGTGCCGAAATCAGCATTTATATCTTTGAACTGGCTTAAATCAATATCTTCAAGAATAGGAGGCGGCGAATACTTAAAAACAGATTTCAACGCCCTGTCGAGTGATCTATCCCCAGGATGACCGCTCCAGACAACATACCCGGCTGCATCAACAAGAAAAGCTGCGGGTATACCGCGAACACCATAACGGTTTTGAGTATCTGAGTCAGCCGCTATTGGGTAAGATATTTCGTGCTTTTCCACGAATTTTTCAAGACTGCTGATGTCACGATCGACAGATAAACCTATCATACGTAACCCTTTAGGCGAATACTCTTCGTATATATCTTCCATACGAGGCATATTTGCGATACAGGGAGAACACCATGTGGCCCAGAATTCCACAAGATAAGGCTGGCCGGCCAAGGCATCAAGATCATATCTGGATTCTGTTATCCATTTATTTATAGATATGTAAGGTGCGTAAGATTGTTTTTGAGCAAAAATAGGAGTTGTTAACAATAAAGTGATGATTATCTTCGTTAAAATATTCTTCAAAGTGTCTTTTCCTTATAATATTTTAATAATATCTGATTCAAACTGCCAAAACTTCCTACTTCAGTAGTAATAAGTTAGCATAAAAGGGCCGAATTCGCAACTAATTTATACCTCTTAATCATATGAAAACACTTTGAGTATTGACAAATACCGTATAAATAGTAAAATTGACCTTTGATACAGTGGGTAACGACTTCTCTGTATCAACCTGATACACATTTAAGGCAGTGATAAACGTGCCTGTGGAATAGGTGAAAATCAATAGTAAGTCGGTCAGTTTTCCGGGGAAAACTTTCTGGCATCATTGAAAAGCCTTCTGGACCACAACGCACGCGATAACAATATATAAGTTAGTCAGGAAAGGAAAGACTATGAAAAATGCGCCTACTAACGGCACTATGAAAAAGGGCTCACAAATAGTTGTTGAGATCCTGAAAGAGCAGAAAGTAGATACCTTATTCGGTTATCTTGGCGGCGTTGTTTTGCCGCTTTTCGATGAGCTCTACAACACAGACTTCAATTTCATCATCCCCCGACATGAACAAGGCGGCTGCCATATGGCCGATGCTTATGCGCGTGTCACAGGTAAAACCGGCGTTATGATAGCCACAAGCGGACCCGGTGCTACAAACCTTGTTACCGCCCTTGCTACCGCAATGCTTGATTCAGTACCCCTGGTTGCCATAACCGGCCAGGTAAGAACTGAGCTTATAGGCGGTGACGCTTTTCAGGAAGTAGACACAACAGGTATAACCCGACCTATCACAAAACATAACGTTATAGTTAAGGACATAAAAGATCTTGCAGATGAAATGCGACAGGCCTTTTATATTGCCTCAACCGGACGCCCCGGACCGGTTCTGATCGATATTCCGGTTGACGTTCTTGTTTCTCAGACCGAGTTCTTGCCCCCTACTCCTATAAGTATGCCCGGCTACAGGGTACGCAAAGAAGGCCATACAAGGCAGATAGAAACGGCTGCGCAAGCTATAAACGAAAGCCAGAGACCAGTTTTGTATGTCGGCGGCGGCGTTGTAATAGCAGGAGCATCAAAAGAGCTCAGCGAAATGGCAGACAAGGCCAACTTGCCTGTTACCATGACGCTTATGGGTCTTGGATGCTACGACCAGACCAAGCCTAACTCTCTTGATATGCCCGGTATGCACGGAAGTGCTTACGCCAACTATGCGATACAAAACAGTGACCTGCTTATAGCAATCGGGTCGAGATTTGATGACAGGGTTACAGGTACACTGAAAACCTTCTGTCCAAATGCAAAGATACTGCATATCGATATCGATCCGGCAAGTATTGCGAAAAACGTTAATGTTGACATACCTGTAGTAGGCGATGCCAAGAAGATACTCTCCAAGCTCAAAGAACTCGTTGAACATAAAGAACGCAAAGAGTGGTTTGACCAGATTAATGAGTGGAAGCAGAATTTCCCGTTCACTTACGACAAGACATCTGAGAGCATAAAGCCTCAGGAAGTAATAGAAGAGCTTAACAGGCAGGCAGGCAGTGATGCTATCATCGCTACTGGCGTAGGACAGCACCAAATGTGGACCGCACAGTTCTATAAGTTCAGTAAGCCAAGACATTTAGTAACATCAGGCGGCCTTGGAACAATGGGGTTCGGTCTTCCGGCAGCAATCGGAGCCCAAATCGCCAATCCAGACAGCACTGTTATAGACATTGATGGTGACAGCAGCTTTAATATGACATTAACTGAGCTTTCCACAGCAGTTATGTACGACTTGCCCGTAAAAGTTGTAATACTCAACAACGGCTACATGGGAATGGTAAGGCAGTGGCAGGAGCTTTTCTATGGCCACCGTTATTCTCAAAGCTCGCTGAAAAGTCCAAGTTTTGCTGAAGTTGCTCAGGCAATGGGTGCTGTAGGCATAACTGTTGAGAAAAAAGAAGATATCAAGCCGGCCATAACCAAGATGCTTGCAGAAAAAGGCCCATGCCTAATCGACTTCAGGATCGAACCTGAAGAAAACGTATGGCCAATGGTACCCGCAGGCAAAGCCCTTGACGAAATGGACGGATTAGACTTGTTCGACAAGATGTCTTAAGTTCATACCTGACAGGTATATAAACCAACAGTCATCTTTTAATCGCAATATCATGGAGATTAACCTATGAAACACGTAATAAGTGCATTGGTACAAAATAAGCCGGGCGTTCTCGCACACGTTGCAGGAATGTTTGCCGCCAGAGCCTTTAATATAGATTCATTAGCCGTTGGAAGGACCGACGACCCGAACCTGAGCCGTATGACAATAGTCGTAATAGGCGACAGTAAGGTGGTTGAGCAGGTACGCAAGCAACTGGGCAAAATCGTTTCTGTAGTTAAGGTTCAGGACTTCTTAGGACAGGACATTGTAAACAGAGATCTTATGCTTATAAACGTCCATACTACACAGGATAAACGCCCTGAGATACAATCTCTGGTAACAATGTTTGATGCTAAAGTTGTTGACATAGGCCCTAAGAACGTTATGATTGAGATTTCCGGCCCGGAAAGCAAAGTCGAAGCATTCATAGAAGCCTGCAAACCCTACGGTATCAAAAGCATGGCAAGGACAGGTACAATTGCTATGCCAAGATACAATAGAGGCTGATAATCAGCTTAAAAACAGGAAAAGTTTGTATAAATCGAAAAAAAATACCAAAAAGTAGTTTAGTATTTTTTTATAAAAGTTAAAATCGTTCTACTATCGCAATTCTGGTTGCAGATTGTAGAGTAAAAATATAGATAAAAGCTATTAATCTTTTAGAAACAGGAGATAAAATCATTATGGCACAAGTGTTATATGAAAATGATGCCCCAATTGACGGGCTCAAAGGCAAGAAAGTTGCTGTTGTTGGTTACGGTAGTCAGGGTCATGCTCATGCGCAGAACCTTAGAGACAGTGGAATCGAAGTAGCTATCGCGGAACTCGAAGGCACAGAGAACTTTGAACTGGCTAAAAAACACGGATTCACTCCGACAGATATCAAAAACGCAATGGATGGTGCTGCTCTGATCATCGTTACCCTTCCTGACGAAGTACAGGCAAGTGTTTACGAATCACAGATCAAGCCAAACCTCACAGATAACCAGACTCTTGGTTTCTGCCATGGTTTCAACATCCACTTCGGTTACATACAGGTACCTGAAAACTGCAACGTAGTAATGATCGCTCCTAAGGGACCTGGTCACCTTGTACGCAGCGAGTTCGTCAAGGGTGGCGGTGTTCCAAACATCATCGCTATTCAGCAGGACAAAGACGGCACAGGCAAAGCAGTTGCTCTTGCATGGGCTAACGGTATCGGCGGTGCACGTGCAGGCATCATTGAAACTACATTCAAAGAAGAAACTGAAACAGACCTCTTCGGCGAGCAGGTAGTTCTTTGCGGTGGTCTTACTGCCCTGATCAAAGCTGGTTTCGAGACTCTTACAGAAGCCGGTTACCAGCCAGAGATCGCATACTTCGAATGTATGCACGAAGTTAAGCTCATCGTTGACCTGATGTATGAAGGCGGTATCAACTACATGAGATACAGCGTTTCAAACACAGCAGAATGGGGTGACTTGATCACTGGTCCTAAGATCATCACTGATGATACAAAGGCTAAGATGAAAGAAATCCTCGCTGAGATTCAGTCTGGCAAGTTTGCTCAGGAATGGATCGAAGAGTATAAGGGCGGACTCAAGAAGTTCAACGCTCTTTACGATGCAGATCACGACTGCCAGCTTGAGGTAGTAGGACGTAAGCTTCGCAAAATGATGAAGTGGATCGATTCTAAAGAAGTCTAATTAAAAGACAATCACGATAATTAAACTATTCGGGGACAGGCTCTAAGCTTGTCCCCTTCTGGCAATTTAAGGATGAAGACATACGATTGGGAAAGGCTAATATTGTGAAACGCTCAATTATCTCTATCTTACTGGCCTGTTCGGTTCTGGTCTTAAGCGGGTGTAATCATTTACCCAGAGGCTGTGCACCTGAAATGGAATCGGTTTTTAGCAGATTTGACAGAGTTGAAATAGGCGAAAGCTCTGCTGCAGAAGTTCTATCTTTCATACAGGATGAATCTCTTGGAGAGATGCTTAGTCAGGACGAACAAACAGTTGTTAGTTGGGCACAGAATGGTAATGGTGCCGTCATATGGCTGAATGTCGTCAGCTTTGATGAAGCAAGCAATACAGCCGCAAGAAAGTATGCGTTCCTGGTCGATGAAGATTCTCCGGGCTGGAGGCTTTTCTACGGATCGAAGTCTAAGAAAATGAGAGCTGAATTCGAGTTTGTGCTTCCACCGGAATTTGACGAGCTGGAATTAACTACAGAAAATGAACGCAAAAGGGAAGCACTCAAGACAGCTCTTAACCTTTATATAAAGGATATCGATGTAGTCAGATATGACAGTGACTACATTTATTCATCAGCAATGATGCTCAGGCAGACATTCAATGAGCTGCTCTATGAATTGGAGCGAGTACCTGCCAAACTCTCAAAAATAGATGAACCTGAAGGAGTCAGTTTCGATCATCCTACACTTGGCCCTTCAAGAGTAAGAATGCTCTTTGACACAGAAACATATATCGTAAGAATAAAGATCAAGGTTGGTAAGTGTACCACTGATTTCGATGAGCATAAGGATGTCGTCTTGATGGGCGACCCTTCAGTAAAACAAAACCAGATTGAAAAAGCTAAAGCTCAGGCTGCTGCAGAAGAGGAGAAAGAGAAAGAAGGCTGGATTGACTGGATTAATAATGTACAGCCTAAAAAACAGCAAAGATCAGCTGAAGAATTGCAACGCATAGAAGATATGGCAAATCAACGAGCTGCTGAAGAAATCAAAGCACTCGAGGCAGAGCAAGCAGAAGAAGCACCAGCAGTTGATGAATCAGAGCAGCAAAACGTTGAAGAAATGACGATCGAGCCTGAGACTCTCCCTCAAGATAATAGCGAAACAACACAGCCAGAAGCAGCTGAGGAGCAGACCACAGAAAAACCTGCTGAAGAATAAGACTTGATAAAATCAAAACCGCAATACTGCAATATGAAAAAAGTTTGTATAGCAATGAGCGGCGGCGTGGATAGTTCCGTCGCCGCTTTTCTTTTGAAACAGCAGAACTACGACTGCCGCGGTGTCTTTATGATAACTCATGACAATTGCAGCGGTGATATGGAAGATGCAAAGCGGGTAGCCTCTTTGCTGAATATAGAATTGGACATACTTGATCTTAGAGAAAAATTCAATGATGTCCTCGATTATTTCTGCAGTGAGTATAAAAAAGCAAGAACACCCAATCCTTGCGTATACTGCAACAGAGTAATGAAATTCGGACTTCTCTGGGACCACGCGAAATCAAAAGATTGTGACCATATCGCAACCGGCCATTATATACGTCAGGAAAAAGGCAAGATATATGTCGGCAGCGATCTGCGTAAAGAACAATCATACGTGCTTGCCATGATAGATTCCGATGTTGTCAAACATATCATATTTCCTACTGGTAAGTATACAAAAGACCAAATAAGAGAAATAGCTGCAGATAATGCTCTTGGAGTCGAAAACAAACCCGATTCACAAGAGATATGCTTTATTCCCAATGATGATTATGTAGCATGTCTTGAAAATCTTTGCCCTGAGGTAGTTAGAGAAGGTGATATAGTATATATTGACGGTAAAGTACTCGGAAAACATCAGGGCATACACCGCTACACTATAGGACAGCGACGAGGACTCGGAGTAGCAATGGGAGACCCTGTGTATGTCGTAGGACTTGACGCTAAAACCAATACCGTAACACTGGGACCAAAAGAGAAGCTGTTATCAAAGATTTGCTATACAGACAAACCAAACTGGCTGATAAATGAACCAGAAGAACCTTTTGAAGCAATAGTCAAAATAAGATATAATAATCCGGGAGCCAGTGCAACTGTATACCCATTGGGAAATGAGATGAAAATCATATTCGACGACAAGATGTCCGCTATAACACCAGGGCAGCTTGCAGCGATATATATAGCTGAAGGTGACCAGAGATATCTGGCCGGTGGAGGCTGGATACGCTCTACCCAAACGAGCTGAATGAATCCGGAACAACCGATATGTTCTATTATTTAGATGATACAAGAGCGGCAAATAAAGCCCTGATAATCCACAGTGGTGCATTAGGTGACTGCGTATTAACATTAAAGCTTGCCGCTTTTCTTCAAAAAGTACTCAATATAAAGACCATTAATTTCATCGGTCCCGGAGACTATGTGTCATTTATGCCGGGCAGAACTGCGGTATCATCAATACGAAATATTCATTCACTAAAACTTGACAGAATGTTTACAGAACCATCAAGCTTTGAATTGGAAGAAGATGACCCGTTAGTAAGGACATTCAGCGGCTATGACTGGATAATCAGCTTCTTAGGCACAGAAGGCAGCAACTTTGAAACAAACCTCGCATACCTGGCATGTTTTACGAGCAGTCCGGAAATAGTAATGCTTTCGGCAAGATCACAGGATGATAATTCCAAACATATAAGCGACTTTCATATAGAGGAACTTATAAACTTGAAAAAGCCCTCTATTGAGGCTCTCGGAGTAGAGAATGTCCACAAGAAAGCTCTCGAGATTGAAGGCATTATCTGTCCGAATCTTAACGATGTGCAGCAAGGCTTAAGCATCGTTAGAGATCAGGTCGGAATAGACTGCTCAGATAAAGAGCTCGCAGTTATCTGCCCAGGCAGCGGTGGAAGGGAAAAATGCTGGCATATAGACAACTATATATCAACAGCAAAAGAGCTGGAAAAGAGCCAGCTAAAGCCACTTTTTCTTCTGGGGGAAGTTGAATTCGAGCGTTTCAACAGAGATGATATTCAGAAACTTAAAGATACATCCGCGATAATAAGTTCACTCAACATAGAACAGGTTGTGGGCCTGCTCAGTATAGCAAAACTATATATCGGCAACGACAGCGGAGTAAGCCATATAAGCGGAGCAATGCAGCTGCCAACAGTGTCAATATTCGGGCCGACCAATCCGGCTGTATACAAACCGATAGGCTCTGCGGCAAAAGCCTTAAGGTTTGCAACTGATAAATTCTCAAAATTTGATCAGGAAAGTGTTGAAAAAGTTGTAAACACGGCTCTTGATACTATAGATAACGCATCAACGCCACTTTTCGAAATACATATATAGGCTATTCTCAGGCCAATATAGCATCAATATCTACATACTTTTCAACAAGTCTCTGAGTGGCTTTTATCTTGTCGGAATCAGATGTCTGTATCTTGAAAAGCAGATCTTTCATTCTCGCACTAACAGTATATGTCTCTTCCCTTGTAACCAGTACAGGTATGCCGCTTGCCCGCAGAAGACTTAAAATAGTATCCTCAGGCATGAAACCTCCCGTAAGAATAAGCCCGCTGGTACAGAACTGCTGGTGATATGCCTTAGTACCGGAAAGGCTGACTGCCAAGAGAATATTATCTATTCGGTCACCCGGGGTTATTATAAGAGAACCGGCTTTGACATACTGAAGTACGTTTTGCGGTTCCATTGCGGCAACAACAATATGTTCGATCTTATTATGCAGAGAATCCATACCTGAATAAACTTCATATTCAAACATATCGGCAATCTGAGATATGGTATATCTTGTAAGCATAGGTTCAAATGGGATAGCCCCGAGAAGTCTGGTACCCATGTTCTCAAGCCCTTTTGACACAGCCTCGGTTACCTTGTCATATTTTTCCGGTATAACCTTATTCTGAATCACCCCTTTGATCTTCACTCCATGCTGCCTGAATAACGAGAGCGAGAGTGCCGCCTCGTCAAGAGGCTTGCCTATGCCGCCGGAGACAACTATAATGACCTCAGAATCAAGCAACTCAGCAACCCTGGCGTTTGATAATCCAAAGCAGCTTCCGACACCTGCGTGTCCTGTACCCTCTATAAGGATTATCTCATGCTCTTTCTCAATATTTGCAACCGCTTTTGATATCTTTTCTTCAAGCGGTGCAACATTTGACTCAAAAATAAATTTTCGCGTAAATCCTCTGCCTACAGCAACAGGACTGAGGTCCTTAGGATGCAATTTACCAAGACCAAACGTCTCATATATAAGTACAGCATCCTCATCAAGATTCTCATTCTTAAAATTGACATATCTCTGACCTACAGGCTTGGTATAACCCGGATCGTATCCACGTTCTCTCAAGGCTTGCAGAAGTCCAAGAGTTACACTCGTTTTGCCGCAATCTTTCAGTGTCGCACTTATATATATCTTTTTCATATTTTCCTCCATTAGTGCATAAGCTGAGTCTCGTAAAGCCTTCTATAAAGAGGGCAATTTTCAATAAGCTCGCTGTGCTTGCCTGTAGCTATCACCTTACCTTCATCAACGACCGCAATAACATCAGAATTAACTACTGTCGAGAATCTGTGTGCAATGACAAAGCTTGTCCTGTCTGAAGTTAGATCATCAAGAGCCTTCGAAATTTTAGCCTCACTGTCAGCGTCAACCTGACTCATTGCCTCATCAAATATCAGTATCTGCGGGTCTTTCAAAATAGCTCTTGCTATTACAATCCTCTGAAGCTGGCCGCCGCTTAAGCCTGCCCCATCCTCACCAATAATAGTATTGTATCCATCAGGCATCTTGCTTATAAATTCATGAGCATATGAATGTTTGGCGGCAGCAATGATCTCATCCATTGAGGCCCCCTGCTTGCCGTAGGAAATATTATCGGCGATAGTCGTATTAAAAGTTATAACCCTCTGAGAGACAACCGCAAGCTTACTTCTTAGAGATACAAGGGACATATCATTAATGTCAATGCCGTCAATCAGTATCTTTCCGCTGTCAAAATCATAAAAACGCGGCAACAGGTTCAATAAAGTTGTCTTGCCGGAACCATTTGGCCCTACTATAGCAATATTCTGCCCGGCCTTAACCTTAAGATTTACACCCTTAAGCACCGGCTCTGACGCACCGGGATATGTAAAGACAACATCCCTGAAGTCAATTTCATCTTTAACATCAGCGATCTCTACAGGATTCTCTGCTTCCTTCTCAGACTCCTGATCAAGTACACTGAATACACGTTCAGAAGCAGCGTTGGACTGCTGAACCTTATTCCAAACATCACTTGACTTTCTTATAGATTCGGCTGATGAGCCGAGCAGTATCAACAAGGTGAAGAATTTAGACTCATCAAGATCACCATTGAACACGAAACGCAGAACAAAGAGCAAGCCCACTGTACCGGCAATCATTCCAAGTGACTCCATAAGCGGTCCGGTAGCAGCCTCCACCTTTGCTATTTTATTCTGGTATTTGAGCAGATTATCATTTATTGATGAAAAATGCTTTTTTTCATGGTCTTGCTGATTATATACCTTAACCGCCCTTAAACCGGCAATAGTTTCCTCAAGCTTGCAAAGCATCTTGGACCAGCTTTGGAGAGAACGGCGGGTAGATTTCTTTATCTTTTTACCAAGTCTGCCTACTGTCAGCCCGATGAAAGGAGCACCGCAAAGGAATATAGCAACGATCTGCCAGTTGATGAAAAATGCCATCATAAGAGTAAAAACAGCCTTGGATGGTTCTCTAATAGCCTTGCCCAACATAACTTTGATGCCGTGACCGGCACCCTCGGTATCCCTGATAATCCTGCTGACTGCATCTGAAGGCCCTTCCGAAGAAAAATACTTCATAGGCATATCCACAATATGACTGAATGTATCACGCCTGAGATTGTTAAGGGCAATATTTACCACTCTCTGAGCGAGGTAGTCCTGCCAGAAACGGGCGAAACAGCGGATAAATGTGGCAAGTACAAGTAGCAAGAATATCATTTTAACAGCTTCAGACTTGCTGTTTTTATCCTCGTCAATGGATATCCGAGACATTATTGACTTTACATATCCGAAATAGAAAGGCTTTTTTACGGCCTCAAGATCTATAGTTACCTGCTCGTCAACACCTTCTGAATCAGTTCGCAAAACCGTCAGAGTCATGTTCTCTTCCTTATTCCGCCAAGTCAACTCTTTAAGCATCTGTGAGCTGGTCATTTTTCCAAGCTCATCAACACTTTGGCCTGCATCACCAACATAAATAATCTTGTCATTTAGAGCCAGACCTGCTTCATAGGCAGGCTCACCTTCATCGTCATCTATTTCATTTATCGTAAGGTAATACAATACATTTTTGGTAGGATCGGCCAGATCAGCACGTTCAGGAACATAGAAGTCCATCCCATATCGCTTGGCGGTAAGCTCACGGTTAACCCAGCCGTGAATGCCCTCCTGCCCCATCATGACCTTCAGCAGGGGTATAACGGTTACGAAACTGGCTGAGAAGAGCAGACCGATGAAAATCACTGCGACAAATATAGTTACCAGTGAAGGCCACTGTGGCCAGATATATTTCATTAATCTCTTAAATGAGTTCATAAGCTTTATTTCTTAAGTCCAGTAATTAAAACAAATTATCACTAATTCTCGCCAACATTAAACAGATATTGGCAATTATAAAAACAGTCGCAAAGTTTAACAAAAAGACCGCCAAATACAAGATAAAAATAAAGCAGCAAACCCGAACGCATCAGGTCTGCTGCTACATGGAGGATGATTGAAACTCTATAATCAGCCTTGTTAATCAAAGCTGTTAATTTATTCTTCTATTATCTCCTTTACAAATGGTACAAGCTCTTTAGCCACCATCTGATATCCTACATCAGTCATATGTATGCCGTCAACTGTCGGATGGTCACCGCCGGGCTTGATGATCTGCCCCGTATCAAAAAGATACACATTGTCATCGCCCTCTTCTTTAAGCTTCTTATACGTTGCAAATAAAGCCTTATGCTGGCGATCATAACCTGCTCTGGCATCAGGATCTATCTCAAAAGCAAAATGTATCTTAGTCATTAGGATAACCGGAATCTCAGGACGTTTTTCTCTAAGTATCCTTACGAACTTTTCATATCTCTGATCCATAAGGTCTGTTTCCATGTTGGCTACAGAATCAACAATATATACTGAAGCATCAATCTGTGTCATAAGCTCAGCCATTACAGGTTCACCACAACCGCTGCCGGAAAAGCCAAGATTAACAACATCCGCATTGAGCCTTCTTTCAAGCAATGCGACATACCCATTCGAACCTCTTGATGAACAGCCGCTCTGCGTGATTGATGTGCCGTAAACAGTTATAGGCTTCTGTATCTGATAAGCAGTAGGCTCAAGTATCTGACAATCCTCATCGAATCCTATCTTTAGACTCTTAAGCTCTGAATATGAAGGAAGATACATTGTAAACTCCCTCATTTCCTTATTTAATCCCTTAAAATAAACATGCTCATATTCGCCGTTTCCCTCTTTAGGATGCGTGGTTCTCCAGAAATCTCTGTTGCCGGGTTCTCCAATATAGAGGTCAATACCGCTAACAGCAACAGAACTCATATGCCACATCGCAATTCTTGAAGGGTCAGCCATTCCATGATCTACCTTAACCCTCAGCGTTGTAGAATCTGTCTTAAAACGAACCCTTGCCGTACTTGGACAAAGACTCATCCACCAGGCTGTCTTGGTAATCTCATCTTTCCTTTCAAGCGGCAGCCTTATAAACTTACCTTCATTCTGTTCAAACCAGGCAAGGCCATCAACTTCAACAGACTTATCATTTGAAACATCAATCCATTTCAATTCTTTTGCTTCAGACATAACAACTCCTGCCAGAAATAACAGGCAAACCATTAATTTAATTCTTTTCATCGGTCTCTCTCTATAAATCAATTATGTTAAAGTTGTGAAGTTAAAAGCATTGCTCTCGGCACATGGAAAAATCCTTTGTAATTGCCTCCTTTGGAGGTATGCGTAAGATTTCCACGTCTGTCGCAATAACCATACCAGCCGCCGTTTTCTTCGTCAACAAAATGATCAAATGTATAATCATGTACATCATTAAGTATATCCAACCAAAACTCGCTGCCGGTTTTCTTGTATGCTAATCCTAATGCATATATCGCTTCTGTATGAGGCCACCAGAGCTTCATATCCGATTCAAGCTGCAAAGTAGGCTTATTTTCTACATCCATAAAATAGTAGAGTCCGCCAAATTCCTTATCCCAGCCGAAATCCATTGAACCCCTGATGATATCGAAAGCCATGCTTTCTTTTTCCGCATCAGGTAAAAATTCAAGAAGATGAAGCATAAACCATGCTACCTCTATCGAATGTCCGGGATTAAAGAATCTTCCTTCCGGCAGTTTAGTCAGATCAGTACCGTCAAGAGCTACTGTCTCCATAAGGATATTCTTGTCTGTATCATAATGGCGATCGATATTTTTCAAAGAATCAGCCATTACATCAAGATAAGCCTGCTGTTTATCAACAGCGGCAAGCTCTATCGCCATGCTGGCAAGTACCATAACATCCGCAAGCGAGCTGGTCTTTGGTAATCCCTTGAATATAGGTCTGTCAAGCAATGAAGGATCATTTATCCAGTCACGTATCTTCCAGAACAAGTCAACTGACTTATCGAAATACTCCTGCTGGCCTGTCGCATTAAAATATTCAAGATAGGCAAGCATGCAGAACACTGCCCCGTAAACCTTTCTCTGATAGAAATAAGGCGTACCATCGGGCATAAGGCTGAAGTAGTATCTTCCTTTTGAATCAATAGCATTCTTTTCGATAAAATCAAGGCCAAGCTTGGCAATCTTTAAATACTCCTCGTTCTTCTCCTGTGTATTATATAAACGACAGAACATCCATACGCTTCGGCCCTGTAACCATATATACTTTTTAGGATCGTATACACTGCCATCATCATCAAGACAGGTAAATGTACCGCCGTTATCCCAATCCGGAGAGTTAGACATCCAGAAAGGTATTATTGATTTTGTCAAATTATCGCTGTAAATCTTCTGCAGCTGTTCGAAAGTTTTCATTATTCATCATCCTCTTAGAAATCACCCATTTATTTATTTTATAGGCAGCACCATGTCCTGCTGCCGTCCAAATCCATTTACAGCTATGCGGTCATCATACAATTCCATTATGGAATACGCACTTGTATCAGGAGTTGACATCATAGCATTCATTGTAAGATAGTGGTCATCATTAATTTTAACAAAAGAACCTTCATGATGATGCCCGCAAATATAGGCCTTAAAAGATTCATTATCTCTGAAGCATTTTATGAGCCTGCCGGGATTCCATATATCAAGACCCGGCTCATTGGAGACAATCGTATGATGCCCGAAAACTATAGCGGACTCTCCATTGGAATTTGCAAGTTCAAGCCTGCTTCTAACCCATTCTACCTGTTCATCGCTCACAGTAGAGTTCCATACACGGGCATTAGGATAACCAAGCTCTTCCATCAGTTCTATATACCGCAAGGCTTTCTCGCGTCTGGAATCGCCTTCCTTACTGCCCAGAACACCGATATCATTTGTGTCGATTACAATAAAACGCCAGTTTTTGACTACAAAGTCATAATAAGGCTTTTCAAGACCGAGCTTTTCGAGAACAACAGGATAGCTTCCCGCAGCCTCCATATCATGATTGCCAATAACAGATCTTTTAGGGGCTTTGAGCTTATTCCAGATTGGCAGCAGTTTATCATAACTTTTCACATCCCTGTCTGCAAAATCACCAAGTTGAATCACGAAATCCAAACTTTCAGAATTCATCTTATCCACAAATTCTTCAAACTTTGGAATGGAAGGTCTGTAATATGAGTTGTACTGAGAAACCGGGTCTCTGTCAGCATATTGAATATCTGCCACTACACCTATACGCAAAATCGGTTCTTCGTTTCCTGTATTGCTCATTTGCTGTGAACATCCGCCGAAAACACCCGCCATTGAGACTGCCGATACTTTCAGAAAATCACGTCTTCCCAATCTGTCTTTCATTTCAACCACCCTTTGTTATATTAATTACCTGCAGGATCATTGGAATCAAGCCAAGCCTCAGCAATAGCCGAAACATCAAGAAGATCTACTATATTACCTGAAGAAACAATAATATCAGCATCAGAATTTTCCTGAAGCCAATTTTGTGCAATAATATCAAGATCATCACCGTTTACTATGCAATCACCTGACAAATCAGCTGCTAATCCCATACCTGCCTTCAAGATACCGCTGCAATCATCAATATCATCTATGGTATTTTGCACATCATGGCATATTGTGTCAACAAAAATCTCACAATCATTGTCAGGACCAAATATCTGAATACTGTCGAGAGTAAAGCTTGAACCGGTAATTAATCCATCACCATTTATCCAGCCTTCCCAGCTATTATCATCTTCAAGTGGCCACTGATAACAATGCCAATATCCATCCGCAGGCATATCAATCGGCAGACCTCTTTCCATTTGTGAATCATTATCAAGAACTATCGAAATTTTAAGATTCTCACTTGATGTTTTGGCCCAGAAACCGACATAACCGGTAGTCGGCTTTGCAATATTCTGTGATGGACTTGCCGTTGCACCTGAAACCCACCTGACAAACCATCCGCCTTCCGAATATTCAGCGACAGCCGTTGTCGCAGGATCATCCTTTATAAATAATCTCTCGCACCACTGACCTGTCCATGAATCATCCGTTGTTGGCTCGGCCGTTGATTGAGATGTGTCTATACCCAGTGTAGAGCCGGAATATCCTGGTGAATATGCAAATGTCGACTCATTGCCGTCTTCAAAATCGACAAACACAGTCCTATCCGGTACAGTAGTATTTGATATAGCATAAACGGCAAGGTTATTGGGCGTACTTCTCTGTGAGTAAGCGACGCCTCCATTTATAGGCACGTTAACAAGTCTTGGCAATGGATCGGCAAATGCCATAGCAGTCGAACCGCCACCATCAAAATTTATACCTTGCACAGCCCCAAGGCTAATAAGCAGATCGGCGACCTCACTGACATACATGCCCTCGCTGAAACCTTCCTGCCGGCCATCTACTGTAAGCAGAATAAGATGATTGTCAGCAGTAATACCGCCAGCAGACCTTGGATGGAGAGCCGTATTGATATCCCAGTTGCTGACATTATTAACCCCATCTTTAACTATCCATTCGCTGCCGGCAACAGCATTGTAAACCTGCACTCCAAATGGAGCCACATACCCGCCTATCGGAAAACTCGGCAAAGGGTAAATGATATCAGCCTTATTTGTACTTGATATATTCAGCGAAACATAAGGCGTTGGCCAGTCACTCCATGCCGTAAATTTTGAGTAAACTTCACCTTCAGAAGCAGCATATCCCATTACATCATAACCGCCGGCATTGCTGTCCCAAAAGAAGAACCCGCAGTTGATACCAATCTGAGCACCCTGCGCATTTACAAAATCAGTCATCTTGCTCGCATTGGATTCACCTGCCGCATCACCATTGGACGGCGTAGACTTAAAACTTATACCCTCAGCACCAAGATCGATCTTTACAATATTGATATTTAATGGTCGCGGAGAACTTAGCGTACGATGAATATGTGTCACCCCTACAAATGGCTCAGTAACAACATCTGCCGCCATTACAACGCTTGCCAATACTATCAATACCCCCACTGTTCGTTTCATCACTTTCCCCTTTTACTTTCATCATGTTCTAAGAAATATTTTTCTACGTGAGAACAAGCTCACCCAAAGTCCAACTACAACAACCAGAGAAACTCCAATAACAAACCCTACCCATGGATGTGAACCATGCATGCTGAAAACAACCGAACGCAGCGATGTTATTGTAAGCACAGGCAGCAAAACATTAGAGGTAGTAAGATATGCTATCATCGGATTCTGACCACTGTATATAAACAGATTAAATATTCTTTTTCGCCGTGCAGTCTCGAAGAATATCTCTATTGCTATCACCGAAAATATCGCCAGACCTGCAGTTGTAAAATAATAGCTCATATTGCTCGGGTCCTTTTTAATACCGCCTTGTGAAGGCTCAAAAAGCAGACCAAGCATTATCCAAAACGCACCCCATCCGAACAATTTAGAAAGCAGTATTTCTCTTGAACCTGTCGCCTTCCTAAAGAGATAAAGACCCAACAGGATTAAAATCGCTACTGAAACAGTTGTAAGTACGACATATCTTCCCTGCAATCCGCAGAGCGTTACAACTAATATCACCACCATAAGAACCCCTGCAAGGTAATTATTGAGGGCAGGCTTGATTTTTGTCGCATCGGAAGAACTTTTAAGCGAATCATAAACCATATCACCAACAATACTGGCCGGTATGATTATGTAAAGATACTTCATGAAACGCCACTGAAATATCCAACTTAGATTATATATCCATGAGAAATATTTAAGATTTTCAGCGTCAACATTGTTTTGGAAAAATGCGGCAAGAAACGGTATCTGATACTCATTTCCAAAAGTATGAATCCAGTTGCCATCTTGCGCATAAGAATACTGTATAGCAGTCATGATTCCGAGCACACCAACGCGCATAATCAAGTTGTCTCTTGTAATAATCCATATGATTCCTCCTACTGCCGCAAGATTGGCAAGGACAAACAAAATTATATTGGTTCTAAAAAGAGAAAAACCGCTGCCATCACTAAATGGAGTGATATAGAAAACAAATGCAGCGATGAATATTCCTGCAAACTTTATGATTCTCTTAACAGATTCAGAAATCTTCCATGGGAAACGACCCCATATCGCGAACATAAGGAAAAACATAAATATCGCCAACAAATATGTCCCCTTGTCAGGCGAAGCACTTAAGGTCGAAGGATTTATATGGCGGGCATAGATAGCAAAGCCAAGAAGCATAAAACCTCGTTTAACCATAGCCCATATTCCCTGAGCTGTTGTCATTCCTTTTTCAAATCTGCGACGAAGAGAAAAAGGAATGGCAGCACCCATCGAAAATATAAAGAAAGGGAAAACCAGATCAACCCAAGTCAAACCCGGGATTGAAGGATCATAACCATGATTTGGCGGTGGCGTTTGAGCATGATACATCCACGCAGGTAAATTACCAAATGGCTCAAGGCTTGAAAGAACCATGAACAAAATAGCCAAACCACGCAATATATCAATCGAATAAACTCTCGCTCCACCTTTATCTGCCGTCTTTAGACTTTTCAATTCACCCATTTATCAAGCTCTTATTCCCATTTTAACTTTTGATTCTATCTCGGCTGTAATATATCTCTGAGAAACAGCATTTTCAACCTGCTGCGAAGCAAGCCATTTAGTATAAAGCTTGTTCAGATTTCTTGCTGACGGATAGATAGAATTAGGACTGAGAAAATGAGAGAACTCAAAAGTAATCTGCTTATCAACGCCTGCTTCTGTTGCACACTGCATCTTTTTCAAAAGAGCAGGCCATGATATAGGCGGGAATTTTATCGGCATATCACGGTCAAATGTTTCAACATTAGTCCAGCTTGTAAGACCATACTTTGCCGCAAGCCTGGCGTTTACACCAAGATAATCACAAAGTTCATTGTAATCGACATTACCATCCTGAAAGGCTACGATATCAACACAATCCTGTATCTCAGCAAAAACCTTATCCCATTGCTTCTCATGGTCGGCAAGAGTGGTTGGATTCTCAGCAAACTGTTTCTTGCCGTGAATATACGGAGAAATAAGTATAGGAGCATCTTTGTGGGATTTGAGATGATCACCAAGTTCTCTGTAAACTCTCATCATGTCAGGATTATAAGTATCTATCTCATGGCTTATGTACCAGCCCCTGAGTGATGTACTGTCACCATATCGCTCTATGACTTCATCAACGAAAGCCTTGTTAATATCGACTTCTGTTTGATAGTCGCCATTAACCCAATATTTTCCGCTGTCGTATGTACCAAAGAACAGATCCATATCATTTATTTCTGCAAGTTCAAGAAATAAATCAAGCAGATCGATAGGAACCGGCAGCATCTGCCCCCAATACTTTTTAATCACCTTGGACTCAAAAGTAGTTGCGTTCCTGTAACCATTACGAATTATAATCACGGTGTCGATACCTATAGCTTTCATAGCTTTGAAGTCATCGATCCATTGTTTTCTGCCCCAGTTTGAGGACGGAATATCGTGTGTAATCTCGTCTATAAATGTACCTGTAATCATATCTATCAGTCCCCTCTTTGCCTAAACCACTCTGGCAAATCAATAATTTATATCAATCAATTACCTTGTGATAAAGTAACAAAAACTGCATAACCCTTAGGTTTTATATTTGCTGATATTGTTGTTGAATCAGCATACTTCTTACCAGATACAATCTCTACTGTATCAGGTTTAGGTATAGGTTTTTTCCAGCCGTAACGTACTGTCTTACCCTTTGAGCTATGATTAATAAAAACAACGACTCTCTTCTCACCGAGTTTATAAGCAAAAACGGCATCCTTATCAATTGTTGGTGCCAGCAGCATCTGATCATCGCATCTTTCACCATCAAGAATATAATCCTCTATTTCTGCTGCGATAGCCGAAACATTTGATATCGCCGAATAAGCCGCTCCATCAAGAACCTGGAGATACCAGACAGCGAAACCGCCACTGCCATACATAAGCGAATTCATCAGCCTGTAAGAGAATTTATCCGGTTCCGGCATCTCACGTTTGAAATCCAGGAAATTTTCAATATACATCTCGGCAGGAATATGCGGAATATAACCAAGTGCTTTTGTTGTAGCTGAATAATCATCGGTACTTCCATAATAACCCGAAGAACCAAACATTATTCCGCCCTGCTCAGCAAGGACTTCCCAGTCAGTCGCATACATATTTTTAGTAAAGCCGGCAAGATTTCCAACATATTTATGCCCACTATAATAGCCATACTCTATAGATGGATCTGTCTCAAATAACGCCTCACTCATCATAGAAGACATCTGAGCACTTTGCCAGCAGCGGAAATCAACCCACTTCTGCGGATATTTTTCAACAATGATTTCAGGATTCAAAACTTCATCACTATCGATTCCTGCAAAATCCTTAAACGCATCAATGGTCATAGGAGTATAAACATCGCCGCGAATGTATGAACCGTCGCGTGCCAATGCTTTTTCCTCATTGTCATTGGTTACCGCTGTAAACTTGCCAACAACATTTTCTTTAAAATAATCTTTAAGTATCTCTTTAACTTTGTCTTTGTTATTTATACACCAAGTATGGCATATGTTATTCTTCAAAAGAAAATCTGGTTTTGTAACTCTGTTGCCATCTTTATCAAGAGGGTATGCCTCAGGATATTTTTTTGCTATCTCAGGTATGATGTTATGCCAGAAAAGGATAAGACTCGGCTTAACACCTTTATCTTTCATTAACTGCGCTATTGTATCATCTGAGTTAAATACACGCATATTGGTCACTACATTGATTCCACTTCCGCTTATAGCATCCATAATGGCCTGTTTGAAAACAGGATTCTTATATCCGGCATAATCGAAAGCCTCAACCCTCATCCTTTCAGGACTTTTGGAAGCAAGTTCATCAAGAACGATGAACTGCCCTGAAAAACTGACCTCAGAGCCATCACTGTTTCTGACAAGTTTCGCTGTAATATCATAGCTGCCTGTCTCACTTTCTCCAGGATTGACCAGCACGGAGATTCGGTATGCTTTAGCCTGTCCTTTTGAATAGTGTAACTTATCTTCTGTTTGATCCGCTGGAGAAGAAGGCATGGTCAATACAGCAATCGTTTTGCCATCCTTTTTCTCATTCAGTATTTCATCCGGCACCATAAGAGGTGATGGCTGCACAGCAAATTTAGTAGAGCTTCCCAAACCGCTGACTTCAAAACCTTCCGGCATAGTTATCTCAAGCTTAATATTACCATCGGTGCCAACAAAGCTTTCTGGAATCTGTATCCATACCGGCATATTGTAATTACGGCAGAGATAAGCTTTGTCAACTCTTGGCCAAAGGAACAATCCGCCATCTTCAGCAAATGATGCTGAACATAGAGCCATCGTCATTAATATCAAAGTCAGTAATCTAAATTTTCTCATCAGTCCCTATCCGTCTTTAATGCATTAATTATTAGTCATTTCTTTCTTCAAGATATCTCGGTGTGTATGGAGTTACCACATAAGCTCCTGGTGCATCCCAGGTATACTTCTGAGCATACTCTTCCTGTGTATCCATAGGCCTGCATTTTTCTACGTGCCCATCTACCATGAGGAAATTTGAGCCAAGTCCTTTATGCACATCCGGCATTCCCTCCATCAGGTAATAAGCTTTCCAGCTTTCTTTGCTCTCAGCAGGATCAAATGCAGCGGCAAAGTAATTACCCATATATTCAGGCTTTCCAGATGTACCGGTTGGAGTATCTTCATCAATAAAGAAACAATTGAACAATGGTGTGGATGCCTGATTCTTAACTTTAGCAACTTTTGTATAGGCAAATGCACCAAGATAATAGTTCATACTGTAACCAGGGCCATAACCTTGGCCATCAGTTTCATCATCATCTTTAGTAAGGGTTTTGAAGTTTTCAGTACAGTAGTATCCCTTATAAACACCCTGAGCATCTTCACCTTCTTGCCATGTTGATTCAGTAGGCAGATACTTTGTCAATTCATCATTGGCAAACCATGCCGTAGAACTCCAGTTAATGCCTTCAGGGAAGCACATCTTGTTGTCATTTGCATAAAGCTGGAACACTGTACCAATCTGCTTAAGATTGTTGCTGCATATAACCATCTTTGCCTGAGCGCGTGCTCTTTGCAGAGAAGGCATCATAATGCTCATCAGCACAGCTATGATAGAAATCACTACCAAAAGCTCTATCAAAGTAAAGCCGTTTTCTTTTTTGTTTCTAATTAACTTTAACATTTTGTGAATCTCCCTTGAATGGGGGGTCTTAGAAAAGACCCCCTATCCAATATATTTATACTTTCTTATTCTTTCTTCTAATCAAGAGTCCTCCAAGCCCAAGCAATGCTAATGATGCCGGCTCAGGAACGCTTTCCACTTCGAAATTGTCGAAATTACCAATCGGGTAATCCCACTGATACTTACCGCCGAAACCAGCGTTGGCACCTTCAAGTATAGTAGTTGTTGCTGTTATCTGCTGAGTCAGTCCTGCATGTTCAAAACTTGCGACAACATCCTCACCTTCAACTGTAAGAGAAATATTTATCGCTGATGCAGTGTCCCATGTCGCAAGCCAGTAATCGCCGCTTGCATAGCCTGTACTATCAATAATTTTAGCATATACCTGATAATTACCTTCGCCATCAGTAGCAGCGACAACACCTGCAGCAATATACTGATCGTCAGTTGCTCTTGCAGTAGCATACCATTCCATCGTATAGGTACTGTACTGCCAGGCTTCCACCGATACCGTATAATCACTTACTCCGACATCCACAAACGACTGCCTCAAAGTATTGTCTCCCCAATAACCATTGGAGAAGACAGCTCTGCCGGGAGCCCATGATGCAAACTTAACAATATTGTCTGCACCATAACCGTTCCAGTCGGAATTCTGAGAGCCGAGTGTTGTAGCCCAGTCAGCAGTATAGCTGTCGAAATTATCCTGATACAGGACTTCTGCATTAACAGCCGCTGCTGCTACTAAAACCAAAACTAAAACAATTACATTTTTCATAGTCCATCCTTACTATATCAAAAATCCTTATACATTATTTCCAGAACTGATCGCAATTAGTATCAGCAGGATCTGTACACTTAGTCCAGTCATAAGCAAGGATCGCAAGGTCCTTAAGATCTACAATATTGTCACCATCAATATCACCTTCAACGAATGGTATATAAACCTCACCGTTAACAGAGAAGTTATCCATATAAGCCTTGGCATAACCGCCCCATCTTCTCCAAACTCCGAAGCCAGGATTACCATTATCAGTAACTGTCGTATTGAGAGCTACTGTAGTAACAAGACCATTATGAGTAATAGTCAATGTTGCAACGTTGCCATTCATCTCAAGTGTCATATTGACAGGCTTAGTAGGATCAAGCTTACCAACATAGGTATCGCCATTACTTCCGCCCTTGCTGTCTCTTATTCTTGCGTAGATTTCATTCTTAGAGAAGTCATCACCGATATATGCCCATGTTGATGTATCATAATTGTAAGCGCCGCTCTCATCATCATAGTTGTCTGCAAGTACGATACCGCCTATAACATAATCAGCACCTGATATTCTGGCACCAACATAAACTTCCGGTACATAATCCTCATAATCTACCCAGCCATTACCATCACCATCTGTTGTATTTCTGTCAGTGAGCTTTATGTAATCTACCGATACGGTATAATCACTGCCCCAGTAGCCGTCAGTAAGAGATTTATATAATCTCAGTTGGTTGTCAGTAGAATCATTACCTGACCAATAAACTAATCCAGGACTTCCCGGACCAACCTTGGCATCAGAAGAACCGCCGGTGAAAGGACTTTGCCACATATCAGGCGCAGATGCCTGCAGGCCTGCAAAACCCCAGCTCAATACTTCTTCCGGTAAATTCTGATAACTATCGAAATTGTCTTCAAATAATACTTCAGCCGTGCTAACAGAGGCTAACACACCGGCAAGAAGTATCAAAACTATTGATAAATTTTTCATCTTCATAAATTCTAACTCCCTTTTAATAGAGATTTTGATATCACTGATAATAATTTTGACTTTGATCTTATATAGCAACAAGCCAGTTTTCTATAATTATGGCAAGATCAGATATTCCGACCTCACAGTTGCCGTCAAGATCACCCTTGAGATAGTATGTTCCATCTTCACCGCAAACTGTAGGATCTGCAGCAGTCAATGAATAAACTTGGAAATCTTCAAAGTCAGCACCTGTGTAACCCCATTTCCAGTCATAACCAAATGCTGGGTCGCCAGGATATGTCAATGCTGTATCATAAGATATTGAAGAGGTGACACCGTTATGGCTTACGCTTGCAATAGCCTTTGCACCTTCAAGCTTGAGAACAACGTCAATAGGCTGACCAATAATAAAATCTGTAACATCAACAAAATCAAGCACCATTGTTCCAGTGCCATCATCTACCATATACCCATCGCCGTTAGTATCCTGAAGCCCGAACACCAGACGTGTGCCTGTGCCATCGCGGCCTACAGTTACCTGTACATAGTTTGGATCATCGTAGTTTGTTTCATCAACACGGCCAAGAAGGTACCAGTTACTTGCATCACCAAGATTACCATCAGAAACAGTCATCTTTGCAATGTAATCACCATTTGCAGCACCGCCATTGTAGACATCAACTTCAGGAAGTGCATACTTGACGACTCCATAGAACTCATCAGGATAGCTTCCATAGTAGCCGTCTGTACAATGTGCAACACCCGTGTAGCTTCCGCCAACCTTAATACCACGATAGTCAGGATTACCATCCCAGACCTTAGTTACCCAGTTAGCTGTCTCACCGATGAAAGATTCTGTTGTGTAATCAAAACTGTCTTGCCATGTCTGCTGAACAGCTCCGATTTTGATTGTACAATCAAACTTAACACTCAGAACATCCGCCCCTACCCAAGGTTCAGGGAATGCTACCGATGACAGTGATGCGTGGGCATACCCGTCAGCATCAATATTCATCGCCAATTCAAATGTAAGCTCGTTAGCATCGTAAACAGCGTTTATGATGTCTACCTCAACGCCATCGTTCATACCGGCAGCACTTGGATTGAATGCTGGAGAATAGTCCATCCACATCTGTGAACCTGATGCATCAATCAATACTTCTACAGCCGTGAAATCACACTCGTAAAAGTATTCCGCGTAACCGCTTCTAATCGCCGTAGCTGAATCCCAGCTTACATCTTCACCACTGCTTTGGAGAGTGAATGTCCACTCTGCATTTGCTCCTGCAAAAAGAGCCGGTACAGCAGCGAGTACCATACATAACACATAAAATAACTTTGTTTTCTCAGGCATAAAAACCCCCGTTCAATTAAAACTTAATGTTTTTTAAGTTAGGAGTTGAATTTGCTGATGTGGATGATAAAATGTCAGTGTTGAGTGCAATCTCAGCAAATTCGCTGGACCGGTGTATCTGTCCATCCTCACCGGTTCAGCATCCTAACACGCTATAATTCAATTAATATTCAGTTTTTATTTACAGATCTCTGCGGTAGAATCCCTTACAACAAGATCATGTTTTTCCCAAATGGTATCGGCAAGCCGGTTAGCCTGCATCCAGTTAACATCCCTGTTGATATAATCAATTAATAATTCCGTAGCTCTTTTACCACCTTCATACAAAGGAAGAACTATTGATGTGATAGATGGTCTGAACCACTTGCATAACACAGTGTCACAAGTGCTGATAACACTAACGTCTTCAGGACAATCGTATCCGGCATCAAGTATCGAAGATACAAATGCCAAACACCACTGGTCATGACCTATAACTGCCGTCGGTCTGTCACTCTGCTTACACCACTTCTGTCCTTGTTTGTAAGCATACTCCATGACATCGCCGCAACTGACCGGCGAATTGTAAGTACTGAATTGAACTTCTGCTTGAGGCTTGTCTTCCTTGAACTTAGCAATAGCTTCTTTGAACTTGAAATAACCCAATTCAGTTTCTATTCCGCCGACTGCTATTTTTCTATGGCCAAGATCGTAAAGATAATTAAACGACCTTATCCAATCTTCCGATATATTTCGTGCCACAGCCAGAACTCCTTCGACTGAAAAATCAGCATTCTCACCAACGAGAATGAAAGGAATACCGCTGTCAACAAACATCTGAAGAACATTTTCCTCTATGGGTCCGCTTATAACTATGCCGTCAACGACTTTACGTCTTACCTTAGAAGGCATTACAAACTCTTTCACGCTTGAAAGATCGTAGCAATTGACAATACAATTAAAACCTCGGCTAACAGACGCTGCCTGAACACCAGACATAATGGAAGTAAAGTAGTTGTTAGCCAAACCCAGATTGGTTTTGGAAGAAAGCAAAAAGCCGATATTATTAGTCTTACCGGTAACAAGCGCCCTGGCCGCAGCATTGGGAACATAGTTAAGCTCTTTGACCGCCTGAAAGATGCGATCGCGAGTATTTTCACTTACCTTTACTTTGGCAACACGTGCACGCAAAACATCAGAAACCGTTGACTTGGAAACGCCAACTTTATCTGCTATCATTTGCAATGTTACGGTTTTTGCCATTTCGTTTCTCCAAAAACAATTTCTAATTTATCTGTATAGTATAACGTACCGGTACGTGTATGTCAACTTTAAAAGGTCCTTAGATACAAAAAAAACGCCTTTAACAGATACCCGTATCGTTACGTTTGTAAGTGTCAGCAATTTTTAAATGAATATTTTTTTGGAACGATAAGTGCAATTCGATAAAAATATATCATTGCTCATGAAAAGCCAACATCTCTCTTACGTTTGACTAACAATTAAAATACTGTTTGTACACCTTGTAAAGGTTGTGGGCATCATAATATATAGAGTTTGGACTCATAAAATGCGAGAATTCAAAGGTTATCATCTTATCAACGCCAACCTTCTCCGCTATCATCATTTTATGAAGCAACTTAGTAAAACCTATAGGCGGGAATTTCCACGGCATATCACGGTCGAAGGTTTCGACATTGCTCCAGAATTGTATATCATGTTCCCGCGAAAGCTCCTTGTTTACTTCAAGGTAGGCTTCAAGGTCTTCATAATCAACATTTCCATCTTGAAAAGCAACAATGTCGATATGCCCCTCTATTGCCTCAAAGACCTTCTTCCAGCTTTCCTTGTGGCTCCTGATATTAGCCCTCCTTGCATCATAATAACCAGAACCGACATACTTATCAAACATCTTCACGCCATGAAAATATGGTGAAATAAGAACCGGAGCATCTTTCAGTGACTTAAGGTATTTCGAGAGCTGTTTATAAACCTCCACTGCACTGGGGTTGCAAGTATCAACCTCATTGCTTATATACCAGCCATTGAAAGACTTATGATGACCGTATTTCTCCATAACCTCATCTGCAAAGGCCATATTTATGTCGATCTCTTTCTGATAATCACCTTTGCGCCAATAATCTTCGCTGTCGTAAGTACCAAAATAAAAATCCATATTACAGCGATCTGCTTCCGACAAAAACACTTCAAGCAAATCTGTCGGAACAGGTAATATTGGATGAAGTTTTTTTATAGTTTCAGATTCAAAAGTACATTTATTCATATAACCGGCACGTATCAATATCACGGTATCAATACCAACGGCCTTCATTGCATCAAAATCCTTTGCCCATTCCTGCGGCCCCCAATTCGCAGATGGTATATCCAGACTTATTTCATCAAGAAAAGTACCTGTTATCTTCATTATTCATCTCTCTTAAACTTGTTTTTAGAAAAAAGCAGAGCTTCCCTGCATTTAAAGATACTTTTGAGACTCCGCCTTGCTGCTGCTTATTTATTGAAGCCACTCTGATGCAAATATAAGAACATCCTCAATATTCACATCATTATTTCCATCTATATCACCCTGAAGATTTGAGACGCCAAGCGACCAGTTATCGGCAATATGGGAATAATCAAGAATATCTACATTTCCATCACCATTATTATCAATCGTTCCGGCTATGGACTGCGTCAGAAAATAACTGTCGCTTAAGAAACTGCGGTAATAACTCCTGAAAGGTTCTTCATCTATCACATTCTTATCGTCATCATGGATATAAAACCATACTAAAGCTTTAACCATAGGATACTTACGAGGTATCTCAAACCACTGCCTTATCCATTTGTATCCGTCAATACCATCGCCGCCGCGGAAAGCACCTTCACTGAATATAATCGGCTTGTAAGAATATGTCCCATAAAAATCAAATCCGCCCACACCGCAAGTTCCGTTAAGAGTATCCTCAGGATAAGGAATTTCTCCCTGCTCATAAACACTAATGCCTACCCAGTCAACATACTGGTCTCCCGGGTAATAGTGATTCGGCATATGCTCCTCTCCACTGTATGTATAACCGTTAGGAGACCATATAAAGATATGGTGATCCGCCGCACCAACCTGCTGGGCAATATTAAACATCCTCCGCCACGCCCATCTGAATTCCTGTGGATGCCCGCCCCATGCGGCAGCATTCCCAGGAAAAGTCCAGCCGCCATTCATTTCACTCATAGGACGAAGCCATACAGGGTCAGTGTTGCCAAGACGATGCGAATAATCTACAGATTCCTCAAAGAATGTATTAAAATAGCTGTCGTAGTAGCCAGAAGCAATATTCTCAGCAGTTATATTAGTCTCAGGTTCCCAGCCTACTTCAAGGAAGCGTGCTCCCTGATAATCGATATTATAGCTGAGCCCATACTGACTCCTCCACAGGCTGCCAAAATAGTCCTTAAAATCGCTCGCTCCCATATTAGCATACCACAATGCCATTGACATCTGTTTATCAGCAACCCCTTCGTAAGTACTGATAAACATGCTTCCTGTACTATTAGAAGGGAATGCACCCTGATAGCAGCCCCAATCAGGAACCGCCTTCCAACTGTTTTCTATATTGCCCCAGGCCTCTATCTCACCTACAAACATATGAGCCTCTACAGGGCCGTCAAGTTCATATTTAATATATCGCATAGACTCGAAGTTATCCTGTACGGTTACCCATTTTGCTGAATAGCCTGCTGTATCACCACCGCAACTCTGCGAAATACCGTATTGCTGCCAGCTATCCGACAAATCCGTTTTATAGTAAAACCTTACGGCACTTGGAAATTGAATCCCCCAGTCAAGCCTTGAAGTCAACATTACTCTCAGCTTGTCAACCTCGCAAACACTTCCCAGATCAAGGACGATTTCAAGCGTATAATCTTCCTGCTCAAGCCAGTCAACCCAATCATCAAGCGGCCAGCCTTGACCAAGATTTTCATCAGTCAGCTTGGCCCCGCTGCACCATTGATTAGGCCATCTGTCAGGATAAGAAGCATGAGGGGCAAGCTGATACGTATAAAATTTACCTACACTCAAATTACCATAAGTCGTTGCAGGCCCATCAACGGCATAAGTCATTGTAAATCCCAGACAAGCAGTCAATATTGTGAAAATCCTGTATAACACCATAGCCCCTTTCAATTATTTCACAACTAATGAGCAAACCATGCCGCCCCACCTGCTGCCAAGAGGTATTAGCATGACTGAGTCATCAACAATTTGTCCCGGTTTTACAGCAATCTCAAAAACTGCCCAATGCTGATTTTTGCTGATCATTGGAACCCTTCGCCACTGCATCTTTGAATCTTTCCAGAGTCCAACAATAGTATCAACATTAAATTTATCATTTGAGCTTACCAATAAAGAAACATTAACTTCTCTTTCTGTAGTATTTGCAAATGATAGATCAACATCATACATGATCGGATAGTTGCCGCCAAAGAAACTATGGCTCTTCTTACTGACCGGATCCATAACCGGCAACTCGTCATCAGCAAAAGTACCCTTAATAACAGCATAATCTGAAGGGTTATTTTGCGGTCCACCCGGAGAATCAGCAATAGCAAAAGAATAAATACCACTCTCAATCTTGCCAAGATCTATCCTTGATGCCGCAGTAAGTTTATTCTTGAACATTTTTATATCAGCATAATTAAAATCAGCAACACCTCGCGTAAATGACGGCCAGTTACACGGCGGCTGAGAAATATCAGGCATCTGCTTTGCGCCATCAATACCCGGATCATCCTTGCTTAGATAAGCATAATCACATACCCATAGATCACCACTGCTGTAACCTAAGAAAATACCGCTCCATGGCAGATCACCTTTAAGCGACTCCTCTTTCCAAAGTTCAACAGTCTCACCAGGCTTAATTGTAATGACTCTTTTAGCATTACCGGATAATGCACCTTCCCAGGTTTTATAATGATCCCAGTCTCTTACAGTACCCTGACCCTCTATTTCCAGTACAACCGGCTTATCCGTAATATTTTTCGCTATAAGTTTATAATTAATCTCTGAACCAAGCTCATCAACTTCTTTCTGATCGTAATAGTGATAAGGAAAAAGTTCAAAATAAACGCCGCCGGGAACAATATCACCGCAAATATAATACGGCTCTTTTGCGTCTGCAAGATACACATCACCATTCTTAGGATTCACGACATGTTCAACATCTGATATCCATGAAAAAGTATTCACCCTCTTTACAAAAGAAGCTGTTGTCTCGGTAAACGCAACTTTTTTCAAGCCATCAGGCAAAGGCCTGAAATCGGATTTCATCTCAGCATAGCAATTCATAGCAATCAATAAACTTACTGCAATCAATATCCTCTTAATTCTTTTCATCAGTCAACCTCTACTTAATTAATCTTCAATTGATTCTTCTGTATGCTCTTTGAATTCAGCTGTTACCCTGCCGTCATCAACCTCATCGACTCCCCTTTCCCTGAGCCTCTGGAACATCTTCTTAAGGTCTTTAAGACCGCCGAAGAAGAACCATACTGTAGCTAATGTCGCAAGTACAAATGATATAACTATATAATACTTCCAGAAACCTATCCAAAAACCGTCTGGCAATGGATGAATAACATTGATTGCCGTAAGAACTATAAATAAGAGAACCAGGAACAATGTCCAACTGAACATGCCAACATATATTATCTTGTCCTTAGTATTAAAGTCGCTGTTTATTCCTATAAACTTCGCTATCTTACTTATAGGTTCATCAGAAACTTTTGACTTATCCTGCTCAACAGCATACTCTCCCTTACGCAGCAACTTATCAAGGTTGTATTTTTTCCTGCCAAGCAGAGATACAGTAATATACATAATTATCGCCGCTAATGCCGCATAAAAACTTATATAAGCACCATTTAGAGAGACTACCTTCAACAGTACGGAATTATCGAAAGGCATCCTTTCATGTATCTGCTTAAGAACTATGCCTGTTACCGCTAAAGTTGAGCCAGTAAGCATACCTGTCCATGCTCCTGCAGTAGTTCCCCTTCTCCAGTAAAGTCCGCCGATGATGACCGAACCTGCACCGCCGACAAAGATCGCTCCGGTTATCTGGAAGAACATAACGATCGCTTCACTTTGCCTGAAGAATATACTGAAAAGGAATATAAATACTGCCACACCAAGAATCGAGACTTTAAGCCACCTGATGTGCTCAAGCTGCGTAAGCGGCTTCTTGCGGAAAGGCAAGACAACATCCTGAATAAAAATACTTCCCCATGAGTGGAGATAAGTATCATGAGTAGCAATAGTTGCGGCAAGCATAACAGCACAGAGACCGCCAATTATACCATGAGGCAGAAAATACCTTAATGCAACTGTTACAGTAGCCTGATTCCTTATTGTACTGTCGGTTATTCCAGCAAGAATCCCCCTTGCCTCCTCTGACTGGGCAGCATAATTGGGATGATTCATGAAAGTAAAGGCACAAATGGGCAAAACAAGCACAAAGAGATTCTGAGCAAGCAGACGCCATACACCAAGACTCTTACCCATCCTGGCCTCATGAGCATTCAATGCGGCAGAGTTATAACCCTGGCCGCCCTGCCATGACAAAAAGCCATAAGCTGCTGTAAAAGCAAGAATAAGGTAAAACCATATATTGAAATTCTCTGCTTTGGAAACATTAAACGGATTAACCATCGAGGCCTGGCCACTATGATGCGTTACCGTATATATAATCTCACTCCAGTCAAATTTCATCAGTACGACTGCAACGATAACAATGAACATCACGTTACAGAAAACACCCTGTATGAAATCGGTAACCATCACCGCAATCTGCCCGCCCATAAAGGTAAAGAATAAGGCAAACAGTATCAAAACAGCCATTACACCCATAAAAACAGCCATTGTATCAGGCAATCCCATAAAGCTGATGAAAAATCTCGCACCAACAGCAGGGAAAATACCAAAGTTAATAATACCGGCAAGCCATATCAGAACACCACAGAATATCCTGAAATTACGGCTATACCGCATTTCGAAAAATTGAGCCATTGTAAGAGCCCTTGTCTGCCTGAATCGATAAATGACCCAACCCGACAAACTCAATACTGCCGGTATAATCACAAGTCTTATCATGTCCCACCATGCACCGGGGAAACCCGACTCATAATAGATCTCAAAAATCATGATAATTGTTATCGAGCCTACGGCCGCCATGCCATCTGCGATACAAAGCAGATACCGGCCCGCGGTACGATTCGCTGCAAGAAAATCGGCAACACTGTGTGTGTACCTTCTTGTATAAAACGCCATGAAAGTTATAAATGCTATAAGGCCAATAAGAATTGACCAATCCAAAAAGTTTAATGACATGCAAACCTCTGAATATAGTAATATTAATATTTATACCCGCACAAGGGCGTTACCCCTATCTTTTTACGAGTATAACGTACCGGTACGTGTATTACAAGCAAAAACATCTTAACCCAAGCAAATTCGAGCTACAAAAAAGCCCTTAACATATAAATAAAACGGCTTTTTATTTCAAATTACGCCTACACGTACATAAGTGTGTGGCCAAACGTATCGGTACGTTTATTATTGACTTTTTTGAAATTTTATATAAAATATGTGTATTAACGTTATTCTGCGACTCAAAAATCTTTATTGAAGGATTTCTCAAAAATGCATTCTATAAATTACTCACAAAACATACCGGTACGGGCCGAATACGACATCTTCATTGCCGGCGGCGGACCTGCAGGAATAGCAGCAGCAGCCACTGCGGCTCGAAAAGGAAGCAAAGTATTCTTAGCTGAAGGTCACTGTTGTTTTGGAGGCATGGGTACAGCTGCCTATGTGCCTATGTTCATGCAGTTCGGCGATGGTCAAAACTTTCTTGCCGACGGTTTCGGTAAAGAGATACATGATAAAGTATTAGACAATGGAGGTAGTTTATCAGGAAAGTACCTTACAATTCCTGCTGAATCTCTTAAAAGGATATACGATAAAATAGCTTTAGAGTGCGGCATGAAATTCTCTTTCATGACAACACTCGTAGATGTAGCCAAAGAGGAAGATAAAATCAAATACGCCATATGTCACGGTAAATCAGGCCTTTTCGCCATAGAAGCATCTGTATTCATAGATGCGACCGGAGATGGCGATATGGCTGCCAGAGCGGGTGCAGCATTCGATAAGGGAGATGAGGAAGGCAACCTTATGCCCGGAACACTTTGCAGTCTATGGGCAGCAATAGACTGGCAGGCAGCCGGCCCTGTCGAAAAACGAAACCACAAAGAAATGCTCGAAAAAGCATTCGAAGAAGGAATATTCACAACTCAGGACAGGCACCATTCAGGAATTGCACCCACTGGAAAAACTCTTGGTTCAGGTAATATTGGCCACACTTTCGGCACTGACGGCACGGACGAAAAGTCTCTTACCAAGGCTTTTATTATCGGCCGCTCATATCTGCCGGAATATCAGGAATATTACAGGCGATACTTTAAAGGCTTTGAAAACATGGAGTTAGCGGCAAGCGGCTCACTGCTTGGCATAAGAGAAACGAGGCGTATTCATTGCGACTATCAGATGAAGGTACAGGATTTCATAGACCGCTCCAAATTTGAAGACCAAATCGGGTGCTACTGCTATGAGGTTGATATCCACCCTACCACTGCTGACAAGAAAGATATGGAAAAATTCACAAAGGAAACCGAAACATATCGTTACAAAAAAGGTGAGTATTACGGAATCCCTTACAGGTCATTGATAGTAAAAGGATTCAGTAACCTTCTTGTTGCCGGACGCTGCATATGCTCAGACAGATATATGCAAAGTTCCGTAAGAACAATGCCGGGCTGCTTTATAACAGGTCAGGCTGCGGGAATGGCGGCATCCATATCATCAAGTAGAAATTTAAACTTGAGAGACATAAATATAACAGAACTTCAAAACAATCTCAAAAAAGTGGGAGCTTTCATATAGCACTCATCTTTTTTTATTGTTAATCACTCATTAAAGCTTAAAATCTGGTCTTTTATAATACCTGTAGATTTACTACATTTCATAAATTTGATTTAACGGAAGTAATTATAAATGGCCTCAAAGAACAGGCAGAATATTAAATACATCATCAGCTGTTTAATTGTCGGAATAATATTGTTTCTGGCTTTATCTAAAAGGCAGCCTATAGCAGTAACAAGCGGCACACATATAATAATGGGTACAACTGTTCGTGTAACCGTTGTTGCATATGATGAAAGTAAAGCCAGAGAAGCAATAAACCATGCAATTAAAAGCATGCAGCACACAGAAGCGAAAATGAGCTACTACAATGAGGATTCTGAACTAAGCATGCTTAACAAAACAGCTTTTGAACACCCTGTAAAGATATCTGAAGAACTTTTTAACTTAATAAAGAAAAGCATAGAAGTCAACAAAATATCTGATGGGGCCTTCGACTGCACAATTTCTCCTGTTCTCGAACTGTGGAAACATGCCTCAGAAACAGGCATAAGGCCCACAAGCACTGAAATCCAGGAAGCAAAGAACAAGACCGGAACCCAAAATCTAATACTAAATGAACAAGAGCTTACAATCAAGTTCAAGATTGAAGGGATGCGAATAGACCTTGGAGGAATAGCAAAAGGTTACGCTATTGATAAAGCAATCGATAAGCTCAAAGAACTTAATATGCAAGGAGCTCTTGTTGATGCGGGCGGAGACATCAGGTGTTTCGGTACGCCCCCTCAGGGTAAAGACAGCTGGAAGATAGGACTGCAAAATCCTAAGCTTGCAGAAGGAGAGGATGTTATAATGCAACTATCCCTAAACGACATGGCGATAACCACCAGTGGAGATTATTATCGTTTCTTCATGATAGGGAGCGAAAAGATAAACCACATAATAGACCCTACGACAAGCTCATCTGCGAAAGAACTTCACAGCGTAAGCATAATCGCCAAAGATGCAACAACCGCCGATGCTCTCGCCACGGCTGTCACTGTCTTGGGTAAAGACAAAGGTAAAACCATGATCGAGGAAATGCCTGATATTGAGGCTTTGATGATCACTTCACAGGATGAAATAATCAAGACCGCCGGAATGGATCAGTTTCTGCAATAAAAAAGGGCCCTGATATTTTCAAACCAGAACCCTTTTAACACTAATTATATACCGTATTCTTGTGGAAGGAATTTATCCTTTATATCAGGTCTTGCAAGCATTTCATCGATCAGCTTATCTTCGGAATCCGGTATCATCTGCAGCTGCATATCAAGAATATTGAGCCATTTCCTGTCATTATCATTGAGGTCTATCTGGCCGGCCTCTCCGGCTTCTTTTATTACCTGATAAGTCTCGCGGGCAGCTATAACAGTCTGCTCATATGGATCATCTGTAGCAATAATCTTTTCGCTTAGCTTCAAGACAGTGTCAGGACGAAGGACATATGCCTGAGGATTAAGCTTTGAGTCAGAATCAGTCAACCAATCACGAAGCTTGGCAGCATCGGCATCTGAACTGTTTTGAGCTGCCTCAAGCAAGCGGCAGTCATAAGCAAGCTGTTCAAGAGATACCGTCGGAGCCGCAGCACTTAGAAGCTTAATATTCTGAACCGATTCATTTGACCAGCAGTCACAAACAGCCTGACTCACATTCCCAACAGGTGAAAGGTGTGCACAGGCGGCAGTTCTGCCTTCCATTGAGATAGGCACACCGCTTATTGCCTTTATAAATGGGCCTTCATAAGCACAGTCTTTTGTAGGTCCCTTTGCTCCCTGAGTAATAGCGACCAAGCTTCTCGGAACAGCCATAACCCTTACCAAAGCGGCAAATACAGACGGTATCATCCGCTGCTCAGCAAGAACCATAGCTGTATTAGCAAACCCGCAAGCAGAGTCACCGCTTGGCACTACACCCGTTCGATTGCAGGCATCTACAATGTGTCTCCATAAAAACTCCATATCCCTTGCACCAAGGACGCCAAGAGCAAAAATCACACTGTTTATATCAGCCATAACAAGAGCTTCATCACAAACCTCTTTACCACCCGTAGATTCTATTGCAAGCAGATCTGCACCATTGGCTGAGGCGTTATCCATGAAATTAAGCATTGCATCCCAATATTTTCCACTGCGCATTATCGGAGGCCTGTTAAACTCTCTTACATCATTTATAGTCAGACGAAGTGCGCTTTTGAGGGAATGCTTCTGGTACGCCTCTTCCATTTTGTCAGCAAGAATCTTGGTTATCTCAAGCCCCCACTCATAATTGGTTGTCATCTCAGGAAGAGTTTCGAACTCAACAAGAAGCTGAGGCAGATGAAGTTCAACCGACCGTTTGAGTATTCCATCAATCATATTTTCATACTCAACCCGAACCTGCTTCCAGGTCGACTCGTTGATATTCATCGATGGCAACGTGAAATTTATCTCCGGAACAACACGCCCGCCTCCAATAACTACACCATTGCCGCATTTTACTGGATGAGGTGCTTTGCCGTAAATAAAATCACCCAATTCTTTGATTGTTAATACGCCGTTCATAATGTACTCCTTATAAAATACCATTTTACGTTTACGTTTTTCTTACTTGATTCCCTAATCAGTATTCGTATCTTCTAAACTGAGTATATATAAATTTTTCAGGCTTTACTTTAACAATCTTGTGATAAACAACTCCTATATTGCTATTATATGCTTTAAAAACAAAAAAAACCGACCAAATTTATGAATTCGATCGGTTTTTGATATATTTTAGGAAATATTCAGTTTGAGCCATCACTCCCAAATCATCTGTTCTTTCTCGGCCATAAGCTCATCAACTCGCTTCTTTATCTGAGCATCTCGCTGTTTACTAAGTTCCTGCAAATCCGATTGCTGCTTAGCAATCTGCTCCTCAAGCTCAGCAAGCCTCTGCCTTAGCTCATCGAATCTCATCTGACGCTTTTCAAGTATAAGGTCAAATCTTGCAGCAACTATGTCTTCTAAATGAGCGGCAAGCTCTTCTCTTTCTTCTTTCCCCTCTGTTATACTGAGTCTTTCAACTACTTCATTACGTCTCTGCTTGAGTTCAACATCCTGTTTCATAAGAGCCGCAAGCTCAGGATTTTTCTTTTCCGTCTCGAATATATCACGGTACATCATAACCGTAGGCATCATATCACGAAATGCTCTTTCCGGATTTGCCTCAGTAGCCAAAGAAAGCTTCTCTGCCTGCTCAGGAAAATTCTCATTCAGCCATTCAAGAAACTCTTCATTGCGTTTCTTCATGACCTCCATATAGGAATTACGCCCTTTACCTTGGCGACCATCCCTTTGCATATGAAATTCAGGTGGCGGAGGAGACTTTGGCTGCTGCCCTGCTTCTTGCTGGTTGTCTTTACGAGGCCTTCTCGGCTGCTGCCAGTCACCATTATCTGATGCTCTTGTTACGGCATCATTTTCTTTTTCTTTCTTAAATTTTTCCAGCTTCTCACGCATTCTTTCCGCAAGTGCATCCATTTCCTTGTAAAATTGATCTGGATTTTCTTGCTTAAGCATCTTAAGCTCTTTAGCTCGCTCAGGATTTGCTCTCTCAAGAAACTGAATCATCTTTTCATTCTGCTTATCGCGAGCATCTTCTGCGAAGATATTTCGCAATTCCGCAGTCTCTGTCTGCTCAGCCTGCAGGTACATCACAGGCATAAGAAGAACAACAGTAAAAATCACTATAAATATTTTTTTCATGGTATTATCCTTTCCAGAATAGTCCTTTTAACTCAGTGACTTGTGACTCAACCTCTATAAGCAGTGTATCGCTATCAAAAGAGTCATCATCATTTTCATAAAATGCGGTCTCAATGTTATCAAGCTTTGCACTAAGCAATGTAAGCTCATCATTCTGGTCCCAACTCATTGTAACGACCTCAGGCTGTATATTTGATTCAACAACAGCTACAGTGCCTGATTCAACAGGAGCAACATCATCTTGGTTGAAAACGTAAAACTTTACAACAAAACCACATAAAATAGCAATAGAAGCCGCAACCGCTGTGATTCTAAGCCCCCATACTCTCTTCTGTTTTTGAGATTTGAGCTGCCCCGCAACATCGGCCTTTATCGCTTCAATAAGAAGCTTATTTGGCCCGACATCCGGAAACTTACCCTGAAGCTTATTATCTGCATCATACAGCTCAGAAGCTATCCGTTCTGCACCTGCAGGAGGATATATCTGACTTGTAATTTTTTTGATATCTTTTAATGATTCTTTCATTTTTCCACATCCAGAATTTTCTTAAGTTTAGATATTCCGCGATGTATCTTCGCCAAAACAGTACCTATCGGCCTTTGCGTCGCCTCGGCGATTTCCTTAAAGCTCATATCTGAAAAATAACGCATAGATATAAGTTCACGGCTGTCATTATCTAATTCCTGCAATGCCTTTTTAATGTCATCTGACTGCTGTTCAATAATGTCCTGAGTTTGAGATTCTTCACAGTCATCAAGGTAAGACATTTCTTCACAGTACTTTATATTCTCATCTCTCTGCCTTATATGCTTTCGGAGATAATCGTAATAAACACTTGAAGCAACACTCTGCAGCCACGCCTCGAATGATCCATCCCTGTAATTCTTTATACTTTTTACAATTTTCAGATAGAACTCACTCAGCAAGTCATCGCTTACTTGCCTGTCAAACGTATGCGAATAAAAGTAGCCGTAAAAACGATTTGAATATCGGTCAATTAGAGAACTGAAGGCACTATTATCACCTTTACGACAGCCGTCTACAATATCTTCTAATGTTTCCTGATCATCTTTCAATCGCATTTCACCTTTATAGACGACATGAATGCTCTTTTTATTGCTGAAAAACCAAAAAATATTAAAACAATCTACAAATACACATAAACAACAATGAGTCAAGAACTTAAGACTCAGTGTCATTTCATATACTGATACGCTTCATCCATAAGACCATTCAGTCTCTCTATCCTGTTCTCATCAAGCGGATGAGTACTCATGAATTCAGGCACACCTCCGCCGGAGCCCTGGCTCATGCGCTGCCAGAACCTTGGGGCTTCTTTAGGATCGTAACCCGCCATAGCCATAAATACAAGACCTAAATGATCCGCTTCGTATTCGTGCGTACGACTGTACGGAAGCTTTAGCCCATACGTTGAACCGATAGAAAATGCCCTGAGAAATGTATCTGAAGCACCGTATTCATCGAGCATAGTACCACCGACCTGAAGCAGGAGATCTTGTGACATCTGCTCAGCGCCATGTTTAGCTACCGCATGGGCTACCTCATGAGCCATTACCACTGCAAGGCCGGATTCGTTCTGAGTGTAAGGTAATATTCCGGTATAAACAACTACCTTGCCGCCAGGCATTGCCCAGGCATTGACCTGCTCAGACTCGACAAGATTGAATTCCCAATTATAATTGGCCACCTCATCTTCCATACCATTCTCAACCAAATATTCTTCGACAGCCTGTTTTATATTATTACCAACTTTACGAACAAGCTGAGTATTCTGGGCATCTTTGTTGAGCAGTTGCGCATTATCCGAAAGGAACTGCTCATATGACTGCTCTGCCATCTGGTTTATTTGTTTATCAGGCACAAAATTCAGCCGCGACCTGCCGCTTATAACGACATCACTGCATGAACATACAAAGCAACTTAATATCAATGATAGAAGAAGTACACTTATTTTTTTCATTACAAACTCCTCTAAACAAGATCCTAAGCATTAAGAATCAATCAAAAATTCAGTCCAACACTCAACAGATGCTTAACATCCGTACTGACAGAACCTTCTGCCGGTGTAGAATCATAATCGAATATTATTTTGTAACTTGTAAACATAGAAGAAGAAACATCAAGTTTTAACTCGCCAAAAGAACTGAGATAATAGTCCGAGAAACTTTCCATCTGAGGATAATACTCAAGCCCATGTATAAACACAAGCTTATTATTCAGCCTTTTGAAGAGATTGTAAGCTGCACGAAGCGACATCTCACTGCTTGACTCCTGATCTTCATATTTTTCATAAACAGATGCAAGACCAACCTCACCGTCAAGCGTAAACAAGTCAGGCTTATCAAAGAACTTACGGCCTATACCGCCACCTATTATCACTCGTCTGTCAAGCTCGGCTATGCTGTCTTTCTTATATTGCGTATTACCGTAAACATAGGTCTTTTTGCTCAAAAAGTAATCATATTTAGCAGACAACTTCCACCAATCCTCTGTTGTCTCTTTTTCACCGTCATCATTACCTTCTCGCGACCTGACCGTATCACCCTTGATGCTGGTTCTGTCTTTATCCGTATCTTTATCGAATGAAAAACCTAAATTATACGAATCCTTTCGCGTATTACCGGAGCTATAGAACAAACCTCCCTTAACCGAGCCCTTCCATCTCGGCTCTTGGGGCGAAGCAGGATTAATAGTCTCAATATCTTTAAGTTTAATGGTTTGGTCAGAGCCAACCTCTGCTTCTGTAGCTATCTGACCGTCAGAACTCGCAATAACCTTATGATTCAAGACAGAACCGTCAGTGAGGTGAAGAGGCAATGGCTCGTCAGTCTCAAATGTCTTGACTTTCGAAATATCAATCTTCACTTCTCCAAAGAACTCAGAGGCTACGACAAGGTTACCCCCGGCAGCAGTTTTAATATTTCCACTTACAATATCCCCATTAATCAGATATACTTTATCTGCGAAACAAAATGCGGCAAACATCAAAACCGCTACACAAATTTTCTTGAGCATGCTAAAAATTCTCTCTATCTTCCTATTTACATTTTTATTTATTCTTGATTCTGCATATGAACAACTCTCTGAGGGAAAGGAATTGTAATATCATTCTCATCAAAGGTTGTTTTAATCTTTTTATGCAGATCAAAATACACATTCCAGTAGTCAGCGACTGTCGCCCACGGCCTTACAACTATGTTTATAGAACTGTCGCCAAACTCAGTGACAGCTACAACAGGAGCCGGATCCTCTAATATACGTTCATCAGACTTGAGCAGTCCCATCAAGGTTTCCGTCACCTTCTGCAGATCATCATCATAGGATACGCCTACATTTATAACAATCCTTCGCTTGCCATTAACTGTATAGTTAGATATGTTATCAGCCAGTATTTTTCCATTAGGCACAACTACTCTTACATTGTCAGGCGTATTGAGTATGGTACTTAGAAGATGTATCGAAACAACGGTACCACCCTTTCCGCTGACTTCAACGTAATCACCGATGTTAAACGGCCTCAGAGTGGTAAGCATGAGTCCGGCTGCAAAATTCGAAAGCGTATCTTTCATAGCCAGACCTATAGCCAAACCCGCAGAACCCAAAACAACTACGAACTGTGCCGTAGGAATACCTATATACTGCAATACTCCAATAACAACACAGACCAATAGAGCGACATAAAGTATCTGTTTGACAAAATGTGATAATGTTTGATTGACCTGCTTTTTAAGCATATAAGCTGATGTACGCTCTGAAATGAACTTACTCAACCATTTACCAACAAAAAACAGGGCAATACCTATAAGTACCCTCAAACCATAGGTAGTAATTACAAGCTTAATACTTTCTACAGAATTCTCCATGTCCGATCCTTTCTAAATATTCTTTTTAACACCTAAATAAGGCAAACTCCGCTACATACGTCTAATATTAATTAATAAACCTGCAAAAAGCAAGCTTAAATGGAGTAATAGGGAAACAAATGGATACTGAAACCTATACAAAAGATACAGTTAAGACTATAAATAAAAATTGCGGCAAATAGCGAGGTTCTATTTGCCGCATAAGATTTGAGAGAAGCAATGAATTTAGTATATTCTTGGCATTGAAGTGTTATTCTGGTTATCCTGCACACTTCCAAGCACTTTTACCATCTGAGCCTGATTTGCCGACTTGGCAATAGCATCTTTTTTATGTATAAGTCCTCTGAAAAACATCTCAGCGATACTGCCGTCAAGTGTCTGCATACCTATCTGGCGTGCAGTCTGTATAAGGTTAGGCATTTCATGAAGCCTGTTTTCCCTAATACAGTTCTTTACGGCAGAATTAGCAATCAGTATTTCAACGCAAGGCACCATCCCTGGCCTGTCCTTGCGTTTGAAAAGAGTTTGCGATATAACTGCCTTCAATGTATTAGCAAGAAGGCTTCTTATCTGCTCCTGCTGTCCGTCAGGGTAAATATCGACAATTCGTTCTATAGTCTGGGTAGCATTGATAGTATGAAGTGTACTTAATACAAGGTGACCAGTCTCAGCGGCAGTTATTGCCGCTGATGTGGTCTCAAGGTCTCGCATCTCACCAACAAGAATAATATCCGGGTCCTGACGTAAACTATGCTTAAGACCCGAGGCAAATGCCGGAACATCCCTGCCGACCTCTCGCTGTTCTATCTGGCATCTGTTATTCTCAAACATATACTCTATAGGATCTTCGAGAGTTATTATCCTCTTTGAGCTTATCTCATTAATACGGTTTATCATTGATGCAAGAGTTGTACTTTTACCAGAACCGGTAGGTCCTGTAACAAGAACTAATCCTCTGGGAACTTCGATAAGCTGACCAATAATATCAGGCAGCTCCAAGACACTCAGAGGCAGTATGTCATTATTAATAACACGAAAAGCAATTGCAAGCTCACCTTTTTGATAGTGGACATTGACACGAAATCTTGTACCACTATCTATCATCGTAGCAAAATCAATGTCTCGCACCTCCTTGAGCGTCTCCCACTCCTTCTCGTCGATCATTGATGACACGAGATCCTCTGCATGCTCGGAGGTAACCTCCGGCAATTCCATTTTGAAAAGCTCAGTGTTCTTGCGTATAACAGGCGGCATCCCAACATTCACATGGACGTCACTTGCCCCTAACTCTACCGCCTGTGTAAGCATTTGCTCTTTTGAAAACATTAATAGCCTCTTACTCTACTCGTCTTCTTCCAATACGCCTGACTCATAAACGCTTCCATCTTCATTCCTTATCCTGCTCTTTCCGGGATAATAAGGAGCATTAACCTGAGTACGCGTCAAAACATCTTCCTGAAATTCTGACATTGCAGGTGTATCTTTGATAATCATAGGCTTGATGAATACAAGCAATTCAGATTCCTTAACCGTCTCAGTCTCCGATCTAAACAGAGGAGCAATCAATGGCAAATCGCCAAATATAGGTGTTTTCCAATAATCCTTGGACCTTTCGAGCTGTTTGAGTCCGCCAAGAACAACAGTCTGACCGTTCTTGAGCAGTGCTATGGTATCAATACGACGTGTATTAACAGTTGGTGCTCCCTCTGCATTGATATCTTCAACAAGTCCAAACTCCGGCATTATATGCATTCTGAGCATCTCATCACGTGTGATATGAGGTGTTACCTGAAGTTTAACACCAACTTCCTTAAATTTTGTTGATGTAAGCCTGCCGCCCTGAGATGTATCGCTTTCCTCTTTATAAGGGATTTCTTTGATTATCTCGAAATCAGCAGTCTCATTATCCAATACAAGTATACTTGGATTTGCAAGAAGCTTTGCATAACCCTGTGAACGAAGAGCAGAAAGCATAAGATCAATACTTATTGAATCATTCAAAAAGCCTATTCTAACACTTCCGCCGTTATCGTTGTCAAAAGAACCTGCCACAAACGGATCTGTCCTTTTAGTAGAATTCTGCTTAACAGGTCCCTCAGGGACTTCATCATTAGCAGTGTCCTCGCTATACTGAATACCATTGCCTGTTGTCTGAGCAACGCGTTCTCCATAACTGTTTTCTGAGACACGCCCCATGTTCCAGTCAATATCAAGATTGAGCGAATCATCGCCGCTTACATCGTAAACCCTTACTTCAACGACAACCTGTTCTGTAACCCTGTCAACCTCATCAATAAACTCATCTATAGCCTTTATCTTGCTTTCAGTATCTGTAACCACGATATTACTTGTGCCCGGGTTAACAGAAAGACTTCCCTGCGAAGATATAAATTTACTCAAGGCCTTGGCTACATTATCAGAATCAGCATAAGTGATCCTGTACACCTTGCTCACTACTTTCTCGTTCAGATTATTAAGCTCTGATTGAGGAACAACCCTTATCATGTTTTCGGTTTTAACATAACCACATCCCTGCACTGCGAGAATATTGTCAAGAACCTCACCTACCGGCACATCATTCAATGTAGCGGTAACCATACCTGTTACTCTGGGGCTTTTTACGATATCTATCTCAGCAGTTTGAGCAACCATTCTCAAAACATCCTCTATAGGTGTTTCAAGAAAATCAACAGTGATCTTCTTCTCCAGCTTCTTCTCAATTGGAGAAATATTCTGCAGAGATTCTTCACTCTCACCTCCAATTGTAGTACCGTAGCCAGCAATCAGAGAGCTGACTGAAAAAAGACAGATAATAAATACATAACTTAAAACTTTAACAGTTTTAACCGACTCAAATGTGCTTTTCTTTTCCATTAATTCATCTCGACAATTTCAGTTGCTATAATTTCCTTATCTTCACCAACATTAAGTTTGATCAGATTACCATCATTATCCGAAAGGATCACAGACTGTCTTAAGACTTTTGAGACAGTGTAACCTTTATATTTTTGGTTGACTTTCAGCATTTCCCTGTCAATAAGAGCAGAAGAATCTCCGTCAGGGTTCCACAATATACCTTTAACAGATATCTTGATTTTCTTAAACGAAACTTGCGGTTCCTTTTCAACCTCTTCCAAGAAGGTAGGGTTCAATTTTTCTATTTCATTTGCATATTTTCTTTGATACTCAAGAAGCTTGTTAATATCAAGCATAGGATTTTCCTGTTCATCTGATATTTTCTCGGGCATACTCCATGATGTATCAAAATTTATTGTCTCCAGAACCGCCGGATCAGCCAAAGTCAACTCTTCTTCTGATTTGACTTTCGATTTATTCTGATAAAAATTAAAGTAGAAAATAACTCCAAGAATACCTACCAGACTGGCCGCCATTACGATCTCCTTAACCGTCCTTGGGCTCAGCTTACCTTCACGACCAATAAAATCCGAGTCGAAAACGCTTCGCTTGTCAGCGACTTTTTTATTAGCAAAACCGTTTATGTCATACTTGCTGTTTTTTTTCATTTTGAACATAACATTACCTCTCAATCTGATTCTTTCGTAACAAAGAACGTCAAGCCGATATTTACAGTGTTAGTCCCCTCTATTCTTCTCGTTCTTGTAATATTAAAACGATCTATAAATATTACCGGCTTATATCTTTCAAGGCTATTGAGCAATTTTATGAACTGAACATAATCGCCGCTGAAATTAATCCTCATCGTACCCTCTTGTATCTCCTTTAACCCTGATATATTGTAATAAGAGTTTGAAGGATCATGGGAACCAGTGAAATCATCTATACCGCATTCATCGGCAAGCTTCTGAAAATCAAACACAAAATTATTAACATTAGCCCTGTCTACAAGAAATCTTCTAAGCAAATCCTTCGCCTGCAGATCCTTGGCCGCCATTAGCTCCATAGCCCGCTTTTCTTTTGCGTGAGATGCTACAAGATTTGTCTCTATCTCATATTCAACCTTTGAGGATAATCCATCAAGTTTATTTTCCTGAGGCATTATCACGAAGTAATAAAAGGACCCTATACCGACCAATGCAATAATCCATACAATAAGGATGACTGTCAGAAATTTTCTCAGTTTATCTTTCATTTCGTCTCCTCCGGCGCTTTATAACCACTCTTGAAGACACATTCTATAAAGTAACATGGAAGCATCTGATCACCAAACTCTTCCACTTTTATCATTGCTATCTTGGCGCTCTCCATTTTTTCCTTCAAAAGTTCTGAATCATTAAGAGTTTTGATATAACTTTGAGCATCATTATTTGTTCTGTCCGGCTTGAGATTAAATACCGTCATCTTAAGTGTCCTGGTGATAACTTCAACTTCCATCTTTCTATTGACCTCACTCTTGGGATCAGGTACCCTGAGCCTGTCTATAGCACGTTTAACATCAACTTCAGCTATCGCAAGATTTTCAGGCAGAGAATCAGTTATCTCTGTAAGGATTGATGTCCACTGTATGGTTCTGTCAACACTTTGCTTTATTTCTGAAATAGTACTTAATCCAACACCCAATTCCTGCTTAAGCCTGTTGTCAAGCCTTTGATCGTACGGCACAGTTTCAAGCTTCTGCTTTATCTTGTCAAGCATTTCAAAATTAAATCTGATCTGTACCTGATTCGACATATATTCAGCACCAATCATAAAACAAAACAGTATGGGTATGAAAACTGCCGTAGTTGTTACGAATGTTAGAAAAGGCGATCCCTTCTTTGGGATTCCATTGGTTTTCAGAAGATCCAAATTATACATATTCAGGCTCCCTTACTGCAAGTCCGGCAGCTATGGCAAAGGCAGAACCTGTCTTTTCAAGAAGATCCTGACCGATTATATTAGCTGTATCAATTTCTTCGAAAGGATTCCATACTCGCACTGGCCAATCAAGCTGCTGGTTTAGTATTTCAACAATAATAGGCATCAACGACAACTCTCCGGTAAGCAGTATTTCCTTGATGTCGCAGTTTTGTTTTTCAGCTATACAAAACTGAAGCGTTCTGGTTATACTCTTTGTAAGATTATCACAGGATTTATTGAGGACATCAAGCAAATCGTTTGACAAGTTGGCGCTGTCGCTTCTCAATGTACCGGCAAAATCTTCTTTTCGGATACCCTTAGCACGAACAACACTGTTAATGACATTCTTACCGCCGTAGTCAATATTCCTTACGAATGGAACAGCCTTTTCATCCGGTATGGCAACGATCGTATGTGACATATCGATATTAAGCAACGCAATGTCGGAATCTTTACCCATGGATTCATAACAATTAAGGAGCGCCATACAGTCAGCGTCTACTATTGTATATTTCAGGCCTGCTTTTCGTAAAATCGCAAAATGTTCCTGAATTATATGCTGAGGAGAAACGGCAGCAACACATCCGCATTTACCATCTTCAACTATATGTTCACCATTTTCGTCTTCTATGATTTGATAGTCTACGACCGAGGTTGTTATCTCAAAAGGACAAACCTGCTCTATCTCGTAAAGCAGCGTCTGTTCAAATTCATCCTGTCCCATTTCAGGCAGATTAAAGGTTGTAACCATTATATCAGGCCAACTTAGACAACTTATATTAAAATTGGACTTATCAATTCTGCGGCCAACGCTGCTTTTGCAGGTTCCGATAGCCTGAACGGTATTTCTGACTCTCTCTACAGCGTCAAAATATCCCTGTACAGGAGACAGTGCCGCACAACCGGCCTTATAGCCTTCCCCTTCACCATGAACGAGCTGAACAACACGAACTGTATCAGCTCCGACATGAATGCCTGACACTTTTTTCTTTTTCTTTATGAAAAACATAGCAGATCCATTAGAATTTTAATTCTGATGCCACCGACAACAGCTTAAAAAGGCCACACCAAGCAGGGATGTATTGATAGACTTTTGTCGGAAACGCCAATTCAAAATCAATCATTAAAATTAGAAACGAATTTCAAACCCCTGCTTTTCGTTCTAAAACAATTCAATTACTCTTCCCACCAGCTTCCTCTTTGTGTTTTCAGGTTTGATATAAAACGATCCTCATCATCATATAGACCAAACACAAAAATAAAGTTACCGGCATTTTTTATTTCAACATCCTCACCCATAATCGCACCGTAAAAATCTGAATCATTATACATGCTGACATCAGCATAAGGTGCATATACTGCCGCTGCCATGATACTGGAATTCTTGAATATTATTGAAGTACAGGTAGGAGCACCATATATTTTTACAGATTTTGTAGCATCACGTATATCCTCATAAGTAGGAGAGGCTCCAAAATTTTCGTTGTAAAAGACTGAGCCATATTTCATTTCAAGATTGTCAAGAAGATACATTCTAAGAGTAGAACCGGCTGTCACCAGAAAAGAACCGGAATTATTCGCGGTAAAAGGGCCTTCAAGTACTGCGACTACATCACCGACAACCTTAAGAGTCTCACCTGTATCAATAGTTATGGAACCGTAAATTCCACTGGTATCCATTATCATAGCACCCGGATCATTAGGGTCTGTTCCTAATGTCGCATATCCCAATGAAGGAAGCGAAACATCAGGATAAACTACATCCTCAAGCATGGACCATGTTTCACCGGTAATATAGGCATCCTGCTTGGTATCTATCACTGTGTCTGTATCACCACCGGGGCCTACAATAACATCACCGGGAATATAAACACCATTTCGAAGGACTATAGCACTCGGATATATTTGATTTGTAACAAGGTTGAAATCGGGATAATCCGCAGGCTGAAGTTCAATACCGGTTCCTACATTTATATTTATGCTGTCTTTAGCTGCAATACCCACCCAAGGGTGCTGGATAAGCATCCGAAAATGAACCACTTTCGTTACAGAACCCGATGTCGCATAAGAAGTAATCTCATAACCAGGATAATCGTCACAAAGATCGACAGTATAATAATACTTTGAAACATTTCTGGTCCCCATTAGAGTTTTAAGCGGAGAAGTATAATCAATATCTATAAGATCAGGAGCACTTGCTGTCCAAAGGTCATAAACATATTCAATTCCAAGATCAATACCTGTATCGGCAGCATTTTGCGCCGACATTTCAGCGATGAGCTTTGAAGAACGGATTCGTACTGCCCGAATGATCTTAAGCATACTCAAGCCTGTGATGCTCAGAACAAGTACTATTGTACAGACCAGAGCCATTATCGAACCTTTATTTCGTTTTCTTACAGTCATTTGAAATCTCAATTATGCCTGACTGCCGCCCAGGCAAATGTTTTATCACTGCCATTATCATTCAATGTAAGACAAACCTGAACAGAAAGACCTTGTATCGAAAATTGTAAATACTCAACGTTACTGCATAAAGTCCTCGTATGCAGTGCCTGCTCTTTGATCAAAGTGCCAAAATATAAAGTGCCATCTTCAACTTTAAAATCAGTACCGTCAAGGTAGAACAAGGCATAACGATCCGGCCAATAACTTGGATTAGAAGGATCAGAAAAATAATAAAGACGCATGGCATCTTTATCAGCACCTAAAAAGATATCTCTCAAACTTGATTTTCTACAAATCTTGTTAAATGCTCTTTGAGTAACTATAATGTCTTGCGAGCTTTGGCCAAAGGCCGTCTCATACATATCGCCCCATAACCGATGAGAATCTCTTACTAAATTCCCAAGAGCAAGAACTATAACAGAAATGACCATCAAAGAGGTAACCATCTCTATCAAAGTAAATCCTTTTTTCGCTCTTTTCATAAAAGATCCCTCTTCCGCATCACTTTTGATATATGACAGATACTAATTCAGACTTTCTGTTATTCCAACATAGTTATTTGATTGCCAATAAGTCTTGTCAAGGCTGTCGGGCCATCCAACTCTCACGTTAAGAAATTTTCTTCCGTCAATATAGTCAAAAGAGAATGATATCCGGTAAACAACATTATTGGCAAGTATTACATAATAAGGAAAGGTCTTCCATGAATGATAGAAACCCGGTGGAATACTGGGTCCTACCCAAGCATATCCTATAGCAATATCTTCGCAATCAAGTATGGCCGCTGACAAATTATTTACAGGATCGAAGTCTGTCGTACCGCCCTGTCCACGCCATGCTTCCATGAGCATCGTACCCAGCATACAGGCATCAGTTTTGGTTCGGGATCGGTAAACATCAAGAACAGAATATTTATTGAATTCAAGAGTACCGGCTATTATAACAAGCAATACCATTACTGCTATAGCGACCTCTACCATCGCAAAACCACCAGATCTTGAAGCTGCTCTTCTCATGATTGATACCGACAAATCTAAACAATAATCTCAGCTTGTAATGCTCGGCCGCCAAAAAGAAAGGGAGAATACCACCGCGGCATTCCCCCTCCCAGTTGAAAACTACCTGTCATCATATCAGCTGCCGCTGTATCTATATTGGGTGAACACCCGGTATTAGAAAATAGCTGACAGGTTAGTTGGTGCGTCATTAAGACTATCAGCCGGCCGCAGGTGCTGCTTCAGTCCAGGTACCTGAACTATTCAAAGTAACAGATGCAAGGTTTGAAGGAGCGTCGGCAGTAGAAGGAGTCGCTGTGATGGTAAAGGCAAGCGGATCCATAGATGTTACGCTAATAGCATAATCACCATCTACAAAATAAGTACCGTTAAGGTCACCTGCTGCAAAACCGAGGCCACCATCGCCTTGAGTAAACATCAGGGCTGTTGTAGGTGCAGTACCATTAGGACCTTTTTCTGCATGATAGGCACGTATCGCTGTAGCGATTGTACCCATAGCTGCTTTTGCTTCCGACCACTTAGCCGCATCTACCCGACCTCTCATAAGAGGTACAGCTACTGCTGCAAGAATCGCGACGATCAAAACTACGATCATAAGTTCGATTAATGTAAATCCTTTTGCTTTCATTTTTCTTTCTCCAAACGTTAAACTACAATTGTTTTATCTACAACACATAGATAAATTTTGAATTCCTTAAACATTTTTCAGTAAATTTGCGCGCATATTCCCTGTCAAAATGTTATATACTCTTATTTTTGCAACTTTTTACACTTTATTAAACATCGGACATCGTGAAAACCGGAAGATACAATGCGATTACCGTAACAAGTACTATCGCACCTACACAAACCATCATTACCGGCTCTATCATCTTAGTCATCGAAGTTATCAACTGTTCTACTTTTCTCTGAAAATAATCACTTGTATTATCAAACACATCCGGTAGAGAACCACTCTGCTCTCCAACCTGGGTCATTTTTATTACGATATTAGGAAAAAGGTTAGATTCTTCCATAGCCTTGGAGATATTCTCTCCTTCTTCAATTCGCTTCTGCGTAAGGGTTATCGATTCCCTTATTATATCGTTTCTGGTCATGCCTTTTACGATATCCAATGTTTCCAATACCGGCACGCCTGACATAAATAAAGTCGAGGTAGTATTACAAAAAGTAGTGATAAATGTATTTAACAGTATATCACCAAATACCGGCATCTTAAGAACAAACTTACTGAGATTTCTATGACCATTTACCGTTTTAGAGTAATAAATCAGTACAAGAGTAATAATCACTCCCAATATTCCCATCCACCAGAAGTTTCTTGCTAAAAAGTCATAGCAATCCATGTATGTCTGTGTGAAAGCAGGAAGATCATTCTTAAACATCTTAAACATATCCTTAAAACGCGGAATAATAAGAGTTGCCATCGCTATAACGATCAAAACAACAAAACCCGCTACAAAACATGGATAAGAAAGAGCGTTCTTAACTTCACGAACGAGCTTTTCACGCTTGACAAAATATTCTGCAAGACGAATGAACACCGAAGGTATATTACCGCTTGTCTCACCAGCCATCGTCATTGCGTGAAAGAACGAATTAAATATCTTGGGATACTTCTTTATGCTGTCAGAAAAAGTGCTTCCAGCCTTAATATCCTGACATATCGCATTAAGAATATTTCCAAAATATTCATTTTCAATATCATTTGCAGTTGTTTCAAGAGCTTCAGTTATCGAAACGCCGCCGTCCATCATCGTACTGATCTGCCAGCAAAATGCCGACATTTCATCGAGGGACACCTTATGGCGTCTTGATCTTTTCTTTTTAGATGCTCTGCGTTTTATCTTATCGAGTTCTTCGATAAGTACAGGTATTCGACCCTGGCAACGCGCCCACACGATTACTTCGCTATGGCTCACGGCATCATATGTGCCGGTGTACTGCTTGCCGCTTTCGTCTCGTAATATGTACCTGAATGTTTTCAACGCCAGTTTTACCTAAACATAAATACACTAACAATTATTTTTTGGTAATAAATGTAAATGGTGTGCATCAGAAATATCAGGAATCCGATACTTCACTGACATGCTGCAACTAATCCCTTGAGGATATGCCGCAACACCAAAACATTACACCAACTTCGATTTCACGTCCTCTTTACTTCTCAACTTCAACCACGATAGAGCAATAAATCCTTCAACGATCAATCTGAAATGAATAATAGCAAATCACGAACTTAAGGTCAAGAGAAAAAATAGCACTAATACTAAAAAGTATAGCACTTTTGTCGAATTTGACCCCTTAAATATCCATTATTAGTCTAAAAAACAGCATTTTTGTTTTTGAATTTTTTTAGGATTTTTGTGGTTTTTTTATTATTTTTTGATTGGCAAAATCTAAAAATAATAAAAAAACCGACAAATTTACTGAAAAAACAAATTCAACTTAGAGTGTTTTCAGACCTGCAGCGAAAAATTAAAACAGCAAATTTCCACTTTTAAAATGTCCGAAATCACAGACTTTTATCGCAATACAAAACCCTTGTCAACTCGATAAAATTACTCATTGGTAAAAGTAACGGCAAGAACTTCTTCAACAGTAGTATAACCTGCGAGAACTCTTGTCACTCCGCTCTCCATCAGCCCACCAAAACCTTTGGCACGGGACGCTTTTCTTATCTCTGATTCGGTAGCCTTGGCAACGATCATATCGCGAATCTCGCTCTCGAAAGTAAGCATCTCAAAAATCGGCATACGACCTCTGTAACCAGTACCGTTGCAGAACTCACAGCCCTTACCTTTGTAAAATGTTGATTTTTCAGCTACTTCAGCGGGTATTTTAAGACGCCTCAATGACTTTTCATCAACTTCAGCAGGAACCTTGCATCTCTCACAAATTCGTCTTATAAGCCTCTGTGCAACAACAAGATTGAGCGCAGAAGCAAGCAAATAAGGCTCCAGACCCATATACAGAAGTCTGCTTATAGCACTTGGAGCATCATTTGTATGGAATGTACTCAAAACAAGGTGACCGGTCAAAGCGGCCTTCATGGCTATATCCATCGTCTCCTTGTCACGAATCTCACCAAGAAGGATAATGTCCGGGTCCTGCCTCAATATCGCTCTCAGGCACGAGGCGAATGTAAGACCAATCTCAGAACGTATCTGAACCTGATTGACGCCCGCAAGACGATATTCTACCGGATCCTCAACTGTTGTAATATTCTTCTTTGGATCAAGAAGGTAATTCAATGCAGAGTAAAGAGTTGTACTCTTACCACTGCCTGTCGGACCTGTAACAATAATAATTCCGTGAGGTTTGGAAAGAGCGTCTATGAAACACTCAAGCAGATCATCTTCAAAACCTATACTCTTGAGATCGTGCTTAAGCGCAGACTGATCGAGAATACGCATAACGATCTTTTCGCCGTATATAGTCGGTATGGAATTGACACGAACATCAATAGCCTTACCCGACAATTTAACCTTAAAACGACCGTCCTGAGGCACTCTTCGCTCGGTTATATTCATCTGTGCAAGAATCTTAAGCCTTGTCAAAATAGCAGACTGCATTTTACGAGGCGGTGGAAACATCTTCTGAAGCTGCCCATCAACACGCATACGGATAAGCATGGTTTTTTCCTGCGGCTCGACATGAATATCACTGGCACGGCTCTTAATCGCCTGACTCAGCATCAAATCCACAAAACGAATAACAGGTGCCTTACCAGCCTCAGACTCACTGCTGAGGTCCTGTTCAAACACATCATCGGAACCCTCTTCCTCAGAGTCAACCTCAAGCTCAACAATATCACGAAGCTGACGCTCTGCCAGATCCGAACCGTGATAAACACTTTCGATACCGCGATTTATATCGTCCTCTGCTGCGATCGCAACCCTCACATCACATTTCAGCTTCGACTGTATGGTGTCTATCGCCAAAACATTTAGAGGGTCAACCATTACAACGGTCATAAAGTTGCCCTCTTCCTGTGCTACAAGCGCTGAAAAACGCCTTGAAACAGGTTCCGGCAGCTTTCTTGCGACATCAAGATCGATAGTTGCAAAAGATTCACTGGTAAAATAATCGACTTTAAAATATTCTGAGAGTAATTGGGTTACTTCCGCAACCGAAAGGATACCCATCTCTGAAAGCATAGCTCCAAGCCTGATATTTGTACCCTGTTGTTTATCGAGGGCTTTTTCGAGCTGTTTAACACTGATTTTCTCTTTTTCAATTAGCCACTGGCCAAATCTTATCGTTTTTTTCATAATATCTCTGCATTCAACTTAAATCTATACAAACGGTATATAACTTAGTATGTGTGAAGGTTAAAACGATCTTTAAAAGACCATTGCTATCGTGGTTATCTAATCTATCAGGCCGTATCAACGCTGAGCTGAATCTAACTTGATGCTTTTTAATATAATCGTACAGCCCCAAACTTCCAAGTATCTTTTATTTCTTTTTTAAAATAAATCGTACTATAAATTAATTTAACGATATACCACGCCGCATTAAAAGACAAAATATTACAGCAAAAGAATTGAATTAACAGCCTTCAAAGCTTATCATTTCACAGTGGTTAATTTTAACATAGGATTTTAGATATGAAACTATCGGCTTTCGGAAACAAAATGACTGGAGACTCCGGGATACGTGCATTGATGGACGACCTTGGAGCGGCCTTAAGCAGCAAGAAAAAAATGATAATGCTCGGCGGCGGCAACCCTGCGGATATACCCGAAATACAGCAGCACTTCAGAAGTGAAATGTATTCACTGCTTGAAAACGGCCGTCAATTCGAGGATACAATCAGCAGTTACGGCGGCCCCGAAGGCTACCTGCCCTTCCGTGAAGCACTTGCAGAGATGATGCGGGAAGAATACAACTGGGATATTACCGAAAAGAATATAGCCATAACCAACGGCAGCCAGAGCGGCTTCTTTGTTTTATTCAATTTCCTTGCCGGCAGATTTAACGACGGCAGTTTCAAAAAGATACTTCTGCCGCTGGCTCCTGAATACATCGGCTACAGCGATGTCGGCATTGACGACAGTGAAGGGCTGTTCAAATCATTCAAACCCAAAATCGAAAACATTGATGAGCTTCTGTTCAAATACCATATCGACTTTGATGCCGTCAAACCCGATGAAAACACCTCGGCTATATGCGTATCAAGGCCGACCAACCCAACCGGAAACGTATTGACAGACAATGAGATACACAAACTATCGGCACTTGCCAAAGACAACGGCATCCCGCTTATAATCGATAACGCTTACGGCACACCATTCCCGCATATAATCTTCGATGATGTCAAGCCGTACTATAATGACAATACGATCGTTTGTATGAGCCTTTCAAAACTCGGCCTGCCCGGCACAAGATGCGGCATAATAATAGCGAACGAACAAACGATACGTTCAATCTCAATGGCAGGCTCTATAATGAACCTCGCCCCATGCTCACTGGGCCCGGCACTTGCGACAAGACTCGTAAAGAGTAGGGAAATCATAAGGCTTAGCCGCGAAATCGTAGCCCCCTTCTATAAGAAAAAGGCTGACAGAGTTGTCGCGATGCTCGCCGAGCAAATGAAAGATATACCGCTTGCCATTCATAAACCAGAGGGTGCTTTCTTCCTGTGGCTCAGGTTCAAAGGGATGCCTGTCAGTTCACAAACTCTCTACGAAAAATTAAAGGAAAACGGCGTACTCGTCATACCGGGACATTATTTCTTCCCTGGATTCGACGCTAAATGGGAACATCAAACCCAATGCATCCGCCTGAACTACGCCGCTGATGAAAACACATTAAAAGCAGGAATAAAAATACTCGCAGAAACGGTCAGGGAAATATACAGATAAAAAAGCAAATGAAATTTTGGGTAGTATTTTAATCTTGCGAATTAAGATACTGTCAATCAGCCGTCTTCAAGGCCGTCTCGATCACTTTGCCGTCAAGCCCTGAAGCCTTGAACTTACTGCTAACTTCCTCCCAGCATTTCTTATCCTGCTCCGATCTTACCAAAGGTACAAAACCGGCCTTGATATAAAGATTTATCGCCGGTATTCTGAATATCTGCGTCCGCAGCATCGCATTTTCATGTCCAAGTTCGGCAAGTCTGTTCATCGTATGAGCAAGCAGCGGTTTGGCAAGTCCCCTTCCCTGCATCCCCGGGACCACCGCCACCCAATGCACTAATCCCGTCCGTTCATTCTCATACCATGCAGTGGATGTAGCAACGGCATTATCCTCCCGGTCGCATATAAACACCATACGCCCTTCAAGCAAATCGACGCGGTTACTGAATGTCGTTTCGAACATATCCACATTAAACGTATCATACGGGTCTGCCTTTCTCTCGATACCAAACCAGGTATTCATGTCGCCCGGTTCATAATAACGAAAAGAGAAACCGTCCGCCAGATCCCACACAGGGATATTGTCGAGTCTATCCCTTACCATAATAATATTCACGTTGTTCAGATCCATACCAAACTCAATTAATATATAACAGAAGCAAAATTAGCAAAAAAAGAAACCCTATCTTCCTATACACTTTACAGATTGAAATGCTATGCAAGCACGATATAATTAACCACTGAAAAATGGATAAAGCAAATAGGATGCGGAATACTATTGGACTTGTCTGCTTTTAGTTTTTCAATTATTCCGTAAACCACTGCACCATTGTTGAGCCAGAATAGCTAAGTCTAATATATCAACAAAACAATCCCCCGATAAATCTGCCGAGGGGCATTTAAAAGGTTTTGAGACTGAGGTTATACGAAAACCTCTGGTGTCGTCCTGGCTATACGGAGAATCGGTGTCACGATAAGATGATGCAAGGCGGTAGTCGTAGCTACCACAACCACCGCCTAAAACTCCACGTAAACTGCTTATACCAAAATTCTGGTCGTCGTAAGGACTTTCTAACCATTCCCATACATTCCCCATCATATCAAATGTGCCGTTAAGCTCGATTGTACCGCTACCTATGTCCCAAGGCCCATCATAAGGGAATTCTTGGTTGTAATTCGAATCCACTCCAGCTTCAGGAATAGTATCATCTAAGGTAGCATAAGTCTGAATATTACTTCCATTCCAGTATGCTGCCTTTACCCATTCATCTTCTGTGGGTAAAAAGTAGTGTGCATCTCTGTGGCGATAAAGATTTTCTCCTTTCCAAGCCTCAAGCCCACTCCAAGTTGCCAGAGCATAATCACTAGTTCCTTGCGTACCTATAAACTTATAAGCTACTTGATAGCCGTTGCTAATATTTAACCAATTAACAAATTGAGCCGCCTCATACCAACTTACTTCGTTAGTAGGTACATTGGAACTCGTAAAAGAAGGATTTTCATCATACGCATTCAATGGATTTCCTGTCACAGTGCCATATTCGGCCTTAAATTTATCCCACTGATTGTTGGTTATCTCATAAGTCCCTATGCGATAGTTGTAATCAATATTGCTTGTGGTGAAACCACTACCCACTGATTGCCCGCCATAACTGGTATCAGCAACAATATCTACAAAATCAATAGTGAATTGATTATCTCCTGTGCCAAAAGTGTCGGCAAAACAACCAGTAGCAAAGATTATTAAAACTGCAAAATCAGTAAACTTATTCATAATTCAATTTTCCAAACGCCATTTTAATTGTATTAAAATAGGTTCAAAACAAATATTTTGCTGTTTTTTTACATTCCATATACATCAATAATTAACAGCATATTTTGAACCCAATTACCACTTAAACATTAAAACTACACGTTAATAATACCAGCCGTTGCCCTTGCAGTCAATTGAAATAATATAAATTACTTAGCCCGAAGCCAAGACACACTAAAGTATTCTCATATTGATAAAATATGTTTCTTGAAATAACTCATCATTAGGTTATAATCAAAAGATAGAATACTGTGATAATTTATTGAATTGCATTGGAAACATACAAGCGTACACCGGGCATATCCTGCCGTGAACGCTTATTATAGATCATGATTGGAGATAAAGTATGAAGATTGGTTTTATAGGCGCAGGCAACATGGCTGAGGCCATAATCAAAGGCATCATTTCCGCCGGCACTTTCTCTGCCTCGGACATATATGTAAGCGACATATTCGATGAACGCCTCAATTATATGCAGCAGAATTACAATATAACAGCGTTGAGAGACAACAAGGAGCTTATAAGTTTAAGTAAAATAGCAGTCATGGCAGTAAAGCCGCAATCGATGGATATCGTATTTGAAAGCATCGCCGGCAGTTTTGATGACAGCAAGCTGCTAATATCTATCGCTGCCGGAATACCGGTCGTGCGGTTCACCGATGCTCTGGGCGATATCCCTGTCGTCAGGGTAATGCCAAACACTCCATCGCTGGTAGGCCGCGGAGCCGCAGGACTTTACGCCAACAGAAAAGCAAAAGACAAGCTTGATACCGCCCTGCAGATATTCTCCGCGATCGGGGAAGCTGTAGTAGTTAAAAGCGAAGACGATATTGACACCGTCACGGCACTAAGCGGCTCAGGCCCGGCATATTACTTCCTTATGATGGAAGAGATGATCAAAGCCGGAATAGAGCTTGGCCTTGACCCCGAGACGGCGAAAAAACTGACCCTGCAGACTGCTCTGGGGGCTGCGGAATTGGCTGCCTCAGCAGACAAAAGAGGTGAAACACCGGAACAGCTAAGAAAGAAGGTAACCTCACCAGGAGGCACTACAGAAGCCGCATTGAAAGTGTTCAATGAAGATCAGTTCGGGGCAATAGTTGTCCTTGCAATGGAAAAGGCAAAAGAAAGAAGCAAAGAGCTATCTGGAATTTAATATTAAAGAGAGATACAGAGGGAGCTTAAATGAGAACTTGGATAAATAGAACAATATTAACGACAATAGCTGCCTCAATGCTTTTTGCTTGCGGATGCAGTGTCAACTTCTCAAGTCGCGGGTCGGCCTACCAGCTTAGCGATTTTAATGTAGGCAGGGAAAATTTCGATCCCGAATCACCGGAACTGTCCCAACGCATTATACTGCTTGACGGCGGAATAAACATCGAATCAGCAAACACCGTATGCAAGCAGATAATCTTTCTTAACAACATCTCAAAAGATAAGCCCATAACTCTCTGGCTAAACTCTACTGGCGGAGATATGACGACGTATCTTCAGATAGCCAACACTATCAAGAGCACCCCTGCTCCCGTTAACGTCGTAAATACCGGCCTGTGTGCGTCAGCCGCTATAGGATTGATGCTCAACGCAACAGGAGCAAGATACGGATTTGCAGATTCATACTTCTTTATCCACTCATGCTCGGGAGGAGACGATGAGCTTCGTGAGAAATGCGAAGAACATATTGAGAAGCTGCTTAAAGAAAAAACCAACATACCTGAAGACTGGCTGCCGTTAGGCGACGCTGAATATACAATAACATCAGGCGAAGCCCTTAAGTACAGCATTATTGATGAAGTCATCGAAAGCTATGACATTTTCGATGAACCAGACGCTCAGGAAACAACAACAGAACAACTTTAGAAAAAGGACATACAACATATGTTTGACATATTAAAAAGCAGAATAATAAGATTTGTATCAGACCCCGACTATGTGGCTATAACACCGCAAGATCTGCAGAAGGCACTCAATCTGCCCGATGAAGTAACTCAACACTTCACTCACAAACTAAATGAAATGATTGAGGAAGAGACAATTGCCTTGAACAATAAAAATAGGGTATCTCTTCCTGACATGCCTAAAAAAATGACAGGTACATTCAGAACGACAAGAGGGAAAATAGGCTTCGTCATTCCGCAGATCAAGAATACCGGCGGCGACCTCATGATACCTGACGGCAAGAGCATGGATGCCCAAAGCGGTGACATAGTGGAAGCACGTCTTGAACGAAAAAGTCGACGCGGAGACCGTGTCCTCTACGCCGGTAAGGTCACAAGAATAGTTGAACGCGGCAGGACGAATTTCACAGGAACGCTGACGAAAATCAAAAAGCAATGGTTTATCGTACCTGATGGAAAATTTCTCGACAGCAACTTCATAGTAAATGATGTAACAGTCAAAGGCGGAAAGGAAGACGACAAAGTCGTATTCGAAATACTGGATTACCCAGAGGATAACTATCCGGGAATAGCGGTAATAACAGAGATACTCGGCAAGGCGGGGCTTTACGAAACAGAGATAAAAGCGACAATGGCTACATACAGTCTGCCGGAATCGTTCTCTAAGAGCTGCATAGAACAGGCTCGCCAAGCCGGACACACTAAATTCGTGGCCCATGAAGGAATAGAGGATATCACAGCGAAGACCATCCTGACTATAGACCCCGATGATGCGAAAGATTTCGATGATGCAATCAGCATAGAAAAAGATGACAATGGCAATTTCGTCCTTGGTGTGCATATAGCTGACGTAAGCAGGTTCATTTCAGCGGAAACACCGCTCGACTTCGAAGCCAAAAGCAGAGGCAACAGTACATATCTTCCCGGCCGTGTCGTGCCTATGCTGCCTGAAATTTTGAGTAATGGAATATGCTCCCTGCAGCCCGAACAAAACCGCTACACGCTAAGTACATATATCACATACAATGAAAACGGCAAGCCCATAGCAAGCCGTTTCGCACAAAGCATGATATGTTCATCAGCAAGACTCACATACCGTCAGGCAGACCAAATGCTCAAAGGCAAAAAACTCGACTTCCCCCCTGCCATATACGATTTGCTCGGCGACATGAACACACTTGCTAAAACAATCGAAAAGCGAAGGTATAACGAAGGAATGCTCCATCTCGACCTGCGGGAAACAGAGCTTATTCTTGACAAAGATGGTCGCGTTGTTGATGCACAGGAAGCCGACACAAGCTACCCGCATACAATAATAGAAATGTTCATGGTAGAGGCCAATGAGGCTGTTGCACGTCTATTCGACAAACTCAACGTACCCTTCATACGCCGTATACACCCCGACCCGGATGTGTTCAGCACCAAGCGTCTTGGCGACTTCCTACAGGTTTGCGGCATGCGTCTGCCAAAATCAGCAGACAGAGTAACGCTTAGAAACATAATAGAAAAAGTACGCGGCACAGGCTATGAGTATGCCGTGAATAATGCCGTACTGCGAAGTCTGTCAAAAGCGGTCTACTCGCCGGAGAACATCGGGCACTATGCTCTGGCGAGCCGACACTATTGCCATTTCACAAGCCCGATACGAAGATACGCAGACCTTACTATACACAGGCTCCTCCGCCTGTTCCTCGAAAAAGGCAAGCTCACTAAAAAAACATCCGGCGTGATAAGCGAAGAGGAATTGATAGATATCGGCACGCATATCAGCGAAACCGAGGACAACTCAACAAACGCTGAGAGAGACCTCAAGAAAGTGCTGATTCTTGAGATGCTCAGCGAACGAATCGGCGACACAATGGACTGTGTAGTTTCTGGCGTAACAAGAAAAGGCGTATTCGTACAATGCCTTAAATTCGGCATAGAAGGATTTGTCCGCAGCGAAGACCTTGGCCCCGACCACTGGCAGTTTTACGAGGAAACAAGATGCCTTATCGGAAAACGCTCAGGCTATCGCATACATATCGGCGAAACAATGACCGTCAAGATAGTCAAGATCAATATCGCTCTGCGTGAACTCGATGTAGTACCGACCGAACCGCTTGTTGACTATAGTGATTTTGTTAAGAAATCACACAGCCGCCAGCAGCGGGACAAGATCAAGAAAAAACTCAAGCTCAAAAAGAAAAAGGCAATAAGATCAAAGGCTAAGAAAAAGAAGAAAAAACGTTAAGCGGCAAAAGAGCTTGATAAATGACCAAAATCAGAAATAGAACACCCGGCATAGATATTGCGAGAGCCATAGCGATGCTTCTTGTGGTATTCGAGCATGTATTGCGATGTTATAACGATACGTTTATACCAATAGTGTCCGAGCAGATGATGCACACGATTATACATGCAATATCTTTCTTTCATATGCCGGTATTCTTCCTTATTGCAGGCTTCTATATGGCTCGCAATTATAAAGGGGAAAGTACGTTATCTGATTATTCCAGATTTCAGTGGACAAAATTTCAACGACTGATGATACCATATTTCGTTGTTTGCACTCTGCAGTTAGCAGCAGGAATCGCAGGCGGAATAAGGAATGCCGGTGATATACCCAATGAAATATACAAATCTATCGTAACGCCGGTCAATGGTCCTGCCGGTCACGGCTGGTTCCTTGTTGCACTAATGAGCTTCTTTATAATATGGCCGATACTCGAATATATATTTCGCAAGAACTGCATTCTGATATTCCTGACACTCTCAATATTGGATATATACAAGAATGACATCGGAGAACATCTCAACCTCGACATCTTCCAGGCTAAAGTACTCATTACCTACCTGCCTGTTTTTGCGATTGGAGTAATGATAGGCAAAAAAATACCACAAAAGCTGCTCAGTTCAGGCTCTGCCCAACTTTCTGTTACATGGCCGATTGCATTATTATTAGCATATTTGTGTATAGCCTTGAAAACAACGACTCTTCTGGAGGACTCCGACCTAAGACCGCTGATTTATAGTTTAGCCTCTCAGACAGGCAGGATATTTGGCGCAGTAGCAATAATAAAGCTATCAATGATCTTGCCAAAAATATCAGCCCGATTCGCAGGTTATATCGCCCATATAGGAAGATATTCTTACGGCATATACCTCTATCATATCATTGCCATAATGATACTGATAACTGTTATCAGTAAACTTGACATCAGTGACAATGCGGCAAAAATTTCATCGATAGCCGTATTTATAATCGCAACAGCCATGGCATACACTGCATGCAGAATAGCACAGCTTAACAAAACAATCGCACGTCTATGCCTTGGTGAAAACATAAAAACATAAAAAAAACATCGGATTCCTGTCACATATCTCATTCTTGCGCATCCTATATAATAAACGGATGATTTTATAAATACAGGAGATTAGGATATGACTGATGACATAAAAACAATTAAACGCTGTATTAAAGGCAGCCATAAAGCGTTTGCGAGTCTTGTCGAGAAATATAAAAATCTCGTCTGCTCGATAGCTTACTGCTCAACAGGCAATATTGATACCAGCGAGGATATTGCACAGGATGTGTTTATCAGCGTATGGGAAGACTTGGAATCGCTCAAGGACCACAGCAAATTCAAATCCTGGCTTATCACAATAACACGTAACACAAGCAGGCTTTATCTGAGAAAGCAGCAGTCAGTTGTCAGTATCAGCAATACCACTATACCAGAGGCAACGACAACTCCTGACACCCCTTCCCAAAAGTTAATCGCTGACGAAGAGAACAGCCTTATCTGGCAGACACTTGAAACTCTGCCCGACCAATACCGGGAAGTGATGGTACTCTATTACAGGCATGAGAAGTCTGCTAAGCAGGTTGGGGAGCTGATGGGAATTAGTGCTGATGCTGTACGGCAGAGATTATCACGCGGCAGACAGATGATTCGTGAGCGGATTGAGGATAGACTTGAGGCAGGTCTTCGCAATTCTGCTCCTGATAAGAAGTTTACGGCATCGGTTATTGCCGCTATTTCTTCGATACCTGTAGGGGTTGCGGTAAGCGAGGCGGCGGTAACAGCTTCGGCTTGCGCTTCTGCTCCTTTTGTTGCCACACTGCAAACAATTATGGCGACAACTGCCGCAAAAGTGGCGACTGTTGCAATAATCGCAGCTGCCGCGATTGCGACCGGACTAATCCTCAACAATAATGAAAAATCTCAGCCAATACAAAACACAGAAACAATCCAGCCGATTACCGCAACCGATTCATCACACGTAGAGACGCATTTTAATGCGTCTGAAAACCTTACGAAACCCAACGCAACTCCAATACCGCAAGAACTGCAACAAGCACCCGCAGAACAACAGACTACCGAGACCCCGCAACCGACAGAATCCCCTGCCGCAACTGAAGAGACGACAGATGCCTTCACCCCAAGAGGAGTTCTAAGCGGCCTGATAACAGACAAAGAAACCGGCGAGCCGGTGATTGATGCTCAAATATCACTTGCCTTACCAAATGGTGAAACCGCAACTACTCATGTTGATGAAAATGGGCTCTATTATTTCGATGAACTCACCTCATACGGCATTTGTGAACTTGGCATAAGTTCAACGCAATATGTCGGCCTGAATGAAACATTTTACAATACCGTATCGCTTAATATCTCTGAAAACGCAAAAATAAACAAAAACATACAACTTGAAAAAGCCTGCATGCTTGAAATTGAAACAATTGATGAACAGGGTAATCCAATAAAAGACGTTAAAGTTTCAATTGGATGCAGCGAGGAATATGGGATATATGAGGAGAAGTATAACTTTTCTGAAACAACCGATGATACAGGCAAATTAATGGTTGGCGGTATTAAACCTTCAAATAATGCCTATTTAATTAACCTGCTGTATAATCCAAATGTAGAAGACAAAAATGCAGGCTTGAGAGGTATAAATAGCTATGCCCCCCAAAAAAAGAAGGTTATCCTCACCGAACCGGAGTTGATCCAGAATATAAAAATTACGATGCGTAAGGGATTCGATATAAATGGTAAACTCTTGCTCCACAACGGTACTCCTGCAGTTAATTACCGTGTGTCTGTAACTCCTGAATGGTGGTTTTCTGAAAACTGTTTGAATTTTTATACAGATGAAGAGGGTCTGTTCTCTATCAAAAATATTGAAGCAGGTACTTACAAAATAATATACAGTAACACAGACAGCAGCCAAAATCATAAATTAGAGATGTCTTCAATATTAAATAACGATGATTATCTAAGTATCATTTTGCCAGAAAAAAAATATCAAACAGAAACTGTTTCCGAAAATCTTTCAACATTTTCCGGTACGTTAATTACTGAAGGCGGCTGTGATCTAGACATAATTAACATAAAGTGTAAAAATGATGATCATAACTATAGGCAGACAGTAAAAATTAATGACAACAAAACCCATTTTACGATCAATAACATTGTCCCTGGCATATATGACATTAGCATCCATGGATCTTACTGGGTACGAAGTGAAATCATCCCAATCTCATTAAAAAATATAGCAATACCTTGTGATGATTTCGAACAAATTTTAAAATGCGTCAACAGATCAGATATAACCGGGCAGGTTGTAAGCGAAGTTAGTGGGAAACCGATAAATAATTTCAAAATTCTCCATCAATTTATTCGCAGCCATGTCTCACTTAACAGCAATAACGATGGTAAATGGACAGAATATTTAGACAATAGAGACGGTAAGTTCATGTTCAAAGCACAAGAAGAAGGCTGTCACAAATTCATTATAACAAGCAAAGGTTACGCACCTTTTATAACGACGTTAAACACTTCAAAGTCTGCTAATTTCACCGCTGAATTGACAGAGGGGACCACTCTAAACGGTAGAATCATTGACAGCAAAGGCAAACCGATCAAGGCAGCCAAAATTATCCCATTAACAATTAACAGCAGAGCTATTAAGGCAGATGAAAATATTTTAACTAATAACCACTATGTATTGAGCGATGGTGATGGATGTTTTATTCTCAGTAAACTGCCCGAAGAGAAAGAGACTATAAAAGTTGTACATCCAGATTATGAGGAAAAAAGCATAGAAGTTGAATTACCGGAAAAGGTAAATGAAACAAAAATAACTTTAGAAAGCGGCAGTGTTATTGAAGGCTATCTATATAGTAACAACAGCAAGATAATACCAAATCATCCAATAAGCCTATCATCGATCAGAGATATAAGTTTTCCTATATCTACCACGACTGATCAGGATGGCTACTATAAATTTGACAACATATCTTCCGGTTTGTGGAATATAAGACATCGGTATGTATCTAATACTAATGGCGGTCGCAGTTGCAGTATTTTCGCTGCTGAAGGGCAAAAAACTCAATTCAATCTTGGAGATACCTTTTTATTAACCGGAAAAGTGTTTATAAACGGTTCTCCTTTATCTAATGCAAAACTCTGGATATGTAACCCATATTTATTCTTTCCGTCAATGTTTATTTACAAAGGTCAAACAGATTCAGAAGGGAGTTTTCAATTCAGCGGAATCCCCAAAGGGATAAAAAAGCTTGTTTACGTAATGCCTGATAGATCTGACGGGCAGCGACTGATAAAAGAATTTGATACCAATGGGCAAAATCTTGACTTAGGCAACATCTTCTTAGATTGCGTTGATGTCGAAATAACTATTGAGGGAAGCGAAAATGATGCTATAAGAGAATGCCTGTTTACCGAAGAAAAAGATTACATATTACCAACATCCTTGATCGATATGAAGGCGGTACCGATAGGTAATAATAAATATGAGGCTAAGAATATTGCGCCAGGCAAATATTTTTTCAATGTAGAAAGAAAGAAACAAACCGGTATTTTTGTATTCGAGGCAAAAATAGACATTGACAGTAAACCCCAAATCTTGAATTTCAAATTACCTGAGACCAATTCCTCAGTTTTTGGCACAACGAATTTTCAAAATGACGTATTGATTTGCAAAAAAGAAGATTCTTCATTCTTTATAAGAATCAGGCCGTCAAAAGACAACACATATAAAATTGAAAATATACCGCACGGCAAATATATTATAGAGTCGATGCATACAGGCAGGCAACTGACAAGCTTTGAGCTTGAAAAGGAACAGTCTTTAGAGTTGAATCTGGGAATGGCAGACCCTGCTATTAAACAATTAATCGTAGTTGATAAGAAAAGCGGAATACCGATACCTGATTACTCTGCCTGGCTTGAAAAGGATGGAGGAAGACTTGATATCAAGCTGAAATGTGAAATCGGGGTTGCTCCAGGGATATATACTTTACATGTAATTAAGCCGGAATATAAGGATCATATTCAAACAATTGATATGCCACAACCATATACCGGTACAGCAATGCAGTATATAACAGTTATCTTAGAACGGGAATAATGATTGAAAATCTGGATATTTATTAAAAATATCAAAAAATCTTGTCACTTTTTTAAGATTACGTCCTCTTATATTGTGATATATATTTTATGAATCAGATATGGCAATAAATATGATTTTGATTAAAATCAAGAGTATGAGGTAGTAATCATGGTTGACGAGAAAATAATAATTAAAGAATGCCTGAATGGCAACCATAAGGCATTCGCAATTCTTGTAGATAAATATAAGTCATTTGTCTGCTCAATTGCTTATTGTACAATTGGAAATATTGATGCAAGTGAAGATATAGCACAGGAAGTTTTCCTGAATGTATGGAAAAACCTTTCTTCACTCAAAGATCATAAGAAACTCAAAGCATGGCTGTCAACAATTACCCGCAATACAGTCAGCCATTACATTAAAAAAGCTCAAACTGTTCCCAAAGCAATTGGTTCGAATATAGAACTGGTCAAATTCAAACATCAGCCGAAAGGAGAACAAGTAGACAAGATCATCGAAGATGAGGAATATACTATGCTATGGGATACACTTGAGACAATACCTGTAGAATACCGTGAGGTTCTTGTGCTTTATTATCGCCATGATGATTCTGTCAAGCAAGTAGCTGCTTTTTTGTCTTTAACTCAGGAAACCGTAAGACAGAGATTATCTCGCGGAAGAAATATGCTGCGGGATAGAATAGAACAAAAAATGCAGGCCGGGCTTCGCAATTCTGCACCGGATAAGAAGTTTACGGCATCGGTTATTGCCGCTATTTCTTCGATACCTGTAGGGGTTGCGGTAAGCGAGGCGACGGCGGCCGCTTCGGCTTCCGCTTCAGTTCCTTTTGTTGCTGCACTGCAAACAATTATGGCGACAACTGCCGTAAAAGTGGCGACTGTTGCAATAATTGCCGCTGCCGCGATTGCGACCGGATTAATCCTGAACAATAATGAAAAGTCTCAGCCAATACAAAAAACAGAAACAATCCAGCCTATTACCGCAACCGATTCATCACCCGTAGAGATGCATTTCAATGCGTCTGAAAATCTGTCGCAACCCATTGCAACTCCAACACCACAAGAACTGCAACAATCACCCGTAGAACAACCGGCTCTCGAAACCACGCACCCAAAAGAATCCCCTGCCGCAACTGAAGAAGCAACAGACACCTTCACCCCAAGAGGAGTCCTTAGTGGCCTGATAACAGACAAAGAAACCGGCGAGCCAGTGATCGATGCTCAATTGCATCTTCAGCTACCTGACGGCTACTATGCAAATACAGAAACAGATGAATTGGGATTTTACTATTTTGATGAAGATAAGATCAAATCGTATGGCAATTTCAGCCTGACAATTGTCTCAACTGAATATGTAGGAATTCACGAAAGTCTCCGTAATTCAATCAATATCAATATAACACCTGAAATTAATGCCATTCAACATATACAGCTTGACAAAGCCTGTATGGTTTCTATTGAGGCAATAGACGAAGAGAACAATCCAATCAGTAATGTTGAGGCAATCGTAACAGAAATCACCTCAACAGACATTTCATCTTATCCGCTGAACAGAGGTTACCAAAGAACAGACAAAAATGGCAAGATGATGATAGGAGGAATCCCCTCCTCTCCTACCCCACGCTTGATAACCCTGATACATTCAGAATATAAGAGAATAGATAAAAATCATTCTGTGTTAGCTAATTGCTATGCTCCTGCACATCAAACTCTCATAATGAACGATCCGGATGTAATCGAGAGTATAAAAGTTGTATTTAAGAAAGGTTTCGAAATCCAAGGTGAGATATCTTATCCTTATGAAACTCCCGAAAAGGCTCTGGAAATAAACGCAGAACCTCAATGGTGGAATTGCAGCAAACCATATTCAAACTGTAAGATCAATAACGACGGCACATTCACCTTAAAACATATAGAACCTGACATATATGAAATTAAGGCTTTAGTTTCCAGGGGTGGTACAATGGAGCGATACGAAAAATTGATTACAATATCACTTGAAGAAGATAAAATTCTCAATCTTGAGTTCCCTTATAAAAAGGCTTCTCAATTAACTAATTTCAAAGGAAAAGTAATCATTGAAGATAACAATCCTTTTGCAGCTCAAATGTTTATACGTTGCGGAGACAATCATTTTCATCAATCCATAAAAACAGAAAACGACAATAAGGAAATCCCCTTCGAGTTTAACGACATACCTTCAGGGAATTATACTGTTGATTTTTTAAATTCCAATCTTAAAAACAGTAGATTTGACAATATTCACATTCCATCTGATGATTATGTCTTCAAATTACAACTCAAAGAAAAGATAAATATATCGGGTATTATTTTGGACAAAGAAACTCAAAATCCGATAAAGAACTTCAGAGTCTTCCATAGAGTAGTAAAAACTCAAGCTTATAATAAATGGATTAATTTCCCAAATACTGATAACGGGAAATATCAACTCACAATCAGAGAGCAAGGAATACATCAGTTCACAATAGACAGTGAATATTACGCACCGCAAACCATAGAATTAGACACAACAGAAAGTACATCATTCACTGTCGAATTAACAAAAGGCGTCTCTCTTTTGGGAAAAGTTTTAGACAGCAGCGGGCAGCCTGTTCACAATGCAAAGGTAATACCTTTCTCTAAAAATACAGACTACTCAATAGACGGATTCCGGGAAAAAGTATTTACAACTGAAATCGGGGCGGAACTAAGTGATATTGACGGCAGTTTTACTCTTTTCAATCTACCACAAGGAGCTGAAACTATTCAGGTAACGCATCCGGATTATTTATCGCAAATTATAGACATAAGCTTACCTCTTGAGCAAAATACGACAGAAATAATCTTGAATAGAGGATGCTGTATTGAAGGATACGTGTATGACAATAATGGAAACCCAAGAGCCCATTTCCCTCTTATTGCAACATCTGAAACGAGAAATTATATTAGATACATTGATGCTAAAAATTCAAAAGTTACTGATAAAAATGGTTATTACAAACTATCAAAACTGCCTGAGAAACTATTGTCAATAACCCATCCTTCTGCTTCATCAACGCAAGGCGCATGCCGCAATCTGGCATTACCGCTTGAAGATGAATGTATACAACTTGACTTCGGCGGGACATATTTTCTTACAGGCAGAATATATTTAAACGGATCTCCACTAAGCAAGGCTGATCTAACCGTCAAGGATATGGCAACTCATATGGACGGATTCATGAATAACTGCCGGACTAATTCTGATGGCAGTTTCAATTTCAGCGGTATTCCCGGAGGCACCAAACAACTTTTATGCAAAATTTCCGATTCGCATAATCTAAAAATCATGCAATTTAACACCAACGATACACAATGTGATTTAGGTGATATATATTTGGATTTAGTTGATTTTAAAATTAAGGTTGAAGGTGATCAAAGGACAAAAATAAAGGACATATGTCTTTTTGAAAATTTCGAAAAATCGTCATCAACAGGCTATTCTTTATATTTAGATCATCTCGGAACAGCAAAAGCAGAAAATCTAAGGCAGGGAAACTACAATATTAAAATATTTTTCCCAAATATGGCACGATTCGTATTTAATACAGATATACTCAAAACTGAAAATCTACGCACAATTGATATTAAACTGCCCATCATGACATCGTCAGTTTACGGCAAGCTGCCTTCGGATTCTTCCAACTTCACATTTGAAAACAAGAAACATCAATACCGAGTGAAAACATTTTATAATCAAGACAACAACGAATATAGAATGGATAACATACCGGCAGGTGAATATATTGTCAAAGATCGTAATCAGGAGGAAATAATGACTTTTGATATACTGGAGAATCAGGAACTTGAAATAGACCTTGATCAATACAAGCCTGATTTACTGTCAATTGCAGATATAATAACTATTGACAACCAGACAAGACGCAAGATAGAAGGTCTTGAAATCTGGATAGAATACAATGGAAGCAAATATAAAGATGCTGAATTGAGCTACATCGAAGCTCCGCCGGGTACATACACTCTCTGCATAAGAGGTGAAGGATATCAGGACTACCGCAAAGAGATAACCTTAGAGAAAACACAACGTTCTAAAATAATCGCAGTTATGCATAGAAAATGATATAGCGAATTAAGCGTCAATGGCTTATACCTGCGGTTTTCAAAATAATTTCTTGATTTTAGGGGTTTTCAAGGTAATATTAGGGTTATTAGAGTTTTTATAAGGAGAAAATTGGATGTACAGGTTAAAAGCAGTTTTTTACGCGTTATTTGTGTTAGTTAGTGCCGCAACTCTTTCAGCACAGGACACGGGGTTTGTTGTCATTCATGGCTCCTCCGATATTACTATTTTTATTGATGGTGAAAACAAAGGAGCCATTGGTACCGAAACAGGCGCCAACGACGACTTGAGAAAACTCGCGGCACCCAATTCTAACAACGATTCTGAACTGATGCTGCTGGAATTATCAACTGGCGAGCATACGCTCAAGGCGGTTATTGATGATGATGCCGCTATAACCCAACCAATAAATATTGAAGTGGAAAGCGACAGCATTACTAAGGTGTATGTTGTGGGAAAAGTACCACAATTCACTGCTAAAACATGGAACTTCGAACGTATTGCCGAAAATATGAATATCACCTACCAAACTGGTTCTCTTGCCATAGCGACGATACCCGCTAAAGCGAAAATATCTATACCTAACTTAAGAGATAATAATAGAAGTGGTTTATATTACAGGCTACATACACATCTTCAAGAAATCGATATTCCGCAACAAGGGTTACTGGTTAACGACATTCTAACCGGAGAATATGAACTAATCTGTACATTGGGTGAAGAGGAGATGCGGACTAAGTTCAAAATAGAAAAAGATGTACAAACAGAAATCATCATCAATTTCATAAACAAAAAGATCGATATACAGAAGACTGACATAAATCTACCGGAACCAAAGCCATTACAAGATGATGAAGTTCTAATCTCCTTTCGGATAGAAGATTCGAATCAAAAAGATGGATGCCCCAAACATCAATATTATCGTATGGCATTTCCTCGCGAGATTGCGAAAGAAATATCTTTCCTCAAAGATACCCATGAAAATATCCAAACATTGGAAATCTCACTCGAAAAACTCAGCAAGGATTTTGAACCTATAAGTCCTGTCATGCGGGCAACCGAAAACAAACTCACTAAGTTAAAAACAGAACTGCAAGACAATTCCGCTTCCCTGCAGCAAGCCCTTGATGCTGCTTTGGGAATAGCTGACCAAAAGATATTCGACCTCGAAGAACACTATGCCGCCGAGCTGGAAACTAAATATCCAAACAGTAATGGGATGACAAATATGATCAATAGAATAAAAGAATACCGTATTATTAAATCAAAGCTTGAAGAACTGGAACAGTTTCTGGAAGAATATAAAGATTTTAAATAGATGCGGGATAGATATTCGAATAACTGTCAATAAGTCACAACAGAACAGACATTGACATTAAAACAGGAGAAAAGATGAAGGATTTAACAAAAACTATTTTCAGCATGACCGGCATGTATGCTATGGCAATTATGGTATTGGCAGTGTCGCCATCCTTGAGAGCAGATAATGCTGCTTTGCCAAAGAAGTTTAATGCCAGCGCTATGCTGGTGCGTATAGGAGCCGATGAGTTTGAGCCAATCCAGTATGACGGGCAAGAATCAGTATCGTTTTTTAGCCCCAGAGATATAGCGATGTCAATTTACGGCAGCAGCGACTCTGAACCTGTGAAAATAGCAGAAATGCAGATGACTGCCGATAAGAATAATACAATCTCAGGTGAGACAAAAAGCTCCCAATCAATGCGAGTTGGAGCAAGAGAAATAGTCACGGACGCCAAAACACAAGATCCTTACTATCTTACCAAGTATTTTGACCTCGATGATACATGCGATTTCAAACTGAAAATCTCTCCAATCAGTGCAGATGAAGAAACCCCGCTAAACTGCTGGTGTTCATTCAATTGTGATATATATAACTACACTCCCTATGAAAACTTGAATGAGCAGACAACGGAAAGAAAAGTTTCCATCCCGGGTGACAGAATAAGCAAGTCTACTTTTGAAATAAACTCTACCCTTGCCATCAATATAGGACAAACTGTCGTTGTTTCGACACAAAAAATCGGTGATGATTTCTTGGTACTGCTTTTGCATGTGTCAGATTGAACCCATACTCAGTAGAAGATTAATCCCTATATTGGAGAAAATATAATGAGAAGACAATTAAACTTTTTCGGCTTATTAGCCGTTATTTCTATATCCATTACTTCAGCCTTCGCATCAGAATCTACTAACCATAATTTAACGGCAAGAGCAATGCTCATGAAAATGCCTGCCGAGCAATTCCGGCAGATCAGCACCAATGATTCAGAAACATTTCAAATGCCCGCAGCAATGGAGGTAATAGGCTGCCTGTTTTCTGAGACTGACACCACTCTTGCGGCTTATTCAGAGCTGCAAATCAATACAGAAGTCAAAAATGCTGCTTCTGAAAACAAAATTGCCGACAAAGTAATGATGCCATTAAGAGAAACAGTTACCGGCAAGGATATTGAGCCGTACACAAAATTTATATACAAATGGCTTGAAAATAGAAAATATTTCAAGGTTCGAATGCACGAAAAAACCGGCAATAACGCTTTTAGATGTGAATGTGTATTTGAATACAAGAATTATCAGGTCATTGCAGTTCAGAACAAATCACAAACACAGAATAATTCCGACGAAATAACCGAGATAGATTTTTCATCCAGCACAGAGATATTGCTAAATGTTGGAGAGGTATCAGTTGCCGGCTGTCAGAAAATAGGAGAAGACTATTATATCCTGCTGGTAAATCTTCAATAAAGTACGACAGAAACCACAACTGCAGTGATTATAACGGCTTGTTATTTGCTGATTTTTCAAAAAATCCTAAAAAAACTGGTTTTTATTTATCTTTCGGTTAAAATAATCTTTCGGTTTAACAATTACTAAGGCTATAATGGCTGTTATCAGTGCATTATCGCCTTTTTTAGTATCTTAATGTTAAAAAACAAGGTAGAATACAGAAGTTATAAGCCAGAATGCTAACGGCTTTGCGTTTCTTCTGTGTCCTGTCTTCTGAATTCTATATTTTTGAGTAGTAAACTGTCAATGGAGTTTTTGATATGATAAATGAAATACACGGCCAACTTACTGCCGGCGAAGCGAAATTCGCTATAGTTGTAAGCAGATTTAACGAATTCATCACGAGCAAACTGCTTGGCGGTGCGATCGACTGCCTTACCCGTCACGGAGCATCAGAGGAAAACATAACAGTAGTATGGGTTCCGGGTGCTGTTGAGATAACAATGGCGGCTAAGAAGCTGGCTAAAAGCGGCAAATACAATGCGGTAATCTGTCTTGGAGCTGTAATTCGCGGCGCCACAACACATTACGATTATGTATGTCAGCAGGTAACTCGCGGCGTAGGTCAGATAAACTACGATACAGATATCCCTGTAATGTTCGGCGTGCTCACATGTGAAACAATCGAGCAGGCAATCGAGCGAGCGGGAACAAAAGCGGGCAACAGCGGAGCCAATGCCGCTCTTGGTGCAATCGAAATGGTAAATGTACTTGGCCAGATATAAAATCAGAAACAAAATATGCACCAAAGAGAATTTATACCAAAAGACTCGATCGAAAGGCGTGTTAAAGCCAGAGTGCTGGCCTTTCAGGCAGTCTTCCAGTACGACATCCAGGCTTGCGGCGACAAAGGTATTCTGGATTTCTTCCTACGTGAGAACAGCGATGATGAGCTGGTTCGCCAGCTTGCGCGTGAATGGGCTTTCGGCACAATAGAATGCCAGGATGAATTAGACCAGATGCTTTCAACCGTGATCAAGCGTTGGAAACCGACTGCGCTTATGCCGGTCGAAAAGGCTATATTAAGGCTAAGCGTATATCAATTGAAACATTGTGATCATATTCCGGGCAAAGTTGTAATAAACGAGGCTATTGAGCTTGCTAAGAAATTCAGTACGGAAAACTCACCCGGTTTTGTAAATGGTATTCTCGATGCTATTCTTCGAAAATTGAACAGCGAAGAATCAGAGATTGAGACTTAATAAATAATGTCAGGGAGATTTAATTGCGAACTATTGCTATCTTAAACCAAAAAGGCGGTGTCGGCAAGACAACCACCGTAGCGAATGTCGCCGCGGCTCTTGCGGTAAAAGGCAAAAAGGTACTTGTTGTAGATCTCGATCCTCAAGGTCACCTTACAATACACTTGGGAATCAATCCTACAACGCTTGAAACAAGTGTATACAATGTACTTACGCAATCTATGCCTATATCAGAGGCAATGATAGAGGCACGTGAAAATCTCTACCTGCTTGGAGCAAATATAGACCTTGTTGGCGCAGAAAGCGAACTCCTCGACACAATAGGCCGTGAGATAATATTGCGTGATGCACTTGAGGAAGTGCAGGATGATTTCGATTTTCTTATAATCGATTGTCCTCCTTCTCTTGGTCTGCTCTCATTGAACGCATTAGCGGCAGTAAAAGAAATTTTCATACCACTTCAGCCGCATTTCCTCGCACTTCAGGGTCTTGGAAAGCTTCTGGAAACTGTGACTCTCGTTAATAAGCGAATAAATCCGCAGCTTAGGGTCGCGGGTATACTTTTCTGCATGTTTGATTCGCGAACAAGCCTTTCATCCGAGGTGAAGAACGATATTGAAGAGTTCCTGCTTGGTTCAAGAGAAAGAAATTGTCCGTGGAGTAATGCCGAGCTTGTTCCGATACACATAAGACGCAACGTAAAGCTCGCAGAGGCACCAAGTTATGGCCAGACAATATTCGAATATGAGCCAAACTGCAATGGTGCAATCGATTATACCGAAATCTGCGATTATTTTATAGACGCTCAGGCTTTCAGAGCCAAGGCAATGCAGGAAGAAAAGCTGGAGGAAGCAGCAAATGTCGACAATTAAAGAAGTCAGCGTTTCAAAACCTACGCAGCAGCAGATAGAGACAGCAGAGAATTGGCCTATATGGGAAAAAGAGGCCAGTGAGTTCCCGTGGCAATATACGCAGATGGAAAAATGCTTGCTGATTGAAGGTGAGGTCACTGTTTACAGTGAAGACAAAACAGAAAGCGTATCATTTTCTGCCGGAGATTACGTGACATTTCCCGAAGGCTTAACCTGCATCTGGAAAATCGAAAAAGCGGTAAAAAAGCATTATGATTTTGAATAGGTAGTTGCTCTGCCGATCAAAATACATTATTCAGGTACGTTTACGCATTCTCTCTCACATACACTCTCTTCGCTTAATTATTTTGATTAAAATCAGTAAAGCCACTTGATTTTGACGTGGAATTGGCAACAATAATGAACATATGTTCGTTATTATGTTCAGATTTGAATATAACCAGTAGAATTTTTGTTTACTTTTTTAAGAATAAAAGATGAAATGCGTACCGCTTTAGACTGTATACCATGCATAATCCGTCAGGCACTTGATTCCCTTCGTCAGATAACCGGCGATGCCCGAATTCAGGAAGAAGTACTTCGCGATGTCTTGATCTTCATGTCTGAATTACCGGAACAAAGCACTCCTCCATCAATAGCAAGAGATGTGCACCGGCTTCTAAGGGATAAGACCGGCAATACCGATCCGTATTCAAGTATAAAAAAACGAAGCAATGATATCGCTATAAAACTTTATGAAGGTATCAAAGAGCATGAAGATATGCCGCTCGATAAATTCGAGGCCGCTATAAGGCTTGCAATAGCGGGAAATATTATCGATTTTGGAGCGAAAAGCAACGTTACTGATGAAGATATAGAAACGACAATCAATACCTCTCTTACGGCTCAAATCGATTCAGATGGGATACGCAATCTTAAAGAAGAGGTTGCAAAAGCGGATTCTATCCTTTATCTGGCGGATAATGCCGGTGAGATAATATTTGATCGCTTTCTTATCGAACAGTTGCCGGCCCACAAGACGACTCTGGCTGTACGCGGCAAGCCAATAATCAATGATGCGACAATTGAGGATGCTGAAATTGCCGGTCTGACAGATATAGTCACAACAATAGGCAACGGGTCTGATGCGCCTGGAACAATACTTGATGACTGTTCAGAAGAATTCAACAGCTACTTTGAGAAGGCTGACTTGATAATATCAAAAGGTCAGGGCAATTATGAAACACTTAACGAAGTGAATAGGAATATATTCTTCCTATTGAAGGTCAAATGTCCAATGGTTGCCAAAGATCTTAAAAGTGAGATAGGGAGCCTTATAATACAAAAAAGCCCACATTCAACTTTATGAAACCAACAACCGTAACCATACTTATTGATAACAGGTGTTACAAAGATAATTTTCTGACAGAGCATGGATTATCGTTCTGGGTAGAACATGCCGGATACAAGATACTGTTTGATACAGGCACAACCGAAAAATTCGCAAAAAATGCAGAGATGCTTGGAATAGATGTATCTAAAGCTGATGCAATAGTTATAAGTCATGGACATTATGATCACTCAGGCGGTCTCACCGCAGTCGTTGCTGGTAAAGCTAAAATTGCTATGCATCCTCAAGCTTTAGTCAAAAGATACAGCTGTCATCCTGATAAAAAGGCAAAGGATGTATCTGTGCCTAACAGCTCAAGAAGGATAATCGAATCGTATATCAAAGAAAGCCGTTATATAGCAACCGAAAAAGCTACAGAAATTTTCTGTGGGATAACGGCAAGCGGAACAATACCTAAAGAAAACTCTTTTGAGGATACTGGTGGTCCGTTTTACTTTGATACTGAGAAGAAAGCGCCTGATGAAATAATTGATGATCAAGTGCTTTGGCTAAGTACACCAAAGGGAATTGTAATAGTGAGCGGTTGTGCACACAGCGGCATGATAAATATTATCAACTACACAGAAAAAAAGACAGGGCAAAAAGTGCGTGCCGTAATAGGAGGACTCCACCTTGTCAATGCAGACAGTAATCGAATCACTGCGACTATAGAACAGATTAAGAAACGTGAAATAGAGATTCTCGTCCCGCTTCACTGTACAGGCGATGAGAATATTGAGATACTGAAAAAACAGTTCCCTTATTCTTTCAGGAAGTTGGGTGCAGGAGACACCATAAGTTTTTAATTGAACTACTTTTCGGGGCTTTGGGCAACCCTGTTAAGTGTTGGAAGCTTATTTTCGTATATCTCCCAGAGCGGCTTTAGTGAATCTTTGGGGGTATCAGCGTTCCAGGTCTCTTCATCAAAGATGCCGCCTGCTTTAATTTGTTTATTGGTCAGCATCGTTACATCACCGATAAATACACCATCAACTATAGCTTTATCGGCCATAGAACTGTCGTAAACCCAAAAACAGTTCAATATCTGGCTTTTAACGTTAAAACCAGCAATAGTACCACCTTTACTGTCCATCGACTCAAGTGATATACGTCCGTTGAAGAAACAGTCTCGTATAATGCTGTTGTAATTTCCTCCGGCAAGTCCTCCGGCAAACCCATTATCAAAGGAGAAAACCGTATTTTCGGCATAGCAATTTATTATCTGTCCATTATAACAGTAACCGGTTATACCGCCGCTGTAACCGCCGCAATCTGTCAAAATTTTGCCTTCATCGCTGCAGCAGGAATTGAAGCTTGTATCAAGAGAGTATCCGCTTATGCTTCCTGCGTAGGTCCTTTCACTGCCAACAGCATTTATTATACTGTTGGATATGTTGTTAAGCATATTAGAGTTATAACAATATCCCACCATTCCGCCGGCAAAACTTTGACCTTCCGAGGCGATATCCATAGAAACTTCTGCATAGCAATGGTCTATTATAGATCCTTCTAATCTTCCCCCAAAACCACCTGCTGAAACGAGGTCTTTAGAACGAGCCTTGATGTTCCCGGTTACCTCACAGTTTATAAGTTTTCCACGGCTGCATCCGGCCAATGCCCCTACATAAATGTAGTTATCCTTTTCAATTCCTTCAGGTGTATTGACATCTATATCAACATCAATGATTTTAAGATCACTTATAACGGAAGTTGCGGATAATACTCCAAATAAACCAACATATTTGCCTTCAATCCCTTTCAGTGTTATGTTTTTGATGGTAAACCCATTTCCTCTTATGGTTCCACCAAAACCATTCTGCATATCCTGAGTAAAGGGCTTTATATCAATACCAGCCATGTCAATATCAGATGTCAATTCAAATACAGCGCCCCAACTTCCTTCATTTTCTGCAAGTTCGATTATGTCGGAAGCTTCCGATAATTTATAAGGAGACTCCAGATTTCCTTTGCCGCCCCCAAAACCGGCAGCAAAACAAGAACTCAGAATTAAACATAAACAAACAACAACGAAACGATGATTTAAGCTTGTCATAACCTTTTGCCTTAACTTATTTGTGCTCGTAATATTTTGAATTTTATTTATAATAGCAAGCATGAGGGATAATTGCAAGTTAAGTTATGGCTAATATATACATAATAGCCCTGAGTGCAGATCGGGTGCATGTGTGAGCCCCAATTCTCTAAAAAACTCTGGACAACCTATGAAAAAAAGGTATAATGCAGTTTTGGCGTATAATAAAAGAAACAATAAAGTTATTAAGACCATAAGAACGAGGTTAATAAATGGCTCATAAAAAAGGACAAGGTTCATCAAGGAACGGTAGAGATAGTAACGCCCAGTATCGCGGCGTAAAGCTTTATGGCGGTCAGACTGCTAAAGCCGGCTCTATCATCGTTCGTCAGTGCGGAACAAAGTTCCACCCCGGCTTCAATGTCGGATGCGGAAAAGACTACACACTCTTTGCACTCAAGGCAGGTATTGTACGTTTCCAAGGCAAAAAAGTGCATATTGATTGCGCAGAAGCCTGATTTACGTTATTTTAACGGATATTTCAGGGATGTTCACTAAGTGAACATCCCTTTTTCGGTTATGTATTGATTGGTTGTGTACGTAAAAGGAGAAAAATGTGGAAAATAAACTTCAACGTATATTCCGTATCTTTGATATAGCGGGTGATTTCATATCTGGAAAGCCATGCGGAAGCGGTCATATTAACGACACGTTTCACGTCAAAGCTCAGCACAGAACAAAACAGATTGACTACGTATTTCAGCGAATAAATACTAACGTATTTCAACATCCCGATCAACTGATGGAAAACCTAACCAGGGTAGTTGATCACTGTCGTCATAAATTGATCCAGCAGCATGTTGAGGAAATCGACAGAAGAGTTTTGAGTGTTTTCAAAACAGTTGACGGCAAAAGTTACTATACTGATGATGATGGAAGCTGCTGGCGTACGCACCTGTTCATAAAGGGTGCAAGTACTTTCGATATTCCTGAGCATCACAGCCAGCTTTTTGAAGCGGCAAAAGCGTTTGGGCATTTTCAGGGAATGCTTACCGATCTGCCGGGAGAACCGTTGCATGAAACCATACCAGATTTCCACAATGGTCCCAAACGATTCGAAAATTTTAAACGCGTGTTAAAGGAAGATAAGCACAACAGGGCGAAAAATGTAAAAGCAGAAATAGACTTCCTTTACGACCATAGTTGGATTTTTTACGTCTTGCCGGATCTTGTTGAAGATGGGCAAATACCTGTAAGAATTACCCACAATGACACAAAAATCAACAATGTAATGCTTGATGACAAGACAGGCGAAGGTGTCTGTGTTATTGACCTTGATACCGTTATGCCGGGACTGTCGCTGTACGATTTCGGCGATCTCGTGCGTTCCACAGGCAGTATATCTCGTGAAGATGAACCAGATACATCAAAGGTGCATCTCGATGTATCACGATTTGAAGCGGTTCTCCGCGGTTATCTGGCATCTGCAGGAGAGTTCCTCAACTCGCAGGAAAAGCATCACCTTGTATTAAGCTCCAAGCTTCTTTGTCTCATGATAGGTACAAGATTCCTTACAGACTATCTTGATGGTGATAAGTATTTCAAGGTTAAGCGGGATGGTCAGAACATTGACAGAACGCGCACTCAGTTCAAGCTTGTGGAGTCTATCACTGAACAAGAGGACAGGTTGAACGAAATAATATCCGAATGCATTACGGTAAACACCGCTGAGGATATGTGCATTGATTAATCTTAACAATCAGTAAAACCTAACGGCAGGCTCAAACCTGCCGTTTTTTTATGTAAACATGGAACTAAGCATCACTCAATGGCTGATAATACTGCTCTCAGCCTTCTTATCAGGAATATCCAAAACCGGTTTGCCCGGCGTAAGCATTTTAATAGTGCCGCTGATGGCTATGGTTTTGCCAACAAAGGAGTCTGTTGGTCTTGTATTGCCGACGCTCATATTTGCAGACATATTTGCGGCATTCTACTACCGTAAACATGCCCATTGGAAACATCTGATGCATCTGATGCCATGTACATTACTTGGCATAATAGCAGGCTTCATTGTGTTGAAAAGAATCGAGAGCCCGCAGCTAAGGCCGATAATAGGCGCGATAGTGATGGCAATGCTTATAATACAAACCTGCTATGAATACTATAAAAATAAGAAAACATCTTCTGACCAAAACCTCGATGCTCCCGCAATAAGCAGGCCTCTTGCCGTGATCTTTGGTTTTGCCGCCGGTATGACTACTATGATGGCCAATGCCGCAGGGCCGGTAATGATACTTTATCTGCTTGCAAGCGGTTTGCCTAAGAACGAATTCATAGGCACCAGAGCATGGTTCTTCTTTATAATAAACTGGGTGAAGGTTCCCTTCTCCATACATCTTGGCTTAATAACAGCGGCAAGCCTTAAGGTTAATCTTATGGCTGCTCCGGCAATCGCAATCGGTGCAATAGCCGGTATATTACTGCTCAAGCACATACCGCAAAAACTATTCCGAATAGTAGCCCGAGTAATGGCCGCTCTCTCAGCACTTAAGCTTTTAAGCTGACTTTAATGTCGGCTTGGCCCACAATCCAGAGAATCAGAATTTACGGTATGCAAGACCTTCGAATATTGCTATTACCTGACCATCGGCATCGGTTATCTGGACGTGATAGCTTCCGACTCTTCCCCTTAGATTGATTTCTGTTGCCTCGCAGTAAAGCGTGTCGCCGGCTTTTGTCGATTTAAGGAACGACATATGCACGTTTATCGTAACGGCGTCATATTCGTGGGAATTGGCAGCAGCGCCGAATGTAAAATCAGCCAGCGTAAACAAGGCCGCTCCGTGAGTTATACCCATGCCGTTAAGATGATATTCTTTTAGAAACAATTTTGCCTTTGCCGAGCCTTCCTTAGCTTCTAAAAGCTCAACGCCGTTATGTGCGGCATAAGCATCTTTCTTTGCGTATTCTTCTGCTTTCATTGTATTTTCCTTTCAATAATATAGCTATTAGTTCGCAGCAAGGAGCGGGGTTTTCTAATCGCTGCGAACTACGAACTTTAAACTAAGAACTTATTAATCAAAAAAAGCGGGATGTGCCTTGTTGTCGGCTCATCCCGCTTTGTATGTTCATTCAATGATATTTGCTTATTTCTTCAAGCATTTCATTGTGAAGTTGCCATACTTAGCGTTTTCGCCGAGTTCTTCAGCTATTCTGAGAAGCTGGTTATACTTAGCAACACGGTCAGTACGTGAAGGAGCACCAGTCTTGATCTGGCCGCAACCGAGAGCTACCGCGAGATCAGCAATAGTAGCATCTTCTGTCTCACCTGAACGGTGACTCATAACGGCAGTGTAGCCGTTGAGCTGTGCCATCTTAACTGCATCGATAGTCTCTGTAAGAGTACCGATCTGGTTAACCTTGATAAGGATAGAGTTCGCGGCACCCATTTCGATACCTCTTGCGAGCCTCTTGCTGTTTGTAACGAAGAGATCGTCACCAACGAGTTGACACTTGTCGCCTGCTGTATCTGTCATCTTCTTCCAGCCGTCCCAGTCTTCTTCTGCAAGACCATCTTCGATACTTACGATAGGATACTTCTCAATCCACTCTGCCCAGTGAGCAGCCATCTGCTCTGAGCTGATCTTCTCATCAGGATTGCTCTTGAAGAAGCTGTATGTCTTTGTAGCATCGTCCCACATTTCTGTTGAAGCAGGGTCAAGTGCGATAGCTACTTCTTCGCCAACCTTGTAACCGGCTTTTTCGATAGCTTCTACGATTACTTCGCAAGCCTCTTCGTTGCTCTTAAGTGAAGGAGCGAAACCACCCTCATCACCTACCGCAGTGTTGTAACCGCGATCAGAGAGAACCTTACGTAGTGTGTGGAATACTTCTGTACCCATCTGGAGTGCTTCACGGAAGCTCTTTGCTCCAACAGGCATAGCCATGAATTCCTGGAAGTCTACGTTGTTGTCAGCGTGCTTACCACCATTGAGGATGTTCATCATAGGAACAGGCAGTATGTTAGCATTGCTGCCGCCAACATAGCGGTAAAGCGGAAGACCGGCACTCTCAGCCGCAGCCTTTGCAACTGCCAGAGATACGCCGAGAACAGCGTTAGCACCAAGCTTACCCTTGTTGTCTGTACCGTCAAGAGCGATCATAGCGTTATCAACGCCTTCCTGATCCAGAGCGTTCATTCCGATGATCTCAGGAGCGATTGCTTCGTTTACGTTCTGAACAGCCTTGAGACAGCCTTTACCCAAGTAGCGAGCCTTGTCGCCGTCACGAAGCTCTACTGCTTCGAAAGCACCTGTTGATGCTCCACTTGGTACAGCCGCGCGGCCGAATGAACCATCATCAAGAAGTACGTCAACCTCTACTGTTGGGTTGCCGCGTGAGTCGAGTATTTCACGAGCTGTGATGTCTACTATAGTAGCGTACATAGTTATTTCCTTTCATATCTATATGCAATAAGTAACTTAATTTCACAATATACACAAACGCCGGTATTTTAATCGTTTCCAGCGTCATAGTCAAGCCAAACTTGCCCACTTAGCAAACAAAAAAGAATAAACACCAAACATAATTTTTGACTTGAACGTATGTTATGTTAAACTCTACTTGCTTTTCATGGTTGTACGGATACAACTGTCTTGAAATTACTAATGGATTAGCATAAAAATACAGATATATGAATTTAAGCAGACGTAAGCTATTTAAAAGGATATTTTATGGTACGGCAGCTGTTGGATTCGCCTCAGCAGTTGATGCTTTTGCTATTGAACCAAATATAATCTTGACGGAAAAAATACATCTTCCCATAAATAACCTTCCGCAGCAGTTTGTTGGCAAGAAAATAGCCCATATAAGCGATTTGCACTATGGAAGCTGCTGCAGCAAAGATTTTCTCATTGGGGTCATTGAGAAAATAAACTCACTTAATCCCGATATAACTATACTTACCGGTGATTTTACGTCAAGATATGACAAAGGCGAATATTACAGCGACTTGAGCAGCATCCTCAAACATGCAAAGGCCAAATTGGGCGTGTTCGCATGCATGGGCAACCACGATTACGGCCTCAGTATTGACAATAAGCTTAATATTCGCACAATAACAACAGAACAAATAGAAAAAAGCGGCATAACCGTACTTCGCAACGATTCGCGAAAAATCACCATTGATAAAGCCGGCATCCAGATTATAGGCCTCGGCGAAACACTCCGCGGCGACTGCTATCCTCAAAAAGCATTTACCGGGCTTTCGGATCAATTGCCCAGAATCGTAATAGCTCACAACCCCGACTGCTTCAGAAGGCTTAAAAACAAGGAATTTGATGCTCTGCTGTGCGGACATACGCACGGTGGTCAGGTTTGTATCCCGTTCTTTGGTCCAATATTTGTGCCAAATCACGACAAGAGGTTCAAAAAAGGCCTGTACAACATTGACGGTAAATTTGTGTATGTAAACAGAGGCTTGGCTACACTTCCTACAAGAGTGCCGGGGCCGAGGTTTTTCTGCACGCCGGAAATAACCCTCTATTCACTGCTGAGAAAATAGCCGATGGCGGTCGGAAGGCTTTAATCCTCCTTTTTGTCTTAAAATATCAACTGCATCCTTGACATAAATATAATATCTGGTTAATTTTATGATATTAGGTATGCATTGGTACTTTAACAAAAGATAAAAGGATGTATTAAAGTGAACACTAAATTTTTCAACCCGCAATTTGAAACTCTCTCTCAGGACGAAATCAAACATCTGCAGCTTGAACGCCTCAAAGATCGTCTCAAACATGTATATAATAACAATGCCATTCAGAAAAAGAGATTCGATGAAAAGGGCGTAAATCCCGAAGATATCAAAACTCTCGAGGATATAGAACTGCTCCCGATTATGGATAAGGAGTTGCTTCGAACCTCTTATCCAATGGGCCTTTCATGCGTTGATCAATCCCAAATAAAAGAGATGCATATGTCCAGCGGAAGCACCGGTACTCCAGTAGTAATGCCTTACACCGCTAACGATCTTGCACAGTGGGCTGAATGTATGGCTAGATGCTATTATATGGCGGGCGGTCAAGAGAACGATACGGTACAGATAACCCCTTCCTTTGGTCTGTTTAATGGCGGTTTTGGGATGTATCATGGTGCAAGGGCTGCCGGGATGTTTGTAATCCCAGCAGGTGCAGGCAATACCGAACGCCAGATCAAACTTGCAGGCGATTTTGGTACCAAAGTACTGACCGGCGTAGTCAGCTACGGCATTCGTATCATGGAAGTGATGCAGGAGCTCGGCAAGGAACTGCCAGATTTGAAAATAGGAATATTCGGGGCAGAAGCTTTCAGTGAAGGCATGAAAGAAAAGCTTGAAAAGGGCTTAGGTATTGATGTATACGATATTTACGGCATGACAGAAACCGGCGGAGTAGGTACTCTCGGTATGGATTGCTGCGCTCATAATGGCATACATGTATGGGAAGATCATTATATTGTAGAGGTTGTGGATCCAAATACTGGCAAATCTGTTCCCGATGGCGACCACGGCGAACTGATATTCACTTCGTTAACAAGAAAGGCTCTTCCTGTAATAAGATTCAAGACCGGCGACCTATCGCGTGTGGTCTCGCGTGAGAAATGTGATTGTGGCAGAACGCATATAAAGATTGAGGCTATAACAGGCCGCGTGGACGATATGCTGATAGTAAAAGGAGTGAATTTCTGGCCCAAACAGGTTGAGCAGGCACTAATGCAGATACCGGGAATCGGGTCTAATTACCAGATAATCCTCGAAAATACCGGGGGTGTCCAGAATGTGCGTGTTAATGTGGAAGCAGACGGTTCTGTAACAGGCCATATGGTGTGCAAAGTGCTCAAGGAAGCACTTGGATTTGCACCCGAAGGAGACGTTTTCCCCATCGGCGGTTTGCCGCGGCAGGAAGGTAAGGCAATAAGAGTATTCCACGGCAGCGGGGATGTAAAAAAATGACAAAGCTATGTATCAGACATAAGTCATTACCCATAAGGTAGATACCCTAAATATCCTATAAAATTATCATTTATTCCATAAAAATAATTAAAAAAAGACCACTTAATCCGAACAATCCCTATCGGAAAACATATACTATATTGACAAGGAATAGACAACATGATTAGAAAACAGCATGAAAGCTGGAAGGGTTCTAATGAAAACTGAATACGGGATTGTATTAATCTTAAAGGCTGTTCGGGACTAAACTTTCGTACAACCATAGAGAGAATGGCTTGTAAGATTTACTATCGCGGACATATTCTTTGTCTGCATAGAACAACCAACGCTACAACCAATGCAACCAGACAGTACACTAACAACAACTCCAACCAATAACTTACAACACACCGGGCGGGGCTTCTCCTGGCGCCGCCCAACTCTTTCTAAAAAACTATAATACCTCCTTACTTTCCCGTATTCAGTTTACCCTTCCGGCTTTCTGTCTTTTTAAACACTCCCGGAAACAGGAAATAAACTACGGCAAATCATCAAAATTAAGCTCCAATTCCTGATCTTCACCAAGTTCAAAGGTAGTAATTATGTCTCTTTCTGGGTAAGTTTCGACAACATACTTACCGGCAGGCATATTATTGATTTTGTATTCGTTATTTTCTCTATGTATAAATTTGAAGAAACTATTGTCTTCTCTTTTAACAAGAAGACGTCTGTCATTACGACAGTGACCATATATAGATGAGTTTGCTATAGGTAATTCAATATCAAATACAAGCGGAGTTTCACTATTGGACACATCTATTTCTTCAGCAAATACTGCATAGTTCGGTTTTCTTACAATCATCAGGACATGTTTCCCGGGTTGTATATTTTCAGTAGTAAATGTGTTATTTCCGGAAGGAATCATATCGTATTTACCTTGAGACGGATATTCAAAGCTCTCTGTTACTGAACATTGTTTAATAATATCAGTTGAATGAATCTTAACCTCAATATCTACTACATCAATAAATATATTACCGATATTAAAATCAATGCCTTTAGTGTCGAGTTCTGTTATGGAGAGCCAATCATTGTTATCTGTTTTGTATACAAGTCGTTTTATGCCTTCGGTAATGCCACTAAATATAAAACTACCATCAGGTTTTGTCATTCCATTATTTTTGAAATCTGAATAAATGTAACTCGGTGAATCAATGATAGCAATATGTGTATTTGCTAATGGGATATTATTAACAAAGATTCTGCCTTTGAGAAAGAAGTTTCCTCCCAAGTCTAAATTTGTCTTTTCTTCTTTCTGAGGCATGACATAACAACGACTAACACCTTCAACTTCTTCTGTACTTCGTATCTTGACATAAAACGGCATATTGTCAATATTGGTAAATTGATAGTAGCCGGTATCATCTGTAGTAGTCTGTTTTATTATACTCTGTCCCCGAAAATCAGTCGGTTCATTAGTGAGAGAAATAGTTATATTATTTTTCGTATTTCCATGATTGTCGTAAACATATCCCTGAATACTGCTGCCGTGAGTTAGTGTTGCCACAAATTCTCCTGTATAAGGCAATTCAATATCTATAAGACTTTCAACAAAATTAGGATGTAAAATTTTAATTGTCTCAGATTTTTCAGGAAGATTTCTGAGTATAAAACTCCCATCACCTAATGTAGTGCATGAATACTTTTCTGAGCAGAATTCCTTACGGTCTTTATTATACTCATTATAGTTACCATTAATAGTAAATGGTATGAGCTTGGCGTTTTTAACAGGCCTACCATTTGAGTCTATGACTCTTCCTTTGAGTTTATTCCCTTCTATCATTTCGGCAACGAAAGATCTGTTTTTTAATGTATCAATAGTAACTATTTGGGGGGCGTAATTTTCTGCTGTTACTGTGAATTCATATATACCGTCATATTCTACATCCAATTCCAATCTCCCATTCTGGCTGGAGTAACGGATCCAGCTCTCTTTAAAACTGTGACTTTTACCTTCGTACAATTTAACTGGATGAGTTTTAACTTTGAAATTATTCAATGTTTTTTGCGTTTTTTTATCAATTACTATTCCTGTAACAACCTTATCTACGACACATTTCAAAGTTTGCGTGAAATCATTTATTGGTATCTGAACGTTTTTGAGATATACATCTTCAACGCCCTTACCCGTTATATCTACAGAATATAGACCGGGCTGAACTCTTTCTATATCGAATGTAATGTCTTGGATATCATCCTCGCTACAGTAAATGCTTCGCGAAAATTCCGAGATATCTGATCTGCCTCTAATAATTATAATGCCAGATTTAATTTCACCTTCAAACATGAGTTTGCCTGAGAAATTCACAAGATTTGAGGGGCTGTTAAACGGCAATACAAAATCAAGAAAATTTCCTTCGTCTAAATATTGTGTTGCTATTCTCCTCTGGCTCAATCTCCCATCTCCGGTTGGTATTAAAACATTAATGTTGTAATTGTCACTGGTCACTTTATTAATGATGAATGCCCCATCCTCCTCTATTGAACTTTCACTAAAAAGACTCGAATCTTTCCACCACTTAGGTTCTACAGTGATTATCAGATCACTTGCCGGTACCTTATCGGCATATAAAAGCCTGCCTCTTATATCGAACCCCTTCTGCATGACAATCTTAATGCTTTTCATTATTTCAGGATTATCAAGTATAACATTTGCATGCGTTGGTGAGTAATCTCGACAAAAATCACTTATACCATTACTTGACTGAGCTCGCCTTTTTTGTATTACCATAACAGGATAAGAAGCCTTTGAAGGCTTTATGCCGCCGGTTACCAATCTACCTTCTTGATTGGTTTTACGCCTTGTATTTACTATTTTAAATTCTTTAAATGAGTCGAATATCGTTACTTCTGCACCTTCAATTGGCTTATCCTCTTCGTCAACTACTAAAACCTCAAGCAAGCAGGCCTTTTCAAGTTCAAGATGCTGTATTGTTTGGTTTTCAGCTAATAAATTCACGTTCAGCTTGTCATTAGTCGAATTTTGTAGGCTGACGTAATCTATAGAAGTTACGTCAAGTTTACAATTGCCATATTGAGGTAATTTCTCAAAATAATAGAATCCATTTTCATCTGCATGAGTTTGCTCAATATGATTATTGGGCAAAGTAACTGATATTTGAGCATCAATAACCGGTTCTCCGGTTTCTTTGTCTGTTATCAGGCCGCTAAGGACTCCTCTTGGGGTGAAGGCATTTGTTGTTTCTTCAGTTGCGGCAGGGGATTCTGTTGGTTGCGGGGTCTCGGGAGCCTGTTGTTCTGCGGGTGATTGTTGTAGTTCTTGCGGTATTGGGGTTACAATGGGTTGCGTCAGGTTTTCAGACGCATTAAAATGCGTCTCTACGGGTGATGAACCGGTTGCGGTAACCGGCTGGATTGCTTCTGTTCTTTGTATTGGTTGAGATTTTTCATTATTGCTCAGGATTAATCCGGTCGCAATCGCGGCAGCGGCAATTATTGCAACAGTCGCCACTTTTGCGGCAGTTGTCGCCATGATTGTTTTCAGTGCAACTGTAAAAGGAGCAGAGACGGAAGTCGAAACAGCCGCCGCCTCACTTACCGCAACCCCTACAGGTATCGAAGAAATAGCAGTAATAACCGATGCCGTAAACTTCTTATCCGGTGCAGAATTGCGAAGCCCTGCCTCAAGCCTATCCTCAATCCGCTCACGAATCATCTGTCTGCCGCGTGATAATCTCTGACGCACGGCATCAGCACTAATCCCCATCAACTCCCCAACCTGCTTTGCAGACTTCTCATGCCTGTAATACTGAACCATCACCTCTCGATACTCAGCAGGCAACGTCTCCAGTGTCTGCCAGATCAGTTCATTCTCATTATTTTGCTTCTTATCAGGAGCGGCAACAGCAACACTTTCAATATCAACAGCCGAATGCTTTATATCAGATTTAAGATAGCTGCAAGTCTTATTATGCGTTATCGATCTGAGCCAATTCTTAAACTTGCTGTAATCATTTAACTGCGGCAGATCCCTCCACACGCTTATAAAAACATCCTGAGCAATATCTTCACTGCTGTCGATATTACCCGTCATGCAATACGCAATCGAACAAACGAAAGACTTATACTTATCAACAAGCCTGGCAAATGCCTGATGGCTGCCCTTCAAACAATCTTTTATAACCTTTTTATCATCCTTCATGATATCACCTCTTAGTACACAACATTAACAGTATATTGTTATCTATTAACTAAGGCACCACAAATCTGAAAATGTGACAAAAAGTCTCAACTTTTTTCTGCATTTTCAGTCATGCTCAAAATAGGGGCTTATTTATACGAAAAATAGCTTGATTTTGATATTCAAGTAAGTTTAATTGGGTCTTGTTTAAAATTATAATAATCGCATATTTTTGAATACAGGAGTATAATTATGGCAGTTGTTGATATGCCGCTGGAAAAATTACGTGACTATTACGGCAGTTCGCCATGCCCGGACAACTTTGATGCGTTCTGGGACAAATCTCTGGAAGAGATGAAAGCCATCGACCCGCAAGTCAGGATCGTAGAAGCCGATTTCAAGGCACCGGGAGTCAAGTGCTACAATATGTTCTTCACAGGAGCAGGCGGAGCTAAAGTGCACGCCAAACTCCTCAAACCCGCCGTAATCACCTCACCGGCACCGGCATTGGTCGAATTTCACGGATACACGGGCCACAGCGGCGACTGGACAAGCAAACTTCCCTATGCGGCCAATGGTTTCGTAGTGGCATCTTTGGACGTACGCGGCCAAGCTGGGCTCTCTGAGGACAACGGCAGCGTAACAGGCTATACATATATGGGACAGATCATTCGCGGCGTACTTGATGGCCCCGAAAAGCTCTTCTTCCGTAACGTATACCTTGATACAGCGCAGCTTGCCGGCATAGTTATGGACATGGATGATGTTGACGAGTCGCGTGTAGCAGCAAAAGGAGGCTCACAAGGCGGAGCTTTGACACTCGTATGCGCGTCACTTGAGCCAAGAATCAAATGTGCGGCTTCATATTTCCCATTCCTAAGCGATTATAAAAGAGTATGGCAGTTGGATCTTGGAACCCAACCTTATGCCGAGATAAAGGAATATATACGTCGTTTTGACCCAAGACATGAAAAAATCGATGATTTCTTCAATACATTGGCATATATCGACATACAAAATCTCGTAAAGAGAATCAAGGGCCAAACCCTCGTATTCCTCTCACTGAGAGATGATATCTGCCCACCTTCAACACAGTTTGCCGCCTACAACAAGATAGAATCGCCAAAAGTGGGCAAAATATACCCTGATCACGGCCATGAAGGCCTGCCCGGGGCAGACGACATCGCATTTGAATTCATATGCGATAAACTAAGCCTTATCTAATATTCGATCTTTTCATAACGGCGAGACAGTATGACAACCTCGCCGTTTTCTTATATAGATTCCCAACTGAATTGACAGACTTGTTGATTAGATTTTCAAGGAGAAAATGATGTCCGATATAAAAAGTAGACCATTTGGCAAGATTGACGGCAAAGATATCTTGCTTTATACGATAAAGAACAAGAACGGCATGACTGCCGAGATAACCAACTATGGTGCTATTCTCGTCTCACTTACCGCAGCAGATAGAGATGGCAACTTTGACGATGTAGTGCTTGGTTTTGATACTCTCGAAGAATATATTGAAAAAAGCCCTTACTTCGGTGCTACTATAGGACGTGTAGGCAACCGAATAGCAGATGGCAAATTCACTCTTAACGGTATTGAATACCAACTGGCAAAAAACGAGAATGACACTCATCATCTTCACGGCGGCATGAAGGGATTTGATAAAGTCGTATGGAAAACTGAGCCGTTTACTACAGACAAATCTGAAGGGCTGAAATTTTCATACCTGAGCCCCGATGGAGAAGAAAATTATCCCGGCAATCTCAATGTAGAAGTTATTTACGAGCTGACAGATGATAATGAGCTTAAAATATCATTCACGGCTAAGACAGACAAAGACACACCTGTCAACCTGACACATCATAGTTACTTCAACCTCAATGGCCAGGGAAACAGCGACATTTATGATCAGGAAATGATGCTTGATGCAAAAGGCTACACACCTGTTAACGAAAAGCTGATTCCAACCGGAGAAATAGCCGCTACGGCCAACACTCCAATGGATTTCACTGCACCGCAAGTGATAGGCTCACGAGCCGATCAAGTCAGTGGCGGATACGACCACAACTTCATACTCGATAAGGAAAGAGGTCAGTACAAGTTGGCCGCAAAAACAAAGAGCCCTAAAACAGGCCGCGTGATGGAAACCTGGACAACAGAACCGGCTATCCAATTTTATGCAGGAAACTTCCTTGACAGCCTCAGCGGTAAAGGCGGCAAAGTATACAATAAGAATCATGGATTTTGCCTTGAACCTCAGCATTCTCCAGATTCAGTGAACAAGCCGCAATTCCCATCAATAATACTGAAACCGGGCGAGAAGTACGTGCATGAAATGGCTTACAAATTCTCAATAGAGAACTGAACAGCCAGTCTGAAAATAAGATAAAAAAAGAGATAAGGCGTCAAAACCTTATCTCTTTTTCATTTTAGTTAAAGGCAAAATATCTCAGCCAGAGATATACCGCCGATATCAGCACCGACTGAAACATAAATGCCGCACCATATTTTGAGAACAGGAAAAAACCAACCTTGTAGTTATTCCTGTGGCATATCTGAGACATTACTACATTGGCAGAAGCACCGATCAAAGTACCGTTACCGCCAAGACAAGCCCCAAGAGCAAGCGACCACCAGAGCGGCGCAGCTATTTGAGCATGTATCATAGCAGGGTCGGTAATACCCATTCCATCAGCAATAGGCCCGAAGCAAAGCTTCATCAGAGGAACCATCGTGATCACAAAAGGTATGTTATCTAATATCGCAGAAAGAATAGCACTGCCTACAAGTACGACCATGCATAGTGCAAAAAGATTATTATTCGCAAGACTGAGCATATTGTGAGCAAGGTAATCTATTACGCCATTTTTCTCTAATCCCGCAATCATCATAAAGAGGCCTATGAAGAAGAATATTACTGCCCATTCCACCTTCATAAGCACCTCTTCACTCTCGGCCTTGCAGACAAGCATCATCACCATGCCGCCGGCAAGAGCAATGATTCCAGGCTCGAGATGTATAATGCTGTGCATGAAGAAACCGGCAAGTACAAGACCAAGAACGATCAATGCGCGAATCATATTTTTCTTATCGGTTATGGCAAGATGAGGCTTAGCGTCAATCACACGCCTCTTGATATCCTCTGGCACTACCAAATTCTTTTTGAATACCATCAGAACAGTGATACAGAATGCTATCATGGCAACAATGATCACCGGCCCAAGATTAACAATAAAGTCATTGAATGACAGTCCGCCCTGCGAGCCAATGATGATATTCGGTGGATCGCCAATAAGCGTTGATGTACCGCCTATATTGGATGCTACAGCCTCAAGTATCACAAACGGTAATACCGGCAGTTCAAGAAGCTGTGTTATGAGTATTGTAACCGGAACAAGAAGGATTATAGTCGTCACATTGTCAAGAAAAGCCGAAAACACCGCTGTAACTATAAGAAGACTTATCAGGATAACAATAGGATTGCCTTTGCTCTTTTGAGCTATCTTGATAGCAGACCACTCGAAGAAGCCTGTCTTTGAAAGTATGAAAACACATGTCATCATTCCTACAAGAAGAAATATAACGTTGAAATCAACACTTTCTATCGCTTCTTCAAAGCTGACCAGACGAAATGCGAGCATTAATGCCGCGCCGATAACCGCCGCGATTGTTTTATTGATTTTCTCGCTTATAATTATTATGTAAGTTATAGTAAAAATGGTTATTGCTAAAAAAGCATCCATATCATCACCTTATTCTAAAAGAAAAGTACTTTGTCAATTATTGAGAACCTGTCTATCAGCCCTACGAGCTTTTTGTCATCTGTAACGAAGATCAGCGAGTGATTTTTAACTGTCATCTGGAAAATTATTTCCATCAAAGTCTGCTGCTGATTTATAACAGGCACCTTGTCTTTATAAACATCCTTTACAAGCAGGTTTTTCTGGTACTTGAAGTATTTTTCAAAAGGATCTATATGATTGACAAACGATACTGTCTGGAGTTGATTGAAGAAATCAGGTATTCCATACCTGAAAATGTCAAGACAGGATATTTCACCCATAAGATTGTCGTCATCATCAAGCACAGGTAAAATATCCTTGTGGCTAAGGTGCATAGTCCTTGCAGCATGCTGAACTGAATCATTAAGTTTTACATAGGTATCTACTTGACGCATCACATCCTTTGCAAGTATGAGACCTTTCTTCACCTGTATGTTCTTTATTATAAGGTCGCGAAGCTCTGATTTCGAAAAAGTGCCATTAGTAAGGTCTATCTCTTTCTCATATATTATTCTCGCCAGATCAGCCATAACCTGAAGTATTATGTATGGTTTGTCAATACAGCTTATCATGAGACAAATCAGATGGCACGGCTTACCGTCAACACTGCCATAATTTATGCCCTGCTTACTGTATCCTATAACACAACAGAAATCATCGCATTCAGGTATTCTGGCATGAGGAAAACCCACATTGTTGCCCAATCCTGTACACTGAGCATTCTCACGATCCATTATTGACCGCAAAAGTTCTTCCTCTGTAAGCGAGTCGCTTATGCACTCTGGTCGATTCTCAATGAGATGATGAACCATCGCCCTTAGAGCCTGATTCTTCTCAAGATCGCCAAGATCTGGTATTATCAGATCTTCTTTTATGTAATTAGTAATATCTAACATATTTCTATTTTATATTTTGAAGATGAACCCGTAGCCCATCTCGAAATGGGAACGTACCTCTACCGACAAAATACACAAACCTTTTAGAAATTGAATGAAATTAATTCTTCGTACAAAAGATGGATTGGGAAAAGTTAGCAGATTTCCAGATTTTGTCAAGTTAAATATCGAGACAAAATTAATTTAAGTCGTACATATCGTTCTTTAAGCAATCTTATATTAAAACGAAAAAAGGGTGAAAAGCCGTATAAAACAGCTCTTCACCCTTAAATATTCTTAATCTACCCTGATTTTTCAGTCGAGCAGGTTATTATTTATTCTTTTTTGTCTTTATCTTCATCTTGCTCAATATCTTCATCAACATCAGAGTTGACATCAGAATCTATATCAAGATCATCTTTGTGAAGCTCTTTAGTAGTATCCTTGAGCCCTTTTTTGAACTCAGTCACACTTTTACCCATACCTCTGGCTATCTCAGGCAATCGCTTGCCAAACAGAAGAACCGCTATAATCAATATAACGACCATCTCCATAGGCCCCGGCGTCCACATTCCCAGTAAATTTATCATTGAATTAGCCCCATATGACATTAATATTATTATAATAACCGCTCACAGCACAAGGCTGTTCTAAACTAAGTATATGTTATATTTTATCAGATAGAGTGTTATAGTCAACATTTATTAGTTGAATATAAACTCCAGTGTCTTACCGAAGATAAGCGGCCTGGTATCAAAATTGTAGGAAACACTCATATCTTCCACACTTACTATAGTTTCGTTATCTTCAACAGTGAAAGAAGATACAAGATATGATTCAGTGTTGTAACCTGAACCGATAACATCCCTTACCTTTATCTTATCACGACCAATATTCTTGGCTTTAGGATCACTTGCAAGGGAGATTATCTCCTTGTCAAAATCAATATAGTACCCTTCTTGTCGCTTACCTGCCCATACTATAAAGAAATAGTAATCGCTTTGCGGTATCTTATAGACATCAGATACAGAAATATCATCAACATAAACCTTTATATTGACTCTATCAAGCTCGATCGTATTAAAATCAGCCAAAGTTGAAGACAATAAAAAGAAAGCCCCCCCAACAACAATCAAAGTTGTCAAAAATATTGTCTTTTTCTTAGTATTCATCTTCGTTTTCCTTAACGATTTAACATCCTGTAATACAAAAGTTTGTTTAAGGTGTCGGGCTGTAACGCCTGACTCTCGCTTTTCCGCTCAATATCTGATTCCACTCCCTCGGGTGTATCGTTGTAAGATTTGCACCCGGCGCTAAGATCGAAGCCTTTATCATCTGGCCATTACCAAGGTATATTCCACCATAACCCTTGCACTCACCTGGAAACGAAATTATATCACCAGGTTGAAGATCATCTCTCGTTATCTTCTTGCCGTTGCCGTTAACAGGCGGATAATTAGGCATACGATAATCAGGATCAGCCATTTCATTTGGTGTCGGAGGCGACATTGATGGATAAAGCGGCCAGAAACGCGAACCATTTCTGTTCCACCATCTCTTAGGGAAAGGTGCTCCGGCATTCATATATGCATCCCTGATAAATTGGCTATACATATACTCTGGCGCCTGACGGCCATACTTGCTGTTGCCTTCCTGACCTCTTGCCCAGCCTGCTGCCGCATCACCAATCTTACTCAGACCCCATGGATCGGTAAAGTTAACGGGATTATTACCGCAATATTGATAAAGATTCATACCGTCATAATAACCTATAGGATCGTTTTGCATGAAGCGGCCGATTTCAGGATTATACATTCTCATTCGATAGTAATACAATCCACTTTCGGTATCATAACGACGCCCGGTAAACATATATGGATTCTTAACAAGCGAATCCGAACAGGAGATACCATTAGCATCATAAATATACGGAGTACCGAAAACATCATAATTGTATGTTTCATAGAAGAATGTTTCTTCCAAAGGATTACCTGTCTGATTCGGATCATTCCTGAATGTCAAGGCTTTGACATTTCCTGAACCGTCATAAACATACCCATATCGCTTTGTCACTTCTTCAAGAGGCCTATCCGTTAGATAGTAGTCGCCAATGAATGAGACCACATCCGCAAAATCAATGCTTCCGTCCTGAGAGTAATCATATGCAGGATTGTAACCGGAATCACCTGTTTGAGTATTCCAGCACTCATTTATATCAGAAAACTCTTTAAATCCGTAATAACCCTTATGATCCGGTTCAACAACAAGACATATCGGCTCATCAATTCCTGGGCCGTAAACAAATCTGCGTTTTATATGCTCACCATCAGATGTATACTCACCTATAGCCTGCTCACCATCATACAGATAGCTTTCGTCAACACTTCCGCTTATGCTTCCGATACCTTGTGACACAGCTCTGTTAGTACGCCTGCCAAACACATCGTAACCGTAAAGTGATACGGCGGTAAGATTAGGATCGCCATCCATCTGGTAATATGCAACAAGATTGTTTTGGCTGTCATATATGTAGTTCGCAGTGCCGCAAGAAGCAAAGTTACCATTAGAATCATATGTCACATTGTCAGACCCAATTGTTTGATAACCATTGGTTCCTTCAACATTTACTGTGTAATTTGTTGTATATGAATTAACAGAATCATCTTCTGTCATCAGTATCCTGTTGAACAAATTATCATAATCAAATATAAGATCGAACCCGCCGTTATAATCTACTTGTGTCAAGGCATAGTTCTTATCGTATAAATAACTGGCAACGTTAGAAGAGTTAACACTTTCTGTGAGCTTATTGCCTGCAAAATCATAAGTATAATCAAACTTCAAAGAAGTTCCATCAGGTAAAATATTCCACAGAGTCTTAAGGTAAAGACCTCTATCGTCATCACCGTTACCTTCATCTTCATAGTCATAGACAGAAGTCAAGCCATAAAGACCGGTAGTTTGTTCTCTTCTCCCGGTAGCATCGTATAGGCAAGTCCAGAGAGTACGTCCGTCACTGTCAACTATTGAACTCGGACGACCGGCTGCATCATAACCATAAGTAACATAATAACCATCCGGCCAGATTAGTTTGCTCCGTCTTCCCGCTGGTGTATATTCATAGCCGACTTCACGACCAAATCCATCGGTACTCTTAAGCAGACGCCCAACATGATCATATTCAAATTTACATCCATGAGCCTTGGTAACCCTGCCCATTGCATCGTATTCAAATACTTTAGCAGGAACAAATCTTACTGCATCAATAGTAACAATACGAGGATCACCGTTAGTCTTGATCTTTATCTTTGGCTGGTCGAGGAAATCGTACATTCCAAGATAAACCCATTGATCACCGTTAAACTGCTGGTCCACGAAGACAGTGTCAACTAAACCGCCTATCTCATCATAGATTTCCACCTCAACCTGAGAACTGCTTGCTGTGCCAAATGAAATCCATCTAAGCTCAACCCCAATACGTCCCTCGTTGAGCCCAAATCCATACATACTGTAAGTAGCATTAGGATCATTTACAGAGTAGGTATATCTCAAACTGCTGCAATTGGGATCTTCCTGCGGTATCCACTCACCTGTACAAAGGAAATCAGTCAAGACAGAATTCATAGTCAGAACTGAACCTTCGCTTTGAAGCCCTTTACCGATAAGATTGCCAAGAGCATTATAGCCGTAGCAGGCAACCGAACCGTCACGTTTCGTTTCTCTGACAACTCTGCCGCATTTATCATAGACATAGTCTACAAAACTACCATCAGGGTAAGAGATTTCAGAAAGACGTCTATAACCATCATATTCATAATATGTCACATTCCCATCGGCATCGATTGCGGATTTCAGCAACCCATCCTTATAGTAGGTGAATGTCGTAACATTATCATTTCCTTCAGCAGTATTATAATCTTCAGGTTTGGTTATTTCTTCAAGAAGATCAAGACTGTTGTAGCCATAATTGACAGAGTAACCATCAACATATCCTTGAGGATCGGTCAAGGTAGCAAGGTTATCATTCCCATCGTACCCTAATGCCGTTACTCTTCCAAGACAGTCTGTTATCTTTGTCAACTTATCAACAGTGTTATATGTGAATTCAGAAGCCAACGCAGTATTTTGGTTGTAGAATGAACCTAACTGCGAGCCAGCGGTCTCCACCATACCTGCCCTGTTATAAGTAAGGACCGTTTTATAATTGACAGCATCTATTATCTCAGTAAGCCTTGACATAATATCGTAAGTGTACGATGTCGTATAGCCATCGGCATCAGTGAACATAGTAGTATTGCCGAATGTGTCATAATCATAAAGCTGTGTTATATTCAAGTTGCCGGAGCTGTTGCCGTGATCATAAATGATCTTCTTGAGCCAATATTTTCCGCTTCCATCATAATACTCAAAATCAACACAAACACCGGTAGGCAATGTCAATCTTGTCACCTGACCATATTCGTTATAAGCAAACCTGTATTCAGCACTTAAAAGCTCTAACTGGTCTATATCATTTACGTCGGAAACATAACTCTCAGGCAATCTGACTCCTACAAGACGACCAGATGGATCCACATAATTTTCCGGCTCCATATAATCATAGATGTAATCTATAGTATAACCGGCAGGATCCGTAACACTTTCAGGGTATCCCCAAATGCTGTTTGAATAAGTATATTCTGTTCTTAATCCTGGATCTGCCTCATCCATCTTATGAATTATAGCAGTTGTATTGCCCCACTGATCATATTCATATTCGTATATGTCGCCTTCAGGCCTGATTATTTTTTGTATAAGACAATCACTTTCAGCCTCATCTGTGCCGTTCACGTCAAAGTCATAGTAGTAAAGTGTTTCAGCCCACTGGGAATCAACCATCTTAAGCTCTTTGCGTATCAAACCGGTAGAGGTAAGATGAACTTGCTGTTGGTTACCGTTTCTGTCATTTATTTCAACATAGCTTACCTGACCATCTTCGTTTAGATGATAGATATTATTAAAGTAGCCATCACCGTAACGCTGGGCAACAATTCGTCCTTCCGAATCGTAGATATTCTCCTGCCATACCTTGTTATCACCATCTATGGCAGTCAGCAGTAAGTTATCTGCGGCATATGTATATGCTGACCTTTTGTCTTTGTTGACAGGCTTCAATACCTCTGCAAGATTAAAATACACATCACGATTATAGTCAAAAGTCCTTCCAAAACTGTCAACTATGTAATCAATCATGTTTAGAGAATCATAATAGAAAGTAATGTAGTTACCTGCATCATTCGTAACTCTCTCAAGATTTCCGTTGGAATACTGGAAGGTTGTCTGATTACCATTTAAATCTTCTATAGCAGTAATACGCAAATCTGTATTAAATTTCCATATGGTCCCGCCCTTTTTGTGAAGCTGGAAGCCAGCCTCAGTCTTATAAAGAAGCTCATCTGTATTTGACGGGCATCTATATACACTGCTTTCTCCAAATTCTGTGTCAGGCTCCTGAATAAAAAGCAATCTCTTGGCATTACCGGCCAGAAGAACATACTTTTCCGGTGCTTGATCATTTGGATCAAATATAGATTCAAGTGATATATTGTAGCTATGATCCCATTTTCTTCCAAGACGCCCTGCATACCTGCTGAACTCATAATCAAAAGTTCGAGTAGATATAGAGGTAAGGCTTCCTTCAGGATGCTGGTTGAAATATATCAGCGGATCACCGCCATTAGGGTCATTGGTACCATATACACAATAATGTGTTGTAACGGTAGCACTGCCGCCGTTGTAATCCTCAAAGCTTATAACACCAACATTGTTAGGATCATTAGGATCTCCAAGGTCAACATTGAAACAATCGTATTCAAGATCCCATTCTGATTCACGTATTTCCATGAAAATATAGCTGTAGAATTCAAGAGGAGATTGCTCAATGCGTCCTGAATCTGAACTTGCAAAAGAACTTACTGTTACAGGAAAATCAAACTCCTCAGGCCTGTCTATCAAGCCCTGATTTGAAGACAGAAGAATCTTCTGACCCTTGCCCGGACTGTAAAAAGTATGTTTGAAGCCGGGATCATCCATATCACCTCGATAAGTTCTCGTAAAGACAATATCCATCATCCTTCCGGGAACAACAAAATCAGTTACAGGAGCGACTAAAGCTCCGCTGTTCGGCATAACCGGGTCATTTATAGGCGGAAGCGGCTTACCGGGATCATTCTGATCAGGTTTAAGCTCTCCTTGATTATCATAAATTTCATCTTCGGTACCGCATGCAGGATCAGTATCGCAATCGCAATTACAAGGTAAATCTGGATCTTCCGGAGAAGCCCCCATACCAGGTAATGCATTGATATACTCTTCACAACTGCATAGTCTGCTTATACTTACTGTGAACTTGGGAATATTTTGGTCAAGATCTGCATCATAACCAAAAACATCAAAAACAAAGCTGCCTGCACCTGATTCGCAATCAAGAAAATTAGGGTCTGCGTATGAACCTTGATTTTGTATTATACCTTCGCAGAAAATAAGCTCTTCGCAAGTATTGATTGAGAACATTGTCCCGACCTGCAAAAATACCCACGACTCCTCAAGATCTGAAACTATAGGATACAGAACCTCTGAGCTGGTATATTTTTTATAAATGCCTGTGCCGGTAACACCCTCAGGACAGCCATCGACTATCGGAGAGTTACATTCACATTCACCATCAACCGTAATTTTGTAATAACATGGTCCATCTGCATACACAAGCATGCTTGAAAAGAACAATGTCAGGATCAAAACTAAATATTTTTTCATTACTGCCTCGTCGCATATTCCAATGTAATACACTATAAGATATAACTTACTAAATCCGCAACATAGGGTATTTTATCAAAAAAAAACTAAACGCAAAGAAAAAAACGGTGGTCTACCCCCTAATACAGGGATAAAAAACGCGTTTTTACCTGCAAAATACCAAGATTACACTATTTTAATAACAATTATTTAGCAACTATATAGAAAAATCACCAAATTAACATAAATCTATATTACAATATAATTAGTGTAAATCAACCGCTTTGTAAATAAATATGCTCATTATCTTACTTAAGCAAACAAATATCACCTAACTAATTATTGTCAAATATGCCTGAGATGTCAAAAGAAGCCTTTAATATTTTCAGACCAAACAAATAACTTTTTCTTCTTAAATAGTTGATATGATATGGTTTTTGCCGTAATATATGCTCTAATGGAATTATAGTAAATAGTTTTGCAGTCAGATAATCAGCGAGAATATCTACTGCTTTATTAATATATAGAGGTTAAGCAATTGAGAAGAGACATAGTTCATGAAGGCTCTGGACAACTTACCTACGAAATAAGAGAGATTGTAGCCGTTGCCCGAGAGCTTCAAAAACTGGGTGTTGAAATCACCTGGGAAAACATAGGCGACCCGATTCAGAAAGGCGAAAAAATGCCTCAATGGATCAAAGATATAATAACGGATCTCGTAAACCAAGATAAAACATATGGTTATGTTGATACCCAAGGAGTTTGCTGCGCACGTGAGTTTCTTGCAGAACAAGTTAATATACGCGGTGGATGCCAAATAACAAGCAATGACATTGTGTTTTTCAATGGACTTGGAGATGCAGTAGCTAAGGTTTTCGGCTTCTTGAAACGTGAAGCGAGAATAATAGGACCATCTCCTGCTTATTCCACGCACTCATCGGCAGAGGCTGCTCATTCAGGATATGAACATCTTACATACGAGCTTGATCCATACAACAATTGGCTTCCTGATCTTGTAGATCTCGAAAATAAGATCAAATATAACGATTCGATTGCGGGAATACTGCTTATAAATCCTGACAATCCAACAGGTACCGTGTATCCTCGTGAGCTTCTTGAAAAGATAGTTGAAATTGCCAAGAAGCATCATATATTTATTATATGCGATGAGATATATGCGCATATAGTTTATAACGGTTCAGAAACTGTTCATCTCAGCGAAGTCATCGGTGATGTACCGGGAATGGCTCTCAGAGGTATCTCAAAAGAATATCCCTGGCCGGGCGGCAGATGCGGCTGGTTTGAAGTTTTCAACCAGGATAAGCATCCAATGTTCAAACAATACATTAAGAGCATTATCAATGCGAAAATGCTTGAAGTCTGCTCCACGAGTCTTCCACAGTACTCGATCCCCCTTATAATGGGCGATTCACGATATATAGAACATCTCAGCAGAAGAAAAAAGATGTTTGAAGATCGCGTTAATGAAGCTTGGGACATACTTTCAAGAGTCGAAGGGATTTTTGTAACTAAGCCTCACGGTGCTTTCTATATGCCCGTGCTGTTTGACGAAGGTGTGCTGAACAATAATCAAACCCTCCCAATAGAGGATAAACGTGTACGTGAATATGTCGAACAGAAAGTAAGAGATGTAGAACCGGACAAGAGATTTGTCTACTATCTGCTTGGCTCAACAGGCATCTGCGTTGTTCCGCTCACTGGTTTCTGTTGTAAAAAACGCGGCTTCAGGGTCACTCTACTCGAAACTGACGATGACAAGAGACGCTGGACTTGGCAAACAATAGCCAGTAGCATCGAAAAATATATAAGTAGCTCATAACGATTTGTAATAGTTGCAATTGTCCATCAAATAGGAGGTTTTTATGTCTAAAAATATCAGTACAATATTATTAGTATTGTGGCTTGCAATTGCTATAACTTTGACTGGTTGCAAACAAGACAAAGAATCGTCGCAAGGCACCGATATAGAAAAAATGGAGAATAATAATTCGAGCGATTCTAATCTTCAAGCATTAATTAACAATGCTACTGATGGGCAAATTATAACCATACCTAATGGCAATTATGATGAAAGAATTTTTATAAGTAAATCAATAAAACTTGAAGGAGAATCTACTGAAGGAGTAGTACTATCTGTGGGGCATAATAATAGTGTAATATCTATTGAGAATGTTCAAGGAGTTACTTTAAGAAATTTCACGATAAAGGGTGATGAAGAGCGATTCAAATTCAGATATGGCATACAGATTGTAAAGAGTACTGCTACAATTGAAAATATCAATTGCTCAAAATCTCGTATAGCCGCAATCAAAATATCTGACAGCGATATAAATATCTCAAAATGTACATTTGAGGACGGACTGGGTGAAGGTGTGTATGCTGATTTTTCAAAGCTAACCATTTCAGATTCTCAGATGAAAAATAACAGAATTAGCGGTATAAGGCTTGAGTCAAAATTGTTTCCAGAAGATTATAACAATACTGAGATGAAATACATGATATCCGAATGTTTAATTACAGAAAACGGTTATGATGGAATATATGTTGGCGGACAAAGTAGCGGAATTATAGAAAAATGTACAATAATAGATAATCATCGCAATGGAATTTTGGTTTCACAAGCTAAAGGAAGAAATGATATTAGCAGCAATAGTATATTGAGTAGTGGTACAAATGGCATCAGCTATAATTCACAGCTTAGATCAGAAAAAGAATCTTCTGTGATTGAAAGCAACAAGATACGCAACTCCAAAAAATACGGCATTAGTATCATTGGTCACGATATTGATGTAAAGGTTAACTCAAATGATATTAGCTGTTGTGATTATAGCGGGATATATGTTGAACAGCTTACTGGCATTCAAATATCAGATAATATATGCAGTGAGAATTACCAAGGCATATGTATCCATACCAGAGCAAAAGGCTTTAGTATAAATAATAATCAATGCAATAACAATAAAAGGAATGGAATATACTTTGATCTTGGAATGGCAGAGATAACAAACAATGGATGTGTTGGTAACTTCTATAACGGAATATCTCTCAGTAATTGTAAAGCAGATGTAATTGGGAATAACTGTCTTAGTAATAAGGGCAGTGGTCTATATCTTGATGCCTATGTTGATGGTGTTGTTAAGAATAACGGTTTGTTACAGAATCGAAATTATGGTATATATGGTGGTAACGATTTTATCCTTGCCAAAATTGAACAAAATCAATGCGAAGAAAATGTAAAAGGTCAATACAGAGAATGCAGTGATGAATTCAATTTCGTGCTATGTTTGTTCAGGGATGAACAATTTGAACAATTAGAGCAAATAATATCTCAGTCAAGAGCTACAGGCGAATATTTTTCAAAATACGGAAAACAAAAATACCGAATTATACTTGAAAGTTTAAGTGAATATTGGGAACAGACTGATTTAGAATATTATTATGATTGGGTAGTAGATAAATGTGAAAAATGGAAAAAGCAATACCCACAATCAGTATATCCATTTGTTGTGCAAGCAGGCGTAAGTTTGGATGTTGCATGGGATAAACGTGGTAGAGGCTTAGCTGATGAGATTGTCGATTATAAAGCCTTTCAGGAATGGCTGGCTAAAACAACAACTATAATAGAGCAAGCCTTAAGACTTGAACAAAAATGTCCTCATATATATAGCTCCATGATTATAACACAGATGGCAATGGATAATGATAGTGATGGAAGATCTGCTTTTGAAGAAGGTATCAAAATTGATAAATATTACACACAATTATACTTGAATTATACTGAATGCATCCTTCCCAAATGGGGAGGCTCTACTGATAAAGTTGTCGCCTTTGCTGAGGAAGCTGCCGATTTAACAAAAGACAGGTTTGGTGATATTTTTTACAGCAGAATAGCTGTCTATGCAAAAAATAACACTTTGAGAGATTTTGATGACTTTAAGTTTGATTACGCAAAAATCAAAAGTGGTTTTGAGCAAATAATTGACGACCCAAGATTTTCTCAATCCTTTTTTTTCCTAAATCATTTCTGTCTATTCTCTTGCCTAAACAACGATATAGAAACTGCAAAACGATTATTTGAACGAATCGGTTCGAATATCAATTACAACGTCTGGGGCAATCAGGAAACTTGGAATTATCATCGCAACTGGGCGTTGAATTTATAAACAGGAACAAAGTATCTAAATGCTTAAAAATATTAAACTTACAATAAGCTATGACGGGAATGCGTACCATGGCTGGGCAAGACAGAAAGATGCAATCAGCATTCAGGAAGTGATAGAAAATGCCCTGGAAAGGCTTTTCGACCAGAAAATACATATTTGCGGCACAAGCCGTACAGATGCAGGTGTACATGCCCTTGGCCAAGTGGCAAATATGGTGATTGATACACCGATACCTATCGAAAATATGAAAAAGGCAATCAATCCGTTGCTTCCCAATGACATAGCAATAGTTGATGTTGAGCAGATGAAACTGAACTTCGACCCAATCGGTGCGCCAATAGGAAAGCATTATAGGTATACTATATACACCGGAGACGAAAAGCCTGTGTTTGATTTCAGGACAGTATGGCACTATCCTTACGGTTTGGATGTCTCAAATATGTCGGCAGCAGCAGAGAGAATGGTAGGAACAAAGGATTTTAAGTCGTTCGCCTCCGCCAAAGACTACAGAACCGACAGTATACGTACGATAACAAGGTGCGAAGTCAGCCGAAAAAATGACTGGATAACAATTGACGTTGAAGGCAATCGATTTATGTACAATATGGTACGAAACATGGTTGGCACTTTAGTTGAAGTAGGACGAGGCAGATGGATGCCCGAAATAATAGACGATATAATAGCTGCAAAAGATCGTCGTCAGGCAGGACTGCTTGCTCCGCCAAATGGTTTATGCTTGATGAAAATATTTTATTGATTTTTAACAATCTAAAGACTGATAATCTTTGCAGTTAGTTTATACCAAATAGATAACCTAAGGTGAAATATGAAGATAGCGACATTTAATGCCAACTCAATACGCAGCAGGATGCAGATAATCAAAGACTGGCTCAGTGAAAATGAGCCGGATGTACTCTGCATTCAGGAGACCAAGGTTCAGGACAAGGATTTCCCGCTTGATGATATCAAGGAAACCGGATACGAAGTCGTATTCAAAGGCCAAAAAAGCTATAATGGGGTTGCAACATTGAGCCGTCTTCCAATCGATGATTTCGAATATGGCCTTGATGATGAGCCGCGTGATGAACCACGTATTATAAACACCAAGATAAACGGCATAAACATAATAAACACCTATATACCACAGGGAAACAGCATCGACTCAGATAAATTCCCCTACAAACTCCAGTGGTATGCAAGACTGAAAAAGTATTTTGAGAAAAGATTCAAGCCGACCGATCCTGTCGTATGGCTTGGAGACATGAACGTTGCACCTGAAGATATTGATGTACACAATCCAAAAGGCCTTCTCGGGCACGTTTGTTTTCGTCAGGAAGTTTGGGATGCGTTCAAAGATGTCAAAGATTTCGGATTTACTGACATACTCCGAAAACACCACCCGGAAGAGCAGATATTTACCTTTTGGGACTACAGAGGCGGCTCTTATCAGAATAATAGGGGATGGAGAATTGACCATATACTTGTAACCAAGCCTTTAGCCGACAAAAGCACAAGATGCTATGTGGACAAAAAACCTCGTGAAAAAGAAAAACCAAGTGATCATACTTTTTTTGTAGCTGAATTTGATATCTGATTTTGAGAATATTAAATATGATTATAAGAAATGCTAAAGTTAGTGATGCCAAGGCTATACACTCGATAATCTCTGATTTTGCTGAGTTTGATCGAATGCTGTTCAGATCCATGGCAAGTATTTATGAAAATATACAGACCTTCATTGTCGCAGAGGATGACAATAAACAAGTTGTCGGCTGCGCAGCAATGGCTGTCTTGTGGTCTGACCTTGCGGAAGTAAAGTCTTTAGCTGTAAAAAGAGAGATGAGCGGCCAGGGAATAGGAAAAAAGCTGGTTAATGAAGCTGTTAATAAAGCTAAGAGGCTTGGTGTAACACGAATATTCGCTTTGACACTTGAACCGATTTTCTTTGAAAAAGCAGGATTTATAAGAGTAGATAGAAAAACGCTTCCCATGAAGGTATGGAGTGACTGCGCTAATTGCCCCAAACAGGACCAATGTGACGAGGTGGCATTTATTTTGGACCTTCAGGAAATGGAGAAATAATTTGAATCTGGCAGTGATAGGAACAGGTTTACTTGGAGCAAGTGTTTCACTTGCGGCAAAAAAACACATAAAAGACGTAACAGTAACCTGTTACGACAGATCTTCTGCTGTCATGAAAAAAGCAGTATCATTGAATATATGCGACAAAATTGCTCCAACCGCAGCTGAATGTGTGAAAGACGCCGACATTGTAGTAATAGCCAGCCCGATATTCACTTTTAAGGACTTGTATTTCCAGATACGGGATTCTATTAGGGAAGACTGCATAGTAACAGATACTGGTTCAACAAAAACAATGCCGGTAAGGTGGGCTCAGAGCATATTCAAAAACAAACACGTATTCATTGGATCGCACCCAATAGCCGGCAGTGAAAACTCAGGACTTGAAAATGCAAGCGATTCTATGCTTAAAAACGCAAAATGCATCATAACCCTCCACAATGATATTGATGATAAAAGACTTGAAAAGCTTACTGCATTCTGGACTAAATTGGGATGTACTGCAGTGACAATGACAACTGATGAGCACGACAAGCTTTATGGTTTACTAAGCCATCTTCCACACGCTGCTGCTGCCGCACTTGTAAACTCCACAAAAGGTGTCGATTTATCCTTTGCTGGAAGCGGATTTAAAGATGCAACGAGAATTGCAGCAGGGCCATCGGATATATGGGAAGATATATTCCTGTCAAATGCACAAAATCTCAATGACGGTATAGACCAGATGATAAGCTCGCTTAATGAGCTGAAATCAGCTATAAATGACAGAAGCCGGGCATCAATCGCCGATTTTCTTGATTCGGCAAGAAAAAGAAGAAAAGAAATATAACTGTTTTTTAATATAAATGTGCTATGCAACGTTTTTTTTCTTTACAAGTAGGACTAATATTGGTACTATTATATTCGTGGATGGTGTATAAGCCTCCGCAGTTGAGGTGAGAGCGAACGTAAAACGTATCAGACTATCCCTCATATTAAAATTTGACCTCCTCCTCCTTAATAACCAGCTTTGCCTCAAAAAGCTGGGGAGCGGTGCCAAGCACCGCTCTTTTTTTTGCGCCAAAATTCCCAACCAAATACAATTGACAATGATACAGTATTTATATACTATTGACATATATGATCTTAGCAATACAAACTGAAAGAAAGATCAATTACATATTTGCTATAAATTTGTTAAGGAAATAGTATGGAACTGCAAAAAATCAGAGAGCTGGTGCGCGACATAGAAGACTTCCCAACGCCGGGAATAATTTTCAGAGACATAACCCCCCTTTTGGCTAATCCGCAAGCATTCAATACCGTCTTGGATATGATGGCAGAGCCTTACATCAACAAGAAAATAGATCATATAGCAGCCATTGATGCCCGCGGCTTCATATTTGGTTCGGCAATAGCCAGATCTCTTGGCGCAGGTTTCATACCATTACGCAAAAAAGGCAAACTCCCATACAAGAAAGTTTCTGACAGCTACTCACTTGAGTACGGTATTAATGAGATAGAAATGCATATTGATGCCATAAAAGAAGGTGAAAATGTCCTTATCGTTGACGATTTGCTTGCTACCGGCGGCACTCTTAAAGCCGCCTGCAATCTTGTAGAGCAACTCAAAGGGAATGTTGTAGGGATATCGCTGCTGATAGAACTAACCGCTCTTGAAGGCCGCAAGAACCTGATCAATTATCAGGTCGACACAGTGCTTGAATATTAATCGCGATAAACTAAAAAAGAGGCGGACATTGAATCCGCCTCTTTTAATCTTTTATCGTCTATTTTTCAAGTGATATAAGGTCTTCATAGTTCTGACGGCGTCTTATGACACTGAAATCATCACCATCAACTAATACCTCAGGCAAAGTTGGTCTTGAATTATAGTTGCTTGCCATAGTAAAGCCGTAAGCACCTGCGGTAAATATAGCCAGCAAATCCCCACGCTTAACAGGCGGCAAGTCTCTATCCTGTGCAAAGAAATCGCTTCCCTCACAAATCGGACCTACCACATCCATCTTTTCAAGTCCATCAAGCTCAAGATTCTCATTCCTTTTCGTTGGAACCTGAGAAGGATCAACCTTAGCAGGCCAGATAAAATGGAACGCATCGTATAGAGGAGGCCTGATAAGATCATTCATACCGGCATCAACTATCGCAAACTTCTTTGTACCGCCCTGTTTGAGATACTGAACCTCTGTGAGAAGTATGCCTGCATTAGCACATATACTCTTACCAGGTTCGAGAATCAATTTGAGTCCCTTATCTTTAAGTAAAGGCACAATACCAGCAGCATAATCTTTCGCTGACGGGCCATAACCTGATACATAATCTGCACCATAGCCGCCGCCAAGATCAAGGGCCTCAATATTGTGGCCATCTTCGCGAAGCTGATCGATAACTGGAAGTATTTTCTCTATTGCTTCAACATACGGATCAATCGTATTGCCGCCGGAGCCGAGATGGATATGCACAGCACAAAGTTCAACCGCTCCGTTTCCGTTATATGTGTTGAAAACATTGCGTCCTCTCTCGATATCAACACCGAATTTACTCTCCTTCTTACCTGTAGTGATATAAGTATGAGTCTTAGGGTCAACATCAGGATTTATACGCAATGCAGCTTTGGCCTTAACACCCTTAGCCTTTGCAAGGGAAATAAGATTCTCAAGCTCCGCTTCACTCTCAATATTGAAGTAACCTATTCCTGCATCAAGAGCCTCACAGAGTTCTTTATCTGTCTTGCCAACGCCCGCATAAACTATCTTGCTCATATCAGCATCAGCCTGCTTTGCGCGGAAAAGCTCTCCGCCGCTTACAATATCAAATCCGCTTCCGGCCTCAGCCATAAATTTTAGGATATTGATATTCGAGCAAGCCTTTATTGAATAGCATACTATTGTCTCTATGCCCTTGTAAGCATCTTGAATCTTATTCAAGTGATCAAGAAAAGTGGCTTTGCTGTATATATAAGCAGCAGTACCAACCTCATCAGCGATTCTTTTTACAGGTACATTTTCGACGTATAATTCGCCGTTCTTGTAATTAAAACCGTCCATTCTTTCTCCATAACCGGCACATAAACCGGTATCTAATCATTACTTTCTTATTTCTTGTAGTTTCTTCTTCCTCTGTTCTTACGGCGAGCGTAAGATACTTTCACTTCCTGCCCCTTAATCTCCTGGCCATTGATATCGTCCATTGCAAGCGTCGCTTCCACCTTGTTTTCCATCTCGACAAAAGCATATCCTTTGGATACTCCTGTCTCCTTGTCGGCTACAAGCCTGACAGACTTGACAAGACCAAAAACGCCAAACTCTTCACGAAGGTCAAGTTCACTTGTATCTGTTGACAAATTGCAGATATATAAAGTGACAGGACCGGAGTCGTCATTTATCTGCTCGCCATTATCTCTTCTGATTGTCTCTTTTGGTTTGATTTTATCGCCAGTCTGCTTCTCTGAAGCCTTTGGTTTAGTATTTTGAGTTTTAGGTGACTTCGGGCCTTTTTCACTACCCTTAGAGTCTTTATTATAATTGCTCTTATAAGTCTTTTTAGGTGCTCCTGTGTTTTTGCTGCTGCCTAATGCCGGAAGAGCAAAGAGCGTAAACAAAACAAATATGGACATTCCAACAAAGAATAATCCAACTGCTTTCCAAAGATCATCGGGTGCGTTTTTTACAACACCCATCGCACCAACAAAACACAAAGCAAAACATACCACTGCCGCTATAGGGCAAAGTTTCTTAAAAAAATCATTCATTCTAATTTTAACTCCATAGTTAATATAAAACTAATCTTCAAAAGTAACAACCGTATGCCGGTGGAAATATCTCCACTTCTAATCAATGCCTGTGGATCTCGGGCATTTTGCATAAGTTTTTAATACGGCATCTAAAAACGGTCGTACTCACATTAATACTGCATGACAGCAAAATCTTAAGTTTATTTAATTAAGAACTTGTGTCAATTCAAAAACTAATGAAGCTTCGAAGCATCTCGACTCGTGCCTCTATAAGCTTCATGTCGGCTTTCTGCAGGCCCAGAGTCGAAAATTCGCTTATCGTAAATGATGCACAAGCAGTACCAAAGGCAAGTGCATTGCGAATGATCGATATATCCGTGTTACCTGCATTAGCTATATATCCCATTACTCCTCCGGCAAAAGAATCACCCGCACCTGTAGGATCCTTCACATGTGAGGTTGGGAAAGCCGGAAGAGCAAAATAGCTGCCCTCTTTCTCGGCCATAAAAACACCATTCTCTCCTTTTTTCAAAACAACGACCTGGGGCCCCATATCAAGAATATCCTCGCACGCAGAAACAAGGTTATACTTTCCGGTAAGAAGCCTGGCCTCAGAATCATTAATAAAAAGCATATCAATACGGCTTATCATCTCTTTGAGTTCATCATTGGTCGTATCTATCCAAAGATTCATCGTATCAGCTGCAGAAAACTTACAATTCTCAAGTTTGTCAAGCAAGCTTATCTGTATTGAAGGATGGGTATTGGCAAGAAAAACATACTCGCTGTCTGTATAAGATTCAGGAAAAACTGCAGGCTGCTCACCAAGAACATTAAGCTCTGTAAGATGCGTTTGAGCGTCATTCATAGAACCTGCATATGATCCATGCCAGCGAAAAGTACGGCTTCCTTTACGATACTCCAGACCTGTCAGATCAACTTTTCTACCATCAAAGACCTCTTCGAGATCAAACGGGCAGTCTTCACCGACAACTCCCAAGAACCTTACATCTGAAAAATTACTCGCTGCAAGACTAAAATATATAGCAGAACCGCCAAGACAATCTTCACTTTTGCCAAAAGGGGTCTCTACTGTATCAATTCCTATCGAACCTGTTACAAGAAGCATTTATTCCTCAACTCAATGACATAAAAAACAAAGTAGTAAGCATATATATAGTTACGCTTATTGAATCGTTGGCCGTAGTGACAAGCGGACCTGAACTTATAGCAGGATCAATACCAACTTTCTTGAATAGAAACGGCAAGGACAGACCAAGAGTAGTAGACACTATTATCGCCATAAACATCGAAAGTCCAAAAGCAACTGTCGTCTGAATCAAACTAACTCCCATAGGAAGTTCATGCCCTACACGTCCTGAGAGCAATGAATAGATAACACCGCCAACAATACCACAACACAACGCAACAAGAGCCGCAATACGTGTCTCTCTTAAGAATACCTGACTTATCTTATTCGCTGCAAGGTGTCCTGTAGCAAGACCGCAAACAACTATAGCGGAAGTCTGCAAGCCTGCATTTCCGCTTATAGCTCCAATCATAGGAGCAAACGCTGCCGCTACCAGGTAAACTTCTGAAAAAGAACGCTGAAAAGTAAGCATAACAGCCGCTGTAATACCGGTACCAAGCATGCAAGGCAAAAGCCATGTCATACGAACTCTGGCGGCATTGAAGGCCGAAGGTAATTCACGCTCACCGGCATCAGTACCAGCCATAGCATAGATATCTTCCGCAGCCTCTTCTTCTGCAACCTCAATAACCCTGTCGGCCGTAATCCTACCGACAAGAAATCCGCTCTCATCCACTACAGGAACAACAATCAGGTCATTTTTGCTGAATATATTTCTAATTTCTTCCTGATCATCGCTAACCCTGACAAAAAACTCATCCTCTTCGATAAGATCTTTAAGCGGAGTATCTGGCTTAGAAGTAATAAGACTTCTTATCCTCACATCACCAAGATAACGCCCATCACGATCTGTAACAAAAACAGCAAAAAAGTCTTCATCTATTTCATGGTCTCTTATCTGCCTGATAGCCTCGGCAACTGTTTGGTTACCACGAAGAGCAAGCAGAACTGGGTCCATAATACCGCCGGCAGAATCCTCAGAATACCGCATAAGATCTCTAATCTTAGCTGATTCCTCAGGCTCCATATTCTTAAGCAGCTCCTGCGTATCTTCTACGGGAAGCTCACTTAAAATATCAGCCGCATCGTCAAGGTCTAACTCAAGAATAATCTGCTTGAGATAATCACTATCCAAAACATCATAAAGTTCATGACGAATGGATTCGTGTATTTTCTCAAAAACTTCAGCAGCCTCTTCGTGAGGCAAGAAGTTAAATACAAGAGACCCCTCGTCTGCACCAAGATACTCGACAATCTCTGCTATGTCACTTGTTCGCTGCTCTTCAAAAAGCTCTCTGAGCGCAGCATCACTGCCGGTCTCAAGGAGATCGCGAACCTGCTGAACAAGATCTTTTATGTCGACTTCTGCCATAAATATACCCATAGGATCGACATCGAAACGCCAACCATTTTAAATTCTAATAACATAAAGCAAAGTTCAAGACGAACTTCACCCAATCAATACAGCCTTATAGTATAGGCTTTTATGGCAAATCTTCAACAACTTGTTATGAAGTTAGAAAAACTTTTGAACAGTTCGTTCTTAAAGAGAAAACACATCCTCTTTACACAGAAAACAATGAAGTGTTTATTTCGGTCCCGCAATACATGCAGTTCCTGTTCCTTCTTAATGAGTTTCTGCCGCAACTTGGGCAGGTAAGTGCTTCACGTGGCTGGTTCTTTCCATCCTCAACACCATCGCGCAGATCAACCTCTCGGATTTTCTTCTTGAGCTTCTCGTCAGTATACCCGTGCTCATCACGAAGTATCTCCCACATGGCCTCATTAATCAGCAAAACTTTATCAAGCTTTTTTGCTAGCCTCTTTATTGACTCTTTGGTCGCTACCGATTCTCTCTTAACAACAGTTGTACCTGAAGTAACGCCTGTGACAGGATATCCTCCAACATTCATCACAAATACCTTTCATATAGTGATATAAATAATTCTACAATATAGTTCTCAATATACCATTAAACCAAGCGTTTTGCAAATATTATTAATCTAAGGCACAGCTAATAACTTCAATGAAAGTGCAGAGAACGGCATAAAGTTAGATAGCTGAAATCGTGTATTTCAGTAGAAACCACAAAAACACCATCAATCCAAGAAACTTAAAAGAAATGTATTATGAAGCTAAGACTAAAACCTTAACATTTGATGCTAATATGACTCATCATTCCATAACCAGTTCTGAGTTACCGGAACAACATCCTCAGGAGTCAGTAAACCATCCTGATTATAATCATAACTTACTTCATTACCACTAATATCAGTGTATGTGCATATTGCATTAGGATCTGTACAATCCTGATAAAGAACTTCGTTAAAAGTAGTTATATCTTCATAATTAACATCTCCATCGGCATTGAAATCGCCGCCGGGAGGCAAAGTGCTGCACTTCACATCATCTATCATAAGATATGACTTATATATCGCATCCTGTTTGTCATAAACGCCGAAAATAATGTAATAATCCCCGGCATCCTGAGCCGTAAAAGTATGCGAAAAAGTCTGCCACCCATCAGTAGACTGGTAATCACCAACAATGCTGACATCAACACTTTGAATCGTAATGCCACGAGAAACATTAGGATCGTAAGGAGCCAGCCATATTTCAGCATAATCATTCCAGCCAAGATAGTCACCCGTTCCAAAGAAATACTTGCCGTGAAGAGTCTGGCCTTCTTCAAACGTGCATAACTGCTTAGCCAAACCGTAAGTACTTGCAGTATCAACACCTATATCTCCGGTTGATATCACAAGAAAAGACTCACCCTCTGCGGGTGTTACAGTAGAATCTGGGAAACTCCAGGTAACAGATTGTCCCCTTTCGAAAACCGGTGTGAAAGTATCGTGAACCATTGCATAGTTCTCTGTTATCCAGCCTGTGGGTATTGAACCCAAGTCATTGGGCTCACTTAGTTCGAAATCACCGTTGACAATCTCTGATAGTGCTGGAAAAGAGAAAAATGCAAGCATCAGGCATACTATTGCAGTATAACCGCTAACATTAAATAAATCGCTCTCTTTATCCACTTTTATAACCTATAATAATAACTATATATAAAAAAAATTACGTTTCTGACATTATTTAATAATATTATATCAAAATCAGTTACGTAATGCGGCTGATATATGTTCGGAAAAATCAGCCTGAATTTACTATGGTATTATTATAGACGAAAATTTCAACAAACTTATTTCAAATCGGAACCTTTAACGCCATCTTTTGTAAGATTCGGGTCGGGCAAACCGTCATTTGCCGCCTTGATATCTGAAGCATTTACAAATTCAACGTGCCCATCGGCAAGTACAAAATTCCTTGTTCCGTCCCATACCCACCAGCCGCTATCGCTGTCTAAAGGCAGATGGTTGCTTAACCACTCACCATAAACTATCTTCTTTGAAGGATTTAAAACGAAACCTGCCTTTTGAGCAATAGATTTCGGTGCTTTGGCACCGTAAGTCCCTGCTATACTTGTAATACTGTTGATTTGCTCAGGACTGTGATAAAAAGTCATCGAATAGGCGTAACTTGTAGCTTCATATTTATTATCAGCCGTTTTGTCCCCCGGACAGCAAAGCACAGAAGTCCTGCCCTCCTGGTTATCAAGGTAAGGCTTGACGAATTGCCTGAAACCCCTTCCCATCCAAAGCCAGACAGTACCGGAAACAGGATCATCAATGCAAGGGTATTTGCCATCATTATCTTGAACATACATATTCGTTGCAAGATATATCTGCCTGGCATTACTTCCGCAAAGAGTACGCGCAGCCATAGCTCTTGCTTTTGCAAGAGACGGCATAAGAATGCTCATCAGTATTGCTATTATACCTATTACAACAAGTAACTCTATAAGAGTGAAGGCTTTATATTTTCTCATATCGGGATTAACCATTTAAAAATAAGTTTTAATGCAGTAAACGAAATGTTAAACAGAGCAAGTTTCTCAAAACAAAATTGATGGAAAGGATAAGCTATTGAAGTGGATTGTCAAGAATAAAAGGATATATAAAATACCTATGACTTCGCAATTTCATGCAGGATGCTTGCAAGAAAACAAAATGACGGCTGAAAATCAATATTAAGCAATAAAAAAGTGTCCGGCCCTGATATTACACCATGGCCGGACACTCCTCCCGTAACTCACTTGGTTATTTCTCCTCTCAGATGATATTTTGACTAACCTTCCCCGTTTTGCCAAAAAACATCTGTCCATTGTCTGTTTAGTCTACCTTAATCTCCCTCATTGACTCCCACAGACCGTGTATATTACAGTACGACATTGCGTAAAGCGTTCCCGATTTCTCCATTTTCATGCTTATTATTGCTTCATGATTGGTATAAATCCCGCTTGTATCAGCGCCATCTGCTGATGCCCCATGCGCATTGAACTCCATATTCGCTATCTCAACAAGAGCCTTACTACCTTCCTCCTTAACAAGCAGCTTGATCCATCTTATATGATGTGCTGTCGTATTAGGATGAGCAACCTCTTTGCCTACTGTTACCTTTACATTGAATAACTGCCCTTTTTCAACAGTATCACTGCACTCAATCACCGGAACATGTTTTTCATTCTTCCAGTCTGCCGTCTTAAACTGTTCTGATAGTTTCTGTGCCATATTTTCCTTCTTCTCTCTCTAAAACTCTAAATGCGAATCAATCAACGATTATGGCTGAAGTCGGGCAGGAATCAGCTGCGTCCTCGACTTCATCCCTGTAACTTTCATCAACCGGATTATTTTTAACAACTGCATACTCATCCCCCGGCCCGAAAACGTCAGGGCATATGTCACAGCATACACCGCAATTTATACATTCATCTGTTATTTTAACGTTCATAGTTTTTTACCTCAGCTACAACCTTTGCAAGCAGACAATATTAAATATCCTGCTGCTCTTTCTGTAATGTCACAGTCAACATTAACTTGGACTTCATGATACTTCCAAGCGGCAATTAAGTAAATAGGGGATTTCCTTATTTTACCAGCGGTATTTGCCTATGGGATTTCAAACGCCTCTAATTGCTTAATTTTACAGCTAAGTTGCTTCCCTTTATAAAAACATCGTGCGTACGAATCAGAATAATGAAGCCTCAGGTTTTAGGGCTATTAATTAATATTTTTTTGCTAATCACCCTAAATTGTGATAAAATCAGATATTGTTAGCAAGGTTGCACATAAATCATATATATAAACAACAGGAATAATAATGACAGATTTTAATATAGGTGATATCACCGTAGGTATTGACAATGACATGTTCGTGATGGCTGGTCCATGCGTAATAGAAAGCCTTGATGTTTGCCTGGAAACAGCTGAAAGATTAGTTCAGCTTCAGGAAGAAACCGGAATAAAGTTTATTTTCAAATCAAGTTTTGACAAAGCAAACCGCACAAGTATTGGCAGTTTTCGAGGCCCCGGGCTTCAAAAGGGAATGGAAATACTCAGCACAATATCAAGGCGTACAGGACTGCCCGTGATGACCGATATTCACGAACCGCACCAGGCGCAAGTAGTTGCTGACACGGTTGACTGCATACAGATACCTGCCTTCCTTTGCCGCCAGACCGACCTGTTAGTTGCATGCAGTAAAACGGGACTGCCTATAAGTGTCAAAAAAGGACAATTCGTATCTCCTATTGAGATGAAGAATGCGGTAAATAAACTCAGGGAATCCGGTAACGACAAGATAATGCTTACCGAACGAGGCACATTCTTCGGCTACAACAGACTTGTCAACGATATGGGCGGCATTGAGGAAATGAAATCACTGGGCTGCCCTGTTGTCTTTGATGTAACACACAGCACCCAGCAGCCCGGAGGTCTTGGCAACTCCAGCGGCGGAGCCCGTGAGAAAGGACCTATCCTCGCAAAAGCAGCAATCGCAGCCGGAGCAAACGCCCTGTTCATCGAAACTCACCCGCGATTAGATGAAGCCAAGTGCGATTCGGCATGTATGATGCCTCTTGACTGGGTTAAAGATACAGTGGTAACTTGTAAGAAGATTTTCGATATAGTTAATGATAGAAGTTAGTTCGCAGGGGATATGAGCAAAGCAAATTCAATATTGCTTCGAACCACGAACTGTTTTCTACTAACTTTCAAATAAAATGAATAAGAAGTATAAATACATATTCGGCCCCGTACCGTCAAGACGATTGGGATTAAGTCTGGGAGTAGACATAATTCCAATGAAAACTTGCTCTCAGAACTGCATTTATTGCCAGCTCTGTACAGATGCACCGCCTGTCTCAGAAAGAGGATCGTATGCTCCGATAGATGAGGTTCTTGAGGAACTAAAACGAAAACTCCAGGAGCATCCTGCAATAGACTGCATTACTGTCAGCGGCTCTGGTGAGCCAACGCTCCATAGCAAGATTGGCAAACTCCTTAAAGGAATCAAAGACCTTACCGATACAATGGTAGTTGTTATCACCAACAGCACTATGCTTTGGCAAAAAGAAGTAAGAGACGATCTTTCAGCGGCAGATGTTGTCATGCCCTCGCTTGATGCGTGCGATCAGGAGACGTTTGAGAAAATAAACAAACCGGCAGAGGATATTTCTTTCCAGAAGCTGGTGGATGGACTCATCGAATTCCGCCGTCAGTTCAAGGGACAATTCTGGCTTGAAGTTTTCATGGTCGACGGCATAAACACCGATCAAGCTCATATAGCAAAATTCAAAGAGATCATAGAGAAAATAGATCCAGATAAAATCCAGCTCAATACCGCCGTAAGACCAACCTCAGGCATGAACGTCAAACTCATTGACGAGGAAAAACTGCGTTCAATTGCATCATTGCTCGGCCCCAAGGCAGAAGTTATAGCAAAATTTACAAGAAAATCAGAAAGCGGCAACTCGGAAAGTCTTATAGAAAGAGTCATAGACACGCTCAAAAGGCGGCCATGCTCCGCGGAGGGTTTGGCATCAAGTCTTGGATTAGATGAAGACAAAATAAACGAACAAATAGAAATACTGAAAAAGAAGAACATCATACGCAGCGAAAACAGATCTGGCGAAGAGTTTTATATAGTTATTTGATTTGAAGGAAAAGTATGAGAAGCGAGAAGCAGCTCAAAACTTTAAATGTTAATATGGAACAATATTAAGTTGAGAAAACGAGGGTAAAATGTCTAATATCTACAAAGGAATAACAACTGCTATAGGAAATACTCCATTGGTTGAGATAACAAGAATCAACACTGGGGCAGCTAAAATTCTTGTAAAGTGCGAGTTTTGCAATCCATGCGGAAGCGTTAAAGACAGAATCGCTCTTGCAATGATAGAAAGAGGCGAGCAGGATGGTCTGATAAACAAGGATTCCGTAATAATCGAACCAACCAGCGGCAATACAGGCATAGGACTCGCTTTCGTATGCGCATCAAGAGGATACAAATTGATACTCACAATGCCCGAGTCTATGAGTGTAGAAAGACGCAAGCTTTTGAAGATGTTGGGCGCCCAGATAGTCTTGACTGATTCATCAAAAGGAATGCGAGGCGCTATTGAAAAGGCTCAAGAGATAGCAGGAGAACTCAACGGCAGTTTTATTCCACAGCAGTTCAAGAATCCGGCAAACCCTGAAATACATCGCAAAACCACCGCCGTTGAAATCTGGGATGATGCAGATGGCGATGTTGATATGTTCGTTGCAGGCGTAGGCACTGGTGGAACACTGACCGGATGTGGTGAATACTTCAAATCCCAAAACCCGAAAACTAAAATAGTTGCAGTTGAACCTTCTGACTCAGCGGTACTTTCCGGAGGCAAACCAGGCCCGCATAAAATACAGGGAATAGGAGCTGGCTTCGTACCTGATATACTCAACACTGCGATAATTGACGAAGTTATGCAAATTAATGCTGCCGATGCCATAAACTGCTCAAAGGAATTAGCACAAAAAGAAGGTATGCTCGTAGGAATTAGTGCAGGCGCTAATTTCCACGCAGCAATGCAGCTAGCGCAAAGGCCTGAAAACGCCGGCAAGACTATTGTCACAGTAATGTGTGATACAGGAGAAAGGTATATTTCTACCGACCTCTTTGAACAACTTTGATAAACACTGACCTCCTGAAGGAGCCTTAAGATGGAAAATACAGGAAACATAGTAGAAGCAATTGTTAAAACATATGAAGACGGCAAAGGTGTTAATTTCAGCGAGGTCAAAAACCTTCCTCACCGTGATGAGATACTTTATTGTCTTGATCTGATAAAAGAAGTATTGTTCCCTGGATATACAGGACGCTATAAGATAACCCGCGAAAATGTAAGCTACGTAATAGGCGGGCTTATCTGCGAGATACGTGAGCGCCTTTATAAGCAAATTCAGCTTGCAATGATGTACGAATGCTCACAAAAGCATACGGTAAAATGTACAAAATGCATTCAGGATTCAAAAATAATAACAGATAACCTCATAGAAAGCCTGCCCCAGATACGTCAACTTCTTAAGACTGATATACAGGCAGCCTATGATGGAGACCCTGCAGCGTATTCTTTTGAAGAAATAGTCGTCAGCTATCCCGGACTTATAGCAATATCTACTCACAGAATAGCTCATGAGCTCTACAAAAGCGATGTGCCGATGATACCCCGTATAATGAGCGAGAATGCTCATCAGACAACAGGTATTGACATCCACCCGGGAGCACATATAGGCGAACATTTCTTTATCGACCACGGCACAGGCGTCGTTATTGGCGAGACGGCTATAATAGGCAACAATGTCAAGATATATCAGGGTGTAACACTTGGTGCGATAAGCTTCCCGAAAGATGAAAGAGGCAATATTATAAAGGGACAAAAACGTCATCCGACTATAAGCGACAATGTCACCATATACGCTGAGGCAACAATACTTGGCGACATTGTTATCGGTGAGGGTGCAGTTGTTGCCGGCAACACATGGGTTAAGGATGCTATTGAGCCGGGAAATACCGTAATGTATGCCAATCCTGAACTGGTCGTAAAACCCGGACGAAGAAAATCACCCAAATAACATTGGTGAAACTCTCCTATTTATAATTTGACTATATTTGCTCAATTAACTACAATCTATGACTGGTGTAGTTTAGAAGTGCTTATGTTGCGGCACATTTATGAGTCGTTTATTGACTTAAAGTCTGTATTATGGTAAGAGATGTTTTGAAAATTGTCTTGTGGACATTGAGCATTATCGTCTGCGTATTGGGTGTTTTCCTGCTCAAGACCGGCTCCAGCCAAAAAAATGCATTTGAACAGGCAAGAAAACCGATAGCGTTTATTGAAGCCAATCCCTCTGATATCGGTTCATACAGTATTGAATTCAATACAGAACACTCCCTGCCCAATAAGCTCGTTTTAGGACTGCTGGCAAACAATCAAACCAAGCTTCAAAAAGCTCAAATCCAAAGAGCAATCAAAACCTTTGAAGGCGGCTGCAGCATAACCGCTTACGATGACAATAAACAACTGATCTTCTCAAGCAGTGTGGACAAGGAATTGAAAACGCCCCTCAGGGACGGCTTTGTAGCACTTTTGCCGATGTCTCTGCCAAGTCCCGGTAAATACGTGATAAAACTTGATGTAATAAAGGGAATCGACAATTCAGAGGGACTTTTCCAGAATAAATTTGTTGTATATTACGGGTTTTGCGGACTCGAGATGTTCACAACCCAAATGCTCAACTGTGTTGGATACATATCAATAATTATCGGGATACTGGTAATGATAGTCCTTCTTGGAAGAGTAAGGTATAATCGCAGCAGGGATAAAGAAAATATTGCAACTGAAAATCAGGCATCACACCAAGATGACTCAAAAGACTGATTATTATGTCAAAAATCCATTTCAAGAGTCATAAATCAAAATAACACTTGACGTAACAGGTACATATATTATAAAATCTTTTCGTTATTCGTCACAATACGACTTGAACATTGTGTTACAGGCAAAAATCTGCCGATCTTGTCAAAATCTTCGATTAATTTCAGGGATTACTATATCTGAGATTCAAACAGAATGTTCAATGTTAATAAGCTGACCTCATAACATAAATGCAAACATAGATAGAATAAGGTTTTATATTTGGATACAATACGACAGCAGCTTTCAATATCAGGCAAACGAGTGATTCTCGTTGGGGCTATATTGAAAGGATACGAAAAAGACAGCGATAATTTGACAGAACTCACCTCTCTCAGCGAAACTGCTGGAGCTGTAATAGTTGACAGGTTTCAACAGAAAATATCACTTGTTAATCCGGCAACATATATTGGTCGCGGCAAGGCTGAGATGCTTGCCGACAGGGTTGAGTTGTTTGAAGCCGACATGGTAATATTCGACAATGACCTTTCGCCCGGTCAGATAAGAGCACTCGAAGCAATGCTCGACACTCAAGTGGTAGACCGAAGTGAACTCATACTTGACATCTTCGCAAATGGAGCAAGAACGAAACAAGCCAAGCTCCAGATAGAACTTGCACAACTTGAATACACATATCCGCGTCTCACCCGAATGTGGTCGCACCTTGACACAGTGACCGCAGGCGCAGCAAGCGGCGGCGTAGGTACAAGGGGTACAGGTGAGAAACAGCTCGAAATTGACAGGCGACTCGTAAACAAACGAATCACCGACCTGAAACGGGAACTGGCAATCATAGAGAAACGCCGTAACAGGGAAATCGATGCTCGGGAAAACACATTCAAAATATGCCTTGTAGGCTATACAAACGCAGGTAAAAGCACCGTTATGAATGCTGTGACCGAAGCCGGTGTGTTGGCGGAAAACAAACTTTTCGCAACTCTTGACACAAGAACAAAACGCTGGCAGCTCGAAAGCGGCGCACAGGCACTGCTGAGCGACACCGTAGGATTTGTACGCAAGCTGCCCCACCAGCTCGTGGAATCATTCAAGGCAACCCTCGCAGAAGCTGTAAACGCTGATCTACTGCTTCATGTTGTCGATGCAAGCAATGAAAGAGTGTTTGAGCAAATAGAAAGCGTCAACAACGTACTTGAAGAGATCGGCTGCAAAGACAAGGACATGCTGATACTGCTCAACAAGTGCGACGCCATAAAAAATATCGTCGACCTTGAAACTCTGCAAACTCTCTATCCGACTTCAATAACCATCTCTGCAAAGGCAAACCTGAACCTTGACAAAGTGGCTTCGGATATAGCAGAGAAGATCAATGGAGCACAGAAGACAATCCGGATAGTATGCGAGATAGCCAACGGGAAACTCCAAAGCTACCTGAGGAAACATGCAGAGATAACAGACGAAAGTTACGAAGAAAACACCGTTAAAATAGAGGCCAGGATAGGTTCGAACAGAATAGGATTACTCAAAACACTCAACCCTACAAAACTCGAAATATCTTGAAAACTGCAACAATATTCACATAACATAAAAACTTAATAGAAAGTGGAGGAAGGATATGTCTGAGACAATTATCGAACTCGATAAGCTTCGCAAAGAATACGGCTCGCTTGTCGCAGTTAATGATATCGATCTGAATATCGAAAAAGGAAGTGTAGTCGGACTTGTAGGCCCTAACGGAGCCGGCAAAACCACCCTGCTGAGAATGCTGGCAACACTGCTTGAGCCAACCAGCGGCAATGGCAAGATAGCAGGTCTGAATATAACCAGAAACTATCTCGATGTTCGAAAAATTGTAGGATACATCCCAGATTTCTTTGGACTCTATAATGATCTCACATTGCGTGAGTGCCTCAATTTCTTTGCTCAATCATATAACGTACCTTCCGAGAATATCGTAGTCAAGATTGAAGAAGTCTTGCGAAAAGTTGACCTGCGTGACAAAGCAGACAGTTATATCACCGAACTCTCACGCGGTATGGTTCAGCGAATCGGTCTGGCATGTATGCTTGTATGGGAACCTGAGGTTTACCTACTTGATGAACCGGCCAGCGGACTCGATCCCCAAGCACGCATCATACTGAGGAACATACTCAAAGAACAAAGCAACCTCGGCAAGACGGTCATCATATCATCACATATACTCACCGAACTATCAGGCTTCTGCTCCCACGTCGTGTTCATGGATCACGGCAAAATAATCGAATCCGGTACAGTTGATGATATCACAAGAAAGCAAGGCAAAAAATACCAGGCAATGATTAAAGTAATTGAAAGCCCTGAAGCTGCCGCTGAAATAATAGTTCAAATACCTGAAACTGAAATTAAAAGCATCGCTGACACAACAATTATATTTTATTATGACGGTACAGATAAAATACTCGCACAGATAAATAAAAATCTCATAGAGGCTGGATTCGAGGTTTGTGCTGTTGCGGCAAAGAAGGTAGAGCTTGAAGAGCTGTTCATGGAGATATCATCTGCCAGCGAGATTATGGTAACGGAAGAAAAGGAGGTACAATATGCAGGCTAATCCACTTACAAATCGTTATATAACGGCCACAATGAAATTCAAACGTTTTGGCATATACGCATTGATATATTTTTCATTATTATTCGTAACCGCCATGGTCGCACTCAAGAATGATTTCAATGACACAATGTTTGGTTTCACTGCTTTTTGCCAAATGGCATTTTTCTTTCTCTGGCCGGCATTCATAAGCTCGAACGTAATCAATAACGAATTGAATAATAAGTCTTATGATTTTTTCAGAATGCTGCCGCTGTCAGCAAAACAAAAGACATGGGCGGTTGTATTTGGAGCAAATATCGCACCGCTTATTCTCGGAATATTGAATTTGATTCTGCTTATACTTTTAAGCACAACCATCTTGATGCCTCTCAACATATTAGCCCTGACTGCACTGTATATATGCGGATATTTCACATTAACACATTTAGGACTGCTAAGTTCAACGCTCAACACAAAGATCAATAAAAATGCAAGCATAGGCATCTTTATCGCTATACTTCTATTCTTCTCGATGCCCCTGAGTATAGGACTGGTTCAGCTTGTCAAAAACGAAAAGTTCCTTACAAAAACAAACTATTTCTCATTCGACATACCTGTCGTCCTGACCAGCATAATTATGATGCTCGCGATAACATTTTGGGCACACATAACGATTGTACGTAAATTCACCAAAGAACGGCATCCGTTATTCAACAGAAAGAGAGCGGTATTATTCTACATAACATTCTTTCTGCTGTATGCAGGTTTTTTCATCCCGGACATAAAAACAGAAATCGTTGGAGCAATGGTAAGCATAACTGCGACATTACTAATAATAACGGTTTTGTCCAGCACGCAGAGTGCGCCGATATTCCTTGAAGAATTATCAAGAAAAGCACATAAAAGAAACGCCGTAAACTTCGGAATGCTTTTAGCTGAATCGAACCTGCTTACCGCAAGCCTGCAGGTAGCACTATGGGCTGTTTCGCTTGGAGGAATATTATTCTGGGCTGGCGGTTTCGATCTGACCATACTTCTGCTCCTATTATCAGCAGTCACCGGCTTTATGTTCCTAATAATAATGGGAGAGGCGGCTACCCAGTACAAAACAATAGCAAGCCACATCTATTATCTGGCGGGAACATTAGCCGCCATATATTTAATTCTGCCTCTAATATTAGGCGGGCTTTCAGATAACGCTGGATTTTTCATTCCGGTAAGTCCGATAGGAAGCATAATAACACTGACTGATAGAATGATAAGCGAATACCAGGAGTTTGAGGCTTCAACTCTTAATATTGGAGCGTTGATATCGATAGGCTTCAATATATTCATCAGCGCAATAATGTATCAGCTGCTTCATAACAAGTACAAACAAGAACTGAATACAATTAGAAAAATGCTTAAGAATTAGGCTTTTTACAAAATAAAAAAAACGGCATGGATTATGTTAAAAATCTATGCCGTTTTTCATTATTCTACTCTGTTGTATCAGGGATTACACTTTCGATTCTTAAGATGTAAAGTTCCGCTGATATCAATATACCCAACCCATAGATTGTTGTTTTCATCAGCAAATGTAAAAGTAACTTTCTTGCTGTCCTGGCTGAATGAAGGATGTACATGCCCTGGCTGATCGACCCAGGTATCAACCTTTGCTAATATCTTCGACTTTTTTGTTTTCATATTTATGAGACAAACATCTGATTCTCTTTCCACAGGACCTAAAACGTAAGCAGTATCTGCCGACATCCATTTCTCATCAGGACTTACCGATGCATGGAGATACGAATAATCTCCATTAACGTAGCCGTACTCGTCACTGTTCCACTTATCAACCCACATCAAACCAGTTGGCTTTATAGGACTGCTGTTGTATTTTACAAAATACAATTTCTCTCCATTATAAGCCCACATTTCATGACCAACATACTCTCCAAGGCTTTCATCAACATATTTCTGCTCATAAATATTCTTATGCACATCAAGATCTTGGTCGTAAACCCATGTTCTGTCGGAAAGCGGCAAACCCGTAAGAGTATTGCGGCAATAGAAAAAAAGATTCTTGTAAACAGGATTGACCATCGGATGATCTATGCTGTCATCGCCAAAAACAGATTTGATATATGAAGAAACAATTATAGTATTGAAGGCCCCCGTGACAGTATTGATCGTTGATATGTTTCGAGGCCTGTCCTCTGCATCACGCCAATAGACAGTCATGATAGTGCCGTCATTTGAAACCGATGGAACACCGTAGAAAGCCTTGCCGAAGGGATGAACCGTAATCAAGGTATTCTGATTGGTTTCTAAATCAAAGCAATATACATAAGCATCTTTTGTGTAATACAGCTTATTGGTCGGTGAAACAACCGCAAAATAATATCTTGTTCTGTCAACATAGGTTGTTTCTTCGGTAACCGTATCAAATACAACAAGATCGCCATAACCATTAAGCACATTCGTAAACAGTGCCAATTTCGTAGAAGTAGAGTCCCAGCTTTGGGCCGTAAAATACTGATGACAAGTATTCGCACCATCAGCACCAACGGCATGAATTTGCCGTCCTGTAGTCGAATCAAGAAAAGTCCGTGTCGTAAGCTCTACGGCAAAAATACTACTGCTCAGCAGTAACACTATTAAAGCGATCTTCTTTTTCATAAAATATATCCTGAAAAATTATGGGGAAGGCGATGCCTTCCCCATAAGATTAATTTTACTTACTTGACTTCAGCCAATCAGAAGCCAACGTTGAATAATCATCAAGATCAACAATGCAGTCACCGTTGATATCAGCCTCAACACTCATAGAACATTGCGAATTACTTACCAAAGTAATATCATCAATATCTATAACGCCCTGACCTGCTCCGCTATAGCAGCCAAGATACAATCCCCTGATGTCAGTAAGTTGAGAAAGATCATCTATGCCGTCAACATTATAGAGGAGATTATTTAAGTCAATCACCCACTGCTGCCACTGACCTGCAACCTGAGAAGTTGAGCCGTTAAGCCTCTCACGAATCGCAAATGCTTTAGCATCAATCGAAGAAGTGCCGCCATCAAGGAACTTAATGTACATGGCATCTTCAAGACTGTTACCGACATGCGGCTTGATCCAAAGAATCATTTGGTCATATTGACTCAAATTGAGACTGCTGCCTAATGTATAAATAAGCTCTGTGAAGTGAATAGCACTTCCGCTTGTATCAACACAGTCATAGGTCCATCGCATTGCCTTGCTGCCGCTGAATGTATCGGCAGGATTAGTCAATAGAGTAACCGTGCTTGAAGTTGTAGCACCGGCAGAAGCAGCCAGACCATTGTCAGCCCAATCACTTTCCAACGCAGCCTGATCGGCGTAAGACTCGAAGTCTCCGTCTTCCATCATAGATTCGGTTGCCGCCACATCAGTAGTATCACCAAGCCAAAGCTCTGTAGTTATTGCCAAATCTTCCTGATCACAAACACAGTTTCTGTTAATATCACCGGCAAGAATTGAGCCGTAAGAATAAATCTCCTGTACCTGTAGGAAATCCATTGGATACCCATATATACGAAGCTCATCTGCAAGACCTTCAAAAGATGAATGGTCGGCAGTTGCTGAACTGGCAATATGACCGAAGAAGCTCATGTTGTTAATTCGATTGCTTGGGAATGTTTTAGCATCTGTCACATTAATGATGCTTTCACCATTAAGATAGACCTGCATAGTGCATTCCAGAGAACTCAATTCGCGTGAAACAAGTGCGATATGATACCAGTTGCCTATTACAAGAGGAGTTGATGAAACTATTTGCGGAGTAGCCCCATCTGTCTTTGTATATTTCAACGCTACTTTATCCTCATATAAGTATAAATACAGGCGGTATTCACCTACAGATGTACTCAACAGGAATTGCACCCCTGAAAACACTTGCGGCTGAATCCACATAGTAAGAGTCTTATCCGAGAATGGGCCAAACGCATACTGGTTATTGTATGAATCAAATGTAACACATTGATCCTGAGTCCCATCATTCGGATTTCCGACCAGTGAAATGGCATTACCGTAAATCCCATCAACCCACTGGCTGTCATCACCGAAATCATTGAACATTTTACCATAAATATCACGTCCTGAGGAATCAGCGATGTTGACACCTGCTGTTTCGTCAAACCGCCAATAAAGTTCCAGATCTTTTTTGTTGTCAAAAGCAGTCATTGGTTCCACAACGGTATCGTAGAGACTGCTTACTTCCCAGGTATTAAGAGGTTTGGAATAGATTCTTATATCATCAAATGAACCGTCTAAGAAATTAGCTCCGCCGACATGTGTACCACTTGCTCCAAATGAAGCCCATCCAAATTTACCGGTTGTATCACGAGGCAGATCAGTCTTGCTTATATAGAACTCTCCATCAACATAAACCTCAAAATCACGAAGTCCATCATCATCGGTATCTCTGGAGATAAAGGCTACATGATGCCATGTGTCAGCTTGGAGGATTCCCGCAGGACCGGTAAGATAACCATCCTGCCACTGGACTCTTATCTGATCACCGCCGACAAGATAGAGGTTTGATTTATATCCACTATATGAATTATCCCATATACATGCAGTCGGACCAGTAACGCTGTCAAGCTTCAACCAGAAAGCAATTGTCATATTATCGAAACCGCCAAAATCATAAACACTGCCTGTGCCGAAGCCTATATAGTTGGTAGCACCATCGGTAGCGATTCCATTGCCAAAATTACCGGCCTGCCAAATATCATTCGGCTCACCATGAACATCAAGATTGTAGAAACCTAAAGAGTCATAAACAGTGGTTCCATCAGTCTGGTCCAGCTTCCAGTGACTCATAAGGTCTGCCTGATCGTCAAAACCAGTATCAACAGTTTCGTTGTACAAATCAACAACATCCTGCGTAACCATTGGTTTGTCATAAATTCTAAGATCATCGAAAGAGCCTGATAAGAAGTTATTACCGCCGTTTAATGCTGCATTGGCTCCAAACGCCGCCCAGCCAAATCTGTTTTGTGTGTTTCTGGCAAGATCTCTCTTTGCAACATAAAACTGTCCATCAATATAAACTTCAAGATCAAACAATCCATCATCATCGGTATTTTTCGCAACGAAAGCAATATGATGCCATACTTCAGCCTGGAGTACTCCCCCGGGCCCTGTAACGTCTCCTTCAGGAGATTGTATCCTTATTTGATCTCCGCCTACTATTACCAGATTTGACTTGTAGCCACTGTAGCTGTTGTCAAATATATATGCTACCGGAGAAGGAATTGTGTCCAGCTTTACCCAGAAAGCAATGGTCATATCAACAAATCCGCCAAAATCATAGACGCTTCCAGAACCAAGCCCTACGAAATTTGATGTTCCGTCAAGATGGATACTGTTTCCGAATTTACCGGCTTGCCAGTTTCCCGCTGACACTGTTCCATGAACATCAAGATTGTAGAACCCCTGTGAATCAGAAGCCACAGTCCCATCTTCTTCATCGAATTTCCAATGACTGACCAGATTTGGGTCACTCGCCATCACCAGCGATGCAAAAATTAATACAAACAAAATTTTCTTCATTGCAATGTCTCCTTATGATTTAAATTAGTTACACACTTTTATCTTTTCTCTACTTTTTCTGAATTGAAGAGGTGGAATATCAAATCGTTTCTTGAATGCTCGATAAAAACTTGAAAGTTCCTCGAACCCAACATGAAATGCGATTGAAGATACTGCCATATCTGTCTCTTCAAGCAGCTCACATGCATTCTCTACTCTTATCGTATTAAGATAATTAACAAATGTCTTTCCGGTAATATCATTAAGCAGCGTAGAAAAATGTCTGCTGCTCATCCTTGCCATATGCGACACTTCTTCCAGGGTAAAACGGTCATAGTAATGCTGTTCAATATACTTGAGCACATTTTCAACCCTCGTTCTCGCCGAAACCTCATCAGCATTTATAACATCATGCTCATGCTTCCTCACCCTGTAAACCTGAGCCAAAATCGTCAATGCACCGTTTTTGATAATGAAATCCTTATAAGGATAATCCCAATTTTGCTCAACAAGAAAGCCTCTTATTATTCTTACAAGCTGGTGCAGATACATGCCCGGCATTACCAATGGTTCTTGATTACTGAAAACAGTCCTCAGCATTTCTTCGTCTACAACCTCATAACACCTGTCCCTGTTATAGACTATGCTGTAAGCGAATATACTCCTGTTCGGGTTGTTATATATGGATATCTTTTGTCCTTCGAGAAGGAATAATGCATTACCTGAAGTAACGAAATATTCTTTTCCATCAATAACACAAAAACCTTTACCGGAATTTATGTAAACCATTCGCAAATATTTTTCGGCACCTTTGCCTCTCGCAAATGTACTGCTGTTGGAGAAGGTTGTCAAAAACACACCTCTCGACTCAAGTGCTTCAATTATTTGGCGATCTTTCATTGCCATAGGAAAACCTCTTTCAAACTGCCGGGAATTAATTAGTCAATATTGAGGTAAGCAGCCCTGCTGTGCGGCCCGTCAGCAACCGTAAAATAAACCTTGTCACCGTTTCTGTTAATTCCCGGATGCATTTGTCTTGGATGGTGCAAGCCTTCAAGCTGATGAGCAAGGACTTTTGTTTTACCTGTAGTCAGATCAAAGAGTACAATATCCTCCATATGATTCTGATACTCATCAAGAGGAAACTCAACGGTAGATCTTTGCGTATCAAAAACAAATCTCTTTTCATTGCCGCTAACTGAAAGATGAAGGCATCGTGGAGCTATATCTTTTATCAAATCAATAACCTTACCGGTCCTTGGTTCAACCGCTGATATGCCGCCATTGCCTCGTATCTTGATAAAATAGACCAATCTTCCTTTTGGTCCCCAAAGCTCATGAGTCTCTATCCAGCCCTTTTCTGTCAAATTAGCCATCTTAACTTCTGAGCCATCTGTTTTGGCATACCATGTACGTGCCTTTTCAACAGAGCCATCCGTATAACCGGGATAGCCATGGCAGAATATAAGCTCTTCTTTGTTTACCGGATTTATAACCGAATGAGTCAAATTTATACCGTTTGCACTTTTCGGATTAGATTGCTCTGTTCTGTGAGTCCATGTAGTAACAACCTTTGGACCCGATACAATCTCATTTGTCTCAGGATCAAGATCGATGTAGAACACCGCCGTTGTTCGACCTGAAAAGAACTCGCCGTTATCGGGGCCGGGAATAGCGACATACACAACAACCCGGCTTCCATCATCGGTTATCGAAGGTGGGTCGCCTATGGTACCAACTTTCACATTCCACAGAAGTTTTCTATGACCATCATCAAGATCAAGCATATAAAGATTATGACCTGTCATATCGTAATAAACCACAACATTGCTGCCTGGTGCGTAATCACTGTGATACTGCGAAGACATTGAAAGATGATTTTCTCCGTACTTTGCCGTATCCTCTACTTCCAGTGATGCTAAATGATAGATATCACCGGTATTAATATCAGCGGCACAAAGCTGACGTTCTACATGCCTGTAATCAGAACCATCGCCCGTAGATTTACCTTGAGGGCGAGGACGAGTCGATTCAAACATAATGTACTTATCATTTTCAAGCCAGGCCTTGTTGTGAGGATACTGCGTCGAATTTATATACTTACCTGTAGTAAGAAATATTATATCGTTGCCTGTCTGTGCATCTCTAACAACTTCTTTTTCGTTGCCGATCATTGGAAGATGCTCCGAAAGCCCGCAAAAGGCTATATTCGAGAGACTCATGGTTATCAATAGGAGATATGCTATTTTTTGGATGTTCATTATTATTCCGTTCTTTTTCTCTGTTAACTTTTCTTTAAACTATCTCGCAGCATACTGCTCAGTTTAGCACATATAGGTTGAAATTCTTCTTTATAAGCAATATTGTTATACATACCGGCATCTGCTGAGCAATCATAAAGCTCACGGCCTGCCTTGCCTTCATACCACTCGGTATATCTCCATCGTTTAGTTCTTACCGACCTGCCCAATCCTTCAAGACGCTCCACCACACTGAACGCGGCCTCTTTACCTTTACCACCGGGGTCACTCAAAAGATGAGCAAAACTCTCACCTTCTATTCCGTGATTATACTCAACCCCGCATAATTCGGTAATCGTCGGAAAGATATCGATCAGTTCTACGATCTCGTCACAAACCGCTCCAGGCTTATTGTGATCAGGATCGACAACTATCAATGGTGTTATCAAAGACTCTTCAAACAAAACATTCTTGCACCACCAGTTGTGCTCACCAAGATTGTAACCGTGATCCCCGACCAGCATGACAAGCGTATCATCCCACAAGTTGGCTTCGTCGAGGTGGTCCATTATTTTACCCACCAGAGAATCAACAAACGATGTACCGGCATAGTATGCCTGTATAAATCGCTTCCTGTCCTTTTCAGAAAATTCATCAAACGTATTCTTCCAAGCCATGAAATCCTTGCCGTACATTATCTCCGTTTCAGGAGTCCTGTTCTCAGGTATAAATGGAGGCGAAATTTGCTCGATAGGATACATATCAAAATATTTCTTCGGAGCTACAAACGGATCGTGCGGTTTTCTCGGGCCAAAGCCAAGGAAAAACGGTTCACTGCGGTTCTTCTGAAGAAAATTTATTGTCTTGGCAGTAAGCCGGGAATCGGCATGCTCTTTATCTTCACCATCTGATGCAAGCCATCTGCACCACGAAAGTTTGCCTCCGGTTAGATTACCGCCAATACCTTCTTTGGCCGCAGGGTTATCCCGTGCCGTAACTGATACATCCCACACGTTCTCAGGAATCTGTCCGGGTCTGCCGTGTTCAACTTTACCGGCACTCACAGTCAAATATCCATTATCTTTGAGAAGCATCGGCAAAGTAACCACATCGGGAACTTTCTCAAACAAAGATTCAAGATTATCAAGTACATCAGTCGTCTCAGGTCTCAGACCGCTCAAGAAAGAGCTCCTGCTTGGATTGCAAACCGGATACTGACAATAAGCACGCGAGAAAAGAACTCCCTTGCCCGCCAACCGGTCAATGTTCGGGGTTTTCACAACAGGATGCCCATAACATCCCAGAATAAGCGGCATATCTTCAAGTATTATAAGAACTACATTCTTACTGGAACTTTTAGCATCCGACTGCTGTTTTGCCTGCGTACCTGCAAGCACGGCAGGAGACAGCGATGATAAGCCCGCCATCTTCACAAAATCTCTTCTGGTCGCAATACCCATCAATCTCTCAATTTCTCAATTTCTTCTAAGTCTAAACATTCAAATCACATCAATACAACTGATTTATATATTATTGCCATTGCCAGTTAAATGGATATTGCAAATCCGCATAGGGCTGTCCGGTGTGATAATTTTCACCTTTAACAAGACCATGCCACTCTACGTGACCATCAGCAAAACCATAATTACCTCCATCTTCATGAAGCATATGATCTTCCTCACTGCAAAACGGTTTTTCATCATTTCCAACTGCGGTAGAAACGAAAGGTTTGGCAAATTGAGACCACACTGTACTGCCCTGCACTGCTCCGTAAGGATTGCCTTGGAATCCTATTCCAACATGAGTCTCACCAAGATGAATAACCTCAGCAGGAGTTTTCACCTTATAGATAGTGGTTGGGATACATGACAAATCTCCTTGTAATTCCGGCCAACTGCGTTCCCCGCCATAATAGTTGGTGCCGTTGTAAAAGCTTCTGTTGGGGCTGTATGAACGCTTGAGAGGTTCATCCTTTGAATCTGGCTGATATATCTGGTCGTATCCTGTCTCACGTTTTTTACGTGGCTTTTTATCGGCCGGGCATTCCAGCCATTTCTTAAATATATCTTTTTTGTCCGTTCCCATATAACCAGCAAGGCTTGAATCCCACGGCCTGGCTGCCTGAGGAGCGCCGCCTGCAAGATAAAATGTGCCACCGGAGAGGTTGCCCATCTTATTCGGCCTTATTCCCCTGTCAGGAACCAAATACCCCTTATTGTCAACTGCATAATTATTCAACCCTTGAAGTATCTGCCTCTCATTAGCACCGCAGAGGATTCTTTTTGCCAAACTACGTGCTTTTCCTAATGCCGGCATCATGATACTCATCAAAACCGCGATTATCGAAATAACTACAAGAAGTTCTATAAGAGTGAAAGCTTTTTCCTTACGCATTTGTTTCCCTTTATCTGTATTTACAGTAACTATTGAAAAGAATCATTATTTTCGCTGCAATATCAAGCCGCTTGTTCTCTTTACAATATCTTTCTCACACTGAGGTATGATTCCCGCTTCTATAAAACGAGAAAAAATCTTTAAAGCCGTCTTACTTAAATTTAACATATCGATCTTTGATATCTAATATATTGTCAATTCACATTCGTCATGAACTTAATATCAGTCTAACATATAAATATCAAATGCACCACGCTAAATTCGCAAACAAAATTTGCATATTTAGAAATTTCCAAAAACAGCAAAAAAGACATTTTTAACATAAATACAGGATTAACAAAAACTTAAGTCACAACTATATGAATTGCAATAAAAAACTAAATTTCTGTATATACAAAGTTTTTTAGCGATCAATCGTCCTGTTTGCTTCTTGGATGAAATTTTGAGTGTATTTCTGTGAGTCTGTCCTGCTCGACATGTGTATAAATCTGTGTTGTTGTAACACTTGAATGACCAAGCATCTCCTGCACACTTCTCAGATCCGCCCCCCCCTCAAGCAGATGCGTAGCAAATGAATGCCGCAGGCTGTGCGGGCTTATATCTTTCTTAATCCCCGCCCTTTTCGCATATTTCTTCACAATCCGCCATATCGCCGTCCTTTCAAGCGGATTACCTTTGCTGCTCAGAAACAAGCTTCCATTCTCTTTATCCCCCGCCAGATCGGCCCGCTGCTCCTCAATATAGTTTCTCAAAACAGCAATCGCCGCATCCCCCAGCGGCACAACCCGCTCCTTATTACCCTTGCCCAAACACCTGATGTAGCCCACCTGATAGTTGACATCGCTCAGATGCAGCCCCGATGCCTCACTCACTCGCATACCGGTCGCATAAAGCAGCTCGATAACAGCCATATCACGCCAATAATACTTATCACGCTCGGGATCAGGCTCAGAGAGAAGCTTCATAACATCATCACCGTTAAGCACATCGGGAAGTTTCTGCCACCTGCGGGGTGATTCAAGCAATATCGTATGGTCTTTTTCAACAAGAGAGTAGCTGTACGCATATCGCAGCAGCATTTTGACCGCTACCAAAGCCCTTGCAAGGCTGTTTTCAGAGGCATTCTTACTGAGCAGATGATGATGATAATCAAAAACAACGTCCGTATTGATATCGGAAAAGGAAACCACTCCTCGCTGCTGACAATACTCAAGAAAAGCAAGCAGATCTCGTCCATAACCCAGAATGGTATTATCTGCCAGACCAGCCTCAACAGTCAAATGATCCAGAAAGCTCAAAACCGTATCACCGCAGGCAATACGATCGAATTTCGCGTATAGATTTAATAACTGCTGTTTTGACATTATTTTATGCAATAGGCAATAGGCATAAGGCAAAAGGCATTAGTTGTGCCTGTTCGTACCTTTTGCGAGCTTTTTAACCAAAACCGTTAACATTTTCTCAAGTTCAATAGTAACATCACTAATTTGAACCAGCCTTTCACGCAATATATAATTCAACTCACAGGCTATCTCAAGCTGAGTTTGAACTTCATATAAAGAGCCTATAGACATCCGCAAAAATCTCATGTAATCTTGCGTTGAATTACGTCCATATCCTTCAGCAATATTGCTTGGTATTGACACAACAGCTCTTCTAAGCTGACTTGCCAGACCAAACATCTCAAAATCAGGAAAGCTTTCAGACTCACAATAGACCAGCTTTACTAAAAGCATTCCTTTTTGCCAAACCAAAAGATCCCGATAAGAATTTATCATCTTCACCTCCATATCATCCCCACTTATGCCTAATGCCTGTTATCTTCTGCCTATTTATCTATTGCCTTATTCCTAACCCCTTTTGCCTTATGCCTATTCCCTTATGCCTGAATTAAATCAACAAACTTGTTGGAATAGCGCTTCCACAAACTCGCCCGGGTCAAATTCGGCAATATCTTCCGGCGTTTCTCCGAGTCCGACAAACTTCACCGGTATATCAAGCTGATCCTTTATCGCAATCACAATACCGCCCCTTGCCGTGCCATCAAGCTTTGCAAGGAATATGCCGGTAACATCGATTGAGCTTGTAAACTCCTTAGCCTGCATAATCGCATTCTGCCCCGTAGTACCATCAACAACAAGGATTACTTCGTGCGGCGAACCGGGGATTTTCTTTGATATGATGCTCTTGATCTTCTCAAGCTCTTTCATAAGGTGCTTCTGGGTATGAAGACGACCGGCAGTGTCCACAATCAGATAATCAGCCTTTCTTGACAACGCCGCATCACAGGCATCAAAAGCCACCGCCGCCGGATCAGAACCCTGCTTGTGCTTCACAATCTGCACGCCGATTCTCTCCGACCACACAGTAAGCTGATCAACCGCCGCCGCACGGAATGTATCACACGCCGCCACGATAACAGTATTGCCGCCTTTGCTGAGAGTATACGCCAGTTTTGCAATGCTCGTTGTCTTACCCGAACCATTGACACCGGCAACAAGGATAACAGTTGGCCCTTCAGGAGCACTCTTAAGCTCTCTGTCCTGATCGGGCCAGTAATTCTTCATATGCCCTTTGAGGAATGGAATGATATCCTCAGAATTAACAATTTCCTTCGCTTTGTAAGCACGGCGAAGCTCATCGATAAGCTTCTCAGTCGTATCAACGCCGATATCATCGCAGATGAGTGTCTCCTCGAGTTCCTCAAGAAGCTCATCATCTATCTTACGGCCGAAAACAAGAACGTTCGAAAGCGAATTGCTTATACGCTCACGTGTTTTAGAAAGGCGATCCTTTATGAATCCTACTGTTTTATTAAATAAACCCATATTTTATCTCAAATTTGTTATTTTTTGCTAATTGCTGACAGTTTATAGCTAATCGCTACACTCACAGATTATCCCTGTCAATTATCAATTGTCAATTGTCAATTGCCCATTATTCATTTAAATATCGCAGAGCCGACCCTGATATCTGTCGCGCCTTCCATGATGGCGATTTCATAATCGTTTGTCATGCCCATACTCAGACGGCTAAACGCCTCGCCAGCCCAATCATTGGCCTTGATTCCATCGAAAGTAGTCTTCGCGAGCCTGAAACTTGATGCTATCTGTGATACATCATCGGTGAACGCCGCCATCGTCATAACCCCGACAAGGTTGATTGAGGGACATTCTTTCACGATTTGTTCGGCGATTTCAGCCGCTTCGGGCGGTTCAATGCCATGTTTCTGCTGCTCACCGGAGCAGTTTATTTGCAGAAATGAATCAAACTTACGACCAAGCCCCGCGGCAACCTTCTCAACCTCACGTGCAAGCCGCAAAGAGTCGAGCGAATGAATACGCGTAGATAATGGCAGGAAATTCTTCACCTTGTTACGCTGCATGTGTCCGATCATATCCCACTGCACAGGATCATCGCCGGCATATTCGCTCATAACAGACGATACTTCGGTAAAATGCGGCAAGCGATTTTCGCCGAATACGCGATAGCCGAGATCGTAAACTTCCTTGATCTGCTCAATATCAGACGCCTTAGTAACCGCAACAAGCTGCACATCGCTACGACTACGACCGCTCTTGCCGCAGCAAATTTCGATTTTCTCTTCGATTTCTTCAAGATTTCGTTTGATTTCAGACATATATAAAAAACCCTATATAATTAACTCAAGGCTATATAATAACATCTAAAACACCAAAATCTATCAAAAAACACTCATCTAACCGTTTGTATTTGCAAAAAAAGGATTGATTCTATCCAATTCCCACCGCTGAGGATTATCAATAATATATTTCCTGATTCTGTCTAAATCGCTATTATCGCGAATAATGTGCTCATAATAATTACGTTGCCATACCTTTTTTGAAGGCGTACGGCTCAAAACATTTATCCGCTTGGTTGTTGCCGCCTTAAACCCCGCCATAATCGCACCAATCGACCCCGCCTTCGGCCCCATCGGCCTCCCTCCCATATGGGCATCCCTTTCCCTCCCCGTACGGGCGACCCGCCGGTCGCCCCTATCCGGCCTCTCGCCCCTATCCCGCATCTCATCACTTCGAATAAAAATAATCCCATGAAAATGATTCGGCATAACCACCCACTCACCCAAAACAACCTCATCACGAATATCGCTCGTCCTCCGCCATTGGACGGCAACAATCTCACCCGCTTCATTCATACGCATCTTACCGCCTGCAATTTCACCAAATATGCACTTCCTCCCCTCAACACAAACCGTAACAAAATACCCGCCTGCTTGCGAATAATCATACCCCTTCAAACGTATAGAACGCCGATGATGCACATTCAATTTCTCATTCATTATCCCAGCCTTTCTTCTCCCAGTGCGGGCGACCCGCCGGTCGTCCCTTTCCCGCTTTTCAATCCATTCATTTCTTATTTCCGCAAATTCATTTTCAGATTTACAAATTTTCTTCCATATTTCAATTTCACAAGGAATATCTTCACCTCTATCTTCGTAAAGTTTACATAAACCATAAGCCAAACCGGCAGATTTCTTACGAATATTGATTTTCTCTCCCGTAGCATATTCTGTTGAATCCTTTTGAGTCTCATTTGCTATCTGCTGCAATCCGGAAAGTAGCTTCTGCTCAATTTCATCTACACAAAACTCTGGATATTTTCGTATGAGATTCACACAAGTAAGCAATGTATTAGGCAATTCTGTTTTGCATCTCCAGTAAACCATTTGAGAGATATGCTTTACAAGATAAGCCATACCTTCATTACTAATAATATCAGATTGCTCTATTGAAGTATAGATTGCATTTAATCCATCATACACATCATCTTTATCTGAGAATTTGAGACTACTGACTTTTTTTGTTATGAATTACTATTTCCCTTGGACAAAATTAAACAAACATAGAAATTGCTGAAACCAGGAATAAACACTTGTTAATCTTTGAATTTGCATCGGCTTCATTCTTCATATTCATCCCCTTGCATTAATTCTGCTTCAATCTCTTCAATTGTAGGCAGGTTTGATTTCAGTTCATCGGGCAGGGATTTAGTAAGATCATATTCCGATACTCCCATCGGCTTGTGTATATCACTCAACGCATATTCTGCAACAACCTTATCTTTCCCTTTGCAAAGCAGAATACCTATTGTCGGCTTATCAGCTTCTTGACGCAACTGCTCATCAACAGCTTTGATATAAAAATTAAGCTTACCGGCATGTTCCGGTTCAAATTCCACAACTTTAAGTTCAATGACAATATAGCAATGCAGGCGAGTATGATAAAAGAGTAGATCCAAAAAGAAGTCCCTCTCGCCCACCTGCAAAGCAACCTGCTTACCAACATAGGCAAACCCAGCCCCAAGCTCAAGCAAAAATTTTGATATATGACCAATCAAACCCCTCTGAAGCTCTCGTTCGCTATAGTCGTCAGTCATTGTAAGAAAATCAAAATTGTAAGGATTTTTGATCATTTCACGAGCAAGATCAGACTGCAAAGCAGGTAAAGTCTCCTTAAAATTCGTAATCGCCTTCCCCTCACGGCTATATAAACCACTTTCTATTTGGTGAATAAGCACGCTGCGGCTCCAGTTATTTTCAATAGTTTTCCGTACGTAAAACAGAGCTTGCGCCACAGTATCACATTTTTGAATGATTACGACATTATGCCACCAAGGAATAGAGAATAATTTGAACAATACCTTTTCTCCTAAAAGGGAAGCAACTTGCTTCCCTTTTGTATCTTCTTTAAAATAAAAGAGATACCACTGACGAATTAATTTCAGATTTCTATAAGAAAAACCCTTTATCTCGGGAAATTCTGCTATTAAATCGTTACTAAACTGTTTAAGAAATCCGCTGCCCCAAACCGCATCTTTCTGCTTTTCAACAATATCCGCACCCAAGCTCCAATAAAACTCAAGCAATGTGGTATTGACGGCTGTTGCAGCCTTAATCTGAGCACTTCTCACTCTTCTCTTAATATCAGAAAGCCACGCACGATATTCCGCGGTTATAGCCTTATCCCTCATCTGTCACCTCTTTCTGTATCCATCGACAGCGTCCTCATTAAAAATCCAGTCAACTTATAATTGCTGACATCTAAGTTAATAATATCCCTCGCAAATAAAACATCAAGCAAAAACAATAAATTATCATTTATCACTAATCGCCTATAACTTACAGTTAAAATAAACCTCACCCCCTTCATTATATTCATGGTAATATCATATACTGATAATTGACAACTTTTCTTTCATGTATCTTCGTGAGTTCGTGGTTAAAACCTCAACCCCAGCCTCCAAGCTATGAAAACAGCAACATAGTGTCACAAAACTCCCGCTTTTTCCATTTTCCATGAGACTTTTTCAAATTTCGCCCTATTTTTGATTAAAATTTTAAAAAATTGAACAAAAAGCGCGCGTTTGGGCGCATTTGAGACCACTTTGGAGCAAATTTAGGTCAAAAAAAGTTATACTATCTTGCTATTGGAGACAAACCAAGTGTCCAAGTTGCTTGCATTTTCGCACAAAATCGCTCATTTAAACCCCGCCAATACCAAAAAATAAAAAAATCCCAATTTTCAATTTCCCATTATCAATTATCAATTGTTTTCCCCCTTTTCACACCTCTAATCGCTGCCTTTTGTCTTGCTCCTATTCTAATGCCTCATGCCAAATGCCTACTGCCTATCTCAAAAAAAACACAAACGCGCAAGCAGACACAAGAGTAAAGAGAACCAAATAACAAGTTGGCTGAAAGAAGAATCCGCATTGAGCTGGCCCCCAAAATATATAATGTCTGTTTAGACTGTTATTGAAGTAAATAATTGATATCTTATTTTAAGTATGTATAATTATAATTCGATTTGTTTCATAAAATAAACAGGATAAGTGTTAAGTTAACAGGTAGAGAAGATGTTTGAAAGATTTACAGACCGCGCCAGGAAAGTAATGGCGCTGGCTAATCAGGAAGCACAGAGATTTAACCACGAGTATCTTGGTACTGAACACATCCTACTTGGTCTTGCGAAAGAAGGCAACGGAGTTGGAGCAAACGTACTTAGAAACCTCGGAATAGACACGATGAAGCTTCGTCTTGAGATAGAGAAGCTGGTCAAAAGCGGCCCTGACGTAGTATCTGTAGGCAAGCTCCCGCAGACGCCTCGAGCACGCCGTGTCATTGAGTACGCAATTGAAGAGGCACGGGCCTTGAATCACAATTACGTCGGCACCGAACACCTCCTGCTCGGTCTTCTTCGCGAAACATCAGGTCAGGCCGCTCAGGTGCTCATGAATCTGGGACTTAAGCTGGAAACAGTGCGAGAGGAAGTACTCAACCTCCTCGGCTCAGGAGCTGATGAGGAAATGGACGACATTAGTACCGATCAGCAGACAAGACGCCCATCAAAACCTTCAAAATCAAGAACTCCGGCTCTTGACAGTTTCGGCCGCGACCTCACCGCTCTTGCAAAAAATAACGAGCTTGATCCCGTTATCGGCAGAGATAACGAGATCGAACGTCTGATACAGATACTTTGCCGCCGTACAAAGAACAATCCCGTTCTGCTCGGTGATGCAGGTGTAGGTAAGACGGCCATAGTTGAAGGCATGGCTCAAAAGATAATCAACAAGCAAGTGCCGCAACTGCTCTATAACAAAAGGCTGATTGTACTTGACCTGGCTATGATGGTTGCCGGTACAAAATACCGAGGCCAGTTCGAAGAGCGTATCAAGGCCGTGATAAATGAAGTCAAGCGTGAGAAGAACGTCGTACTTTTCATAGATGAGCTTCACACTCTCGTAGGTGCAGGCGGTGCTGAAGGCGCGATTGATGCCTCAAACGTATTGAAACCAGCCCTTGCCCGCGGCGAACTGCAGTGTATTGGAGCAACAACTCTCGATGAGTATAGGAAATATGTCGAGAAAGACGCTGCTCTTGAAAGACGATTCCAGACTATTCAGGTTGAACCTCCTTCGAAAGAGGATACCATCGCAATACTGAAGGGGCTTCGCGAACGTTATGAGGATCACCACAGGGTCAATTTCACTGACGAGGCTCTCATTCAGGCGGTTGAGCTTTCAATCAGATATATAACCGGCAGATGCCTGCCGGATAAGGCGATTGACGTAATAGATGAAGCTGGTGCGAGAATGAGGCTCAAAAACCTCACCCCGCCGCCGGACTTCTCAAAGATTGACCAGCAAATAGAGCAGGTCAACACAGATAAGGACGAAGCTGTTCGCAATGCCGATTACGAGCAGGCGGCAGCTCTAAGAGATAAAGCTCAGAAGCTGCTCGACGAGAAAAAGACTCTCCAGGAAAACTGGAAAGAAGAAGCGGAAAAAATCGCCGGTGAGGTTGACGAGGAAATAATCGCCGAGGTCGTGAGCAAAATGACCGGTGTGCCTCTGACACGTCTTGAAAAAGCCGAGGCTCAAAGGCTGCTCGAGCTTGAAACCGAACTTCATAAACGCGTTGTCTCACAGGATGATGCAATTCAGGCAGTTTCCAAGGCAGTACGCCGAAGCCGTTCAGGGCTCAAGGATCCTAACAGGCCGATTGCAAGCTTCATCTTCATCGGGCCAAGTGGTGTCGGTAAGACACTCCTTGCACGTGCACTCGCCGAGTTCATGTTCGGTGATGAAAGCTCTCTGATTCAGATTGATATGAGTGAGTATATGGAGAAGCACAACGTAAGCAAGCTTATTGGTGCACCTCCCGGATACGTTGGTTATGAAGAAGGCGGTCAACTTACAGAACGTATCAGACGCCGCCCTTACGCCGTCCTTCTGCTTGATGAGATCGAAAAGGCTCACCCTGACGTGGCGAATATGCTGCTCCAGATAATGGAGGAAGGCCGCCTGACAGACAGCTACGGCCGTAAGATCGATTTCAGGAACGTCATACTTATCATGACAAGTAATATCGGTGCAGACCTTATCCGTAACCAGACAGGTTTCGGTTTCGGCAAACGCGGCGAAGAGGCAAACTTCGAAAAGATGAGCGTGCTTCTTGAAAAGCAAATTGAGAAACATTTCAGACCTGAGTTCATAAACAGGCTTGACGACAACATAGTATTCCGCGGCCTTACACGCGACAATCTCAAAATGATCGTTGAGATAGAGCTTAACAAGGTCAAGGCGAGAATAGCCGAAAAGAATATAGTTCTCAATTTCAAGGACGATGCCGAAGAGTTCCTCATTGATAAGGGCTACAACCCTGAGTACGGAGCAAGACCGCTTAGAAGAGCGATTGAAAAATATATCGAAGACCCGCTCTCTGAGGGAATACTCCGCGGTCAATTCAAGAACGCCAAGTCTATCGATGTATCGGTTAAAGATGAGAATGAGCTCAAGTTCAGTTCCGACAGCAAGTCCGAGGCTAAGGACAAGAAGCTGCCTGAACCGGTAAACAACGAAAAAAAATAATGGAATAATCAAACGGCCCGAAGCAAGCACTGCTTCTGGCCGTTTGTTATAGTAATGATATTTTGGTTTAAGAGATTTTACAGTTTATTTTCTGGAGTGATGATTAGATGAAACCAACTCTCTTAGTAATGGCCGCAGGAATGGGGTCACGTTATGGCGGATTAAAACAGATTGATCCGGTGGGTCCAGGCGGCGAAGCGATCATTGAGTATTCAATGTACGATGCGATTAAGGCCGGCTTCGGCAAGATCGTATTTGTAGTACGCGAACAATTCAAGGATCTGTTTGACGAAAAAATTGGTTCCAAGGTCAAAGGCAAGATTGAAGTTGCCTACGCCTGTCAGGAACTTGAAAAATGTCTGGGTGATTACAAGCTTCCACCTCAGCGTGAAAAACCATGGGGTACGGCACACGCAATACTTGTAGCCGGCGAAATTGTCAACGAACCTTTCGCCGCTATCAACGCCGATGATTTCTACAGTCGTAATTCTTTTACGACAATGGCAGATTTCCTAAGCAATCCCAACCTCAAGGCCGGGGAATATTCCATGGTGGGCTTCAAGCTTGCCAATACTCTTTCCGAACACGGCAGCGTCTCAAGGGGAATATGCCAGGCTGACGAGCAGAACCTGCTTCAAAAAGTCGTTGAGCATACAAAGATAGTCAAAGACGGCAGCAAAATTTATAACATCAATGATGATGAGACAAAGAAGCCTATGAATGCCGATGATATAGCATCCATGAACTTCTGGGGTTTTGGACCGGACATTTTCGAACACATTAAAGAACAGTTCGCCGAATTCCTTAATGAAAAAGGTAAAGAACTGAAGTCTGAATTCTATATTCCATTCGTTGTAGACCGCCTGATAAATGAAGGCAAGGCAACAGTAAAGGTTTTGCCGACAGAATCACACTGGTTCGGCGTAACCTACAAAGAGGACAAGGAAGCAGTTCAGCAGAGCATTGCCAAACTGATAGCCGATGGCCTCTATCCTGAAAAACTTTGGTAAAGTAGATAACTCAAAGACCGGTAAGATTGAAACTTATCGGTCTTTTTTCATGAACAACTGCAGGATTCAGAAGTATTATAAGGATGCTGAAAAAAATATTACCAGGAGTTTTACTGTGCTTACTCATAGCACTGGTTGCTAAATTCGCAAGCCAATACCTGCCTTCGCTTGGCAGTGTATCGCTGGCGATTATACTTGGCCTGATCATTGGCAATATACTCCCCCGCAGCGAATATACAGCACCGGGCGTGAAATTCAGCGAGAAAAAGATTCTCGAATCCGCTATCATACTCATGGGGTTCAACCTCCAGCTAAGTACCTTAGGCAATCTCGGTATAAAAGCTTTTGTTATCGTACTGCCGGTGATGCTTGTGACAATACTGCTGGGTATCTCAATCTCAAAACTCCTTGGCTTCTCAACTCGTTTCGGCTGCCTGATAGGTATAGGCAGTGCTGTCTGCGGCTCATCAGCCATAGCTGCCGCCGCTCCGGTACTTGAAGCACATGAAGATGAAATCGGAATTTCTATCAGCGTAGTTAACCTGATGGGAGCCGTTGGTATATTTCTGCTTCCGCCTCTTGCCGCCACGCTGTCAATGACTGACATAGAAAGCTCTTACCTTGTCGGAGGCACACTTCAAGCGATTGGTCATGTTGTCGCGGCAGGCTTCTCAATAAACGACTCGGTAGGAGACACCGCGACTATAATAAAGATGCTTAGAGTGCTTATGATAGGCCCGATAGTGATAATACTATCACTGATGCTAAGGAACAAAGGCGAATCACAAACCGCAAAAAAAGGATTCCTGCCCTACTACATAATAGGTTTCGCGATTTGCAGCATAATAGCTACTGTCTTTCACGAGAAAACCGATTTCCTTCATTTCTTCAAGATCGCCGCGAAATACCTACTGATGATAGCAATGGCAGGCGTAGGAATGAAGATACGCTTCAGCGACCTGCTCAAGGAAGGACCAAAGGCAATCATCGCTATAGTCGTACTGTTCGCCTTCCAGCTAACAATCATGACTTTGATGATAAAGCTTATCAATCCATGATACGACTCTATATCAAGAGAAGTAAGGACTCTTTATCACAAGCTCATCACCAACCTGATTCTGCAGGTAAAGGAAATCAGCAAACAGCTCGTACACTTTATCCCTGTAGGAATCTTTGTAAGCAAGATTGTTCAGCTCATCTGGATCTTTATTCAAATCGAACAGCTGCGTTTCCTTTGCGATCGGGTACATTATCAGTTTGTACCGCTCGGTTCTTATCATCCGCTGCATATCCTTGTAGCTGCCGAAGATGGCTTCCTCGCCGCAGCCGCAGCCATTCATCAATGGTAAAAGCGACTTGAATTCCACACACGAAGGTGTCGGCACACCCGCAAGATCGCAGGTTGTGGCAAACATGCTGTGCAGATAAACCATATCGTCTATCTTTTTCCCGGGTTTTATGTCGGGGCCGCACATAACCAGAGGCATACGAATACTATGATCGTATTGGTTCTGCTTACCCATAAGGCCGTGACAGCCAACCGCAAGCCCATGATCGGAGCTGAATATTATATATGTATTTTCCGCCTCGCCGCTTTCTTCAAGTGCATCAAGAATGCGTCCTATCTGCTGGTCGGCATGGCTGATTATCGCATAATATTCCTGCAGATGCATCTTGACAGCTTCTTCCGTTCGCGGGAATGGAGCCAGAATTTCATCACGCAGGGTATACCTCTGCCCCTGATCAAATGGATGCTCGGGCATAAAATTCTCCGGTATCTCAATCTCATCAAGCGGATACATATCGACAAATTCCTTAGGACTCTGCCGCGGATCATGAGGCGCGTTGAAGCCAACATACATAAAGAACGGATCTTCAGCTTTTTCGTTCTGCCTCATTTGAAGGTAGTCAATCGCGTTATCCGCCCAAAGCTCGCTTGAATGTATTATCTTGCCGCCGCGCTCGAGCCAATGGCCCTTACGAGTCTTATCGTAAGGTTTCCAACTGTCTGACGGTGAGCTTCTGTAATAGGCGTCACCATCCATATCGGTCGAAGGATACATACCTTCACCAACATCACCAATAGTCGAAAAACTTCGTTTCAGCGCAGCTTCACCATTGTGCCACTTGCCGGTAAGGAATGTGTCGTAACCGTATTTCTGCAGGGTTTCACCCCACAATGGTGCGGTCTCTATATTCTCCTGGGTATGATAAAGGTATTGCCCGCAATTGAGCATACCGCGACTGCAAATGCAAACCGCCCCGCTCCATGAACCCTGATTGAAAGCGTGAGTAAAATTGACACCGCTATTGACAAGCCTGTCCATATTAGGCGTCTTCACATTTGGATTAGACAACGCCGAAACCGCGGAGAAACGCTGGTCGTCTGTCAGCAGAAGCAGAAAATTAGGCTTCTTTCCATTCGCAAAAGCCGGGCTTTCGGTATCAAAAACACTCTGTCCGCAACCGGTCAGAAATGCGCCGGAAGTCAATGCTGTCAGTTTTAGAAAATCACGTCGTTTCATTAAAAGCCTCCCTTAAGCAAGCTGTTATTTCATCCCATCCTTATGTATCTTATACTCGACGCTGTCCTTAAGCGCCTTCCAACTGGCATCGATAACGTCTGTGGATACACCAACCGTACCCCAGACCTCATCCTTATCACGAGATTCGATTATAACCCTTACCTTTGCCGCCGTACCTACACCGGCATCAACAACACGCACCTTGTAATCCACAAGCCGCATCGTCTTGATAGTCGGATAGAATCTCTCCAGCGATTTACGCAGGGCATTATCCAAAGCGTTAACCGGACCATCACCCTCGCTAACTACATGCTCGATCTCATCATCCACTCTCAATTTTATCGTGGCCTCTGTGATCTCCTCACCCTCGCCTGTATGCTCCACATCAACATGGAAACGCTCAAGTTCGAATGCGGGTTTATAAGTGCCGGTGATTCTTTTCACCAGCAGATCGAAACTGCCCTCAGCAGCCTCGAATTGATAACCTTCGTTCTCCATTTCCTGAACAGTGTCAAGTATTTTGCGTGCGATCTGCTTATCCTGAGCAATGCCGTACTTCTCAAGCTTGGCTATTACATTCGACATGCCTGAAAGCTCGGATATCAGGAATTTACGCTCATTACCAACAAGCTCAGGATCGATATGTTCGTAAGTAAGCTTGTTCTTGCGAAGAGCATTGACATGCAGCCCCGCCTTATGAGCAAACGCACTCTCACCGACATACGGCATACTCGCCACAGGTGTGAGGTTTGCTATTTCGAAAACAAACAATGATGCCGGCTGAAGCTTCTTGACCGAACCCTCATTTAGCACATCAAAGCCCATCTTGAATTTCAAACTCGGTACTATAGTGCAAAGATTGGCGTTACCGGTTCTCTCACCAAGGCCGTTTATAGTTCCCTGCACGTGGCGGGCCCCTGCCTTGACAGCCGCAAGCGAATTTGCGACCGCACAATCTGTATCGTTATGAGTATGGATACCGACTACCGCACCGGATACATTCCTGCACACATCGCGCGTAATCTCCTCAACCTCATACGGCAGACATCCGCCGTTGGTCTCGCAAAGCACCAGTGCATCAGCTCCGGCCTGAGCCGCCGCCTGCAGCACCTTTATGGCGTATTCGGGATTGCGTTTGTAGCCGTCAAAGAAATGCTCACCGTCAAAGATAACTTCGAGCCCCTTGCTCTTGAGATAAGCAACCGAATCAGCACACAATGCGATGTTGTCCTCAAGCGAACATCGCAATACCTCTGTAACGTGCATGTCCCAGCACTTGCCGACAATAGTAGCCGCCTGAGCCTTCGATTCAAGAATAGCACAAATCGATGCATCATCCTCAACACGACAATCCGCACGGCGGGTATTGCCGAAAGCCGCGATACGCGAATTCTTCAGCCCCGCAGCGTTCATCTCATGAAAAAACTGCATCTCTTTCTGGTTACTGGCGGCATAACCGCCCTCAATATAATCGAAACCCAGAGTATCTAAGTGTTTGGCAATAAGGACTTTATCCTGAAGTGAGAAGCTCACGCCCTCTGCCTGCATACCGTCTCTAAGCGTCGTATCGTATATCTTTACTCTATCCATTACTCTTTAAACCTGTCTAATCACATTTTTTTAAAGGGGAAATCGGGGCTATTTTAGCATAAACGCATAATCTTGTAAAGCGCAATAAGAAACCCGTAAATTTACGGGGAAATTAACAGCAATAGCTAACATTGTTGAATGCACAGACTCTCACAGACATTCACGGACAAACACATGTGTCAGTCGAAAACTTCTTGTAGAGACGCCGGTTTACCGCGTCTGCTGAGCCTAACACACCTATACCTTGATATATTGCCCCCAATGGCGCTTAAAAAACATAGCCCACGGCAACGCCGTGGGGATAGGCGGTACGTATCTTTTACCACACCCCATCTCCAGCCGCCGGCTGGAGATGGGGTGTGGGATGGAGTTTTTTGGTCTTCTTCCAGGGGCGAATGCCCCTGGCTATATTATTCTGCCTCTTTCGAGGCGTAAAAGATCATCGGAATTTCCGAAAAAACAAACTTTTTCTTGTCTTTCAATGCCGCATATTATAATCTATTAATCTTTAACCCAAATATAATATGCACTTTAGGTGATCTGTTATGTGGATATCTCAAATTAAATTAGAAAATGTACGTTGTTTTGAAGAAGCCTCATTAAATTTGTCAAAAGGTATTAATATCCTTATAGGCAAAAATGGAAGCGGTAAGAGTACTATATTAAATAGTATATTGGCTTTCTCACAGCATAACGCTTCTATTTCCTTCAACAATTATACACAAAGAGCTCAACCCGCAAATTTAAAGTCTCTTATATCACTAAAAATACAAAATGGTGAATTAAAAGGAAGAAGAATTAATCACGGCAAAGAAACTATAGACATATCGGCAGTAAGACAAGAAAGCGGTAAAGAGATCTACATTAACAAAAATCAGAGAAGAGGCTATGATGAGAAGTTTTTTAATCTAAAGCGTCCAGAAAACGTTTTAGAGCTTTTCCTTTCACGAAGAAAATTAGAAAATATAACAAACCAAATTAGTTCAGAAGTAATACTTCAAGCAAATGGAACTTTCAAATTTTTAAATGCCCAAATCGACAGCCTTGTAAGTTCATTAAATTCTGACGCAAAATTCTTCAAAAAAGCTGTTGAAGAAACACTTAACAATAAAACGTTGTCTACACACTTGGTTAGAGATGGCAAACAAGCAATATGGCATGTAGATGATGATACCGCAATACCAATAGTTGATTCGGGTGAAGGGGTTTTGAATATTTTAGGATTCCTTGTAGTATTAGCCACATCATCTAATAAAGTCTTCATAATTGAAGAAATCGAAAATGACCTGCACCCACAGGCATTAAAACATCTTTTACGGTTTATCAAAGAAAAATCTTCAGATAACCAATTCATTATAAGCACACATTCTAATATAGTGCTACGTGAATTAGCTGTCCATAACAATCAGGATGAAAGAGATACAAAAATTTTTAACATAAAACAAAAATCTGAATATTACTTACCTACTTCAGACGTAATAGAAATTGAATCTCGATCACAAAGGCACGAGGTACTTGAAGATTTAGGTTATGATTTTAGTGATTTAGGACTATGGAAAGGATGGCTATTTTTAGAAGAATCTTCCGCTGAAAGATTCATAAGAGACTTCTTTATTCCTTGGTTTACTCCTAACCTCCAAGGAAAACTCCGAACTTTTTCCTGTCGGTGTTCAAGTCAAATTAAACCGAAATTAGAAGACTTCAGAAATTTATTCACCTTTCTACATCTAACGCCAATCTACAATGATAAAATATGGGTATGTATAGATGAAGGAGAAGAAGAGAAAAAGAAACTTGAAGATATAGGAAATACCTTCAGATCAATTCCAGCAAGTAATCTTATACAATTTCAAAAACATGATTTTGAAGAATACTACCCTGAAAATTTCGCTGACGAGGTATCAGAAATTTTGACATATGGACAACAAGAAAAACGAAAAGCTAAAAAAGAGCTTTTAGATAGAGTCATAAAGTGGAGTCAAGATAATACAACTGAAGCCAAAAAACTTTTCGAAGAATCTGCAAGTGAAATTAAAAATATACTAATCCAAATAGATAATGCTCTTAAATAGCAGATTCATAGATTCGTTTTTTACAAAAACAAAATCAAATAAGCCCGCAGGGGATTAGGTCTGCGGGCTTGGATTCTTAATTGTCAATTGATAATTGACTACTGCTTCAGATATTCATCAATTGCTTTTGCTGCGATTCGGCCTTGTCCCATCGCGAGGATAACTGTCGCGGCACCGAGTACGATATCACCGCCGGCGAATACGCCCGGCAGTGATGTAGCACAAGTATCATCAACCTCGATATTGCCCCACTTGTTGAAATTGAGGCCAGGTGTAGTCTCACGCAGCAGCGGATTTGATGAGTTGCCGATAGCAACCACAGCCACATCGATATCAAGAATCATCTCCGAGCCTTCAATCGGCACAGGCCTGCGGCGTCCCGAATCGTCCGGCTCGCCAAGCTCATACTGCAAGCACTCAACCTGCTTGAGTCTGTCGACCTCGTTACCAATGAAACGTACAGGGTTGTGCAACGTCATAAATTTTATGCCCTCTTCCTTGGCGTGGTGCACTTCCTCAAGCCTTGCCGGCATCTCAGCCTCGCTTCGGCGATAGATCAGATACACATTCTCAGCACCAAGACGCAGAGCCGTACGCGCGGCATCCATCGCCACATTACCGCCGCCAATGACGGCAACATTCTTGCCCACAGTGATAGGCGTATCAGCCCCCTTGCCGAAAGCATAAGCCTTCATCAGGTTGGCACGTGTAAGATACTCATTTGCACTGTAGACGCCGATAAGCATCTCACCATCTATCTGCATGAATTTCGGCAATCCTGCACCAACGCCGATATAAACAGCATCGAAGCCGTCCTTTTCCATCAGCTCCTTAATGGTACGCGTCTTGCCGACTACGAAATTGCATATTATCTCCACGCCCATATCTTTGAGCGTCTTTATCTCTTCTGCCACAAGCTTCTTAGGCAGGCGGAATTCGGGTATGCCGTAAATCAGCACGCCGCCGGGCTTGTGGAAAGCTTCAAACATAGTAACCTGATGGCCGGCCCTTCGGCAATCAGCCGCCGCAACGATACCGCCGGGGCCTGAACCGATTATCGCAACCTTTTTACCTGTCTCAGGAGCAACCTCAGGAGCAGGGCCCTTTCCTAACGCCCTGTCGGCTACGAATCTCTCAAGACGACCGATAGCAACCGACTTCATCGGGTCCTTAAGGCCCTTTCCAACAGTGCAGTAAAGCTGACACTGCGACTCCTGCGGGCAAACCCTGCCGCAAACGGCCGGAAGCAGTGAATTCTTCTTGATAATATCAAGCGCCTTATCATACTCACCAGCAGCTATCTCGCTGACAAAATCCCTGATTTCGATTCCAACCGGACACCCCTTTACGCACGGCTGGTTTTTACAACGAAGACAACGCATAGCCTCAATGCGAGCCTGGTTTTCAGTGTATCCGGTGGCAACCTCTTCAACATTCTCACGTCTTACGTCCGGGTCCTGCTGGGGCATATCCTGCGACGGGATTTTCATCCTGTCTGCCGGTTTGAGTGATCCTTCAGCCTCTTTTACAAGAAGCTCCTGTAGATATTCATAATTATCAGTCATAAATCCATACTCAAAAAAAACATTACTTTATTTTACCTCTACAAACTGTTTTACAAACCGCTTTATTATCGTAAATTATCACTTTTTTGCAAGTCTTTTAATGATTCAACCTCTCAAGATAAAAGCAATAAATAAGCATGATGCTTAAAAAATATCAAATGTTGCAAAAAATATTGACAAAAGGGGTTGAAATCCGTGCACCTCTCTATATAATAACCCACCCTGAGCATTAATTTGCAATGCCGGAGGAGTGTCCGAGCGGCTTATGGTGACGGTCTTGAAAACCGTTGAGGGTCAAACCTCCGGGGGTTCGAATCCCTCCTCCTCCGCTGTAAAGCCTCGTTGTCAGCCGTTGGCAACGAGGCTTTTTTTGTAAAATGCCGGCACTTTTGCTATAATTAGCACCTGCCGTAAAACTTTTAAACGGCATACGAAACAGCGATCTGATTTAGAAGCATAATATTTCGCTCAGTTCAGCGTACTTTATCGCAATCGTCTTAGTTATATTATTTCGGGTAGCCGGTGGCAAGATTCAAGAAAAAACTGGAAAGCATCAACAGGCAATGGGCAATACAGGAGCCTGATCAGAATCACGTTGCTCAGCTCGCTTCAACCTTATCGGTAAGCAAGGTTGTTTCCCAGGTTTTGCTGAATCGCAAGTGCGTTGATGAGCATACCGCTAAGAAGTTCCTCAATCCAAGACTCTCAGACCTGCTCGCCCCTGAAAAACTGACAGGTGTGCCGCTTGCGGTGGAGCTTATAATCAAGGCGGTATCGGATAACAAGAAAATTACAGTCTACGGCGATTATGATGTTGACGGCATAACATCAACATCGATTCTCTGGCGACTGCTTACAATGCTTAAGGCGGATGTCGATTTTTATATACCCCACAGAGTCGAAGAAGGCTACGGGCTGAATTCAGATTCAATCCGTGAGCTTGCCGAAAACGGCACGCAACTGATGATAACGGTAGACTGCGGTATAACAGCCATCGAAGAGACAAAGCTGGCCGGTGAGCTGGGCATGGAGGTTATCATAACCGATCACCACTGCCCCGGCGAGGAACTGCCAAAAGCTGCCGCGATAGTGCACCCGATGCTTGAGGACTACCCTCACCCCGGCTCATGCGGCGCAATGGTGGCCTTCAAACTGGCTTGGGGAATCTGCAATGCCTACAAAAACAAAGGCGGCCAGATCAGGAGCGAACTTAAGCAATTCCTGCTGCACGCGACAGATTTCGCAACGCTCGGCACGATAGCCGACGTCATGGAACTTGTCGGCGAAAATCGCTCGCTCACAAAGTACGGCCTGTACTCGATAAGCCAGTCAGAGCTTCCCGGCATGAAGGCACTCATCAAAACCGCCGGACTTGACGGCAAAGATATCGACAGTATACACATAGCCTTCCAGATAGCTCCGATGCTCAATGCTGCCGGACGTATGGGACATTCAAGGCTTGCGGTCGAACTTCTCACAAGCGACAACGAGCTGAGGTCTCTGCGAATCGCCGAATACCTTAAGCAGCAAAATAATGAACGTCGAAAAGTGGAGCAGCAGATACTCAAGGAAGCCACATCACTGATCACCGCCTCAGGTATGGATCATCCCGACAGGCGATCACTGGTATTGGCCGCTGAGAGCTGGCACATAGGCGTTGTGGGAATCGTAGCATCACGACTGCTCGACAAATTCTACCGCCCCACCATACTTTTCCATACCCAGGATGATGTAGCAAAGGGATCGGCAAGAAGCATTGACGGATTCAACATACTCGAAGCGATAGATGCGTGCAGCGAGCACCTTATCGGCTACGGCGGACACGCAAAAGCCGCGGGACTTTCGATAAAAACCGAAAAGATACCGGAGTTTACCGAGGCATTCGAACAATACGCAAAAGAAAACATAAGAGATGAACACTTCGAGCAGAGTCTCGATATAGACGGGTTATTTACTCTGGGCGATTTTGATGACCGCACAATATTCCAACTCGAAAAACTCGGCCCATTCGGCAACGGTAATCCAAGACCTGTTTTCGCATCTCGCGGAGTAAGATTGATAGGACGGCCAAGAGTGATTGGAGCCAGCGGCGATCATCTGCAATTCGCTGTAAAGGACAGGAGCGGATCAATGGCATGCGTCGGGTTTGGAATGGCCAATCTCGAAAAGAAACTCCTCGAAACGGACTATTTCTCAATAGCCTACGAGCCGCAAATGAATGAATTCAGAAACGTCAAAACCCCACAGTTCATAATAAAAGACATCAAATTCGACTAACCGCAAAATGACGGTTAGAGAAATTAAACGACACAATCAAAGCCCCAGCCTTCCAAGCTGGCCACGTAAATGCGTATTCAAACAATCTCAATACGAATCCTGCTTCCATCTGGTACTCTTCGAATCATTTGACAAAACTCAAGATGATCTAAAGCTTCTCTCACAGCTTTTCTCGTCGCACTGCAGCACTTAGCAAGCAAAGATTCACTCTCGCCTGTCTTTTGGTCATCAGCAATAGTCTCAAGAATCGAAGCCTTCAGATTGCCATTAAAAATAGCACGCTGTTTCAAAGCCGGATTATTTTTCATAATCCAACTGAGAGGACGTATTGAATCTACCTTTATCTGCGTTTCTTCGCACCAAAGTCCCCATTTAATAGCCAAGCTGCAACTTCTTGACTGCACAAATCCAGCCAAAGCGGGATTTCGGTTGTCAGACAAAAACAACGGCTCGGGGTTCTCATTACCACGGCAAAATTTTATTGCAAGATTGAAATGGTCGGAACCTGAATATTCTTTAGCCATATCCAACAAAAGCCCAAGCGAAGCTGAGGCAAACGAATCTTCAATTTTTCTGGCAAAAGAGGCAAGCCTGTGTTTACACACAAACCTCTGATAAATACAGAGCCAGCTTAAAGCCATCACGAAAAGGCGTGAATTTCCCCGCAACTCATAAGCAGTCTTGACCAACAGCTTCTCTATATCAGGAGTTCTGTCTGACTCATCTACGTTAAATATAACGCCAAGCCTGCTCCACTCTTTTAAAATATCATTCAAAATCAATATCCCTCATAACAGAAACCAGCCTCAACGCATCAACTATCTGGTCTAAATCAGCTTTACGTTTTGGCAGTTTAAGCATATTCAAATATTTTTCGATATAGCTCAATTCATCTTTTGTTGGTCTCATATTCAATATATCTTCACGATCTTGAGGTCTGTTTGCATAGAATTTCATCGCAATCAAGTCAATTCTGCTTGCGGCATATATTTTGATCTTATCAAACTCGCAAATCAATTGGCGCCTCACTCGCCAGCCATCTGGCAATACATCCAGCCCCATCGCCTGAAAACTCAACCAGTTTTCAGGTAACCCTTCTTTCTCAGCGGCCTTAGCTGCCGCCTCGACAATCGCGTCATTAGCGTCAGAAGGCGTATAATCCATAACGTCACAATCCTGCGTTACTCTCTCCTGAGGCAAAAGCCCCGAAAGGATTGCCGCCGCACCTCCAATAAGGAGTAATTCAACCTTATCACCCTCCCACTTCATGCACTGATCAGTCTGATACAATGCTTTCAGTATTTTTTCAGCCTCAAACATATTGCCTATTGTATATAAAAACTATACAATAGGCAAGTTAATTCTAACTTAATCCATTCTATAAGCGAAAAAAAAAGAGACGCTTTATTAAAAACGTCTCTCTATCTTTTACAATCCGGAGGCTAATTATCCATTTTCAATTGTTAATTATCAATTGAAAAATCATCTATTCTTGAACATTGGTTTTGGCTTTTTCTTTTTCGGTTTTCCGCCCGTTTTAGCCGTTACTGGTACTTTGCCGTAACGCTCTTTTTCTTCCTGCTCTTTGATGTGTTTTTTGATAACCTTCTGCTCTATCACACCGCCAAATGTACTGGCCATAATATAGAGGTTAAGACCCGAAGGAGCCGTATAAAGGAAGATAAGCATCATCACCGGCATCATCACCATCATCATTTTCTGCTGCTGAGCCATTTGCGGATTAGCCGAAGCGGTCTGCGATGAAGACATAAGCTTCTGCTGCATCACCATACCAACAGAAAGGAGAAGCGGCAGCAGATTGAACGAGCTTATATGCCACCCGAGCAGCGGCACGGTAAAGGTCGGGAAACTGAAAAGCATATCGGGAGCCGAAAGGTCAGTAATCCAGAACGGCAGGAACGCTGCCCCTCTAAGGTCGATACTCGCGTTAATCGCGGCATAAAGAGAAATCCAGATCGGCATCTGTATCATCATAGGCAGGAACCCAAGCATCGGATTAGCACCCTGCTCTTTATAGAGCTGCATAACCCTCTTGTTCATCTCTGTAGGATTGTTGCCGTATTTCTTCTTCACTTCCTCAACCATTGGCCCAAGCTTGCCCATTTTCATCATGGAGACCTGACTCTTCTTTGTAAGCGGGTGAAGAAGAGTACGAACAAGAAGCACCAGGAGTATGATTATTATACCATAGTTCGGAAGAACATGATATACCGCCTTCATAAGAGCAAGAATAGCAAACGATATCGGTCTGAAAAGATTACCGCAGCACGCCTGGAAATTAATCGACTGCACAAACCCAAGCTTGCTGTAGAGCGGATCATCCTCAAAAAGGCTCTTATCCTTAGGGCCAAGATAAAGCATATAATTGAACTTCTGCGTACTTTCCTCAACTCCCTTTGGAGCAAGCTCGATGGATTTATAAGAAAGCTTATAGCCGACACCTTCACTGTCATTGGTTTCAGGCTGCTGTTTAACACTCAAGCCCTTTATTATCTTGCTGTCATAATATTCGCAGCGATTTACCTGCGGATTCTGAACCGTTGCATCTTGAGGCCTGAGGATAGCGGCAAAATATTTGTTGCCGGTAGATGCCCACTCAAACTTATTAGTCCCCTTGGGACGTTCAACATAAGTTTTCTCCAATTCACTTACATCATTAGCCTGAAGATATTCAATCTCGGCAGACCTGACCTTATTGATATCGAGCCTCGTAGACTTGATCTGATCGGCAGGATTTGAAAAAGCGGCAGTAACACTTCGCATGTCTCTGCGAACTTCCTCACGGGTAAGCCCAACAGGACTCTGGATTTCGAAGTTAATCTTCAGTGGCTCATCTGTAAGATTTTCAATTGAAAAATCAACGAATAAATGACGAGTATCTTTAAGAACCCTATAGGTCTTCACCAAAGTAATGACGTTGCCGTAGTCAGGAACAGAAAGCTCTGTGGTATAAGATATTTCCTGTCCATCACCGGTAGACTTTATCTCACCTGTTCGCCAGTTGAGCTTATGAAGCGGGAAACGTCCTTCAAAACCCTCAAAACTGAGATAACTGTTTGCAAGGGATATGATTTCCTGCTGGTTTTCGTCAAGCAAAGGAGCAAGAATCATCATTGGGTCATCTTCACTGCCCCTTGTGTAATAATCAGTCAGCCTTGCATACTCTATTGATGCACCCTTGCTGTTGAGCTGAAGCTCAAACTTGTAGCCGTCATCAGGAAAAACAGAACCAACTGTCCTTACAGTCGCCTCTGCGGGTATCGCTGAAAGATTAGCAAGATCAATGCTTATCGCAGGTTCATCAGATTCAATCTTAACTGCCGTAGCCTGAGTTTCAGCAGTTGCCTGCTCCGCAATCGCCGCAAAGCAGCAGAAAAACAATATCGCTAATAAAAATATCTTTTTGTTCATCTTTTATTTCAAGTTCTTAATCATCAGTTTTAAGTTATCTGGTTTACCCGCTCCCTAATGGTCGCGGTACTGCTTGCCTCATGTCTTCAGTCATTACCTGCCTTCTTTAAGCCTGTCGGCCTCAAAGTCATCCAGCATATCAATCTCATAGATTTTTCTGGACACTGCATCAATATCATATTCAACACGCACGAAATGAACCTCATTACCCTCAACATAAGCATAACTGGCACGAGGATCCCTGTCTCTTGGCTGGCCTACAGAACCTACATTTATAACCGCCTTTTCGTCAGGCTCAATAGGATAGTAGCCGCCGAGCTCATCAGGGGTATAGAAATCAGGATCATCAAGGAATACTCCCGGCAAGTGAGTGTGTCCTATGAAGCAGACATGCTCCACCGTCTCAAAAAGTGAAGAAATCTTTGCCGGTGATGAAAAAATATCATCAGGAAAGATATACTCATTTATAGGCCGCCTTGGAGAAGCATGTACAAAATCAAGAGTAGCCTTCTGGCCGTCAAGTTTCAACTTCAAACGCTCTCGCATCGGCCTGCTGACAAGAAACTGCCATCTCTTTGAGGCTATATCCTTATCCTGCTCTGAGGCCAGCATATCACGACACCAATATGCCGCCTGCTCAGCCCCAAGATTAAAATTCGTAGGCTCGTATATTACAGCGTAGTCATGATTACCCATGACACACAACTCAGTCTTGTCCATCACAACATCGAGACACTCCTTGGGGTTAGGTCCATAACCAAGGATATCACCCAGACAATACACGGTCTTTATACCGCGTTGCTCTATGTCAGCCATAACCGCTGAGAGTGCTTCAATATTTGAATGTATATCGCTTATTATCGCAAACATGTTAATTATGCAAATTCTTTTGTCTATACTGTTTGTGAAACATATTCCTCAAAAGCCGCTTCAAAGCAAACAGTACCGGCAGGCACAATGCTTTCACGCTTCTGATACTTCCCTATGGCCTGTGTCGCAAATTTCGATGCACCAACAGGACATATCAACTCTACTCCGTCACTGCCAAGCCAGCTGCCTCTGATCATAGTCAAAGACATCATGAAAAACGACACGTTCATAACCTTGCCCGGCTCAAGAGCTGTAATATCCAAAGGAATAATACTGCCAATCATCTCATAAGAACTTGGCCCGTAGACCCCAAGCATAGCCGTTTTTTCTGTCTTATCAGTTATATTAACCTTCATTCTTGAAGCAATCGAATTGACCCTCTCAAGAATATTGTCACTGATCTGAGGATGGATTAGCAGAAGGTATTCGTTTGAACTATTCAAAATACGAACTTTTTTATCTTCCGAGGCCCAATCCCAGCATTCTTCCGACGGCAATGAAGCTTTCGGAAAAACAGTATTCAAGAGCTCTTCGGCATCTTTTCCACTTATCGCAACTCTTGAAAAAGCGCAAAGATCAAATGCCGCACTGCTCTGCTTCAATCCATCAAGCTCTTTGGAGAGCTGTGAATAACTGCCGGGCATTGAGTATCCATAATATTCTGTAAATTCCGCATCAAATTGCTTATGCAAAGTTTCAAGCGGTGTCGTTTTAAGCATTTATCTTCCTTTTAGCAAGAAATAACTTCATAAAATAATCTGAAAAAATGGCCCTGAAACTCTGAAACACGCATTAATACATATCTAAGGCCATAAAAACAGGTCGGGCAATTATACCATAATCAGCTTGAAAATCACGCATTATATTGCTCAACACAAAAAAAAGGCCGCGGTTTAACAAAACCACAGCCTTTATATAACTCACAGTTCCTTATTAAGGACAAAATCAGCAGTTAAAATTCCTGCCGGTAGCCTTTGTAACCTCTTCAACAGAAGAAAAATCAACACCCTGCCACATCTCACTACGGCACTTATCGATATACTCTTTGACGACCTTAAGCTCTGAAGCAAGCAGTTTGTAATCCTGCTCATCAACAATCTTAGCCATCTTAGCCTTCTCAATCATGCTGAAAGAACCGCCAAGCACAAGAACGCCGGCCTTGATATAATCGGCAATATTTGACATGTTAGTGCCGCCGGTCGGTATTATACTGATTGTTTTATGAATAGCCGGATCAATCGCCTTGATATAATCGCAACCACCTATCTGCTTTGCAGGGAACATCTTACAGATATTAGCACCCTTTGAATATTGGCTGATTATTTCAGTAGCAGTGCCGCAGCCGGGAATCATGGGGATTTTTCCACCAAATTTCGCATAACTGTCATCGCTGAAATTAACAGCCGAAACAAGATAATCGCTTCCCGCATCTACAACCTGCTGTACTGTCGGCAGCGTATCAGAAGGGTTCTGAGCGTTATAGATATCCAGAAAAGCCGGGAAATCAGCAAGTGATGCCGCTCCGCAAATGAAGTCGGGCAGCTCTTTTTTGAGCCTCTCGATCTTCTCAAGCGGGGTATTGATACGGCAAGTAACTTCCATATTGTTTATTCCGGCTTCCATCAGAGCCTCTGCGGTCTTGACCACATCGAGCTTGTTCTGGTTGTACACAAGAATAAATCCGTCAGCTAACAATGTTGATAGTGATTTTTTCATTTCATTTTCCTTTATATTAATATGCGGTAATCAAACTTTACAACTGCGACAAAGACAATGAACTACTCGACTATATTTTTTATCGTCCAAGTAGACATTTTTCAGTGTCGCAAACTTTAAGCCGCATTTTCCGGGGTCAATACAAACTAAGCTCAGATTTTACAAAAAAACTTCACAATGTGAAGTATTATTTAAAAACACAATACCCAGAAGGCATAGAAACCAACAATGGCAGTAAAAAAACTGTTTTTTCAGCAAAATGTTTCACGCAAATTTTCCTTTTTATGGTAAAATTCGCCTTGCCGGTGCGGCTGTACGCTAAGGTGATATAGGAAACTTCACATTGTTTCTATGGCAATTTATCGCAGAATAAAGACCCTCGAACGCTAACCCTTACCAGAAAAGCGTTTAAATCTCTGCAGCAGGACTTTATGATAAGAATTAAAGCCCTGACTCTGCCTTATAAGCATAGTCATGATGCTATTGAGAAGCTTATTGTAAGCAAACTCAAAATAAGCCGCGATAATATCACGGCAGTGAATATCATTCGCAAATCAATTGATGCGAGGCGGAAAAACCAAATTAAATTCGTTTACACAATCGATATCTCATTGTCTGGTATTGATGAAAAAGAACTTAAATTGCCTCAAAACGCCGAGCTTCTGAGCGACAAGGCCAACCTCTATATAATGCCCAAATCTGCGGCAGAGAAGAAAAAGACGGTAATAGCCGGAAGCGGCCCCGCAGGTCTTTTAGCCGGTCTGATGCTGGCACGCCTGGGTTATAAGCCAATAATCATCGAACGCGGCAAAGCTGTTGAAGATCGCATAAAAGATGTATACGATTTCTGGAAAACGGGAAAGCTCGACCCAGAATCAAACGTCCAGTTCGGCGAAGGCGGAGCAGGAACATTCTCCGACGGCAAGCTTGCCTCACAGGTAAAAGACAAAGCCAACCGATCTCGCAAAGTATTATCCGAACTGATTGCCGCCGGTGCCCCTGAAGAAATCATGTATCATGCCAGGCCACACATTGGAACCGACAATCTTATTAAAGTTGTAAGAAACATCCGGAAAGAAATAATAAGTCTGGGCGGAGAGGTTCTTTTCGAGTCAAGGCTGACATCGATAAAAACAAAAGCCGACCGAATAACCGGTATAACAATCAACGAAAATACCGAGATCGATACCGACAACCTCATCCTGGCTATCGGACACAGTGCGAGAGATACATTCGAAATGCTTCATGAAAGCGGCGTCGCAATGGAGGCCAAGCCATTCTCAATCGGCGTTCGCATAGAACACAAACAGGGAATCATAAACAAATCCCAGTACAATACCTATGAAACCGATCCAATCCTCGGGGCCGCCGACTACAAACTCGTCCATCACTGCCCCAACGGCCGAAGTGCGTATACATTCTGCATGTGCCCGGGTGGCGAAGTAATCGCATCATCCTCCGAAGCCGGAATGGTAGCAACAAACGGCATGAGTCACTATAAACGCAGCCTTCCTAATGCAAACAGTGCATTGCTCGTAGGCGTAACCCCTGCCGATTTCGCAAGCGATTCACCGCTTGCAGGCATCGAATTTCAGAGAAAATGGGAGAGACAAGCATTCGTAACCGGAGGCAGCAACTATGCCGCACCTGTCCAGCTTGTCGGCGATTTTCTCGCTTCCAAAGCTTCGACTTGCGTTGCAGGAGTGCTGCCGACATATAAGCCGGGATTCTTATCTTGCGACTTAGCAGAAACCTTACCTGACTTCGTAGCCCAGACATTGAAACTGGCTCTACCTCAACTTGACAAGAAACTCAAAGGATTTGCCTCTCCCGGAGCAGTAATGACGGCAATAGAGACAAGAAGCTCGTGTCCTTTGAGAATACTAAGAGACGAAACATTCCAGAACCCCGCTATCAGAGGCCTCTACCCAGCAGGCGAAGGAGCAGGATACGCAGGAGGAATAATGTCAGCAGCAATAGACGGAATCAAAATCGCCGAAGCAATTATTAATTGCCAATAAGCACGTTTAATGCTTTTTCGAGGGCTATTGAGCGGGAGGCTTTGAGCAGGACTGTGTCGCCGGGTTTTATTATGGCTTTTATTTTTTGGCAGAGAGCATCGGTATTCTCAAAGCAATGTGTTTCGGTGTTGCCGCATTTCTCTGCCGCTTTAGCGACATCTGGTGCAAATTTCCCAACCGCTACAAGCACATTGATTCCCTTTTCAGCAATCGCTTCTCCAAGCTCTGCGTGATAACGGCGGCTTGAGTCTCCAAGCTCCAGCATATCGCCGCAAACAGCAACGAGCCGCTTCGACTCACCCCTAAAACCAGCCAACACCTCTAAAGCATTAGCCATCGATTGAGGATTCGCATTGTAGCAATCATTGATAATTCGTACGCCCTCATGCTCAATCACATTTAGCCGCATATCAGGTGCAATAGCAGTACCAATAGCCGCCGCGAAATCTTCGGGTGTAAACCCGAACTCACGACAAACATTCCATGCTGCAAGTGCATTCTCCAGATTCCCCCTGCCTGCCAGCGGCACCTCAACCCACATGCCATCAATAAATATCTTACCGAGACTGCCCGCAAGCTCGAACTTATCTTCTATGCTATAGGAAGAATATGGGATATTTTCAGATTCAAGATAATTTACAAGCTCATCACTGTCACCATTGACAATAAGTGAGCCATCCTTTTTCAGTCCAAGAGCAATTGATGCCTTTTCCTTGGCTATTTCCCTCAGCGTACCGAAATATTCTATGTGAGCGGCCGCAACTTTTGTTATCACGGCAATATCAGGATTGGCGATTTTAGTAAGATACTCAATCTCTCCGGGATGATTCGTACCAAGCTCAACAACGAGAACTTCGCTGTTGATATCAGCTTCAAGAATCGTAAGCGGCAAACCAATATGATTATTAAAACTCTTCTTCGCACTATGGCATTTATATCGGCTCGACAATACACCGCTTATCATATCCCGAGCAGTAGTCTTGCCAACCGAACCAGTTATCGCTACCACCTTTGCGGTAAGCAAGCTGCGGTAATACGCCGCCAAGTTGCCAAGTGCCAAAGTAGTATCCTCAACCACAATTAAAGGGGTCAGGTCTCTTTTTTCTCCATTTAACAAACCTTTTATACTGCTGACATCAAACGACTTGTCTACTACAGCACAAGTCGCCCCGCTCTCAAACGCCTTCTGGACAAACTCATGCCCATCAAAGCGCTCGCCCTTTATAGCAAAGAAACAGTCGCCCGCCTTTACCTGACGTGAATCAATGCAAACTCCACCGCACTGAAGCCCACCGTCTCCGTTTAACACCCCGCCGCAACCGGCAGCTATTTTGTCTACATCAAGAAATTCACGCATATTATGACAAACACAATTTACAAAAACAGGGAAGCGTTTTGTTTTCGCTTCCCTGTCTATATTCATTCAAAATCAATCAGCTTTATCAGTCGATGCTGCAAGCGATATAGTTATCTATATAGTCGAGCTTATCGAGTTCCTTATTAGTATCTTCACACAACGACTGATCGAGAGATACCACCATAAGAGCCTTGCCCTGTCCTCTGCCAACACTCATTGTGCCGATATTGATATTCGACTTGCCACACGCTGTTCCGATAGCACCAATAACACCCGGACGATCCTCATAATAAAGCATCATCAAAGTGCCTTCAGGTGTAAACTCAGCATCATAACCGTCAACAGAAACAACCTTCAATATGTTGCCGTCAAACACTGTACCGGTAACGCTGTGGCTTCCCTTCTCCGTAGTTACCTTTGCGGTAAAACTTGAAGAAAGGTTGTTGATGCTTTCGCTTGTAGTAACGTTTGTTGTAATACCGCGCTCTTTTGCAAGGAAGCCAACGTTAACGATATTAACCGGTGAATCGAAGTTCGGCTGGAGCAATGCGATATTAAATGCTGTTGTTACAGCAGAAACATCAAGAGAAGCAATATCGCCAAGATAAGTAAGGTCAATGCTCTTTACTCTTCCGGTCAACATGCTGCTCATAAGTGAACCGATCTTTCCGGCCAGAGCGGCATAAGCAACTACCTGTTTCGGCATAGAATCACCCATCGCCGGAGCATTGAGAGCATTCTTTATCGGTCCGCCCTTAATCGCATCCATCAGAATCTGCGCTGCCTCTACAGCTACTTCAATCTGAGCTTCTTCTGTACTTGCTCCAAGGTGAGGAGTTACCAGACAGTTAGCGATATTTTCAAAACGTGTATTTTTCGGAGGCTCTGTCGGGAACACGTCCAATGCCGCACCAGCTATAACGCCAGCCTCAAGTGCATCGTAAAGGGCATTTTCATTTATGATACCGCCGCGAGCACAGTTGACAATACGCGTGGTAGGCTTCATCATTTCAAGCTGAGCCTTATCGATCATATTCTCTGTGTCCTTGTTCCTCGGCACGTGCAGAGAGATAAAGTCTGACTTCTGATATATATCGTTCAAATCATCTGTAACAGAGATACCAAGCTTCTTAGCCTCTTCAGGAACAGCAAATGGATCATAACCAAGAACGTTCATATTGAAACCAAGTGCCATGCGTACTACTGCCATACCGATACGACCAAGACCAATCACACCGATAGTCTTGTTGTTAAGCTGGTTACCCATGTAGCTTTTTCTGTCCCACTTGCCCTCTTTCATACTGTTGCAGGCAGGCACAACATTACGGCTCATTGAAAGCATAAGTGCCATAGTATGCTCGGCAGCACTGAGAGTATTTCCGCCAGGTGTATTCATAACAAGCACACCTGCACGAGTCGCTTCCGGAATATTGATATTGTCAACACCAACTCCCGCTCTTGCAACACCCTTGAGCTTGCCGCTGTTTTCAAGCACCTTTGGGGTTACCTGAGTAGCACTGCGGATGATAAGACCATCATAATCACCAATGATCGAAGACAACTCATCCTCGCTTAAACCGGTATTGACTACCGCTTCAAAACCATCTGTATTGTTTATAAGGTCAATACCTTCCTGTGCAAGTTTGTCTGAGATCAAAATTTTGTACATATTAAACATCTCCAAATGTTAAATTAACTAAATTAACGGGGAAATTGTAACCAGTAAAAACAAGTTTTAGCCATTAAAAGGCTGAAATTATCTATTATAGCTCACCAATTGTCAATTATTTTTACCACTCATCCATCTCATATTGTCTTTTTTCTTCTATTACTTTGTATTTATGCCTTAGACAATCGTAAAAATTTCTTAACGTACAATGAGCTGCAGCCGTAGAAAGCCTGACCATAGTCTGCTCAACACCCTTTTCGCACTCAATCCCAAGGGATATAACAGATTCAGCCTTGGTTTCCGGCCATAGCACGCTGCCGTCCTTGCCGTCATACAAAACCGAGAAAGTTTTCATTTCGGCAGAATAATACCCTTGCGAAGTCAGACGCAGTATGTCAAATTCCAGCAACTCGATATAAAGCACAACTCCCGCGTCAAACATCTCTGCAAGCTCGACAACATCCCTGTTATCAAAATCCATATCACTGCTTCGCTTCTCTTTGACAGTGTCATACTCTATAATACTGTCTTCTGGAAGATCTTCAAAATAAACCCGCATGTACGAATTTACCTTATTGGTTATCTCTTTTCTTAAATTCACCGGCGAATTGACCCAACTCGGCTGATTTACAAGCACAAGTATTTTCTCGCCATACCTCTGCGATATATCAAACTTGGCCTCCACAACTTCTTCACTTGCCGATGGAGTGCCTAACACACTTACAATGCCGCAACCTCCTGTCAGCAGCAGCACAGGAAGTAATAATATAGCCAGTATGTTCTTTTTCATAAAATAGATCACCATTTCAAAATTAATAAACATCTTACCAATTATAGCGATAAAGACAATAGCAACAATCCTTAAATAATCAGATTTAAAATATATTGCACTTTTTTTCACTACAAACCCCAGACGAGTGAACAATTAAACATAAAAAAGGTCTTATCCAAAGATATAACTTAATAAAGTATCAGCGAAAGTAAAACATGTAATTCCTATTTACAAATTCAAATCAACCCCAACATAAAGCATAGAATTAGAAAAACTTTTGGAATGTAAATTTTTTTAGATGTTGAAAAGCCAGCTTCTTTGTGGTATATAAAGTGCCTTAGAACAAAAAAGAAAACGAAATAAAACGGATATTTAATATAGCGATGCCGGCGAAAATGATGTTTATACCTGTATTATCAAGCCTTTATGGTTCTAAGAGGTAGCCCAGAAACATCTTTTTTGAATATCGCTTTAATTTTCAGAACTTGTAAGATTTCGAAAATCCTTCTTATATAAAGGAACAAATAGACATATATGGAAACATCTGAGATAAAAGAAGCAATAACCGATCTTGAGGCCCGGATACTAAAAGTCCGGGAGTGGCTTTAACCTCGAAGAGAAAAAGCAGCGAAAACAACAACTCGAAGAGCTGATGAGCTCTCCAACATTCTGGGACAACCCGGAATCCGCACAAAAAACAGTATCAGAGCTAAGTGCTCTCAAAAGCGTAGTCAACCCCGTTAACGATGCTATAACGGCAGTCAACGACCTCAACGACCTCTTTACTTTGGCAGTTGAGGAAGACGACCAGGACACTTTATCAGTCATTGAAGATGACATAACGACAACAGCAAAACTCTGTGACCAGATAGAACTTGCCGGAACACTCAGCGGCCCTGACGATATGAATGACTGTTTCTTCAGCATTCATGCCGGAGCCGGCGGTACAGAAAGCTGCGATTGGGCAAGCATACTGCTTAGAATGTACACCCGTTATTTTGAAACAAACGGATACAAGTTTGAAGAACTGGATATAACGCCAGGTGAAGAGGCGGGCGTACGTTCCATAACATTGAAAGTAAGCGGACCGTTCGCCTTTGGCAAACTCTCCTGCGAATCTGGAGTTCACAGACTTGTGAGAATCAGTCCTTTTGATTCACAAAGCAGGCGGCATACAAGCTTTACGGCTGTTGACGTGATACCGGATGCAGGTGATGATGTCGATATCGAAATAGATGAAAAAGATATACGAATCGACTTTTACCGTGCAAGCGGTGCAGGCGGTCAGCATGTCAACAAGACAAGCTCGGCAGTTCGTATAACACACTTCGAGACTGGTCTTGTAGTACAATGTCAAAACGACAGAAGCCAGCACAAAAACAAGGCCGAAGCAATGAAGATGCTTAAGGCCCGATTGTACATGCTGGAAAAACAAAAACGTGATGATGAGCTCAATAAGCTTTATGGAAACAAAGGTGAGATTGCATGGGGTAACCAGATAAGAAGTTATGTAATGCAGCCTTATCAGATGGTCAAAGATCACAGGACTGATTTCCAGACAGGAAATGTACAGGCGGTACTCGACGGAGATATAGAGGGCTTTATAGAAAGTTATCTCCGGTTCAGAGCTGAAAAGAAGAATAAGGGGAAATAACGTTTAATATGACGTTGTTTGTAAAGAGAGAATTTAATATACAGCAGAAATATGGCAAAAACAGCAAAAAAATCGCTGGTTATCGTGGAATCACCGGCAAAAGCCAAGACTATTAACAAGTATCTTGGTTCTGATTACGAGGTAATGGCCTCAATGGGACACATCCGCGATCTTCCCAGCAAAGGTATAAATGTTGATATCGAAAATGATTTCGAACCCACATACGATATTACCCCCGGAAGAAAACGGCTTGTAAACCAGCTTAAAAGCGCTGCTAAGAAGTGTGAAAACCTCTATCTCGCAACTGACCTTGACCGCGAAGGAGAGGCTATCGCATGGCATCTTGCAGAAATCTTAAAGATGCCTGAAGAGAACACCTGGCGAGTAGTGTTTAACGCTATCACCAAGAATTCTATACAGCAGGCTTTCAGCTCACCGGGTAAACTGAACCAAAGCAAAGTTGATGCCCAGCAGGCAAGACGAATACTCGATAGAATCGTGGGCTATCAGATAAGCCCCCTTCTATGGAGAAAAGTTGCCGCCGGTCTCAGTGCTGGAAGGGTTCAGTCAGTAGCGGTCAAGATAGTTGTCGATCGTGAAAAAGAAATCAGAAACTTTAAGCCTGATGAATACTGGCAGATACCGGCAGTATTCTCCACCGACAATGAAGCTGATTATTCTGCGAAATGGCAAGAATTCCTTGCCACTGCCGGCGAAAAAGATAAGGCCCCTACGGTAGCACAGCAAAATGAATGGCTCTCGCAGCACAATGCATTCAAGGCTGAAATAACAACGGTCAACGGCAAGAAGTTCTCTGCTGACAATGAAAAAGACGCTTTAGCCGTATTTGATGCGATTAAAGATGCCGACTATAATATAGGCAAAGTCGAGAAAAAGCAAACCAGCTCCAGGCCCGCTCCGCCGTTCATCACTTCAACTCTCCAGCAGGCAGCCGCAAATAAATTGGGTTTTGCCACAAAGAGAACAATGCGTACAGCGCAGCATCTTTACGAAGGTAAAGAACTGGGAGGACTTGGAACAATCGGTCTCATAACCTATATGCGTACCGACAGTACCAATGTTTCACCTGAAGCGCTCAACAGTGCGAGAAAATATATTGGCGAAAATTTGGGCAATGATTACCTACCCGAAAAACCCAATTTCTATTCTTCAAAACAAAACGCACAGGAAGCTCACGAGGCAATACGCCCAACAGATGCGACAATAACCCCCGACAGTATAGAAAAATACCTCGATACAGATGAATATAAACTTTATGACCTTGTTTGGAGAAGATTTGTCGCTTCACAAATGACTCCGGCAAAGTGGTTTATAACAATCGCTGAGATAGAATCTCAGACATCTGCCGGGAAATGCGTATTCAAAACATCAGGAAGAGTATTGGCTTTTGACGGATTTACCAGAATATGGAAAAGCAAGTCGAATGAGCAGGACCTTCCTGAACTGAGCACCGGTCAACCGGTCGCGGCTGTTGATATCAAACCGGAGCAGCATTTCACAAAGCCGCCGGCCAGATATACAGAAGCTTCACTGGTGAAAGCACTGGAAAAGGAAGGCATCGGCAGACCAAGTACCTATGCTTCCATCATATCTACCATTCAGGACAGGGAATATGTTAAGCAAATCGACAGAAAATTCCACGCAACCGATCTTGGTGAAGTTGTAACGGAAAAGCTTGAACAATTCTTCCCTGAAATCATGGATATTGCTTTCACAAGAGAGATGGAACTTGAACTGGATTCCATTGAGGAAAAGCACCTTAACTGGATAGAAGTACTCCATAAATTCTACGGCCCATTCAAGAAACGCCTTGATGAAGCAGTTGAGCAAATGAAGCATGCCAAAGCTGAAACAACACCAAGCGAATACGACTGCCCTGACTGCGGCTCGCGTCTTGACTACAGATTTGGCAGAAACGGAAGGTTCCTGAGCTGTTCAAAATATCCCGAATGCAAATTCGCATGCCCATGCGATGTAAAAGGTAAGATGCTTAAGGACAAAGAAACCGACATCAAATGTCCTAATTGCGGCAAGCCAATGATAGAAAAGAACGGCAGGTTTGGAAAATTCCTCGGCTGCCAGGACTATCCTACATGTAAAACAATCATGAAGATAGACAAAGAAGGCAACCCGCTTCCACCGAAACCGCCGGCTGAACCTTCGGGCGTCAAATGTCATAAGTGTAAAAATGGTGAACTTGTCATAAGGCAAAGCAAGCGGGGACCATTCCTTGGATGCAATAAATTCCCAAGATGCCGTAATATTATAAGCATGAAGATGATTGATGAGCTGAAAAAATGGCAGGAAGAAGGCAAATGGCCGCCAAAAACCATCGAAGAAGCTGATATAATGCTCGGTAGAAAAAAAGCCCCTAAGAAGGCCTCTAAAAAAACCACGAAAAAAGAAGAAAAGTAGGTTGCTTTATCTGATAGGTTCATTGCTTTTTCACAAATTAGCTTGACTTATCAAACAAAAGCGGGAAAATATCGTAATACACGTTAAAAACCAACGGAAAAAACTGAAAGGAAAAAGAATGACTTGTTTGAAGAAGATCAGTGTTTTAGTAATAATAATCGCTGTAGCTACAGTGGCTTTTGCCGCAGATGATGCGAAATGTGATGCTAAAGCGAAATGTGACGCAAAAGCTACATGCAGTATGGATAAGTCAGCAGCTTGCTGTGGTGATACATCCAAATGCGGTACAGATAAATGTCCAAAGAAAGCAGATGCCGCAAAATGCGATGCAAAGAAGGCAGAATGCAGCAAAGATGCAAAAGCTGTTTGCCCTATGAAAGCCGAATCAGCAACAGAAGATGCGGCTAAAGATGAAAATGCCGATATTGCTGCAAAAGCAGGCGATGTAACAATCACTATTGCTGAAGTAGATGAGCTTGTTGCTCCACGTCTTCAGAATATGCCGGAAGAAGTTAAAGCTAATCAGTCTAAGCTTATCAAGAAGCGTGCTCTTGACAGTCTTATTTTCCAGAAGCTTCTTGAGAAGAAATTCGACGAAAACGGTATCAACGTTGCAGACACAGAGCTTGATGCTGAGATTGAAAAGATTCTCGCAGAAAATAACATCACAGTAGAAGACTTCAAAAAACGCGTTGCTGATATGGGCAGAGACTTTGAAGAATTCCGCAGCCAGGTTCGCAATGGTATGAAATACCAGAAGATGATGGACAAGATGGCTGGTGGTGAAACTAAAGTTAGCGATGAAGATATCAAAAAGTATTACGAAGATAACCCACAGCGTTTCCAGCAGGAATCACAGGTTAAAGCAAGTCATATTCTTGTTAAGGTAGCTCCTGATGCAAGTGATGAAGATAAAGCTGCTGCAAAAGCCAAGATAGAAGGCATCCTGAAGCAGGTTAAAGATGGCGGCGATTTTGCTGCTCTTGCTAAAGAGAATTCAGAATGCCCAAGCGGAAGCAACGGCGGCGACCTTGGATTCTTCGCTCGCGGCAGAATGGTCAAGCCTTTCTCTGATGCTGCTTTCTCAATGGAAGTTGGCGATGTGAGTGATGTTGTCGAGACTCAGTTCGGATACCATATCATCAAGGTTACCGATAAGAAAGATGCCAAGACGGTTACTTTCGAAGAGGCTAAAGAAGACATCAAGAATCAGCTTGAAGACGGAAGCCGCAGAGAATTTGCCGGCAAGTTCCGTGAAGACCTTCTTAACAATGCCGACATCGTCTACTACAATGAGTTCAAAGTAGAGGAAAAGAAGGAAGAGAAGAAAGAAGAGAAGAGTGGTGCTGTAGAGATCAAGCCTGCTGAATAATCTATCTTCTTAAAAATAGATAAATAAAAAGAGCGAAAGGTTGAAAAACCTCTCGCTCTTTTTTTATGCTGAATGCATCAACAATTATTTTTTCTCAAGCTTATTCTCACTGACAGTAAAATCATCCGGAATTTCAACCTTGAAGATTTCCTCATTCAGTTCTGTATTGATCACGCTGCCGTCAAGTTGAATATCACAAATGGAAGAATCAGAAGATGATACCGCCTTTATGCTCCGAGGCAAAAGAGTTCCACTGTCTATGACAAAACGTATCTCTGAATATTTCACATCGGATTGCTCCTTGGGAGTGAGATTCAACTCATAGGACCTGGAATCATCAGACTGTTCAAACTCTATATCATAACGATCAGAGAGCCTGTCTGTCCCAGAAAATCCCATAAGCGGAAAATCCTCACCTATCAGCTTGAAAACATCCTCCGGCTCATCCTCGGGTACAAGCTGGTCCTTATTTACTTGTTTAAGTTGATAATCAATCCTCGTCAGCCAAACACCGTCAAATACATACCTCTGATGATAATCTTCAACAGGCAGTTCATCCTCCTGACGTGTAATGAAATCTATCATCGCATACTGTCTTTGCTCTGTTTTGAGATAGTTAAATGTACCGGTATAAATTGTTGTTGTCTCGAATATCTCAGGATCTTCGGTCAGTGAATACATTATATTAGCAGAAAAGGATTCAAGTTCACTGCCCTTTTCAGCTATCTTTTCCATTAATCGCTCAACACTCATTTCTTTGCAGCAGGCTTCTTTGGCAAATACACATGCCGTCGCAAAAAACACGATACATATTACTAAAAGTCTCTCTCTCATAAATTCACCTTATAAATAGGAAGTTCATAGTTCGCAGTTCGTAGAAAATTCAGTTACGGCAAGAACCATAAACAAAGATTGCACGAAGCGAACTCCTTAATTGTTAATTATCATCCAAAACTGTCATAGTATATACGGCTTTTGTCAACACCTATGGTCTCAAGTACAGGTATAGATGCATTTATCATTCCAGGAGCACCACAAAGATAGGCCTCAGCCTCATTGCATTTATCATAACAACTGCTGACCACTTGGGTAACAAGCCCCTTTGCCCCCTTCCATTGGCAGGCAGGGTCGGTTTGGACACACGGCACGAATTTAAATTCGGAAAGCTCATTCTCAAAAGCACTCATTTCATCAAGCATATATAGCCCCTCAGGAGTTGGAGCACCAAAGAAATAAGTAGTCTTACGCTTGCAATTTGTACGTCTCATTTCCATAAGCAGACATCTTATAGCACTCATGCCCGATCCGCCGGCTATAAATATCATTGGGCTGTCGTTGCATGTCAACCTGAAATCTCCATCAGGCCCCATAAACTCCAGCTCAGTACCCTCCTCAATTTTCTCGAAAAGATATCTTGTGCAATTCCCATTTGGCGTACGTTTTATTATAAGCTCAAAATAGCTCTTATCAGATGGGTCAGAAGCTATTGAGAATGTCCTTGTAACGCTGGGGTATCCCTCAATATCCGATGGCGTTGTAAGCTGAACATACTGGCCTGGTATGTAATCAAGTGTTTGAGAATCCTTCATGTCAAAGCGAAACATCCGCACATCAGAGGTCAGAGGCGTTATTTTCGTACAGACAGCAGAAAAATCCTGTTGATCTATAACATCATCAGGAAGCGATATCTCCATACCTCCAACCGCTTCTATCTGGCAAGCGAGTCGAAATCCCTCACTAATCTCCTGTTCAGAAAGCTTTTTCTTCTCCGCTTCAGTGAACTCCTGCTTACAGTTCTGCACTTTTAGCTTGCATTTGCCGCATATTCCCCTGCCGCCGCAAACACCGATTTTAATCTCATTTGCTAAGAGTGCGTCCCTGAGCGACTGCTCTTCCTTTGCACCAATTTTCAACTGTCCATTATTAATACTTATCAGCATTTATCTGCACCTAAAGTTCTTATTCAGAAACAAAATTTTACTTCTACACTTATTATAACGTCCCAAAATCTCAAATGTTTGGTTTTGAACAAGTCATAACCCTTTAAATCCTACCCAATTAACAAAATCTTGCAAGAATATTCTGTTTTTTGGCTCACTAACACCTCTCAGGTAGGGATATTCCAAAGCTTTACCGCTCTTCGTTTGGTAAAGCACTCCAAAAGCCACCGCCAATCGTTAAATTACACCCCCTCACGAAAAAAAGGCGATGAGCTTATAAAAAACTCATCGCCTTTAATTATTTTAATTTTGGTGTCTTATCAGCCGCAGAGAGCCAGAAGTACACCAGCCGCTACCGCAGAACCGATAACACCGGCCACGTTAGGGCCCATCGCATGCATAAGCAGGAAGTTATGAGGATTTTCCTCAAGACCTACCTTGTTGGCTACACGTGCTGCCATAGGAACAGCAGAAACACCAGCCGCACCGATAAGCGGATTAATCTTATCCTTGCATATCGCATTCATGATCTTAGCAAGAAGTACACCGCAAGCAGTACCAATACCAAAGGCAACGATACCCAGAGCAAGAATACCTACTGTCTGCCAGTTGAGGAACTTGTCATAAGCAAGCTTTGAACCAACCGCAAGACCGAGCATGATAGTTACGATATTGATAAGTGAATTCTGCATTGTATCGCTAAGCCTATTCACTACGCCTGATTCCTTGGCAAGATTACCAAACATCAACGCACCGATAAGAGGACATGCTGATGGCAGAAGCAGAACACAAAGAACCAGAACTACCAGCGGGAACACGATCTTCTCTGTCTTTGATACATGGCGAAGCTGCTTCATCTCAATCATACGTTCTGACTTTGAAGTAAAGAAACGCATAATCGGAGGCTGAATTACAGGTACAAGAGCCATATATGAATAAGCCGCAACCGCAATAGCACCCATAAGCTCAGGAGCAAGCCTGCCTGACAGGAAAATAGCCGTTGGACCATCCGCACCGCCAATAATACCGATGGCACTTGCCTGCTTCAAAGTAAATCCAAGAGGAAGTACCAAAGCACCTATAAGAGTAGCAAAAATACCAAACTGAGCAGCCGCACCAAGCAGAGCTGTCTTAGGATTGGCAATAAGCGGACCGAAGTCTGTCATAGCTCCAACACCCATGAAGATGAGCAGTGGGAACAAACCAGACTTAACACCCATACTGTAGATTATATAAAGAAATCCGTCAGGATTACCAGGCAAACCAGCCTCTGCAATTCCCGCAACTGGGATATTGGCAAGTATACAACCAAACCCGATAGGCAGGAGAAGAAGCGGCTCAAAACCCTTCTTGATAGCAAGCCATATCAGGAGGATACCAACCGCAATCATAATAATACGGCTTAATCCTTCTGGAAGAATGCTTTCAATATGCTCGTGAGCTTTTTTATCAGCTTCTTCAGCTTTTATCAAAGCGGCCGCATATTCTGCCTCTTTTTCCTCTTGGGTCTTAGGGAAGATAAACCTGTAGATACCAGTATCTTTCCATAGAGCCATAAACTTACTTGACTCTTGCGCTTCGGCCGCCTGGGTATCAACCTCAGAGGCCATAGCTTCTATTTTTTCACTCGCAGCCGGCTCTTCTGCAACCGCAACACTGCTGAAAGACATTGTCATAACAGCGAGAAGCATTGCTATAGTAAGCATAGAGAAGCTTCGAGTTTTTATTTTCTCAAACATATTCACGATCATTACCTTTGATTACATGTTAATTGTTACAAGTACCTGATCTGCTTTGACCTGATCACCAACCTTGACACTTATTTCTTCAATTGTTCCGGAAACAAGGCTCTTGACCTCTGTCTCCATCTTCATTGCTTCAAGTATCATAATTGTCTGGCCTTCATCAACGTCTTCGCCTTCTTCTACAAGGACCTTAACAACCGCACCAGGAAGTTTAGCTTTTACAGTATCAACCTGGCCTGTTGCATTTGAAGACTTGCTGCCAGAAGCATCGCCGCCTTCTGAAGCACCGACTGTATAGTTGAATGTCTTGCCGTTAACAACTGCCTGCTTACCGCTAAGCTTAACAGTGTAAACCTTGCCGTCAAGAGTAACATCATAGCAGTCGTTGCCGGCCTCAGTAGATGCTGCTTCCTTAGCCGGTTCATTCTTACGAATACCAAGCTTAGCTTCACCCTTAAGGAATGTAATACCCTTATCGCCGCAAGTAGCAACAATGAACACATTCTCATCTGTAGCTTCAAGACCTGCATCGACAACTTTCTTCTTAGCCTGTGCAAGACCTTTACTCTCGTCACGGTCATTGATATCAACAGGGCTATCAGTAGTCGGCTCAAGCTTGAGCTGCTCAGAGGCAATCTTGATAACTTCCGCATCAGGAGTGCAAGGAGTCTTACCGAAGTAGCCGAGAACCATCTTGCCGTAACCGTCAGCGATCTTCTCCCATGGGCCAAACATTACGTTGTTGAATGCCTGCTGGAAGTAGAACTGTGAAACAGGTGTTACAGAAGTACCGAAACCGCCCTTGCGAACTGTCTCACTCATAGCCTGAATAATTTCAGGATACTTATCCATAAGTCCGTTATCACGAAGCATCTGTGTATTTGCTGTGAGAGCACCACCAGGCATAGGAGACCATGGGATCAGCGGCTCAACTGCTGCTGCCTCTGGTGGGAAGAAGTATTCTTTCATACAATCCTTGAATACACCCTCTGCCTCACGAAGCTTCTCTGGATCGAAGCCAAGATCGAAATCTGTACCGCGAAGTGCATGCCACATTACAAGCGCATCAGTCTGAGCAGTACCGCCTGAACATGGTGCAAGCGAAAGGTCGATAGCATCAGCACCGCCGTCAAGAGCCGCACGATAACACATTACGCCATTACCGGCTGTCTCGTGTGTGTGCATACGAAGGGATATCTCAGCAGGAAGCATCTTGCGTGCGAGCTTCATTGTGTCATAAACCTTCTGAGGAGTTGATGTACCTGATGCATCCTTGAAACATACTGAATCATAAGGAATACCTGCATCAAGAATCTGCTTGAGTGTTTGCTCATAGAACTCTGGAGTATGTGAGCCTTCACATCCTGGAGGAAGTTCCATCATTGTAACAACAACTTCGTGCTTAAGTCCTGCATCATGAATACACTGACCAGAATAGATCAGGTTGTTTACATCATTAAGAGCATCAAAGTTACGGATAGTTGTAATACCGTGCTTCTTGAACAGATCGGCATGAGCTTTGATAACATCACGACTTTGTGATTCCAAACCCACAACGTTAACACCACGGGCAAGTGTCTGAAGGTTCGCATCAGGGCCCGCAACTTCCCTGAACTTATCCATCATATCGAATGCGCTCTCGTTACAGTAGAAGAAAAGCGACTGGAAACGTGCTCCACCGCCTGCCTCAAAGTGAGTGATACCGGCATCTCTTGCCGCAGCCACTGCAGGCATAAAATCTTCAGTTAATACTCGAGCTCCATAACAACTCTGAAAACCGTCACGAAATGCGGTTATCATAACCTTTACTTGCTTTTTTGCCATCGTTTATAATTCCTTAATCTTGATTGAATCTTGTTTACGCCTTTTGGGCCCGTGCGATTGCTATCGCTGCCGCTATTTTGGCCCTGTCACCGCCGGCACCTGATGCCTGCTGTACTGGCTCTTCTTTTTCCGGGAAAAATCTTGTGATAACAGCCGCATTGACCTGCATCACAATAACCATAAGTACGAGGAAGCTGAACACTACTCCCATACCTACTACCATAAATTCCACGCCTTCCATGAAATTTGCACCTTGATCTATCACAGAATACTCCTGTATTTTGATAATTGTAAATTAGTTATACCGGGCTACCGCTCCCGGTAAACGCAAATTGACGATATTAGACACGTTTTATTGTGAAAAGTCAACACTTAATCTTTCCTTTTTTGTATTTTGATGTACAATACACACTCATAATAAGAAACAAAGAATACTAATATGAAAGTAAATTCAGTGGCGTCATCAAAATACAGGCTTTTCAACAATACAATAACGCTCGAGAGTGTCGACTCTACAAACAACTATATAAGGCGTCAGATCGTAGACTGCGACCCTGCCATACGCAACGGTTCGGTAATAATTGCCCGCAATCAGACCAACGGCCGCGGGCGAAAAGAAAGAAGCTGGTATTCTGGAAAGAATATGAGCCTGACATTCTCATTTCTTATTGACATAACAGCCAAGAAACAATCAGAAATAACCACTATAACCCTTGCCGCAGGTGTTGCTGTGGCAGAAGCTATGACGCAATTCGGACTTGACTGCAGGGTAAAATGGCCTAACGACATATACGTGGGAAACAAAAAACTGTGCGGCATACTTTCTGAAACGGCCTATCTTAACGGCAAGATATGTGCTATCTGCGGCATAGGAATTAACGTAAACCTCGACAACCAAGCACTTAACGGCATAGATTCACCCGCAACATCAATATACGCAGAGACTACAAAAAAACACAAACCCGATGACATTCTGCCCGTAATACTCGAAAGCCTCGATAGATGGCTCACCATCTGGTTCCAGCAGCCGACATCCGCTATAGTAAACCAATGGATGAAAATAGCCTACGGACTTGGTCGAGGACTCGAGGTCGTGGAATCAGACAAAAAGGTTGATGAAGGATTCTTCGTAGGACTCGGAGAAAACGGCCAGTTCCTGCTGCGAAAACTCGATGGAACAATACGTGAAATATGGGTAGGCGACATTATCTGGGAAAAAGAAAGCTGAAATTCATCAGTGCATTTCGCAGTCAAAATTATCCGATATCAATTGTTAATTATCAATTGATATCGCTCTTTCGCTGCTGTTTTGGGCTGTAGCCGAAGAACTCTTTGAAACGCTTTGAAAAGTGGTAGACATCTTTATAGCCAAGCTCTTTGGCTATGGCTGTTATCTGCCGATTTCTATCCTGAAGCAAATAGGTCGCCTGCTGCATACGAACCTGGGTAGCATAGGCAATAGGCGAAACCCCGAAGTATTCCTTAAAAAGCACACAAAAATGCGGCACAGAATAACCGCCAACCTCAGCAACCTGCTCCAGCATTAGATTTTGATCTGCAAATTGCTCTATCATATTTTTCGCACGCAGCATTTCTTCCGGAACCATATGTGAATTATCACTGCGATACAGCACCCTGCCAAACTCCCTCAGCATATTCTGAACAAAATTGGAAACGATAATATCGTCAGGATTTACATTCTCTGTCACTTCCCTATACAAACGATAGAGATAATCATCAAACATATCTGCCGCGACAGGCGAAAACGGCTTGTCAATAGGCAGACGCGATTCACGAATATATTTTGCCAGCAAATTGCCGTCTATATGAATCCATGAATGCGTCCATGTTTCAGACATTTCTTCAGTATACCCGTATTTCTGTCTCACGCCCGGAGGCCAGATAATAATCTCTCCTCCCGCAGAATGTTTTGTCCTGCCATCAAAACCAATAACCGTAGGATGATGAAAAAGCATGATCAGATAGTCACCATGCCCAACAGGACGGTCAATCATAAAAACTCCCATTGGTTCACGGATACCGACGCCATTTATATTCAACGGCGAGGACTGAACCTGCGGCTTTGGAAAGAACCTTTTGACTTTTGGAATATTGCTCATCATAATATTTTACAAAAATATCATATAAAAATCCATTTTAATATCATTTTTTCAAGCTACCATAATGTATGTATAAAAAAAATATACAACAAAGTCTAATTATAAATATTGGAGAAACAAAATGACTTTCGATGGAATGGCCTGTAACATGAACAATTTAGCATTTCTTTCCAATGCTAAGACAAGATCTATCTGCAGTGAAAACCGCTCAGGTGAAGTTTCCGGCGGAGGTAAAGAACCCGTCCCGCTTGATCCTGAAACCAATCAACCAACAGGTTGCTCTCGTGAGCTTGGTAAAGGCTGGAAAATACATCCTTCTGACATAATAAAACCGGGAGAAACATATACAATGGCAGACATTGAAGGCCCCGGATGTATTCAGCATATGTGGATGACCCCAACAGGCAGCCACCGCCATACAATACTGCGAATCTACTGGGACGGGCAGGAAATCCCAAGCGTGGAATGTCCTGTTGGTGATTTTTTCGCATCAGCCTATGCAGATAAAGGCTTCGCTCAGATATCATCTCTGGCAGTATGCGTTAATCCCGGCAGCGGCTTCAACTGCTACTGGCCAATGCCTTTCGGTAAACGATGCAGAATCACTCTGGAAAATATCGGTGAAAGTGACTCTGGGATTTTTTACCAGATAGACTACGCCCTTGGAGAACCATCGCAGGAAATGGGCTATTTCCATGCCCAGTTCAGACGCACCAACCCACTGCCGTACAAAAAAGTCTATACAATAGTAGACAATATCCGCGGCAAAGGACACTATATTGGAACATATATGGCATGGGGAGTTAATAACACCAGTTGGTGGGGTGAGGGTGAAATTAAGTTCTACATGGATGGCGACATCCCAGAAGGTAAAACAGTTGATGAATCTGTGGCAGAACACGGCGGCGACTGCTTCCCCACAATTTGCGGCACAGGCACAGAAGACTACTTCTGCGGCTCATACAACTTTGAAGACCGCCAGAGTAAACAATATAAGGAATTTACCACACCATACGCCGGCCTGCCGCATATTGTAAGACCCGATGGCGTATACAATTCTCAAACGCGTTTCAGCATGTATCGATGGCATATAACAGACCCCATACGATTCGAAGATAACTTAGCAGTTACAATTCAGGCATTGGGATGGAGATCGGGAAGAAGATTCCTGCCGCTACAGGATGATATTTCCTCGGTTGCATTCTGGTATCAAACTCTGCCAACCGCAGAATTCCCCGAGTTACCCGACAAAGATTATCTGGAAATCATCTGATTTCAAACAAAACAAGCCAATAACCGGGGCATCACGCCCCGGTTAACATAGTCTGAAATTGAGAAGGATGAAATGTATCATTTTTAACCTTTGTCTTCTCTAACATTTTGTGGTCAAGAATAGTCCACTTTCAAATCACAATCATCAATTAATAACACCCTCTTTCACAACTCTCTCCTGGAAAAGTCAAACCATGGCACAGAGTTTGCTTGATATATTAATGTGTATGAGGAAAAAGTTAAGATTTAGAACTTGATTGTTTGATCTGAACAATGGAAAGGACTTGATTACATGAAGTTTGATAAATTTACAGTTAAGGTGCAGGAATCATTGGCCACAGCGCAGCAAATAGCTATGGCTAAATCACATACAGTTCTAAGCACCCTCCATATTTTCAAAGCCATGCTTGACGATACCGACGGTATTGCCGGTGAAATTCTTACTAAAGCCGGTGGAAATATCAAGCGAATAAAGGACATGACAGAGAGCGAACTTTCGCACCTTCCGACAGGGTCAAATTCGCAAATCATGCCAGATATGGCATTGAACCGTGTCATTCTTGACGCACAAAATAAAGCGGATAAAATGGGTGATGAATATTTGAGCATTGAGCATATTCTCTTAGCCCTATGCACCAACGACAACCCTGTTAAATCGCTTCTGGATGTCAATGCTGTAACAGCCGACAAGGTTGAGGAAGCTATAAAACAGATTCGCGGCGGACAGAAAGTAACCGATGCAAACCCCGAATCGCAGTATAACGCCCTCGAAAAATACGGCATAAACCTCATTGAGATGGCGGAAAAAGGAAAACTTGATCCTGTTATCGGCCGTGAGGAAGAAATCAGGCGATGTATGCAGGTGCTTACAAGACGTACCAAGAACAATCCGGTTCTAATTGGCGAGCCTGGTGTTGGCAAAACAGCTATCGCCGAAGGACTCGCACAAAGAATAGTGGATGGCGATGTACCTGTCGGGCTTAAGGATAAGAAGGTTATAGCACTTGATATGGGAGCATTGATAGCAGGTACAAAATTCCGAGGAGAATTTGAAAACCGATTCAAAGCCGTGCTTAAGGAAGTGACTCAATCCGGAGGCGAGATAATCCTCTTCATTGACGAGCTTCACACTATAGTAGGAACAGGAAAAGCCGAAGGCTCTGTTGATGCGGGCAACCTGCTTAAACCATCACTTGCAAGGGGTGAGCTGAGATGTATCGGTGCTACAACTATCGATGAATACAGGAAATACATCGAAAAAGACGCGGCTCTTGAAAGGCGTTTCCAGCCGATTACAATAGACCCGCCTACTGTAGAGCAGACAATAGCTATTCTTCGCGGACTAAAAAGCCGCTACGACACTCACCACGGCGTCAGAATACAGGACTCGGCACTTGTTGCCGCCGCCACACTGTCAAACAGGTATATTACTGACAGATGGCTGCCGGATAAAGCTATCGACCTTATCGATGAAGCCGCATCCAAACTTAGAATAGAAAACGACTCTCTGCCCGCAGAGCTTGATTCTATCCGCAGACGTATTATGCAGCTTCAGATAGAGCGTGAAGCCTTGAAGAAAGAGACAGATGAGGCAAGCATAAAGCAGCTTGAGGAGGCCGAAAACAAGCTTGCCAAACTTGAAGAAGAAAACAAGAAACAGACAGAACAATGGGAAAGCGAAAAGTCTCAGCTTGACAGCATAAAAGACTTGAAGCAGAAAATTGAAGACACAAAACAAAAGCTTGAAGATGCCCAGCGTAAGGGCGAACTTGAAACTGCCGCAAGGCTCAAATACGGCGAGCTTGTAGACCTCGAAAAAGAGCTTGAACAAAAGGAAGCCACCGCGGAAGACGATAAAAAGAAAAATATGATACATAACGAGGTTACAGCCGAGCAGATTGCCGATGTCGTCTCAAAATGGACAAATATCCCTATATCCAAGCTGCTCAGCGGCGAACGGGAAAAACTCGTCCACATGGAAGATGAACTTCGCAAGCACGTTGTCGGTCAGGATGAGGCCGTTGTTGCGGTATCCAATGCGGTACGTAGAAATCGTGCTGGGCTGGGCGACCCTAATCGCCCGATCGGAACATTCCTGTTCCTTGGTCCAACTGGTGTCGGCAAGACTGAGCTTTCAAAATCTCTGGCGGACTTCCTCTTTGATGACCCATCAGCAATGGTTCGTATCGACATGAGCGAATTCATGGAAAGCCACTCTGTATCAAGGCTTATCGGGGCTCCTCCCGGATACGTCGGCTATGATGAAGGCGGCAAGCTTACCGAGGCGGTACGCAGAAAGCCATACTCGGTTGTATTGCTCGATGAAATAGAGAAGGCACACAGGGATGTCTTCAACGTGATGCTTCAGGTATTCGATGACGGCAGACTGACCGACGGCAAGGGCAAAACCGTTGATTTCAAAAATACCGTAATCATTATGACAAGCAACCTTGGCGGCGAACAGATACGAAACCTCACACAGGAAGATGGTGCGGCCGATTGGGAAATCGAGGCACACGTCAAAGATATTCTCGGCAAGTTCTTTGCCCCCGAATTCCTCAACAGAATCGATGAGACAATCGTATTCAAGATGCTCGACCGAAAAGACCTTATCAAAATCGTTGATATTCAGCTTGAAATGCTCAAATCAAGACTCAAGGACAGGGATATCGAAGTACAGTTCTCTGATAAGGCGAAGGAGCAATTGCTTGATGACGGCTACGACCCTGTATTCGGAGCCAGACCGCTCAAACGTGCCATCCAGCAGCGGCTTGAGAATAAACTCGCCGCCGAAATGCTTGCCGGCAAGTTTAAGGCCGGCGATAAGATACTCGTCGACGCGGTTTCCCACGCATACCATATCAGCAAGATATAAAAACAAAAAACGCCGGTTGCCATGAAAGCAGCCGGCGTTTTTTATTTATAAATTTCTGATTCCTTTAAGTTCGCCATTGAGACCGATTATCACTTCGTTTACGCTCAGATCGCTTCCCGCGGCCGTCCTTGCCGCTTCGACCAGCCTTACCAGTCCGCCGCAGCAAGGTACTTCCATCCTCGCAACGGTCACGCTTCTCGGCTTGGCAAGAGCAAACATATCTGTAAGCTTCTCAAGATAGCCATCCTGCATATCCAGCTTCGGGCAGGCTATTACCAGCCCCCTGCCTTCCAGCAGTGCCGGATGAAAATTACCCATAGAGAAAGCACTGCAGCTTGCCGCTATCAGCACATCAGTTCCCTGAAACTGCTCGGCAGTCGGGCTTACAAGGTGAAGCTGGATTGGCCATGCGTTGAGTGCTGACGGACCGCCTGCTGTGCCTTGAGTCGCCGCGGCAGAAGGCTTTCTGTCAAACTTCATGCTCATGCTTCCCGGACAACCACCGCTTTTCTTTTCCGGCTTCTTCGGAGCCGGTGCTGCCGGGGCCGCGGCCGGAGCACTTCTTTCAACCTCTTCAAAACTGATCGCCCCAAACGGACACTCGCCAATACAAGCCCCCAGTCCATCGCAATAATCCTCACGTGTCACCTTTGCCTTGCCGTCAACCAGCTCCAACGCTCCGCCATGACACGCATTTACACACTTCCCGCAGCCCACACACTTATCTTCGTCGATTCTTATTACTTTTTTCTTACTCATATCATTATCTCCATTTAATTGGTTATAGTTTTAACTCGGCAAGAACAAAATGTTCGGTTTGCCTGAATACTGTAACTGACTCTTACTATCATCGCCTATTTAAAGCTTGCCGAGGTCGGCTAACTTGATATGATATTAGCATACATAGCAGATGATTGCCTTGACTTAAGTCAAGCATGGATAAAAAAAGGGAGTTTTATGGAAAAAGATGCTAAAAACATTGAGTTTCAGCTCAAAAACTGTGATATTTTCTCACAATTAGCACCGCAGGAGATAGCAGAGATAGCAAAAGCCGCTTCTTTCAGGGACTTTGACGGCAAGGAACTGATATTCAACGCGGGGGATAAAGCGGACGGCTTCTACCTTATAATCAGCGGCAGGGTTGAAATTTTCAGAAGCTCGGAGAACGGACGCAGGCAGGTGTTGCATGTACTTGGCGAGGGGCAGAGCCTTGGTGAAGTGCCGCTGTTTGAAGGAGCGTGCTATCCGGCTGCCGCCGCGGCAATGGAAAAAACGCAAACTATATACATAAGGGGGAGCGAATTTCTCGATATAGCTTTCGAAAAGCCGGAAATCCTCCTCGAAATGCTCGCGGTACTGAGCAAAAGACTGCGTAAATTCGTCAACCTTATAGACGCCCTCTCGCTTAAAGATGTAAGCGAAAGACTCATCGGCTATCTAAAAGAAAACGCTGATGCAGACGGCACAACTACACTCGACTGCTCAAAAGCAGAACTCGCCGGAAGATTAGGAACAATCCCAGAAACCTTAAGCAGAGCACTAAACAAACTCAAATCCGACGGCACCATCGAAATAGAGCAGAACACCATAACCTTACAAACCTTGGTATGCTAGCGAAGATTACCAGAATCTTCTTGAGAGGCATGGGATTGTCTGCAGCATGAGCCGCAAGGGTAATTGTTGGGATAATGCCTGTGTCGAGAGCTTCTTTGGCAGTCTCAAAAATGAGTGGATTCGAAATAAAGTTTACGAAACTTTCGAAGATGGCGAAAAAGATGTTTTCAAATACATTGAAGTGTTCTATAATCGCAAGCGACGGCATGCATCACTGGGTTATGTAAGCCCTGTGGTATATGAAGAGATGTATGAATTGAAAAAGGAAAATGTAGCATAGTTGTATACACAGACTGTCCGTCAAACGTAGGGCATATCAATATAACCAGCGTTGATCCACTAATTTGCGAAAAATACCTGCCACGATTTAGAGTCTTTCTCAAAGATCTTTTTTAATCAATTTATTAAAGAAACTTATAAAGCTTTTTTCTGAAATATTACCATTTGAATAAAGTACAGCAATAATAATTACAGCAGCTACCATAATAATAAAAAATATGCAAGTCAGAGTTATCTTAACAAAAAAGCTAATAATAATAAGTAGAATTGTCACAAAACCAAAAATTTTAAAGATGTTTATCATCGGAAGAGATTCCTGTTTTTGAGAGTCACTTTTTATTATGTGGTACAACTTATTGTTTATTACCCCTTCCCAATGATTAGTTGTACGATCAAACTTAATCAACAACCATCCCATATCGTTAAATTCATTCTCATGCTCTTCAATTAATTCCGCATAGGCAGTCAGACCCATAACATGATTGGGTATCTTGAGCTTTGAATTTTTTTGGAGATGAGAAAGAAATGCAATTCCACCATCTTTTTTTGGTTCTTTTGAATCATATCTATTTGGTATGTTCATATCTAGTATCAACATATGATATTGGTTTGATGACAATAATTCCCTCGCATCGGATAAACTTTTTGCGATCGAAATATTAATCTCATTGGAATTAAAGCTACTATATATTGATTTTTCGATTATTGCGATTTTAGTTGAATCATCATCAACTATTAATACCTTTATCATTACATCTGTCTTTCAAAGTTTTCAATATAATTTTTCAAATCATTCTGCCACATTATAGTTGAAGGTTGATAGAAGATTGTTCCTATGTAATTTTCTTCAAAATCTTTTTTTAAACGTTTTTTCAATTCAGAGAGCGATAACGCATCATGCCCTTCACCAAATTTCTCATACATTGTAACAACTATAACTTTGGATTTAATCTTTTTCCTTGTTATGTTTCTTAATATATCACGCCCTCCGTAGTAACGGAAGGTGCCTCCGGGTTCTCCGGAAGACAAATCATATGTCGGCAAACTCATATCAAGGATTATCAATTCAGGCTTTTTTTCAATAATCGACTTTAAACCACTTTGATAAGAATGATTTTGAACAATATTAGCACTTGGCAAAATACACTTTATAAAATCGGTAATTTGATGGAGTTTATTAAAATCATCTTCAATTATTTGAATGATCATCAATTATTCCTTTTGATAAAGACACAACAGTATTAAATAAACGATTTGATCTATCTATATTATACGATAGCTTGTTTTGACTATGATATAAATCATATTTTAGAATCTTTTTTATTTTAATAAAACCTGTGCCTCCTTCAGATCTTATGAGACTTGTTTTAATCGATCCGCCTTCAATTGAATCAAGTTTTCTTTCAATTTCATCAATATCACAAGATTTATCTAATTTATTACTTATAGTTATATTAATAGAATCATCTATTTTTAGAGATACTCCCACGTCATTTTTAGTCAAACCTGAATGCTTAGCTATATTATCAAATATTATAAAAAATATATCTATCATTGATATAAAAGCCGAGCCCTCGAATTTGACCTTATCTTTTTCACCTATATAATTAACATTTAAAACAATACCTGGATGACACTTTTTAACTATCGCTTCAACTGTTTTTATTAATTGTTCTATAAAGAAACAGTTAAAATTCGGTTTATCTGCAAGATTAAACCATTTTGCAATTTCTCTTAACCCGTTCTCGAGATCAGTTTTCACCCTTTTAATAGTATCCTTAAATTCAACAACATCAGCATTTTCATCTATCGAAATTATATTCGACTCCAGCTCATCTAATGCTTCTAAAAAATTAACTTTTAACTCGCCTTGGATATATTTTTTTACTTCGTGTAAATTCTTTTTAGTTCTATCAATAAGAATAGTAACAATATAGTCTAATAGTTCTTTGTACTGACTTATATTTTTATTAAATACAACATCTATCCAAAAAACTTTTTTTTCGGATTCATTAAAATCATAATCGAAAAGCCCCACTTGATGGTTTTTGTTCCTGATTTGTATGAGATCGTTTCGTAGAAAATATATTTCATCATCAATGGTCTTAGAAAAAAGCTTCCAATATTTTTTTGCTAATACACATTTATTGCTTTCAATAAAAATTTTATGATTCCAAAACTCATTCTCTGCATATTCATCTTTACTATCAATTTTTAATGTTAGCAAATTATTCTTTGAAAAAATGCTTCGAATTTGGCCGTCCAATGTCCCATGTCTAATTCTAACACTTAAATAGCAATCCAATCCGTACTCATTACTACTAAGAAAATGATTTTGAATTTGCGTAAATATTTCATCAAATATTTTGATTGAAGGATCAACAAGCGCAATGCGCATTGGAGATTCTGAATCTGAGTCAAGCATAGGAGGTTTTCTCAAACGTTCCTCAAGGTAGGAATATTCTTTCCATCTACTAAATGATTCTTCTAAATCCTTTTCTAAAGAGTCATAAAGGCGAGGAATATCAATATGAACTTTACATTTATCAATACTATGAACAGATTCTCTTGTTGTTTGAATCTGAGCTATATCTTTAATCTCAGCAGAATAATAATCAAAATTATTGCTATCAATATACTGTAATATTCTACATATCTCTACTCTTTCATTTTCTAACTCTTTCATATTATTAAACACAAAAAAATCTTCTAAAATATTTATTACACAGACATTCCGCAAAAGGTAAATAATATGTCGTTTTTCTGCGTCATGACTGTGAGTAATTTCACTAGGCTTTTCTATTGATATATCATTTAGATAATCTTCCAAAAGTTCGTACAATTTTCGACCATCTCTAGGATAGATTTTTTCTTGCTGTAAAATATTCATCAAAATCGGTGCTTTAACACCAATTTTTTCAACTGAAATATCAATATTTTCAGCAATATATTGCCATGTTCCTAATGAGACATTTTTGTTATCATTATAATACATATTAAGAGTCAGTTCGACACAATTATCGACCTCCTCGGAACGTATATAACAAATAACTAAATTATGTATAATATCTTTTAGATAATAAAGAGGAAGCTGGTCTTTTTTCAACATTAACTCATAAATAGATTTCGCCTCATCATAAGCATTTGTTCTTAAGAAATAGAGTGCCTTATATTTCTGTTGTCTTATAAGAGGAACATCATCGGTATATTCAGCACAATGTGATACCTTAAAATGATTTAAAGTAATGCTATTGCCGTTAATTTGTTCATAATCATCAAGAAAAGACAAAGCCTTCCCATGAGAGTTGAAAACAAACTTCAACCTTGGAGTGATTTGTGAATCATTTAATAATGCCATTCTTTTCGAATATAACAAATTTGCGTCACAACTATTTTCGTTAACAAAATGCAACAAATGTTGACTTAAGCTCATAGAACTTAATACATAAGATTCTTTAATTAAACTATTCATAGAGTCAAACATATCATGATTGCGACTTAATACATTATACATCCAAAGAAGTATCTTATATGAATGACATTTCTCATCAAATGGATTTTTAAATTCGAACTTACCATGGATAACAGATTTTAGATATATTTCATAATATTCAAACACATTTGGCGATTCACGTAAAGCTTCATGTGCGATGTCTCTGGAATTGCAGTATTGGCCTCTTGTATATTGATCAATTATTTCTATATTTTCTTTGTTATCAAGATTAAGATTAGATATATTATTTGTTAATGAATAAACAATCATATCTAATAAAGGGTCTTTTATCACATTGTTGATTTCAGAGATTAAATCTGATAAATTTAATTGGTAAATTTCTACACCATTAGCAATCATTACTTGGAGGATTCTTATAAAACCAATATACCTATCAATCAAAGGAAAACCGCTTAAAATATAAGCAACAGAATCAAGATTGCCAAAATTATCAAAAATGGGAGATTTTATAGAAAATTCCATAAATGATAAAATGTGCCTGATACTTTCTCTATGCCAATGTCTTTTTATAAATGCTTCACAATCCTTATTATAATTTGACCATGAATTAGCAGTTTCAATACGAGAACTGCAAAAAGAAAGGAGTATTTTAATACTATTGCCACATTTTTCCGAAATCGTTTGAAGAACTTCTCTATTTTCTTTTAACCCCCCACAGCTTTCAGCAATAAACAGTAATTCATTAATCGCCCAAAGTGAAAACCCAAAACTCTTTAATATATCTTGAATTATTTCTTTGGCTATAGCATACTCTCCTGTTAGAACAGCTTTTTCATACTGATTTTTAAGTCTCAAATATTTATTAATTACATCAGCATGTTTTAGTATAATAAAACCAATCCAATTAAGCTCCTTTTCCAGATCACCGGTAAAAGGCAATTTCTCACAATCTTCAAACTGTTTATCAAAAGGCATATAAGGCTCAAAATAGACATTGCTTATATGTCCTCTTATTGATATATCATATACCTTATCTAAAATTTCAAAAGATTCAGATTTGATACGCCTTTTATAATTTCTAGTCCTATTACCCGAGTAAGAATTCAAAGAACTCACATATCGTTGAATTAATTTTTTGTCGTGTTTTTGCTTAATTTGCTCGGACAGACTTTTTCGTTTTTGACTTTTTTTCAGCCCATTTCTTCTCATCAACTATATCCTATTATATTAGCAATTCGTTTTGACAGCAAAAACTCTTCTTTAAGTAATACGTTCAAACAAAATTTCGACTCGAACTTAACCTTTTCCAGAGTGGGGTCATTTAGGATATTTGATTCTAATGCTTGATTGAAAGCTTCTTCAAAGCTCTTTATATCCAGAAGTGTAACAACATTGACCACCTTGTACTCAAACTGCTCCTTTTGTCGCATACCGGTATTATCCGCCTTTACGATAAAAGCAAAAAACATCGCCACGGCGGCAACTACACCAACCATTAAATACTTGTTCATATCACATCCTCGACCAATAAATGCCTCTTTACCAACTCTACCTGCCCAACGAAAACTTCGGAACAGCGACAGTGACTCTGAAAAACTGAAGTCTTATTTTACTTTACTAATCTTGATTTACAATAAAATTATTGTTTTTTATAGAATTTAGCCTTGACAGTTCACTGGTTAAGGAGCCAGTTTAACGCTCCGTCTTTTGGTTTTATCATGGTTGCGGGGGTTGATTTATCCGGGGTTTTTGTGGTGGTTATTTTTTTGATGATGTCTCGTTTGCTCTCGCCGGTGGCGATGAAGAGGATATTTCCTGCGGCGTTTATCAGGGGGAGCGTAAAAGTTACACGTTCACTTGGGGGCTTTGGGCTGTGGAGTTCTTCGGCAACGAGCCGCTGCTTCTCCTCAAGCAGTTTGCTGTTTGGAAAAAGTGATGCGGTGTGTCCATCGGTTCCGATTCCAAGAACAACAAGATCAAAAACTGGCACCTGCGGCGTCTGCGTATCAAAAAAGAACTCTATTTGAGCCTGATAATCGGTAGCCGCCGCGTGGGGATCAAGTGAATCATCAACCGCATGAATATTGGCATTTTCAACCCCTACAATGTCAAACAGCTCACGTTTTGCAAGATAATAATTGCTCCGGTGGTCAGATAGCGGCACGCACCTCTCATCTGCAAAAAAGAAATGCCACTTATCCCACTCGATACCGCAGCTAAGCTCACAAAGTGCCCTGCCAAAGCTAACCATAGACGAACCGCCGGAGAGAGCAACCACAAACCGCCCTCTAAGCCGAATCGCCTCTTTACTTGCTAAAACAATATCCCGCCAATCAAAACTCATACCAAACTCCCCTGCTATCGAATCCAATTCTCAGTCATCTATCATTATCAGACGATTTCCTTAAAGGACATATTCATCAAACCATAGATAAACCCGCTCAAACAGCCTCTGCTATAATTATTGCAAATCATTATAGTATCTAAATCAGGATTATACAAGTCCAAAATAACCGATCATGCCGGCCCGTCTTTGCCGCCTGTTCCTGGACATTTGAGTAATCAATCTTGAATCAGAGTGTTCATATTACGAATAAGTATGAATAAGTGATTGATTCTGCCCTATTTGAATATATAATCATAAACTAATTTATCAAATTTTATTATTTCAGACAGTGAGGTAAGAAGAAATGAAAAAACAGCTTTGCACGTTATTGGTCTCTCTAACACTGCTGATCAGCTCTGCTTCAGCAAAAATAGAATTGACCTCAGTTTTCGACAGCAACATGGTGCTGCAGCGCAGCACAACAGTAAACATCTGGGGACAGGCATCACCAAAGGCCAAAGTAGCAATCAGCGGCAGCTGCATGGTCTACCCAGTAGAAGCACAGGCCGATGCCGACGGCAAATGGAAAGCCGCATTCAAAACAAAAGGAGCCGGCGGACCATACAACCTGATTGTTAAAGACAAATCCGACGACACTTCTGTTGAGCTTACCGATATCCTTTGCGGCGAAGTATGGCTTTGCAGCGGTCAGTCAAACATGGAATGGTCTGTTTCAAGAGCTGATAATTCAGAAGAGGAAATTGCAAATGCCGATTATCCTAATATCCGTCTTTTCCATATCCCAAAGGCAACAAGCCCTGATAAACAGACCGATGTAAACGCAAAATGGGAAAAATGTTCACCAGAAACTATCCCGGGATTTTCCGCTGTAGGCTATTTCTTTGGACGCAGCCTTCATAAAGAACTCAATATTCCAATCGGCCTGATAGAATCAGCCTGGGGCGGTTCTGTAATCGAAGCTTGGATACCAACTGTAGGTTATAACCAGTCGGACAGGCTTGACGCTCTCTACAATGAGGTCAAAGCCAAAACTCCCGGCAGCAGTAAATACAAAAAGAAATTGCAGGAAGCTCTTACCAAAGTCAAGGCATGGGAAAAGGATGCCTCTGCAGCACTGAGAAACGGCACTGCGGTTGATGACATGCCCGCGATACAATTAAACCTCAGACAGGGTAATCACGGCGTACAGGGACTCTACAACGCAATGATCCATCCGATAGTACCATACACAATCAAGGGAGCTATCTGGTATCAGGGCGAATCAAATCGTCTTGACGGAATGCTGTACTTTGAAAAGAAAAAGGCACTTATCGGCGGCTGGAGAGAAATATGGAATCAGGGAGATTTCCCCTTCTATTATGTCCACCTGGCACCATACAGATACGGTGAGGCAGAATCTCTGCAACTGGTCTGGGAAGCACAGCTTCAATCGCTTACAATCCCCAACACAGGCATGGCTGTAACCAATGACATAGGAAACTATACAAACATCCATCCTACAAACAAGCAGGATGTAGGCAAGCGTCTGTCGCTCTGGGCACTGGCAAAAGATTACGGTAAAACCGATCTTGTATACTCAGGCCCAATATATAAAGAAGCTATTTTCAAAAATGGAAAAGCTGTCGTTAAATTCGATCACAGCGGCAGCGGGCTTACAACACGTGACGGCAAGACTCCCGACTGGTTCGAAGTAGCCGGCGACGATGAAAATTTCGTAAAGGCAAATGCAGAGATAACAGGCAAAGACACTGTTACCGTATGGTCTGATGAAGTAGCCAACCCTCAAATAGTACGCCTCGGCTGGGACAAAGGTGCAACACCAAACCTGATGAACACCGAAGGCCTGCCGACACCTGCTTTCAGCAGTGATATTGAAACACGTCTCCTGCCAACCGGTAAAAACTATGCCCTTAACAAACCTTACACATGCAGCAATGAAAATACTCACGGTACTGCATGGAAGCAAGGTTTAACGAATGGAAGCTGGGCGGAAGATGCACTGAATTGCTTCGCATCAAATGAAGGAAGCGATTTCCCTAAATATGCGACTATAGATCTTCAGGATACAGTAACTGTAAGCAAGGTTTATATCGGCGTACCGTCATTCGGTTCTACAAGAAACGTACAAATAGAACTCAGCACTGACGGCAAAAACTTCAAGCCAGTAGGCAAGTATGAATTCAGCCTTAAGAAAAACGAAAAGGCTTTGATCTCTTTCAAGCCGCAAAAGGCAAAATACGTAAGAGTTGCTTACCTGGATCATTATGGCACAACGGTTAATTACGACCCAAGATTCGTATTCACAACTGAAGTTGAGGTCTACAGCAAATAAAGACTGCCGACTGTAAAATCAAAAATCCCCGAACAGCCTAAACTGCTCGGGGATTTTTTAATTACTACTTAGATGAATACAGAATCATTTTCCGGCAAGCCATTTATCAACGGCTTGAGCCATCTCACGACCTGAATTGATAGCTCTAACTACCAATGATGCACCTGATACGGTATCACCAGAAGCAAAAACGCCTTCACAACTGGTCTGATAATCGTTAGTTACCACATTACCGCGTCCATCAACCTCAAGTCCGAGCTGTTCAACCATTCCTGTATGATCAACGTGCAGGAATCCCATAGCCAGCAAGACAAGGTCGGCCTTGACTTCGAACTCTTTGGTCTCAGTCATCTTCCAGTTGCCTTTTTCATCTTTGTCCCACTGGACCTCGACACACTTGATAGCTTCAACCTTATCCTTGCCGATGATCTCCTTGGTGGAAACACACCATTTTCTCTCACAACCCTCAACCTGAGAAGTTGATGTCCTCATTATCTGAGGCCACATAGGCCAAGGTGTATGTGAAGGTCTTGATTTCGGAGGCTGCGGAAGTATTTCAAACTGGTATATCTTTTCAGCACCATGACGGTTGGATGTACCAACACAGTCACTACCTGTATCACCACCGCCTATAACTACAACAGTCTTGCCTTTAGCAGATATCTGCTGGTGATCAAGCGATTCACCGCAAACAATCTTATTCTGCTGTGAAAGGAAGTCCATAGCAAAATGAACGCCATCAAGCTCACGTCCCGGAACTTGAAGATCGCGTGGAACACCGGCACCCATTGTCATACAAACAGCATCGTAACGCTTGGCAAGATATTCACCAGTGATATCAACACCGACATTAGTACCTGTCTGGAAATCGACACCCTCTTCAATCATTTGCTCAACGCGTCTGTCTATCACGCCCTTATCAAGCTTGAAGTTCGGGATGCCGTATCTGAGCAGACCGCCTGGGCCGTCCTCTTTCTCAAAAACGGTAACATCATGACCTTTGCGTGCGAGCTGCTGAGCGGCCGCCAATCCTGCAGGACCTGATCCTACAACCGCAACTGTCTTACCCGTTCTCGCTGCCGGTATCATAGGCTTTATCCAGCCCATTTCCCAGCCCTTTTCGACAACCTGATACTCAATGTGCCTGATAGTCACAGGATCATCATGTATTCCAAGAGTACAAGCAGCCTCACATAATGCGGGGCATACCCTTCCTGTTATCTCAGGGAAGTTGTTAGTGCTGTGCAATACTTTGCAGGCATCTTCCCATTGATTATTGTATACGTAGTCGTTGAATTCAGGAATACGATTACCAAGAGGACAACCGCATCCATGACAAAACGGTACACCGCAATCCATACATCTTGCCGCCTGAAGACGAATCTGATCAGGAGAAAGCGGAAGCATCATTTCGTTAAAATCTTTAACACGTTCTTTGACAGGTCTGTGACCTTCGTCTTGACGTTTATATTCTAAAAATCCTGTTGGCTTACCCATTATTTGCACACCTCCCATTTGGCAGGTTTTCTATCATTTATAACCACCTGAATGTTTTTTCGGAACTGACTCATTATTTATATACCTCCTCTGTAGCAGGAGCGTTATCAGTTTTACTTAATTCTTTGTTCTTTATTCTCTCAAGAGCCTTACGGTAATCTACCGGCATAACCTTTACAAAACGTCCGACCATATTTGACCATGAATCAAGTATCCATTTTGCTCTCTTGGAACCAGTTTCATCGTAATGCTTCTGTATGAGGCTGTGAAGAAGTTCTTTGTCTTCATCGTGCCATACAGACTCAAGGTCTACCATATCAAGATTACACAAGGTATCAAAGAGCTGGAACTCATCAAACACATAAGCGATACCACCGCTCATACCGGCCGCAAAGTTCAGGCCTGTCTTGCCAAGAACCACGACAGTTCCATTTGTCATATATTCACAACCGTGATCGCCCACACCTTCCACAACGGCTACCGCACCACTGTTACGAACGGCAAATCTTTCACCGGCAACACCATTGATGAATACTTCACCACTTGTCGCACCGTAAAGAAGTGTGTTACCTACGATTATATTCTCATGTGGAATAAAGCTTGATTCCTCAGGAACTTTAACGATTATGCGTCCGCCGGAGAGTCCTTTACCAAGATAATCGTTTGTATCACCAAACAGTCTTAGAGTAACACCTTTTGAAAGGAAAGCTCCAAAACTCTGTCCGGCTGAACCATAAAGTTCTATATTAATTGTATCATCAGGAAGCCCTTCAAGACCGTATTTCCTGACAACAGCATTACTCAGAATTGTACCAAGTGTTCTGTTTTGGTTTCGAACATCAAACTGAGCAGTTATCTTCTTACCGGTTTCAATAGATTCTTTAACCGCCTCTATTATCTTCCAGTCAATGTGATCTTCGAGTTTGTTGACCTGCTCGCGTTTTAGCGATCTGCCGCAGCCATCCTGAAGTTCAGGCTGATAAAGCATAGGACTAAGATCAAGACCTTTGGCCTTCCAATGGTTTACAGCTTTTGACATTTCGAGTCTGTCGCTGCGTCCAACCATATCTTCGAATTTCTTAAATCCAAGCTCTGCCATTATCTGTCTTACTTCCTCTGCCACAAACATCATATAACGTGTAAGATGTTCAGGCTTACCAATGAAGCAATTGCGAAGCTCAGGATTTTGAGTAGCGATACCCGCCGGACATGTTCCAAGATGACACTTTCTCATAAGAACGCATCCAAGAGCGACAAGAGCGCTGGTTCCGAAGCCGAATTGCTCAGCACCGAGAAGTGCACCGACAACTACGTCCCTACCAGTACGGAGCTGACCATCAGTCTGAACCCTGATTCTGTCACGAAGGCCGTTGAGGATAAGAACCTGCTGCGTCTCAGCAAGACCAAGCTCCCATGGGCCGCCGGCATGCTTAATTGAAGACAGTGGAGTAGCACCGCTGCCGCCGTCACCGCCACTGATAAGAACCTCATCAGCATTACCCTTTGCAACACCCGCTGCGATAGTACCTACGCCGATTTCTGAAACAAGCTTAACAGATACTTTGACACCAGGATTACTGCACTTAAGGTCGTATATAAGCTGGGCAAGATCCTCAATAGAATAAATATCATGGTGAGGAGGAGGAGATATCAAAGATACTCCAGGCGTTGAATAACGCATCTTGGCAACTTCTTCGGTAACCTTCTTACCCGGAAGATGTCCACCCTCGCCAGGTTTTGCACCCTGAGCCATCTTAATCTGTATCTCTTTAGCATGTGAAAGATAATTGATTGTAACACCAAATCGTCCACTGGCAACCTGCTTTATAGCACAGTTTTTATCATCGCCGTTAGGCTCTTTGATATATCTGGCAGCATTTTCACCGCCCTCACCGGTATTACTCATCGCACCGATTCTGTTCATTGCGATAGCCATACACTCATGAGCTTCACGGCTTATAGAACCGTGACTCATTGCACCGGTACAGAAACGCTTGACAATATCCTCAGCCGATTCAACCTCGGAAATATCAACGCTCTTGCCTGGTACGAAATCAAACAATGCTCTCAGCATGCAAAGGTTTCTGTCTTTGCTGTTGATCTCCTTGCTGAAGTCATCATAGGCAGCCGCGTCATTATTCTGAACGGCATGCTGAAGTCTTGCAACTGCCGCAGGTGTCCACATATGTTTCTCACCTTTGAGACGGTAGTGATATTCACCGCCGAAGTCAAGATCAGGCTCAGACTCATCATGATGATAAGCTTCATAATGTCTTGCAAGGGCTTCTTTGGCAAGCTCTTTGATACCGACACCGGCGATTCTTGTGGAAGTTCCGGTGAAATATGCATCAACAAACTCTTTGTTAAGACCAATTGCCTCGAAAAGCTGAGCACTGTGGTAACTTCTAAGAGTAGAGATACCCATCTTACTCATGGTCTTGAGCATACCCTTTTTAACTGCATTGATGAGATTATCAATCAGATGCTCACTTGTTATGGACTTGTCTATTTCACCTCTACGCTGCAGTTCACCAACTGCATTTATCATCAGATACGGATTGACCGCATCAACACCAAACCCGCAAAGCAGACAGAAATGATTGACCTCACGCGGCTCACCACTTTCAAGTATAAGCCCGGCCATTCCTCTTAAGTTTGCGTTGAGAAGACCATGATTAACAGCCGATACTGCCAGTAAGGCTGGGATAGGAGCTTTTGTCTCATCAACACTCTTATCACTTATTATTATAATAGAAGCATCTTTGTGCTTAATTGCATCAATAGCATCTTGTATAAGCTTATCGACTGCGTCTTTCAGTGCCTTTTCAGGATCATCTGTTGTGGCATCAAATACAGAATCAATAGTAGCAACCTTGAAATCATCAAGGCGTGAATTCCTCAGACGATCAATATCATCATTAGTCAGGAATGGATGCTGAAGTCTGAGCTGCTTGCAGTGGTCTGCAGTTTCTTCAAGAAGATTTTTCTTTCTTCCGACATACTGCATAAGAGACATTACCAAACCTTCCCTGATCGGATCGATAGGAGGATTTGTTACCTGAGCAAACATCTGCTTGAAATAATTGAACAAACTCTTTGACTGATCTGACAACACGGCTAATGCCGCATCGTTACCCATAGAGCCGATCGGCTCCTGACCATTTACAGCCATCGGGCTAAGTATCATCTTGAGTTCTTCACGATTGTAACCGAAACACCTCATCAACCTGTAAGCTTCTTCAGGTGAGAGAGGAGAAATCGCAGAAGATTCGAAAAGACCGCGGAGTTCGATTCTGTTTTCCGCAAGCCATCTTCTGTAAGGCTTTGAACGAGATATCTTACTCTTAACCTCGTTATCGGTTATCATTCTCTTTTCAATCGTATCAACAAGGAACATTTTTCCCGGCTGCAGACGTCCCTTAACCCTTATCTTTTCAGGTGGGAAGTTAATGACGCCAACTTCACTTGCCACTACAGCAATATTGTCATCAGTAACAACGTAGCGACAAGGACGAAGACCGTTTCTGTCAAGCGTACCGCCGAGGCACTCTCCATCAGTGAAGAGCATAGCGGCCGGACCATCCCACGGCTCCATCACTGAAGCGTGATACTCATAAAAGGCTCTCTTATCCGTACTCATGTAATAACGGCTTCCGAATGCTTCAGGAATCATCATCATCAGAGAATGAGGATAACTTCTGCCGCCATGGTGAAGCAGTTCAAGACAATTATCGAAAGTAGCCGAGTCACTTCCGCTGGCACTTAGAGTCGGGAATAAATCTTTTATGTCATTACCGAAAAGCTCAGAAGACATCATCGCCTCTCTGGCTTTCATATTATTCCTGTTGCCGTTGAGTGTATTTATCTCACCATTATGAGCAACACAACGGAAAGGCTGTGCAAGAGGCCAGCTTGGGAAAGTGTTCGTACTGTAACGCTGGTGAACCAGTGCAATAGCCGATACAAGTCTTTCATCAGAAAGCTCAGGATAGTAGCTGAACAACTGATGAGCCATGAACATTCCCTTATAACATATGGTCTTTGATGACAAAGAACATACATAGAAATCTTCATACTTATCACTGATCTCTTTGCTCAATTCGTTTTCGGCTCTTCTTCTGGCGAGGAAAAGCTTGCGTTCAAACTCAGCGGTTTCAAGGCCGTGAGAATTAACAAATACCTGCTTGACTGCAGGTTCCGCTGAAAGTGCTATCTGACCGAGGCTGTCACGGCAGACAGGAACATCACGCCAGCCCAAAACAGTAAGACCGTAATGACCAAGAGATCTGGCCAGAACATCACAACAGTGATCAGAGGCAAACTCATCCTTTGGAAGGAAAAGCATACCTACAGCAAGATCTTTGGCAGAAGGCAGTTTGAAATCCACTATAGCCTTATAATAGTCATAAGGCACCTGCATAAGAATACCGGCACCATCGCCTGTAATCTCATCAGCCGCGGCAGCTCCTCGATGATGAAGATTGAGAAGCAGTTCTTTTGCGTATTCTATTATTTTGTGTTCACGTTTTCCATCAATACTCGCAACTGCACCGACACCGCAGGCATCGTGCTCGTATCTGGATTGGTATAAACCCACGTCTTTGGGAGCTCGTCTCATATTTTATCAGTCCTGATTAAAACTAATTTAAATGTTGAATATTACTTAATCTATAGTAACCCAAAATTCTATAGCCTGATACGTAAAGCAATAATCATGCCATCAAGCATCAGAACACCGGGATATCTATATATAATTTCGTAGCAATTAAGCTTAAAAAGTCTTAAAATTCTTTATATACGCATTTTTAATGCATTAAACGAATATTTCAAATTAACTTTGACCTGAACGAAGAAACTGGTAATTAATGAATTAAAAGAACAAAATTGTAAACTCAAGCCGAGACAGAAATACATTTTTGTATGTTTATACAAAAATGTAAGGCGTTTAGCAATTAATTTCCGCTATCCTCTTGACCCTGGTCATCGTCCTTCAATGAAGAAAGAAACTCGGATATCTCCGCATAAGCAGCCGCCCCACGCTCCTTAACCACATCCTTAACCTGTGTAGTGATCCCCTCAAGCTTCTGACCGTAATTCACATCATCCTCACTGGAATTTAAGGAATCAGGGTTCAGCATGCAAACAGCTGTTAAATAGCCACTTATAAACATGGCTATCGAAAGCAGTAACATTTTTTTCACACCACCATGCCTCATAATCAAAGCTTTCTTAAAACTGAACAAAATAGGAAATCATTCTTTGTTCAAATTCTGCGCATAAAAAAACGGGCCAGTGATAATAATACCGCTGACCCAGCATTTCGTATATTTCAAACCGATATCAGCGCATCGGGAGATGAGTTTTTTTACGTCTGCGACGACGATTCTTTTCAGAACCTTTTTCGAAAAAGCTATTACGCTTCATATCACGGATAAGACCTTCTTTTTCGCACATCTTTTTGAAGCGTTTTACCATCTGCTGGACAGACTCGCCTGCCCTTGACTTAACTTTAATCATTAAATTCCTCTTAAAAATTATTAACAGTTAACCTGAAATTTATAAACGAAGGCGTATATTTATACAAGAATCAGTCTTTTTTTCAAGTATTTTTCTACTTTTTTTACGCCAAAGAGCTATATAAACCTTATTTTTAAAGGTTTGAGCACTAAAAACCGCTATCAATCAGTCATTTTCTTGATGATTTCATCCAGATCGTTTGCTGACTCTATCGGCGGATTACTAAATTCACCTTCACCGTTTTTATGGTAACCAACAGTAAGATCCGGGTCCTTAAGGACGTGTCCGGTAAGAACACAAGCAACCTTCTGAGACTTGTCAATCGTACCGTTCTCGAGCAGATGCCTCAGGCCTGCGATAGTTGCCGCTGATGCCGGCTCGCAGCCAAGACCATACTTACCTATAAGTGCTTTGCAATCCTTGATTTCTGAATCCGGCACATCCATAACCACGCCGCCGCAGACATCCATCGCCCTCAGACACTTCTTGAGGTTCACAGGACGTGATATCTCTATAGCAGACGCTATCGTATGCGGCGAGAACTGCCTTGCCGTAAAGTCTGAGTACAATGCATTGACCTCTTTCATGTCGACATTGCCTTCATTCCAACGCAGTTTACGCTTATCGTAGAGATAAGTGAAAGTATCGGCACCGCTTGCATTTATGATCGCAAGCTGAGGAACTTTATCTATAAGCCCAAGCTCTTTGAGCTCCATAAAGGCCTTGCCGAATGCACTGGAATTACCAAGATTTCCGCCGGGAACGATGATCCAGTCAGGTACTTGCCAGTTGAGCCCCTCAATAATCCTGTACATGATCGTCTTCTGACCTTCAAGACGGAAAGGATTTAACGAATTGAGCAGATAGATATTCAAATTCGTACAAACATCCTGCACCTGCTTCATGCAATCATCAAAATCGCCCTGTATCTGAATCGTCTGTGCACCGTAATCCATCGCCTGACTGAGCTTTCCGAATGCTATACGTCCTGAACCTATAAAAACAGTACACTTGATACCGCAGCTATGGGCATAAAGAGCTACTGCCGCAGAAGTGTTTCCAGTTGAAGCACAGGCACAGCTTTTGGCTCCAACCATCATAGCGTGGCTGAAAGCCGCTGTCATACCATTATCCTTGAATGATCCGGAAGGATTGAGCCCCTCATACTGCAAATGCAGCGAGCCCTTATCCATACCGATAAACTCCGCAAGCATGTCATTCTGCTGCAGGATTGTCTGGCCCTCGCCTACACTTACCTTGTATTCATCTTCGCAGAAATTGAGCATGTCACGAAAACGCCAGACACCTGAAAAATCAAGCCTGTTGTTTCTTGTAGCCCATCTTTTCCCGAAATCGCTCATCTTTGACGGCAATTCCATTTTATCCCAATCATAAAGGATATCCAGAAGATCACCGCACTTTGGACACTTAAAAAAAGAATCCTTACGATCGAACTCGGCCCCGCAATCGGGATTAATACATTTTTGATAAGCGAAGATCGCCATTTATCTAACTCCTGAAAAAGTCTGTACTTTCATAAATAAGTTGGTTAAACGCCGCCAATGCGCGCAAAACCGCTTAAAAGTGGGGATTTTAAATAAATCGGGCAAAAAAGCAAACACAAAATATAAATAGGCAATAGCCATTAGGCAGAAGGCTGGGCTCGCGCCATTTTGCATCTCTTGCCTTATCACTAATGTCTTGTGCCTATTAACTGCCGCAGTCATAAACCTTAAGCGTCTGGCAAGCTTTGGAACCGGCTTATTGGAAGATATATTGATATTTTTGGTCGAAATATTGCCTAGAGCTTTAAGTATAGTTAAATTTGAGCTTGCATGACAAGTTGTATAGAAATATGGCACCAAAAACGAAAACAAAAAACAAATGCAGTTCAGCGGGCAAAACAGGGCTTTTTCAACAGCCCCACTGTCCCCTGTTTTTGTCCCCTGTTTTTAAGAAATATTGGGCGCAGTGTAGGGAGTTGATGCTCTTTTCACTGACTCATAATATCGCCATAATTCGGCGTGTAACTAACCTTTTCTACAGAGCAGATCTGACCCTGTTTCATTCTCTAAGAGCCTTTCTTGCAAGGAAAAATATTATAACTGGTATTAAAAAATTTAACACCCCGCAAGACACTATAAGTCTGTCCACAAATTCTGTCTTAAACTGATATTGAGCTAATCTTTTTTCTGGAAAATAGGAGCATATAAACTGTTCTCCATTTCCAAATGTTAAAATATAATTGCCTAATGATTTTTTAATTAAGAAAATTTCTTCTCTATCTCCAAATGCGTTTTCAATAACTTGAAAGGGTGGTTCTTTTCCAGAAAAAAACATTTCACGTTTTTCTAACTCATTATATTTTTCATAAAAATATCGTTGCTGAACTAAAATTTTGTTTTGAATATTCGTTTTATACGTGCCTATTAAAAAAAATGTTACTAACACCGAGAATATGTTCAAAACAATAAAGAGATACAAAATTTTATTTTCAGTATTCTTGCTCATTAGAATTAACTCCTAAAACCATACAGATGGATATTTATAGAGGTTACCTTCGAAAGGCCATATATTACCCATAACCCAAGGGTCAAGAGTAAGATCTGGAGAATCTTCATCATTGCAAACATGCCATACCCCCACAAAAGCATGAGATGGGTCCTCACCCTCTTCTGCTTGTTTTGGAGGGCCAAAAGTAAGCCATGTTTTCTTACCACTCATCTCTTTTACAGTAAAACTATCGTTACCGAGATCGTAACTCATTATCTCTCTCTGATACTCATAGCAATAATTGTAATCACAGTAATCAGATTGAGAATTCATAAAATCTGTCATTTTAGACTGATAATCGCTAATTAAATCCGTAAGGTCAGTAATACATTTTTTTACAGTGGTTTTAGAACAACATTTATATTTCTCACAGACTGATTCTATATTAACCTGCATGACAGATTTAGATTTGTAGTAATCAGGAGGAAGAGCAGGTTCCCAAGGATCCATTGGATTATAACCTGACATTAGCCCCAAATAATCCCTACCATTTATCGGATTATTATTAACATACAAATAAATATTAGCACCATCTGTATATTGAGTTAATGGAGCATAGCTATTCCCTGTTTGCGGGTTTGGTGTTGTGCCTAATGGGTCTTTTTGCAACCAGCGTCCTGTTCTTGGGGTGTAGGCTCGGTTGGGGGTTATGTAGCCGTCGAACTCTGCGGCGTATCTCATACCGGCGTAGCCGTAAGGAGATGCGGGAGCGGCATCGCTGTTGCCATACGCATCGTAAGTCGTATAGCACACGGCGGCAGTTGTCTCATCATAAACCGCCACCACGGAGCCTAAGCTATCCGTCAGCATATATTTTCTGCTCGTCCCGTCATCCATCGCCAATATCTCATTAAACCCGCTGCCCCATACAAACGACCGCTCAAGCGTCATGTTCAAGCCGTCATCAGAAGTAGAATACTCCGCGATAACCCGCCCGGCTGTGTCATAGTAATAATACGTACTAACGCTGCCCGAAGTACTGATCGCCAGCCGCCCAAGAGCATCATACTCATAACTGACCACGCCGTCAACACCAATCAAACGACCGTTAGCATTATAAGCATACTCATGCAAGCCATCATAAGTCATATTCCCATAATCATTTTGCATCTCTTGCCTTATCACTAATGTCTTGTGCCTATTTAGCATCAATTTTCACGGCAATACTTGTCTATATCAAACTTTCTTTTGAGCCCTGCATAATTCATGTATCGTACAGTGCCGAATATCGGCCTCTTCGTCCACGGCCTGTCGTGCTTGCCGAAACACCACGCCACACCGCAATAACCGTTAGGATCACGGCCGTCAAGCTCATATTTATTGTTGAGATAAATCAACATATCAAACGCATCTTTGGGCTTTTTAGTCCACTCTATAACCTTTTTACCCCAATACATCCGCATATAACCTGACATATAACCATCATCGACCATCTGCCTTTGTGCCGCATTCCATGCCGGATCATGCGTCTGTGCTGCCTCCAACTGTTCAAGTGTATATGTGTATTCCCTCTTATCACTGGCGGCATCTTTCAGCGTTGCCCTTGCCCAGCTTGGTATCGCCTTCTTATAATCATCATAGCCGCTGTTATAGTAGACGAAATTTATACCAAGTTCTCTGCGTATTATAAGCTGCTCAAGAAAATCCTCACTTCCCTTATTGCCCATAACCTTCAAGGCTATTTCTATAGGACTAATCATACCGAAATGTATGTAGGGGCTAAGATGAGAAGTGACATCTGCATTGGGATCGTTGCGTTTATCATAATGCGAAAGCTTGTTTTCGATAAAATCATTCAATATACTTCTGGCCTCGGTCTCGCCGCCTTTATAAGATTTTGTAGGCTCAAGCTTTGGAACATCAAGACTTTTTGCGACCAGATCGAGAAATTTTGTCTGAACAGTATGAACCCCACTGCCGCTTAATTCAGCATTGTATACCACATGCTTTATCGGCTTAAGAAATCTATCGAGGTGCTTGGTAATCTTGGGACGAATCGTCCTTGCTGAATATTCCTCCTTGTCGCTGGCAACCTCTACGGGCACAACGACATTATCCTCTATCTCAACAGCCGGACATTTCACTTTTTCGTATATTTTTCTGCGCCATTTTCTTTCGGTTCTTATATAACCGCAATCAGTCACAAGAAAAGCCGCACTTGGAGTAAGCTTCAGTATTTCATCCGGCGGACTGCCGAGGCGTACAAGAAACCTTATGCCACGTTTTTTGAGTCCCCTTGAAACATCACTCAACCCCTGATCAAGGAAATGCAGATGTCTATACATGGAATTGGGGTAAGATGCCGTAAGGACAAAACATACAACAAGCGGCAGCGATAACTCATTGGCTACCATCGCAGCATATTCAAGAGATGCGTTTGAGTAATGCCTGATACTCGCCTGCATCCAGTACAAAACAAAACGCCCCTCCGAAGAGCCGTCATAAGGATTGACGACTGTACAGCGTAAAGGATCAATTCCACACTTCTCAAAACTTCCCACTTCTGTCATAAGAACTCCTCTTTGATGCATTACAAACTGAAACTACTTATTCACACTATGCAACCTATAAACCTCACTCCTTATATCTCCTATTTTACCGACAATTATCCAATATTCAAACTCTTTTATTGTATTATGCGACAACTGCCACTTTCCTATTGGAGCAAAATGCATTGTGGCGCCGCTGAATTCCGTTCCCTTTTCGCCAACCCAGCCCATATTCCATGTCTGATTAGCCGATGGGCTGTAAACTCCCAAACCGAAATTAGTTTCCGGATACAAACACGCCGCCCAGGGCTCTGTCGGATTTTGCTTTGTCCATATCCAATTATCCTTATCGGTATATTTCACGAGAGTCAAAGGCTTATTCTGCCACGGCTCCTTGCCGTCATATATCACCATCTTGCTCATATTCCTTATGGCATAGACCGCCGGCAACTCCTGTGATAACGCCTTGGGACCGCCCCATATATCCTGCTTATCCCTGAAACACTCAAGCTTGTTTTTTACATGAATCACATTATCATGCCCATCCTCTATCTCAACCCACTGATACATATAGCATTTTGCAAGTTCGCCATCCATATCCCATAAACGCGGCTGAGTCTTACTGTACAACGTCTTGCCGTCATTGATTATCTCAAAATCAAGAACAACCGACTTATCACCCTTGAAATTCCCAGCCTGTACAGGATTCCACGACCACCTGCTCCAACTGGGCGACTGACCTTCTTTTGTCCTGTCAAGTGATTTCCCTGCATAATAAGACTGCTGAAGCTGCCGCCCCTTATCGGCATTATTTATCATATTCTCCTGCGAGTCAGAAGCCGAAACCCAGACAATAGCCCCGCCATAATCCCTGCTCATAGCAATCTTAACAACCCCATTATCAAGCCAAATACGATCATCAACAACCGCCGCATCACTCCCCTTATCCGCTGCTGAGCAGATATTCAATGCAAAAAATAAAAACATACAAAAAAACAATCTGCTCATTTCTTGTATTCCTCTATATCTTCCAATTTATAAAACAACTCCGGCTTAGAAAGCTTATTCAATTCCTGCGCATAAACACCCTGCTCAGGTTCAAAAAGCAATCTGCCATATAGGGCATTCTTTTTCCCGCTATAACATAAAGCATCGTAACGCTCATCTAAAGAGCAGGCTTGAATCTTAGTAAGCTGTTTGTCATAAATTTCAACGCTATCATATTTCACAACAGCTATCGTACCCTCACCAACCATTATATCCTTAACAGATTCGCCAAACGGGCAAGGTTTGTCACCATAAAAGATTCCAGACTCTTTGACATAAAAAGGCTCACCATTAAATACGCCGGGAAAAGCCAGACAATCGTCAACAACCGATATCTGATTTACAATATGCCCCATATCATCAAAATCAATACGCTTCAACACACCTTTGCACGAACTATCAAATGTAAGCACCAATGCCGTTTTTTCGTCTAACCAGCCTATTTTAACCTTGGGACTAACAAGCAATCCTACATCATTGAACTCAACTCTATCTTTATCCCAAACAATCAGGGTTCCAACATCTCTGGGGAAATCACTGTTGTTTTTGTATGCAAGTATTATATTTGCATTAGGACTTACACTTAAATTTGACATTAGAAAAGGAGTAAATTCAATCTCAAATTCACTGTCATATACCAAACCACCTTCAGGTCTAATATAACCGCGTTTAATCTTATTTGCCCTAAGTTCAACAGTATCACTCGTTGCATAATACAAAGTCTGTCTGCCATTATTTAAAGTCCAATCAACCGCTATGGTATAAGCAGAATCGGCAACATCATAAACTTTTCTGTCAAATACATCGACAACCTTTACCCTGCCGCAAAAATACGGCTTCAATCTATCGCTTACCGCAACCCCTGCCTGCACTGCAATATACTGCTGACCACAGGAAACCTGAATATCTTCGCCGCAAACAACACGTTGATCATCGTCCAATTCCACATCAGGATTATTAGCTAAAATCTGTTTTTTTATTGAAGGATAATTTGAAGATAATGGGTTTCGGATCAAAGAAACCTTTTCAAGATTATTCAATTTCGTCAGAACAGACACATCTTCTATATAATTATTCCAAAGATGCAATGTCTCTAACAGTATCATCTTCTCCAAAGGATTAATGTCATAAATTCTGTTATCGCAAAGATACAACGACTTAATACTTTCCAGATGAGCAATTGGGCTTACATCACTGACATCACAGCAGAGCATACAGAAACTTTCAAGTTTTTTAAGCTTTGATATCGGCTTAATATCACTGACCGGCATTATCATTAGAGATAATGACTCCAGATTAATCAAACTCCCTAATGCCGTAATATCAGTTATCTCATTGTTAGAAAGTCGCAGCTCTTTCAGATCAGTCAAATTAGATAACGGCTGCAAATCTTCCGTTTCAAAATGAGACAATGACAAAAACTCCAAACGTGCCAAATTCTCCAAAGGCTTAAGGTCTGTGATGGGATTGTTAGAAAGTTCTAAATATTTAAGCTTCCTGATAGAAGACAAGCAGGATATGTCTTCAATACCGCAATCCCTAAGTTCCAGTTTCTCAAGATTATAACAATTTTCCAAACCTTCTAATGTCTTTATATCCTTATCATGTATGGAAACTTCTTTGATTTTCAGTAAATCAGCAAATGTCAGGTCATTATTTTTGCCGGACTGCTTAGCAAGCTCCTCTTTAAGGACTTCATCCTTAACAATACCGGCAAACACACTGCCGAAACTTAGCAGTATAAACAGAAAAATCTTCGAAATATTCATATCAGCCTTGTAAAACGCAAATTTATCATCAATCCCAATCGAGTTTATCTTTTCTGTTGAAGTAGAATCTTCCTATCAGGTGTGAGAGCACTATGCAGCCGTAGAGAAACCATGGCATCACAAGCAAAGAGGCTATTGGGTTACGGTCTGATATGTAAACAGTTGCCACTACAGGTACAAACGCCACCGCAATAGCTACAACCAGTGATATGTACCCCGGAAAGAATCTGATTATGTTGAAAAGTATTGCTACCGGATTAAATGCTGATACATGCCTGAACATAGCCGTACGCAAGCTCAACATTGGGTATACGAAAATACCTGCGAAAAACAGAATAAGAAAGACTCCTCTGACAGGATGTTCACTGAAAACTGTATAGAGGAAAACAGGCAGCAAACAGGCTACTATAGGTAAAACACCCCATTTAAGCTCCTCCACCAGATCGCCCATTCCGCCGCTGCCGGGCGTTGTATCTGGAGCAACCAGCCCGCCATCGGAGCTGTCAACAATACAAAGATTAAGATACATAAAGAAATAACCGAATGCAATCAGATTAAGCAGCAGTCGTAAAACAAACCCGAGAAACATGAAACTTGTAAAAACACTCAGGAAACTGGAGACCAAAAATATAATTATTATCGTAACGATATTAATAAGTCCCTGCTTACTGAACGGATACATAAACGGGTTATAACTCTTGACAGCCATAAACAACACTCCTTCACACTTATTACTAACTCCAACTCAAAGCGGGCAGACAGCATCCACCCGCCAACACTACTCATTAAACGTTAAAAATCTGATGCCACATAGTCCTCGTCAAGCATCATGTTACCCTGCGTGCCTTCTGTCACGGTTGGTTTGCCGTAATCACCGGGCTGGATATCTATAGTCTTTACAATATCCTTCGTAGAATCAAAATCATATTCTATGTCATTATGATATACCGCCACATTCGCACGGTCTATTTCAATCCTTACAGGAAGCTGCGGATACCTGTAATACAGTACATTAGCAAGCGTTATCGCCTTTTCTATCCCGTCACCGCGTGTGAAATTCACAACCTCATCGGGATGTGCAAGCCGCTTGCCGTCATAGATCGACCTGTTCTCCATATCAGCAAGCCAGTTATAAACGCCGTCAACATCCTCTATATTCGCGCACTGCTCAATCGAAACCGGCGACCTCTCCATGCATGCAACCATAAACGGCTGCCAGTCAATACGGCTCATATCCCTGTAGGCATAAAAAGCAAGCTCCGCTGTAAGATTATTGCCACGAATACCCTCAAGGTAATCAATAATATCCTCACGAGATGTTCCGGGGTCTATTTTTATATCCTGACTGTCGATATAATTCTTCTCCGCAGAAGGCAACTTAGGCTCAATCTTAATGAAATCACGCAACGAATCAATGAACTCATCGGCATCAGGCATATATTTCACGAGATATTCCTTCAGCCGCTCAGCATCTTCATCCTTATGCACATCTATCTTAGCCTTGCAGAGGAATTTCACAAACTGCTCCACGCTGATTCTGTGCTCACCGTTGCAGCAGCAGAAATCTTCATCAGAAACCTCGTCAAAGAGTTTATCAAGACTCTCAGGAGCAATGCGGTACTTACTACTGTGTTCATAACGGAATAATATCTCCGCACAAATGAATGTCTTTTTGCCATGATAATTCCTGCAAAAAGCGAAATACTTCATAAATCTCCGCTCACTGCGAAGGAAATTGCCGAAAATAGTAAGGTCTATATCTGTTGAAAGAAACTGCCTGAGCTTCTGAGAGAAATCCTCATAATTTTTCGGATTTATCGTAGCATTATCATAAATGCAATGTATATGGCCGCTTGAATGGGAGACGATAGTTACATTCTCGTTTCTTATCGCACGCTGTGCCTTCTCGGTAATAACCGTACCATTGAACCACATTGATTTTGTAACGATACGGCGGTTATTGGTTATCATGCCGTCATGCGTATCAATATAATTCTGAGAGTGCAGAGGAGTGAGTATCATGTACATATCCTCAAGCGGGATGTCGCAAACGATATATGCCGCCGCAAGATAAAGAGCCGCTAACGACACGCACTCACCGGCACCGCTGCTGTAGCCCTGCTTATACCGAAAAGCGTCCATAGCCTCAATGGTCTCGGTTTTCCAGTACGGGATGATATTGCCTTCATATTTATCAAGACCAAAATGACGCCGAATTCCTATATCAAAATAGTACTCATCGCCGTGATATCCGAAAAGCGCATTACTGTCGGCAATCTTCTCCGGACTGATAAACGGTGCAAACCGTGCAATTTCCCTGTCCTTATCAGTCAAACCCCACGTATTGAGGTCGAGGTTGAAATCAAACTCGTCCATTATAAACTGCCTGAGCCGGCCGAGACGCCGGTGGGCAGGTTTTTTGCGAAGTTTCTTGAAAGTGGAAAGTTCCCGCCAATTCCATAGAAGCGGACTCATTATATTGGCCAGAACTACGCTGTACATCAATTCCGGAAAAACGAAAATCTCCATATCCGAAAGTGTTACGGCAGCGGAATACTTTGTTATGTTATTATCCTTTGTCACGATAATTCCCTTTCTCAAGCCCCCATATCTTCTTAAAAATCGTATATTAAATAACTATTGTAAATAATATTCAAAAACAGTAAAGACAAACTTTGCAATAATTCTATGATGTATCAGATGATTTATGCGAGTTATTCCGTTTGCAAGGTTTTCGAGTCTTAGTTTGCCTTTGTTTTGACAGGCATTGATATTTCGCATGGTATTCATTGATCGTCTGGTTAAAAAACTTGTTTTTTCCATTACAGGAAGCATTTTGACTAATTTTGAG